>CAWFCU010000001.1:0-837500 GCA_963814445.1 uncultured Chitinophagaceae bacterium
CAAGCCTGCGTTCCAGCGGAACGCATCATGGGTAAAACGAACGATTCGAATGGAATAACTTTCCGTAGGAACGTCTGGTATTCCCTTTGGAAATTCACAACTTGCAAGGCTTACCTGCTGCACCATATCATAATCACAAATGTTTATCACTACTTCGGGTACTTCCAATATATTTTCCAATGTATGTTTTGTAGTATTATCCCTCACTCTTCTTGCAGGAGAAAAAACTACTATTGGCGGATTGGAAGAAAATAAATTGAAAAAAGAAAAAGGACTAAGATTAACGTTTCCGTTTTTATCTATGGTGGATGCAAAGCAAACAGGACGAGGAGCAATGGCGTGCTGCAGGAAGTTTTGGCGTTCGGCTGGTTTAAGTTCTTTTAGATTTATTGTGAGCATAACTTTAGTTACGGGTTGACGGGTTACGTGTTTTTCTTGTTTGCGGAGTTTACAGCTTTAATTTTTAAAAGATATTGTATCATACTTCCAATTTGCTTGCTCAATAATCTTGTAAATTCTATCGTATTATGAACTTCTGGTTCAGTTGTGTATTTTACTTTCAATGAAAACAATAAACAGTTTCTTACTTCTCCGCATGAACCTTTAGCAATTCTTAAAAACTTAACGAAGTAGTTATTGTTGTTGTATTCAAAACCTTCTGCAATGTTATTTGAAATGGAAAGAACGGCTCTTTTAATCTGGTCTTTAAATGAAAAATCTTTTGCAATTTTTTGGTTGACTTCACATAACCCATAAACCATCGCAGCAAGGTCTTGTGCTTTTTTCCAAATTTCCAATTCTTCAAATGATTGTACTGTTGCCATAATAAATTACTTACAAGGATAAAAAAATAAACAACAATCAATAAACCCGTAACCCGTTAACCCGTAACCTTCTTCAACTTTAGTATCGAAAAATCACTTTCATCCTTCACAATAGTATTACTCAATTTTCCCAATCCATCAATTTCCATTTCCACCACATCGCCTTCCTGTAACCATTGTTCCTTATATTAGGGTCATTTAATTTTCCTGTTCCATTCAATTCTAAAAAACAACCAGTGCCAACCGTTCCGCTTCCAATCACATCACCGGGAAAAAGATTAACACCATAACTGCAGCGTTCAATAATTTCTGCAAAGGTCCAGTCCATATCACTCACATTGCCTTCACTTACCTGTATGCCATTTACCCAACATTTCATTTGTAAGTTCCATGCTTTGCCGGTATGGTTTTCTTTACAGGCAACTTCAAACTCTTCCAGTTCATCTAAGTGTTACAAGCATGGGCCCGATAACAGTTGAAAAATCTTTTCCTTTTGCCGGGCCAAGATTCAGCAACATTTCTTCCATCTGCAATCTTCTTGCACTCATATCATTCATTATCATCAAGCCAGCCAATATAGTCATCTGCTTCTGCCGCAGGAATATTTCTTCCATGCCTGCAGATAACAATCGCAGCTTCCAGTTCAAAATCTAATTTTTCAAAATGATCGGGCATGCAAACAATATCTCCAGGCCCTTGTATGCTGTTGTGATTGGTAAAATAAAAAATGGGGTATTGGTCAAACTCCGGTATCATATCTACTTTCCTGTTTCTTCTTGCTGCAGCCACATGCTGGCGAAAAGCATAACCATCACGGCAACTGGTAGGTGTGGGCACTGGTGCAAGTATTATTGCATCTTCAAAATGATACAGTTGGCAATTTATCTTCCCAAACCTTCTTTTATTCTTTTTTCTGCAGCCAGTGCTACCGGGTACATATCATCCCAATAGTTTAAAAACATTGACATACTGATAGGCAAGATCGGGATGCAGTGCATCTGTATCATACAATTTCCCCTCAATTAGTACAGCAAGTTGTTCGTGGCCATCTTTTAAATATGTAACAAGTTTCATCAGCTTAATATTTGCTGCCAAAAGTAGGTATTAAATATTGATGAAATATTCTCAATTAACCAGCAGCTATCACCATTTTTCTTCTTCGGTAAAATTGTCGTTGTTGGGTTTAAACTGCTGTCTCGATTGTATCTTTTGCAGTTGCCTTTCAATAATAAGATCTGCAATGATGTCACCTGCATTTAGTTCCTGGCTCGAATCTGTAGCAATGATTTAATTTTTGGTTCACTTACATCGATCCTGTAAAGCAAATTTACCAGTTGTTCAAAATTGTTCTGAATAAGCCGGTTAATATGTGCAGATAATTTTTCCTTTATCTCTTCCATGGAAATTTGCTCCGGCAGTTCAATGACAATTTCTTTATTAACCAGCTTTACCAGTTCTTTATTTTCCATTTATCCAAGTTAGTATTTTTCAATTACCCCCAGACCAAATAAAGCATAATCATATTTTACCGGGTCGTTTGCATCTAATGTTTTTAAATAATCGGTGAGTTCAGTAGCCGCCAGCCAGTCATCTTGTTTTCTTTGCAACAAATTAAAACGCCTGGCCACTCTTGATACATGCACATCCAAAGGGCAAATCAATTGTGAGGGTTTGATATTTTGCCAGATGCCAAAGTCAACTCCGCTATTATCATTTCTCACCATCCACCTTAAAAACATATTCAATCTTTTGCAGGCAGATTTTTTTTCTGGTGTTGAAATATGTTTCCGGCAATGCTTTTCTTCTTTGGCTTCTTCACTGTAGCCAAAAACATAGTTGTGAAAACCAATCAATGCTTTTTCAATATTGTTATCTGCTGGCTTGCAGCCATTTGCTGAAAGCAGTTTCCAGGCTTTCTTCGTTTTTGTAATGATGCTGAAGAAAATTAAATAAATGCCAAAGGTCAGGCTATTAAAAGTACGGTGTACAAAACCGGCAAATGGTTCAAAGGCTTTCTTTTTATCAAGATCAGTATTCATTATGAAATCATAAGGCAGGTTATTCATTCCCTTCAATAATTTATTGCAGGAGTTGATAATCCCTTTTCTTGTTCCCCATGCTAAAATGGAGGCGAAGAATGCAGCGATCTCTATGTCTTGTTTTGTTGTAAAGCGATGTGGTATGTTGATTGGATCATCGGTAATAAAGGATGGATGATTGTATTGTCTATATTTTTCTTCAAGAAATTTTTTAAGGTCAGCTTTCATTTAAACTCTTTTATCTTTCTTCATCAAAGCGGCAATGGCAATAAATACCCACACCACATTTACTACCATATTGGGCCAGGTTTTGTGTGCATACGTATAAATGGAAAACAGATACCGCCAATAATGTTGGCCAGTATGTAAGGCACCGCTGTGCTTTTAACCTTGCCGTTGATATTAAGAAAATAGGCACCCACAATCAGTACGGTGCCTATCCAGCCAATTATTTCAATAAGATTCATTACTCTACCTGATGTTTTTAATTCTCAATTCAAGCTCTTTATCTCCGATGGTTGATTGTTCGCTCTTATCATAAATGCTGAGAAGATAAACTGTTTGCTTAATTATTTTCACATGTGTTATTACTCTTGCACCTCCGCTTTTGCCTGTACCTTTTGAACGGATTGCAATTCTTATTTTGAAACAGTTTTTTCCTAAAGGTGTTCCCTGGTTCGGGGTGTGTTCCAGTGATTGATATAATTCAGCGTATTCCTTTTTTAAAGAAGGGTATTTCTTAACGAGAGTTTTTAGTTCTTTCTCAAAGTCCGGAGAAACGATTACATTATAATTCATCCAGTAATTCTTTAGCAGTCTTCAATTTTAATTTACCTGCCGCATGTAGTTGTGCTTGTTTATATCCTCTTTCGATACTATCAAGAATTTCTTCTTTTGTTTTTTGAGTGCCGCCAGATTTCTTACGGTTCTTCTTTACGGTTGCCTTTATTTTAGTACGTTCAAGAAATTCACTTACAAAGGCAAGCTCTTTTTTATTTTTCGGCTGAATAATGATTGTTTCCATAACCTAAATTTAATCAATTTATCCAATTGCCTGTTCCAGATCTTTTATCAGATCTTCCACATCTTCAATCCCAACACTCAACCTTATCAATCCATCACTCAAACCATTTTTAATCCTTTCTTCTCTTGGTATGCTGGCATGTGTCATGCTTGCAGGATGATTGATCAGTGATTCTACACCACCCAAACTTTCTGCTAATGAAAAAACTTTTGTAGATGACAATACTTTATTTGCTGCTTCCACCTTTCATCTTTTAATGTAAAACTTATCATGCCGCCAAACCCACGCATTTGTTTTTTTGCAACAGCATGGCCGGCGTTGTCTTCAAAACCCGGCCAGATACTTTTGCATACTTTAGGATGCCTGCGTAACCATTTTGCAATCACCTCTCCATTTTCACAATGTTGCTTCATACGCACATGCAAAGTTTTAATACCACGAAGAACAAGAAAACAATCCATTGGGCCAGGAACAGCGCCACAACTTTTTTGAATGAGGTATAATTTTTCTCTCAGGTCTTTATCATTCATTACTAAACAACCCTGTATCACATCACTGTGCCCGCCGAGATATTTTGTGGCAGAATGCATCACAATATCAGCACCAAAATCAATGGGATTTTGTAAATAAGGAGAAGCAAAAGTATTATCAACACAAAGCAAAGCACCGGCAGCTTTTGCAATGACACTTACTGCAGCAATGTCTGTAATATTCATCAATGGATTGGTGGGAGTTTCTAACCAGATAAGTTTTGTGTTGGCCGTAACAACTGCTTTTATATTGTCAACATTGGTGGTATCAACATAAATAAATTTGATGCCAAACTTTTCAAATATTTTGGTGAACAGGCGGTAAGTGCCGCCATACATATCACTGGCTGCAATCACTTCATCGCCGGGATTCATTAGTTTGATAACGGCGTCTGTTGCTGCCACGCCACTGCTGAATGCCAAGCCATAGTTGGCATTTTCTAAAACTGCATACGCTTCTTCTAATGCTTTACGTGTTGGATTTTGGCTACGGGCATATTCATATCCTTTGTGTACACCCGGGGCACTTTGCACATAAGTACTGGTTTGAAATATTGGCGTCATGATCGCACCAGTGGATGGATCGGGCTCTGCACCTGCATGTATGATCTTTGTTGCAAGCCTTTGCCTTTTAAATTTTCTGCACTCATTAAAAGTAAATTTGAAACTGCAAGTTAAGTGCTAAAAGGTTGAAGAAGAAAAGAAGGATAAAAAAGTTAGCTAAAAGGATGAAAAAGAAAAGAAGGATAAAGAAGTAAAGGATGCTGAAAAAATAAGGAAGAAGTTTATAAGCTCAAATCTAAACAATTCTTCTTCGTCCTTCTAGCTAAACCTACAAGATCTGCGCCGCACATAAATACCTCCAGTCATAATTATCTGCTTCATGTGCACCCGCCGGAACAACTGGTTTATCCAATACACTGTTATTTAAAACGGCATTGTTAACTAATTTCTTTTTTGCTTCATGTATATAATCTATCATAGTTTCGTTCTGCATCCATAATTTTTGCGGTGGTTCATACGCTACTTTATCTTTTCGCCATACAATTTCAGAAGGCAGTTTTTTTGCCATCGCTTTTCTCAGCAACCATTTTGTCCAGCCTTTATGTATTTTAAAATTAGCCGGCAACGAAAAAATAAATTCCACCAACTGGTGATTTAAAAATGGCAGCCGCACTTCCACTCCATGTGCCATACTGTTCCGGTCGGCAAAACGTAACAATTCTTCCAGCCCGAGTGAAGTGGTATTGAAATATAAAATATCATTCAGCTTTGTAATGATGGGTTTGTGTATGCCTTCCCATTCCCTCCCATGCAATGAGTTGATAAAATCTTTATTGATGTCGGGATGCCTGATTATTTTATTGTATTCCTGCGATTCCAGATGAATAGCGGCATGTGCAGGAAGCAAGGTGGCTAAATAATTCCCGATTCCCCAGCGGAAAGGCGTTTTGTTGCGCGGAAAAATATTTTTCTCCATCATGGCTGCTTTGTATTTTTTGCGGCTGATGAGTTGCTGAAGGTACCAGTGAATATATTTGTTATAGCCAGCCAGTGTTTCATCAGCGCCCTGTCCATCCAGCATTACTTTTACATTATGCTGTTTTGCCAACTGAAATACTTTGTATTGAGCATAAATACTTGATGACTGAAAGGTTCTTCCTGGTGACGGCATAATTTTTCAAAATCGTTTAGTAAATCCATCCACACCGGGAGTAACCTGGTAATTGCTTACGTGAAATTGATGAATAGCAGATTCAATATACTTGGATTCATCTTTTGCAAAGCCGGGGAATACAGCAGAAAAAGTTTGTTGTTTTTCAACTGTATGGCTTTGAAAAATGCCTGCTACAATGGAAGAACTGTCAATGCCGCCACTAAGGCTGGAACCTGTTTCCACATCACTTCTCAATCTGCGGCTTACTGATGTGGCAAAAAGTTTATTGAATTTTTCAATTGCCTGGTCGGCAGTAATATCAGCAGTTATATCCTTATCTAATTTCCAGTAAGTATGTACTTCGTAGTCAAATTTTGTAAGGTCAAATTCAAGGTAGTGAGCTGCAGGTAAGGAATAAATATCTTCAAAAAAAGTTTGTTCTTTGTCATTGGCATTTTGCACATAGCCCAAGGGCAAATAATTCAACAGCATTTTTTTATCTGCTGTTTTTTCAATGCCAATACTCCACAGTGCCTTCATTTCACTGGCAAAAACAAAATGTTCCTTATCGAATAAAAATAAAAAGGCTTTTCGCCAAAGCGGTCCCTGGCAGCAAACAGTTTTCTTTTTTTTGCATCCCAAATGGCAAATGCAAACATGCCGTCCAACTTTTCAAGGCATTCATCTTCCCAAAAATCATAGGCTGCTAAAATTACTTCGGTATCTGATTTTGAATGAAAGCGGTAGCCGTTGCTGTACAGCTCATCTTTTAATTCAATGTAATTATATATTTCGCCATTGTAAGTGATGGTATATCTTTTTTCTTCTCCTTCAAGCGATGAGAACAAAGAGCGCTGCATGGGCTGTGCACCTGCATCGCTCAGGTCAATAATAGAAAGCCTGCGGTGGCCGAGGGCAACTGTACCCTGGTCATTTATCCATTGCCCTTCACCATCCGGGCCACGGTGTGCAAGCACATCCGTCATTCTCTTTATATTTTTCAAAAGAACGTTTTTGCTGTTGGATGCCATTTTGTGGCTCCCTGTTTATTATCCCTGCTATGCCGCACATGCTGTAAATATCAAAAAAAATCCCGTCTGTTAACCAACAGACGGAATAGTAAATTATTTAAATGAATTTTTAAAAAGTAATGGGCAAACTTACTTTTACATTATCCCATTGCATTACTAAAAGATGCACCCAATGCAGATTTTTCAAAATACATAGACATGGATTCAGTAATATCAGTTTGTTTTACCACCGGCACATCAAGCCTTGTTACATCTTTTGCTTCATCATACTTAAAAGACCCCAGGTATCTGTGTCCCTGTTTATTATCATCGTCCATTTTTCTTCGTAAGGAATGCAGTATAAAGTATATCGCCCCTTTTTCACTCTTGCGCCATTGATACGTACGTCTTGAAAAAACTCGATTTCTGTGGCTTCATTAGCGCCAAGCCTCCATACTTTACCATACTCCACCAGGTCGCCAAAAATAGTGCGTCCATTTCTTTGCGGCCTGCCATAAATCACTCTTGCCACTAAAGGCTCTGTTGCCTTATCCTGTATTTTTAAAACGGGGTAGCCTACAGGATAATAGCTCATGTCCATTGGAGATTTATCAATAGCCGGCACTTTGCTTTGTGCAACAGCGGAAAAAGAAAGCGACACTAAAAGAACGATCGAAAGTATATGCTTCATAGAAAAATTTTATAGTGCAAAGCTAACTGATTTTAAAAAAAGCAATGATGATCACTATATTGTTTTTGGGCCGCTGGTAAAATTCTGTAGCCAGTCAGCAGCCATTTTTTTAACTTCCGGAAAGAAGTGGTTATAACATTGCTGCAAGGGTTCGTAATGCGTTTCAAAAATATGGAAGGCCGTAGCACTGTCGGTTAAATAAGCAGAGCGGCGTACAAGGCCACCAAAACTTTTCTCAATACCAAACCTGAATTTGTAGTGATATAACCAGTCCTGCGCCTGCATATAAGGAAGCATTGCTGCAAATTTTGCCGGCAGTTGTATTTTATTTTGTTCAAGGATGGTATATGTTTTTTGAGCAAGCTGTTTCAGCGCTTCTTCATTTTCAAATTCATGGCTGTCGTTTGCTAAAAAATGATCATACACTACATCCATACAAGCACCTGCATACAACCGGTAATCGGCACTGAAAAAACTCTTTTGCTTCTTTTGTAGCGGCATGCAGGTCGGTAAATTCATCAATGGCCCTGTGGAGTGTAATGCCATTTTGTATTTCGGGAGAGTATAAAAATTTAGTTTTGCCTTTTACATAATCACTGATCATATTGCCCACTACAATATTGGGGTCATTAAAAGAAAGATATGCATGTGCCAGCAGGTTCATGAACTAGTAAACTATTTGCTGCTAAAGATATTAAGTTTACAAAATGCCCGATTTTTTACTTTACAAAAACCTCCTCTACTATTTTAACAGAATGACAACAGTGGTAAGCAGTTTTTGATAATACACCTGCAATGCTTTACCAATGGGCAATTGGGCATACTTGGCTCTTAATGCCTGATTGTTTCAGTACCCGTTTTTAATGCTTCGGTAAATATGGCTTTTCATTGGTCAATTTTTCATTTACTGCTGATACAGCTCCGTGTATGTTTGTTATGCCATTAAGAAAAACATGCCGAAAGGCCATAATTCAAAAACCAAATGTATAGTTATGAAAAAATTAATGACCTTGGTAACAATAGCAGTACTGTTGTTATCAACCAGCAGCTTTGCTGCTGACCCAAATAAAAAAGTAAACGAAAAAGCCTTGTCTGCCTTTGCAAAAGCTTTTTCCGGTGCCACTAATGTGCATTGGACAGAAAAAGACAATTATTACCTGGTGGAATTTAAAGTAGGTAATACAAGATTTAATGTGGCATATGATGAAGAAGGAATATTGATCGCTTCTTCAAAGTCCCTGGAGTTGGGTGAGTTACCCCTTACAGTAAAGCAAGCGGTAAACAACAAGTATCCCGGATATGAAGTGGGTAACAATGCTGTTGCACTTACATTTGAGGGGCAAACAGATTATCTTCTTACTATTTCAGATACCAGGAATGTGTTGCATATTAAAGTATCCGGAAAAGGTAATATCAGTGTAGAACATAAAACTGAACTGTAAAAATATTACAACAGAAATTTGAGCTGCTCCGGGAATAAATGGGTAATGGCAGGTTTACTCCCTGGGCAGCATTTTATTTTACGGTTACTTCTTTTATCCAGTTTCCTATAAGTTGTAATGCTTCAGGCGCAAATGTTTCCTCCAGTTCCATGTATTCCTGTACAGTGCAGGTTTTGCAATGCTGGAATAAATGATTTAATCCAGGTAATACCTGCACTTTAAATGTCTTCACCTATTTTTTCTACCATTATTTTCCTGATGGCTTCTGTATTTGGTATGGCGGCAACTTGTATATCTTTTTCTCCATTCAGTGCCAGTACGGCACATTTTACTTTGTTTAGATAATCAGCAGGATTGAATTTGATAAAGTAATTGAACCAGGGTTGTTTTACTTCTGATATTACAGCACCGGTAAATTCATCAAGACTAGCTTTATCCGTAACGTTTGTTGTGTTTTTTACCGTGGCAGCATTTGTTTTGGTTTGCCATTCAGTAAAGAGAGTAGTAATTTTTTTTGCTGCTGCTACAGAATCGTTTTCAGTAATTGCCGCAGCCATTACACTTTTATAAAAAGGCCTGAATTGTTCAAGGTCGTTTTTTGAGATCTTATTGGTAGCCATTACATCCATTGATTGCTGTTCCATCAAATCAATAATGGGTACAGCAGGTGCAGCAAGCAATACAATAAATTTTATATCTTTTCTTTTGGCTGCCAGCATGGGTGCTATCATGCCACCTTCGCTGTGGCCAAGCAGCCCGATATTATTTACATCAATATCCTTTCTTGTCTTTAAATATTCAATGCCGGCTTCCACATCATTGGCAAAATCTGCAGAAGTGGCATTTTTAAAACTGCCTGTTGTTTTTCCAATACCCCTGTCATCAACCCTCAATACAATAATACCCTGCTTAGTTAAATGGTTTGCTATTACTGCAAAAAGTTTGTGCTCAAATAAAGTTTCGTCCCTGTCCTGTTGCCCGCTTCCGGTTATTAATATCACCGCAGGATGTTTTTTTAAAACCTTATCCATTGGCCGGGTTACAGTACCGCCAAATGTTATTGATCTGTCTGCATGGGTATAAGTTACTGAATCTGAAAAATAATTGAAAGACGGCTTTGGAGTTTGTGGACGTTTTAACTCTTTTACTGTTGGTTCTTCACTTGTCTTTTTCATATTAAGTGGCAATGATGCCCCGCCCTGGAACCAATTGCCTGTGATAGATTTATTACCGGTGCCAAGAATACCTTTATACATTGCACCAAAAGATTTCATTTCCAGCAAAACACTGTCTGCATGTAACAGTACTGCACTGCATTTTAATCCATACGCCATTTGTTGCGGACTGTCGAATGTGGCATTCATTTTTCCGCTGCTGTCTTTTGTAATGTGAAATATAATGGTAAGGTCTGCACCATTTACATTTAGTGCACCTTCCCAATCACCAACAATAGACTGGGATTTGGAAACCAGGGAAAATAATATTGTTACAGTAAGGCTTAAAAACTTTTTCATTTGTAAAATTAAAACACAAAGGTATGGGTGATACGTCCCTGAATTTCAGCATTATGAAATACAAAATGCCCTTGTCAAAAAAATATTATAATTTGCCGCTACCAAAACTAACCATCCTAATTTCTACTGATGCAGAAAAGCACACTGAAAAAGCTGTCGCAAACGCTTGGACTTAGCATTTCCACTGTTTCCCGTGCATTAAAAGATCATCCTGATATTTCAGAAAATACGAGAAAAAAAGTAAAAGACCTTGCGGCAGCCATGGAGTATGAACCTAACAGTTATGCTGTGCAGTTGCGTACAAGAAAAAGTAATGTGATCGGTGTGTTGATACCAACTATCAACAATTTTTTTTACGACACTTTTATCGGCGCTGTGGAAGAAGAGGCAAGGAGGCATGGATATTCTTTACTGATAATGCAGAGCGGAGACCATGTAGAAAATGAAACAGCTTGCCTGCAGTATTTCAGGCAGCATATGATAATGGGTTTGTTTGTAGCATTGAGCGTTGAAACAGAAGACCTGTCGCCGTTTAAAAAAATGGAAGAGTTGGAGATCCCTGTAGTATTTGTTGACAGGGTGCCGGAAGAAAAAGGATATTATACTGTATGCCTTGCTGATGAAGCAGCAGCAAGAATGGCTGCAGAAGCTATCATTGAAAAAAAGAAAAAAAATGTGCTGGCATTGTTTGGGCATCCGCATTTGAGTATTTCAAGAATAAGAAAAGAAACCTTCATCAATATTTTTAAAGCCAAAGCGCCCAAAACAAAAATTAAAATTGAAGCCACAGAAAATCCCTTGCCGTCAAAAGAAGCCGCTATTACAGCGCTTAAGTCATCCAAACCACCAGATGTGATCTTTTGTATGGGTGATTTGATTTTAATTGGCGTAATGAAAGCTATACATCAATTGAATTTAAAAGTGCCGCAGGATGTGGCTGTTATTGGAATCAGCAACGGGTTTATTCCATCCATGTACAACCCCGAAATAACCTATGTGGAAACCAGTGGAAACAAACTGGGCAAGCTTGCTTTTGTACAAATGCTGGCCAGGCTACGCTCAGAAAACGTTCCCGAAAACGTTATAGTAGAATCGGTGATTGTAAAAGGCGGTTCTTTGTAAGTAATACCTTGTTTTTTAAAAAGCATACAGGTATATTTGATAGTCATCATTTATACGCTTGCTATGTCAAACTTCAGGATCAAACTATCCCTGTTCTTAAATTATTTTGTTTTTGCCATACTGCTTAATAGTGTAGGCACTGTGATATTGCAGGTGCAAAACAATTTTGATATTTCTAAAGGCTCAGCAAGTGTACTGGAAGCTTTTAAGGATTTAAGCATTGCCATCACTTCTTTTATCATTGCCTCTTATGTTGCAAAAATTGGCTATAAAAGAACGATGTTGTTTGCATTGGCATTGGTTGCTGTTATTTGTATGATGATGCCGACCTTTAAAAGTTTTGTTACCACCAAATTATTATTTGCTGCGGTAGGTATTGGTTTTGCTTTGGTAAAGGTAACAGTGTTCTCTACTCTTGCTCTGGTTACCAGGAATGACAAAGAACATCTTAGCCTGATGAATTTCCTGGAGTCATTTTTTATGGTGGGAATACTGTGTGGTAATTTTTTCTTTGGATATTTTGTAGATAATAACAATCCAAAATCAACAGAATGGTTTAATGCGTATTATATTCTTGGTGGGCTTGCGTTGCTGGCATTTCTTTTATTATTCTCAACAAAGCTTGATGAATCGCAAATACAAAAGGCCGAACAATTAAAAACAGCCACAGAGGATTTTGGTGATATGCTGAAACTGATTGCGATCCCATTAGTGTTGGTATTTATTTTCAGCGCTTTCTTTTATGTATTGATCGAACAGAGTATTATGAGCTGGTTGCCTACATTTAATAATGATGTATTAAAATTATCAACCAGCCTCAGCATACAGATGGCAAGTATTTTATCTGCTTCCATTGCATTGGGCAGGTTTTTGGCAGGTGTGTTGCTGAGGAAAATTGACTGGCTTTATTTGTTACTGGGTTGTTTAGTGGCAGCAGCTATTATTGTTTTAATTACTGTACCGCTTACAAAAAATATTTCCGGGTTAGATATTAAAAGCCTTGCTGATGTTCCATTGGTGGCTTACCTGTTTCCATTGATCGGTTTGTTTCTTGCGCCAATTTATCCTGCTATCAATTCTGTAATACTCAGTAATCTTCCTGCACACAGGCATCCGGCCATGTCGGGGTTGATTGTGGTTTTTTCTGCATTGGGTGGCACAACAGGTTCCATTATCACCGGCAATATTTTTGAGAAGTATGGCGGGCAAACTGCTTTTTATTTTTCATTGATACCAATTGCAATATTGACAGTGCTGCTTTTCTTTTTTAAAAGATTACAGGTAAAAGCAGGTAACAGCAATATAAAATTCACTGGAGGCGGACACTAATTAATCATAATGGTACAAAAAGAAATATTCCAGCTTGAACCTTTGTTTGCCGATGTGCAGATGCAGCAAATTTTTGCAGATGGGAAAATTTTTGTTGATTGTACGCCGAAGGAAAGTACAGGTATTATTCTTGAAAAATACCTGCAACAAAAAGATACAGGTGATTTTAATTTAAAAGAATTTGTATTTACTCATTTTGAATTACCCAAGGTTTTTGCAGGGAATTATAAAGCAGACAAAAGCGCAACAACTACTCAGCACATCAACAATCTTTGGGCTGTTCTTACCCGTGAGCCAGATGAAAAGAAGGGCTCCCTTATTCCATTACCAAAATCTTATATCGTTCCCGGGGGAAGGTTTGGAGAAGTGTATTACTGGGACAGTTATTTTACTATGCTTGGTTTAAAAGCAGCAGGTAAATACGACATGATTGAGAATATGGTGGACAATTTTTCTCATTTGATAAAAACAGTTGGGTTTATTCCCAATGGCAACCGTACTTATTATTTGGGAAGAAGCCAGCCTCCGTTTTATTCTTTGATGGTGCAGATGCTGGCTGAAATAAAAGGAAACAATATCCTGGCTGAATTTTTACCAACTTTAGAAACAGAGTATAAGTACTGGATGAAAGGCGCTGATTATTTAAGTGAAAATAATGCGGTGATGTATCATGTTGTAAAACTGGCAGATGGTGAAGTAATGAACCGCTATTGTGATGCTTATGATACAGCAAGACCGGAATCTTACAGGGAAGATGTGGAACTGGCACATCAATCATCGCAGGATGCAGCAATATTATACAGGCATTTAAGAGCAGGTGCGGAGAGCGGATGGGATTACAGTTGCCGTTGGTTTAAAGATGGTGAATCATTTTCCACTATTCATACAGTGGAAATTATTCCCGTGGATTTGAATTGTTTGCTGCTTCATCTTGAGCAAACTATTGCAGAAGCACATGCAACAGGCAACAATGAGGAACAAAGTAATCATTATAGAATTTTAGCAGAGAAACGAAAGCAGGCTATTCAGAAATATTGCTGGAATGAACAAGCTGGTTTCTATTTTGATTATGATTTTGAAAAAGCAGCACAAAAAGAGGAACTTACTTTGGCCGGCATAGCACCATTATTTTTTAAAATAGCAACGCAGGAACAAGCGGACCTGGTGGCAGAAATAATACAGGCAAAATTTTTACAACCAGGCGGTGTGGTTACTACTTTAAAACAAACCGGCCAGCAGTGGGATGCTCCCAATGGCTGGGCACCGTTGCAATGGATGACGGTTATTGGATTAGAAAATTATGGCCATCGTTCAATGGCAAAAAATATTGCAGAACGCTGGCTGGCGCTCAATGATAAAGTATTTGCATCCACCGGTAAAATGATGGAGAAATATAATGTGGAAGATATTTCTCAATTGGCAGGCGGCGGGGAATATCCCGGCCAGGATGGCTTTGGCTGGACAAATGGAGTTTACCTGGCATTGAGGCAATTGCTACATCAGTAGCACTTTTGTTCCGCTGGCTTAGTTACATATTCCTGTCGCAAAATACCCTTACATTGTCGCAGCCATGTATCGATTTCAAAAGCGAACGGCTGTAATTTTACAGTATACATTATCATTTAAAATAAAAAACGATTGTTATGGCAAGCGTAAGTACTTATTTGAATTTTCCACGTAACACAGAAGAGGCATTTAATTTTTACCGTTCCGTTTTCGGCGGAGAATTTACTGGCGGTATCAACCGCTTTGGTGATATGCCAGCAATGGAAGGAATGCCGCCAATGCCGGAGGCAGATAAAAATTTAGTGATGCATATCGAACTTGCTATCACTGGCGGCCATGTGTTAATGGGTACAGATGCGCCTGAAACTATGGGTTTTACAGTAAACTTTGGAAACAATATGCACCTTAACCTGCATACAGATTCGAAAGAAGAAACAGATAAGTTATTTGCCGGGTTATCAGCAGGAGGTAAAGTAACAATGCCGTTGCAGGATATGTTCTGGGGCGATTACTTTGGTAGTTGCGTTGATAAATTTGGTGTTAACTGGATGTTTGCTTTTGGTACAAGAGCATAAAATTATCAGGATAAAAAAATGAGATGAAAAGTAAATTATTCCCCTGTCTTTGGTTCAATGGTAATGCAAAGCAGGCTGCAGAATTATATGGTGAAGCATTTGGTGACACAACTATTACTACTGATACCGGAATGGTTGTGATATTTGAAATTAGTGGTTGTAAAATAATGGGATTAAATGGTGGACCGATGTTTACACCCAATGCTTCCATTTCGCTGTTTATAACATTTGAAAGTGAAAAAGAACTTGATACAGCATGGAATAAATTGACTGATGACGGGCAGGTATTTATGGAATTGAACAAATACCCATGGAGCGATAAGTATGGGTGGGTACAGGATAAGTTTGGTATATCATGGCAATTGATCCTTACTAAACCGGGCATGAAGGAGCAGAAAATTATACCTGCATTCATGTTTACTCAATCTGTTGCAGGCAAAGCAGCAGAAGCGATGCAATTATATACATCTCTTTTTCCTGGTTCATCCATTGAACATATCAGCCGCTACGAAAAAGGCGAAGCTGATGTGGAAGGTACGGTGAAGCATGGACGTTTTTTATTAAATGGGCAAATGTTTGTGGCTATGGACAGCAGTGCAGCGCATGCGTTTACTTTTAGTGAAGGCGTTTCCATTTCGGTGAATTGCGATACGCAGGAAGAGATAGACCATTACTGGAACAGCCTTATTGCTAATGGTGGCGAAGAAAGCATGTGTGGCTGGCTGAAAGACAAGTATGGTGTAAGCTGGCAGATTGTTCCTTCCATCCTTGGCACACAAATGAGCGACCCTGAAAAAGGGCAACGTGTGATGAAGGCATTGATGAAAATGCGAAAGTTAGAAATTGACAAATTAGTAAATGCATAAGTAAAGCTTACCTTTTTTAAGTGCAGTGCCCATTAGGGGCACAGTTTTTACGTTTCTCTTATTCTTTTCCACCACAAACCTTTGCACTTTACATTGTCGGCTGCAATGATTAAATTTGGCTATACCAGCTAAACGATTACTTATGCCGCTTCAAAAGCCAACACTTTCCTTTTGGCAGATCATTAATATGAATGTTGGTTTCTTTGGCATTCAGTACAGTTTTGGATTGCAGCAAAGTGCTGTTAATCCTATTTACGATTTTTTAGGTGCCAAAGCCCGATGAAATTCCCTGGCTCAATTTGGCAGGCCCGTTAACAGGATTAATTATTCAACCGATCATCGGTGCATTGAGTGATCAGACATGGCATCCGAAGTTTGGGAGAAGAACACCTTTCTTTTTTATTGGGGCGATGATCTGCAGCATTGCATTATTCTTATTTCCTTTCAGCAGTGCTTTGTGGATGGCCGCCGGTTTGTTATGGATACTGGATGCCGGCAATAATACAGCAATGGAACCTTAC
Organism: uncultured Chitinophagaceae bacterium; assembly: GCA_963814445.1. Lineage (GTDB taxonomy): Bacteria > Bacteroidota > Bacteroidia > Chitinophagales > Chitinophagaceae > Ferruginibacter. The sequence goes on from CAWFCU010000001.1 coordinate 16,651, forward strand.
CGTGCTTTTATTGCTGATAAATTAGATGCAACACAGCAACCAACGGGTTTCCAGGCACAAAGTTTTTTCACTGGCTTTGGACAAACACTGGCTAACGTTTCATTGTTTATTTTCCCCTTGATCTTTATTGGCAAAACAGGCAAGTTGCCCACCTGGGTTTTTGCTTCTTTCTTTTTAGGTGCAGTCTGTTCCATTGGCTCAATATTGTGGAGCATAAAAACAACGCCTGAAATTCCACCAACAGATACAGAGCTGATTGCACTAAGGGAAAAGAATAAAGGTATGCCGCATCCGTTGGTTCAGTTTTTTCTATCCATACTCACTACTCTCATTGCTTATGCATGTGCTTATGCTGTTGATCATTCCTGCAATTTTTTCAAAAGGATTGTATCGCAGGGTGTTGAATTATGCAGAACATCATCCAACCATTAAAATATTATTTGCCCAGAATATTGAGATCATTGATGCCATTTTAAGTATGCCCAAAGTAATGTGGCAACTGGCATTGGTATATTTGTTTCAGTGGTATGCATTGTTTTGTTACTGGCAAAATTCTTCTAAAAGTATTGCACTCTCTGTTTGGAAAACAACACCGCAGCAAAATGAAAAATTATATGAAGAGGCTGTTAGCTGGACTGGATTGGTAAATGGATGGTATAACATCGTAACCTTTCTGTGTGCATTTGGATTGGTATGGTTTGCAAAAAAATATTCTCCCAAACTGGTGCATTTTGGTTGTTTGGTACTTGCAGGTATTGGGTTACTGGCTTTTCCTTTTATTGAAAATAAATATTTATTGTTCCCGGCTATTACCGGATTTGGAATTGGCTGGGCAAGTATGATGGGCATACCATATTTAATGGTGGTGAGCAAAATCCCTAAAGAAAGATATGGGGTGTACATGGGTGTTATCAATATGATGATCGTAATACCAATGTTTATTCAAACCACCACTTTTGGATTTATTCTGAAACATTTTTTAAACAACAACCCTGGCAATGCGATTGCATTTGCAGGAGTGTTTTTATTAATTGCGGCATTACTTACATTATTAATTAAAAGTGAGAAGCCAACTGGAGAAATAAGTTTGGCTGGCGGTGGAGGGCATTAAAAGGCAATAACACAATTTATTTTAATGAAACTTTTTTTAAATATTGTTGCAGCAATAATTATCATAGGGTGTTCCATTGTTCCTGCAATTCTTCAGAAACAAAAACCGAACCTGTATCGTCAAAAGATTCTTCTGAAAAAAAATGGTGGAAAGAAGCAATCGTTTATCAACTCTATCCAAGAAGTTTTAAAGACAGTGATGGTGATGGCATCGGTGATATCAAAGGAATCATTTCAAAACTGGATTATATTAAAGAGTTTGGGTGTAACTGCTGTGTGGCTAAATCCAATCTACAGTTCACCCAATGATGATAATGGATATGATGTAAGTGATTACCGTAGCATCATGAAAGATTTTGGAACCATGGAAGATTTTGATGCTTTGTTAAAAGGCATGCATGAAAGAGATATAAAACTGGTAATGGATATAGTGGTAAATCACAGCAGCGATGAACATGAATGGTTTAAACAAAGCCGCAGTTCAAGAACAAGTCCATACAGGAACTATTATCACTGGTGGAATGCAGAAAGAGGCAAGCCGCCATACCGCTACAGTTTGTTTGATGTAAATCATGATGCATGGAAATATGATTCACTCACCAATGCTTATTACTTCCATTATTTTTCACAAAAGCAACCCGACCTAAATTGGGAAAATCCAAAACTCCGCCAGGAAATTTATGACATGATGAAGTTTTGGGCAGAAAAAGGTGTGGATGGTTTTAGACTGGATGCATTTCGGTTTGCTGCAAAGGATACGACGTTTCCTGCTTTTCCAAAAGGTTTTGAAAAGAACTTTATGCAGTATTATGCAATGGGGCTCGCATCTGCATGATTACTTAAAAGAAATGAACCAGGAAGTATTCAGCAAGTATGATGTAATGAGTGTGGCAGAAGGAGCAGGCAGAAATTTTGAAGATGCACATGAATTGGTGGATGCGGACCGGAATGAATTGAATATGGCTTATGCTTTTGAAGGGGTTGATATTGCAAAGCCGGAAGGATACAGTGTCCTGCATTTAAAACAGGTATTTACCAAATGGGATAGTGCATTTGCAAATAAAGGATGGCTGTCTGTTTTTCTTGCCAATCACGACCAGGCAAGAATGGTAAGCCGTTTTGGAAATGATAAGCCAGCGTTCAGGGAGCTGTCTTCTAAAATGCTGAATACTTTTATACTAAGCATGCGTGGCACACCTTATCTGCTATTATGGTGATGAACTGGGCATGACAAACATTCGTTTTGATAAAATAGAAGATTACAGGGATGTGGCAACATTAAATGAATACCAGCATCAAAAAACATATGGTGGTGATCTTGAAAGAATTTATGCAGAATGTAAAGCATTTGAAAGCCGGGATAATGGCCGTACAGCCTTTTCAATGGGATACACATGTCAATGCAGGTTTTACAACGGCACAGCCCTGGATAAAAGTAAATCCAAATTATAAAGACATCAATGCAGCGGCACAGGAAAATGATGTTAACAGTTGTCTGAATTATTTTAGAAAGATGGTGAAGCTGCGAAAAGACAATCCTGTATTGGTGTATGGAAAATATACATTGCTTGATAAAGAGAATCCGGCGGTGTATGCTTATACAAGAGAATTGGACGGAAAGAAATTTTTAGTGCTGTTGAATTTTACTGCTAAAGAAGCAACAGTAAAAACAGGGATTGATATAAGCAAAGGAAAAGTGTTGATTAATAATTATGCAGCAACGTCAGCAAGTGAAACATTGAAGCCATATGAAGCACGGTGATTGAATTATAAATTAATATTAAAGTTAAAACGCATGAATAAAAAATTTATCATTTGGTCAATTGCAGTTGGGCTTAGGCGGTTTGTTATTTGGTATGGATGTAGCCGTTATTTCCGGTGCAGAAAAAGCCATACAAAAGCAATTATGGAACCTCAGCGATTGGGATCAGGGCACTGCTATTGCAATGGCATTATATGGCACTGCTTATTGGTGCAGCATTTGGCAGTACCACTGGCCAATAAGATCGGCAGAAAAAAATCACTGATCTGGATCGGGATTATTTTTTGGTTTCTTCTATTGGTGCAGCCATGGCGCAGGAAGTATATAGTTTTATGTTTTTTCCGTTTTTTAAGTGGATTAAGTATTGGTGCATCTTCTGTGGTAGCACCGGTATATATTTCAGAAATAGCACCGGCGAAATACAGGGGCAGGCTGGTGATTTCTTTTCAGTTAAATGTAGTAGTGGTATTTTGATCGCTTATTTTTCCAATTATTTATTACAGGGTGTTGGTGGTGAAAATGATTGGCGCTGGATGTTGGGAATTGTAGGCAATTCCTTCTTTATTTATTTTCATTGTTTATGCTTACTGTTCCGGAAACCCCACGATGGTTATTACTTATAAAAACGATGAAGCACATGCAAGAGAAGTACTTTCAATCACAGGAAGATGATATTGATAAGAACCATCAATGAAATAAAGCGCAGCGGCCACGACACAAACAAAAGAACCGTTTGTTTAATAAAAAATTTTACAAGCCATTATTGCTGGCATTTTTGCTGGCCACTTTTAACCAGTTATCTGGTATCAATGCTATTATTTATTTTGCTCCACGGGTATTTGAAATGGCAGGTATTGGAAAAGATGCTGCTTTTTAAGTCACTACCGGTATCGGTGTGTGTGAATTTGATTTTTACTATCGTTGGTCTGGTCGCTGATTGATAGGTTTGGAAGAAGAACCTGATGTTTATTGGTTCCATTGGTTATATCATTTCAGCTGGCGTTTGATTGCGTTTTCTTTCAATAGCGGCAATGGCGAATTTATCACTTTCTAATGTTTCATTAATGTTTATTGCCGCACATGCCATTGGCCAGGGAGCAGTGATATGGGTTTTCATTTCAGAAATATTCCCCAACTCTGTAAGAGCGCAGGTACTTCATTTGGCTGTCTTACACATTGGGTATTGGCAGCAATCGTAGCACTAGATCTTTCCTGTTTTTTGCAGACGCCGATGATTGGTGGTGTTAAATATTCGGTTTCTTCTGTGCCATGATGGTGTTGCAGTTAATATTTGTGTGGCGGATGATGCCGGAAACAAAAGGTATTGCATTGGAAGATATGGATAAGGCAACAGTTGTATTGCATTAGTATTAATAAAATGCTACGGAAGTACGACAAAAAAATTTCATTACGAATACAATTCTGTGTTTCTGTGAAAAAATTAGTTACATATGAGCAAGATACTTTGCATCGGCGAAGCATTGATCGATATGATATGCACCGATAAAGGAAAAGCATTAAGCGATGGCGAAAATTTTTTAAAGAAACCCGGGGTGCTCCTACCAATGTGGCGGCAGCTATTGCTGCATTGGGTGGCAATGTGGAGTTATCTGCCAAAGTAGGTGTTGATCCATTTGGCAAACACATGATAGATGTGATGAAAGATTTTGGCGTGGGCACACAATACATGCTGCAGGATGCCAATTATTTTACCACGTTTGCATTTGTATCGCTGATGGAAAATGGCGAACGTGATTTTTATTTTAACCGTGGTGCCGATGGGCAATTAAGTGAAGCAGATATTGAAGCGATTGATCTGAGTGATGTGTCCATTATTCATTTTGGTTCGGCACAGGATTTTTGCCCGGCCCATTGCAGGCCGCCTACAAAAGATTATTGCAGGAAGCATTGATAAAAAATATTTTCATCAGCTTCGATCCTAATTACCGTCATTTATTATTTCGCAATAATTCTCAAACATTTATTGACCAGAGCTGGTATTTTTTAGAGCGCTGCAATTTTTTTAAAGTAAGTGATGAAGAAGCAATGTTACTCACAGGCGAACCAACATTGGAAGCTGCAACAGAAGCGTTACTAAAAAAAACAAAGTCTGTATTCACCATCACATTGGGTAAAGACGGCACCATGATTGGCTATGAATGGCGCAACAGAAATTATACCAAGCATACCTGTAAAGCCAGTGGACACCACTGGCGCAGGCGATGCATTTGTTGGTGCAGTATTGTACCAGTTAGATAAACTGATAACAAAAGAAAATGCAACCTTGACAAAACAGCAATGGCAAAAAATTGTAACCAATGCCAACAAAGCCGGTGCAAGAACCTGTGAGTACCTGGGTGCAATGGAAGCATTCAAGCATTTAAGCAACAGTATTTTTGATTAACCCAGCCACGAATTACACCAATTCACACGAATCTATATCTGCGTAAATCTGTGTAATCTGTGGCAAAAATAAATTCGTGTTCATTCGTGCTATTCGTGGCAAAAAAAATAAATACAACAGTGTACAATCCGAAAATACATCAGCTGATCAACGCCAGCCTGCAAAAAAAGCAATAGACATTGCCGGCAAAGACAATCTCTTTTTTACAAGATTTGTGGCTAATACCAGCTTCCATTTATTTTCTCTATAGTGAATTGTATAAAAACCATCCTAAAAGCGCAGAAAGTTTAAGCGGCTGATAGAAACCATTACCGATGCTTATCAAAAACGCAGCGCTGCATTAAAACAACTCGATGAAGAAAAAGAGATAAAAGGTAACTGGTTTTTCAGCAATGAGATTACAGGTATGAGTTTGTATGTGGATCGGTTTTGTGGCAGCCTTGCCAACATGGAAGAAAAATTGGACTACTTTAAAAAACTTGGCGTAAATTTTTTGCACCTGATGCCGGTAATGCAAAGCCCCGAAGGTGAAAGTGATGGCGGCTATGCAGTAAGCGATTTTAGAAAAGTGGATGAACGCTTTGGTACACTGGCAGATTTTAAAAAGCTGCAGCAGAAAATGAAGAAAGAGAAGATGTACCTGATGATTGACATCGTACTCAATCACACTTCATACAAACATGAGTGGGCAGAAAAAGCAAAGAAGCGGCGACAAAAAATACCAGGATTATTTTTACATGTATGATGACAGGAATATCCCTGACCAGTATGATGCAGCCATGCCGGAAATTTTTCCGGAAAGTTCACCCGGCAATTTTACCTGGAGTGAGGAATGCCAGAAATGGGTGATGACGGTCTTTCATCACTACCAGTGGGATTTGAATTATACCAACCCGGAAGTGTTGGTGGATATGGTGGATAATATTTTGTTTTATGCCAACCTCGGTGTAGATATTTTAAGAATAGATGCACCGGCATTTATCTGGAAACAACTGGGTACCACTTGCCAGAATTTACCACAGGCACATACACTGTTGCGGTTGATAAAACAATGTGTGCAGGTGGCCGCTCCCGGTATGGCATTGCTTGGCGAAGCCATTGTAGCGCCAAAAGAGATCATGAAATATTTTGGTACCGGATTGTACACCGCCAAAGGAATGTGACTTTGCCTACAATGCTACGCACATGGCTTTGCAATGGGATGCACTTGCTACCGGCGATACCAAAGTAATGCTGGCGGCACAGCATGAAATTATTGCAAAAACCTTTCGGCACTTCCTGGATCACTTATACAAGATGCCATGATGATATCGGGCTTGGGTTATGATGATTACATGATTCAACATGCAGGTTACAATCCTTACGACCACAGAAAGTTTATCAAAGATTATTATTCAGGTGCGGCGGCAGGTTCACCAGCAACAGGTGCATTGTTTTCTATCAATCCCAAAACACAGGATGCCCGTATCAGTGGTTCGCTGGCTTCTTTGTGTGGATTGGAAAAAGCATTAAATGATAACAATGCAGATGCTATTGAAACTGTCTGTCAAAAAAATATTGCTGATGCAGGCACATAGTTTTTTTATTGGTGGCGTGCCGATGATGTTTTATGGTGATGAATGCGGCTATACCAATGATTACTCTTACTTAAATGAACCCGGAAAAAGTTATGACAACCGCTGGATGCACCGGCCCGTTATTGACTGGAATAAAAATAAAAGTATTGATGAAACTGGTACTATGGAAGAAAAAATTTTTAATGGCACACAAAAACTAATTGCCATCCGAAAACAACTGCCCGTGGTTGCCGATCATAAAAATCTTACCTGGCTTTCTCCTTTCAATGTACATGTGGCTGGTTACCTCCGCACATTCGATGAGCACAAACTCTATTGTGTATTCAACTTCAGTAAAGAAACAGTCTTACCTATCATGGGCCGCCTTTAAGCAACATGGTCCCACTGCCAATGAACTCTACGACCACTGGAATGATAAAACTTACATTGTTGGTTTTGATAATGAGCATTTGATTTTGGAGCCGTATGGGTTTTGTTTGCTGGAGCAGAGATAGAAAATTTTAATTGAGTGTTATTTCTTGAGCCCGGCGGAAAAGCTTTGTGGTACTTCATTGGCGTCGCACTCTTGTACAGAATATCTTTATTGGGCTTTTATCGAAGTGATACTTGTTTAATAACATAGTTGTGTATATTTATATTGTCTACAATTTTTTAAGAACTTCTATTTCAAATTGACCAATTTAAATGAAAGAAGAAATTAGAATTACGGACCCAATTTCCCTTGATGCAAATCTTATTGACAAAGAACTTAAAGAAGGTTATCATGTGATTGTACAGTTTTCAAAAAATATTTACGGTCGTGAAATATTGCTTGAAATAAATGAGCTCTGCAAAAGATATGATAAAAATTTTGGCGTTCGTTTTTATGCACATGACTACACAGTCTTTGATTGTGAAACACTTGAATTGCTTACAGATGTAAAATGCTTATATATTGATTGTTTATCTTTTGTTGAAAATCTTTACGTTTTGAGCAACTTAATTAATCTTCAAAAATTCTCACTTGGTGTGTATGAACTAAAGGATACGGAAATTTTAAAATTAAATAGCCTAAAAGAAATTGCAGACTTAACTCTTTGGGAAACAAAAACTAAAGAATTAAACCTCCGCTATTTAGAGGAGTATTCAAATTTGATTTATTTAAGATTGCGGTCTCAAACAAAAAATATTTTCGCCGTTGAAAATCTTAACAGTCTAAATCATTTGTCTTTAGAGTTAATCAAAAGCACTCCTGTTTCTTTCGTCAATAATTTGAAAAATTTAAAGACGTTGAAATTTCTACTTGGTGGAAGGGAAAATATTCATGAAATCGCTGAAAATGAAATTGAGCATCTTGAAATTGTTTGGGTTAGAGGCTTTAGTGATATCAGCAATATATCAAATTTCAAAAAGCTTAAATTTCTAAAACTTGAAGATAATATCAGGTTAATGAAAATTAATTTCGATAAAGAAATGCCTTTTCTTAAAACATTAGCTATTTCAAATTGCAAGTCCTTAAATTCTTTGGCAGGTCTTCACAATTTGACATCTTTAGACAGCATTGGCATTTATAAAACAAACATCAATTTTGAGACTTTTATAAAGCAAGATTTACCAGCAAGTCTAAAGACAATCAAATTTTACACTTCTAAAAGTAAATTAAATGATTTAATAAAAATCAGAATTAAAGACAAAGGATATAAGGACTAAGATAGAGCAATGCTATCCGTAGGTCATGAACTATAGCCTTCTAGATAGCCGAGTGGCGCAAGTGTATCCCTGCTGCCCATAGTTTTCGAACTTACGGACTAACAAATCAAAAAACTTATCACACTTCAATCCCCAACAATCCATAAAAACTATCTTCATCCACTTCTCTCACTTCCCCTGGTTGTAGATCACCCAATGTAATATTGCTGATGGATAAGCGAATGAGCCGGAGGCAGCGGTGCCTTGCAGCCAATACCATCTTTCTTACCTGCCGGAACTTACCTTCTGTTAAAGTGATCAATAACCAGGTGTGCGGATAAATTTCTCTTCGGTCCGGGGCAAAAGGATAGAGTGCGGCCGCATCGCTTACTATTTGTATAGCTGTTGGTTTTGCAATATAGGTCTCGGCATTTTTTATTTTAATAGGCATGCCATCTTGTAATTGCTGAAACGTAGCAGGTGATATTTCATTTTGCACCATTACCAGGTAAGTACGCAAATGCGGTTTGCTTGCCAGGAATAATAAACGGGTTACTTTTTTATCGGTTGTTAAAAGCAGCAAACCTTCCGAATCCATATCCAGCCTTCCAATAGCATGTGTACCTTCCGGAAAGGTGAAATCAAGATCATGTAAAAGCCCAACGGCATGAGTGCTTACAAATTGTGATACAATACCTGCTGGCTTATTGAGAATAAAATAACGGTGCATAATAGGAGGCTAAAAATACAAAGGAATGCTTTCATTATTGTGCAGCCGCATTTCTTCTATGCAAACATATCTCTCCCAAAGCTATCTTTGCCCCATGATTTTTTCCTCCACTCTTTTAGAAAATGCAGTGAACGAATTTGCTAAACTCCCCGGCATTGGTAAAAAAACTGCCCTGCGTTTGGTATTGCATTTAATTAAGCTGGACGAAGCTGCTGTAAAACAGTTTAGCGGCGCTATGGCCCACATGAGAGAAAGCATACAATTCTGCAACCGCTGCCATAATATCTCTGATACGCCGGTTTGTAATATCTGCAGCAACCGCAGCCGCAAACAGGAACTGATCTGTGTAGTGGAAAACATCCGGGATGTAATTGCCATTGAAAGTACACAACAATTCAATGGACTGTATCATGTGTTGGGTGGAATTATTTCTCCATTGGATGGTGTGGGACCAGACCAGATAAATATAGAATCACTGGTAAACCGTGTTAAGGAAGAAAATATCTCAGAAATTATTTTTGCACTCAATGCCAACGTTCAGGGGGATACTACCGTATATTATATCAGTAAGAAGCTGAAGGGGTTGCCTGTAAAAATAACCACTATTGCCCGTGGTATCGCCTTTGGCGGCGAACTGGAATATGCCGATGAAATGACGCTTGCAAAGAGCATCAGTAACCGTATTCCCGTAGAGAACTATATTACCACAGGCAATTAGGCAATTTTATTTCCCGTTCAGTTATGTTTTATTCCTGTCTGGCGGGGTTTACCCTTTCCGGTACCGGGTGAAATATATCTTTACTCCAACTAATAAAACTCATGGCTGGTAAAACTAAAAAAATACTGCTGGTACTACTGGTACTGGTTGTGGCAGGGGTGGCTATAGGTTATTTTATATGGAATAAGCCACACAAGGATGTGCTTTCAGCGGAAAGTATACAATCAGGGGCGGTTGATTTGTATCAATCTTTTGTAGCAGACTCTGCGTCTGCCAATAAAAAGTTTATTGACAAAGTGGTGGAGGTTACAGGAACTGTACATAGTATAGCTGTAAACCAGCAAAACCAAAAAGTGGTTTTACTTAAAACTGCTTCAGATGGCGCTTATGTAAACTGCACAATGGAACAGGCTGATGCAATAGTTAAGGAGGGAAGTACCGTTAAACTTAAAGGCATTTGCAGTGGATTGGGACAGGGTGATGCAGACCTTGGCATTTTGGGAGATGTATATTTAATCAGGTGCTATACAGCAGAATGAATTATAACAAGAGAAAATGAATAAAAGACTGGTAATATTTTTTTTAAGCATTTGTACCATTTCTGTTCTTATTTCATGCAAACATGAAATACCAACATTGCCCGTTATTACCGACCCGGGAACGGGTGCAGTGTGTTTTGAAAATGAAGTGCTGCCCATTTTTCAAAGCTATTGTGCCAAGGGCGGTTGCCACGATGTTGCTACAGCAGCTGATAATTATGTGCTGGATACCTACAGCAATATTATTGCAAGAGGGATAAGGCGTGGTAATGCGGCAGATAGTAAACTTTATGAAGTATTGATCGAAAGTGGCGATAACAGAATGCCACAATCACCCAACGACCCTTTGTCTGCAGCACAAATAAATCTCATTGCAAAATGGATAAATGAAGGAGCGTTGAATACTGCCGGTTGTGCACCGGTATGCGACAGCAGCAGCTTTACCTACAGTGGCAATGTGCGGCCTGTTTTGCAAACACATTGTCTCGGTTGCCATAGTGGTGTTGCTATAGACGGAGGTTTTATTCCTTTAGATACTTATGATGCTGTGAGAGAAATGGTGAATGGAAATTTTTTATTGCCAGCCATTAACCAGACTAATGCTTATCCTATGCCAAAGAATAGTGCTAAGATCAGTGATTGCAAAATTACCATCATCAGGAAATGGATCGAAGCCGGGGCTTTGAATAATTAAAGACAGTATTTTATGAAACTGAAGTATAAAACAGGATTATTTTTCTCTATCATCATTGTAGCGGCACTTGTACAAAGCTGCTACTACGATAAAGAAGAATTGCTGTACCCGGGAAGCAATGCTATGGTAGACTGCTCAACCATTACTGCAAAGTTTGGTGTGAATGTGCAGCCCCTGGTAGCAAGTAAATGTGCCACCTCCGGCTGCCACGATGCTACTGCTTCCGGAGGCCTGGTACTTGAAAGCTATGCACAGATAAGCAGTGCAAAAGAAAGGATCAACGCAAGGGCGGTTGTTGAAAGAACAATGCCGTCATCAGCTCCTTTACAACCATCTGAAATAAATATTATAAAGTGCTGGATTGAAAGCGGGGCACCTGACAATTAATTCATATCAATTAAATAAAACTTCATGAAAAAGATTTTTTTACCGGCTTTGTTACTGTTTGCAGTATGCAGCCTTGCAACAGCTCAAAAGTACTACACCAAAAACGGGAATATCTCTTTCTTCTCCAAAACGAGTATGGAAGATATAAAGGCTGATAACAACCAGGCGTTAAGTGTACTGAATGTACAAACAGGGGAACTGCAGTTCTCCCTATTGATAAAAAGTTTTCATTTTGAAAAAGCTTTGATGGAAGAGCATTTTAATGAGAACTATATGGAAAGTGCTAAATATCCTAAGTCGGGTTTTAAAGGAAACATTGCAGATGTAAGCAAAGTAAATTTTACAACCGACGGCACCTATCCTGTTACTGTAAGTGGAGACCTTACCATGCATGGTGTAACCAATAAAGTAAGCACCAGCGGAAAAATAATAGTGAAAGGAGGAAAGATAACCGGAACAGCTGTATTTAAGATAGCATTGGCTGACTATAAAATTGAAATTCCAAAGCTGGTGGAAAATAATATTTCAAAAACAATAGAGATAACAGTGAATTCTCTTTATGATCAAAAAATGTAACTGGTAAATACTTTATATGCTGCATAAGAAATTTTTATTGCTGATCTTTTTATCTGCCGGTTTTTGTTATCATTTGCAGGCGCAAAACCCTGTGCCCGATACCACCGATTTAATGGCCGAGTTAGAAAAGGAATCCGTAGATAAAGATGCAACCGACTATACTACTGCCACATTTAAAACCACCAGGCTGGTTAATGGCCATACTGTTGAAAATGTAGGCAAGGGCGTACTGGATGTAAAAATATCTCACCGTTTTGGCACACTGAATAAGGGCGGTTACGAGTTGTTTGGGCTTGATAATGCCACGATGCGTATGGGTCTTGATTATGGTATCAGCGGCAGGTTAATGGTGGGTATTGGCAGGAGTACTTTTCAAAAAACTTATGATGCATTTCTGAAGCTTAAATTACTCCGCCAGTCAACAGGTAGAAGAACTATGCCGGTAACTGTTAGTTATGTAGGCACAGTGGCATTAATGACGTTTAAAATGGGCAGACACAAGCAGAAAAAATTATTATAGTTCCCGTTTAAGTTATACGCATCAGTTAATTATCGGCAGTAAATTGTCAGAAGGTATTTCATTACAGGTGATGCCTACTTACATTCACCGTAACCTGGCCACTTATGCAAATGAACCTAACGATCTGTATGCATTGGGTGCAGGCGGCAGGTAAAAGCTCACCAAACGGCTTAGTTTTAACGTGGAATATTATTATCAAATCCCTGGCTATAAAGTAGCAGGCACCACCAATCCATTATCGGTTGGTTTTGATATTGAAACCGGCGGCCATGTATTTCAGCTGCATTTCACCAACTCTACCGGCATGACGGAGAGAAGCTTTATCAGCGGCACTACCGGCAAATGGGAAAAAGGTGATGTGCTTTTCGGGTTTAATATTTCAAGGGTATTCACTATTGGCAAAAACAAATAACTATAACGTTTCATAGCAATACATAACCGTTTTTTTGTTTACCTTAACCGTCTTCATTATGGTTAAGATCACACAAATATTATCTCTTGTTGCTATTGGTATTCTTTTCTGTTGCTTTTGCCCCGGCAACAGTATATAAAGTAACTACAGGCTCTATCGCATTCCGTTCGGATGCACCGCTTGAATTGATAAAAGCATCCAGCGATGAACTGGCCGGATTATTTGACAGCGGATCAAAACATTTTGCCTTCAGGATTAAAAGTGAACAGTTTTAAGGGGTTTAACAGTGCCCTGCAAAAGGAACATTTTAATGAAAACTATATGGAGAGTGAAAATTTTCCTTATGCAAGTTTTGAAGGAAAAATAATTGAGGATATTGATTACTGACAAACCCGGCACTTACAATGTAAGGGCCAAGGGAAATCTTACTGTGCATGGCGTAACACAGGAAAGAATTATTAAAGTTGACCTTGTTATTAAAGAAAAATCAATCACCATTAAATCAAACTTCAGCGTTTTACTGGCCGATCATAATATTACCAATCCCCAAAGTGGTGCATGAAAAACTGGCATCAGAAATTAAAGTGGAAGTAAAGGCAGCGCTCTCTGTAAAGTAATACAACCTGTATGCAGCAACGAAGACTTTTTTATTTTTTACTCCTCTTTCTATTGCTGCAGGGTACACATAAAATTTTTGCCCAGGCCGGTTATAAAAGTTTTATACCAGAGGAAAATAATGCAAGGATATATTCACTCTTCAAAAACAAGGAGGGCTATATTTTAACAGGCGGCAGTAATGGCCTGAATAAATTTGATGGTATCCATTTTAAGAAAATAGAAACCAGTATACCTGCTCTTACTGATACGGTTACTGCCATTTTCCAGGATAATAAAAATGAGTTTTGGACAGGTTATAAAAGCGGCCGAATGGCTAAAACAACCGCAGGCAAATTAACCTACATTGACCCGGAAGAAGGCACACCTAAAAAAGAGATCACTTCTTTTTTACAGGATAAAGAAAATAATACCTGGATGGGAACAAGGGGAGAAGGTATTTATTATTTCAAGGGAAAACGGCTTTATCTTATTAATGAAGAAAATGGCTTGAGTGACCTGAATATTCATTCACTTGCCCTGGCTGCTAATGGAGATATTACTTGCAGCAACGGACCAGGGAATTAATATTTGCACATGTAAAAGGAACGAAAACGACAGTCTCTGTGATTGCCCCTGCCCAGGGCCTGCCTGATTACATTGTTACAGTTATTGCTCCGGCAGGCAACAATACATTTTGGGTCGGCCTGCAGGATAAAGGTATTTGTTTATATGATCATGCAACAAGAAAAATAACTGTTCCCACAGCTTTATCAGGCTGGAGCAAAGGCCAGGTGAATGATTTAAAATATGCCCACGGCAATCTTTGGATAGCGACACAGGATAGTGGTTTACTTTGTTACAATGCGTCAAAGAATAATCTCACTGTAGTAACTGCATTAAATGGCCTGAAAAAAACGGTAAATAAAATTACAGAAGATGAACAGGGTAATATCTGGGTGGTGGCAGATAATAATTCAATTGTAAGAACAGCATCCAATTCTTTACAGTTTTACCGCTTTACACCGAAAGCTTTTCTGAAACAGTGCATACCATAATGGTTGATCATGAAAATAATTTTTGGGCAGGCACTGATATGGCAATAGTAAAATATTCTTATAGCGGTAGTGATTATGTTTCAAAAAAATATCCGGTTGCCGGGCTTGATATAAAAACAGATATTACCAGCCTGTATCAAGATGCATTTCATAATATCTGGATCGGCACAATGGGCAAAGGCATTTATGTGCTTAATCCTTTACTGGTAAAACGAGGCAATTGAAAGAAGCATTGCCTTCAGGAAGTATTCTTTCTATAACTGGCAACGGCAATACTGTTTGTACGGCAGGGCTTGAAGGTGCCATTGTATTTGAACTTTCAGATGCAAACATTGATATTAACAACAACTACGCTTTTACTGCTTACAATAATATTGAAACAATCGGCAGCACTTACATCTACAATGTTTTTAAAGACAGCAAAGAGAGGATTTGGTTTGCAACAGATGGCAAAGGGCTTACTATGCTGAACAATGGAATATATACACATTACAACGAAAACAATGGCATTAAAGACCTGCATATATATTCTGTTACAGAAGACAGGAAAGGAAATATATGGTTCAGCACAAGCAATGCAGGGGTTTATTCTTTTGATGGGAAAACTTTTACCAACTATAGTATAAGGGAAGGGTTAAGCAGTCTTCAGGTGTCCGTTATTAGAATAGATAAGCAGGGCAATATTGTGGTGGTGCATAAATATGGGTTAGATATTATTGATCCATAAACCGAAATATTTATTACATCAACGCGGTACAGGGTATCAATGATATCAATGAAGATCTGGGTGCTGTATGTACAGGAGCAGATGGGAATATTTTTATTGCTACTAAAAAAGGGATTGTTTCATACACAGCATTAAACGGCATCAGCACCATTCCAAAAACTATTATCGAAACTGTACAGTTGTTTTTAAATGATATTGATACTGCTTCGGTGCATTATTTTAAATACGATGAGAATAATATCAGGTTTAATTTTACCGGCCTTTACTATACCGATCCCGACAATAGTATTTTTTGAATACAAACTGGAAGGTTTGTACAACACCTGGCAATTTACAACAGATAACAGCAAAAGACTTTCCCAAACTTCCACCGGGCAAATATGTTTTTAAAGTAAGGTCATCGCTCAATAAAAATTTCATCAATGCATCAGAAGCCTCTTTTGCTTTTGAAATAGCAAAGCCATTCTGGAGAACCTGGTGGTTTATCACAGGTTGTTTACTAACAATAGTTGCGATTATTATACTGGTATATAAAAAGGCGTGAAAGCAAATCTGCAGCATGTGGAAAGGCTGCAGGGAGAGAAAATAAAATTTGAGTTTGAAGTATTGCGTAACCAGGTAAATCCTCATTTTTTATTCAACAGTTTCAATACACTTATTTCAACAATTGAAGAAAACCCAAAAATGGGTGTTGAATACGTAGAGCATTTGTCTGATTTTTTCAGGAACATTGTAAACTACCGGGATAAGGATATTATTTCACTGCAGGAAGAAATTGCGCTGCTTGCAAAGTTATCTCTACCTGCAGCAAAAGCGATATGGCAGCAACCTTCAGCTTGTCGTCAATATTAATGAACAGTGATAAGAAATCGATTTTTTTGCCACCGCTTACATTGCAACTGCTGATGGAAAATGCCATTAAGCACAATGTAGTATCAAAAGAAGCACTGCTGAAGATAAATTGTTTAAACAGGATAACTGTATAGTGGTTCAGAACAACATCAATAAAAAAATGCACAAAGAAAAAGGCACTGGCATGGGTTTGGAAAATATTATAAACCGCTATGCAATGCTGAATTCAAACCAGTTGAAATAAAAGAATCACCGGAACATTTTACTGTAAGCTTGCCAATTTTAAAACAAGATTGATATGAATATTTTATTGCTTGAAGATGAAGAACCGGCCGCAAAGCGGCTGGAAAAAATGCTGAAAGAAATTGAACCCGGCATTGCATGTGCTGGAAAGTATTGTAAGTGTTGCATCGGGTATTAAATGGCTAAAAGAAAACCCTTCGCCTGATCTAATCATTTCTGATATACAACTGGCAGATGGGTTAAGTTTTGAAATATTTAAAACAGTAAAAACACTTTGCCCGGTAATTTTTACTACGGCTTCGATCAGTATGCCATTGAAGCATTTAAAGTAAACAGCATTGATTACCTGCTAAAGCCTGTAAAAAAAGAAGAACTTAGCTGCAGCCATTGAAAAACATAAAAAACTGGTGCAGGAAAAAACCTACTACCACTGATTTAAGCAAACTGCTTGAACTGATGTCAGACAGGTGCACAATCAAAATATAAAAAACGCTTTGCTGTAAAATATGGGGAACATTTAAAAACCATCAGCATTGAAGAAGCCGCTTATTTTTATACAGAAGACAAAATAAATTTTATCACAACTAAAGAAAGGCGGCGCTATACTATCGATAATAATCTTGATGCACTGGAAACAATGCTTGACCCAAATGTTTTTTTCCGTATCAACCGGCAATACATTATCAGCATTCATGCTATTGCAGAAATGTTTTCTTATTCAAAAAGCCGGGTGCTGGTAAAATTAAACCCGCCTGCCAAGCATGAAACCATTGTAAGCACAGAACGTTCCGGCGATTTTAAATTATGGCTGGGGATAATAAATAACTGTAAATAAAAAACCCACCGGCAAATAATAATGCCGGTGGATATTCAGAAATTAAAAACGGGACGAAAAATTTTATCAGGCTGCTTCTGATTTTACCAGCGTGCCACTTGGCTGTAAAAGTTGCCTCCCAGGCCACACCGTTTCTTGTAAAATGTGCCCTCCATGTTCCATCACTTCTCAGTTTCCACTGTCTTACAGGTACATTGCCAAATTTTGCAACAAACGCAGTAAGCACTGCCTGTGGTGGTGTACCAATTTTGTCTTCGTTACCTGACCTGGAATGAAGAAGAGGATGATGATGATGAACTGTCGTCAGATAGGCAATTTTTCTTTAGCGCAGGAAACGATGGTAACAGCAATTGCTGCAATCATTAGTAGCTTTTTCATAATAGATAATTTAATTGTGATAAATAAATGACAGTGCTAAAATAGTGTCGTCAACAGCCCATAAAAACTAAACATTACCGAGCGGGAATAAATTATAGCCGGACAGGTAATTTGCCTTGCTAAGCAATACTGTATTTTGCAATACGGTACAGTTGCTTTACTTTTGTGCCGCTACAGGCGGATTTGTTTATTGTTCGGCCAGACATACAGAACTAATAAACGTTACAAAACTCTCACATAGTTTTTCCAGCGTTTATAGGTTTAAAGTGTTTTTTGGTACAGGCTTTTGTGTTGCCACGATGCTTTGGTTGTAAAGTTTACACTGTGGTAACCAAGGGTACACTTGTTCTGCATCAAATCATGCAACAATTAAACAGGGAAGTCGTTAAATACATCATTATGGACATCAGGAAAGAACTTGAAAAAAGAATATTGGTAATTGATGGCGCTATGGGCACCATGATTCAGCGGCATAAACCCACCGAAGAGACTTACCGTGGCGAAAGGTTTAAAGACTGGCTGATGGATGTAAAGAACAACAGCGATATTCTTAATCTTACACAGCCGCAAATCATCGAAGGCATTCACAAAGAATATTTGGAAGCCGGTGCTGATATCATTGAAACCAACACATTCGCCGGCACCGTAATAGCACAGGAAGATTTTAAACTGGAAGAATATGTGTATGAAATAAATGTGGAAGGCGCAAAAATTGCAAGAAGGGCTGCAGATGAATACACAGCAAAAAATCCATCCAAACCAAGATTTGTTGCAGGTGCTATTGGCCCGTTGAACAGAACATTAAGTTTATCGCCGGATGTAAACAATCCCGGCTACCGTGCCGTTACCTGGGACCAGGTGGTGAAAGCATATTACGAACAAGTGGAAGGATTGGTTGATGGCGGTGTTGATGTATTGTTAATTGAAACCATTTTTGATACACTCAATGCAAAAGCAGCCATCTTCGCTATAAAAAAATATTTCCAGGATAAAGGCAAACCAGAATTGCCCATACTGATTTCAGGAACCATCACCGATGCCAGCGGAAGAACATTGAGCGGACAAACACTGGAAGCATTTTATATTTCTGTAATGCATGCCAATCCATTAAGTGTTGGGTTGAATTGTGCATTGGGTGCAAAAGAAATGCGGCCGCATATTGAAGAATTATCGCAGATAGCAAATTGTTATGTATCTGCTTATCCAAACGCAGGGTTACCCAATGCCATGGGTGAGTATGATGAAAAGCCGGAAGAAACAGGGCACTTTTTAGAAGACTGGGCAAAAGAAGGCTGGGTGAATATTGTTGGTGGTTGTTGCGGTACCACACCAGACCATATCAAACATATTGCGGATTATGTGAGTAAAATTGAACCAAGAAAATTGCCTGTGGTAGAAACGGAATTAGTTTAACCACAAAGAACACAAAGAAGGGCACAAAGGACACAATGCTTACAGAAAACGAAATAGCTAAGGTTGTTTTTGAAACAGGATTGAAAGTGCATAAAGCGTTAGGGCCGGGGCTTTTAGAAAGTGCTTATGAAGAATGTTTGTTTTATGAGTTTTCTAATCAGGGCTTATTTTTTGAAAGACAAAAAGGTTTGCCATTGATATATGAAGATGTAAGATTGGATATAGGATATCGGGTTGATTTTTTAATTGAGAACAAATTTATTCTTGAGATTAAATCTGTAGAAGTATTAACTGACGTACATCTTGCCCAGGTATTGACGTATTTAAAGTTGTCAAATTGTAAATTAGGGTTACTTATAAATTTTAATGTATTACTTTTTAAAGACGGGGTAAAAAGGGTAATCAATGGTTCTTTGTGAACTTTGTGTAAACCTTTGTGTCCTTTGTGGTAAAAAAACATGAGTACTATCAAACCATATTCAAGATTCAGCGGACTGGAACCTTTGATCGTTCGTCCGGAGACAAACTTTATTAATGTGGGTGAACGTACCAACGTAACCGGCAGTAAAAAGTTTGCAAGGCTTATTAAAGAAAATAAGTACGAAGAAGCATTGAGTGTTGCAAGACAGCAGGTGGAAAACGGTGCTCAGGTAATTGATGTGAATATGGATGATGCATTGCTGGATGGCGTTCATGCCATGACAACATTTATGAACCTGTTGCAAAGCGAGCCCGACATTGCAAAAATCCCGGTGATGATCGATTCCTCCAAGTTTGAAATTATTGAAGCCGGTTTAAAATGTGTGCAGGGCAAGTGTATTGTAAACTCCATCTCCATGAAAGAAGGAGAAGCAAAGTTTATTGAACAGGCAATTATTTGTAAAATGTTTGGTGCTGCTGTGGTTGTAATGGCATTTGATGAAGTGGGACAGGCAGATACAAAAGACAGGAAAGTACAGATTTGCCACAGGGCATATAAAATACTAACGGAGCAGGTTGGCTTTAATCCACAGGATATCATTTTTGACCCAAACATTTTTGCCATAGCAACCGGTTTGGAAGAACACAATAATTACGGTGTTGATTTTATTGAAGCAACCAAAGAAATAAAACAACTGATGCCACTGACAAAGATCAGCGGTGGTGTAAGTAATTTGTCCTTTTCATTCCGTGGCAATGAGCATGTAAGAGAAGCCATGCACTCTGTGTTTTTGTATTATACCATCAAGGCTGGTATGGATATGGGCATTGTAAATGCAGGGCAGTTGGTGGTGTATGATGAAATAGAACCACAATTGAAACAGTTATGTGAAGATGTGATCCTTAACCGGAATAATGATAACAACGAAGCAACAGAAAAACTGATTGCGTTTGCAGAAACCGTAAAGGCCGGAGGGAAAATTACAGAGAAGAATGAAATATGGCGTACCGGCACAGTGGAAGAAAGATTAAAACATTCATTGGTAAATGGCATTACAGATTATATTGATGCAGATACAGAAGAAGCAAGACAAAAATATGCAAGGCCACTGGAAGTGATTGAAGGGCCGTTGATGGCAGGTATGGATGTGGTGGGTGATTTGTTTGGCAGTGGTAAAATGTTTTTGCCACAGGTGGTAAAAAGTGCAAGGGTGATGAAAAAATCTGTTGCAGTATTGACGCCATACATTGAACAGGAAAAAGAAGACAGGAAACAGGCGCATTTGGCAGCAGGCACAGTGAATGAAGAAACTGCCGGGGCAGCAAAAATTTTACTGGCAACAGTAAAAGGTGATGTGCATGATATTGGAAAAAATATTGTGGGTGTTGTATTGGGCTGTAATGGTTACGAGATAAAAGATATGGGTGTGATGGTTCCTGCTGATAAAATTTTAGATGAAGCAGTTAGATATGGTGCTGATATTATTGGCTTGAGTGGATTGATAACGCCATCGCTGGATGAAATGGTGCATGTGGCGCATGAAATGAAAAGGCGTGGTATGACACAACCTTTGTTAATTGGCGGCGCTACTACAAGCCGTATGCACACAGCAGTAAAAATTGCACCGCAGTTTGATAAAGGTGTGGTGCATGTACTGGATGCTTCAAGAAGTGTAACGGTGGCGGGAAACTTATTAAACAAAGAACAGAAGGAAGGTTTTTTAGCAGATGTAAAAACAGAATATCAAAAACTGAAAGAAGATTTTGAAAATAAAAAACCGGTAAAACAATTCTTGCCTTTTGCAGCAGCACAGGCAAATGCAACTAAAATTAACTGGGCTTCTTACAAACCTGTTGTACCAACATTTACAGGAACAAAACAATTTGATAATTACGATTTAGGGAATTAAGAAAATACATTGACTGGCAGCCATTCTTTATTGCATGGGAACTGCATGGCAAATTTCCCCAGATATTGAGCGATGAAAAAGTAGGAAAAGAAGCGACAATATTGTACAATGATGCCAATGCATTGCTGGATAAAATTGTAAATGAAAAATGGTTAAGTGCTAAAGGTTGTATTGGTTTTTGGGAGGCAACAAAAACTGCGGCAGATACTATTGAAGTAAAAAACAATAGCTCTACAATAAAACTGGAATCGCTGCGGCAGCAAATTAAAAAAGCAGATGGACAGGCGAATTTATCGTTGTCAGATTTTATTTCTCCAACGCAGGATTACCTGGGTGCGTTTTCTGTTACCATAAAAGGTATTGAAGAACACATCAAAAAATTTGAAGCAGCTTTTGACGATTACAATAAAATCATGTTGCAGGCATTGGCTGATCGTTTAGCGGAAGCATTTGCAGAATGTTTGCATGAAAGAACGAGGAAAGAATTCTGGGGTTATGAAACAAATGAAAATCTTACCAACGAACAATTAATAAAAGAAGAATACAACGGCATCCGTCCGGCACCAGGTTATCCTGCCTGCCCTGATCATACAGAAAAATATAAACTGTTTGATTTGTTAGGCGGCGAAGAAGCAACCGGTATTCATCTTACTGAATCATTGGCCATGTATCCTGCATCATCTGTTTGCGGCTGGTATTTTGCAAATCCTGAAAGCAAATATTTTGGTGTGGGCAAAATAAATGAAGACCAGTTAAAAGATTATGCCGCAAGAAAAGGCATGAGCATTGAAGATGCAACAAGATGGTTGAGGCCGATATTGGAGTAAATTACCTGTGTGTTGAATTCATCCTGCATCCGCTGAGCTTCTTTTGCATCATTCAATCCTTTAATGAGGAAAACAATGATGATTATCTTTACAAGTATCCCTTTAAAAATTGTGGAAGGATCAAGATAAGCGTTCAACACCAATAAATAAGCCATACAATACCAGTGCAGAAATAATTGGCATAATATGGTTTTTTCTTTGTCCATAAACCAAGGGCAATAAATACAGCAATAAAAACACTCCATAAAAGTATATCAACCCACATGTACTCATAACCTCCCGGGGCTGTAGCTACCATAAATATTACACTAAGTGCTAAAAGTACTGCCACAGCAAATATGGCATTTCTTGCCTGCCGTATGTGCTTGTCATATTGTTGTGTTGAAAATTCATCACCCGAAAAAATGGTTCCATCATTTTTTTCAGGGTTAATTTCTGTGGGCTTATTATCTTCCATGTTTTAAGTTTGTTTGCACAATATAAAAAAATTATCAATGCGTATTATTTCTTACAACGTAAATGGCATACGTGCCGCAGTAAAAAAAGGCTTTACAGACTGGCTGAAAACAAACCCGGCAGATGTGATTTGTTTGCAGGAAACAAAAGCCACCAAAGATGATATTGATGTAAAACAGTTTGAAGCATTGGGTTTTCATCATCACTGGTTTAGTGCACAAAAAAAAGGATACAGCGGCGTGATGGTGTTTTCAAAAATAAAACCCGATAATGTGGAATATGGCTGCGGCTTTCCCGGAAGTGATGATGAAGGCCGTGTGATACAACTTGGATTTTGGCGATATAAGATTGATCAATGCATACTTTCCTTCGGGAACAAGCGGTGATGAAAGACAGCAATTCAAATATGTTTGGTTAAAGGATTTTCATGCGTACCTGAATAAATTAAAAAAGACACACCCCAAATTAATTTTGTGTGGTGATTATAATATTGCCCATAATGAAATTGATATACATGATCCAAAAGGAAACAAAAACTCTTCTGGTTTTTTGCCGGAAGAAAGGGAATGGATGACAAAGTTTTTAGAATGATGGGTGGATTGATACGTTCCGTGTATTTCATCCGGAGCCACACCGATACAGTTGGTGGAGCCAGCGTTTTCCCACTGTAAGATTAAATAATAAAGGCTGGCGTATTGATTACATCACGGTTACAGAGCCATTGAAAAAAAATTTAAAAGATGCAGAAATATTTCCGGATGTTAAGCACAGCGACCATTGCCCGGTGTACCTTGAAATAAAAATATAGATCACATGATCATTTACAACGTTACCATTAAACTGGATGAATCAATACATCAACAATGGCTCATCTGGCTGCAGCATATTCATATTCCCGAAGTAATTGCTACCGGTTGTTTTACAAAAGCTACAATTCTGCGATTGCTTGAAATTGACGACAGCGAAGGCCCAACCTATGCCATACAATATTTTGCAGCAGGCAAAGAAGAATACGACAGGTACATTGAAAAATTTGCACCCGAAATGCGCCAGCGTCTCTTCAATAAATTCGGTAATAAGTTTGTCGCTTTCCGCTCTTTAATGGAGGCTGTTAACTAATTGTGCAAAATAAAAAATCATTTTTAGAAATAAACAGGGTTGCTATATTGCCCTGAAAGCCGCACGGGTGCTCATTTTCAGCAATTGACCCCGGAAACCCTTTGCAGCACTGCATTCCAGGCGATATGGTTTTTTATTTTAACCATTTTCTTTCTTCATTATTTCCTTTGCAACCCTTGCCGCCTGTGCATTTCAGCCATTTTTGCCCACATTAAATTTTCACAAAAAACTTCACTGCAATCAAAAACCTTTTATATTTGTTTCTCACAAAAAATTTTCAATAAATAACTATGAACAAAGCAGAATTGATCGCTAAGGTTTCTGAAGACTCAGGCATCACAAAAACACAGGCTAACGAGGCCCTGGATTCTTTTGTAGAAGCAGTTACAAAAACATTAAAAGGTGGTGGTAAAGTTACATTGGTAGGCTTTGGAACTTTTTCAGTTTCTAAAAGAGCTGCCCGTAATGGCCGCAACCCACAAACCGGCGCTGTAATCAAAATCAAAGCTAAAAGAGTAGCTAAGTTTAAAGCCGGCAAAGAATTATCTGCAAAACTCTAACAATCGCAAAACCACAGTGAAAAGCAAGATGTACTGCATCTTGCTTTTTTAATCTTAAAAAAAATAAAACATATTACAATGGGACGTGGAGACATAAAAACCAAAAAAGGTAAAATTACCAAAGCTTCTTTCGGCAAATCAAGGCCTGCAAAGCCTAAAAAGAAGGCAGCTGCAAAAAAAGCATAATTGTTTTTCCTGAACAGGTTGATAACCAGGTGGCGACAGCTCCCGGTTATCAACCTTTCTTTGTAAAAAGGGGCCACACGTCAGCAGTTTCAAACACTTAGGGCCCTTTTCGTTGAAATACTTCCGCCAGCCACCACCCATCCAACAGCTACCTTAATTTTTGTATCTTTCTGCTAATAAAAATCCAGCTTTGGGCAGCACATTTAATTGATATGGTATCTGTATAATGCAACCCAGGCTAAAACAGCATCAAGCTATTGACGGAAGAACAACTGATAAAGGCCTGCATCAGGGAAGATGCCGCTTCTCAAAAGGAGGTGTTTACCCGTTACAGCAGCCGTATGCTGGGCGTTTGCCACCGTTATGCCCGTACCTCTGCCGATGCCGAGGATATTTTACAGGATGCTTTTATAAAAGTGTTTAATAAAATAGGGCAGTTTAAATTTGAGGGTTCTTTTGAAGGCTGGATAAGGAAAATAGTGGTAAATACGGCCCTGAAAAAATACAGCCTGATGCGGTACGAAAAGGAGTTGAACGGGCTGGAGAATGTAAAAGAAAGCGACAACGCTGAAGATCCTTCTGCATATTCGCATTTATCGCAGAAGGATCTGATGGTGCTGATAAACAGCCTGCCGGATGGATACAGGATGATCTTTAACCTGCATGTGATAGAAGGTTACCAGCACGAGGAAATTGCAGAAATGCTGGGCATACAGCCCGGCACCAGCCGCAGCCAGTTGGTAAAAGCAAGAAATATGCTGCAAAAACAAATTATGGAACTTCAAAAAGTTGCCGTATGAGTGATAAAAGATTTGATGATTTTTTTAAGCAATCATTTGGTGATTATTCACCGGAAGTGCCTGGGCGTATCTGGGATAATATTGCTGCACAGCAAAAGAAAAAAAGGCCTGCTGTTTTTTGGTTAAATGAAAGAAAGGCTCTTTTCATAGCAGCTGCTTTACTTCTATTGGGTGGTGGTGCTTATATGTTGGTGGCCCCAAAAAATGATACTCAAAATATTTCCCTTGAAAATAATAGCAGCAGGCAGGAAACTGGAAACACAGTACCTGCTGCTGTTTTACAAAATAAAGAAGAAACAAATGCTTCTCAATCTGCAGGAAGCAACAATGATAAACTCCCCCTTGAAAATAAAACAGCCACAAGCGTTGTAAAAGATCAAAATAAATCAACCGTATCCAATGATAAAAAACTGGCGCAAAACGAAGGATTGAAAATCAATGATAATGCTGGCGAACGATTAAGGCCAAAAAAAGCTTTGGTTAGTGCAAACGATGATGTTGCTGTTACAGGTAATATTTTATCAAAGAAGGATCGTAACAGATTACGTGGCGGTAAGAAATATCAACAGCAGGTTTCAAGTCTACTTGCAGATGATGTAGTTGTTGTAAATGCTGATGATGACAATGGCGCTACAGATTTACCATCATCAGACGGCTTAAACATTCCTAATGTACCCGGCAGCAGGGATTTGATATTGCTTGCCAATGAAAATCTGCTTGATAAGCAAACCATACAACTCACACCTCTGAAGCCAAGAGAAGATTGCCCTGGTGCAACTGGCAACAATTACTATGTAGAAGCATACATCAGTCCCGATTATGTTATTAAAAAATATAGCGACACAGCCAATTCCTCTTTAGTGGCTAAAAGAAAAGAAAGCCTGAGCATTCAGTCTTCATATAGCGCAGGCGTTCGTTACACAAGGGTTTTCACCAATGGAATGAGTGTGAGGGCAGGACTTAACTTCAGCCAGGTAAATGAAAAATTTGCCTATGCACAGGGGAACGTGGTACAGATTGTATATGTAATAAATAACCAGGGAGATACTACAGACAGTTACTACGTAAGAGGAACCCGTTATAAAAATTCATACAACCGCTACCGCACTATTGATGTGCCTTTAGTGGTAGGATACGAAATGGGTAATGGAAATTTTCATGCTAACATCAATGCCGGTGTGATAGTAAATTTGTACAGTTGGCAAAAAGGTGAAACAATCGACAATAACGGGTCGCCGGTGAGCATCACCACAGGTAAAGATGATAACCCTTACCAGTATAAAACCAATATTGGTGTTGGTTTTACCAGTGCCATATCATTGTATTACAAACTCAGCGACCGCTTTCATGTACTTGCCGAGCCATATTTCCGGTACAATTTTTCTCCTATGAATAAAGAAGCGCTTTCTATACAGGAAAGGTTTACAACAATTGGTTTGAGGTTGGGTATAAGGATGGATATAAAATAGCAAACGTGGTTTTCATTAATATAAAAGCTTCCGGCACTAGCGGAAGCTTTTTTGTTTTTATTTTCCGATCAAATTCACCATCCTTCATTCGTGTTAATTGGTGTAATTCGTGGCAAAAATTTATCTGTGAAATCGGTGGCAAACCAAAAAATTTGTTAAAGCCCAAAATTTACTTACGAAATATTTCGCAGATTGATTTCTTTCCCTATTTTTGACCTACTAAACACTTCGTAAATAAAATCATTTGTATGAAAAAGATAACTATTGCATTGCTGGCGCTCATTGCATTTTCTTTCAACAGCATGGCACAGGAAGAGAAAAAAGATGTGAATGAAGATCCGGTAAAAACGGAAAAACCTGGCAAAAAAGAAACACAGGAAATCATCATCCGTAAAAACGGCGACAAAGAAATAAAACTGAAAGTAGAGATCGATGGCGATAATATCACCATCAATGGCAAACCCATGAGCGAGTTTAAAGACAAGGATATTACTATTAATAAAAGAAAAATGATCATTACTGATGGCGACCATCCAATGACCTGGAATTTTGGTGGGAATGGGGAAGGCGATTGGGAAAAATGGGGCGAAAATTTCGGAAAAAATTTTGAGCAGAACTGGAATTTTAATGAAGATGAAAATGATGGTGCTTTGCTTGGTGTAACAACAGAAAGGGATGATGACGGGGTAAAGATTGTGGAAGTATCAAAAGGAAGCGCTGCGGAAAAAGCAGGCTTGAAAAAAGGTGATATCATCATGAAAGTGGGTGAAGAAAAAATCAGTGACCCCGATGCTTTGTCGGATATAATAGGGTTTAAAAAACCCAATGACGAAGTAAAAATTAAATACAAAAGAAATGGTAAAGAAACTTCCGTGAAAGCTGTGCTGGGTAAAAGAAAACAAAAAAGGGTTCATGCTTTCAGTAATCCCAATGGAAATTTTCACATGTTTCCAATGCCTGCTCCACCAAAAGCCCCTTACACAAATATGGAAGGCTTAAATGAAGATATGTTTGAAATGCAGCAGGAAGCTTTTGACATGGCGTTTCCAAAGAAAAAGCTTGGCTTGAAAATACAGGATATCGAAGAAGGCAACGGTGTAAAAGTAATTAACGTGGAAGACAGCAGCGCTGCCGCAACAGCAGGCTTAAAAAAAGATGATATCATCACAGAAATAAACGGAAAGAAAATTAGTAACACTGATGATGCAAGGGAAGAGTTGGTACCGGATGAAGACAAAAAATTATACAAGATAAAAGCAAACCGTGGTGGTACAGAAATGAACTTTGATGTGAAGATCCCACGAAAATTGAAAACCGCAAACTTATAATACCATCTTGATTTATGAAATGGTGCTTTGCACCATGAGTAAATCTTAGATGGTATTATGCCGCAGAAAAAAGATTAAAACATTTCAGTCGTTAAGGCGGCATAGAGTATAGCCACTTTGTAAGGAATGCCCCCAACCTGGTTGAGGGCATTTTTTTATATGGCACGCAGAGAGGCAGGGATTGCAGAGGCAAATACAAAATCTTAAGACAAAGACCTCTGCAATCCCTGCCTCTCTGCGTGGAACAAACCTCCGCTGCCTCCACAACTATTCCTTATTTTTGCCGCTTAAACTCTTCGTCAATTTTGCCAGATATAATACAATTATTACCCGACCACATTGCTAACCAGATAGCAGCCGGTGAAGTAATTCAGCGGCCGGCAAGTGCCGTAAAAGAACTGCTTGAAAATGCAGTGGATGCAGGCGCCACAGAAATACAGCTTATCATTAATGATGCAGGTAAAGCATTGGTGCAGGTAATTGATAACGGAAAGGGGATGAGTGAAACCGATGCCCGGATGGCTTTTGAACGCCATGCCACTTCCAAAATAAAGAGCATTGACGATCTCTTTCACATTAAAACAATGGGTTTTAGAGGAGAGGCACTGGCAAGTGTGGCCGCTGTGGCGCAGGTGGAAATAAAAACAAAAACTTCTGAGGCAGTTACCGGTACATATATAGAGATTGAAAACAGTACGGTAAAAAAGCAGGAACCAATTGCATGGCAGCAAGGAACCAGCATTGCAATGAAGAATTTATTTTTTAATGTACCTGCCCGTCGTAATTTTTTAAAAAGCAATCCTGCTGAACTAAGGTATATCGTTGATGAATTTATCAGGGTGTCAATGTCTTTTCCTGATGTTTTCTTTTCGCTTACCAGTAACGGGCAGCAGGTTTTTCATTTGGAGAGAGGTTCATTAAAGCAACGTATAGTACAGATACTGGGTAATAATTACAATGCCAAATTAGTAAGCATAAATGAGCAGACGGATTACATGAACATTTATGGTTTTGTAGGCAAACCGGAAACGGCAAAGAAAACAAGAGGCGATCAATACATTTTTGTAAACAACCGTTTTATAAAAAGCGCTTATCTCAATCATGCTATCATGGCGGCATTTGACCAGATGATAGCTAAGGACAGTTTCCCGATGTATGCGTTGTTTATTGACCTTGACCCATCGCAGGTTGATATAAATGTACACCCGACCAAACAGGAAATAAAATTTGAAGACGAAAAAATTGTGTACGCATTTGTGCAGAGTGCAATAAAACATGCATTGGCGCAATTCAGCATTACACCAGCTTTGGATTTTGAACTGGATGCAGGTATTCAGCAATTAGATGCAGTAAATAAACCGTTTACTGAAGAAAAAAAATCTTCTGCGGCATCTTCTTCTTTATATAACACCTTTACACAAAAACACCAGGCGCATTTTGTAGAAAAGAAAAGTGAATTGAAACACTGGAAGGATTTTTATGAACCTGTTAAAGAAAAAGGATTTGAATCCTTAACTGAAAAACACGGGCTGGCAGGAAGCAGTGAGCCGCTTACCAATCACCAATCACTAATAACTAATAACCAACTTGCCATTCACGGGCAAATCCACAACAGCTTTATCATTGCACAAAATGATACCGGCTTCCTGCTTATTCACCAGCAAAATGCCCACGAAAGAATTTTATACGAACGCTTTATAAAAGCTACTGATGGTAAACCCATTGCCACACAACAAAGTTTGTTTCCTTCCACCATGCAACTGGCGGCAGCCGACAGCGTTATTTTAAATGAACTGTTGCCAGACCTTCATGCACTCGGTTATCATTTAGAGCCTTTTGGCAATAATGCTTTTGTAATTCAGGGTACACCAGCCGATGTATTACAAGGCAATGAAAAGATCGCCATTGAAAAGATGTTGGAACAGTACAAACATTTCAGCACGGATTTAAAATACGACAAAAGAGAAAAACTGTTGCGTTCTCTGGCATCCCAGCAATCTATAAAAGCCAATACTTATCTAATGCAAAAAGAAATGCAGGTATTGGTAGAAGATCTGTTTAATTGTTTTTCGCCTAATGTTACCCCTAACGGCAAACCAACTTATACAGAGTTTAAGAAGAATGAATTAGATAAAATGTTTGGAAGATAAATATGGGGCTGTCACTCCCGGATTTTCAGCTTTCCCGGTACAGTCAGGTTCTTTCCATCTTTAATTTCAATTGCCGCTCCCTGGTTTATAACCTGTGTTACATTCAGCATACAATTACCTGCATTGCCGTGATCGATCACAATACTGTTATTCTTTGGCAGTTGAAAAGGTGGTACCTTGTTGCTGATCCAGTTGGCAGGTACATCCCAATTGCCATTACCCGTAAATATGTAAACATAAGTTTGTGGTTGTGGGCATTTAATAGTCTCAAATACAACCCTGAATGTATCTTCTACCTGTGAGCCGAAAGATTCCGGCAATGTAATACAACCTGAATCCCTGTTACATCTTGTCCATGTAAATGTTTCAGCAGAAAGCCACCGGGGAATCGGGAACAGGTAATTTGAAAATCCATCTCCGTAGGTGCCCCACAGGTAATAGGTGCTGTCGTTACAAACAAAAATGCCCATATGGTTTTGTGCAAAACTGGTCACCCATTTCTCCCAGGATGCACCACCATCAAATGTTCGGTACACGTTTGACATATAATAATTGTCAAATAAAAAAGCCCTTTTTCTATCCACGATCTGTACCTGGTTAATGCTCCTTTCTGTGCTTACATTATAGTAGGATGTATCCAACAACCAGGTTGCACCTGCATCGGCACTTCTGTATAGTTCTGAACCCGAATACCATTTTGAACCATATAATACATACCAGTTCTTAGTGTCCCAAAAATCAAAGTCACGGATAAAATAACTGCTGTCAGGAAAGTTGACAGAGAAATCACGGATGAGCGTAAGGGAGTTGCCGTTTTTTCTATAGAGTGTATGCCGCCCTGCCACTATTGTATCATCAGGTGTAATACCATATACAGTACTGTCCCGAACATATTTTTGTCTTTGTCCCTGGCTGTCAACAGCAACAGCCAGTAAGCAGGATTATTATGAATAATATTCTTATCATTCTGATCAGTTTAGCTTACTCATACAGAAATCAATTAACAGCTATAAATATAAAAAAAATGCAGCGGCTTCTGTAATTCTTTACAAGTAACTTGTCAAGTTAATAACGCCTGGTAAGAAAGGCAAACCCCCTGTAGAAACAAGGGGTTTAGTTTTCTTTGTATGATTATTGAAACCTTCCTAAATTTTCTGGAACCTTGTATAGCAAACCCTTCCACCATACATTATTCTCACAGTATAAAATCCCGGCGCAAGGTTTTGTATATTAAGTGTTACAGGGTTATTGCCTGTAAACCCTGTTTGTGTGTATTGCATTAAGGCTACACCCTGCATATTCAATACTGTTGCTGCAATTATTCCTGCCTGGTCTAAGTGTACATTAAATGTTACAATACTGCTTGCCGGATTGGGGTATGAATTGAGCACACATTGTGTTGGAACAGTTGTA
This sequence comes from uncultured Chitinophagaceae bacterium, assembly GCA_963814445.1. Taxonomy (GTDB): domain Bacteria; phylum Bacteroidota; class Bacteroidia; order Chitinophagales; family Chitinophagaceae; genus Ferruginibacter. The sequence goes on from CAWFCU010000001.1 coordinate 48,486, forward strand.
TTGTTTATTCTTATCCAATCGCAGTTCTCTTTAATACAATTAGTAGAGAATGCAGCCCTTACACAAACCCTGTACGAACCTGTATCAGGAAAAACATACACAGGGTTATTTTGATTTACAGTAATGGGAGAACCGTTGGCGTTATTGGTAAATGTCCATTGCTGGTTGTACACCGGTGCATTTCCCGTAGCAAAGAAAAATAATTTATTAGGCATATAATCATCCCTGCGGTAGCCAAAATTTAATTGGAAGCTGTCGCAGTTATATGGCGGTATTACATTGCCCGGAACAAACAGCGAATCACAATATGTTCTTGTGCAGGTTGTATTATTACCGCTTCTAACGGTGAGGCATACCAAATACCAACCCGGCGCTGTATAAATATGATCAGCGTTCCATCCTGCACTGCTGGTGCCATCTCCAAAATTCCACACCGCAAAAGCAGCAGCTGTTGGTGCAGCAGTAGTATTACTGAATAATACTTTTCTCCTGTTGGCAGAATCAATATGAGAGATAAAGCTGGGCTGGAAATTGCAACTGTCTACGCCTGCCGGAAGCACCACAATTGTTTGGCAGGTATCTTTAAAACAGGGTTCGTTAAGTATGCCCATCTTTAAACAAGCAGTGTAAGTGCCCGGCTGTGTGTATATATGTTCCGGGCTGAGCGCTGTGCTGTTGGTGCCATCGCCAAATGTCCATATTGCGTAAGTAATGGCAGTTAGGGGAGCGCTTTGATTGGTAAATAATATTTTTCTGTTGTTAGCTGGATCTACATGCCAGTTAAAGTTCGCCTGTAGTTGATCACATGCATTTGGCGGGCCCGAAACGACCACCAATTTGCAAACTTCCTTTATGCATACAATTGTCGATGTGCCATTAATATATCTTCTCTCCCAAAGACATACCATATAAGATCCCGGAGCAGGAAAAGTATGTGTAAATGAAGTTGCCTGTTGAAAGCCTATCAACGTACCATCACTAAAATTCCAGAAACTTGAATCTGTATTTAATAAGCCTGTTGATGTATTAGTGAAATGAATTGTATTGGCTATGCCGGAAGCTGAATCCTGTGTGTATTCAAAATCCGCAACTATGCTACAAGTTGTTTGCACCACAATCGTTTTACAATATTCCCTTACACAAGGTGCGGTGTTGCTTGTTTGTGCTTTTTTAACCCTCAGGCAAACAGTATAAACGCCGGGCTGGTTATAAGTGTGCGCCGGGTTCACATCTGCCGAAGATGTTCCATCTCCAAATGTCCAGCGGATGCTATCGGTATTTGCCAATGGTGTGCTCTGGTTAATAAAATAAACACTTGTACCCAAAGCACTGTCTCTAAAATTTGCTATGAGATTACAAATGGTTGGTGATTGTATCACCACCGTATGACAGATTTCCCTTACACAAGGTGCAGTACTATTTGTTTGTACTTTTTTTACCCTCAAACAAACGGTGTATGTGCCAGGCTGACTATAAATATGTACGGGGCTCACTTCTGCAGAAGATGTTCCATCTCCAAATGTCCAGCGGATACTGTCGGTACTTGCAAGTGGTGTACTCTGGTTAATGAAGTAAATAGTGTTGAAATTTATTGAGCTGTCAAAAAAGTTTGCAATAAGATTACAGCTTGCTGGTTGCTGTACTACTACCTGCCTGCAATATTCTCTTACACATGGCCCTGTTCCGGGTGCCTGTTGTCTTTCAATCCTCAGGCAAACATTATATGTGCCGCCAGCATTGTAAGTATGCTCAGGGCTTACTTCAGTAGAATAGCTGCCATCACCAAAAGTCCAAAAGAGACTATCGGAAGGTTCATATGAACTGCTCATGTTAGAAAAAACAATTCTGTTAACCGCAACACTATCTGGAGTGTACATAAAATATGCCTGCAGGTTACATTGTGTTTGTGGCGTATCTATTATGATCGTTTGACAGGTTTGCCTTTCACAAATAATATTGATAGTGCCTGGTTGTACTTTTTTTACAGTTAAACAAACAAGATACACACCGGGTGTTCTGTAAGTATGTGTAGGACTATTATTCGGATTGATAATAACAGGTGTACCATCACCAAAATTCCAGAAGCTTGAATCAACATTGTGTAGCGGTGCAGATGTATTGGTGAAAGTATAACTGAGTGGCACTGTAATGATAGCCGGCTGAAAAGTAAATGAGGCAACCAGGTTACAGGCTGGTTCAATTGTAATTTGCCTGCAATATTCCCTTACACAAGCGGCTCCGGTGCTGTTACCATTTTTCTTTACCACTAAGCATACAAGATAAGTACCGCTGTTTGCATACGTGTGGTTTACCGCTGTAAGATCATGTGAAATAGTACCATCGCCAAAATGCCAGGTTACAGAATCTGTTGCTGATAATGCTGTGCTTTGGTTGACAAAATGAACAAGGCGTGGGTTGGCAGAATCGGGTACATTGCTGAAGTTAACCACAAGGTTGCTGCAGTTATCTGTCGGCGCCTGCACCTGTACAAATACACAGGTGTCATCCATACATACATTGTCTCTTTTTACATTAAGACAAACTGTATAGGCGCCCGACGTGGTGAAAATATGTGTTGGGTTTTGATCGTAAGAAGAAGTGCCGTCACCAAAACTCCAGAATGTAATAGTATTAGGATTAGTGCCGGAGGAAAGATTGGTGAAATATACTTTATTGGGTTGAATGCTATCCCTTACAAAGCTGAAAGAAGCATCAAGATCACAAGGTTGCTGGCCTGTAACAGTTACCCAGCGTACAGCGGAATCTATACATTGTATAGAACTGTCGTTAGGAGAACGATATGTTACTACGTGTACTACATTGTAACCGCCCGGTGCATATACATGCAGAGGGGCTATTTCATTACTTGCAGTACCATCGCCAAATAACCAGTTATGCTGTACGCTGGCTGTATTAACGGGGGAAAACTGAACCGTGCCGTTATTGCCATCTACAGAAAAAGTAAATTCGGGATTGCACTGTGCAAAAACAGAAGAACCAATAATTGCTGTAAGTACAAAAAGGAGGGTAAATATTTTCTTCATAACTGGCGATTTTGATAAATATTGAAGTTTTGTTATTTGGGTAAAGGATAGATACGCTGAGGGAAAAATGCGATGCCTGAAGGGAAAAATATTTTAGTATTTCTGCCGGATGCCTTGTAAAAACAGCTCGTAAGCCCTGCGTACTTTCCAGCCATCACCAATGGCATTGTTTGTAAGAAGAGAAAATACCAGCAGCTTATTTTGCTTAGTGATCAAAAAACCGCTTAATGCAATTTGATTACTGAGGCTGCCTGTTTTGGCGTAAATAAAACTGCTGTCGCTGTTGTAATAATTTTTTAAAGTGCCTTCTCCGCCGGTAGGTAAAATTGTTTTTAATCTTTCCAGGCCAAATTCATTTTTCATTTTGTTTAAAATATAAACAAATGATTGTGGTGTAAACAAATTGTACCGGCTTAGGCCGCTGCCATCCACCCAACGAGGTTGTTGCGGAACATCTTTCAGATCTGTTTTTAATAAGGTATCAATTATAATTGCTTGGTCATCCATATAACCCAAATGCTCATTGCTTGCCATGAGTAAAGTTTGCTCGGCAAAAAAATTATCACTGTTATGCATCATGGGAGTAAATAGTGAATCTACAGGTTGAGAAGAGATAGTATGTATTTCTTTAGAATTAAAATCTTCGTACCTCCAATCTTTCTTTTCTCTCTTTAAAAGCGATGAGTCTTTTGTCAGGGGATAAGGGAATAAATATTTATTAATTGCTAAATGAAAAGTATCTTCTATTAATTCTATAATGGTTCGGAAGTTTGTATTAAATGGGATTTGTCGGAGAGTATCTACTCCACTACCATAAACCATCCCCAATTCATTTGTATCAAAACTCTTGGACACTGTAAAAGCAAGTTTAGTACTTCCGGTTGTTTGCCCATAAGCATGTTTTCTAAAGTAGTCAGGTGTAATTTTTACTTTAAAAAATGTATCAAGCTGTTGTATGGTGATCACGTTCCCATATATAGGAAATGCACTTCGTCTTGCCATAAATTTTTCCATGTAATCATCCCATGCCCATCCTCTACCTAAAGAATTTAAACCGGACACTATACCTGACAATAAGATTTGCTTCTTCTTCTCTTGTTTAATTAAAAAATCGGAAACTGGTTGTTGCATAAAATCCGGATGAAGAAAGGTAGGATCACCGCTAGCATAGATAGTAATAGAAGTATCTTTCTCTTTATATCTCAACCCTACCAAACTATCCCCCAAATATTTCATCCCTGCATACAGCGTAAACAACTTTACATTACTGGCAGGTACAAAATATTTATCTGCATTGTAATTATACCAATAAGTATTGGTTGCAGGTTCAAAAATACTGATACCGGTATGGCCGGTATTTATCACACTGTCCTGTAGTAAAATTTTGTGGGCCTGTTTATTTATTTGCTTTGATACAGAGCAGGATTGTAGTAAGTGAATCCAGCAACAAACTATAAAAAAATATACATGATTTTTTAAGCCGCTCATTCTTAGAATTATTTAAAAGAGTAACAAATCGAATGCCGTCATTTGCATATTTGCCAATTTGCAGCATTTGCTTATTGTCTCTCCTGTGCCCTCATCCATCTCTCCGGTATTTCATTTTTGCTGGCACTCACATAATCATTATAGCTGCAGGCAATTAATTTTTTATCAGGCAACTGCATCCACCATCTACCGGTGCGGCGGCTTTGCAAAAACAAAGTGCCTTCATCTGTAAGAGCAGTATTAAATTCATTGAACAAACTGCTTTCATTAAAAGCAGCTTCCTGTTTACTGCGGCTTTTGCCATCAATAAAATACCAGAGCATCTGTGCGATCTGTAATGCGGTAAGTTCATTCACATCTTCAGCAGGTACATAACCATACACACCAAAACTGCTGAGGTTGCTGCTCATTCCTGCATAGCGGGTGAGTACGCAGGCTTCTTCGCCTGTAAAACCATTGGGGCTGCATTTACCTGAAGGTGCGTCGCTGTACTTAATAGCGTTTATATCAAAGCTTATCATGTGTGCATTCCTCAACACAGGTTCCATCTCTTCCATATTTTCTTTTGCCCTGCCCACACGGTAAGCAATCAAAGCGGAGCTTGTCCATTGTTTCCAGCATGCGTGGGTGAACAAAATAACTTTGAAAACCGATATGATTGTAATGTTTTATAAAATTGGGTTCGCCGGTCAGCATTTCCAGTAAAAAATTTTCGCTGCGGAGAGGGCTTTCGCCACGTAGGTCAATCGTGGCATCAATACAGGTGGCTTCAATGGCCTTGTTCAATTCTTTGTAAGCAAAATATTGCGCCAGTGTAATATCATGTGAGCCACCAATGAGAACAACTGTTTTGTTCATCCTTAGTAATTCTGCGATCACCGTTTTTACCGCAGCATAGCTGTCACTTAGTGTAGCGCCGGTTTTTATATTGCCGATGTCTGCGATCTTTGTATCAAAATGCCAGTAGTGCAGTTGGTATAATCGCTTGCGGATGATATTGGCCGCATTAATGTTATCATTAAAATTGCCGCTGCCTCTGAATTCATCCACACCCACCAGCACAATGTCTGCATCAGTAATATCGGGAAGCTCTTCGCTGTGGATGGTTATATGTTTGGCAAACTGCCCGTCGTTGTAGCCACTGTCTTCATTGAGCAAATGAATGTCAACAGGAGATAAAAAATCATGCAGGTCGTACATTGGTAAATTGTTTGGGCAAACTTAGTGCAAATAAGCAAATGGGCAAATAGGCAAATACTGCAAGTGTGCAAAAAAAACTAATAATGAATAATCAGTAATTAATAATAAAGAATCAATTCACCTTCTGAAGATTTTTTGCAACAAACCAATCATCGTAAGCTGGCTCTGCTTTTGTTTTAAAATGCACACTGATGGCATTTCGTAAGCCTTCGCTGTTCTTTACAAATTTGCTGGTGAATTTTTCGGCAAGGGTGAGCAGGCTGATAGCATCCTTCTCCCTTCTGATCTCGGTGATGTAATATTTCCCGTGGATATGGGTGTTGAGAAACTGCCTTCCATCAACTATAGAAATAAAGGCTGTTCCTTTGATAGTATCATTTTCAATCACCTTGTATTTTTTCAGATCATCAATGTAGCCGGTAATGGCCACATCATATTCCATGTCGTTTTTCTTTTCAAAAATTATCTTTACGGGAGATTCAATGTATTCGTTTTCGTAAGACGGCCTTGTAACAAAAGCAGCCCACTTGCCAACAAGGCTTTCATCAACATATTGTTGCGGCTGGGTATCTATTGCATAGAAAGATTCGTAAGGACAACCCCATAATACAATACAGAGCAAAAAGGACAATGCTGTGTATAAAAGGTTTTTCATTTGAGATTAAAGTTAATTGCTTTTATAATGCAACGAATTTTTAATATAAATGTTGTTTTATATAGGTGGCTTTAACATAGCCAACCACCCAAACAACTCCATCAGCCATGCAATACCTAAATGGACAATAAGGCCGCCCCAAATGCTGCCGGTATGGTATGAAACAATGCCCAGCAATAAACCACCCCAAAAACTGCTGATGGCTTCACCCATTGGTTTGCCCAAATGAATGCTGCAATAAAAACAGGCAACGGGTATGATGCAATGTGTGCCGCAGATATTTGCCAATGCCAATATTAAAAAGCCACGAAAGAAAAATTCGATGCTGACAAAATCAAAGCCGTAGCAAAGTTCATATACAATGTATTGCCATCTTTTGGTTGGAATGGCTTGCAAAAATTTTGCCTTTGGATAAACCGACTGGAAATCTTTTTGTGCAGCCGCTAAAAGTAACAAGGGTATCATTATTAAAAGCATAATGAGATAAGGTTGAATGCTGTCTAACTTTTTTATTCCGTAAAATGGTTGATTGGTTTTATCTTTTAACCACCACAAAATAAATACAGGTATCAGCACTACAAATACCCTTACTACCCAGTTGATACTGCGTAAATAAAATAAATTTTCCGGTGCCTGCCAATGGTTATTAATAAATGGCTGATGAAAAGTAAAGTTGACACGGAAAGAAAAAAATGCAGGTGCTAAAAAAAGTATGCACCAAAACCAACCGCTTTTATAATAACTGCAATCTTTATAAAAAAAGCAACTGCAAGGAAAAATGCTGCAGCAAAAGGAATTAAATACAAGAAATAATAACCTGTAAAATTTGCCAGCCATGTTTTGCCGGAGGCTGCATATTTCTTTTCTAAACCATGCCAATAGTTGAGATAAATAATTACAGCCAACATTGCAAGAATGATGAGCAGGTAAAAGAGGTTGAATTCTTTTTCGTAAAAGGATCTTATGTATTTGAAGATTTGCTGCAAGTAGAATTTTTTGAATAGAGGTAACCGCCAAGGCGCTAAGCCGCAAAGAAAAAATTCACCTTAGCGTCTTTGTGCCTTGGCGGTTAAAACTAAACATCTTTCGCCGGTGCATTCAATGTTGTCCAAAGCACATCTTTCAACTCCTGCAAATTGTATCCTGTAACAGAAGAAATAAACACATGCGGAATATTAGCAGGCAGTTCTTTTGCAATGGCTGCTTTCAGTTCATCATCCAGCATATCGCTTTTGCTTACAGCAATGATAAAATCTTTCTGCAGCATTTCAGGATTGTACTGTTCCAGTTCATTCACCAGTATTTCAAATTCTTTCCTGTGATTGTCGCAATCAGCAGGAATTAAAAATAACAAAACAGAGTTGCGTTCAATATGCCGCAGAAAACGATGGCCTAATCCTTTTCCTTCAGCAGCGCCTTCAATAATACCGGGTAGATCGGCAATGCAAAAACTTTTTCCATCACGGTAATCCACCATACCCAACTGTGGTATTAATGTAGTAAAAGCATAGTCAGCAATTTTTGGTTTGGCTGCAGTGATAACAGATAACAATGTTGATTTGCCTGCATTAGGAAAACCAACCAAACCTACATCGGCCAATACTTTTAACTCCAGCAGTTTCCAGCCTTCCACGCCGGGCTCACCCGGTTGTGCATAATCAGGTGCCTGGTTGGTGGCAGTTTTAAAATTGGTATTACCTAAGCCACCACGGCCACCTTTCACCCACACTACTTCCTGTCCATCTTCTAAAATCTCTACTTCCTGTGCCCCGGTTTCTTCATCTCTTGCAATGGTTCCTAACGGCACTTCTATAATTATATCCTTTCCACTTCTGCCTGTCTGATTGTTTTTTAAACCCACTTCGCCATTCTCCGCATGTACATTTTTATAATAGCGCAAATGCAGCAGTGTCCACAATTGTGTACTGCCTCTTAAAATGATGTGTGCACCACGGCCACCATCGCCGCCATCAGGGCCAGCCATGTCATTGTATTTTGTACGGGCAAAATGTTTGCTTCCTGCACCGCCATGTCCGCTGCGGCAAAAAATGCGGATGTAGTCTATGAAGTTTTTATTTTCCATTGTTTTCAGTGATCAGTTATCGGTGATCAGTGATGAGTTGTTTATTTCTTGTTTTCCTTTGTTTTTGCAAGCTCTTTTCTAAGCCAATTGATATATCCGTTCAGTAATCTTTCACATTCATTTATTTCATCTTTCAATTCTTTGAGTAATTCTTTACCGATAAGTTTGTCATCGTATGCATCAATACAATGATTGTATGTTTCACTTAAAGACCCTCTTGCCTGTATGCAAAAATGTACCTGGTCTGGAAATGTGTACCGCCCATGACCTTCCGCAATATTAGCATTTATTGACCTTGAACTACGAATTATTTGATCTGTTAAACGGAATTTTTCTTCTGGCGGGAAAATTTTGGGTTATTACTTTGATTTTATTTTTAAGTGTTCTTGATTTTTTCCATGCATCTAATTCTGTAAAGCTTTTGCCAGATGGCATTGGTATTTCGTTTATGTTTTCCATAAAAGAAGTTTTGAGTTTGTTATTTTCAACTTTACAAGCGAAGAATTTATAAACGATAAAATCTCCGCAAACCGATCACTCATCAACGATCACTTCTTATTCTCATTCCACGTAAAATAATTTTTACCGGGCTCTTGTGGCTTTTGAAGATTAACATCCCTCAACGGTTCACATTCCTTGAAAGAATCAAACATATCTGCAGGTAACTGCTGGTACAATTTTGTTCCCTCTAATTTCCATCCCATCATTTCATCACTAACTTCTTTTATCTTTTTTGCAGGGTTACCAACAACCAGGCTTCTTTTTTCAAAAATTTCACCTGCTTTAATAAATGATAATGCACCAACAATACATTCATCTCCCAGCACAACATTATCCATTATCACAGCATTCATTCCTATCAAACAGTTTTTGCCGATAGTGGCACCATGAATAATAGCGCCGTGGCCAATATGTGCCGATTCTTTTAATAGAACGGTAACGCCGGGAAACATGTGAACGGTACAATTCTCCTGCACATTGCAGCCATCTTCAATAATAATTCTTCCCCAATCTCCACGGATGGCAGCGCCGGGGCCAACATATACTTTTGCCCCAATAACAACATTGCCGGTAACACATGCCTGCGGATGTATGAACGCAGTTTCATGTATCACCGGCCTGTAGCCATCGAATTCGTAGATCATTGATAAAAAATTTAATCTTCAGCAGGTATAGGTTTGTCTCTTTTCAGCATAGCACCTTTGTTTGCCATTTCCCATGCAGTGTGAAAAATCAACCGCACCCTTTTCTGGTATAAGTCCCAGTTTATTTTTTCAATGGTGTCAGTTGTTTTATGATAATCTGCTTTTAACATGCCATCATAAAAAAATAAAACCGGCACTCCTTTTTTTGCAAAGTTGTAATGGTCGCTGCGGTAATAAATGCGTTCTGAATCCTTGGGGTCATCAAACTTGTAATCTAATATGAGGTTTGTGAATTTCCTGTTGACCTCTTCATTTATCACTGGTAGTTCACTGCTTATTTTATCGTGGCCTACTACGTATAAATAATTCAGGGTGTCTTCTTTTTCTCTTTCACTATCCACACGGCCTACCATATCAATATTCAGATCAACACTTGTTTTGTCCAATGGAAACACAGGGTTGTTAGTATAATATTCACTTCCCCATAAACCTTTTTCTTCACCGCTTACTGTCATAAACACGATCGTTCTTCTTGGGCCGTGGCCTTCAGCTTTTGCTTTTGCAAATGCTTCTGCCATAGTGATCACTGCACAGGTGCCACTGCCATCATCATCTGCACCATAATAAATTTTGCCACCTTTTTTCCCAAGATGATCGTAATGTGCTGTCAAAAAAACATATTCGTCTTTTTTGTCTGTTCCTTCAATAATGCCCAGTACATTGCTTGCATTTACTACCTGTCTTTCTTTTTTATAATTGAAATTGAAAGGTTCTTTTAATGTTGATACTGCCGTTGTATTAAATGGGGCAAAGGATTTCGCTGCCTGTATCAAACTGTCAGGATTCCAGCTGGAAAAGAACGTTTTAAAAACACTATGTGACGCAACTAAGTAGTTGGCAATGTTTTCTTCACCTGATGGCGGCAGGTACAATTTTGATTTTTTATTAGCAGTAACAAGTGCACTGCTGATAGTTGGCGATGTTGGATTGATAATAATTGCAGCAACAGCTCCTTTTTCTGCAGCAGTCAGCATTTTTTCTGATACGCCCGGATAAGTGTATTTAGAATATTTGGATGTGCCTGTTACTAAAAATGTACCATTCTGCCTGGGTTCTCCTAAAAAAATGAGCACTACTTTTCCTTTTACATCAATGTTTTTATAATCATCATAGTTGGCTTCGCTGATACCATAACCTGCAAATACAAGTTGGTCTGCCGTAATATTTTTAGAACTGTTGGCTGTTAAATTCACAAAGTAATGTTCGCCGTAAGCAAGATCAGTGTCAGCAATTTTTAAACTGCTTAATGTTACATCAGTAGAATCTTCATACAAAGGATATAATTGCTGGTAACCTTGCAAACCTCCGGGTTGCTTAAGCCCGGTGTTTTTGAATGTTGCTTCAATATAAGCCGCTGCTCTCCGCTGGCCTTCGGTACCGGTTTCACGCCCTTCCATTTCTTCACTTGCAATAACGGATAAATGTTTTTTCAGGTTATCACCAGTAATATGGCCGGCATATTTTTCGGAAACATCTTTTTGTGAAAAAGCGGTACAGAATAAAACAGATAAGCTAAAGGATAAAACAGTTTTCTTCATGAATAAAAATTAAAAATATTAATGTGACTTGATGTTTATGTTAAAAACAGCAGGAAAATATGGGTGCAATAAGGTGAGCAATGCTTGAAAAATTTATTCTCAACATCATACAAATATCCTGCTCTTATATTTAGATAAAAGTTAAAAAAAATGAATGGTTTTAACAGGCTATTTTGCCAACCCTGTTGCTGTGGCGGCCGCCTTCAAATGCAGTGTTCATAAACACATCCAGCATTTTTTCTGCATCGCCATCCCTTACAAAACGGGCTGGTATGCAAATGATATTGGCATCGTTATGTTTCCTTGCAAGTTCCGCCAGTTCTTCTCCCCAGCAAATAGCAGCCCTTATGCCCTGGTGTTTATTGGCAGTAATAGCTACGCCATTGGCACTGCCGCAAAGTAATATGCCAAAAGCAGCTTCGCCTTTTTCAACAGCACTGGCAACGGGATGGGCAAAGTCAGGATAATCAACAGAATCTTTATTATAAGTACCGAAATCTTTAAAAGCAACACCTTCTCCTTCCAAAAAAGAAATAAGGTCTTCCTTGCAATCGAAGCCTGCATGGTCGCAACCAATGGCAACGGGCAGTTTTAAATTAAATGGTGACATGACAAGATGATTAAAAAGGAATGAATTGATGGCATAAAAGTAAACAGAAAAACCGAGTGTTTGCAATACAGAAGGAGTTGTTTGCCGCCGCCTGTCAAAATCATGCAAATACTGCTTTATACATTGGGCTGCAAGTGCTGCAAATCATATTTTTTCGAACAGTTTAAACCTATATCTTCGCAAAAATTTTACCAATGTTGCCAAAGTTTAAAAGGGTTTTATTGAAGCTTTCAGGTGAATCGCTGATGGGGGATAAGAATTTCGGGCTGGACAGTGAAGTACTTTCAAGGTATGCACAGGACATTAAAAGCATTACAGAGTTGGGTGTGCAGGTGGCAATTGTAATTGGCGGCGGTAATATTTACCGTGGCATGAATGAAGCGAAACGGGTATTGAAAGGGCACATGGTGATTATATGGGCATGCTTGCCACAGTAATTAATGGCATGGCATTGCAGGCCGGGCTGGAAAAAGCAGGTGTTTATACAAGGTTGCAGAGCGCTATTAAAATGGAACAGATTGCCGAGCCATATATCCGCAGCCGAGCCATGAGGCATTTGGAAAAAGGCCGTGTGGTGATATTTGGCGCCGGCACCGGCAATCCTTATTTTACAACAGATACTGCAGGCTCATTAAGGGCCATTGAAATAAAAGCCGAGGTAATTTTAAAAGGCACAAGGGTGGATGGCATCTACACTGCCGACCCTGAAAAAGATCCCACTGCAAAAAAATATTCGTCAAATTACTTTCAACGAATGCATCAGCAAAAACCTGAAGGTAATGGACATGACTGCCTTTACACTTGTGCATGGAAAATGAACTGCCCATTATTGTATTTGACATGAATACACCGGGTAATTTAATGAAAGTGGTTACTGGTGAAAAAGTGGGCACATTAGTTAAAGGTTAAGGGAGAATAAAGAATGAGCAAGTAAAATAGCATTCGTGTTGATTTGTGTAATTCGTGGCAAACAAATCTGTGTTCATCTGTGTAATCCGTGGCAAAAAAATTCGTGGCAACTATAAAATTTCTGCCACATGCTTGTGAATATTCATCGCAATTTTTTCCGTTGGCACATCATTACTATCTCCGCCAAAAGGGTCTTCAATTTCTTCAGCAATTAATTCAAGACTGGCCAGTACATAAAATATAAAGGCCACAACCGGTGCCATATAATAGCCCAATGTAAAAGCATATCCAAAAGGCAGTGTCATGATATAAAAGAAGATGAATTTTTTAATGAACACACTGTATGAAAAAGGTATCGGCGTATTTTTTATCCTTTCGCAGGCACCGCATATTTCAGTAAAAGATTGCATCTCTGCATTCAATACAATTAACTGGTCGCCGTTTATTTTTCCTTCTTTGTACAATTGCTGAATGTGTTTGAACATCAGCAGCGCCACCTGGTTGGGAATATGTTTTTGTGTATCAATATTTTTAAATAAGGATGTTTGATGTCTGCTTCAAACAATTCAATCCTGGTGCTTTCTGCTTTTAAATGGTTCATTAATGCATACGCATAAGCCGGTATGGTTTTCCTGAAAAATGTTCTTTGCTCCTTTTCTTCTTCGGGAAGCATTACGGATAATTTGATAGCAAGATTGCGGCTGTTGTTCACAAGGCTGCCCCAGAGTTTTCTTCCTTCCCACCAGCGGTCGTAAGCGGTGTTGGTACGGAACACCAGCAGCATGGAAATAGCAAAGCCCAGCAGGCTATGCATTACAGGGATATTTTTGAGATAACTTTTTTCTGATACATGAAATACTTCTATTTCAAGGTAACCAACAACTGCTGAATAAACAGTTACGCCAATGATCAGTGGCAACAGCTTGCGGAAAGTATCTGCTTTGTGAAAGCGGAAAATAAAAGTGAACCACTCTTTGGGATTATAATTTATCATACAGCCATAAAATTAAAGGTTGTTGCGGAATGAAACATATCCTTTTACCGGAACCCCGTCATCAATACCTTCTCCAACAAATTGCATCCCTGTTTTCTCAAGTACTTTTTGTGAAGCGATATTATCAATATGTGCATGGGCAATGATCTTTCCTAATCGCAGATCAGTATGTCCATATACCAGTGTTGCAGTTGCCGCTTCTGTTGCATAACCTTTGCCCCATGCAGATGGCAGGAAGCGATAGCCAAGGTCAATCTCGCCATTCACCATCTTTAAACCGCACCAGCCGATAAATTCATTGTTGTCTTTTAAATGTGTGGCCCAGCGGCCCAAGCCGTTTTTGTATTGCGGCAAAAGGATGTTGGTAATAACCTCTTTTGCTTCTTCATCTGATGCCGGTATCGGTTCTGGTATGTATTGTAATACGCCGGGTGCTGCACTTAATTGCCTTACTAATGCGGCATCCGCTTCGGTAAATTGGCGGAGATAGAGACGTTCTGTTTCTAAAATGAGGTGCATTTGCAAATTTATGTATTCTCATTTTTTATTAACTTTATGTATCAAATAATAGATCATGGGAGTAAAAGAAAAAATACACCAGCTAGTCGATACCTGTAGTGATGATGCGGTACTTAATACTACGCTTGAAATGCTGGAACAAAATAAGGCCGGTACAGATTGGTGGGATGAATTAAATGAAGAGCAAAAGAAAAAAACACTGGCTTCACTTGAACAGGCTGCCAACGGGCAAACCATTACTCATGAAATGCTACGTGGCAAAATATGGGCAAAATTCACACAGTAAAATGGACGCTGATTGCTTCAGAAGAATACCAGGATGCTGTTGATTGGCTTATCAGGAACTGGGATCAAAAAGTAGCCATAAGGTTTATCACTGATGTTGAAAACAAAGTAACGCTTCTTAAAAAATTTCCTATGCTTGGTAATCCATCTTCAGTAATACCAGGCTGCCGCAAAACACTTGTACTTCCTTACCATATTATGCTTTACAAAATAGAAAATGAAAGTTTGGAAATTGTAAGATTGTTTGATACAAGACAAAATCCGGAAAAAATTGCCGACTCAGGTTTATAATAATGATTTTACTTTTTCAATCACGGCTTGTAAATTACTTACATCCTGTCCGCCTGCAGTAGCCAGGTTTTTCTGTCCGCCGCCGCCGCCTTTTATCAAGCCGGCAATATGTTCTTTAATGATTTTTGCGGCATCTAAATTTTTTGCTGCTACAACTGTATCAGCAATACTGATAGCAACATAGGCTTTGCCATCAATATTGGCACAAAGTGTAACCACCGAATCATGCAAATGGATCTTGATATCAGCAGCCAGTTTTTTTAACGCATCGGCATTGCTTACTTCCACAATGTCACCAACAAAAGTTACATTGTTGATGATCTCATCTTTTTGCAACAATTCATTTCTTATACCAACCAATTGCCTTGCTTCCAGGCTTTCAATACGTTTTTTTAATAAAGCATTTTCTGCCTGCAGGCTTTCAATTGTTTTGCCAATATCTTTTGGATGTTTGAGTGTATGCCTTACCGATTTAATGGCATCAAACTCTTCGTTGATGAAATCTTCAGCAGATTTACCGCAAGCAGCTTCCACACGGCGTACACCTGCTGCTACAGCGCTTTCACTTTTTATTTTAAAGATACCCAGTTCACCCGTGCTGCCAACATGTGTACCGCCGCAGAGTTCAATAGAATAATTCGGATCCATGATCACCACTCTTACTGTATCTCCATATTTTTCTCCAAACAAAGCCATCGCACCCATTGCCATTGCTTCATCTTTGCTCATTTGTTTTATTACAACCGGAATATTCTCTCTTATCTTTTCATTCACCAATGTTTCCACCTGTGCCATTTCTTCATCTGTTACTTTGGCAAAATGGCTAAAGTCAAAACGCAGATGTTCTTCATTTACCAGGCTTCCTTTTTGTGCCACATGATTACCCAATACATTGCGTAAAGCAGATGCATTAAATGTGTTACACTATGGTGAACAGTGATGGCTTTTCTTCTTGCTGCATCTACTTTAGCAATTACTTCGCCTTCAATCTGTGCAGGCAATTTTTCTGCAAAATGAATGATGAGATCATTTTCTTTTTTGGTATTGGTTACTGCAATGGTTTCTTCGCCAAAATATAAAATACCTGTATCACCAACCTGTCCGCCACTTTCTGCATAAAAAGGAGTTTTATCTAAAACCAATTGAAAAGATGTTTTTCCTTTGGCTGTTACCTTTCGGTATTTAAGACTATTGCTTTTTGTTTCTAATAGAATCGTATCCAACAAATTTTTTGACTGGCATTTTCAATCAGTGTTACCCAGTCTTCTGTTTCTAATGAAGTGGCAGCACGCCTGCGTTCCTGTTGTTCTTTTCTTTCTTCTTCATAACCTGCTTCATCAACCGATAAATTATTTTCTGAAGCAATCAATTTGGTAAGGTCAATAGGGAAACCAAACGTGTCATTCAGTTCAAAAGCACTTTTGCCGTCAATAATTTTTGTTGCTTTGTGATGCTGCAATTACATCTTCAATCCGCTTTAATCCTTTATCCAGTGTTCTTAAAAAAGCATCTTCTTCTTCCTTAATCACTTTGCCAACAAAATCTTTCTGTGCATTCAATTCTGGAAAAACATTTTCAAACTGCTTTGCAATCACCGGCAACAATTGAAACAGTAATGGGTGTTTATAATCAAGATAAGAATAATAATACCGAACTGCTCTTCTCAAAATTCTTCTTATAACATAACCGGCACCGGTATTGGATGGCAATTGCCCATCTGCAATACAAAAACTAATGGCTCTGATATGATCTGCAATCACACGAAAAGCAACACTTTCTTTATCATCGCCTGCTTTATATTTTTTTCGACTATTTTTTCTGTAGCAGCAATGGTGCCAGTAAAAACATCAGTATCGTAATTGCTTTTCTTGCCCTGTATCACCCTTACCAATCTTTCAAAGCCCATTCCCGTATCCACATGTTTAGAGGCAATGGTTCAAGGCTGCCGTCTTTTTTGCGGTTATATTGTATAAATACATTGTTCCATATTTCTATTACCTGCGGATGGTCTTTATTCACCAATTCCCTTCCAGGAACTTTTGTTCTTTCTTCATCAGTTCTGCAATCCACATGTATTTCGGTGCAGGGGCCACATGGGCCAGTGTCGCCCATTTCCCAAAAATTATCTTTTTTATTGCCAAAGAGATTTTTTCTTCGGATACTATTTTTTCCATTCTGCATGTGCAATCTGCGATGGTGGTAAGTTTTCTTTTTCATCACCTTCAAAAACGGTGACATATAGCCTCTCTTTTGTATTTTATACACTTCGGTAAGCAGTTCCCAGCTCCAGGCAATGGCTTCTGGCTTAAAGTAATCGCCAAAACTCCAGTTGCCCAGCATTTCAAACATGGTGTGGTGATAGGTGTCAACACCTACTTCTTCCAGGTCGTTGTGCTTGCCGCTAACCCGTAAACATTTTTGTGTATCGGCTGCCCTTTTATAAGGCGCTGTTTTATTGCCAAGGAAATAATCTTTAAACTGGTTCATGCCTGCATTGGTGAACAACAGTGTAGGATCGTCTTTTAAAACTATTGGTGCAGAGGGCACAATGGTATGTCCCTTTGATTTGAAGAAATCTAAAAATTGCTGTCTTATTTCAGCTCCCGTCATCATAACCAGTTATCTTTTTGGGTTGATTTTTGCGATTTTACAGTATATATTTGTACGCTATGGTTGGCGTGGCGCAAAGGTAAGGAAAACACTCACCCCCTCCGCCCCCTAAAGGGGGAACCAGAAAGAGTTCAATGCCACAAGATGCAATTTGATTTTGCAAAATTTCGAGCAATCGATTTGAAAGGAGTTTTGCAGCTCCGTAGGAGCGATATATTGGTAGCGGCGGGTGCAACCCGCCGTGAGCAATAACAACAAATGACGGGGCGATGGCGAAGCCATCGCAAAAAATATAATGTGGGAAAAGTTCAATAAATATTTTCAGTACAAGAGTGCGACGCCAATGAAGCTAAATAGCAACACTAAAGCTTAGTACAAAAAAATAAATCTGATATTTTGAAAAAACCTGCTCCAGTCTGGTCAGCATGAAAAAAATAAAGTATTTCTATAACACCAATACGCTCCGGTACGAAAAACTGGTGACGCCTTTACGGGTGAAGCTGCTGCGGTTGTTTGGATTTATCACTGCTTTTTTGGTGACGGCTGGCATGGTTATCTGGGTGTACACCAAATTCATCCCCAAGCCAACAGACAATATAGCGCAGGAACGCATGCGGTTGATGAAGGATGATTACAATAACCTTTCCACTAAATTAAAAACGCTTGAACAACAGATGGCCGAACTGGAGAACAGGGACAATGATGTATACCGTTCTATTTTTGAAGCCAACCCTTTGCCAGACAGTGCCAGGGCCAAGCTGGTTGAAAAGTCGAAAGAGTTTGAAAAAGTAAATGCACATGAACGATAATGAGCTAAGCCATGATATTGCGGCGCAATTGAATAATATCAGCGCCAGGATTTCGTACCAGCGCAACAGTTATGATGCAATAGAAAACCTGATAAAGAACCAGGATGTAAAGATCTCCAGCATTCCTGCCATACAGCCTGTGAGTAATAAAGACCTGTCGAGAGTGGCGAGCGGTTTTGGTATGCGTATCCATCCAATTTATGGTATCCCTAAAATGCATAACGGGCTTGATTTTACTGCGCCGCAGGGTACACCCATTTATGCAACGGGCAATGGCCGTGTTACCATGGCCGGGCCAGGAACAGGAACTGGGAATCATGTTATCATTAATCATGGATATGGATATGAAACCGTATATATGCACATGGTGAGGATGAAAGCAAGGGTGGGGCAGCAGGTAAAACGTGGCGAAGTGATTGGCTGGGTGGGCAGCACTGGTGCCAGTACAGGGCCGCATCTCCACTACGAAGTTCATATTAACAAACACCCGGTTGACCCTGTTTACTTTTTCTTTAATGACCTGAATGCAGAGCAGTACGACAGGATGCTGAAGATAGCGGCTACAGGAAGTGCCAAAAGTTTTGATTAACTTGGGTATTGAAAAACGAGAGACTTGAAACAAACATCATTATTTGCATTTGACGAACCGGCGAAACAAGCGCCGGTAAAAAAGCCTGTTGCAAAAAAGAAAACTGTGGCACTGGCGCCAGTTGTAGAAAAGATAAAATCCACAAGGGGAAGAAAGAGCATTAAAGAATTAAGTGAAACAGTTGGCCAGGTGGAAGTGCCGGAAGATGAAATATTGTACCAGAAAATGTATTACTCTATTGGTGAAGTGGCAACATGGTTTAAGGTAAATCCTTCGCTATTGAGATTGTGGGAAAATGAATTTGATGTGCTGAAGCCAAAGAAGAACGGTAAAGGCGACAGGCTTTTCCGCCCGGAAGATGTAAAGAATATACAATTGATACACCACCTTACAAGAGAAAAAAAATATACCCTTGAAGGGGCCAAAGACTTCATTAAGAATAATAAAAAATCCGAAGAAAAATTTGCCGCTATTGATTCGTTGAAAAAACTGAAGGGCTTTTTGCAGGAATTAAAAGCCGGGCTTTAATTCTATTATTTTTTTACTGGATTAACCTTCTGTATTATTTTCTGATCTGATAAAAATGCTGCTTGACTCGCCGGCAAACTCTATATGATTTGCTTCCAGTATTCTTTTGATGCTAAGATTTATTTTCTCTTTCAGTTCAAAAAATTCAGTCAGGGTAAACGTAGCAGTGAAGTATTCAATGCTTATCGTAGATGAATTCTTTGATAACTCTTTAATAAAAACATTTGAAGAGTTAATATTTTCTGCCTGTTTGTTTAACAGGTCTTTGATTTCTACCAGTAATTTTTCTAAAACTGTGGATGAAGTACCTGCAGACAGTTCCAGTTTTATATCTGCCTTTCTTTCTGTACGCATGCTCCAGTTGTCAACCGCACTATCCACCATTTGTTTGTTAGGCACTGTTACCAATGTTTTGTCTGCGGTACGTATCCTTGTACTGCGGAGGCCAATGCGTTCCACTGTACCTGTTACTGCATTTACTTTAATGGTATCACCTGTAAAAAAAGGTTTGTCGAAAAAGATAATAAAAGAAGCGATCAGGTTTTCTAAACTTTCTTTTGCTGCCAATGCCAGTGCGGCGCCAACCAGGCTCAAACCAGTAAGTACATTGCCAATCGGCTGGTGAAAACAGGCTTTGATAATAAGAAGCAAACCAATGATACCAATGATCACTTTAAAAAAATCACGGAAGAAAACAATGAGTTGGTTATCCCGTGTATCTTCTGTCAGGTTAGCTTTTCCTTCCAGCACCACGGCAATAAAATCAATCAATCTTAATAAGAGCCAGATAAACATAACGATAATGATGCCGGGGCCAATTCTTGACAATATATCTTTTGAATTGTGGCCGTAAATTTCATAGTCAAGTACCGTAGGAAAGTTGAGTTTGTCAATAGCAAATACAGAAATCACAATTGCCAGGAACCATTTAACCGGCTCCACCACCATGTCGAGAAAACTTTTTTTGTCTAATGTTTTCCAAAACCGCCTCGCCAGTTTGTAAATCAGTGAAACAACATATCGGGACAGATACCTTTTTACCAGGAGTACAAAAAGTATGATGCCTGCAACAATGAGATAACTTCTTACTGTGTTATCAAAATAAATTTCATCTAAAAAATCCATGTGGTAAAATTAGCTATTTGCTGCTAACCGGGCTGATGCTGAATTGCTGCAGGCCGGATTCATTTAACAAATAGATTTTATTATTGGCAGCTTTTATTTGCATGGCGTTATTAAAAAAGGAAGGCAGCTTATATTCTTTTAAATTCAATGTGCCGGTTTGGTATTCGTATAATAAACTATCTGTAAAGCCATATAGTGTTTTATTTATTACTTCCACATTTTTCCAATTGGTAAAAGGCAGCTTGTTTTTTAAAGCACCGTAAATATCAAAAATGAAAAACCCTTTGTTTGGATCATACATATTTACAAAACCACCTTCATCTATTATTTGTAGGGAGAAGGAATGGTGTCAAATATCAGCCTGCAGTCAACAGTTTCAGAAAGCAGATCCCCATTTTCACCTATCTTTTTCAATTTGGCATCACCTTCATCAAATACCCAGATATTGTTATCATAGGAAGTGGCGATTGCTTTTACATTAAAGATATTTTGCTTGCGCAGGTTGATGACATTGCGTATCATTAAAAACCTGTCTAGTACAACTACGGTAGAAAAATTCTGGTAATACAAGAGCAGCTTTAATGGATTGGTTACATCAATATAAAACAGTTTTCCATATTTACGAACATCATTGAATATGCCAACTGAATCGCCATTGCTGTTGAGTTTTTTTAACTGGTTGTTGTTGTTTACAAGATAGATATTGTCGAGATTATCAACATTGAAATAAGTAAAATCGCCGGCAATGGTTTTGCTGAATTTAAAAACAGAATCAGTTTGTGCAAATGATGATGCAGTTGCCAGCAAGCTGATAAAAAAGAGAAATAATATTTTTTTTGCCTGGTATCATTTTTTATAATTCAGTAATGTGGTTGTATTGCCATCAAATACTGCATAGCTGTTAAAGTTTATCCATTCCCCTAAATTAATATACTTGCTGTTGTTGCCAAGTGGAAAATCAATTGGTAAATGCCGGTGGCCGAAAATGAAATAATCAAAATGTTCTTTCTGCAAGGTTTCTTTGCTGTATATAATAAGCCATTCATTTTCTTCTCCTAAAAATTTCTCTTCATGCCCTTTATCAGCCAGCCTGCTTTTACGGGAAAAATAATTGGCAATGCCCATACCAATGGCCGGCGGTAAAATACCAAACATCCACTGGCAAACCGGGCTGCGGAAGATTTTTTTCAAAAATTTATACTTATGGTCGCCGGGCCCTTGTCCATCGCCGTGGCCAACTAAAAATTTCTTTCCATTAAATTCAAACCGGGTTGGTTCAAAATAGACCTTCATGTTCAGTTCCTTTTGAAAATAATCCCTTACCCACATATCATGATTGCCAACAAAGAAATGAAGCTGGATGCCGTTGTCAGATAATTCAGCCAGTTTACCCAATAAACGAACAAAACCTTTGGGAACAACCGTTTTGTATTCAAACCAGAAATCAAACATATCACCAACTAAAAAAATTGCTGCAGCATCATGTTTGATGGAATCTAAAAATGATACAATGGTTTTTTCCCTCTGCAGGCTGGCAGCGGCATTAGGTGTGCCGAGATGAAAATCGGAAAGAAAGTAAACTTTTTTATTGGGTGGTAAAGTCAAAATGTAATATTTATATAGATACCTGCCTACCGGCGGGCAGGCGCTGATTTTACTGATTAAAACGGATTTTACTGATTTTATACAAAAAACAAATCCGCTTTATCAGTATCGATCTGCTTAATCCGTGTTTCTATTATCCGCATGATTTTATATCATGTTCAAAAATAACCAGTTTCAGTTAACTTTTATATTTTGTGGGATAATGGTATTGATTTACTCTGCAAATGCTTCACCCCGGTTACAATATGCCTGTTTCTTTTATTTTTAAAGAACAGATGCATATGGATTTTGAGATTACGACGGATGCTGAAAAGTTCAAGCAATTTGATGGAGTAAGAATTAATTATTCGAAGGTACCAATAACGAATACGGAATACAGAATTGGAAATGTAAACCTGCTTTTTGAAAACAATATACAACAGCAGCAGATTGAATGTTTTGAAACAAATGGATACAAAGCATTTTTTAAAACTGATCGGAGCAGATTTTCCATTTGATATTTTTGCCGCCACATTTTATTTGTTGAGCCGGTACGAAGAATACCTGCCGCATGAAAAAGATATGTATGGAAGATATGCTCATGAAAATTCACTGGCTTTTAAAGAAGGGTTTTTAAAACTACCGTTGATAAATATATGGCTAAGAGATTTTGCGGGAAGCATTAGAAAGTTAAATATCCAATCATTCAATATTCAATTTTCAACTTTCAATTTTCTTCCAACATATGATATTGATATTGCTTATTCATACAAAATAAAGGATTAGCTAAGAAATATCGGCAGTTTTATAAAATTCCCGTCAATTGAAAGAATAAAAGTTTTATCGGGTTCACAAAAAGACCCTTTTGATTCTTATGAATGGATGGATGAATTGCATACAAGAGCATAATTTGCAAACCAGTTTATTTTTTTCTGGCAGCACAAAAAAATGGTTTGTATGATAAAAATATTTTGCCACATACAGCCGCTTTTCATCATTTGGTAAAACAGCATGCAGATAAATATGAAACAGGTATTCACCCAAGCTGGCAAAGCGGCGATAATTTTTTATTGCTGAAACAGGAGAAAAAAATTGCTGGAACAAATCAGCGGTAAACATATCACCAAATCAAGACAGCATTATATCCGTTTTCATTTACCATCAGGTTACAGGAGATTGCTGGAAGCCGGCATTACAGATGATTATTCCATGGGATATGGAAGCATCAATGGTTTCAGGGCTTCTGTGGCTTCTTCTTTTTATTGGTACGATCTGGAGAAAGAAGAACAATCGCATTTACGCATCCATCCTTTTTGTTTTATGGAAGCCAATTCATTTTATGAACAGCAATTTTCTGCAGAACAGGCATACGATGAATCAATGCATTATTTAAAAATTTGCAAGGAAGTAAATGGACAATTAATAACTATCTGGCACAATAATTTTTTAGGAACAGCTAAACAATTTGCACGGATGGAGAGAAGTGCTATGAACAGTTTATATCTCAGGTTCAGCCATGATTTCTTTTGTGTTTTTTCTTATGCTGTAGTTTACTAAAAACACGCCCAACAAAGTCACAATAGCTCCCCACAAAATATTCATGTTTAGTTTTTCTTTCAGCACAATGCCGGCTACTACCATTGCCACTAACGGATTGATATAAGCATACAAAGAAAATAATGCAGGCGGTAATGTTTTCATTGAATAAACAAATGCCGCATAAGCAATCAGGGAACCTGCAACAACCAGATAAGCAATTGCCAACCATCCGTTGCCAGGAATTTGCTGCAATGGTATAATGGTTTTACCTGATGCCAATGCAATTAAATACAGCAATACCAGAACTGATAAGCATTTGCCAGCCGATAGAATAATAAGGATTAATTTTCATTTTATTTTTTGCAATGATGATGGAACCAATGCTCCAGGTAAGCATGGCCACAAAAGATAAAAACACACCAAAGAAAAAACCAGCGGGCCGACTGCCATGAAAAGCATTTTCATAAAACACAATAAAGGTGCCGCCAATGCCCAGCAACAATCCAAGAAAAGTAAGAATAGAAACATTCCTGTTTTTGAAAAATATCATTTCAATGATCACAACACTCAAAGGATATAATGCACCAATCAAACAACTTAATCCGGTAGGAATATAATCAAGGCTCCAGGTGCTTAAGCCATTGGCGCCAACAAACATCAGTACGGACATCACCAGCAGCATACCAAATTGCTTTGTAGTTGGCAATGGTAATTTTTTATACAGCATAAAGAACAATACAAAACACAATACCTGCCAGCAACTGGCGGATAGCAGCCATTTGAAATGCCGGGATTTTTGACACACCAATCTTGCTTGCCACCCATGTGGTGCCCCACACAATGCTGGTGGTGCATAATGCAATGTAGCCGCCTGTTCTGTTAGTAGTATTATTCAAAAAATGATGATTGCTATACTTAATGTTTAAAATGCCTCAATCCCGTAATCACCATTGCTAAATTATTATCCTTGCAATATTGAATAGAATCATTATCACGGATAGAACCACCGGGTTGAATAAATGAAGTAATACCTGCTGCATGAGCAATCTTTACACAATCATCAAAAGGAAAAAATGCATCACTTGCCAGTACTGCATCTTTCAAATCAAAATTAAATTGCTTTGCTTTTTCAATTGATTGCCTGCAGTGAATCAATTCTTGATGTTTGTCCGCAACCTTTACCAACGAGTTGTTTATTTTTTACCAATGCAATGGCATTGCTCTTTAAATGTTTGCAAACAAGATTGGCAAAAACCAGATCTTCTTTTTCCGCAGCAGTTGTTTCCCTTCCGCCAGCTTTCTTTCCATTCTGCAAAATTTCCTTCATCAATTCCTTGTATCAATACACCATTTAAAACAGATTTATATTGTTCTTTATTTTGTGGTTGAGCTTTTAATTGCAACAGTATCCTGTTCTTTTTCGATTTTAAAATTGCCAGTGCATCTTCATCAAAAGCTGGTGCAATCAATACTTCAAAGAAAATTTCATTGATGGCTTCTGCAGTTGCTTTATCAATAGTGCCGTTGCAAACCAGCACGCCGCCAAAAGCACTTTCATTATCGCCTGCCAGTGCAGCATCCCATGTTTCTTTAACAGTACTGCGTTGGGCAACACCACAAACATTGGTATGTTTAATAATAGCAAATGTTGTGGAGCTGAATTCTTTTATCAATTGCATTGCGGCATCCACATCCACCAAATTATTATATGATAATTCTTTGCCGTTCAGTTGTGTAAAGAGTTTATTAAGGTCGCCATAAAATACACCAGACTGGTGAGGATTTTCACCATAACGCATTGGCTTGGGATTAGTAACTGATTCTAAAAAGATAAACAGATGACTGCTGGATGGATTAAAATATTTTGCAATCGCCACATCATAATGTGCCACCACTTCAAAAGCCAATGCAGCAAAATTCTTTCTTTGTTCTAAAGTAGTTTGCCCTTGTTGTGTTGCTAAAATTTCTTCCAGCTTGCTGTAATCTTTTTTTGCAGCTATCACCACTACATCTTTAAAATTCTTAGCAGCGCCACGTATCATACTTGGCCCGCCGATATCAATCTTTTCAATGATAGCTGCTTCATCAGTAGTAGATGCAACCGTTTCTTCAAAAGGATACAGGTCAACAATCACCAGGTCAATTTCAGGAATATGATATTGCTCCATTTCCGCCACATGCTGTTCATCATCTCTTTTACCCAATATGCCACCAAACACAGATGGATGCAATGTTTTAACACGGCCTCCTAAAATAGAAGGATAAGTTGTTAATGATTCAACAGGCACACAGGGCACTTCCAGGTCTTCAATAAATTTTTGTGTGCCGCCGGTAGAGTAGATGGTTACACCAAGCTGGTGTAATTGCTGCACAATATTCTCCAGCCCATCTTTGTAAAAAACAGAGATGAGCGCTGATTTGATTTTTTTGTTCATTGAAATATGAGGTTATAAATCTGTAACAAAAGCCCCTTTTTCCGGGATTGAATGATAGGGCAAATTTAATTTATCACAGTCTTGTTTCCATTTTTCAATTTTCCACAAACTGTTAGACGCATCAAAAATAAATTTGTTGCAGTTAAAAGTTTTTACCAGTTGCGGAATATAAATTTTAGGGCTTTTAGAAATAACAATAAAATCAACATCCATTTTCTTTTCTCCTGCTTCAAATGAAAGCGCTTCATCAAGCACTAATATTTTCTTATTGCCAAAATGATAAAACTGCTCTTTACCAAAGCAGGAAGCCATACTGTCAACTCTTTTGTTCAATTGCAGTGCGATCCTTCCCGGTTTCAGGTGAAAGTTTTGCAGTAATCCATCTACCAGCAAAATGCTGTCGCCGACAAAGCGGTAATTATTCCCCTCTACAAAATCAATGGCCTGGTGCTGCGGCACATTGTAAACAATAAATTTTTGCTGGCTTTTTACCTGCCAGGCAATAATACCATGTAGTAAAACAAAGCCAGCTAAAAAAGCCAATGACCATTGCAGCATCCTGCTGTTTTTATTCAGCAGCCATGCAGCAATACAAATTACAGTGGCATACAGCAACCATGTGGTAAACATATTGGCTGGAATTTTATCCCACACGGCAAAAGGCAATTCATTCACCCATAAAATAAATTTATTCATCAGCCACAAACCCCAACCGGTAACTTTACCTGCAAACTCACCAACATAAGGCACCCATGAAAAGGCAACAAGAAATATTGCTGCATATAAAATACCTGTTGATAATGGCACGGCAACCAAATTGGTAAAGAGAAACAAAACGGGAAACTGGTGAAAATAATAAATACAAACAGGGAAGGTGAGTATCTGTGCGGCAGTAGTAAGTGCAGCAGCTTTCCAAACATTATCAATCCATTTATTTTTTATATAAACAAGATTATAAATTGGTTTTTGAAAAGCCACAATACCAACAACAGCCAGGTAGCTCAATTGAAAACCAACATCCCACAAATAATACGGATTGTAACAAAGCATCACCAATGCAGAAGCCGCCAGCGAACTGTAAATAGAGGCTTCCTTTTTTAAAAGCATTTTGCCGGCAGTAATAAAGGAGAACATTACTGCTGAACGGATAACGGATGCAGAGCCACCAGTAAGTAAAGAGAAAACCAGAGACAGGTGAGTATCAAAATAGCCTGTGTAGCTTTTGATTTTTTTATCAATGGTATTCTTGCAAAGAGCCAAACCAGCATGGCATATATCAATCCTAAGTGCATACCCGATATCGCAATGATATGCACTACACCGGTATTGCTGTAAGCCTGCACCAGGTCTTTATCCAGGTCATTTGTGTAGCCAATCAGCAAAGCTTCTGCAATGCCCAATTCATCTTTACCGCTGGTGATATTTTTTTGTAAGCTGGTAAGTATTGTTTGTCTTGAAGTAAAAAGAAATTGCTGAAAGGCATTTGTATTTTTTCCTTCCAGTTTTACCCAGTCATTTGTTTTTAAAAATACATTGTGAAAGGTTTGCTGAAAAGCGGCATAGCGCTGGTAATTAAAAGCGCCGGGATTGCCGGAGTTTTTAATGGCGATTAATTTTTTACTGATAAGGATCTTATCTCCATATGCAAGATCGGGTGTTACAGAATCTTTTGAAAAGTACAACAGTAACTTTCCTTCGCCACCAATAGCAGTATCATTATGTACTAATTGTTCAATGTAAGCATCTGCTTTAAACGATTTTGTTTTTTCAACCAATGGCTCTTTAATAGTGGCGATAATAAGATCTGCCTTCTTTATAGTAATTGCCATACCAGTTGCTTTTGTGCCGTACATCTTTGTTCCAGGTGATCAAGCATTCCAAAACAATCAATATTAATTGCAGCAATAAGCCCTGTACAAAATTGAGTTTGAATTTTTCAGCAAGGGGTAAAAATGAAAAGAGAAAGAAAGCAATGGTGAAACAGGAAATAGCAATGATGGCAAACAGAACAGGGAACTTGCAAATACCATTGTATAAGAATGCCAATGGTAAAAGGAATAAGCAGCCTTATTGAAGGCGCTTTTTTCCAGATGGGTATGTTCAAGGGTTTTGACATACCTCTAATATACAAAAAATAATTTATTTACTCAAGTGCATACTTCTTTCTTTATACAATTGCCTGAAATAAGGATCTCTCAGATCTTTAATAAAACGTATGGCTTCACCGGTGCTTTTCATTTCCGGGCCCAAGCTCTTTATTTACGCCGGGGAATTTATTAAAAGAGAAAACAGGTTCTTTAATAGCAAAGCCGGTGAGTTTTTTCTCGAAAGTAAAATCTTTTAGTTTGTTTACACCGATCATTACTTTGGTGGCAATATTCAGATAAGGTATCTGGTATGCTTTTGCAATAAAAGGTGTGGTTCTTGATGCCCTTGGGTTGGCTTCAATCACAAACACATTGCCATCTTTAATGGCAAACTGGATATTGATCAACCCTTTTATCTTTAATGCCCTTCCAATTTTTTCTGCATACTCTTCCATGGTATGCACAATCAATGGCGATAAATTAAATTGTGGCAACACAGCATTACTGTCGCCACTATGAATGCCTGCCGGTTCAATATGTTCCATCACACCCATCACATGAAAATCATCACCATCAAAAATGGCATCTATCTCTGCTTCCTGGCAACGGTCAAGAAAATGATCAATTAAAATTTTATTGCCGGGCAAATGTTTTATCAAACTCAATACACCTTTTTCCAGGTCTTCATCATTGATTACAATCCGCATTCTTTGTCCGCCCAATACATAACTTGGCCTTATCAAAACAGGATAACCAACTTGTTTTGCCACTTCAATGGCTTCATCAGTATTATAAGCAGTGCCATAGTTTGGATAAGGAATACCCAGTTCTTTCAGCATATCACTAAAGCGGCCACGGTCTTCGGCAATATCCATATTGTCATAATGAAGTGCCGATTATTTTTATGCCTTTTTCATGTAATTTTTTAGCAAGTTTCAAAGCTGTTTGTCCACCTAACTGAACAATTACACCTTCTGGTTTTTCATGTTCAATTATTTCCCACAGATGTTCCCAGAACACCGGTTCAAAATATAATTTATCAGCAATATCAAAATCGGTAGAAACTGTTTCAGGATTACAGTTTACCATGATGGCTTCGTAACCTGCTTCTTTTATCGCCAGCAAACCATGCACACAACAATAATCAAACTCAATACCCTGGCCAATCCTGTTAGGGCCACTGCCCAGCACAATAATTTTCTTTTTATCAGAAACTTTTGATTCGTTGGAAAGTAAGTTGGACAGAACCTGTTGGCTTATTTTCAAAAGTGGAATAGAAATAAGGTGTTTTTGCTTCAAACTCTGCCGCACAGGTATCCACCATTTTAAAAACCCTTGTCAATCCCATTGCTTTTCTTCTTTCATACAACACTTCCGCATTTTCTTCCTTCATTATCCTGGATGATCTGTTCATCACTAAAGCCAAGGGTTTTTGCTTCTGTTAATAATTCATCCGGCAAAGTTTTAAAATCATATTTAGCAATCTCTTTTTCGCAATTGCAAATCTTTTGTATCTGGTAAATAAACCAGCGGTCAATACCTGTGCTTTCGCAAATACGTTTTACACTGGCACCTGCCATCAACGCATCTTTAATCCGGAATATCCTGTCCCACTTTGGTATTTTAATATATTCAATCAGTTCATCCGCATGCATCAAACTTTTTCCATAATAACCCAAACCAACTGCTTCATTCTCCAAACTCTGACAGGCTTTTTGTACTGCTTCTGCAAAGCTTCTTCCAATCGCCATCACTTCACCCACACTTTTCATCTGAAACCAAGTGTATCATTGGCACCTTTGAATTTATCAAAATTCCATCGTGGTATTTTTACAATTACATAATCCAGTGCCGGTTCAAAATAGGCTGAAGTGCTTTGTGTGATCTGGTTTTTTAATTCATCCAGATTATAACCAATCGCCAGCTTGGCAGCAATTTTTGCAATGGGATAACCTGTTGCTTTACTTGCCAGTGCAGAAGAGCGGCTAACCCTTGGGTTTATTTCCACCACAATAATTTCTTCTGTTTGAGGATTCAGGGCAAACTGCACATTACAACCACCGGCAAAATTGCCCAGGTTACGCATCATGCTGATGGCTGTGTTACGCATGTTTTGATAAGCCGTATCACTCAATGTCATGGCAGGTGCCACAGTAATACTGTCGCCGGTATGCACACCCATCGGGTCAAAATTTTCCACCGTACAAATGATGACTACATTATCTGCATTATCTCTCAATAATTCCAGTTCAAATTCTTTCCAGCCCAGCACAGCTTTTTCCACCAGCACTTCATGTATGGGGCTTGCAGTTAATGCCTTGTTTAGTGCTTCATCCAATTCTTCTTTTTTAAATACAATACTGCCGCCAGTTCCACCCAATGTAAAAGAAGGACGCAGCACCAATGGAAATCCTATTTCCTGTGCAAATTCTTTTCCTTCTAAAAATGAGTTGGCAATATGTGCAGGGCAAACAGGAATGCCCATTTCAATCATCCATTGCCTGAATTTTTCCCTGTCTTCTGCTTTATCAATGGCTTTAATATCCACACCAATCAATCTGCACGCCATATTTTTCCCAAACACCCAGTTCATCTGCTTCTTTACAAAGATTGAGTGCTGTTTGTCCGCCCATGGTAGGCAGTACAGCATCAATTTTATTTTCTTCTAAAATCTGTTCAATACTTTCAACAGTCAGTGGCAACAGATAAACCCTGTCGGCCATCATCGGGTCCGTCATAATGGTGGCCGGGTTGCTGTTGATAAGAATTACTTTAATACCTTCTTCCCGGATGCTACGTGGCAGCCTGGGTACCGGAGTAATCAAATTCACAAGCTTGTCCGATGATGATGGGGCCACTGCCGATAATGAGTACTGACTGGATGGAATTATTTTTTGGCATATTTTTTCAAAAACGATGATTGAAAATGTGCCACGGAGTTAAATGTTTTTCCGAAGCGGCCAAAGGTAAAGAAAAATGAGATTTTGTTTTTTTGTTTTTTTGATAAAAGATTATTGCAACCTTAATTGATTGTATTAATTTACGATTAGAGACCGAGAGGATTTTATAAACTGCAAAAATTTAACTCCATGTCTGCAACCAACTCTTCTGAATCACAAAATATATTAGAGTTTCTACATTCTGTAAAAGATTCGGATTCTTTTATTTGCAATGCTTCTTGCAGCAATATTTTATCTTGAGAACTATATACACAAAATACCCAATGAGTTTAATTATCTGAAATGGGTAGCTTCTATAATTGTTTTTTTATCGATATGCGCTCTTTACTTTTTCACATTACGCCCTGCTTTGATAAAAAAAAGAGAACTAAGCCTTAGGCCAACTGGTAACCCTGAGGAAGGTTTTTTTACAACATCACCCCGTTTTGACGATAAATACAATTTCTTTTCCAAAGGTTACGAACAATATGTCCAATGGCTTAAAAAAACCAAGTCCCCTGTTCTATATCTTACTGGACCATCTGGATCTGGAAAATCTTCTCTTATTAACGCTTGCCTGGCACCCGAGCTTGAAAAAGAAAAATCTATAAAAACCAACTTATTCCTCTTAAGAAGTTATCACAATCCATTAAAGGAGCTATATAATGCTTTAGTCATCGATGAAAAAACTGTTTCTCAAGTAGACAGCCGCAATGTCCTTGAGTTAATTGAGACAACCAGTAAAATGCTTTCTGAAAATGAGAAAATAATTATTGTTTTAGATCAATTTGAAGAATTTTTTCTTTTACACAATTCAGAGACAGCCTTATCAAATGATGTAGGAAACCTGGAAGGGGTTGGCGAGTTAAAAGACTTTTTTCAACAGTTTATTCAACGCCCACCGAAAGGTGTGCATATACTTTTATCTTACCGTGACGATTTTCAGCAGTTTATTGATCAGCTTGAATTACCGGCAAGAAATGAAAATATTAATTTTAAGCAAGTCAAGCTTTTATCGTACACTCAGGCAGCAATTTTTTTATCAAGCTGTCCAGGGTTTACAGTACCAGAAAAAAGACTAAATAAAGTGCTTGAGGAAGCAGCTTCTATTGATACTCCTATTACTTTCCGGCCAATTGTGTTAAACTTGCTTGGAGTTATTTTACAACAGATGGTAGGTGGGAAACCCCTCTCAAAAAGTGATGACAATCTTATAAGACAGTATATTTTGGATTGCCTTGGTAAAGAACTCAAATTAGAAAGAGCTGCTATTTTAAAAGAGCTGCTTACTGATTTTAAAACAGCAAGGCCAAGAACACTGGAAGAATTGTGCCGCTCTTCTAGGCTGAACGCATCACAATTAGACAACCAAATGATTGCCATGCAAAGCCGTGGATTAGTAAGATGCCTTGATACGATAGAAACATCTGTTATAAATCGGAAATGGCAGATTTCACATGATTTTGTAGCGTGGCAATTGGAAAAAGTTGTTTACGGAGTTTCAAAGAATTACTGGCAAAGAATAAAACCTTGGATAGCACCAATTATTTTATGTATACTCATACTATCAAGTATATTTTATTCTGGAATAGTGGATACATGGAAAAAGAAAAAATCAATAGAAAATATAAGCAATGTACAAATTCAATTAGAATGTAAATACTAAGACAATCGAGTCTAAAGAGCGAATGAATTTATTCTGTAAATGTTGTTTGATAGTATTTTACCGGATTTCATCGAATTACAACCGGATACACTAGACATTTCAATCTCATTACATGATACGACAAAAGAAATTACTAGTTTTACTGGTTTAAATAGTATTAAATCCTTAAAAAAAATCACAATTTCAGGGAATTATGGAATAGAGAATTTAAACTTTCTAAAAGGGTTAAACCAATTATCTTCCTTAGAGATTTCCTTCTGTACTAAACTCCAAGATATCGAGGTGTTAAATGAGTTGCCGTCATTAAAAAAACTTGAAATTTCGTTTTGTGATGAAATAATGTCATTGAATGGAATAAGTAAAGCAAATAACCTTATTGATCTTACAATATTTTGTGATAGCCTGAAAGATGTACGAGCACTAAAAAACTTAAAAAATGTAAAACGGCTCTCATGCAATAAGATTAGTAGTGAAAGCGTATTATCCCACATGATTTTTTTAGAAAGCTTATACTTGGTGGGATGTAAAGACTTGAAAGTAATAGATGAATTTAAAAACTTAATTGAGTTAAAAAGCCTAGATTTAACATATGCTAATATTGAGAATATAGAAGGATTAAGAAGACTGGAAGGGTTAGAAAAATTAGAATTAAATTTTTGCGATAGCTTAGTAGACATAAGCCCCCTTATGGGTTTAGTTAATATGAAAGAATTACAATTAAAGAATTTTGACAGACCAATAAATGTAAATTTATTTAAAAGCATGAGAAAGCTTGAGATTTTGGATTTGTTGGGGTGTGATAGTTTATTAAACACAGAGGCCTTACAATATTTGATTAATCTAAAAGAACTTCATTTTGAAATGCCATTTAGCAATAAAACAACAAACTTAAATTTCCTAAATAAGTTAAAAAAACTTGAAAGCCTCTATTTAATTAATAGCGATTTCATTTCAGGAATAAACTTGGATTTTCTAAGAGGATTAGGATGAATTAAAGGAACTTAAATTAGAGGGATGGGACAATCTAAAAAATTTTGATGCCTTACTGAGTTTAAAAAAGCTCAAATCCATTAAGGTTGAGAAGATTCGATATAGAAAATAAAGTTTTAGATAGTTTAAAAAAAGCGATGCCTCAAGTAAAATTTAGTGACAATTACTACGACTAAATCTAACTATAAAATGCC
Source organism: uncultured Chitinophagaceae bacterium (assembly GCA_963814445.1). GTDB lineage: Bacteria > Bacteroidota > Bacteroidia > Chitinophagales > Chitinophagaceae > Ferruginibacter. The sequence continues at coordinate 82,402 of CAWFCU010000001.1, forward strand.
CTTCCTTATAAATTTTACAGTGCTCAAATAAATACTACAGCAAAGATTTTTGCAGTATTTTATACAAGCCGTATTCGTGAAATATGGAATAAAAGAAAGTAGGGTAAAAAGAATAAATCTTAAATCTGTTATTATCATCTTTCTTCTCCACCACAATCTTATGTTCCGGCTGCTCCTGCAGGTCTTTTTTATTTTCCACCTCTATATGTTTTACAAACACGGCATACTTATTCGGAAAAATATGCCTGCCGGTAAATTGTGCATTCACTTTAGTAAAGCAGGCGCCAAAGTATAATATCATAGCGGAATAATACACCCACAATAAAATGATCACCAATGAACCTGCGGTGCCATAAGTACCTCCGGGATTGCTTTTGCCGAGATAATAGCCAATGCCAAACTTGCCAATCATAAATAAAATAGCGGTTAGAAAAGAACCCTGCCGCACATCTTTCCATTGCACTTTTGCATCGGGCAGTAATTTGAAAATAACGCCAAATAAAAAAGAGATAACAATAAATGTAACCAGCATGTTCACGCCGTAAGTGATCCACACAGAACCATCGGGCAGGATGGCAAGTAATCTTTTTAACAGCAATGCCAGTAATGTATTTGCCAGCAGCGATACCAATAAAATAAAACCAAGCCCCAATACCATCGAAAGGCTGAGCACACGGTTGATCAAAAAATATAACCAGCTTTTTTGTGGCTTTGCCTTTAGTTGCCAGATAGCATTGATAGAACCTTGTATCTCGGTAAAAACACCAGTGGCAGAAAAAACCAATGCAGCAATACTTACAATAGAAGCCAGCTTGGTATGTTGTGATTGGGTGGCGTTGCGGATGATCTGTTGTATTTGCAAAGCTGCATCATCTCCAACAAAACTTTTTATCTGGCCGAACAAAGTGCCTTCAATGGCCTGCCTGCCATAAAAAATATCAGCCACCGTTATCATGATCAATAAAATGGGTGCCAGCGAAAACAAAGTATAGTAGGAGAGGGCAGCACTCATCCTTGGCACACTGTTTTCAATAAAATCAATGCCCGATTGTTTAAGTATGGCCCAGCCGTTTTTTATCCTTTGCATAATTAATAAAGTTATGTACTAAGCTTATCCCACAAAAGCCACGAAGTTCACAAAAAGCCTTACCTGGTTTTCTTAGCGTCTTAGTGGGAAACACTTCCTTATCTTTAATTTTCATCTATGCAGCAACTGCTTGATCATATCAGTAATTATTCTTCACTTGGCGAAGAGGCACAAAATGCACTCAATAATTGTTTTGAAAAGATCACACTTTCAAAAAATACATTCCTGTTGAATGAAGGGCAGGTATGCAGGCAGTTATATTTTTTAGAGAAAGGCGCATTAAGAGGATTTTATAATTTAGATGGAAAAGAAATAACACACTGGTTTGGTTTTGAAAATGATTTTGTCACTTCCTTTCACAGCTTTATTACAAAAGAACCGGCGGTGGAAAATATACAGTTGCTGGAAGGAAGTATTCTTTGGACTATTTCAAAAGAAACACTCACGGGTTTATTTGACAGCTATCATGAAATTGAAAGGCTGATGAGGATAGCGTATGAAAAATATTATATCAGGCTGGAAGAAAGATTTGTAAATGCACAGTTTAAAACAGCAACGGAACGTTATGAAGACCTGCTGCAACAAACACCGCATATATTGGAAAGAGTTTCATTGGGCCATATTGCTTCTTACCTCGGCATCAGCCAGGAAACATTGAGCAGGATAAGAAGTAAGCTTTAACAATTGCAGTTTGTGTTTTTGATGAATGTCAAAAGTTGAAATAAAGGCCAGGAATAGTTTTGTTCCATAAATAAATCATTATGGAACAAAAACAAATTTTACAACCTTCTGCTGCTTTTATTGCAGCTTCCTGGTCAGCTCTTTTTATTGGAACCATCGCTTTTATCATCGGCCTTTGGAATGCAGAGATGCAACTGAATGAAAAGGGTTATTATTTCACCGTACTGATACTCGGACTCTTCTCTGCCATCTCTGTGCAAAAAGCAGTGAGGGACCAGTTAGAAGGCATTCCTGTCACTAATATTTATTATGGCCTTGCATGGTTTACCACATTGCTGTCAATTGTATTACTCACTGTAGGTTTATGGAATGCAGAACTGGCAAAAAGTGAAAAAGGATTTTATGCCATGTCTTTTTTATTGAGCCTTTTTGCAGCCATAGCAGTGCAGAAAAATACAAGGGATATGAAGATGGCAAAAACAACAGAACCATTTTAAACAACATAATGTATGGTCAGCATCAGCAGCTTTCGAAAAATGGCAGTTTCTTTTGATGAAGTAACAGAACAACCTCATTTTGAAAAAACATCTTTCAGGGTAAATCAAAAAAATATTTGCTACGCTGGATGAAACAAAACAAATTGTAGTGGTGAAATTTACAGTGGATGAGCAAGCTGTTTTTTGCCTGTATGATAAAACAGTGATATATCCTGTGCCGGGCAAATGGGGCTTACAGGGCTGGACAAAGATTGAATTGAAGAAAGTAAAAAAAGAAATGCTGCTGGATGCACTTACTGTTTCTTATTGCAATACTGCACCAAAAAAACTGGCTGAAAAATATAAGCGGCAATGATCCATTGCCGCTTATTAATATTATGATTGAAAAGTAATTTACCAGATCTTAATTCTGTCTTCTGGTTTTTTATATAATTTATCTCCTTCTTTTACATCAAATGCTTTGTACCATGCATCCATATTTACCGGTGCACCAATCGTTCTGTATGGCCCGGGAGAATGTGTATCGGTAATAATTAATTGAGCGGCTGTTTGTGGTAAAATATTTCCACGCCATACCTGTGCCCAGCCTAAAAAGAAACGCTGGTCAGGTGTAAAGCCATCAATTTTTTCTCCTGATTGCCCTTGCTTTGTCATTTTAAATGCTTCATACGCTACATTCAATCCACCAAGGTCGCCAATGTTTTCACCCATCGTTAATTTGCCATTTACATGAATGGTATCAAGTACCGTGTAGCCATCAAACTGTTTTCCCAGGGCAACTGTTTTAGCAACAAATTTTAAACTGTCTTCGGGTGTCCACCAGTTGCGTAGTGTTCCATCAGCATCATACTTACTTCCATTATCATCAAAGCCGTGGCTCATTTCATGTCCTATCACAGCACCAATGCCGCCATAGTTTACTGCATCATCTGCATTCACATCAAAGAAGGGGAATTGTAAAATACCGGCGGGAAAAACAATTTCATTTAGTGTGGCGCTGTAATATGCATTTACCGTTGGCGGTGTCATGCCATAACGTTCCCGGTCAACTGGTTTACCCAATTGGCTTATCATAAAATCATAGCCCCATTTACCTGCACCCACTACATTCTCAAAATATTTATCTGCTTTTATTTCCAACCCTTCATAATCTTTCCATTTATCAGGATAGCCGATCTTTGGACGGAAAGCTGCCAGTTTTGCCAACGCTTTTTGTTTTGTTTCAGCGCTCATCCAATCAAGTCTTTGAATACGGTTGCCAAATGCTTTACGCATGTTGCTTACCAATTCTGCCATACGGGCTTTTGCTTCCGGTTTAAAATATTCTTTTACATACAACTGCCCCAGCAACTCACCAACTGAACCATCCGTTAATTGTGAAATGCGTTGCCATCTTGGTGTTTGTACTTTTTGTCCGCTCAATACCTGGTTAAAAGCAAAATTGGCATCTACAAATGCACTGCTTAAATGTGGTGCAGCACCTTTCAATACATTCCATTGCAAATACAGTTTCAGGTCATCTAAAGATGCAGCAGCAAAAATGCTGTCAAGCGATGTAAAGAAAGAAGGGTTGTTCACTAAAACACTGTCTTCGCCGGTTACTTTTAATTCACTCAGTATTTTATTCCAGTTAAAATTTTGCGTTTGTTTTACTTAGGTCGGCTATTAAAAATTTATTGTAAGTTTTATAAGCATCTCTCATTTCTACACGGCTCTTTTGTGCAGCCGCTAATTTCTTTTCCAGTTCATAAATGCTGTTGGCATTTTGTTGGCTTCCTCAGGCATTTTACCAACAAGCGTAAAAATGGTAGTCATATATTTTTTATATGCTTCCTGTATGCCGGTGTTTTTTGCATCGCTTTTTAAATAATAATCCCTGTCTGGTAATGTAGTGCCGCCTTGTGCTCAGTTGCGGTACCATGTGCTCCACATTCTTCCTGTCTTGCCCAATAAAAAAACCAAAGAAGCCGCCACCAACAGATAATGTTCTTAATTCATTTGCTTTGCCGATGAGTGTTTCTTTATCCTTTATTTTAGCAATAGCTTTTAAATAAGGTTTACTGGTTCAGCACCTCTTTTTTCAATCAATGCACTGTCCATTCCGGCAGTATAAAAATCAGCTACTCTTTTTTCAACGGAACCTGCAGCCGCTGTTTTATCAGCCGCAGCTTTTTCTAAAACAGTTTTTACAGCATTGATATTAAAGTCTCTCAGTATAGTTAAAACTTCCCCAACGGGTTTCTTTTGCCGGAACAGGATTATTTTTTATCCAGCTTCCCCCTGCATACATATAAAAATCATCGCCGGGTTTTACAGTGAGGTCCATATTGGCAGGGTCAATAAATTTTGTAACCGTTTGTGCATGGGCAGCAGCGGTACACAGCATCATTAACACAAATAATGAACCTGCTTTTGTTATGTTTTGCTTTATTGTCATAAATAATATTTTGGGAAACGAAAATATTGAAAAAGAACTGTGCTTAAATACCTTTCTTCATTAAATGCAAATCCTGCTTCATCGTCTTAAATTTACATGGATAAATAATTGGCAACATGATCAAGGTACTGCAGGGCGACATTACCAGGGTGGCGGTAGATGCCATAGTGAACGCAGCCAACAGTTCTCTCTTGGGCGGCGGCGGTGTGGATGGCGCAATACACCGTGCCGGCGGGCCTGTTATCCTGGAAGACTGCAGGAAAATTGTTGCAAAGCAAGGCGGATGTAAAACAGGTGAAGCAGTGATTACCAGGGCTGGTAACCTGCCTGTAAAATTTGTGATACATACCGTAGGCCCAGTATGGAATGGTGGTGGCAAAGGTGAAGAACAATTATTGGCCAATGTTTACTGGAACAGCTTAACGCTTGCTGCTGAAAACGACATTCAATCCATTGCGTTTCCCAATATCAGCACAGGCATTTATCATTTTCCAAAAGATAAGGCGGCAAACATTGCAGTAACAACGGTAAAAGCTTTTTTGGAAAATGATGATTCCGTAAAAGAAGTGCTGTTTGTTTGCTTTGATGAAGAGAACCTGTTGCTATATAAAAAATTGCTTGAAGGATAAAACGTATAACTTTCCTGTATGAAATATATCCAACTGCTGCTTTTGGTGTTTGCCTTTTCCTGCAATATAAAACAACAAAAAGAAGTTGCTCCGGCAACCGGCGACTTACAGTTTTACAAATTTGTAAAGCTTGATAGCATCAATCCAATTTTGTTGCCCTCTTCAAAAGAAAAATTTCTTTGCCCTATTTCTCATCAAACTATTTCATGGAGTGAAAAGAATGTACTGAACCCTGCAGCCGTGGTGAAAGATGGAAAAGTTTATTTGTTGTACCGTTCGCAGGACAGCGCTATGACGTCAAGGCTCGGCCTTGCCGTTAGTGATGATGGTTTGCATTTTACCAAAATGCCGGAACCGGTTTTATTTCCTGCGGAAGACAGTATGAAAAAGTATGAATGGAAAGGTGGTGTGGAAGATCCAAGAATTGTGGAAAGCGAAAGTGGCGAATACATTTTAACCTATACATCTTATGATGGTAAAACAGCAAGGCTGTGTTTAGCTACATCAAAAGATCTGCAGCATTGGACCAAGCATGGGTTGGTATTTAACAGTGAAAGGTATAAAGATACATGGTCAAAATCAGGAGCAATTGTAGCTGAACAAAGAGAAAATAAAATAGTTGCTGTAAAGATCAATGGCAAATACTGGATGTATTTTGGCGATACTGATCTATTCATCGCCACATCAGATGACCTGGTACACTGGACAGTTTCTGAAAATGAAGAATCAAAAAAGATGATCGAAGTATTGCACCCACGGATGGGCTATTTCGACAGCAGGCTGGTGGAGCCGGGCCCATTTGCTTTGCTTGACAGCAACGGAATTGTTTTGATCTATAATGGAAGTAATGCCGCTAACTACAACGATACTTCCATCCCTGAATTTACTTATAGCGCCGGGGTTGCTTTGTTTGATAAGAACAATCCTTATAAATTAATTAAACGTTCTGAAAAATCATTTATCAAACCGGATAAAGAGTATGAAAAAGTAGGTGAAGTAAATGAAGTGTGTTTTGTAGAAGGGCTGGTGTTTTTTAAAGGAAAATGGTTTTTGTATTATGGCACGGCTGATTCAAAAATTGCGGTGGCGGTGAGGGAATAGGTTTATTCTGTTTCTACAAACTCCCCATTTTTTATTTTAAAATTTTTCTTTCCAATAGTAAGCACTTCTCCTTCCTTCAGTTTAGAGAGATTGCTTATATCGTCTTCCATCAAATGCACAGAACCTTTAGTTTTCAAAGCAAGGTTTAAATAATCAATATTTACATCATTATTCCGTACGCCGCAAAGGATAACCATTACAGGTTTTCTCAATTGAGCTATCAGTTCTTTATCCCTGATGGCTGCCCAGTTATCTGCAATCAGCATATTGCAGGCTGCTTTCGGAAATTGTTTTTCTGCTCCCAGTAATGCTTCTGTTACGTTCTCTGGAAAGTCGCCGCCGGTACCTTTTTCCATCGCAAGTTTTACCAGTTCTTTCACCTGGTCGTAATGTACACATTGCTGGTAATAAATGCCGCCGGTTTTACCTGGTCTCTTTTTTTCGTCTGGTTTATCATTACCATCATTAAAAAAAACATATTGATAGCTAAGGCTGTTCAGTGAATATAATTGCAGCCATATCAGTAATTGTGCTGTATATGGATACATACTTGCCGTTACATCCCCCACCACCACTGCATTCTTCCATACGTTTCTTTTCAGCACTTCCATAATGGTGGAGTCGGGCAGTTTATTTTTTGAACTGTCGGCCGTATCTCTTGTTGCATAGCTGTAATCTACCGGAATTTCTTCAGGCAAGGGTTCATACAAGGTTAAGTAGCTGGAGCGTTTATCTTTAAATTGTTGATAAACCCTTTTGGTAATTAAATGTTTTTTGTAAGCTTTTTTAAAGTCAAATACGGGCACAGAGTCGGGCATGGTAAAACGTTTATATAGCCAGGCAGTGTCTCCAATAATGTAAATTATTTTTTTGTCGGCCAGGTTCATGGAAGGGTCATAGTAAGGAACTTTTGCTGTGGAATCGTTTTTTGTTTTCTTTTCTACTTTTTTATAAAAGGTTACGGGTGAATAGCCTTCCCTTAAGGATGTTTTTTTTATTGCGGGCGCCAGGGCTACTATTCCCTCCAGCTTTTTCCAGTCGTCTTTTGCAGCATTGGCATTTTGTGCAATGCGCCAGCGTATCACCACACCATGAAACATGGGCTGTGCTTTATCCCTTTCTGTGCCGCCGGTTTGCCGGTAATAATGCACCCTGCCAACATGGTCGGGAATAATAAAAGGAAAAGCAGCATAAAATGCTTTAAGCCTGTTGGCATTTAATTTAATGAGTGATTGCTCAGGAGGATAGTCGGTGCAGATAATATCTACGGTTACTTCGCCTGCTTTTCTAAATGCGGCAGTATCGCCAATGATATGGTCAATTGAATATTTGCCGAAAGGCATTTTTAAAACCAAGGATTTTTCTGTGTCGTTGTCGTTGGGAAGTATATAACGGCCAATCCTTATCTGGCGGGATTGTGATACAGCAACCAGTGCTGCAAAGAATAATAATAAAAAGAAAAGGATATGTTTCATACGACGATAGCGGTACAATTTATACAAAGCAGCCAACAACTGCAAATCTCTCTCAGCGAAGCTTCGGTTTATTAACATATTGGTTGTAACTATTGTCACAAAAGTTTTTCACTAAACTTTATTTTTGTTTTAATCATTATGACAAGAACAGGAGCCATCATCATACTCGCCGTAATTTTATTTCCTTTTGCATTGAATGCACAGATATTTCCACCCAAAAATTATCCGCAGGGATATTTTGGCTGGCCTGTGAAAGCAAAAATTGGTATCGCTGCCAACTTTGGAGAACTAAGGCCCAATCATTATCACATGGGGCTGGATGTAAAAACTGATCAGAAAGAAAATGTACCTGTGGTGGCGGCAGCAGATGGATACATTGCAAAGGTAAAGATTGAGCCCTATGGTTTTGGCAGGTGCATCTATATTAATCATCCCAACGGCCTCACCACTTTATATGCACACTTAAATGATTTTTATCCTGCACTGGAAGAATACATCAAGACACAACAATACAAAGCCGAAAGCTGGCAATTGTTTTTAGAAAACATACCTGCTGACCTGTTCCCGGTAAAGAAGCAACAGTTTATTGCTTACAGCGGTAACACCGGCGGTTCACAGGGCCCACACCTGCATTATGAAATAAGAGATACAAAAACTGATAAAGTGCTTAACCCTTTGTTGTTTGGAATGCCTATACCAGATAATATTCCACCGGCAGCGATGCGGTTGGCAGTGTACGACAGAACAAAAAGCACTTATCAGCAAAGCCCACGTTTGTATCCAATAAAAAAAGTGAAAGGTGTTTTTACAACAGTACCGGCTGTTATTTCTTTACCAACTGATAAAGTAAGTTTTGCTATTACGGCTTTGGACCGTTACACAGGTTCCACCAATCAAAATGGTATTTACGAAGCAGATTTGTTTGACAACGATATGCCTGTTGTTGGCTTCCAGGTTGACAGTATCAGTTATGATGAAACAAGGTATATGAACGCCCATGTTGATTTTAAAACCAAGGCTAACGGCGGGCCGTGGTTGCAGCATCTTAGCAGGCTACCGGGATATAACAATAGTATTTATAAAGAAGTAAATGGTGATGGTGTGATTGATATAAGTGACGGCGCTGTACATAATATAAAAGTAGAGGTAAAGGATACAGAAGGGAATACAACAGTAATTGAGTTTTCGGTGAGATCAACAGCAACATCAACTTATTTTGAACCAACAGGTCAATTATTTAAACCTGGTTATATAAATGTGTTTGAAAACAGCAACCTCAGTTTTTATTTAGATGAAAATAAATTGTATGACTCGGTATATTTTAAAGTAGCACCTATTAGTGGTACACATACTGGTGGTATTGCTTACCAGTTGCATGGTGGCGAAGTGCCAATACATACTTTTTATACTGTAAAAATTAAGAATAGTAACGCTGCTAATCCTGACCGAATGGTAATGCGCCGCTGGTGGGGAGCAAAGGATGATTATGCAAAAGCGGAGAAGGAAGAAGGCGGATGGTTTAGGTCTTCTTTTAAAGCAATCGGCAATGTGGAATTGTATGCAGATGAAATACCACCAACAATAACTCCTGTTGGTTTCAGGGATGGTATGAATGCGGCTAAACTAAACCGTATTGCTTTTGTTATAAGGGATGAAACGGATGAATTAAAAAAGTTCCGGGCAGAACTGGATGGTAAATGGCTCCGGTTTAGCAATGATAAAGGCAAAACATTTATTTATAAGTTTGATGAGCATTGTGGCGAGGGAGAACATGAGTTGAAAATAAGTGTGGAAGATTGTGCAGGGAATAAAGTGGAGAAAAGTTATAAGTTTACAAGATAGGTGCCCCAACCCCTAAAGGGGCTTCAAGGCAAGAGTAAGGTGATAATGGAAGTTCGAAAAAATACAAGCAGTAACAATATTTTATAATCTAAAAGCCCCTTTAGGGGTTTGGGGAATATGGCAACAACATTAACAGAAGGGCAAAAAGCGCCAACATTCAGCAGCAAAGATCAAAACGGGAACAAAGTTTCTTTAGCTGATTTTAAAGGACAAAGAGTAGCGTTATATTTTTATCCTGAAGATGATACACCAACCTGCACCGAACAGGCGTGTAACCTGAGAGATAATTTTTCATTGCTGAAAAAAGAAGGCATTGTTGTATTGGGAGTAAGCCCTGATGATGAAAAGAAGCACAAGAAATTTGAAAATAAATTCAGCCTGCCATTTACATTGTTAGCCGATCCAAAACATACCATTCTTGAAAAATATGCTGTGTGGGGCCCAAAACAAATGTTTGGCAACCATTATATGGGTGTACACCGCACCACTTTTTTAATTGACGAAAAAGGAGTGATACGAAAAATATTTTTAAAACCCCGGAGCAAACAACACACCGAAGAAATTTTAAAAGCCTTCAAGGAAATTGGCTAACCAGAGGTGACAGCTTTCTAAAAGGTGTCTCCTATCTAAAAATTGACAGAACATTTTACCATAAAAGAAAACTCCTGGCTGGCTAAAATAGCAGCAAAGAAATTAAAAGCATCTTCCGTAGCTATTGTATTTGGCAGCACCATTCATTTATGGAACAGCAAGCAAGAAGATTTTCTCCGCAATGAAAAATGGTTAAAGCATGAGCTTTGCCATATCAGGCAATACAAGCAACATGGGTATGTTGGATTTATTGCAAAATATTTGTGGGAGAGTTTGAGAAAGGGATATTATAATAATAAGTTTGAAGTGGAAGCAAGAAAAGCAGAAGATATATAGATGCTCTTTCGGGCTCATTTTTTATTAAGCTCCACATTACTACGAAGTCTTCAAATAAACCAAGTTCTATTGGTTTTTACCTCAATGTTTTTCGCTGCCATGTACCATCCAGTTAGCGCTGGTGGGGAAAATAACTTTAAAAATGGGGGTTTCCCCATACGGGGCCAGCATGAGTAAAGTAAATTTAATTATTAAGTTCTCATTTCTTAACTATTAAAATTTATTTTATGAAAAGATTGATGTTTTTACTAAGCTTAATAAGTATTTGTTTTTATTTATCATGCAATCCTGATCCTAACCCTGATCCCGATCATAGTTATCGGATGGAAGCTGCTGATGCTGCGGCTCGTGCTGCACACACCTTGGCTAATGCTTGGTCGCCATTGCATCTTACCCCTGAAGGAGAAGGGAGACTCAATTCAGAAGCTAATACTGTTGCGGTAGCTGCTTCATTGCGTGCAAGGGAATTGTTTCTTGACCTGACTATAAATCAAGTTAATCCCCATCATAGGGTGCCTAGAAACTTGCTATTGGAATTTAATCCTTATGAAGCTGACGGGGATATGCACAATGATGCTCTTAACATGGTTGTAAAAGAGAAACTTGAAGGGATAGATTTATTAGATAAATTGAAGAACAAGGATAGGGAAACAATAGATAAGTTTTTAAAGCTAAATCCTATATTTCAGGATGATAATGTAAGAGAAGATGCAGTAGATGCAATTGTAGCTACGGAAGTTCCGGCTGAATTTGAAGACGGAATAACTAAAATAGTATATGCAAAAAATTATAGCGAGGTGATTTCTTATTTAGATATACCAGCAGACGAAAAAGCTCTCGTAACAGAGGTGTTTGCCACTTGTAATGATTATTATATGAACGAGGTTAATTTTTTGACGGTAGCCGACTATATTAATAGTAAAATTACATTCTTGTTAAGCAAAGGGAAAGATATGACTGAAGGAGACCAAAGGTTGGCATGTTTATTCACAATATTTAAGCATTCATATTATTATTGGCATGGTACTAAATAAAAAGCTTATAAATCGGTATTTTTATTCTTTAACCCGAAGCCTTTTCATATCCTTAAATATGCTACCTTAAGTTTATGAAATTTTTTCCTTTTTTTATTATTGTTGTATTATGCAGTTGTTGCAATAGCAGGCATGCCGAACAGAAAAAAATATTTGATTATACTGAATTCTTAAATCAACTAAGTTGGAAAAGTAAATTTGAAGATTCGGCTTTCGGTGATAAGTTGAGCGACACTTTTCGAAAATGGTTTCCTGTTTGGGACACTGTTTATGCAAATGATTGCAAGTACAGAGCGCACTCTTATCTTGATAGCTTAACACAACAAAATAAACTGGATTCAATAAATCAAACTATTGTAACTGGCTTTTTAGATACGTATGGATACCCCAGTAGATACCAGGCAAGTTCAACAGGCTTGTATGCTATTTTTATAGTAATACAACATGCTCACATGAAAATTCAGGAAAAATATTATCCCGTTTTTCTGGATGCTTATAAAAAAGGAAATTTACCGGGTATGTCATTGGCTTTGCTTGAAGACCGGATCAATATGGACAGGCACAGAAAGCAATATTATGGAACACAGCATATAAAATACGAGAATGGTCATGATTACTTGTACCCAGTGGCAAATCCTGATAGTTTAAATGCATGGAGAGAACAGATATGTGCAGGATATTCAAATAACGATACACTTAGCACTAAATTCTGCTACACGATGGAAAGGGAATATAAAGAATTGTATAATAGTAAATGGGATGTTGACGATTATAAAAAGCAAATGCCGGATTTGATCAAAAAATTTAAAGTAACAGATAGTACACCCATTCGTTTTGTAAAGTAATTATAACTGCTTTCCATATAAATGCAAACAGCCCTCAATAATTATTGAGGGCTGTTTTATAAATAATTCAATTCTTTTATGGCGCCACCAGCCTGAAACCATTACCATGAATATTTACAATTTCAATAGTCCTCATCTTCTTTTAAATATTTACGCAGTTTGGCAATGTACACATCCATGCTGCGGCCATTAAAGTAAGTATCGCTGCCCCATATTTTTTTCAATGCTGCTTCTCTTGGCAACAGGTCATTTTTGTATTCACTCATCATTTTCAGCAACTCATTTTCTTTTGGTGAAAGTGTTTGTGTTTTGCCATTTACGGTCAATTCTCTCAGCCTTGGGTTAAAGTGATAATTGCCCAGGTCAAATTCTGCATTCACTTCTTCCCTGTGCATTTCTTCATTCCTTTTCAGAATGGCTTTTATTTTCAGCAACAATACTTCACTGTCGAATGGTTTGGTGATATAATCATCAGCGCCGAGTTTGTAACCCTGGATAATATCATCCTTCATTGTTTTTGCAGAAAGGAAGAATAAGGGAACATCAGGATTGATATCACGGATTTCTTCTGCCAGTGTAAAGCCATCCATATTGGGCATCATCACATCCAGCAGGCAAATATCAAACTTTTCTCTCTGGAATGCAGCCAGGCCTAATCTCCCATCTCTTTCTAATATCACATCATAATCGTTCAGTTCAAGTAATTCTTTAATACCATACCGAGGTTGGTATCATCTTCACACAAAAGTATTTTCGGTTTTGTAGTTGCTTCCATATTTGTATAGTTTATTAACAAATAAAATCATTTCATTATTTAATCAGGCTAATATAGCGACTAATTTTTTGTTAAAGGTATTTTATAAAATAGCTTCGGTCTTTTTGAGGTTGTTTTTACTCAAATATCCCATAAAAAACTTCAATCTTACAGTATGACAAACTACTGCGTATTCATTAAATACGAAAGCTACCCGTTACAGGTAGCTTTCGCAATAAAACCGTACCAAATATTTTTTATTTGAAATCAGCTTCGGTTACACCTTCATTCAATTTATAATCAGAAAATTTAAAAGTGAATTTCCTGGCCACCTTCAGTTTCTTATTATTTCTGAAGGCAGCATAATAGTTACCCACTTTCACATAGTTTTTATATTCGATGGTTTCTGTTGATTCTTGTCCTTCTTCCATTGATGTGGCTTCTTCTTTCAGCAACAAACCAGATTTAGTTGCATATTCCTGTATAGAAACTTTGCCACTTGGCATGGTTACTTTAAGGCGGTAGGTTTCTTCTTCACCAACTTTGCCTGTGCCAAGATAATCAGTTTTGTAAGCCGTATCAGTTGCATAAAACAATTGTGGAATAATTCCTTTTTCATCTCTTGCTTCTTTTATTTCCTGTTCGTCAATATCCTTCTTTTGTGGCCCACTGCATCTGGTATCCCTGTCCGCCATCAAATACTGACTTTTCATAATGGTCATGGCACCCATTTTAATTCCGGTCAATTGTTTATTAGGGTTCATTCTTTTATCAATCACCTGTAAATGTCCTTCCCATCATATCAAGGAGATAATAGCCGAAAGAGTATTTACTTTTTTAATTTCTTCTTTTCCACCCACTGCTTTCAGGTAACTTTAATAATTTCAAACGCAGAAATACTATTCAGTGGTTTTTGCTGTTTCAGCTGCATTTACATCCACTGGTTTTTCCACTACCGGTTCTGCATACCTGTCATATTTTTTTATTGCATAGCCAAACTTCATCAGTTTGGGAATAATTTTAGAAGCATTGCCTGCAATCACAATCCTTGAATTGCTTTCGCTAAAATATTTTTGAGAAACATCTTTTATATCATCAAGCGTTACAGCATTTATTTTTTGCAGGTATGTTCTGTAATAATCTTTTGCCAAACCATTGATGAGGATATTGCTTGCATAATCAGCCGTTTTTGCAGGGTCTTCCATGCCGAAGGCAAAACTGCCATTGTATTTTGCTTTTGCGTTGGCCAGGTCTTCCGCTGAAACATTGCCGTCCCTCATGCCGAGTATTTCCTTGAACATTTCGGAAGTGGCACTGTCCACTTTATCTGTACGCACTGCAGCACTGGCTGTAAATAATGCAGGAAAACGGCCATTGCCCACATTTGAATAAGCGCCATAAGTAAAGCCATGTTTTTCCCTCAGGTTCATAAACAGTCTTGCTTCTGCGCCACCACCCAAAATATAATTTGCAAGCAGTAAAGATGATAATCTTTACCACTTAATGGATTGTTTACAATATTGCCAACCCTTAATTCTCCTTGCACGGCAGTAGGAATATCTACAAAGTCAATTTCTGTTGTAGAAGGATTTTTTACTATTGGGGCAGTGGGCACCGGTAGTTTTTTCCCTTTCCAGTTTCCAAATGCTTTTTCTGCCAGTGCTTTTGCAGCAGCAGGTGTAATGTCGCCAACAAAAGTTAAGTAAGAACGTGATGGAGTGATATAATTTTTATAAGCTATCTTTTACATCCGCCAGGGTTAAACCTTTTACAGTTTCTTCAGTGGTAAATTCACCCTGTGCTGTATTTTTACCATAGCTCAAAGCATTATATACCCTGTTAGCAATGGTGGGTGTACTTTTTTCTTCAGACTTTAAACCGGTAATGGTCATTGATTTTAATTTATCAAATGACTCTTGTGGAAATGCTGGGTTTTTTAACGCATCCGCCATCAGGTTAAAAGCTTTTTCAAAATACCTCGTTAATGCACCTGCAGAGCCGCCGCTGGCACTAAGGTTTACATCAGCACCAATCATATCCACTGCTTCATCAAATTTATCTTTGGGCATATTAGTTGTTCCTTCGCTCAAGCATACCACCCATCAGGTCGAGCGTACCAGCTTTTTTGCCTTCATATACCGGGCCGTAGTCAACAAAAAATGATGCTCTTACTCTTGGCAGTTTATGATTTTCCACCACCAATACTGTCATGCCATTTGGCATGGTAAAAATAACCGGGTCTTTAATTGAAATAGTGGGAGCTGGCCCTGCTGCAGGTTTTTTGCTGCGGTCAAGCGGGCCTGTAGTTACTGTTTTTACAGCAATTGCTTTTTTTGTAGTTTTTGTTTTTTTACTTGTGCAATGCCGTGCTGTAAACAAAAAACACCGGCTGCAACTATTATTAATTTTTTCATTGTATAAATATTTTAAACATGGTTTAATAAGATTGTTGTAAACATTAGTTACGATTTTTGGCAGATAGTACAATACCACACGCTGGTTTTTATTCAGGTATTTTTTTGCAACATCCTGTATATCCTGTCTTGTTACTTTTCTTATTTCATCCAGTTCTGTATTAATACGATTGGTATTTTTATTATGAAAGGTGTAACCATCTGCAAGGTTTTCAGCCACACCCAGCATTTTACTGTTGGCACCCACAAAATTATTTTCAGACTGGTTTTGCAGTTTGGTAAATTCAGCTTCGCTGATAAGAGTGGTTTGCAGTTTTACAATTTCATCATCCATGTCTTTCAATCAAAGTATCCAATGGCGTATCATTGTTTGGTAAAGCATAGGTAATGTAGGCGCCATAATCTTCCAGTGCATAACTGAACGACCCAACCTGCACGGAATTCTTTTTATCATCCACCATTTTTTTATACATACGGCTGCTGCTGCCCTGGCTTAATACAGCCGATGCCATTTCAAGCGCTTTGGTTTCTTTACTTGTCATGCCGGGTATGCGGTAAGCAGCCAATATAGCCGGCAACTGTATGTTGGCATCATAAGCGGTGTCAATAATTTCTTTTGTAATTGGATCTTCTTTTATTTAGGATGCGTTACCGGTGTACCGGCTGGTATCGGGCCAAAATATTGTTCTACCAGTGTTTTTGTTTTTGCAATATCAATATCACCTGCAATTACCAGCACGGCATTATTAGGGATATAATATTTTTTATTGAAAGCTTTAAACTCATCTAGTGTAGCGGCATCAAGGTCAGCCATACTGCCAATAGGAGTCCAGGTGTAAGGGTGTTTGGTAAACAGGCGCTTCATAGTTTCTGCAAAAAAATTGCCATAGGGCTGAATTATCCACCCTCATTCTTTTTTCTTCTTTCACTACTTCGTTTTGTGTTTTTACACCAATTTCATTTATCACCGGGTGCATCATGCGTTCGCTTTCCAGCCAGATGCCGGTTGCCAATTGGTTTGACGGGAAATATTTCATAATAAAAAGTACGGTCCTGGGAAGTATTGGCATTGTTTTGCCCGCCATTGCTGCTCACTAATTTCATAAACTCACCACGTTTGATATTTTCACTGCCTTCAAACAGCAGGTGTTCAAAAAAGTGGGCAAAACCTGTACGGTTGGTTTGTTCATCTTTGCTGCCCACATGGTACATCACAGATACTGCTACCACAGGAACGCTTTTGTCCTGGTGCAGCACCACATGCAGGCCATTTTTTAAATCGTATTCGGTAAAAGCCACTTTTTGTGCGGTTGCCGAAAGGGCCAGCACCAAAAAGGAAATGGAAGTAATGATTGGTTTCATAATTTTTTAATTGAGCGCCAAAAATAGGCAGTTATAGATATTAAGCATAAAATAGTATTGATGATTTTGATAGGCGGCATGATGCATTTTTAGGATAATACCCGTTTGATGTTTGAAATCATTTGTTATTGTCTAAAAAAACAGGGGTTGTATTTACACCAGCTTTGTATCTTTCGGTAAAATTTTTATAATGGCAAATAAAGAAGCATTTATACAGGCAGTAAAAGATGGTTATAGTTTTAAAGGAGAAGCCGTACAAATAGGCGCCGGTGTTTTAGATGGTGAAGCGATTGCGGAAGCAGCGGTAAGGTTGCCATTAAAAACCATGAACCGCCATGGATTGATTGCTGGCGCCACCGGTACCGGCAAAACAAAAACACTGCAGATGATAAGCGAAATGCTGAGTGATGCCAGTGTGCCGGTATTGGTGATGGATATAAAGGGTGACCTGAGTGGTATTGCTGCGATGGGTGCAGCAAATGATAAAATAACTGACCGTTATCAAAAACTGAATCTTACTTATACGCCTGCATTATTTCCTGCGGAATTGCTGACACTTACCGGAAACAATGGTGTGCATTTGAGGGCAACCGTTAGCGAATTTGGCCCTGTATTATTGAGCAAGATATTAGAGCTGAATGATACGCAGGCTGGCTTTGTGGCAATGATATTTAAGTATTGCGATGATACCAAATTGCCCTTGCTCGACCTGAAAGATTTTATCAAAGTGCTGCAGTTTGTAAGCGATGAAGGCAAAGCGGAAATGGAAAAAACCTATGGCAAAATTTCCACCACCAGCACAGGAACCATTTTGCGTAAAGTGATAGAACTGCAGCAACAGGGTGCCGATAATTTTTTTGGAGAAAAAAGCTTTGAAGTGGACGACCTGATGCGTATTGACCAGCAGGGCAGGGGCGTGATAAATATTTTACGGGTTACCGACCTGCAGGATAAACCAAAACTATTCTCCACTTTTATGTTGCAGATGCTGGCAGAATTGTATGCCAGTTGCCCGGAAGAAGGCGACCTGGATAAACCCAAACTGGTAATGTTCATTGATGAAGCACATTTGATATTCCAGGAGGCAAGCAGTGCTTTGCTGCAACAAATTGAAACTATTATAAAACTCATCCGCTCAAAAGGCATTGGCATTTTCTTTTGTACACAAAACCCGATGGACGTACCAGCCAGTGTATTGGCGCAACTGGGTATGAAAGTGCAACATGCTTTACGTGCCTTTACTGCTGCCGACAGGAAAGTGATAAAGCAAACTGCAGAGAATTATCCTGAAACGGAATTTTATAAAACAGAAGACCTGATAACACAATTGGGTATTGGCGAAGCGTTGGTAACGATGCTGAATGAAAAAGGAATTCCCACACCGCTTGTGCATACTATGTTGTGTGCGCCACGTAGCCGCATGGATGTGTTGCAGCAGAATGAAATTGATGCTATCAATGCAAAATCAAAATTGGTTGCTAAATACAACCAGGTAATCGACAGCCACAGCGCTTATGAAATGTTAACGGCCAAACTGGAAGAAGCTGCAGAGAAAGGCGAGGCCGAAGAAGAAAAGAAAGGTGCTAAAAAAGAAGAGCCATCCACGCTCGAAAAAGTGGCAAATAATACCATTGTAAAAAGTATGGTGCGTACAGGCTGGGAATACCATTGTGCGTTCGTTACTTGGGGCGTTGGGTTTAGGTGGAAGAAGCAGGAAAAGTTCGAAGAGTAAGAGTTGGTTTTAGAAACCAATCTTACTGCTTTCTTGTTTTCCATATTTCGGGGTTGCGACTAGTGTGAAACACTGCAAATATTTTTACAACATTTTTTGTTTCATCAACTGTAAAATGCACAAGAAAAGGAAATTTTTTTATGAGCATGCCACGTACGGTTGAGTAACGTATGCCATAAGCAAGCGGATGTTTAGAGAGTGTATTAATTTGAGTTTTTACCTGTTTTTGAAATCTTGTTCCTAATCCTTTGCTTACCAGGTTATACCAATCAGTTGCATTTTGAATATCTTCTAATGCGTCAATATCAATCTGGATTTTGTATTGCTTCACATCAAGGCTTTAAAGTTTTGGAAGTTTTATTCCAATCAAGCATGCGGTCAGGGTTTTGTTTGCTTTTTGCCATACGTTCAGCCACAATTTTTTTATGTTCATCCGGCACCTGTATATTCTCATCCCATATAGCATTATTCAGTTTCAGCTTTTCGGCAGGAGATAATTTTTTTACAGCATCAACCAGTTGCTGAAAATTGAGATTTACGTTTAACTGTACGGTGTTCATTGTAAAATATTTAGGCTTTACAAATATAGTTTTTTGGAACTTAATTTATTCTCCTGAGTGAAAATATGATTGTATTTTCATTCCTGGGTGCGTTGGGCTTGGGAGGAAGAAGCAAGAGTAGTTCGAAGAGTAAGAGTTGATTTTAAAACATACTATTTACTTATTTGATTGATGGATTATATATCCTTGCCGGTGATATCTTTAACTCTCTTTTTAAGATCTTCAAATTGCCATACATACACGTTATCGCCAAATAGGATGAGTTTGTTATTGTATATAAACGAAAGGCAATTATCTCCATGCATTTCATTAATTACCTTTTGTTCAGTTTCAAAGCCAAAATAATCAAATGAATTACCTGCTAATGGATGCTTTGTAAGCTCTGACGTTTGAATATGTTTAAAGTTTGAAATACCAGATAATTTAAATACTCTGGTGTTGCGTTTAAACAATCTTGTTTTTGTGATTTGTATTTCGTCGCCAGTTATGATGAATAGTTCTTTAGTAAATACTCTTGCTAAAAAACGATAAGCAGCTATAAATGATACGATGCTTATTCCTAAAAATATTAAAAGAAGAATAACAAAAACGGTATCAAGTTCTTTGAAATTTGTTTCACTTATAATGAATTTTAAACAAGCTGAACCAATAGCGATAAACGCTAATGAGTAAGCCAAAAAAAGATATTTTGACCTTTCTCCAAAATAACTACTCAATATTATTGACTGTTCGGATTGATAGTTTTTCAATGTCAATAAGTGTTTAAACGAAAATAAAAAAAGTGCAACCCTAAAGTTGCACCATTATCAATTATTAATTTTCAATTGTCAATTAACCTACGCCACCTTCAGCATACTCATCTTACTCGTGCTGAATTTCCTTTGTGCATATTCCAGCGTTACTTCAAAAGTTTTCACTTTTTGTGAAGGCAGTTCATACATCGCATCTGTCAATATGCCTTCGCAGATACTTCTTAATCCCCTTGCACCTAATTTATATTCCAATGCCCTTTCCACCATAAAGTCGTACACGGCAGGTTCAAATGTGAGGGCAATGCCTTCTATTTCAAACAAACGGGTGAATTGTTTTATCAACGCATTTTTTGGTTCTGTTAAAATATTGCGGAGCGTTGGGGCATCCAATGGATTGAGATAAGTAACAACAGGCAAACGGCCCAGCAATTCCGGTATCAAACCAAAATGTTTCAGATCAACTGCATTTACAAACTGCAATAAATTCTTTTGTTGAAACTCCTGCAATTCTTTGTTTACATTAAAGCCAATAGCATGTGTATTTACACGGCGGGCAATTAATTTATCAACGCCATCAAAAGCGCCACCGCAGATGAAGAGAATATTAGAAGTGTTTACTTTTACTAATTTTTGTTCAGGATGTTTACGGCCGCCTTGTGGTGGCACCAACACTTCTGTTCCTTCCAGTAATTTTAATAAACCTTGCTGTACACCTTCGCCACTTACATCACGGGTAATGGAAGGGTTATCACTCTTACGGGCAATCTTATCAATCTCGTCAATAAATACAATTCCTTTTTCTGCAGCAGCCACATCATAGTTGCAGGCCTGTAACAAACGGCTCAGCATACTTTCCACATCTTCTCCTACATAACCGGCTTCGGTAAATACAGTTGCATCCACAATAGCAAACGGCACATTCAGCATACGGGCAATTGATTTTGCCAGCAATGTTTTGCCTGTACCTGTTTCACCCACCATAATGATGTTGCTCTTTTCGATCTCCACATCATTTTCCACTTTTTGGTTAAGGCGTTTGTAGTGATTATACACAGCTACAGCCAGGATCTTTTTTGCATCATCCTGCCCAATCACATAATCGTCCAGAAATTTCTTTATCTCTAATGGTTTTTTAACGCTTAGTTTATGTGAGTGTGTGGCGGCTTTTGTTTCAGGGTATATCATCAGTTCCTGGCTGATTATTTCCTGTGCATGTTCTACACAGTTTTCGCAGATGTGACCTTCCTGGCCTGCTATCAAGATCTTCACTTCATCACGGCTGCGGCCGCAGAAAGAACAATGGAGTGTGGTTTGTTTTGCCATATTGCAAAGATAAATGGTTTTGCTTTTATAAATACCACACTTTGGGGCTTGTAAAAGGAATGAGTAAACGGTAAAAAACAAGTGGCTTTAACTTATTAAGAGGTCTTGTGTCACCCTTTCAGGGTTGCTTATAAAACTGAAGCGACTCAATTCTATAATAATTGCATCCCTTCGGGATTTTAAGCCTGAAAGGCTGTTATTATTATAGATAAATCAACATTTGAAGTAGTGAACCCTGAAAGGGGGGCATTAAAATTTCTTTTCAATCCGTCATAATTTTACGGATAAAAGCTCCTCCAGTTGATGCCTTACCAGGCTGCCCATAGTGTGGCAGGCGCTGAAATGTTGTGTATGGTGGTACTGGTTCAGCTCTTTGCGTAGGGAAACCACTTTATACTGTTCGGATATCTCCTCTTTTTCCATCACCTGCAGCAGGGCAGTTAACTGCAGTTTGTTTTTTACAAAAAGCCCGGCAAGCTCTTTTCTTTCTGCCATTCTTATTGCATCAATGCCTGCATCACTTAATAATGAAGTGGCTAATTGTACATATTGGTAGTTCTCTTTATAAAACTGCGGCAGGTATAAATTGAGTTTGCCTTCATAACACTGCTGGTCAAAATCAATGGCTTTAATAGTAAAAGGGTTTTGAGTATTGTTATTTTTTACCACCACAAAATTGTAGCTACGCATATCACCCAGCAATCTTGCAAAGCAGCTTTCATTAAAGCTTATAAAAGCTTCAGCCAATAATTTTTTTTCTTCTTCCTTTAATTCATTCACCGTTTCTAAAAAGTTATCGCCGGGTATGCCATCAATATGTTCTTCCACCAAGGTGTTTTGATGATACAGAAAATTGATATGGTTATTGGTGAGCAGTTGCTCCAGTTCCAGCCCGTAAATTCTTGATGCGTCGGCTGATTTGATATAGAAAAGATCGGGTTGTTGTTTTTTGTATGTGTGATATTAATGCGGAAAGGCATGCTGTTGGCGTACTCACAAAAATCTATGGAGTCAATTTGTATGTCACTTTCATTTTTTAACTGCGTATACAACAACGATAGTTTTTGTTTTAACTCAGCCAGCAATTTTTTGTCGTACACCACTCTTTCCCAATGAGTGTGTTTGCCTTTGTCATCTTTAATGGCATTGGTGTATTCGTAATGCAGCAGTTCTTTATAAGCAACGGAAGCACTGTGTCTTTTTTATATTGCTGAAGGTATTGTTGCAGGGCAGTGCTTACCCGATACACTTCTTTCTGCATCATGGGCCGGTCGTTCTTGTTGCTTACGGCAGCGTTGGGTATATCGGAGAAGGGCATGGTTGCAAGAGAAACGCATGAGCAAGTTTTACGGCAGAGTAACGAGAGCAGAGATTACGCAAGTTTTTAAAACTTCGGAAGTTTGCAATTCTCTTTTCTAGGCAATGAAAGTTATTTTAAAAACCTCTTGGTAATTGTTTCTCCTTCGTTTGTGTAAATAATCAAAGTATAAATTCCTTTTGTTGTATTTTTAATTTGTAAACTGATATTGTTATTGCCTGTAGTAATAGTTTGCTTTTGATTTACAATTTCTTTTCCATCTGCAGCAATCACTTTCATTGTTATTGTTTGCTGTTTATTACTATTGAGATAAACAGTATTATTTGCCACAGCAGTAATTTCTACACCAGCTTTATTATTTCCAACAACTAATGTTTTGCTGTAAAAACTTTTTCCATCAGCATCTGTAATTTTTAAGCGGTAATAATTTTTACCAGCTACAGGGTTGTTATCAGTAAAATTAAAAGGCAATTGGCAACGAAGTGCTGTAGCATTGATATTTCCAATGCTTTGAAATGAATACCATCATCACTTCTTTCAATTACAAATGTTGCGTTGCCATAAGTACAACTTGCTTTCCAGTTTAGTTGATTGGTATTTTCTTTTTTGTTTGCAGAAAAATATTCCAGCTTAACAGGAACAGGAGTTGAAGAAGATGAAACAATAGTTGTAGCGGTATTTGTTATTATGGGTAAATTAAAATCAAAATAAATAGCCGCACTGTTATTCAGCGAATCACCAATTACAACAGAAGGTTTTGGTTTTATTTTAAAAGCTACCCAGCCATTGCTGCCAGGTTCATCAATGGCTTTGTAAGGCAGGTTGATATGTTCAAAAATAAAATTCCGTTTATTGTTGGTGCGTTTTGCATAGCAGGTATGGCTGCTGGCTATAAATTCAAATGTATTCCAATCAAGGTTATTACTTAAAGTGTCGGCCACTACAATGAAAAAAGCTGTATCAGTTCCTTCATTTTGAAAACGGATCTGGTAGTGCAGGTATTCATCAATTTTACTAATGTCAAGCTTGCTTCCTTCAAGGCATTGCTTTATCATTGGGGTCCAAGGCGCCTGTTATTAATTGTGGAAGAATGAAACTATTATCAAAAGCTGTTTCATCATTTGTTGATGGTGTAATGGCTGCTAAGTAAAAAATTGTATCATCGATATTATTGGTTGGTGGCGGCAATAAAGTGAAAGTTACGTTGATGGTTTTGGTTTCAAATGGTTGAAGATTGTTGTAAGCCCATGTTAATTGCCCTGTACTTTGAGAAGAAACATTTTCAGAAGCAGAAATGAAATTCATTTTGTTGTTGTCGAAGTTGAGCAGCAACAGCACCAGAAAGTACGGTAGTACTCCGATTTTTATAAGTAAGGAAATAATTTACATTGAAACCTGCACGGGCATTATTGACAGGCAGCAAGGAAACCCCCAGGTCATTATGCAAACCATTAGGTTGCAAACAGAAATTTGTTGTATCAATAAGATTATTGGCAGTGTCAAACGCAACTGAAGAATTTGCCGGGCTGGGTGTAAAGAAAGAATTTTGGAAAAGAGGCGCAAAGCTAAAAAGCCCTTTGTAAGTATAAGTTTTATAATTACCTGATGAGTCTGAATATATTATTACTGATTGCCCGGTGGTATCCGTAAATTCTACAGGGATGCCACTTATTGGCCTGCTATTATCATTGCAATTGTTTCCGTTGTCATCTATCCTTAATGTTCCTTTAATGGTATTATAATTCCCCCCAGGATAAAATGAACAATAAGAATTTACATTAACGTTCAAGCCATTTGCGATACAATAATTACGTATATCTTCAGTTTCAAAATCATCGGTGCATATTGTTTCTAAATTTATCCTTGGGTTTATGCCAAATGAGCTAAGCCGGGAGCCATTTTTAATGATTAAATGTCTAAGGTCTGACGGCGAAGTTACGTCATACAATCCGCCGAGTTGTAAAGTTTTAAGATTGCTGCAAGTGCTAAGGTCGAGTGTGTTCACTGGATAATTTTCGGGATAAATTTGAATATCCTCCACACTTGTACAGCCGCTGAATTGCAAATCGGTAATAAAACCTGTCAGTACAGATATATGCTTAAGCCGAGCCAGGTTGTTGCAATTGAGATTAATGTGATTATAGGCATCAGTACATCCAAAATATTCAAGACCCCGGAGGTTACCTATGTTTAAGCTATCACCCGACATTGAAGCCAGATACAATTCTCTCAGGTTTACACAACTGTCTAAAAGCAATTTTTCAAAATCAGTAAGATTATAAAGATGTACATACTTTAAGTTAATACAGCTGTTTAAATTTAGCGTATCAAGATAGCAGCCTGCATACAATATTCCGGGAACGAAAAAATCCCTGCCAGTTATAATTATTGAGTCAAGTGATGTACATCCAGCAAGGTTAACCTTTCTCAATTCTTTATCCCCCTGGATATTCAGGTACCGGAGATTTGACAAGCCGTCAAGATTTGCGTTTACTAATCCTCCGCCGTCATTACAGCCGCTTTCCACTGTAAGTCTTTCAAGGTTGGCAAATGTTTCAACACCAGTTATGTCACTGACACCAAAGCTCATGAATTCACTTCCGGAAATTTGTAAATAGCATCTGATATAAAGTTCTCTTATAACCAGCGCTTCTGATATCTGTAACTCATGATCACCATTAGTGTCATAATCCTGTAATACCTGGTTTTTAAACTGCTGGTTGGGAATGTTGACAATTTGAGCATTTGTAAAAACGGAAGTAAGAATTAATATACAAGAGATAGCATATTTCATGTAAAAGGCTTAAAGTATAAAGTTAAAGGATTACTTTATAAATTTTGCCGATATTAATTTTCCTTCATTTGAATAAACAATTAGTGTATAAATTCCTTTTGCTGTATTTTCCATTTGCAAACCGATGTTGTTATTGCCACTACCCACAGTTTGTTTTTGATTGAATACTTCTCTTCCATCGGCAGCAATTACTTTCATTGTTATTACTTGTTGTTTATTACTATTAAGATAAACAATATTATTTGCAACAGCAGTAATTTCTACACCAGCTTTATTATTTCCAACAACCAATGTTTTGCTATAAAAACTTTTTCCATCAGCATCGGCAATCTTCAACCGGTAATAATTTTTACCAGCTACAGAGTTGTTATCTGTAAAATTAAATGGCAACTGGCAACGTAGTGCTGTAGCATTAATATTTCCGATAGGCTTAAAATTTATGCCATTGCTACTTCTTTCAATTACAAAACCTGCATTGCCGTAAGTACAACTTGCTTTCCAGTTAAGTTGGTTTGTATTTTCTTTTTTGTTTACAGAAAAATATTTAAGCTTAACAGGAACAGGCGATGATGAAGTGCTTACAATTGTTGTAGCTGTGTTTGTTATCACAGGTAAATTAAAATCAAAATAAATAGCAGCACTGTTGTTTAAAGAATCACCAATAACAACCGAAGGCTTTGGTTTAATTTTAAAAGCCACCCAGCCATTGCTGCCGGGTTCATCAATTGCTTTGTACGGAAGGTTGATGTTTTCAAAAACAAATTCTGCTTTATTGTTTTTAAGTTGCGGATTGCAGGCATGGCTGCTGCCAATAAATTCAAAAGTATTCCAGTCTAATTTATCACTCAATGTATCAGCCACTACAACATTAAAAGCTGTATCAGTCCCTTCGTTTTGAAAATGGATTTGATAGTGCAGGTAATCGCCAATTTCGCTGATGTCGAGTTGGCTGCCTTCAAGGCATTCTTTTTCGTTGGGGTCCCAAGAGCTTCTTACTCTTTGTGGAAGAATAAAACTGTTGTCAAATGCTGTTTCATCGCTTGCAGAAGGGTTGATGGCTGCCAGGTAAACAATGGTGTCTCCAATATTATTTGCAGGCGGCGGCTGTATATACATCCTGACATACATATAGCGGCTTTCAAAAGGCCGCAGGTTATTGTAGTTCCAGGTTACCTGCCCGGTGCCTTGTGTGCTAACGGGCACGGAGGCGCTAAAAAAACCAATCTTGCTGTTATCAAAATTGAGCTGCACAGTGCCAGACAGGGTTGTATTGCCCTTGTTTTTATACACTACATTATAACCTGCATAAACGCCTGGCTTTGCTGGTGGCCAGGAGGGAAGAAAGGATATTTCCAAATCATTGTGCATGCCATTTGGCTGGATACAAAAATCCCTGGTGGCTGTTAAGCTGTTGGCTGTATCAAATGTTACTGATGCTGTGGCAGGCGTTACCATAAAGTACGGGTAAGGAAAATAAGGCGTAAGAGTAAATACACCGGAATATGGGTAGTGGGCATAATTGCCAGTGGGTGCAGCATATATATAAGTTGAATTGCCGATGGCGTCCGTCATTTTTACGGGTGTATTCGCCATGCCGCCGTCTGCACTGTCGCAGCCATTGTTGTTCAGGTCTAATACAAATTTTCCTTTTATAGAATTAATATTGCCGCCGGGAATGAAAGTACAGAAAGAGTTTATGTTCATGGAAGGCACTAATGGATTTGAGTTAGGAGGGAACAGTTGCCTGAGCGTATCCACTTCAAAATCATCGGCACAAACATTTAAAGGCCGGGTGAGCATCATCCGGTAGTCAACGTTTGTAACACTGCCATTTTTTATATTCATGCTTTCAAATTTTTCGCCCCCTTGTTCAACAGCGATGTTTTTTAATTTAACGCAGGTACTCAAATCCAATGAAGGCACATTCAGGTTTGTCAGTTGAATATATTCCAGGTTGATGCACCCGGTGAAATCTGCTGAATTGGTTATGCTGGCAGGAACTGTCATCTGGTAATTTAAATTGTTTAACCCTGTACAATTCCTTGCAATAAGGTTTTGAATTGTAAAAGCACCCACTCCTCTAAATTTTGTTAAGCCGCTGATGTTTAATGTGTCAATGCGGTTCGTTTGGTTCATGACAAAATATTGAAGGCTGTCGCAACCGGTAAGGTCTAAGTTGGTATGGAGGTTTGGGTTACTCATAATATATAAAAAGGTGAGTTTTGAAAGATTGCCAATATGCAGGTTTTGCAAACTGCTGTTTCCGTATATACCAGCATACTCAAGGTTTGCACAGGATGAAATATCGATAGCCGGAAATTGGTTCCTGCCTGCTTTAAGCTCTTTCAGGTTTGTACAGTTAGCAACATCAAGAAAGGAAATACCCATATTTGTGGCATCCAATTTTTCAAGGCTGGTCATATTGCTTACATCCAAACTTGCCGCTGCATTAATGCCGGTGATTGTACAGGTTACCATGTTGGTAAAAGCTTTGATGCCTGTGTAATCCGCTATACCTGCACCGGCACTTATTACTGCCAAATCAATAATTGCTTCTGCCTCGGTGTTTTGTATAGCGCCATCAGCATTCACATCAACACCGGCAACAATTAAAGCGTTTCTAAAATTGGTGTCGGGAATATTCACACTCTGTGCCTTTGCAAAATACATCGTCATCAATAGCAAAGCAGTAATAAAGTATTTCATCGCAATAAGTTTTTTAAATCCAATTTTCAATTACTTAATAAATCTTTTTGTAATTGTTTCCCCTTCATTTGTATAAACAATCAAACTATAAATACCCTTTGCCACATTTTTCATTTGCAGGCTGATATTGTTATTTCCTGCAATCACATTTTGTTTTTCATTCACCATTTCTTTTCCATCAGCAGCAATCACTTTCATTGTTATTGTTTGCTGTTTGTTGGTATTGAGATAAATTTTATTATTTGCTATAGCAGTAATTTCCAAACCAGCTTTATTATTTCCAACAACTAATGTTTTGCTGTAAAAACTTTTTCCATCAGCATCTGTAATTTTTAAGCGGTAATAATTTTTACCAGCCACAGGATTATTATCTGTAAAATTGAAAGGCAACTGGCAGCGCAGGGCTGTTGCATTTATATTTCCAATAGCTTTAAAATGAATGCCATCATCACTTCTTTCAATTACAAATGTGGCATTACCATAACTGCAACTGGCTTTCCAGTTTAGTTGGTTTGTGTTTTCTTTTTTATTGACAGAAAAATATTCCAGCTTAACAGGAACCGGTGTTGATGAAGAGCTAACAATAGTTGTAGCAGTATTGGTTATCACCGGTAAATTAAAATCAAAATAAATAGCAGCACTGTTATTTAAAGAATCACCAATAACAACAGAAGGCTTAGGTTTTATTTTAAAAGCCACCCAACCATTGCTTGCCGGTTCGTTAATGGCTTTGTAAGGCAGGTTGATATTTTCAAAGAAAAATTCTGCTTTGTTGTTTTTAAGTTGAGGGTTACAAGTATGACTACTACCAATAAATTCAAAAGTATTCCAATCTAATTTATCACTCAATGTATCTGCCACTACAATATTAAAGGCAGTATCTGTTCCTTCATTTTGAAAACGTATTTGATAATGCAGATAATCACCAATTTTACTGATGTCAATTTTACTTCCTTCCAGGCATTGTTTATCGTTTGGATCAAAACTTCCAATTACTGTTTGAGGAAGAATGAAACTATTATCAAAAGCTGTTTCATCATTTGCTGAAGGTGTGATAGCTGCTAAGTAAATAATTGTATCACCAATATTATTAACCGGCGGTGGCAGTAAGTTAAAAGTTACAGTGATGGTTCTACTTTCAAATGGTTGCAGGGTATTATAGTTCCATATTAATTGCCCTGTACTTTGTGTTGTCACATTTTCTGTAGCAGAAACAAAATTCATTTTACTGTTATCGAAGTTTACAGCAACATTTCCGGATAGAGTAGTGGTGCCACGGTTTTTGTGCACTAAAGTGTAGGCTGCATTAAAGCCAGGCCTTGCAGCAGGCCATGATGGAAGAAAGGTTATTTCTAAGATCATTATGAATTCCGTTGGGTGTGATACAAAAATCTCTTATAGCTGATAAGCTGTTGGCAGTATCAAAAGCGGCGGTAGTGTGTTAGCAGGGTTAATAGTAAAATAGGGGTAAGGGAAATGAGGCGTTAATGTAAATAACGCCTTTATAAGTGTAAAAAGTATAATCGCCTTCAGTATGTAGAGTAATGGGATTATGAGTTTACCAGAAGTATCTGATAATTTAATGGGTACATTTATTAATCCTCTATCATGTGTGTCACAGCCATTATTATTGTCATCAATTCTTGCTGTTCCTGTGATAGTATTATAATGTGCCACCTGGAAAAAACTGAGCAATATGGATTGTACATGATGAACATTGGAATGCCCCAATCTTGATATTATCGTAGATCTAATCTTATCGATTTCAAATTCATCGGCACAAAAATATAGCTGAATCGGTTGGTACATGCCAGAACAAGTGAATTTACAATGCCGTTTTTTACATTCAGGTATATAAGTATTGCAGGCTATATCATGATTAAAAACAGTACATTAATCAGTAATAGAAATCTGACAATTAGCATAAATCAAGAGTCTTCAAGACTTAAATTAGTTGAATATTAGATTATCGAAATCGAAAGAACCCAGTGTCTCAATTCTAAACACCGCAATTATCAGATTAATGTTCATTAATACATTGATATTTAAGCTAACGACAAGATCATTCGAGTTTATCAAGACCGGAAAGATTTGGGATTAACCTTTCAACATGTTACAATCAAAATTTATTAGTTTTTGCACCGTGTCAAGTCAAGTAGCATATTGACCATTGATCCTGTCATTTAAATACCGAACAGTCTTTAGACTATCTTACTCCCCGATTATAATATTATAAGTGCCAGTCTAACCAAATACTTCTAATTTTGTTACAACCATTATGTTAATGGCTTGTAAGGTTACAATTGTTGACATAAAACGATTCACAGTAAGTACACCCTACAAATTCAACTAAGATTGTAAATTGATGTCATTAAAGAATCTACCTGAAATTTCAAGCCTGGTTAACTTTGTAAACCCACGTAATGTCCATTATCGGTTGCATGCGAGATTAACCATGATAAATTTTTGCAGATTTCTGAAACTTCTGTATCAAACCGGTTGCTATCTGTCACAATCTATTTATATCGGTTCAATAATAATATTTCTTACGCTTCTTGCCTCATAACTTGTCATATTCTCATCGTTGATTTGATATCAATGTCAAACGCTGAATTAAGATACCTATTTAAAATTACTATCCGGTATATTCACAATCTGCCCCTTTGCAAATAATGCAATCATCAAAATTGCAGCAGTAAAAAAGTATTTCATCTCAGTAATTTTTTATTTGATCTTATAACACAACCCAAATCCTACACCAGCCTGGTTAATATTTTTATCCAGCAAACTGTTTTTTACATTGTACTTGGCAAGGCTCCACCGCATAGAGGGCATTGCAAAAAGGTCGAGCCGCTTGCTTAGCTTTTTACTAATGCGTATGCCGGCAAATATGTCCATGCCGGTATTGCTTTTGTTGGTGGTGCCAGGTGCCGCAAGCAATGGCGCTGCTGCATTGCGGTTTATTTCATTTTTATAGTTGCCGCTGATATTAAAATAAAGGCCGCCAACAGCGTCAAGCGTCCATTTGGGTTTTTGAATAATGCTGTATTGCACAAACACCGGTATGCTGAATAACTGGTAGCTATTTACGGCAGAAATAGTTCTTGTACCTTCCGTAACTGTTGCCACTGTATCAGGCACCAACCGGCCGTTTACCAGCCTGTCAACAAAAGCATAAGTGGTTTTGGTTTCTTTTCCTTCTATGCTCATGTTTTCTTTCAGCAACATATACTGCAGTCCTGTGCCCACGGCAATTTTTTTATTTACTTCCCTGCGTACTAATAATGAGAAAGCAACAGCCGGCTCAATAGATGCGTTTACAAGGTTGGCTTTATAAACAGAAACGCTGTTGTTTACAGCATGGTTACGGTAAAAAGAACTGTTTTCATTATAATGCGATGCAGCAATTAGTGGTATGGCTCCTGCTTCGAAGAACCAATGTTTTTTTGTGGCTTTTTTTGCAACTGTTGGATTTGTTTTTTTATTGTCTGTTTTGTTTGCTTCAATTGCTGTTGTTTTCTTTTCCTCTATAACCGGTGCTGGTTTTACATCAACAGGTTTTATAGCAATTATTTCTTTGTCTTGAATTTCTGTCTTTTCTTCTTTCTCTTCGGTAGATATAATTGATCTGTCATCGTTTGTTTTTTCGTTATTGTTTACTGCTATAAGCTCTTCCGTTTCGCCATTGGTTTGTTGTGCTTTTAATTTGCCTTTTATCTTTTTGATCTGCTTATTGCTGCCAGCAACTTTTATTTCGCTTTCTCCTGTTACAGCATTTGTAGTTGTAATTTTTGTTTTTGATTTGCCTGTAATGGTAATGCGTTGTTGTTCGGCACCAATGTCCTTAGCAGGAATAGTATTTTTCTCTGTAGTTGCAGATATGTCTTTATTTGCCAAAGGCAATGTTGCTTCCGCTTCGTTATCTTTTTTTATTTCATTTACCGGTGCTTGTGGTTCATTTATTTTTTGCTGCTTTTTTATACTATTGGCCTCATCTGTTTTGGCAATAGCATTGCCATTTTCCTTATTCAGCAAGAGATACACAACTGTTGATAAAGCCAGCAAAAGCAGTAATGCGCTGCTCCACCACCAGAAGGCAAACCTTCTTTTCTTTTTCTTTTTGGCAATATTGTCCCATGCATCCGGTGGCACCGGTGCCTCATGTTCATTTGCTTTGCCTTTTATAATGTCATCAAACATTGTTAGTGTTTTTTATGATAGAATATTTTTTTACGATCAATAGCTGTAAATATTTTCTTGCTTTCAGCAATTGCCCTCTCGATGTAGTAGCCTGTATGCCCAGCATGGTTGCAATTTCTTCATGACTGTATCCTTCAATTACATTCAGGTTAAAAATTGTTCTGTAACCATCGGGCATATTTCTAATCAATACATTTATTTCGTCTGCAGAAATTTTTCCCAGCACTGAAGCATCAATACTATGTTCTGCAGTGTCGGAAATATCTGTATTGGTAAAATGTATTTTTTGCCTGCTTACCTGCCGTATGGCCACGGTGGCAAATACACGCCGCAGCCAGCCTTCAAAATTCCCCTCGAACCTGAACTGGTGAATGGTTTTAAAAACCCTGATAAAACCTTCCTGCAAAATATCCTGTGCCTGGTGTGTATCAGGGGCATAGCGCAGGCATACCGACATCATTTTGCCGGCAAACAGGTTGAACAATTTCTTTTGTGCCTCCTGTTTATTATTGATACAGCCTTCTATCAGTTCCCTTTCTGTCAATATAGGTTCGCTTTATTGGTTCATCTTTTTTGTTTTTTATCCGATAGCAATCGGATTCATTACTACAAATGTTTTTTATTGGTCACGTTGAATATTGAAATTTACATACACTTGTTGAGCTGATGATCCATTAATTGTTGCTATTCCCTCGAAGCCACCCGTTATAAACTGGCCATTTAATCCATAAGCAGAAACACTAACAAATTTTGGATCAATAAATACACAAGTCAGCCCATTTACCACAATAGTATTATTGCTTAATGGATAATTTCCCGGCGCTGCTGCACCTGTAAAACTAAATTGAACAACTTGCTGGTTGCCGTTCAGTAAATCAATTGTGCTGATAGAGGTACTGTCATTAGCAAAATAAAAATTACCACCAAACATATATTGTGGAAGAGTGAAACTCCAGTCTGGGTATGCAGTTATTGATACGGTCATAGTTTCAGTACCGCCAGTAGCAGTGCATGCTTCCAATGTGCCAGCATTATTATCTCCTGTAACAAGCTGTACATTTTGTACATCACTCTTCTGTGATGTTTCCCTGTCGTAAGCAACAAAACGGGCATTGGCACCTGGGCAAATAATGCCTGCAGCCGAAAAAGATCCGTTGTTTATATTGATGACTAAACTGGTTCCGAAGCCAGCCACTATAACATAACCATCTGTTACCGGGTTGCCATTACATTTAGTAACAGTACCTTCCAGTACAGCGGCATATTGGTTTAGGTTTACTTTTAATGTCCCTAAATCTATGGGTTCATTGGCAGTACTTATAATCTTGGCTGTAACTCCCTGGTTGCAAGGCGCAAGAATATCTATTCTTAAATTTTGGTTGGCAGGAACAAAGCCATTTACGATGCCATTAGTATCAGTATTTGCAACCCTTGCTGAATATGGCTGACCATCTATAGCAACGGACACTGGTACATTGGATAAAGGATTAAGTGAAGTATCAACTACCTGTGCTGTAAAATTTACCAATGGCAAACCAACATCACAATTCCAGAAACTAAAATGACTTACTTCTCCATCATAACTATTGCCGTTTTTAATGGCATTTCCTTCCTGTTTCCATACTCCTTTTGTTTCATCAAAATACCAAAGCGGAATATATGATGGAGCAGCAGTTTGCAAAGAAGAAGGCAATGGAAAATGTAAAGATGCTTTTTTACCGGGGGCGATCTGCAATAGTTCACCACTGTTTCCTGTAAGTTCAACAGCCAGCATACCAAATGTTTGCAGCACATTCAAATGTCCTGCACTATCAACACCAGTTAAGTCTCCGGGCATAGTAAGCGTTGTGGTTGGCATATCAGATGGATCGTACCAGTGTACTGCAATATTTACAATGCCTGAATAAGGATTATTATTTGATGCTACCACTACAGCATTGGCAGGTAATGTAACAGTGGCACCGCCAGCAATACTGGCGAGCACCGCCTGCATCGGAATCAATAGTGCCTATAGTTGTTTTGGGTATTAATTTTAAACGTATAAAAGTTTCTTTGCCTTCTATTGGTAAAAAAGTTCTGTAACCGGTAAAGTAACCGGCTTTGCTTACTTGTATAAAGCCAGCACTTTTTGCAAATGCCGCATTGTCTATTTTAAAATAACCAAACTCGTCTGTGGTTGCAGTTGTAGTTCCGCCTGTTATCGTTGCACCTTCCACGGCTTCGCCATTTTCATCAGTAATAAAACCATTAACAGCAGCATTTATTTTGGTGGTAAAATCTGGCGTTACAGGGTTGATGATGGGTGTGTAAGTTGTCATCCACCATATTTTTTTTACATCCATTAAAAATGAAAGCACTTATTAAAAGGGGAATGATAAACAGCCCGAATTTTCTCATTGCATTATGTTTTACATCTTTTAAGATACAAAACAATTTAGTGTTGTTGGCTGAGATGTAAAATATTTTGGAAAAGAGATGAAAATAAAAATGCCGGTTAAGGTTATTTCAATTTTCTTTTGATAAAACGGTTGGAACGTGATAAATGTATAAGTGCAATCACGTAAATACTGTTGTCCTGTATCCTGTAGATTATTTTATAAGGGAATACCGGTGTAAGATACCTTCTGAACTTGCTTTTAAAAACCCTTCCATTGGCTTTGGGGTTTTCAAGTATCAACTCTTCCCCTTCTTTTAATTCATCAATAAATTTTGCAGAAAGTTCTTTGTTCACTTTGTAGTACCAGTCGTAGGCGGCCAGCACATCCTCACGGTATTGTTCCGTATAATGTAAAGTATAAAGCACTTATTTTTTTTGAGAGCGGTGCTTTTCAATGCTCATCCAAAATTCAGAAGGAGTAAGAGTTTTTACTTTTCCTTCCATTATCATTTGCCATCTTTTTTCCAGCTCTTTTAGTGTTTCTTTATCTTCTGTTACAAACGAGTTATGTTCATCAAGGCTTTTCCAGAGTTTTTTTGCAAGCAGCCTTCTTTCTTTATTAGGCAGTGCCAGCAAATCTTTCGTTTTGAATGCCGCCATAATTTTTTTATTTAAAGTTAGGCATTTTTTCTTGCTATCACTTTCTCCACAGCAGCTACAATGTTTGGTGCATCCAAACCATACTTGGTAAGCAATTCAGCAGGTTTACCGCTTTCACCAAAAGTATCATTGGTGCCAACGTATTCAATTGGTATTGGTAAGTTTTTAGCAGCTACCTGTGCAATACTGTCGCCCAATCCGCCAATAATATTATGTTCTTCGCAGGTAACAGCACATTTTGTTTTGCTGATAGAAGCAATTACAGCTTCTGTATCCAATGGTTTAATAGTATGAATATTTATCACTTCCACACTGATGCCTTTTTCTTCCAAAATCCTTCCGGCTTCCATTGCTTTCCAAACCAAGTGGCCGCAGGCAAAAATGCTTACATCTTTTCCTTCAGATAATTTTTGTGCTTTGCCTAAAACAAAATCTTCTTCTTTGGTAAAGATGGGCCAAACAGGGCGGCCAAAACGCAGATATACCGGGCCATTGATATCAGCAATTGCTTTGGTGGCAGCTTTTGTTTGGTTATAATCTGCAGGAACAACTACCGTCATGCCCGGCAGCATTTTCATCAAGCCAATATCTTCTAATATCTGGTGTGTTGCACCATCTTCACCTAAGGTAAGGCCAGCATGGCTTGCACATATTTTTACATTCTTACCACTGTATGCAACAGACTGGCGTATCTGGTCATAAACACGGCCGGTACTGAAGTTTGCAAAAGTTGTTGTGTAAGGAATTTTTCCGCCAATGGTTAAACCTGCTGCCACGCCAATCATATTGGCTTCGGCAATACCACATTGTATAAAACGGTTGGGAAATTCTTTTATAAAAGCATTTAGTTTCAGGGAGCCTAACAGGTCGGCAGTAAGTGCAATAATATTTTCATTTTTTCTTGCAGCTTCTAAAATGCCATCACCAAATCCGCTACGGGTATCTTTATTGCCTGTTACTTCAATTTCTTTTAACATGTGTGCTTATTTTTTCAGGGCGCAAGATAAGCAATGAGCAAAGGAAGCGGTCTTATTTCGCAGGAATTTTTTATGCTTCTTCTTTTAGTTTCAGTTCCCATTTCCAGGCGGTATCCATCATCTCTTCAAGATTGTATTTTGGTATCCAGCCCAGTTCTGTTTTGGCTTTGTTGTTATTGGCATAAATGGCTACCACATCGCCACTGCGGCGTGGGCCAATGGTAATTCAGTTTTACACCACTTACTTTTTCAAAAGCATTGATCACTTCCAGTACAGTATATCCATCGCCCGTGCCAAGGTTAAATATCTCTGTTTTGTTTTTATTCTTTTTATCAATCAGATAATTGAGTGCCAATGTATGTGCATGTGCAATATCACTTACATGGATATAATCTCTTAAGCAACTTCCATCTTTTGTTGGATAATCATTTCCATATACCTGCATGGTGGGTAATTTGCCAATGGCAGTTTGTGTAATGGCTGGAACTAAATTCGCTGGCCTTCCCAATGGAATTTCTCCCAATAAATAGATGGGTGTGCACCCACAGGATTAAAATAACGGAGCAGGATAGCCTGCATATTATTACTCTTTACGGTATCAGTTACTATCACTTCTCCCATTTGTTTGGTGGCACCATAAGGCGATTCGGCAGGTTTCTGTGCTGTTTCTTCTGTTACAGGAATTATATCCGGGTTGCCATACACAGTACAGGAAGAAGAGAAAACAAAATGCGGCACATTAAACTCTTCCGCACATTTTAAAATATTTACCAAAGAAACTATTGTTGTTTTCAAAATACAGCAATGGTTTTTCTACTGATTCGCCAACTGATTTGTATGCTGCAAAATGAATGATGCCTTCAATGTTGCTGTTCTCTTTAAAAATATTTCTTGTTGCCTCCAGGTCACAAAGGTCAACTGTATAGTTCTTTATTTTTTTACCGGTTATCTTTTCTGCATTTAATAAAATCGCAGTGGTGCTTCTTGAATTATTATCAACAGATATTACATCAAAGCCATTCTGTATAAGGTCAACAATGGTGTGAACACCGATATAACCACATCCGCCTGTTACAAGTATTTTTTTCATTTAATGAGTTTAAACTTTAGGTTATGGATATTTGAAAACGCTTCATCAGCGCTGTACAATGTGGCATTGTTTATAATGGCTGTTGCTGCAATGATGGCATCAGGGAGTTTGATTTTATATTTTTTGCGGATGGAAATAGTTGTGTTAAATAAAATATCCTTTTCTTCTGTTAAATAAACCATTTCAATATTATTCAAAAAATCTTCAAAAAGATATTTATCGGCAACTGTCAATTGTGTGTTGGAAAGAAATTCTAAACGGGTAATAATTGAAATAATAACGGTAGCTTTTTTTACTGAGATTGTTTTTACAAATTCCGGATCGCTTAAATAAATTCCCACGGCATTTGTATCAAGCACAATTTTATTCCCATTCATTCCTTATTTTTTTTTGATAAGCAACCCAGTCAATTTTTGATTCCATTTTGCCTGCAAACTTTTTCAGGTCAAGTACCCTTATTTTTTTTACTTTTTCTATAATCACCATCACATCCATCACATCTTCAACGCCGGTTTCTGGCGGCAGTTCTATTTTATAAACGCCTTTCT
This sequence comes from uncultured Chitinophagaceae bacterium, assembly GCA_963814445.1. Classification (GTDB taxonomy): domain Bacteria; phylum Bacteroidota; class Bacteroidia; order Chitinophagales; family Chitinophagaceae; genus Ferruginibacter. Next base: position 120,525 of record CAWFCU010000001.1, read on the forward strand.
TATTTTTTTTAGCTATTGCTTTAATTGCTTCCATATTTTTTATTGACACACAAATTTAATCTTTATTGATTGCCAAAAATGAAAAATCATCCTCAACTTGTTGGGGATGATTTTGAAAACGGTTTATACAGTCTTTTATTTTATCCTTTTATAAAGAAAGAAGTAATATAGTAAACAATACCTGCCAGCAATGCACTTACAGGGATAGTGAGTATCCATGCCCAGACAGGCTTACCGTAACACCCCAGCGTACTGCACTCAATCTTTTGGTAGCGCCTACACCAATGATTGAACCTGTGATAGTGTGTGTGGTACTTACAGGAATACCCATTTGTTCTGTCATAAATAAAGTAAGTGCGCCGGATGTTTCAGCAGCCACACCTTCCAAGTGGTGTAACCTTTGTAATTTTTGTACCCATTGTTTTTACGATCTTCCAGCCGCCACTCATTGTACCTAAGCCAATGGCTGTATAACATGCCAATGGCACCCAGGTTAATTCTTTTAATGCTGTACTTACATCAGGATATTTGCTGGCATTGTACGCAACAAATGCAGCACCAATAATGCCCATTACTTTTTGTGCATCATTACCACCATGTCCAATACTGAATGCACCGGATGAAAGCAACTGCAGCCGTTTAAACATTTTGGCTGTGCGGTATGCATTGGGCGACCTTACTTTTTCTGAATAAATATAGGCACAAATGAAAATGAAGATCATTGCCAAAATGCCATAAACAATAATGGAATTATCTGCTTTGTGCAATTGCTTTTGCCAGTGCCTTTGGTATCAGCATTGGGGTCTACTTCGGTTTTAATTTTTTCAGCCAGTTTATCCGCACCCAGTTTTTTATAATCAGCTAGCAATGGTGTAGCAGCTTTTACAACTGCAGTTTTCATAGCAATGTTTTATCTAGCAGCCGCTTTATCTGCATTCTTTTTTAAGCTTTTCAATATTATAATACTTTGCTAAATTTTCCTTTAGTTTGTTTTGTTCAAAATGTGCAAACAAAAACCAGGTGCCAATAGCCAGCCAGCACTATCATACCAACTCTTGCCCAGGTATTACGCATAATAGTAATGATGGTAATAAAGATGGAAATGAACATACCGATGATTGGTGCAAGAAAAATGAAAAGGATGATCTCTGTAATTTTTTTAGCTTCCACAATGGTGTTCAATGGGGCAATGCCTTTTGTGATCAAGGCATGTGTGATGGCAGCTCCTGCAAAGCCGCCAATTAATGTATGTGAAGAAGAAGAAGGAATACCATACCACCAGGTTAAGCAGGTTCCAGAAAATGGCAGCAATAAGCCCCGATAATATTACAGGCAGTGTTATATATTCTGCATGAACTGTTTTGCCAATGGTGTTGGCAACAGCATGGTCTTTAAAAATAAAATAAGCAACAAAGTTGAAAAAGGCTGCCCAAACAACTGCCTGGAAAGGCGTAAGTACTTTGGTGGAAACAATGGTAGCTATAGAATTGGCTGCATCATGAAAGCCGTTGATATAATCAAATATCAGTGCCAGAACTACAATAACTATCAGGAGAGTCATAAAATCAATTTGATAATTTGCTAATTGTGAATCGCCATGTTTTGCAATATTTGCATAACATCCTTTAGCAATCGGTTAAGCGTATTTTACAATAATGGATTCAATCACATTGGCAGCATCCTCACATTTATCTGTTACAATTTCCATTACCTGGTATATCTCTCTTTTCTTTATTACTTCTTTTGCATCAGGTTCAGTAGCAAACAACCGTTCAATACTCATATCAAAAATATCATCGGCCTGGTTTTCCACGCTGTTAATAGCAACCAGTGCATCTGTTATCTGCCGCATATTTTTCATGTTGCGTAATTCAGTAACGGCTTTGTGTACCTGCACACAACCAACAGCAATCAGATCTGCCATTTTCTTCATACCTATATCATTAGGATTTACCCTGTAAAAATTTATTTTTTTTGCAGAAGCATAAATGTAATCGGCAATATCATCAAGGGCAGAGGCTAAGTAGTGTATATCTTCCCTGTCAAAAGGAGTGATAAAATTTTTGCCGAGTTCTGTAAAAATATTGTGTGTGTAATCGTCATTCACATGCTCCATATCCTCAATTTCCTGTATCAAATGGGCACTTTTGTCAAAGTCAGGTTCATTCACCACTTCTTTTAATTTTTCACCCATTTTTACCAGTTCTTCTGCCACATTTTCAAACAGTTGAAAGAACACCCTGTCTTTTGGTAAAAATATCTTGAGGATTGAATTGAAACCCATAGTTTAGTTTTTCGGCAAAAATAGCGGTATTGGTGCTTTACGCCAGTTGTTTGCAAATGGTAACAATTCCTTAATACAACAATTTTAAAAATTAAATATTGATAGTCAGCACTTTGTATGAGAGCCTTGTTTTTTTACTTAGGAAATATACTTTTTTTGATTTGCTTGCGTTATTAGGTAAGCTGCTTACTATTTAGCTGCTCAATAATCCCCTTCCCCATTTAAACTAAAAGCCGTTCTGTGATGTGAATAATACTGCATCAGTCAGCTTTTTGTTGAAGTTTTAATTAATGGTATGCTCCGGCATGCTGATCCTAATACATTTGATAACCAAAGATTCTTTATGAGAAGAATAATGCTGTTGATGGCGGTATTACTGGGTAATGCTGCTTTTTTATCTGCCCAAACAACTATTAAGGGTAAAGTAATTGACGCCAAAAACGGCTTGCCAATAGAGAAGGCAAGCGTGGGCACCAGTAAAGAAAGAGTAACAACTTTTTCTAAAAACGATGGGAGTTTTGAACTGGCTTCCGGTTTTACCAGTGGAGAAGTAGTAGTTACTTCTGCTGGTTATACACCACAAACTGTAAAATTTTCTGGTAATAGTACGCTGGAAATAAGATTGCAGCAAGACATTAAAGATATGTCTGAAGTGGTGGTAACAGCCCTCAACGTTAGCCGTGAGAAAAAACGCATTGGCTACACGGTATCTGAAGTAAATACGGGGCTTATCGAAAGATCCCGTGAACAAAATGTGATTGAAGCCCTCGCCGGTAAAGTGGCAGGGGTGCAGGTTACAGGTGCCAGTGGTACACCAGGTGCTTCCTCCAAAATAATTGTGAGGGGCAATTCTACTTTTACAGGCAATAACCAATGCCTTGTGGTAGTGGATGGCATCCCTGTGGATAATTCTACTTTTCAACCAAGTGCGGCAGACCCTTTTGTTAACCTGTATGGTGTACAGGAATCTAACAGGGCTATTGATATCAATCCTGCCGATATTCAGTCTCTTACAATTTTAAAAGGCCCGGCTGCTGCCTCGTTGTATGGTGCAAGAGGTGGTAATGGCGCCATTATTATTACAACAAAGAAAGGCCGCAACAACAACGGAAAACTGGGGGTCACCTACAGTTCTTCTTTGGAATGGTCAAAAGTGAATAAACTACCTAAGCTGCAAAACCAGTTTTTACAAGGTATAGGTGGTGTATCGCAACCAATACAATTTAGTTTTGGCCCTAAGGCAGATACTGTGGATGTACCTACTTATGATAAATATGACCAGTTCTTTAAAACGGGGACCATCTTTACCAATAATATTTCTATTGAGGGTGGTACTCAAACATCTTCCTTCAGGTTGGGTGTTGGCAATTCTACTAATAAAGGGATCATTCCTAATTCAAAATTTGAACGCACCAATATCAGTTTTTCAGCCGAAAGCAAATTGAAAGACTGGATCATTGTAGGTGCTTCGGCCAATTACGTTATTTCTTCAGGCACAAGGGTGCAAAATGGTAATGGCAGGGGTAGTATTATGCTTACGTTATTAAGGGCACCAATTAATTATAATACAGATAACTGGGTTGATGCTGCAGGCAACGAAGTAAAATATTTTGCAGCCTGGGATAACCCAAGGTTTACAGCAGAAAGAAACCCTTATACCGATAAAACAAACAGGCTGTTTGGTAATGTGTACACCAATATTTCTTTTACAAAAGAACTGAGCCTCGACTGGAGAGTAGGTGTAGATTATTTCAACACCGCAGCCAAACAAATTTATGATCTCACTTCTTTTGCCAATACCAGTGGTAATCCGGGTGCAGGGCAAATCAATTTTTCAAACAACTCAAACAGGCAGATTTATTCTGATGTAATGCTGCGTTATAAAAAGCAACTTTCTTCCAAACTGGAATTGAACAGCATGGTTGGTTTAAATGTTTGGGATAACCAGTACCGTTTTAATTTTGACAGGGGCACCAACTTACAGGTGCCGGGGTTATATACGCTTGACAATACCTCACTTCTTTTTGCAACCAGCAATGAAAGTTATGAACAAACAAAAGCTTTGTTTGCAGAGGTTTCATTAAACTATAATTCATTCCTTAACCTCACTATTACAGGCAGAAATGACTGGACAACAGCTTTTGGAAGGGGAGGTGGTTCATTCTTTTATCCTAAGGCAGATCTTGCATGGATATTCAGTGAACACATTCCGGCAAATAAAATACTCAGCTATGGTAAGTTAAGGCTTGCTTTTGCAGATGCAGGCACAGGCCCAAAACCTTATACTTACGACAATGTAGTTTATTACAGCAGGCCGAACTATACTGACGGCTCTGTAACAGCTACCAATACTTTTCCATATTTGGGCCAGGCTGGTTTTGCTCCACTCAATATTAAATATCCTGGAGGTTTAGTACCAGCCCATGTAATTGGTAAAGAAATAGGCCTGGAACTAAAGTTCCTTGGCAACAGGATCAATCTTGATGCGGTGTACTATATACAGCATTCAAAAGATAATCTTCTTCAGATGCCTGTTGCAGCAAGTACTGGTTACAATTACGAGTACACGAACGCAGGCGAGATTGAAAACAAAGGCATTGAATTATCGCTGGGTGCTGATATAATTAAAACAAATAAGCTGCTGTGGAACCTGTCAGCAAACTGGAGCAAAAACAATTCAAAGATTTTGTCATTAGCACCAGGTGTTACCCAGATTGAATTAGAAAAGAGTTTAGGTAGTGTTGGCTTTTATACAATGGCAGGCCAGCCTTACGGTATTTTTTATGGCACTACATGGAAAAGAAATGCGGAAGGAAAATTATTGCTGAATGATCTTGGCCAGCCAATCATAAACAGTGTAAAAAGCGGCTTAGGCAGCCCAAATCCAGATTGGTTAATGGGTATTTCAAGCAGCCTTACTTACAACAATATAAACTTTTCGTTTTTGTTTGATATACGCCAGGGTGGTTTAATTTATAATGGCACCCGGGCGAGCCTGTCTCAATACGGATTAACAGACGAAAGTGCAGACAGGGACAGAACTTACCTGATAGATGGCGTGTACGACCAAACTGCCACTAAGCCAGGAGAGCAAAATTCTACTCCTGTAACCTCAACCTATTATTTCCAAACATATAAGGGAGCATCCGGAGCTACCGAAAATGCAATGGAAGATGGCTCATGGGTTAGGTTAAGATCTGTATCATTGGGTTACAGGCTCGATAAATTAAAAATTAAAGCGATCAGCTATATTGATATATCAGTTAGTGGCCGCAATCTATGGCTCAGTACAAAGTACAAAGGTGTTGACCCTGAAACAAGCCTTACAGGCGCAGGTTCCAATATTTCCGGTATTGACTGGTTTAATAATCCCGGAACAAAAAGCTACGGTGTGGCAATTAAAGTAGGTTTTTAATTCACGGTAATACAAATTGATCATAATTAAATTTCTAATAAATGAAATCTTTTGCAATAAAAATATCAGCGTGTGTGATAACGGGTAGCGTATTATTGTTTACCGGTTGTAAAAAGGGAAATGAATATTATACCAATCCCAATTTGCCAACCAATGCAACGGTACAAAACCTGCTTACTTCCCTGGAAGTATCAACAATGAATTCTTATGAGAGTGATATTGCCCGTAGCACCAGTGCGTTGGTACAGCACTCTGCAGGTGTTGATAATGTGGCCATACAGGTAAACAATTACTCTCTTTCAGAAACCCAATGGGATCTTTCCTGGAGTCAATTATACCAGGCTATTAATACAGGTGAAATACTTATAGATAAAGCGGCTAATAGTCCACGTTATAGAGGTATAGCCAAAGTATGCCTTGCGTTAAATTGGGGCCTGCTTACTGATATATGGGGAGATGTGCCTTATACAGAAGCAGTAAGTGGTGTAAGGTTTCCTCAATATGATTCACAGGAAGAAGTACTGAATGGAATTCAAACATTATTGGACGAAGCAATAACTGATCTTCAGTCTGTCAATACAGATAATATTGTTATTACCGGCGCCGATGATGTTATTTTTTCCGGCGATGCCGCTAAATGGACAAAAACCGCCTGGACTTTGAAAGCACGTTATCTCAACAGGCTTTCTAATAAAGCTGGTTATAACCCAACCGCTATACTGGATGCTTTATCAAAAGGCATTATCACCGGTACGGATGATTGTATGGCAAAGCATGGAAAAAATGGTACAGAAAGTAACCAGTGGTGGGCTTTTATAAGGCAGCGGACCACATATTACAGGGCTGCTAAACCTTTTGTAGATTCTATTTCACTTCGTCCATTGGATCAAAGGCTTGGAAAATATTTTCATCCTTTTAATGGTTCAATCGTTGGTTCACCGATAGCTGCCACAACACAATCGGCATCTGCGTGGGGTTCTTATCTTATCGGAACATCTGATGATGCAGGAACTCCTTTTTTAGAAGGTAATGCTGAAACAGCGGCACCATTGGTTACCAGTGTTGAAGCATTGTTTATTGGCGCCGAAGTACTGGCAAGGCAGGGCAATGTTTTGGCTTCTGACGCTTTGAATAATGCCATCATGGCTTCTTGCACAAAAGTAACGGGCGGTAGTTTTAATGGCGCTGCTATTGCAACCTATGCGCCAGGTAATACTAACCTCAGCCGTGTAATGTATGAAAAGTGGATAGCCATGTTTGGACAATGTGAAGCATACAGTGATTATCGTCGTACCGGGATGCCTGGTTTAACGCCCAACCCAATTGGCGTTACCGCAGGCCATGCAATACCAGAAAGGTTCCCAACACCTTCTACTGAACGTACGGCCAATCCTAATGCACCATTACCTTCAATATTAGAACCCGTTTGGTGGGCACAATAAAAGAGTATTACAATTACAACTTATATAAAAGCTGCATTTTTAATGCAGCTTTTTTTGCTTTTTTGGGTATTTTGAAAAATATTTAAACTAATTCAGCTTTTTCAAACTACGCAATCGTTTGAATTTGTTAAAAAAAATATAACGTGTGTGCAGCAAAACCTATAAGTTTGTTGTCAAATTGGATGTAACCCCTTCCGCAAGGAACGTTACATTATTCTTTTTTATCAAATAAAGCATACTTATGAGAAAAATTGCAATGTTAGTTGCAGTACTATTTATTAGTACTGCATCCGTTTTTGCTCAGGCAACCTTAAAAGGAAAGGTTACTGACAAAGATGGTCAGCCAGTAGCCGGTGTTTCCGTAAAAGTAAAAGGATCAGGAACCGGTACCAACTCTAAAACCGATGGAACTTTTGAATTAGACGGAAAGTCTGATGCAGTTCTTGTCTTCTCCTCAGCCGGTTACGAATCAAAAGAAGTAAAAGCATCTGCCAATATGGTTGTTTGGTTGGCAACAGATGTAAAGGCTCTTAATGAAGTAGTGGTAACAGCACTTCAAACAAAGAGGAACAAAAACGATGTGGTTTATGCAAACCAGACTGTGCGTAACGAAGAGTTGAACAGCGTAGTAAATAAAAGTGCCTTAAACGCTTTACAAGGTAAGGTATCTGGTGTAAAAATATCTTCAGCTTCTGGTGCTGTGGGTGCCTCCACCCGTGTGGTACTTAGAGGTGAAACTTCATTAACACAGGGCAACAATGCCCTGATTGTAGTTGATGGTGTGCCTATGAATAACTCTTCTGCATCAGGTGCCGGTGGTACGGGCCTTGCTGGTGACAGGGACTATTATGTGGATTTTGGTAACAGGGCTAATGATATTAACCCAGACGATATTGAAACATTGACTGTATTAAAAGGCCCATCTGCTACATCATTATATGGATCAAGGGGTGCTTCTGGTGTAATATTAATTACAACCAAAAAAGGAAAAGGCACCAAAGGTGGCAAAGCATTCAAAGTATCTGTAGGTAGTTCTTATTCCCAGGAAAGGGTTTACATATTGACCAAGCGCCAGGATCAATGGGGTTCTGGTTATGCAAGCTGCGGTGGTTGCGGCGGCGGTATCAACATCAACATGGGTGAAAACTTTTCATGGGGTTCACCTTTTGATGGCGTTTCAAGGCCATGGACAGCAGTACCTGTGGATGCTGACGGTCATTTTTTACCGTTAACAAATGGTAAAATTGAACAACTGTACCGTCCTTATAGTGCAGTAAAAAATCAATTGGCTTCTTTCTTCGATTATGGTTATACTAACCGTAATACAGTATCTATTGATGGTGGTTCTGATAAGATCACGTATTATCTTTCTTATACCAACTTTAATAATGGTGGTGTAATGCCTGGCACTAAACTGAATAAAAACAATATTTTATTCAACAGTACCGCAACATTCTCTGAGAAAATTTCAACCAACTTCTCATTTAACTACACCAAAATGACTCAGAGGGGTGCAGTGGAAGGTGGCTATCCTTTTGGCTATGCAAGTGGTGCAGCTTCTTATGCAAATGCACTACAGTCTCCGGTAAATATTCCATTTGATGAAATAAGGGATTATAAAAGCCCTTATCATGATTTTAATGGCTGGTACGGTCAATATTCCACCAATCCATATTATATCCTTGACCAGCAAAAGGTTGAAAATAATATAGACAACGTTATCGCTTCTGCAGCTATCAATTACTCTCCAATCAAAAACTTGACCTTTACCGGAAGAGTTAGTACCAACTTTAATAACAGTACGGTAACTGAAGCAACACCAAAATTCGCTTATAACCGTGCATTTAGCTGGTTAGATGGTGTATTGGCTGATGACGGTGCTGCAAACTCAAGAGATAAAGGAATGTTCAATATAGGAGCGTATAAAGAAAGTGCTTCTAAAAACACTGATATTAATATAGATTTATTGTCAAACTATTCAGCCAAGCTTAGTACGGATTTTAAATTTGATGGTACGGTTGGTTTTAACTCAGTTGACCGTAAGTCAAGAGCTGTAGCTACAAATACTGTTGGTGGTTTGGTTATACCAGGCTTTTATGATTTGAGCAATTCAAAAGAAAATGCACAAAGTGCTGCAGCTTCTTCACACTACCGTTTGTATGGTATATTTGCCAATCTTTCTTTTGGGTACAAGAATATGTTGTTCCTGGATTATTCTGCAAGGAAAGACGTTTCATCAACACTTCCAGCAACCAACAGGGGATTCTTTTACCAGGCTGGTGGTTTCTCATTTGTTCCTACCAACTTCTTCGATATAAAGAATAATACATTGAATTATTTAAAGATCAGGGGTAATGTGGGAACGGCTGGTAAAGATGCTCCATTATACAGGCTTGATAATTATTTTGTTCTCAGCCCTGCAATTCTTGATTATGGTGATGGGTATCAGATTACAGTGCCATTTAATGATCAGCCAGGTGCCGTTAGGTCTACCAGGATCGGTAACCCTAATTTGAAACCTGAATTAACAGTAACTTTTGAAGCAGGTGTTGATGTAGGGCTTTTCAACGACAGGGTAACGCTTGAATACACTTATTATAACTCAAACTCAAAAAATCAAATAGTTGACGTTAGCTTACCATGGAGTTCTGGTGCAGCGGTAACAGCGCTTAACATCGGAAGAATGGTTAATAAAGGCCATGAACTTGCTATTAAAGCCACTCCTGTTAAAACCAGGAATTTGCAATGGTCAATAAACTATACATTCGCTAAGAACAGCAATAAAGTAATATCTATTGCTGATGAATACGGTCTTAAAGAATTGAATATCTACCAGGGGTTAGTACACTTTAGTGGCCACGGCTCTCTTAATCTTGTAGCAGCAGAAGGATTACCTTTTGGTACTTTCAAAGCTACCGATTATGTTTATGGTCCAGGTGGCGAGCTGGTAGTAAATGCAAATGGTACTCCTAAGCAATCTGCCGACCAGATTTATAAAGGTTCGTTCCAACCTAAGTTCCTCACAAGTTTTGTTTCCGACTTAACTTATAGAGGATTTACTTTCCATTTCCTGCTTGATGCTAAAAAGGGAGGTCTGTTCTATTCTGGAACTAAATTAAGTACAGAGTTTAATGGTACTGCCTCTACAACTGCCATGAACAACAGGGACAATTTCGTTATCCCTAATAGTGTTGTTGATGATGGTAGCGGCAACTTTGTTAAAAACAATAAAGACATCAGTGTTTACCAGTATTTAGCAAGGTCCTTGCCTGCTTCTGCTTACTTAGTAGATGCTTCTTTCCTTAAGTTAAGAGAAGTTTCTCTGAACTACAGTTTCCCTGGTAAGATGTTGAGCCATTCTCCTTTTGCAAGTGCTTCACTTGGCTTATTTGCAAAGAACCTGAAATACTGGGTTGCAAAAGAAAACACTTTTGCTGACCCGGAAGTTAGTGGTGTTGGCGGTGCATCTGATGCTGTTGGTATCGAATCAAGCACTACGCCTACACAAAGGAGCTTTGGTGTAGAATTGAAACTGACCTTTAAATAAATTTAATAAGACTTAAAATTTTATATATGCTAAAGAATAAAATAAAATTTTTACTGTCCATTGTAGCACTTGGTTCAGTGTTACTTACCGGTTGTAAAAAGTACCTGGATATAAACCAGAACCCCAACTTACCACTTTCTTCTGCGGTTGGCCTTCAGCTTACCACTTCTGAGCTTTATATTGGTAATGCCTTGGGCGACAGGATCTTCCCCATTGTAAATGTATGGTCTCAGTATTATACAGGTGGCCCTGGTGTTGCCTTAGGTGATTGGGACAGGAATGCAATGAATACCAGTGATGGTAACAGTGCCTTTAATAATATGTACAGGAGCATGACCAACCTTGATTATATTATTAAAAGAGGTTCTGCCACCGATTCCTTATACTATGCGATGGCTGAAATACTGAAAGCTTATAATTTTCAGGTAGTGGCTGATCTATTTGGTGATGTACCTTTTACAGATGCTTTAAAGGGCGATATTGCTGATGGATTTGTTGTGGCGCCTAAATATGACGATGCAGCAACTGTTGTTTATCCTGGTATTGAAGCCCTGCTGCTTGATGCAGTAAGAATATTGAATGAATATGATGCACATCCTAATGGTACTTATACCGTTCCAGGTGAGGAAGATCTCATCTTTAATGGTGAAATGTATAAGTGGCTTCAGTTTGGCAATTCGTTGTTGCTTAAATTGTACATACGGGAAGGCTCCGCAGCATCACAGGCAAAATTTGCTACGCTGTATAATGACTTTATAGTACCTACTGGCTATTATATCGGTACTAACGAGGATATGGCGAAGATTCCTTATCCAGGTGGTCCACAGGGTAGCAATCCTTTCTGGAACTCTTCTAATAGTTCTATAGGAAACTATTTTGTGGGATCAAAAACTACTATTGATTATCTTTTAGGAACAAGCGATCCCCGTATTGATGCATTCTTTGAAGCATCAGGTACAGGCGCTCACCTGGGATTGAAACAAGGAGATGTAGAAAACTGGTCTCCACCTACATCATTTTCTACACCTAATGGTGCAGCAGACAATGTTGACGGCGGTTTGATTTTTGGCCCGGCCAAGCCTGTTATTTTAATGTCAGCTTGGGAAGCTGACCTGATTTTGGCTGAAGCTGCTTCAAGGGGCTGGATCACTGAAGATGTGGCTGCCCTTTATGGTGGTGCTGTTAATGCTAGCTTTGATTACCTCGAAGTTGCTGGCGCAGATGCTTACCTTTTAGCTGGTGGAGCTTTAAATACTTCTACACCTGCTGCCGAGTTAAAATCAATTGCTTTGCAAAAATGGGTAAGCATGAATGGTTTACAACCGGTAGAATCATGGATTGAAACAAGAAGGGTTGATAATGCAGCCAATCCAATATTTGCTTCACCAGGTGGTATTTTTGTAAGCCCTACTCAAAATGAATTGACTGGTGGCCAATTCCCGTCAATTTTATACTATCCTCAAACAGAACAGGATCTTAATCCAAATGCTCCTCCTCAGAATGTGCTGACAGGCAAAGTATTTTGGGACAACTAAAATGATAATCACTTAAATAATTAAATATGAATAACAAAAAAAATAATATCTATATAGCTTTAATAGCGATGGTTATTATAGGTGCGGTAGGCTGTAAAAAGACACTGGAAAATAATTCTACAGCAAAGCCAACTTCTATACCATATATCGTTGAATCATATATGGAGGCATTCTATGCTTCTGGTGTAGGTGCTGGCCAGGTTTTTAGTTCTATACCAGATACTCTTGCATTGATAGGTGATTCTTTGGTTGGTTTTGAAGGTGGTTTTGGCGGTGTTACAGGCCAGGACTTTAAGTATGTCCTGAAATCTGATATTACCGATTGGCCTGATACTACTTCTGCAGGTGGATATGCCATAAATGTTGAACAATTCAATTCTGGTAATTTTAAAGTGGATGTTGGAACCAGTGTTGTTTTGGCGGCTCCTATTGCAGCACCGGCTGCACCTGGTCCCACAGCTTTTGAAGGTACTTACAGGAGAACTTCAAACGGGGTATTGATTGACATTGTAAAGGTTTTTGACGGTGTATATGTAATCGGAGTACCTGGAGGGGCAGCTGTTGACCCTTATCCATATTTACTTTATAACTACAGAAGCAGTACAGGAAGCGATAGTTTAGCATTTCCAGCACAGTCTAATCCTTGTGGTGGCGGTTTAAAACTTGTAAATAATCTGGCGCCTTTGGGTTTGTCTATTGCTGAATATGATGCAACATGGCCTCCTGCTATTACGAGCATGTCGCCTCTTACCGTAAGCTGGAGGATATTTGAATTTACAGATACTGATCCTTCAAACGTTCACGGCGGTATTGCTTTGTGCCAATGGGGTACAGCAGCAAGAACTTTTGTGAAACAATAACACATAAAATTGAATAAAAAAAGCCGTTTCATTGAAGCGGCTTTTTTATTTAGTAAAAACCGCTTAAAATTTTACATAACATTCCCGTAACCTACCCATAACATTTCCGTAACCTTCCATTCATGTTGCCATAACATACAAGCCGTCTATTTGCACAAAATTAATCGCATGAGAGGGCTGTTTGTATTCATCTTCCTGTTTGTAACCTGTGTTTCCATTTCCGCTCAAAATACTATCCCATTTAGTGGAAAAGTGCTGAATGAAAAGAATGAAGCGCTGGTTGGGGTAACTGTTACTGTGACGCCTTCCTCAAAAACAACCACCACTGATGCTGAAGGAAGGTTTGTATTAAACCTTGATAACTCAGTTAAATACAGTATTACACTTTCTTATGTTGGATATGAGGGAAAAACAATAACAGAAATAGAAGTGCAGAAGAACCAGGACAATAACCTGGATATTGTGATGAAGGAGAGTGTTAAATCAACACTGGAAGGCGTTACTGTCCGATCTACTCCACGCCGCCAGGAGAGTACCAACGCATTGCTTTCTTTTCAAAAAAACAACACGGCTCTGTCCAGCGGGCTTGCTGCTGATTTTATCCGCCGTACACCGGATAAAAATACAGGTGAAGTACTCCGCAGGGTAAGTGGGGCTTCTATACAGGATAATAAGTTTGTAATTATACGTGGTCTTAGCGACAGGTATAATGCTGCTTTTATTAATGGTGCTGCACTACCCAGCAGCGAACCCGATAAAAAGGCATTTTCTTTTGATGTTATTCCTTCTGCCCTTATTGATAACATTATCATTAATAAAACTGCTACTCCGGATTTAACTGGTGAGTTTGCCGGTGGTATTGTACAGATCCAGACAAAAGATATCCCTGCAGCAAGCACTTTATCACTGGGTATAAGCCTGGGCTATAATACGCAGTCAACTTTTAAAGATTTTGTAAGCAACGAAAGAGGCAATAATGATTTTTTAGGCTTTGATGACAGGCGTAGTCTTTCTTCACTCTATCCACGTAAGTATCTTGATTATTCAAGATTGAGTGAAGCTGAAAAAATTGCAGTGTCAAAATCTTTCAGGGATGATGTATATAATGAAGTAGCTTCTAAAGCAAATCCAATACAAACTTATAACCTTACCTGGGCAAATGTAAAGCGGTTTAAAAATGGAAGCGCTTTTGGTTCAGTAGTAGGGCTCACTTACAGGCAATCTAAAATGTTGTATGATGTGCAACGGAGTTTGTATGAAAAAGGCGATAATGGCCAGGCATTTTTTGATTATAGTGATAAGCAGAATAAATATTCAGTTACCTGGGGTGGTATTGCCAATATTGCCTGGAGCTATAAGAAGCATAAAATTGCTTTTAAAAATCTTTTTAACCAGTTATTTGAAGATAATTATTACAGGCGTACAGGCATTAATACCGAAAATCTGCAGGATGTATCACTCCGTTCTTCAGTGCTTAACCAGCGTAGCCTTTACTCGGCACAGTTAGAAGGTACACACCAGTTTTTTAGCAACAATACCAAGGTACAGTGGAATGTAAACTATGCACTTAACCAGAAAGACCAACCTGATTTAAGGGTACAAACCTATGGTCGCTCAATTGGTACAAATGACCCTTTCAAAATAAACCTGAGAGGCAATAATACCAACCGTTTTACAAGTGAATTAACGGATCATGTTTTTGGGTACAATGCATCTGTGTCTATCCCTTTTGAAATAAAAGGTATTAAGCAAACAGTGAAAGCTGGTGGTGCTGCCACCGTACGCTTACGTGATTTTAAAGGATTTATTTTTGGCTACTCAGAGCCAGGGAACCAGTCATTGCTTGAATTACCGTACAACCAGGTTTTCAATAAAGACAATTTTGGTGGTAATGGTTTTATGTTGTCAACCGATCTGCAAAATGTACAGGATAAATATTATGGTGTGTCAGCACTTTCTGCTGGTTACGTAATGTTCGATAATAAAGTAAGCGAAAAAGTAAGGATAGTATGGGGTTCAAGGTTTGAATATTTTGAACAGTTCTTAAAATCAAACACAGCAGGTACGGATAAGGCACTTATAGTAAACACAAAAAAGTTTGATGTATTGCCTTCTCTGAATTTCACCTTCAGCCCAAATAATAAAACAAACCTCCGTGCAGCCGTAAGCCGTACGGTGGCAAGGCCTGAGTTTAGAGAGATAGCACCATTTACCTTTTTTGATTTTGAGCAAATAGCCAGCACACAGGGTAATGAGTTGCTGAAAAGAAGCAGCATCATCAATGCAGATCTGCGGTACGAACTATATCCTAAAGCAGGAGAAGTAATTTCTCTTGGTGTGTTTTACAAAAATTTTACAGACCCTATTGAGCTCAGGTTAAATAGTGGTAGTGTGGCAACAAGAAGGCAGTACCAGTTTCAGAATGCAGAAAAAGCCACACTGTATGGCGTAGAAGCAGAGTTTAGAAAAAGCCTGTCATTTATAAATACCAACCTGGAGTGGTTGAAAAACTTTTACTTCAATGGAAATGTATCGGTTATTTTTTCGGAAGTGTTGCTGGGTAATGTAGATGCAGATGGCAATAAATTGCCGGCCACAAGCCGTCCGCTACAAGGGCAATCGCCATATCTTATCAATGCCGGCTTTCAATACGATGGTAAAAAGGGAACTGGTATGTCTGTTCTCTATAACAGGATCGGCCAGCGTCTTGCACTGGTTGGTAATGCCGACTTTGGAGATATTTATGAGAAGCCAAGGCACCTGGTGGATCTGCAGCTTACACAAAAAGTGTTTGATAAAAAAGGCGAATTGCGTTTAACTATAGGCGATATTTTCAACCAGGCTTTTGCTACCTATGAAAACAGGGACGACAGTAAAACTTTCAATGCATCATCAGACAGGTATTTTGGAGTGTACAAGCCCGGCACCACCATTACCCTCGGCTTTAATTACAATTTCAATCTAAAATAATCAACGCACAATTAAACTATCAAACAGAATTTTATGAAAAAATTGATTTCACTCACAGCCATTGCAGCCATCGCTTTCACCGGATGTATAAAGGTGAATGTAGATGACTCAGTAGTGAATAACGGTGGCAATAATTCAGCAACCGGCACTTTGCAGGAAAAAATTATTGCGAATAAAACAATAACAGGCATCGTTAACGAAATTGTAGAACTGCCTAAGGGGAAGTACACACTTAAAGGATATGTATATGTAAATAACAGGGCTACTATACGTTTTGCTGCCGGCTCGGTGATAGTAAGTGATACTATCCAGAAAGGTGCTTTGATCATAGAAAAAAATTCAAGGCTGTACGCTGAAGGAACTGCGGCTGAACCAATCATATTCACTTCAGGAAAAGCACCTGGCAATCGCAAACCAGGCGATTGGGGTGGCATTGTGTTGTTAGGTAATGCTCCTACCAACCGCAGCACCACTCCAATTATTGAAGGGGGTATAAACAGCGAATATGGCGGAAGTGTTGTTGGCGATAACAGTGGTATTTTAAAATTTGTAAGGATTGAATTTGCAGGAATTGCTGCTGATCCGAATTCAGAAATTAATGGGTTGACATGTGGTGGCGTTGGTAGTGGCACCACACTTGAAAACATACAGGTATCTTATGGTAACGATGATGCCTATGAATTTTTTGGTGGTACTGTAAATCCAAAAAATATTATTGCCTTCGCAACAGCGGATGATGATTTTGATTTTGACTTTGGTTTTGTGGGCCGCCTGCAGTTTGGTATTTCTTTAAGAGATCCTTTATTTGTAGATGGTGGAGATGCAGGCAATGGTATTGAATGTGATAACGATGGTGCAGGTACAGTTGCTACGCCACGTACACGTCCTCAATTGAGTAACTTTACTTTTTGCGGTCCTAATGGCGCCACAGGTACATTGTCCAATCATAACTTTAACACCCGCTGGCGCAGGGCTACACAGTTTGTACTGCGTAATTCTATACTGATGGGCTATCAAAAGGGTGGCTTTCAGTTAGAAAGTGATTCTACAGCGGCTTCTTACCTGGATGGCCGTTCAAGGTTCCGTCACAACCTGGTGAATGCCATTACAGATCCATACAAATCCGGGTCTTCATTAATAACAGCAGCGGATATGCGTACCAAAGCTGAAGGAAGCGACAGTTGCAAAACATATACTGCTGTTGCCGATATTAAACTGAGCAATCCCTTTTCTTTAACTGCTCCTGATTTTTCACCTTTAGCTGGCAGCCCTGCTTTAAATGCAGCAAGCTTCTTTGGCCTTAGTGGGTTTACTGCTACCACTTATGTTGGTGCTGTTGGACCTGATAACTGGCTTAATGGCTGGACAAGCTTTACACCGCAGGCAAATACCTATTAATAACTACACATAATAATATTTTCAACAAAGCCACTTACTTTGCAGGTGGCTTTGTTGTTTATAATAAGCAGCTAAGATTATTTGAATAAATACACTTTACATTCGGAATAAAATCAGGTATGAAAAATATTGTCCTTATTTTTTTTGTAGCAAATTGTTTTTTTTCATGTAGTGCTGGCAATGAAAAAAAGCAAGCATTGCAAACCAACCAGGTTCCTGCTGCACCATATTCAGGCATAGACCTCGACAGCAGGTTAGTAAATGCGGACAGCCTGGTATTTGTTTTTTATGATAACCCTTTTACTGATGATTCTCTTCGTTACACAAGGTATTATAAGCTGTATTCATCAACAGACAGTAGTGGTATAAAGTCTTTTCTTTCAGCACTGGCATTACCCTTTACCAAATTGGAAAAGGTGAAGCCCTGCCGGAGTGAAGGAAAAGTTTGGGTGTTTAAAAAAGGCAGAGTTTTTCAAACCATCTATTTTGCCTGGTCAAAAAATGATTGTGCTTTTGTTTACCTGATAAAGGATGGATTTTTTTATTACATGGATATTCAGCAACCTTTTATCAATACGTTGCTGAAAGCAAAAACACTCGCCAAAAACGCCCTGACAGTACTATAGTTTTTTTTCAGGCTGGTACACATACACTATTTCAAAAGGTACATTTTTTAAGGAAGATGGTATTTTACCAAGGCTTATATCATCGCTTTGCGATGTCGGCTCAGCCACAGTGTATTCCTCTCCGTTATAAATTATGGGCTTGCCTACAGCCTTTTTAAGTTTTACGGCGATGGTAATATGCTGTGGATATGAAAGTACGATCATAGGAAGGTTGTAAATTTCCTTTACTAAATAAAAGAAAAGTGCCGCCCTGTCTTCACAGTCGCTGGAGCGATACAGTAGTGTTTGCTCAGGGCTAAGTCTTTTTTCCCTGCCATAAAGATTACTGTCAGGTTCAAATAAAAAAGCATACCTGGTAAACCGCATCAGAAAATCTACCCCCTTTTTTGTTTTCATGCTGGCCACATGTTTTTTTAAAGCTGGTATCAGGCTCTGGTAGGTTTGCCGGCTCAACGGTATATTGAAATAGGATTCATAATCCACCACCGGATAATTGGCAAACATTTGCTGAATACTGGGGTTAAGTTTTACAGTAAAATTATTAATGCTTTCATAGTAGTTGAACTGAAGGTCTTTTTTAATGAATTCAAGATGCTTGCCTTCAGGTATCCTGGTTACTTTGTAGGAAAAGGCGCTGTCGCCTGTGTAACCCATTTTTATTTCAGGATATAGTTTCTGTTCCACTTTAAAAAAACCATAGTCATGGTAGTTAAGGCATACATACTGTCTGCCGTTTTTTAAATAAACCGGGATATTGAAAATGACATCATTCGTTTGCACATAAAAAAGCAGCCGGCTCTCAGCAATTTTTAATGTGGCATCATATCCGGAATGAGCGAGTAAAAACCACTTAAACACCGTATATCTTTCATAATTATTTGATTTAGGGCTCAGTTCCTCTGCTGTTTTTCTAACTAACTGGTAAAAGATCCAGTCATCCAGGCTGTTCCTTTCTTTATACTGCAGCAGTGAGTCTATCAGCGGTTGATAATAAGTAGCTGCAAAATAGCCGGCATATTTTTTTACTGTTTCATCATTCAAGAGTGTAGTAGTTGGTGTCGTATCAGGCCTGTCAACAGGGAGTAAAAGGGTATCGCCATAAAAGTCAAACTGAATAGTTGTAGTATGCCTCTGACCAAACAGCAGTAGTGGAATAAGGAGAATGATTATGGCAGCAAGGCGTTTCAACACGATAATTTTTACTAAAGTAAGTGTTTCTGAATAATATGCCTCAGAGCCATAATAATGCCATAACATCTTCTTAATATGCCGTTAACAGTATGGCTTTACTTTAGCACCGGTTTAGTATAATAGTAATATTATCAGCAAATACAAACAAGTTCCTTAAGCAAATAGCAAATTCCATGCTTGTACCGCCCCTTATTCTTAATGGGGCGGTTTTGTTTACTAAACTTAATGTGGGTATAACGATAAGGTAATGCCAGTAGTTTTATTTTGTACATCATAGCAATTATCCTTTTGCAGTATGCAAAAACAAGCAGGTTCCCGAACAGAATCCTTTGCAAAAAGCTTGTACCACCTCTTATTCTTAACGGGGTGGTTTTATTTTTGTAGTAACCAATGTTTTTTATACAGATAGGTTATTATTGCGTAAGATTAAAGACTGCTTTGCTTATGAAACCGAACCTGGTAACTGCAAAACCACATTATGCTGTATTAGATGGCCTTCGTGGCGTAGCTGCCATAATGGTGGTTGCCTTTCACATATTTGAAGCCCATGCTCCCAATCGTTTCGGTCAAATTATCAACCACGGTTATCTTGCTGTAGATTTTTTCTTCCTGCTTTCTGGTTTTGTAATTGGTTATGCTTATGATGACAGGTGGGGTAAAATTACTTTTAAAAATTTCTTTAAGCGCCGCCTGGTAAGGTTGCATCCAATGGTGATAATGGGAATGATCGTTGGCGCAATAGGTTATTATTTTCAGCAGTCAGAGTTGTTTCCTTTAATAGGAACTATTCCTTTATGGAAAGTGCTGTTAATTATGCTTGTTGGTTTTACATTATTGCCCGTGCCACCTTCAATGGATATACGTGGCTGGAGTGAAATGTATCCCTTAAATGGCCCTGGCTGGTCTTTGTTTTATGAATATGTAGCCAATATTTTATATGGAACAATTGTAAGAAGGTTTTCAAAAGCGGCTTTATCAATACTTGTTTTTTTGTCGGCCGCCGCACTTATTTATCTTACGGTAATGGGCAAACAGGGTGATGTAATTGGTGGCTGGTCACTTGAGCCTCAACAAATTCATATTGGGATTACAAGGGTAATGTATCCTTTCTTTGCCGGCTTATTATTATGCAGGGTAGCAAAGATTATAAGAATAAAAAATGCTTTTTTATGGTGCAGCCTTTTGGTAATTGCTGTTCTTTCAATACCAAGAATTGGCGGTGCTGAAAATTTGTGGGTGAACGGGCTGTATGAATCTGTTGTCATTATTTTAATCTTTCCATTAATAGTGTATTTAGGCGCAGGTGGAGAGGTAAAAGGAAAATTTGCCTCAGCAGTATGTAAATTTTTGGGAGATATTTCTTACCCGGTATATATTACACATTATGTGTTGATATATATCTATACTGCATGGGTATATAATAACAAACCAGGTTTCGCCACAGCTTTTCCATTTGCACTGCTTACGTTTTTATCAAGTATTATTGTTGCTTATGCCTGCCTTAAATTGTATGATGAGCCCGTAAGGCGCTGGTTAAGTAAGAAATTATCATAGGCATATCCATAATAATAATTTAATACCGGCGAATTAATAAAATGTGTACATTACTTAAAACCTTTTTATATGAACTGGCCAGTTATAATTATTGTAGGTATAATTTGCATAGCACTTATTGTGTTTACCATTGTAAGAAATATGAAGGATGAAGAAGAGTTTGAAGAGCATGCCCACAACGACTATCCCAAACCCAAGCATGACCAGGCTGATGCAGACCCGGAAGAAACACCGAAATAGTTTTGCTAAGTTTGCAGCATGAAAAATTTTATCATTATTATTCTATTGGTTTCGGTCGTTTCGGCTTGTAACAATACAGCGAAACAATTAAAGGAAAGGGTTGCAGGTGCAGATAGTATTGCCATCAATTTTTATAAAGCCGATGGGAAAATGGATTCTGTAACATCAGTAGAAATTATAAGGGACAAAAATCAAATTACAAAACTTACTGATTTTATAACAACCGAAAATGCTTCTGAAATAGATAACTGCAACAACAATGGCTCAATCCATTATTTTAAGAACGATGCTGTGATACAGGATATATTTTTTAACGGGAGCAATGATGGGTGCCACCGGTTTCAGTTTGTGATCGATCATAAAAGCGCATCTACAATGATGAGTACAGAAGCAGGAATCTTTTTAACTGGAATACAGCTACACCGGAAGTAAATCTTTTTCAGGGGCGATTCGTTTCACTTGTTTTATAAAAAAGAATACTCAAAACTGTTTTGTTACTTTGCAGCATTATGAATGAAACTGCAAGCCGTATAAAGCAACGTTATGTTTTTTTTATAGGGTATTTAATTTTTTTGATTTTCGGATTGCTGTTGCTGGTAACAAAAGGAAAAGCGGGAAGTTTTCTTGCATTAAATTCTTTTCACCGGCAATGGCTCGATAATTTTTTTGTTAAGTATACTTATTTAGGCGATGGGCTTTTTGCAGTGATCCTTTCTTTGCTATTTCTTTTTTGTTTTTAAGCAAAGAAAAACTGGCCTTGTTTTATTGATTGCTTATGCGTCCACCGGTATTCTTGCACAAATAATAAAACCAATTGTTGAATCGCCACGGCCCCAAACATATTTTTCCCCACAATGGCTGCCTTTTTTTATAAGAGATATTATTCATACAGGCAGCAGCAGCTTTCCATCAGGCCATACCGTTACTGCATTTGCAGTGGCAACTGTATTGGCTTTATTTACAAAAAATAAATGGCTGCATATTGTATTGCTGCTGCTGGCTATGCAGGTGGGATTTTCCAGGATTTTTTTATCACAGCACTTTTTAATTGATGTACTGGCTGGTTCCTTTATCGGTGTTGTGGGAGGAATTTTATGTGTACACTGGTGCAGGAATATCAGCGAAGAAAAACTAAGGTTTAAAAAGAGGTGAAGTTTTAATCCTTCCTGCCGTCAAGCGTAAAGCCAAAAGTGGTCCCTACATCAACTGTGCTGCGTACATGAATGGTTTGTCCATGTGCTTCAATAATATGTTTGCAGATGGAAAGGCCAAGGCCACTGCCGCCAACTTTTCGGCTACGGGCTGCATCTGTTCGGTAAAAACGTTCAAAGATCCTTCCGATATGTTCTTCTGAAATACCTTGCCCGTCATCGCTTATTTCAAAAAGAATTTTTTTGCCTTCAATTTTATAAGCGCTGGCTTCAATGATGCCATTTTGTTTTCCGTATTTAATGGCGTTGTCAATAAGGTTAATCAATACCTGCCGTATTTTTTCTTTATCGGCATATACAGTGAGTGGCAATTCGCAACCTTTTTTTATTGCCATCTTCATTTGTTTTTCATCAGCTTTTTATAGAAAGTGTTTCAAACACATCCTTTATCAATTCCTGTATCACAAAATTTTCTTTATACAGTAATTGCTCACCACTTTCTAACCTTGATATTTCATCCAGGTCATCCACAAGATTTACCAAGCCGGTCAATATTCCTTGAAGTGCTGGTGAGGAATTTTTTATTCACTTCAGGGTTGTCCAAAGCGCCACCAATCAGTGTATCTACATATCCCTGTATAGCAAAAATGGGTGTCTTTAATTCATGCGAAAGGTTTTGCAAAAACTCTTTCCGGTATGCTTCATTTTGTTGAAGCACTTCAATTTCTGCTTTTCTTTTGCTCTGCCCATTCTTCCACATCTTCCCTTACTTCTTCAATACTTTTTTGGGGCAAGATATTTTTATAATAAAACTCTTCTCTTTTACTTGCCTTTGTTTGATAAATGAGTTTATAAATAAGTTTGATTTTGCGGTATACAAATTGCTGTACCATAAAAAGTACAATGCCATAAGCCCCACGAAAAATAATGATGAGTGAAAGTAGTGCAATCCACCAGATAAGCGTATAAAAATAAATACCAATGCTGATGGGCAAAGCAATAACTACTGCTGTGCTTGCTGATAATTGCTGTGGCGTTAAATTTTTTGCTGAAAACATACGCCTATTGCTTACGATATTGTACTGCAAAGTATTTACTGATAAATGTGAACACCCATTTATGGATTAGGGGCTATTGCATGTCAAACTTGTAACCTACTCCTTTTACAGTAGTAATACAATCGAGATTTAGCTTTTGCCTTATTTTACGGATATGTACATCAATGGTGCGGTCGCCTACAATTACTTCGGTACCCCACACCTGGTTTAGTATTTCGTTGCGTAAAAAAACTTTGCTGGGTTTGGATGCCAGCAATGCCAGCAGTTCAAATTCTTTTCTTGCAAGAATGATGTCTTTTCCAAGATAGTTAACAATATATTTTTCCCTGTCAATCACCAGGTCGCCAATTTTTATTGCGCCTAACGACCTCTTTATCATTTACCCTGCGGAACAGAGCGTTTACTTTACTTATTAAAATTTTGGGGCTGATGGGTTTGGTGAGATAATCATCAGCACCGGTTTCAAGGCCACGTATTTCGGTACTTTCATCACTCAATGCAGAAAGGAAAATAATGAGTGTATCTTTAAATGCTGGCTGCATACGGAGGATATTGCAGACTTCAATACCGTTTTTTCCCGGCATCATAACATCAAAATAATGAGGTTGGGCTGGTTTTTCTTGGCGGCTTCAATCGCTTCATCACCATTTTTTGCAGTGATTACTTCGTAGCCTTCATTCTGGAGATTAAACTGAATTATTTCCAGAATATCTGGTTCATCATCAGCAATTAGAATTTTTTTAACAGTACTCATACAATATTTGCGGTGCAAAAGTAGTCTTTCATTGTAATTATGTTAACAGTTAAACATGTTTATTGTATTATTAAATTGTTAACCACAAATTTAACCAGTAATGTTTCCGCTAAACATGACAATTAAAATGCTTACCGTAAATTCGCAAACAGTCATACCAGATATTTCATGAAGAAATTATTACGTACTTACTATTTGTTTTTTGCTGCCATGTATACTTTTGCTCAATGCGATGCTGTAACGGTGCCTTTTCAGCGTGTGCGTTTTCACGACCGGATAAAAGAAGAACAAGTGAAATGTGATAAAGCAGATGGCAAAGCAGATAGTATTATAAAAGTTGGCAAAAATGAAGAAATAAACCTGCAGGTAACGGATGCACTCACACGAAGGATAAATGATATACTTTGTTTTATTGAAAGCAATCCTAAAGATCCTTCTAACAATGAAAAGATACGCCAGCTAAATTTTGTTGAAGAAATGGTAAGGAATTCAGGTTGAGCTGGAAAGCAAAAAGATTAAACCCTGCATTGGCACCTGAACTGGTTGATAATTTTGAAAAAATATTGAAAGCAAATATTGACAGCCAGAGTATGGTGCCAATGATAAAGGAAGTACCTTATGAAGTTGGTTTTATTAATGCAGAAGTGTTTAATAAAAATCTGGTTACGAGGAAAGCCAGAAGATATTATACCTGAAATATGTAACAAAATATCCTTCACTTATACTTACCACTATAAGGCCATATGTAAAAGAACCTTTTGCCGATAGCTTGGTGGTAATTGCCTGTAAAAACGATCCCAAACAATTATATGATTATGCTTCTTCATCTTCTTCACCGGAAGGGAAACTGATAAGAGCAAAGCACTAACCCAATGGTGCAGACAGTTGCAAAACTGAGCCATACACCCAACGCATTATTGTATTATCCTTTTTTAGATGATATACTTAAAGGAAAACAATTTATGGACAGCATAAAAAAGTATGTTGGCGATGGCGAAGCACAATGGATTCTGTTGGGTATTATAAATTGCTTGTAAAAACAGAGATTGGGTATTATGAAAGATTGATAAAAAAAGATACTGCTGTTGCAATGTTTGGTACCAATGGATTAAGGGAAATGCTGCAGCGAAAAGCTATCCAGCATTTTATTACACCTATCAATGAATTGCATGACCAGAATAATCTTGCTATAAGAATGAAAGCCATTCAGTCTTTAACTGCTGAAGAATTGTATTTTATGATTGTGATGGGAGAGAATGATATTTATACATCCAGCTACAAACATAGTTTCAGCAGGCTGTTGCAGTTATTGGGGCCACAGCCACGTACAGATAAATTGCTGATGAATGTAAAGATGGATTTCTTTAAGAAGTTTATTAAGATGGCGGCCAATTTTAATCAACTGGATACTTTTTTAAAAATGATGCCGCATGATAATGCCACTACATTAATGAAAGCATTTGTATCTAACCTGGATGAAAAAACTAATCTGGAAGATGCAGTGGATGTGGCTGATAGTTACAGCAGCATTAATAACTCTGAACTGTTAAAAAATATGCTGAATGATGTAACTGCCAATGAACAAAAAAGTATTGAAGAAAACAATGCAAAGGGTAAAACAATTTATGGTTTGCTGAAACAGATATTTCTTTCATTTAATGATAACAGTATTGACCTCACCAGCCAGTTGGGCATACCTTCTATTTATTCACTCGATAATAAATACCTGGCTGATGAAAGTGGCAGTAGTGGTACAACAGGTTTTCTTTTATGGAGATGAGGATGGCAAAACAAGTTTCCCGGGATTTGTAAATTCATTTAATAAAGCAGAATGGAAAATAACAAGGCAGAAAGAATGGGTAGAGATAAAATCAATAAAGGGCAAGCCGGTATGGATATTTGCCAACCTGCCACTTGACAGTGATAAAAACTTGATGATACTGCACAAAAACATTTGAATACTTATTTAAGAAAGATGGAATTGAATCCATCTATTGTCATTCATCGTGGCCATAGTTATTGGTTGCCGGGCACTATTAAGCGTATGCCCGGTGATGCAAAAATTATTGTGTTGGGCTCATGTGGCGGGTATAAAAATTTGAGTGAAATATTAGATGTAAGCCCTGATGCACATATTGTGTCCACAAAAGAAATTGGCAAAGGCGATATTAACAGCCCAATACTTAATTATCTTAATCAAAGCCTGGTGGCTGGTAAACCAATTGTATGGAAAGATATGTGGGCAAGCCTTACAAAAGTTTTTTATGCCGATCCCAATAAAGGCATGAAAGAAAGCTGGGATGATTATATTCCGCCATACAAAAATCTGGGAGCTATTT
Organism: uncultured Chitinophagaceae bacterium; assembly: GCA_963814445.1. Lineage (GTDB taxonomy): Bacteria > Bacteroidota > Bacteroidia > Chitinophagales > Chitinophagaceae > Ferruginibacter. The sequence continues at coordinate 146,889 of CAWFCU010000001.1, forward strand.
TTATAAAAGCATACAATAAGAAGATGGAAATGGAGTAGAGGAATTTGCGAAATGGCAATTAGGCAATGTGACAAAAGCCAATCATACAAATCATATCAATCAAAATAAAAATCATCATAAAAGAATCTCATTATATTTTCTAAAGCGTACCCCATTTATCATTTCATTAATTGATGCTCACAATTTCCCATTAACTTTGCCTCATGAGCCAACCGGTACAAGGCAAAAAAATATTCGACTTCTCATTATTCCGCAGGGTATTTCAATTTGCTTCTCCTTATAAAAATAAATTTTATACTTCTATTTTTCTGGCCATTTTTTTGGCAGTTATTTCTCCTGTTCGTCCGTGGCTTATACAGGTTACAATCACCAAAGGCTTGCAAAAGAATGCTGACTTTTGGTTCATGCATGGTGCTGTTTCTGTTATCATTGGCATTACAATAATCCAGCTTTGCATTGCTGGTGATAGAAACCGTTTGCCGTTTTATTTTACTTTTTTTACTGCATCACTTGGGCAAAGTGTGGTAAAAGATTTACGGGTAACCACATACAAAAAAATTGTAAACCTTAATTTATCGCAGTTTGATAAAACACCCATTGGCACACTTACCACAAGAACCATTAATGATATAGAATCTATCAATGATATTTTCAGCGACGGGTTAATTCCCATCATTGCAGACCTGCTTATCTATCATTGCTGTGCTGGTATATATGTTTTTTGTTAGACTGGCAAATTACATTGATATGCCTGCTGCCTTTTCCTATATTATCATTGCAACTTATTATTTTAAAGAAAGTGTAAACAAATCTTTCATCCGTGTACGCAATGCCGTGGCAGCACTTAAATGCTTTTGTGCAGGAACATATTACCGGTATGGCATTGTGCAAACATTTGCTGCTGAAGACAGGGAGTTTAAAAAATTTAATGATATTAATAAAGAACACCGCAATGCAAACGTAAAAGCCATTTTTGCATATTCTGTTTTTTTTCCTGCGGTGGAATTGATACTGGCTATTATCCACTGGCTTGCTGGTATGGTGGGCAGCAAAAGATGCTGCAGGCTTGCCACCCGACAAGGCAGCAGAAATATCAGGTATCATTACTTCCTTTCTTCTTTGTCTTAATCTTTTGTTCCGCCCATTAAGAATGTTGGCAGATAAATTCAATGTATTGCAAATGGGCATGATTGCCAGCGAACGGGTTTTTAAAGTATTGGATATTGATGACAGCGCCAGTAATGATGGAAAATTATCTCCGGCAATACTTAATGGCAATGTAAGTTTTGAAAATGTTTGGTTTGCTTACAATGATGATAAGTATGTACTGAAAAATATTTCATTTGATATTAAAGCGGGAGAAACATTGGCGATAGTTGGGCATACTGGCAGTGGAAAAACATCTATCATCAGCTTGCTTAACAGGCTTTATCATATTCAGAAAGGGCAGATAAAAATTGACGGTACCGATATTGAATCGTATGATTTGCTTTATCTCCGGAATAAAATTGCTGTGGTACTGCAGGATGTTTTTTTATTCAGTGGCTCGGTATATGAAAATGTAACGCTCAGGAATACGGATATAAAAAAAGAGCAGGTAATTGAAGCCGCAAAAATGATAGGCATACATGATTTTATTATGCAGTTGCCCGGCGGTTATGATTACAATGTAATGGAAAGAGGCGCCACACTTTCATTAGGCCAGCGGCAGTTATTAAGTTTTGTAAGGGCTATTTTATATGATCCTTCTATTCTTATTTTAGATGAAGCCACATCTTCAGTAGATACAGAAACAGAACACCTCATTCAGCAGGCGATAGAAAAACTGATTGCCGGAAGAACATCTATTGTAATTGCCCATCGCTTGTCAACCATCCGGAAAGCCGATAAAATATTGGTGCTTGACAAAGGCGAAATAAAAGAAACGGGAACTCATGATGAGCTTATAGCTCATAAAGGTTTTTATCACCAGCTACATAAAATGCAGTTTGAAAATCAAAAAGAACCAGCGCAATAAAATCTGTTAACAATTTCGGAGTTCTCCTTGCCAGATTACCCTCGTAACCCTATCTTTGCGCCAAATTTCAGGAACGATATGGCATTCAAGGGCATCAAATCTATACTGGTAGCGGTTTTCGGACTATTTATACTGCTTTTTTCTAATAACCTTACAGCCCAGGAACATCCCCACGAACCTGTTGCTGAAGGCAATGAAGCAAAAGAAGAAAAGCTTGACCCTGCTAAAATTATTTTAGACCATATTAAAGATGCTCACGAATTCCATTTTTTCACTTTAGAGAATAAAGAAAATCCCCACGAATCATTTCATGCTACTATACCGCTTCCGGTAATTGTTTACCAGCCAGGCAAAGGAGTGTCAGCTTTTTCTTCCTCAAAATTTGGACATGGCGGACATGAAGAATATAATGGATACAAACTAGGCGAAGGCGGTGATGTGGTTGCAACAGATGGAAGTACCGCTTATGATTTTTCACTTACCAAGAATGTGGTGCAAATGTTTATAGCGCTTGCCCTTCTTGTGGTGCTTATGATTGGCATAGCCAGAAAATACAGCAAAGGTGAAGGTGTAACCAATGCACCAAAAGGATGGCAAAATGCTATTGAGCCTGTTATTACTTTTGTAAGAGACGATGTGGCAAAACCAAACCTTGGTAAAAAATGGGCTAAATACCTGCCTTACCTGCTCACTGTTTTCTTCTTCATTCTTATCAATAATATTTTTGGTTTAATACCAGGCCTGGCTAATGTTACAGGAAATACTGCTTTCACTGCTGTATTGGGTATCATTTCACTCGTAGTTATTTTAGGAAGTACAAACGGGCATTTCTGGGCTCACATTTTATGCCTCCCGGTGTTCCTTTTGCAGTAAAATTGATTTTGATCCCGGTAGAATTGCTGGTGCGGTTTTAATTAAACCTGCAGCATTGATCATACGTCTTGTTTGCAAACATGGTGGCAGGTCATATTATCATATTAAGCTTTATCAGTTTGATATTCATATTTGGTGCAATGAGCAAAGTGGCGGGATGGGGATTTTCACCTGTTTCAATTTTGTTTACAGTATTTATTTATTTTATTGAAATATTGGTGGCATTTATACAGGCTTTCATTTTCACTAATCTCACAGCGGTATTTATCGGCCAGGCTTTTGAAGGTGGACATGATGATGTGGATGGCCATACTGATGAGGTTATTTCGACAATGTAGTTTTTTTATTCACTCATAAACCAAAGTATCATGACATTGATGACTTTATTAACGGAAGTTGGGTTTTCTCACATGGGTGGCGCAATAGGAGCAGGTCTTGCAGCAATCGGAGCCGGTATTGGTATCGGACAGATTGGTAAAGGTGCTGTTGAAGCTATTGCCCGTCAGCCAGAAGCTTCCAACGACATTCGTGCTAACATGATCCTGACAGCTGCGTTTGTAGAGGGTGTTGCCCTTTTTGCAGTAATCGCAGGATTATTGGCTGTATTGAAAGCCTAAGCACAAACATCTTACTGCATCCAAAGCACAGGGCGGAGGATGCAGTATTTTAAACATGAATTTTTAAACTTACATATACTTTTTTATGGATAAATCTATTTGTTCCCCATTTAGGTTTAATCGTTTGGACACTTGTTGGCATTTTTAATTGTGTTTTTTATCTTGAAAAAATATGCATGGCCTGCCATTTTAAAAGGGCTTAACGACAGGGAAGCAAACATTGCTAATTCAATTGCCACTGCTGAAAAAGTAAAGCTTGAAATGGCGCAATTGAAAAATGAAAACGAAGCTTTACTGGCACAAGCACGTGAAGAAAGAGCTATTATGCTGAAAGAAGCAAAAGAAACAAAGGACAAGATCATTGCACAGGCCAAGGAAGAGGCAAATGAAGTGAAAGCAAAAATGATTGCAGATGCACAGGCTTCTATCACTAATCAGAAAATGGCTGCATTAACTGATTTGAAAAACCAGGTTGGTAATTTGGTAATTGAAGTGAGCGAAAAAGTTTTACGCAGGGAACTTGGTAATAAAGCAGAACAGGAAACCTACATCAGGCAACTGGCTGAAGACGCAAAACTGAATTAACCCCTATCCCCTAAAGGGGAACAGGGAAAATAATATTAAATCATAAAAATTCCCCTTTAGGGGATAGGGGCATGAATAATCCACGTTTAGCAGGAAGGTACGCAAAGAGCTTAATAGATCTGGCAACAGAACTTAAACCAGCTTAGATGCAGTATATGCAGATATGAAGTTGCTACAGAGCCTGGGAAAAACCAATCCTGATTTTACAGCAGTATTGCGTAGCCCGGTTATTAAACCAAGCACGAAAGAAAAGGTTATTGATTCGGTTCTTACAGGTAACATCAATAACACAAGTGCATCATTTATTCGTTTATTGATACGCAAAGGAAGGGAAGGCAACCTGATTGAAATTGCCAATGCGTTTATCGAGCAGTTCAATAGAATAAAAGGAATTTACAAAGTAAAATTAACAACAGCCACACCAGTGAGTGATGATTTGAGAGCCGAGATACTTAATAAAATCAAGAGCTCTACCCCAATGCAAAACATAGAACTGGAAGCAATTGTAAGAGAAGAATTGATTGGTGGATTTTTGCTTGAGATGGAAGGCACATTGGTTGATGCAAGCATACAGAGGGATTTGAAAGATATTAAAAAACAGTTCCTGGAAAATGAGTACATACAGAAAATAAGATAAAACAATTTTTAAAAATAAATTTTATGGTAGATATTAAACCAGATGAGATTTCAGCGATACTTCGCCAGCAGTTGAGCAATTTTAATGCAGGTGCCAGTTTAGAGGAAGTAGGTACCGTACTGCAGGTGGGTGATGGTATTGCCCGTGTGTACGGACTGAACAATGTTCGCAGCGGTGAACTGGTAGAATTTGACAATGGCGTAAAAGCCATTGCATTGAACCTTGAAGAAGATAATGTAGGTGTGGTATTGATGGGTGACAGCAGCGAAATTAAAGAAGGCGATAAAGTAAAACGTACTGGTAAGATCGCTTCTATTAAAGTAGGTGAAGGCATGAGCGGCCGTGTTATCAATACACTGGGTGAACCAATTGATGGTAAAGGCCCAATTACAGGCGAATTGTATGAAATGCCATTGGAGCGTAAAGCACCAGGTGTAATTTTCCGTGAGCCGGTAAAAGAACCATTGCAAACAGGTATCAAAGCAATTGATGCGATGATTCCTATTGGCCGTGGACAACGTGAGTTGATCATTGGTGACCGCCAGACTGGTAAAACTGCCATTGCTATTGATACCATCATCAATCAAAAAGAATTTTACGAAGCAGGCAAACCTGTTTATTGTATATATGTGGCAATCGGGCAGAAAGCTTCTACCATTGCTGGTATTATGAAGACTCTGGAAGAAAATGGTGCAATGGCTTATACAACTATTGTTGCTGCATCTGCTTCTGATCCTGCTCCACTACAGTTCTATGCTCCATTTGCCGGTGCTGCTATCGGTGAATTTTTCCGTGATACCGGCCGTCCTGCATTGATCATTTATGATGATCTGTCAAAACAGGCTGTGGCTTACCGTGAGGTTTCATTGTTCTTCGTCGTCCGCCAGGCCGTGAAGCTTATCCTGGTGATGTATTCTACCTGCATAGCCGTTTACTTGAAAGAGCTGCGAAAGTTATTGCAAAGATGAGATTGCAAAACAGATGAATGATTTGCCTGAGTCAATCAAACATTTGGTAAAAGGTGGTGGTTCATTAACTGCTTTGCCTATTATTGAAACACAGGCTGGTGACGTATCTGCATACATTCCTACAAACGTAATTTCTATTACCGACGGACAGATATTCCTTGAAGGTAACCTGTTCAACTCCGGTATCCGTCCTGCTATCAACGTAGGTATCTCGTGTAAGCCGTGTGGGTGGTAATGCACAGATCAAATCAATGAAAAAAGTGGCTGGTACACTTAAAACTGGACCAGGCGCTTTACCGTGAGCTGGAAGCGTTCTCTAAGTTTGGTGGTGACCTTGATGCTGCTACAAAAAACGTAATTGATAAAGGTGCAAGAAACGTGGAGATATTGAAACAAGCTCAATACTCACCATTCTCTGTAGAAAAACAGGTTGCGATTATTTATTTGGGTACACAAGGTTTATTAAGAGAAGTAGCGGTTAAAAATGTAAAAGCATTTGAAGAACATTTCTTAATGGAAATGGAAAACAAATATCCTGAAATATTAGCTGAGTTTAAAAAAGGAAACCTTCCTGAAGAGGGGTTGAAAAAAATGACAGAAATGGCTAAAGGTTTAATGCCACAATACAAATAATAATCGTTCTCATTTTATTAAAGGCTGCATCATTTATTGATGCAGCCTTTTTTATTACCCAGCCTGACCGTCCCGGTCTGACTGGGTTGCATTTTCTTGCCAATTTCTCATCGGTCTTACCGCCTCCGCCTCTCTGCTCATTTTTTGCAAACGGAGTGGCATGAAAATTCTTCTCAAAAAAAATCGCCTCCAAACATTTGGAGGCGATTTGCATTTATTAAAATTCTTCTTACAGCTTGTTCACTTTTCTTATCACCATATCATCATTCAACTGGATCTTCACTATATAAGTACCACTGCCCATAGCGGCGGTATTAATATTAATATAGTTACTTCCCTGGTTGATAGTATTGGTTTTCACCTGCATCAATTTACCATTCATATCGCTGATGGTTACCACAGCTTTGTCAATCCTGTCCGATGTAATATTCACCAGCATCATATTTTTTACAGGATTAGGATAAATAGCAATATCAGCAGTGCCTTCATTTCTTACGCTTCTTACAGCGCTGTATTTAAGGTTGCCATTTCTTTCAATCACACTCAACCTGTAAAAGTTTACTCCCATGGCAGGTGTGTAATCAATAAATGAGTAACTAATATTATTTGAGCTGTTACCTGCGGCTCCCACTTCACCAATAGCAGTAAAATTGCGGCCATCAGTACTACGCTCTACAACAAATTTATCTGTATTAATTTCCTGCGAAGTTGTCCATGTAATCTTGTTTACTTTAGCAGCACGCTGTGCATTAAAAGCAAGCAGGCCTACAGGCAATGGAGTAGAAGGCCCAACACCACTTGCAGCAGTACCACCACTAAAGTTGGTGATGCCGTTAAACTGTGCATACAATATACCATTGATAGTTGCACCACCAGTATTTACATTTTGCAATTCAAGGTCATTTACTACGCTGTCAAAGTTTACAGAAGCTCCGGAAGGTATAAATTCACCTGATACAGTTTTAAACCACCTGAACCCTTCATCAATTCCGCCGTTAGCAGCAATGAAGTTATCTTTTGCAGCTATGATAGAATCAAACTCACGTTGAGAGTAGAAGAACCTTACATTAGCAGGGCCGGTCATTACAGCATCATTCAGGTTAACATCCCAATAACGTTGCATGGTATAGGTAGCCATAAGTTGCCCGATGTTTTCTGCAGCGAACCATTTACGGTCAACGGTAACTTTAGCAGTGGCTTGTGCCCTGGCAGCAGCATTAGCACCTGTGTTGGAAGGATCCCATTGTACGCCAAACAAGTACCTTGCGCTATTACTATCAGAATAATATGTCCACCCATTTGCATCTGCACATTGAGCTAATGACGGGCTTAAAACTGATCCCGTTTCCTGTCCGCTAACCAAGTCCACATTTCCTTCCACAGCTTTTGGTCCAACAAAGAAACTATCTATAGCCATTTGGTTTCCAAATTCGCTATAGGCATCCAATCTAAACTGAACAGTTGTACCGGCATATTGACCAATATTAAATGTGTATAATCTCCATTCAGGGATGGAAGTTGTCTGCTGGGCTAATGATGGGGTAAGCGTACTGTCTTGTCTTTTTACCAGGCCAAGCCTTGTAAAAGTAAGGCCGCCATCATTAGAAGCACTCAATACAATACTATCCTGGTTGTTGTATTGTGCATCTTGTGTAAAATAGAAACCAGCTACATATCCACAACCGTTATTAGCATCAGCAGGAATATTAATACAATTTGTTGAAAGGCGTGAAACGGTACCTGCAGGATAATTATAACTATCAAAAACAGCAGCCAGGATTCCACTCTTTGGCAGTAGCTTATATTCCGGATTATAATCAAAATAATAAATTGTATCTGAAAGGAACCAATTACCGGTTCCTGCAAGCTGGCTCACAGTCCATCCCGGAACAGGACCTTCAAAATCTTCTGCATAGGGTGCATTCACAGCAGCAGGGAGTGTAATGTGGCTTGTTGTTATGAAATCATCAGCAGGGTTTATATCTCCTGCCAGTGTTTGTATCACAGCCGAATCAATATTTGTTCCTGCAGCAGGGAAACTGGCTGCAAAAGTTAATGTAGCAGTATCACCAGGTATTATTAAGGCGGCATTTGTTTGTGTAATTGGCCCTTGTGGATTTGCACCACTAACGTATAAAGCTACGGTAGCAGCTCCTGCACCAATGTTTTGGTTACCGCTGTTTCTTAATTTAACAGTTACTGTACCTGGGGCATTACATCCTGCCACTGGAGGAATGATATCAACCAATGCACCATTTAAAGCACTGTTTGCTGTGATGGTTACCAAATAGTCTTCTGTTTCGCCAGAGCCAAATGTAGAGCATGCATCTGCATCAGTAAAATTGGCCGCTCTTGCTCTTATGCGTAAGCCTGTTTGTGCAAGTACTGCATCAGCCGGTACTGTAATAGTACCTGATGCCAATACACCATTAATGGTTAGGTCGGCATATTCATCAGCATCAAAAATACCGTTGTTATCAAAGTCAATCCAACATGAAACCTGTATTGGCCCACCATCTTCAATAGTTGCATTAATGGTATAGGTTGTTACTTGCGATAGGTCGCCGGTATTACTTGCAGGTGTTGGCAACACAAGCGTGTAGCCCGTAATGGCATCTGTTGTATTAGATGAATTTAATGAAGTACTTTGAATTGTTACATTAGTTACATAGTCATTCGTAATTGAATGCAGCGCTACATCAGGTGGTTTACAGTAGCAGATGTTTTGTGCATTTATTGTTATCTGTATTACATTCGAGGAATCATATTGACCACCATTAGTGCAGGTAGCAACAAACCTGTAATAAGTAGCTGCTGTTTGAGAAGTAGTTGCGTTATTCAAACCTGTTTGCCCTGCAATGTTTGTCCATGGGCCGGTTGCATTAGGAGAAGATTGCCATGCATAACTCATACCAGCCGCATCTGTTGCCCCGGTATTTTCAAGAATGATTTGTGCAGCAGGGCAGGCTGCCGACGGACCGGTAATAGTACCAGCAGAAGGCGTACCAGCACATGCCGCAAATTCATCAACAGAAATATCATCAATAAAAATATTGTTACCAAAATCACTCATCGCTTCAAAAATCAGGTAGTTTGTAGCTGTAGTAAACGTAGAAGGGATTGTAAACGTGTACATATACCAGCCGCTGCCTGTGGTCACAACCGGGGCATCTCCGATAAGCCTGTGTACTACACCTACTAAAGTGGCGCCGGTTAGCCCGGTTGTAGTATTTATATAAACAGAAACACTGTCATGAGCGTTATCGTATCCATCATCACGGTGCATCCAGAAAGAAACAGTTTTGGCACCAGGTGTTGTCAGGCTGAAAGAAGATGATGTGAGGGTACCGGCATTACCAGACCCCCAGGTGTAACAATCAAAAAAAACCATCCCGGTTCCAGTATGTGGATCAACTGTAAATGGAGTAAAAGTTGCATCGTCTCCACCAAATGCGCCTGTTGTTTCAGTGTTCCATAGCGCATCAGTAACATCACCCGCTGTATGGTCATTTAACCAGCCCGTAGGAGGGAAATTACCACTTTCAAAATCCTGCGTTAGGATCTGGGCTTTTGCAATAAAACCTGCTATTAAAAAGACAGGAATAAAAAGCAATTGTTTTAGTAAACATTTTTTGTTCATAAGTATAGTTTTGCTTAAAAAGTCGCTGAAAATTAGTACAATTTATTTTAATATGCTAAAAAAATAAACCGGGTTTACTACCGGTTCATTTTTTACCGGATATTTTTGTCAAAGCTTGCTGAATTTACCCACGATTACCGCTCCATTCATTGCTGTTTTTAAAACATAATTTCCTTTTATAAGCTTTTCAATATTCAGCGGCACAGTATTACTTCCGTTATTTGTCTGCAGTGTTTTACTGTAAACAAGTTTTCCGTCAATATCAAAAATCTTTATTACGGCCGGGCATACCTTTTCTATATTAAACCAAACAATTATTTTATCCTTTGCCGGGTTGGGATACACTGTAAAACCTGTTGCTTCATCATTCATCACACTAATAATGGTGCTGTACTTTTTACTATCATCCACATTCACCATTTTCAGCCGGTAATAATTTATTCCCTTCTGCACAGCATCATCAGTAAATGAATAAGTAACACTCTTGTTGCTGTTTCCACTGGCAGCCACATTACCAATTGTGGTAAAGCTGGTACCATTTCCGCTTCTTTCAATAATAAATGCTTTGCTGTTTATTTCCTGCGTAGTTGCCCAGTGTAATTTGTTTGTCAGCTTTCCTTTTTCAGCAGTGAAACTTAACAAACTAACAGGTACCGGTGGTGTGGGCCTTGCATAAAACTGCAATGCCAATGGAGAACCAAATACAGGACCGCCGTTTCCGTTAAGCCTGTAGCGTATACCTTTTGTGCCACCAACGTTTTCAATACCCACGCTGCAGAAATTAGTAATGCTGCTAACAGCAGGGCTGGTACTTTCTGCATCATTGTATTGTATCAGTATATCGCCATTTACTTTTAATATAACCTGGAAAGTAATGTAATCATCTGCCGAGCCAAATAAATGTGCATGATTAAAAGTGATAACAAAACCTGTTGCATCATTTCCATAAAAAGTTTGAGCATCGCTGTACGTGGCGTTGGTATTGTCTAAGTCAGTTAAAACCCCGGCAATGTAATTGTCAATACCTCCAGCTAATGGCATATTTACAGGTGTTCTTGTTGCTGCTGCACTCAAAGCCACAGGGTCGCTAAAGCTTATCCACCCGTTGCTGCATATCCACAACTGGTTATAAGTATTTCCAAAAAATTTAAAAGGAAATGGCAGTGCAATTGGTGTGGCAAGCACACTATCATCACCATTAACCCCCCAGTTTATTTGATTATCAGTTTGTGTTATCCAATTGTAAGATGGTTGAAGGGGTGCAAGGCTGGCGCACAGTGTAGAATTAGCGTAAGAATATCCATCACTTGCTATTGTTGAATCGGAATAACTGTAAACCCCCGTGTTAAATACATTTACAACAGTGTCATTATTTCTGGCACCATCGCTGGAAAGGCTTGTAATTACAAAGGAAGAATCTGCCCCCGTAACAGAACCAATGAAAGGATTAAAATAAACAGATTGCGATTCACCTGAATTTAGTGCCACCTGTTTTGTATCAGAATAAACCACATTGCCCGACTGTTTGATACTAAATGTTACATCAAATGGCGCTGTTTGGTTGTTACTTCCAAAGTTTGAAATAACCGCCTCTGGTAAAATACCACAATTATCGATTGTAGAAGCACCAACAGGGTTGTTTATACTTGCCACACCAACATCATTAGCAATAGTAAGCCTTGGCTCTATCATAAATTTAAAAGAGTTGCCTGGCGCAAAATCTGCCCATGAAGTATTGCCTGTTGGGTAAGTAAGAAAAAAAGTATTTGGCCTTATCGGGCTTTCGTTTTGATATGCAAACTGAACGTTGGTACTGCCCAATTGCTTTACGCCAATGTAAAAAGTATCAGTAACTGCCACTGGCGGGTTTACAGGTAAGGTAAATTCACCAGCAGTACTTATTTGCTCCGTTGATTCCCATAATAAATTACCTGGCACACCATTGCCGGATTTATCCCAGATACCAATTTTAAAAGGCTGACCGCCGGCAGCAAAGCGTATCCCTGCCTGGTTAACAGTAGTGGGGCTGGTAGTCGTAAATTTGGCAACAATATCTCCGGTGCCGGTAGGATTTAGCCCTGTAATAGCAAAACCTGTAGCTCCACTGGCAACATCTCCATAAGCATAACTATAAGCGTTAGTCGTTACTTCCTGCGAAATAATTCTGCTGTTATCTGAATTAAAGTCATCTGTTGGTACCGAAACACTTACATTATTGTATCCGGCAACCGCAGGCGTAAAGGCATCAAAGGAAACAAGCGTGGACGCACCTGGTGCCAGCGTTGCAATTGTTTTTGTATTTGAAAAGATATTTGCGCCTGTTATGTCAAGCGTTACATCAAGATTGGTCAATGTGTTGCTTCCATTGTTTACAATGTTGGTGGAAATTGTATGTGGTGTTGCAAATGGTATTGGCAATTTACCAAGTGTATATAGAGTAGTAATAGCAGCATCGTTAGGGTTTACATGCCTCAGTTGCACCTGCGCCCTGAAGGTAGAAGCTGTCAAAGATGTTGTTCCACTTACAGGCAGCGTATTTGTATTAACCCTCCTGCTGCTGTTAACTGCTGTACTTACATCATTCCCTACAGAAGCATTAAAGCTGTAACCAGCGTGTGGAGTGTTGTCAAGCCTTTCAATAAGTATTCTTAAATTATTACCTGCGGTTCTTACAAAAGCTGTTGTCAGATCTACTCCCACCCATCCTGTTGATGCAGCGGTAAAAGTGCCACTGAACACCAATGTAAACCCTGTGGTATCGTATGCACCCGTTGTAAAAGATGTTTCTGATAAAGGCACTTCTTTAAAATAAATATTGTAGTTATTGATGGTGGTATTGCTTCCTACTGCAAAAGCATTAAAGTCAATATGATTAATGGCAGTAGGAAGGGTAGTAAAATTAGATGCGCCGATCTCTGTTTCTGTATAAATATTTTCGCTTACATGATAGTTGAATAAGCCAATCACAATATTGCCGGATTGCGACTGGTTATTTACTATCTGTACTGTTTGTGAAAGGGTCTTATTGCTGAAAAAAAACGCAGCCAGTAAAACAACAGGGGTTAATATATTTCTTTTCATTGCAGGGGTTTTGATTGTGTAGTAAAATAACAAATTTCAGGAATATTTACCCTTTTTGTGAAAAAGTATTTTATTTCAACGGTTGCGAAGTAATAAGAAAAGTAATTTTCATGTTAGCGTAATTTGCATGTTATGGAACACAAACACAATAACCATCTCATCAACGAAACCAGCCCTTATCTTTTACAGCATTCCCACAATCCTGTAAACTGGTATCCTTGGAGCAAAGAAGCACTTGAAAAAGCAAAGCAGGAAGATAAAATGATATTGGTGAGTATTGGCTATTCAGCTTGTCATTGGTGCCATGTAATGGAGAGGGAAAGTTTTGAGAATGAGGATACTGCTGCTGTTATGAACCGGCATTTTATTAATATAAAAATTGACAGGGAGGAGCGGCCAGACCTTGACCATATTTATATGGATGCCGTACAGGCAATATCGGGGAGCGGTGGCTGGCCGCTAAATGTTTTTCTTACTCCAGAGGCAAAACCTTTTTATGGCGGCACATATTTTCCACCGGTAAGGGCATTCAACAGATCATCGTGGAGAGAAGTGCTGCAAAGCCTTGTGCAATCCTGGAAAGAAAAAAGAAATGAGATAGAAGCACAGGCAGATAACCTTACCGAACATATCAGTAAGGCCGGCAACTTTTCCATGGCAGGTAAAAAAGCTTTTAACATCTCTTTTGAAAATGAATTTGACAATAATACCGGTGGGAACATTTTTTCTGCTATTATGAAATCCGCTGATACGGTGTGGGGTGGCTTTGGCAGGGCACCAAAATTTCCGCAGACTTTTACTATCCAGTACCTGTTTGAATATTACTATTACTCACAAAACGAAGAGGCATTAAAGCAGGCATTACTTTCTGTAGATAAAATGCTTGAAGGCGGTATTTACGACCATATTGGAGGTGGCCTTGCCCGTTATAGCACAGATGAACAGTGGCTTGCTCCACACTTTGAGAAAATGTTGTATGATAATGCTCTTTTAATAACGATTATATGTGATGCTTTTCAAATTACAAAGAACGAAAAGTACAATAGTGCCATCCACAAAACGATTTCTTTTTTACAAAATGAGATGCTTCATCCTTTAGGTGGGTTTTATGCAGCGCTTGATGCAGATAGTGAAGGAGAGGAGGGAAAATTTTATGTATGGGACAAGAGCGAAGTGGTTGCAATATTGGGTGATGATGCAGCTATTTTCTGTAATTTTTTTGATATAACCGAAAATGGAAACTGGGAAGGCAAAAACATTTTGAGGATACTTCAGGAAGAAGATAAATTTATAAAAGAGCGGGGATTGGATAAAAGAACATTTTCAAAATACAAAGAGGATTGTTTTTCAAAACTGCTTGCTGAAAGAAACAAAAGGATTCGCCCGGGTTTAGACGATAAAATCATCCTTGGCTGGAATGCACTTGCCATAAAAGCAATTGCCAAAGCTGCCATTGTGCTACAAGATGGTCAATACCGGCAGCTTGCAATAAATGCGTATGATTTTTTAATTGACAATTTTAATAGTGGAGTGGAGGAATGTGAAATGAACCACACGTGGAAGAACGGCATTTCGAAATACCCTGCTTTTTTAGACGACTATGCTTACCTGGCTGACGCTTCGATAGTAATGTACGAACTCACTTACAACACAAGTTACCTTACCAGGGCAAAAAGTATTTGTAATTATGTATTGCAGAATTTCTCCGATGACGAAGATCTATTCTTCTACTACACCCACCGTAACCAGGATGATATAATTGTAAGGAAGAAAGAAATATATGATGGCGCCACAGCATCAGGCAATGCTGTTATGGCATGCAACCTGTACAAACTGGCAATTATTTATGATGAAGGAGAATGGCGGATCCGGTCGGGGGCGATGGTACAGGCAATTTCGGAGGCAATAATTAAGTATCCCACGTCGTTTGCAATATGGGCTTCGCTGTTATTGCAAAAAATAAGCGGGCCGTTGGAGGTTGCTGTTTTAGGGAAGGGCGCTTTGCCAACCTCACGGGTCTTACAGGCAGATAATTATTTGCCAGCTACAATTATTATGGCATCCGAAGCTGGTGATGATCAATTTGCAATATTAAGAAATAAAAAAACCGAAGATTTTGTCAAGATTTTCGTTTGCAGAAATTATATTTGTGCATTGCCATTTACAACGGCAGAAGCCTTTACAAAAGAAATCCGCAAACTATTAAAGCAGTAAAAATGAATAAAATATACACCGTTATTAACACAATATTCTAACCGTTGCTGCGTTTTTGATGTTGTGGTTAGCTATTTTTACGAACAATTTTGTCGTAAAAATGCACATGGTGTGAATAATTCAAAATAATAATCATTACATTTGCCCAATACCCTCAAAGTTAAAAACAATGAAAAACACGTTAAGTATTTTTTTAGCTGTAGCAGCTATTGCATCACTTGACTGGTTGCAGTAAAAAAAATAAAGGAGGCATGCTGCCTAATGATGGACAGTTGCATGGTGTTGCTCCGGCTGCAAAAGGTGCTATGTCAAAACCCATTGGTATGGTATATATACCCTCAGGAACATTCCACATGGGCCCAAGTGATGAAGATGTAAACTATGCTTATACTGCACAGAAATAAGCAGGTTTCTATCAGTGGCTTTTGGATGGATGCCACAGAAATTACCAACAACGAATACCGCCAGTTTACCAATTGGGTTAGAGATTCAATTGCTGCCAAACTAATGGGGTTTATCAAACAGGGTAAAGATGGTAATGAGTATGTTGACTGGACAAAAGCAAATAACAATTAAATGGGGCGATAAAGCCACCCTCGAAAAAATTGATGCCAATCATTTTCACTCCTGATAACCGTATTTTCAATAAAAAAGAAATAGACCCAACTAAATTGGTTTACCATTCTGAAACCTTCGATTATAAAGAAGCTTCAAAAAGAGAAAATGCTGGTGTACAACGCAGTAAATTCATTGTAAAGAAAGATATTCATATTTATCCTGACACATTATGCTGGGTAAGGGATTTCTCTTATGCTTACAATGAGCCAATGTCAAAAAAATATTACGGTCACCCTGCTTTTGGCAACTATCCTGTAGTAGGTGTTAGCTGGAAGCAGGCTACTGCTTTTTGCGAATGGAGGACAATTATCTTAATTCTTTCCTTGAAAGTAAAAATAAAGCTACTGAATCTGATTTCAGGCTACCAACAGAAGCTCAGTGGGAATATGCAGCACGTGGCGGTCGTTCACAGTCTCCTTATCCTTGGGGCGGTCCTTACTTAAGAAACAGAAAAGGTTGCTTGCTTGCTAACTTTAAACCAGGCCGTGGTAACTATCCAGAAGATGGCGGTTTTTATACTGTAAGGGCTGATGCTTACTGGCCAAATGATTTCGGTTTATACAATATGTCAGGTAATGTTGCAGAATGGACATCATCATTATATTATGAAGGTGGTTATAGCTTTCCAGCATGACATGAACCCGGATATCCGCTGGAATGCAAAAGATTCTGATCCTCCACGAATGAAGAGAAAAGTAATTCGTGGTGGTAGCTGGAAAGATGTTGGTTACTTCCTGCAAACAAGCACACGTAATTACGAATACCAGGATACTTCAAAATCTTATATTGGTTTCCGTTGTGTAATTGACTTGCCGGCAATGGCAAAGCGTGGAGGTAAATAAGATACATTTATAATTTTCCATCCCTTAACTAATTTGTTTTACAGAAATAAATGTCTTTACAGCTTTTAATAAGCTGTAGAGATTATATAATGAATTGCAGTTACTTAAATTAATAAATAACCTTCAAATCAAAACATCTAAATTTTAAAAATCATGGCTGCTAGAAAAAGAACCTTTTTAACCCTCATCGACGTATTAGTAAGTGCCGGTGCTGCTGTAATCATCTTTGCTGCATGGGCTAAAATTACTCACCAGTCTTATGCCAATACTATGCTTACTATTGGTATGTGGACGGAGACTGCAATCTTTATGGTGTATGCAATTATTGAATGGGTTAAACCAAAATCTCATGAAGAAGATGTGCCGGTTGCAGCAGTGCCTGCTGGTAACCCAGCTCTTAAATCATTAGACAAAATGATGCAGGAAGCTGATATTACACCAACAAACCTTAAAAAATTGGGCGAAGGGTTTCAAAAATTAGGAACTACTGTAAATGGTCTTTCTGATGTTGGAGATGTTGTAAAATCAACCGGCGACTTTGGCGCTAAAACAAAAGAAGCTACAGCAGCAATTGGTTCAATGGCTACAGCATTTAATAACAGTGCTACTACAATGGCTTCTTTCAATAATGCTTCTGAAAGTGCAAAAGGTTTCCACGAGCAAGTACAGGTATTAACTAAAAACCTGGGTTCATTAAATACCATTTATGAACTGGAATTAAAAGAAAGCAATAATCACCTGAAGGCATTGAATGGTTTTTATGGTAAAATGGCTGAAGCAAGCCAGGCTATGATGAACAGTGTGGATGATGCTAACAAAGCAAAAGAGCAAATTGGTGCATTGGCAAACAACCTGGGCAAACTGAATTCAGTTTATGGAAATATGCTGAGTGCTATGCAGGGTGGTAAATAATAACCATTTGCGCTAAAGTAGTGTTAAACAACAAAGCCGTTGTGAACACTATGAGTGAGATCCAAACTATAATTTTATAAAATATCCATAAAACAAAAATACTATGGCTTTACCTAAAGAGCCCCGGCAAAAGATGATCAACATCATGTACTTGGTGTTGACAGCTATTCTTGCCCTGAACGTATCGGCTGAGATTTTGAACGCCTTTAAAGTGGTTGACGCAAGTCTTGCAAAATCTAATACTTCTATAGATGCTTCCAATAAAACATTGTTTAAATCATTGCAAGAAAAAATGAAAGATCCTGAAACAGCTGAAAAAGCAACATATCTGGAATGGCAAAGCTAGACAGGCAAAAAAAATGGCAGATCGATGTATCACAAAAATTGAAGACTTATAAGGACAGTCTTAAAAGGGCATCAGGATATAATCCTGAGAAAAGAGTTAATGACTTTTAAAGAAGATGATCTTGATGCTGCAACACGACTATTCATTGTAAATGGTAAAGGCCCGGAATTATTAGAAGGATCTTGCAAAATTTAAAGATCTCAATTGCTTAATCTTGATCCTGCAATTAAAAAAGAGTTTGCACACAAAATTCCGATTGATTTATCTGTTCCTCCATCAACAACTGGTAGTGAATAATACATGGGAATATAATTATTTCCACATGACTCCAACTATTGCGGCATTAACAATTCTTAGCAAATTTGAGAATGATGTAAAAAATGCTGAAAATCAGGTTGTAACTTATTGTCACAACCAAGTAGGAGCTGTAGAAGTTATTTATTGAATAAATTTCGAGCCTATAGCAAGTGCGAATTCAACTTATCTTAATGCCAGGCCAGGAAATGATTAGTTACAGGCTGGTGTTGGTGCATTTAACTCATGCAGCAAAACCTAACAATTACTATTGGTGGAGCACCAATTACCTTAAATGATAAATGGTGTAGCTGAAAAGAAATTTAATGTTTCTGGTGGTGGAAATCAAAAAGTTCATGTAATATATTAATTATACAAAACCAAGATGGTAAATGAAGATAACTTGATAAAGATATTGAATACACAGTTGGTACACCAGGTGGTGTAGCTGCTTCTGCTAGATAAAATGAATGTGTTCTATATTGGTGTTGATAACCCTGTAACAGTAGGTTCACCAACTGGATGGGATAAAACAAATGTTAGGATATCAGGAACAGCTACTCTTTCTGGCTCTAACGGGAAATTTATTGCTAAAGGAGTAAGTATTGGCAAAGCTATATTAAATGTAACTGCTGACGGACAAAACAACACAGTTTGAATTCCGTGTAAAAAGAATTCCTGATCCGGTATTTAAAATTGGGCCAAGTTCAGGTGGTGCTATACAGGCTGCGGTGTTTAAAGCACAACAATTCTGCAGTGCAGATCTGGAAAACTTTGATTTTGATGCCCGTTTCCAGGTAGTGGGTGGCACAGTTTATTTCACAGGCGCAGGTTTCCCTGTTCCTCAATCAGTAACCTTAACTGGTAACAACCTTGGTGGTATTGCCCAAATGCAAAAATGTGGTCCCGGCTCATCTGTAATCTTTGACCAGGTACAGGTAGTAGGCCCAGATGGAACCAAAAGGACAATACAGGCGCCAGGTTTCCTATTAAGATAAATTTAATATTATATCTATGAAAAAGAGTTTAATCAGGATTTTTATCCTAGCAATCTTCGGCATTGCCATTTCCAATGTGGCTGATGCACAGAAGAAAAAGCGTAGTTCTTCAAAAAGGAATACCAGTACTGTAAGGAAAACTAAAGGAGGTACAAAGACTAAGACAACAGCTCCTGAAGTACAGGATACAACTGTAGCTGTTGTAAAAGCTCCTGAACCTGCAAAAGTACCCGACAGCCTTCCTATTCCTAAGATCAAAAAATCTCTACGCCAGGACGAAGCGGTAGAAACAAAGGACATCCGTGACAGGACACCTTTGGCTTACGAACACCTGAGGGTTGATGATGCAGTTTACCGTCATAAGATTTGGCGTGAAATTGACGCAAGGGAAAAAATAAATCTTCCTTTCCGCTATACTGCCGATGAAAACAATGGCAACCAGCGCTTCATTTCTATATTGCTTAAAGCAATACAGGATGGCGATGTTACAGCCTTCAGTAATATTGATGACCGTTTTACAACGCCATTAACCCTTGACGAAGTTGCTAAAGTTGTAACAGGCGGCTCTACTGTTACAGATATTTATGACTCATTGGGTAACGTTATCGGACAAAGGACCGTTCAAAACGAGGTTAACCTCGATTCTTTCTACAAGTTCCAGATTAAAGAAGAAGTTGTATTTGATAAGGAAGCTTCAAGGTTGTTCTGGAGGATATTGGGTATTGCTCCTGTTAAGAAATTGATGACCTCTACAGGTATTCAAATTGGTGACCAGGCATATCCTTTGTTCTGGGTTTATTATCCAGACCTTAGGCCTATTTTTGCTAAATATGAAGTGTACAATGGTAAAAATTTTGGTGCAAGAATGACTTGGGAAGAACTATTTGAAAACCGTATGTTCAGCGGACGTATTATCAAGAGCACAATTGATAACCCAATGGATATTCCTTTTGCACAGCAGCCAGGTATGAAAGAAAATGGCGTGTTCCAGTTGCTTGAAGGCGAAAGAATAAAAGAGAAGATATTTAATTACGAACTGGATTTGTGGAGCTACTAATATGTAGAAGGCTTAAATAAATAATTTGCCCCCGGTTTACCGGGGGTATTTTTTTATATTAAAAATCCAGTTCTTTTTGAATAAAATGATTTTACAACAAGAGCTTGAATCTTTTTCTATGTTAAGTTTAAAGCAAATTGGTATAAGCTGTATTTACTAATGAAGGGATTATTATTTAATAATGATACGGATTAAGAATTGATTTTTATGGAGTTTAGTTCTATGAAAATACTTCCCAAAATGAAATACCTGTAATTAGAACAAAGCTTAACTATGGCACAAGGTAATAAGCCGTTTGTAAAAAGTGCCGGTTAATTTTAGATCATCGGTGCTTACTCTTTGTGTTTTTACAGTAACCAAATACCGATATAAACACAATATCCTGAGCTTTTATAAATAACAAAATAAGTGGATTAAAAAATAGTGTTGTATCTAACAAAGCAGAATTGATGTGGCAATATTGCATCAAACCCCATGTCTATATATTGAAGGGGTTTAATTCCCTTTGTACTATTACGGTAATTAAGCATAAGCACTTGAGGAAAAAAGGAAAAGTGGGGTAATAGCTTTTCTTTTTTTATTAATGATTTAATTTGAACAGGGAAAACCTTATTTCATGCTTTCCCTTCCGAGGATTAAACCAAGCTTAAGGTTGAAAGTAAAATAAGAATCTTTGTTTTTGGAATTGCCCCTGATACCGTTTTCAGATTTTCTGTAGATAGAACTTAAAGGGCCATTATTTGTTCTTTGATTGCTTGCTAAATCTATCGCATCCTGCAGTTGTTGTCCTGTATAATAATTCTGAAATACATCGTTATTGATATAGTTTGTACTTATATCATCAAGATAATCGGTAAACAAAGTACGGTGCAACAGTTCGGCACGAAAATTAAATGTGGATGATAATTCGTAACGGATACCAACACCCAGGGGAATATTGAATTGGGACAATTTATATGGTTTCCTGGTTGGGTATTCAGCAAAGCCTTGCCCTTCTGTAGCTAAGGGCTGCAAATCAACCCATTCACCCGTTCTTGATTTTGCCTGTGGGTTATATGAATACCAGCCGATACCAGCCGCAATGTAAGGGGAAATCCTCGGAGGATCCTGATCTTCCCTTAATGACCAGTTAATGAACATGAACAGTGGGTGAAATTCTGCAACAAGTGATATTTCCGAGATCTTACTTTTGAAGTTAAGGTTGCGTTGATACCTGCCGTTAGTTTCGTCTTTTTCATTTACCAGGATGCTGTCATAAGCCTTTATACTGCCCCATGTTCCTTCAAGCCTTAATGCAACCGCTTCTTTGTAAGTAGCCGTTATATATACGCTTCCGTTAAGCCTGTTATTACCGAGGTTAAGGTCACCTGCCATTTTTTTACCAAGGCCTTTTTTGCCTCCAATGTCGGTAAGGCAATTCATAATGCCTGCAGATACCCCAAACTCAAACATAACGGGGTTATTATATGAATTTGCGTCGTAAAAGTAATACTGTGCCGAAGCCTTTTTCCCCGTGGCAAGCAAGAGTATCATTGCGGCCATCAACAGTGTAATTCTTTTCATGCAGTATTTGGTTCCTTTGATAATAAACATTTGTTTCCTGCGAATACAGGAAATTTCTACAAATTAAACGATTATTCCTGAATTATATTCCCTTTTTGAGAAGGTTCTTATAAAATTTACAGACAATGTTCAGGCCGCATTGGCTGCATTTTGGGCTACGGGCTGTACAGGTATAGCGCCCATGTAAAATAAGCCAGTGATGCGCTTTGTGTATATATTTTTCCGGGATATGCTTAATGAGTTGTTTTTCAGTGGCAAGGGGTGTTTTTGCATTGCTGGTAAGCCCCAGCCTGGCGCTTACACGGAAAACATGGGTATCAACCGCCATATTAGGTTGTTCATCTATTACGGATGTAATAACATTTGCGGTTTTTCTCCCCACTCCGGGCAATTGCACCAATTCATCAACAGTCATCGGCACAGTTCCATCAAATTTCTGCATCAGCATATTGCCCATGCCTATCAGGTGTTTGGTTTTATTATTAGGATAAGAAATACTTTTTATGAGGGGGAACAATTCATCAAATGTTGCTTTTGACAGGCTTTCAGCATCAGGATACTTTTCAAAAATTGATGGGGTTGTCTGGTTAACCCTTTTATCTGTACACTGTGCAGAAAGTATTACAGCTACCAGCAATTGAAAGGTATTGTCATATAACAACTCCGTTTCAGCCTCCGGGCTAAACTCTAAAAAATAATCAATGACATACTGGTAAAGCTCTTTTTTAAACATAAAAAATCCCGTCATTAATGACGGGACTAAATTAGTTTAAAATTAGTTTAATGGATTTGTTGCCTCATTCAGTAAATTCTTTTACCTGTTTATTGGCATAGCTAAGGACAAAATCAATGGCTTTTTTACGGGGAGTAATGTTAACTGAACCAAGGCTTTCTTTGGCCGCAACCATTTCCTTGTACTGTTCATTTAAGTTCCAATCCGATTGTAAAGCAGCTTTGATTGTCGCTGTTTTTTCTGTAGAGGTCTCGCCGTAGATGTACTGCAGCAGATCCTCCTGCGTAATACTTTGCATAAGTTAGAAAAGCTTGTTAAGAAGTTAATTATCAATTATCCATTTATAAAAACGAGAATTGGAAACGAATATTGCCTTTTAAATCCATTTATTTTCCCTGCTCATTTACTATAAACAGGTCTTCATTATCTTTTTTCATCATATACTTCTCCCGGGCATATTTTTCAATGGTCCGGGCATTATTCTTAAGTTGGCCCAATTCTGCTTTTGTATTACCTATTTCACCCATCAGCTTTTTTTCACTTTCCTGCAATTCTTTATACTTATGCCACCTGTTTAAACCGGCACCAACATCTTTTGGGTCAAAAAAAAGCATCCATACCAGGAAAAACGCACTTGCAAGAAGATATTTGTTCTTCATCCAGGCGAGCTTCCCTTTCCACCATTTTTTTGATGGTTTTGGCATTTCAGCGGTTTCAGTGATATTTTCCATAGAAAATGATTACAACTTTTCAGCCTTACTTACCAAATTTAATTTTTCCTTTTGGATAAATAGCACTGTCGCCCAAAATTTCTTCAATTCTTATCAATTGGTTGTATTTAGCAATACGATCGGTTCTGCTGGCAGAGCCGGTTTTTATCTGGCCACAATTTAATGCTACTGCCAAATCAGCAATGGTTGTATCTTCTGTTTCGCCGCTGCGATGGCTCATAATGGTATTGTAGCCATTGTTCTGCGCCATTGTTACTGCATTGATAGTTTCAGTAAGGGTGCCAATCTGGTTTACTTTTACCAGCAAACCATTGGCCATACCTTCGGTAATACCTCTTTCCAAACGGGTTACATTGGTTACAAACAGATCATCACCTACCAATTGTATTTTTTTGCCCATGGTATCGGTCAGCAATTTCCAGCCTTTCCAGTCATCTTCTGCCATACCATCTTCAATAGAAACAATAGGATACTGTTTTACCCAGTTGGCCCAGTATTCCACCATTTTTTCACTACTTAATTTTTTGCCATCGCTTTTATGAAAATGATATACCTTTTTTGTTTTATCATACATCTCACTCACTGCGCGGCATCCAATGCAATATAATTTGGTACCTGGTTTTGTAACCAGCGGCTGTTATAGCCGTCATCACTGTTTCAATAGCTTCTTCATTGCTTTGTATGTTGGGAGCAAAGCCGCCTTCATCACCTACATTGGTGCTATAGCCTTTTTTCTTTAATACTGTTTTCAGTGCATGAAAAATATCAACACCCCATGCCAGCCCTTCGCTAAAAGAGTTGGCTCCAATAGGCATCACCATAAATTCCTGAAAGTCTATTTTATTATCTGCATGTGAACCACCATTCAAAATATTCATCATCGGGATGGGTAATGTTTTGGCATTGGTGCCACCCACATAGCGGTATAATGGAAGGTTGGCTTCTGCTGCTGCAGCTTTTGCTACTGCCAGGCTTACTGCCAGCATTGCATTGGCTCCTAATTTACTTTTATTAGCTGTGCCATCCAGTTTTATCAACGCAGCGTCAACGCCTGTTTGGTCAGCAATATCCCAACCCAACAGGTTTTCTGCTATTGTAGTGTTTACATTGTTTACCGCTTTCAATACGCTTTTACCACCATAGTAATTTTTCTTGCCGTCTCTTAATTCAACCGCTTCATGTATGCCTGTGCTGGCGCCACTTGGTACCGCAGCCCTGCCTAATTTTTCAGTTTCAGTTAATACATCTACTTCTACGGTAGGGTTGCCACGGCTGTCTAAAATCTGGCGGGAAAAAATGGAGGCAATGTAGCTCATGATAAAAACAGTTTAGATTGATTGTTAGAAAATAATGATTGCAAAGAAACGAAATAGCGATTAGGATGCAAGCAGCAGTTCAATTAATTTTTTCTGATTTATTCAAATGCAAAAATCATTGCATCACTTTTAAATCACCGCCGGTAAGTACTGTAACGTTTGCATTGGCACTAATATGAATTGTTTTACAAACAGCCAGCACGCCGTTATTTATTACTGGAGAAAATAGAGTGCCGGATGGAATGGTAACATTATCATTAATGGTCGGCGCTGCGTTAGATGACCAGTTGCCCGGCGTCATCCAGTTTGTGCTGATGGCGCCTGTCCATGTAATGCCGGTGGAACTTCCAATAATATTCCCATCGCAGTCAAATGCAGTTGCATAAATATCAACGTCAGTAACAGAGCAGCAACTGTTCCTTGTATCTTCCCAAATAAAAATAGCAGAGCAACCACTGGTTACAAGTGAAGGATTATAACGGCTTCCCGTTGCACTGTTGGAAACCGCTACTCCATTTGCAGTCCATGCAGCCAGGCCATTGCTATTGATACGTTGTGCATAAATGTGTTGGTTAGATATATTGCCGTTTCTTCTATCTATCCATGTAAAAAAAGCGCCGCCGTTTCCATCAGCCGCCGTTTTAATAAGGTTTTGTAAATCGGCAGCGGCACAAACTGTCACACCATTTGCTGCCCAGCTTATGTTGCCAGTTGTATCAACTTTCTGGGCCCATAGATCATAACTATCGTAGCTGCCGGTTGTGGGATAATGCAGCCAGGCAACCACGGCACCATTGCCCGTAAAAGCAATATCTGATATTTCCTGAATGTCCGGAGCGCCGGAAAGTAATACACCATTGGTTGCCCATTTCACCACACCGGCAGCGCCTATACGCTGGGCATAAATATCCGTACTGTTCACTGCACCATTTCTAAAATCCTGCCAGGATATAATGGCGCCATCCACTCCATCGGTGCAAATTTTGGGAAAGCGTTGGTTTGCTGCAGCAGTACTTATTATTCTTCCGGAAAGCAATGCATCAAGTCCTGTCCATTGCCTGACACCGGCGCTATTCAGCTTTTGTGCATATACATCATAGTTGGTGCCGTTCCGGTAATCATCCCAGGTTATAATTACTTCACCATTGCCAATGCTTACTATTTCTGGTCCTTCCTGGTTGTTAAGTGCTGCGTTTACTACCACGCCATTTACTGCCCACTGTGCCACACCAGCACTGTTATATTTTTGTGCATACAGGTCATCCGCCATGGTTCCGGCTCTTTCGTCCTGCCATACTATAACAAAGCCATCACCTGTATTTGCAATCCTTGGATGATACTGTGCTTCCTGGGCACTACATACTGTTACCGGATTGCCGCTATTCCAGAGTATATTGCCATTTGCATCTACTCTTTGTGCAAGTATTAATAAACTGGAGCCTGATCCGCTGATAAAAGTAACCACGGCACCGCCACTTCCATCTTCAACTATATCCGCATCGCCAATACCCGAAGTAAGTACAGCTAAAGAAATACCGCCTGCTGCCCATTGTGTTTGCCCATTGGCATTAATACGCTGCATATATACATTATACAATGCATTGCCGTTAACCCCACGGTTATCGTACCATGCCACAATTGCCCCGCCAGCACCATCACCACAGGAAAAAGAATATTCCTGCCTGCCCTGGAAAACTGCTACAGGATTATTTACGGCTTTGTCAGCATTCCATTGAGCTGATAAATGCAATGGAAAAAAATGAAAGAAGATGAAAGCTGCAATTAGTCCCTGTAAATTTTTCATGCACAACAACTTTGAAGTGTGAAAAAATAAATTTACAAAATACTATCGCCAATGTCAACAGGCACGATAATTTCTAGGCTGATTGTGTCAGGTCCCTGAATATATCTTCAAGGCTTTGCTCGCCACTTTGCAGGGACACAATGTTGAGGTTCTTTTCTATTGATAATTGAAGTATTTGTTTTTTTAATGCTTCGGCATTGTTAGTTGAGAGATGAAAGATGTTCCGATAGTTATCGGGAGAAAGTTGTTTTATAGTGATTACTTCTTTCAAAGAAGTCAAATCTTCAACATTTACCGATTCTTTGAATTCAACATTCACCTGTTGCTGACCAGTATTTGTTTTTTGCAGATTACTCAGTAAATCATCTGCAACAATATTTCCACGGTTGATGATGATTACCCTGTCGCAAATGGCTTCCACTTCCTGCAGAATATGGGAAGAAAACAGCACTGTTTTATTCTTACCTAAATTCTTTATTACTTCTCTTATTTCAACAATTTGATTAGGATCAAGACCAGAAGTTGGCTCATCCAATATCAATACTTCCG
This sequence comes from uncultured Chitinophagaceae bacterium, assembly GCA_963814445.1. Taxonomy (GTDB): domain Bacteria; phylum Bacteroidota; class Bacteroidia; order Chitinophagales; family Chitinophagaceae; genus Ferruginibacter. The sequence continues at coordinate 173,917 of CAWFCU010000001.1, forward strand.
GGTCATGTATCAATGCAGCAGCAATACCAACTCTTTGTTTGTAACCTTTACTAAGCTGGCCAATTTTTTTATTGGATTCTAGTTTTAATTTCACTGTATCTATAGCCGCTTCGATCTTTTCTTTTTTGTTTGCAATGCCATGCACACCGGCCACAAATTCTAAATACTCTCTCACATACATATCAAAATATAAAGGGTTGGCTTCTGGTAAATACCCGATCTTCTTTTTTGTAGTAAGAGAATTGGTGCTTACTGTTTCGCCACATACTTCTGCTTTGCCATTATCTGCTTCAATGTAGCCGGTAATAATTTTCATAGTAGTGCTTTTACCGGCACCATTGGGTCCCAAGAAAACCTACTATTTCTCCTTTATTGATGGTAAACGAAATATTGTTGACTGCTTTTTGTGAGCCGTATATTTTTGTGAGATTGGATACTGTGATGGACATAATTAATTTTGAATAGTAAATATAAAAAACGCCGGGTACTTCTCCTGGCGTTTTCAATTATATCAACTTTTATATCGGTTCGTCTTTGTTATCAGGCCTGTTGTCGGTGTGTTGCGGTGGCCTGTTCTGTTGTGGCCTTTGCTGATTCCTGTTTGGATTATTTCCTCCGCCCTGTTGTCCCCTGTTATCTGGCCTTGGTTGATTATCCCTGTTTTGCGGAGGTCTTTGTTGTTGCCTGTTAGGATTGTATCCTCCCTGCTGTTGATTTCTGTTATCTGGCCTTTGCTGATTTGGGTTTCCTCCCCTGTTTTGCTGCGGCCTGTTTTGATTATCGCCACCTTGCCTGTTGTTTCCTTGATTATTGCCTCTTTGCTGTGGGCCTCTATCATTACCACCCTGCCTGTTCCCTTGCCCCGGGCCACGTTCCTGTTCCCTTCTTTTGCGACTGGTTTTTTCCAGGCTTTTTAAACTTATTTGTCCAACAACATCCGCATATACTGGTTCTACCTCGATTGGTTTTTTACTTACCACTTCCACTGCTTCCAACTCTTCCGGACGAATACCTTGTTGGTTCAATGATTTTATTTTCTTTACCCTTTCAAGCGTTAATGGGTATTGTTTGTTGCTATCTGCCAAAGTGTACCACATCAGGCTGCGGAAAATATCTTTCTTCACCAAAAATGCCCTGCCTCTGGCAATCTCTATGCTGTCGCAATCATCAGGAAAATTTTGCAGAGCATCTAAGTAAGTATCCAGTTCATAATTCAAACAGCATTTTAATCTTCCGCACTGTCCGCTCAATTTTGCCTGGTTGATACTTAAATTTTGATAACGGGCTGCATTGGTATTTACACTTTTAAAATCAGTAAGCCAGGTGCTGCAGCACAATTCCCTGCCGCAACTTCCTATGCCACCAACTTTGCCTGCTTCCTGCCTTGCACCGATCTGGCGCATTTCCACTTTCACTTTAAACTCACCGGCATATATTTTTATCAATTCACGGAAATCAACCCTGTCATCAGCAATATAAAAGAAGGTTGCCTTGCGGCCATCTGCCTGTATCTCTACTTCAGCCACTTTCATCTGCAGGTTCAGTTGTTTTGCAATGGCACGGCTACGGATCATCACATCTCTTTCCCTTGCCTTTGTTTCTTTCAGTTTACTTAGATCATTTTCGTTGGCCCGGCGCAATATTTTTTTAATATCCGGACTGTCTTCTTTAATGTTATTTTTCTTTAATTGCAGCCTTACCAATTCACCCGTAAGGTTTACACTGCCCACATCAAAACCACTTACGCCTTCTACAGCAATCATTTCGCCTTTTTCAAAAAAGTAGTTGGTACTGTTTTTAAAATAGTCTTTGCGGCTGCCATTATTAAAACTTACTTCCACCATTTTGCAACTGCTCTCCGGATCGCTGAAAGGCAGGTTCGCCAGCCAGTCAAATACATTCATGCGGTTGCAACTACCGCTGGCACAACTACCTTTGCTTTGGCATCCGCCCGGGGCGCCACCAGCTGTTCCACAACTTCCACATCCCATATCTTGAATAATTAATAGTTGAAAATTGATAATTGAAAATGCCTGTATCACAAAGTCTCTGCTCTGTTTTTACATTTCCTATTAAATAAGTGAGGACTTTTTGAACCCGGCGATGGTGCTGCTATGATGCTTCATTGGCGTCGCACTCTTGTACTATATCCCTTTGTGAGGCGATAAGTTTTTTATATGGAAAGCATTGTTGATTATGGCAATGCTGTACAAGTGAAATTAAAAAACTCTTCCACCGGAAGACTTTTTTAACAAGTCTGCGACTACAACGATGTTCAATATAGTGGAGAAAGCCTGTTACATAAATAAACACACAACTCCAGCCCACGCCTCAGTCCTAAATCCTCAATTGGTCAAAATTAATGAATTGTTACTAATAATGTGGTGCAACTTAATGCTGAGTGCATGAAAGAGCATTTTTCCGTTGGCATTGCGTTCAATGTAGTAGCTGGCCTTATCGAGTTCCTGTATGATGGCTTCCTGCTGGCCGATGCCGCAGAGCTTGTTAAGCCGCATGGCAAAGTCAAGTTCGTTGTTCATGCTTTCGGCTGTTGGGCGGAATGAACTGCACCCTTATCGCCATTTCCAGCAAGTGAGTAAAATATTTAAGGAACTGCTTTTGTTTTTCCCTGCCTTGCTTGCTCATGTCATCGATCCATTTTACCTGGCCGGCAAGGTTTTTCTTTGCAATATGGTTAAGCCATTCTCTTAATATTACCTGCCAATCGTCTTCCTCATGCTGCAACAAATGCAGCGCTTCCCGGTAATTGCCTTCGCTCAATAAAGAAATTTGGCGGGCTTTTTCAACTTTGGCACCAGCTCTTAATTCCAGTGCCGCTTCAATTTCCATATCGGTGAGCAAGGGGATTTTTACTAATTGGGTTCTTGATAAGATAGTTGGCAATATCTGTTCTTCATTCTCTGCCACCAGTATGAATAAAGTATTTGGCGGTGGCTCCTCAATTAATTTCAACAGCTTGTTGCCGTTCTTGGTTAAATATTCCGGCATCCAGATGAGGAGGATCTTGTATGCACTCTCAAAACTCTTCAGACTTATCTTTCTGTTGATGTCATTACATTCTTCAGCGGTAATATTTCCCTGTTTGTTTTCTGCATTGATAAACTGGAGCCAGTCGAATACATTGCCGTAAGGGTGTATGGAAATAAACTCCCGCCATTCTTTTATCCAGTCTGTGCTGATGGGTTTGTCGCCGGATTTTTTTGCGATGACAGGGTAAGAGAAATGTATATCGGGATGAATGAGTTGCTTGGCTTTATTGCAGGCGGCGCATTCTCCGCAGGAATCGTTGAATGTTGATTGTTGGTCGGTGGCCGGTGCTGGCTCAGGATCTCCAAAAAGAGATGGGTCGGGTGCTGGTGCAGGAGTTTTTCCATTTACCTTTTCACAAACGATGTATTGTGCAAATGCCATTGCCAATGGTAAAGCACCGCAGCCTTCTTTTCCTAAAAACAACAGGGCATGGCTCAGGCGGTTGTGTTGCACCATTTGAACCAGGTGTTCTTTGGTATCTTTTTGGCCGATGATTTTTTCGAATTGCATTGGAAGGCAAAGTAAATGAAAAAAGCCACGCTATTTTTAAATATACGTGGCTTAAAAACAATTTGATTTATCAGCAATACCAGAATTTCTTTTTCTTAAAGTCAATCCATGCAGGCCCTTCACAGCCACCTACAATTTTACTTTTTTTATCTTTTTCAGAAGTTGTTATCATCCATTTGCCGGTTTTATGTTTCACCAACTTTCCTTTTTCTAGAAGTTCACCTTCTTTGATTCCTGATAAGTTTGCAGGCGCATAAATCCAAATGCTGTCTTTCTTGATTTTTATTTTACACGCCTCTAAACATTTATTGTATTCCTCATCACAATACTTATATATATAAGTACCGTTCTTTGGAAGTTGAGCATTGCTGTTAAAAAAGAAGAACTAAAAAAAGGCTACAGGCTGCAAGTTTCATCTTTTATAATTTCCCTGTTATCTCTTCACTCATCGGTTCAACCTTACTTTCAAAATGTGCAAGCAACTTTCCATTTTCATCTAATAAAAACTTATTAAAGTTCCAGCCTACCTCTGCATCCAGTACACCGTTTTCTCTTTTACTGCAAAGCCATTTATAAATCGGTGCAGTATCATCTCCTTTTACAGAAATTTTTGCTGCCATGGGGAAACTAACCCCGTAATTCTTTTTGCAGAAAGCTCCTATTTCTTCATTGCTGCCCGGTTCCTGTCCACCAAAGTTGTTGGCAGGAAAACCAACGATCACCAATTTGTCCTGGTACTTTTTATACAATTCTTCCAATCCTTCGTACTGGCTGGTAAAGCCACATTCGCTGGCGGTGTTTACTATTAAAATCTTTTTGCCTTTAAAAGATGCAAAGTCAATAGTGCTGCCATCAAGTGCCGCAACTTTAAAATCATAAATTGATTGCGTGGCAACAGGTGCTGTTGTTGCAGAGACTTCATTTGTCATAGTGGGTGTATTGTTTTTTGCTGCACAGGAAACCATAACCAAAGCAGCAATGATGAATTTGTACATGATAGTTTTTTTACAGTAACGAATAAGAAATTATTTTGTTCGGCTATTGTTTTTCATAACAGCCTATATCAAATGGGGCAATACGGTTATTATTATCAAGGTCTTTTAGAAAGCCAGTGGTTACGCCTGCATCAACTGCCATCGAAAAATTATTATTCAAATGAAAATCAAAAATTCTCTTAGAAACATCCACACTGTCAAATGCCGGGTTTTCATTTTTGATACAATCTAAAATGGTACTATTGGCAGGGTCGGCTATTGCCCGGTATAAGCAATTGGTGAATGACACAGTATTTGAACCTGCTGCCTGTTGTGTTATTGAAATCTCATTTTCCACAAAGCCTGCTTCACCCCAAAAAATACAATTCGTAAAATTTGCTTTCAACGGCCACAGCAACAGTTGAACCATTTATCGAAGCAAAATCATTTGCAGCAAGCACCGGGTTTGTATGGCTTATAAAAGTAGAATAAGAAGCAACAGTACAATTGGTAAAATTATAATCTCCACCGAGAATGATATTGATATTGCCGCCGCAATTTGTAATTAAGCTATTGTCTGCATCCAGGCTGCTGTTTACACAAAGTATTCCTGCATCATAAGCATTGTCAACAATACATTGGTGCAAAGTAACTTTTGGAGAAAAATTATCAGCAGGACTTTCTGCCACGATTGCCTGGTATGCATTTTTCACTGTAGTAAAATTCAACACATTGCTCTTGCTTGTTTCCCTGAAATAAATACCGGGCCAGCTTGCAGGCAGATCTTTATAATCTTCGTCTGTTCTGTCTCCTGCAAAAACCACGGGTTGGTCTTTTGTTCCGTTTGTAATTAATGTACCGTCAACCAAAATGGGAGCATCGGCATGACAATAAACTTTACAACCGGCTTCTAATGTAAGTGTAATGTTTGTATCAATTTGTAACCTGTCAAGTATCACATAAGGCAGGCGATTATTCCATGTTGTGTTTACATCGATCACCCTGTTGCGGAGAAAGTTGGCGTTTTGTCCAAAGGCTTCTAATTGTACAAATTTTGTGTTGCCGTTGTATTGTATCTGTATGCTGTCTTTAACAATAAAAGGGAGGTCATTAAGATTTGGATCAATGTTTACTGTAACAAAAACATACATACTGTCTTCCGCCGCAATTTCTATATCCCTTGCTTCTGTTGCGGCAAGGCCATTGATATTTATTTTATAAGGAGAAGAAGGGCCACCCATTATTTTAATATTGCTTACTAACAGTTTCTGGTCATTTTCGTTCCTGATGGTAAAAGATTGGGTAGTGGAGCCAATGCTGGTGAATACAGTATCATATTTAATGCTATCGGCGCTGGTGCTTAATCTTGCAGTGGCGGATGTAATAAATGAATCTTTTTTACAGGAAGAAACGGAAAGAAGGAAGGCGAAAAATAAAAAATAAAGAAAGTAGTATTTTGATGTCAATAAATTCATCTTTCAAATGTAAGTGATTTTGTCAAGGCTTATTTTGTTGCGGTGGTTAATGTAGCGATACTCAGCTTTACTCCATCAATTTTTAAAAGGCGGCTGCCACTTGCTTCTAAAGTAGCACCCGTTGTAATCACATCATCTACTAATAATAAATGTTTGCCTTTTACCTGCTCATCATTCTTCACAGCAAAACTCTCAGCAACATTTTCCCATCTTTCTGCCCGGTGTTTTTTAGTTTGTGTTTCTGTAAATTTTCTTCTTATCAATACATTATCAAATACCGGCACTTTCATTACCTGAGACATGCCTTCGCAAATAACTGCTGCCTGGTTATAGCCTCTTTTTCTTTCTTTATCTGGAAATAATGGTAATGCAATTAACCCATCAATATTATTGAAGCGGTTACTTTTTTGCAATGTTCGGCCCATCATTTCGCCGAGGTAAACACCAATTTCTTTATTGCCTTTGTATTTTAACTGGTGTACCAAGTGCTGTATCAGCGATTCTTTAGCAAAATAAAATTCAGCATGTGCGGCTACAAGCGGTATCCTGCCAAAAAATATTTTCTCAATTGGATTGTTGGGGAGTTCTGCATATAAAGTTGCAGGCAGGTTTACATAGCATTTTGCACAAAGCATATTGTCATCAGCTAATATATCGGTACCACAGCCTGTGCAGATGTGTGGATAGAAGAGGTGTTTGAAATCGTTAAGTATATTTTTAAGGGCCGACATACTTTTTATTTAACTCAATGAAGTTAAAACAAATACTGGTACAATTCTTCCACTTTTGCCAGCGACACCACTTCAATATTATATTTTGATTTGCCCATTGACTTGGCATTGTATTTACTCACTATTATTTTCTCAAAACCTAATTTTTCTGCTTCTGCAATTCTTTGTTCAATCCTGTTCACCGCCCTTATCTCACCGCTTAATCCAACTTCACCAGCAAAACAATAATGCTGGTTTATAGGAATGTCTTCATAACTGCTGAATAAGGCAGAAACAATCGCAAGATCAATAGAAGGGTCTTCTACTTTTATTCCACCGGCAATATTTACAAATACATCCTTTACACCAAAATGAAAACCGCCACGCTTTTCTAAAACGGCTAATAATAATTGTAAGCGTCTTAGATCAAAACCAGTAACAGTTCTTTGCGGTGTGCCATACACACTTTGTGTTACCAATGCCTGCCCTTCTATCAATAAGGGGCGGATACCTTCCATAGTTGCAGCAATGGCAATACCACTTAATGGTTCTTCTTTTTGTGTAATTAAAATTTCAGAAGGATTACTCACTGCTCTCATACCTTCACCCGTCATTTCATAAATACCTAATTCTGCAGTAGAACCAAAGCGGTTCTTTAATGTTCTTAAAATCCGGTAAGCATAATGGCGGTCGCCTTCAAACTGCAACACAGTATCCACCATGTGTTCTAAAATTTTTGGCCCGGCAATGCCACCATCTTTTGTAATATGCCCGATTAAAAAAACAGGTGTGTTGGTTTCTTTGGCAAAGCGCTGTAATTCTCCAGCCGTTTCTTTTATCTGGCTTACACTGCCTGCGCCACTTTCCACATAAGGCGATTGCAATGTTTGAATGGAATCAACAATTACCAGATTGTGGTTTTAGTTTTTTTATTTCCTGGAAAATGGTTTGTGTATTGGTTTCTGTAAGCAGATAAAAATTTTCATTCTTTAATGCCTAAGCACTGGTCTGCCCTCATTTTTATTTGCTGTTCACTTTCTTCGCCACTTATATATAATGTAACAAGATCTTTTAGTTGCAAACCTATTTGTAAAAACAAAGTTGATTTACCAATGCCAGGTTCACCGGCCACCAAAACAATACTTCCCATTACAATGCCTCCACCCAATACACGGTTTACTTCTGCATCTGTTGTAATAATTCTTTTTTCTTCTGCACTGCTTACTTCATTAATGGAAATGGTTTTTAATTTTCCACCACCATTATAATTTCCCCAATCGTCCTTTTCTTTTTTATCAGTTCCTTTCACCACTACTTCTTCCACAAAAGTATTCCAGTTATTACAGGAAGGACATTTGCCCGACCACTTCGGACTTTCGTATCCGCAACTCTGGCAAAAAAATGCTGATTTAGTTTTACTCATGTTGTAAATGTAAATGAATTATGAATGTTGAATATTGATTACTGCAAAATACGAATGCAAAGTTTCATTCATTAAAAAATTAAAAGATGCAAACTTGTTTTTATAAGATTAAAAAGACGATGATGAAAATTATAAAAGCGAAAGATGATATTGAAGATAAAATTTAATGAATGTACTTAAAAGTAAAAGGGTCAACATTTCTGCTGACCCTTTGTACTTACTAACCCATTAAATTCTATTGCTAAAGTACTAATTGGCACCATATAAAAAAATAAAATTTTAGCGATGTTAATAAGTTTTGAGGCAGCCACTACTGTTAGTAGATTCCGAAATGTAATCTGTAATGTATTATAAATCAATATAGTTATGAATGTATAACGTCGAATGGTAAACCGCTTTCAAAAAAAATATTTTAGCACAATATAAAAATTTAATTTGGTTTATAAAATAAACTACTTTATGTTTGTGACATATTTATAAGTTATGAAAAATATACTCACTGCTGCTTTATTATTGCTGTGTTACAATGGTTAGGCGCAGGTAAAAATTTCCGGAAGGGTTACCGATAACAAGAACAAACCGCTTGCCGGGGCAAGCATCCAGTTGAAAGATACTTATGATGGCGCTACATCCGATTCAGCTGGCAGCTATTCTTTTACTACAGATGAAAAAGGGGAAAAAAGCCTTGAAGTAACCATACTGGCTATAATCCGGTTACCCAAAAAATTACCATTGCGTCTTCTCCAATCGAACTCAATATTGCCATGAAAGAACAAATAACCGAACTGAAAGCTGTGGTAATTTCTGCCGGTACTTTTGAAGCCAGCGATAAAGCCAAAGGAGCGGTGCTTAATTCAATTGATATTGTAACAACTCCAAGTGCCAATGGCGATGTTACCAGTGCATTTAAATCTTTGCCCGGCACCCAGCAGGTGGGTGAAAGCGAAGGCTTGTTTGTAAGAGGAGGATCTGCAACCGAAAGCAAAATATATATTGATGGCACCCTGGTAAATAATTTTTTTTACAGCAGCACACCGGGTATTGCCACAAGGGGAAGGTTCAATCCTTTTCTTTTTAAAGGAACTGTTTTTAGTACCGGTGGTTACTCTGCTTTATATGGACAGGCGCTTTCTTCTGCATTGATCTTAGAAAGTATTGATCTGCCGGAACGGTCGGAAGCTGATCTGGGTATTTCTGTTGTTGGCATTGGCGGCGGCATACAGCAGTTGGCAAAAAATAAAAAATCATCCTGGGGTATTTCGTTTAATCATACCAATCTGTGGCTGGCATTTAAAGTAATAAAACAAAAACAGGATTATTTTAAAGTGCCGGTGGCAAACCAGCTGGATGCCAACTTCAGGATAAGGACAAAAGGTGGCGGCATGGTAAAATACTATGGTTATATAAGCCAGAATAAAACAGCTTTCAGGGTAAATGATATTGACTCTGTGGTTTTGAAAAATGCCTTTTCATCTAAGCAATCTGAACACGTATCAAAATCTAAGCTGGAAAGAAAGGATTGGTAAAGGATGGCGAATTAATACCAGTATTAGTTTCAGTACTAATAAAGATGATATTAGTAATGAAACGCAGGATGCAAATAATAATAAAGTAATTATTAACCACGCCGCTTTTTTATGCATATAAAAATTTTGCTTTAGAAAATAGAGGAACATATGCCAATGGCAAACTGGTGCTGGAGAAAAAATTTCATGGGTTAAATGCAGTAAGATTTGGTAGTGATTATTTTTACAGCAATGAAAAAACTGACTATACTTCTATATGATGGAGTAAATATTCACTGAAAAGTAAAGGATAAATTGTTTGCAGGTTTTGCAGAAACAGATGTTTATCTAACCAATAACCTTGCTGCAAAAATTGGTAGCACGGCTAGAACATTCTTCATTAATGGATAAATGGAATATTGCCCCAGGGCTTCACTGGCATATAAAACAGGCAATAACAGCCAGGCATCATTTGCTTATGGTATCTTTTATCAAAATCCTGAAAGAAGTATTTTACCGGCTGTTGCAGGCGCTTGATTATTCAAAAGCAAGCCATTACATTTTGCAATATATCAAACAAACAAAAGATTACACTTTCAGAACAGAATTATTTTATAAAAAATATGACAGCCTTTATAAAACAGATTTTAATAATAACGGACGAGAGGTGGCTGCCAATAACAATGGTTATGGCGATGCAAAAGGTGCAGAAGTTTTCTGGCGTGATAAAAAAACAATTAAGAATGTTGACTACTGGATTTCTTATTCTTATCTTAGATACAAAAAGAGATTACCTGAATTTTCCAACAGCGATACAGCCTTCCTTTGCCGCCAACTCACACAGCATCATTTGTATTCAAGCGTTTTGTATTGCCATGGAAAACAGGGTTTAATTTCAGTTACAATTTTGCAACCGGCAGGCCTTATTACCGCATTGCATACGATAATACCCAGGATAAATATGTTATTACCGACCAGGGAAAAACAATCAACTTTAACAGCATGAGTTTTAGTGTGAACTACCTGCCTAACCTGGGAAAAACAAATACAAAAACATTTGCTGTATGGGTATTAGGTATTAATAATGTGCTGGGGCAAAATCAAGTTTACACTTACAATTATAATCATGATGGCAGCAGGAAAGAAGCGGTAACACCACCCAGCAAACGATTTGTATTTATTGGTTGTTTTTTAAGTTTTGGTACTGACAAAACACAGGATGCTATTAATAATAATTTGTAAACGTAGAAAATGAAACGGGTTAATAAACATCGTAATCATACAAATCATAACAATCAAATAATCATTATTAAAATCAAAATCTATAAAATGAAAAAGTTACTTCTTATTGCAGGCGGTTGTTTTTTAATGCTGTCTTCCTTTGCACAAAATGAAAAATTTATTGCAGCTATGAAAAAGAATATTGCTGAGTTGGACAGTGGTTTTAAAAACCCTTCTTACTTACTAACCGTTGCCAACAATTTTGAACGGATTGCCAATGCAGAAAAAACAGAATGGCTTCCTTATTACTATGCAGCTTTTTGCCAGGTGAACAATGGTTTTATGGAACAGGATAAAACTAAAGTGGATGCTATTGCAGATAAAGCAACAGAACTAATCAAAAAAGCAGATTCACTTAACCCCAACAACTCTGAAATATCCTGCATAAAAAGTATGATCGCAAGCTGCCACATGATGGTGGACCCAATGAGCCGCTGGCAGGAATATGGCGGCGAAAGCAACAGTAATATGCAGGCGGCTATGAAGCAGGACCCAGCTAACCCACGCCCTTATTATTTAAAAGGACAGGGATTAAAATATACACCTGAACAGTTTGGTGGTGGTTGCGAAACAGCAAAACCTGTATTGCAAACTGCATTGGATAAATATGCAGCATTTAAACCCGCCAGCGATATTCATCCAAACTGGGGAAAAGAAATTACACAGAAAATATTTGATGAGTGTAAATAATTATTAAAATCCAGCAGCAATGGAACAGCAACAAATGACCGAACAGGAAAGCCTTCGCCTTATTGGTGAAATGATTGGTAAGGTAAAACGAAGCTATGTTACCAAAGGCATTGCATCAATAGTGTGGGGCGTAATTATAATTATATGCAGTTTGCTTACCTGGTGGCAGGTACAATTTAATTTTGATTTTGGTTTTGATGTTTGGCTGCTTGTGTTTGTAGCCGTCATACCACAGATATATTTTTCTATCAAAGAAAAAAAGCAACGAAAGTTTGTAGCACATGATGAAGATACAATGACGTTATGTATGGACTTGCTTTTGGTATCATGTCGTTTTTATTACTTATGCTATTTTATAATGGCAAAGTTTGGAAACGAACATTCTACCACACTTTTTTATGATGCTGTATGGCATTCCAACATTTATCACAGGCGGTGTTTTCAAATTTAAGCCAATGATATTGGGAGGAATTGTATGCTGGATTTTAGCGTATTATCCATGTTTACACCCTTTCACAACTGATATGCTGTTTATGGCAGTTTGTGGTTTGGTGGCATGGCTTATTCCCGGTATTATTTTATGGAACAAAAACAAAGAATAACAGTTACAGATGTTTAAAGAACTGGATCCGATATTACATTCACAGTTGCGGCTTGCAGTAATGAGTCTTCTTATAAGTGTGAAGGAAGCGGAGTTTACTTTTTTAAAAGAAAAAACAAATTCAACTGCGGGTAACTTGAGTGTGCAAATAAATAAATTGAAAGAAGCAGGTTATATTGATGTGATAAAACAGTTTAATAATAATTATCCGCAAACTATTTGCAAGATAACACCCAAAGGAGTGGATGCTTTTGAAGTGTATGTAAAAGCATTGCAGACTTATATGAATCCTTCAACGGAAATAAATAAACTAAAAACTTCCAGTTACTAGAAGGGCAGGTTTTTAGTTTATTATAATTTTATTTCCACAAAAGAAATGGAGCAGACCAACTTTTATAATTTGTATTGAGGCAAATGGTGTAGTAACCTTCTGCCAGGCTGGTAAAATTGCTGATGTCGATTTTGTTTTTTCCTTCCACCAGTTTTACATCTTGTTTAATTACTGTACTGCCTTCTTCATTTAAAACTACAATGGTTGCTTTGCCGGCTTTATCTGCTTTAAAGCTTACAGTTGCATTGCCGGTTTTATAATTTGGCAATACCTGGAAATCTTTCTTTTCATCATCATTGATCTATATTTAGCTGGTTTTTTATCATCGAATACAGGATTTGCGGAAGAGGCTGCGGCAAGCATAATACAGATGGCAGCCAATAGCGATTAACTGTTTCATATCTTTAAATTTTAGGTGTACAAATGGGATTAATGTGCCTTACAAATGGTTACACAGTTTACCGGAAATAAAATAGTTCTTCAGATAGGAATTGAAAGTAAAATAAGAATGGAAGTATGATTGGTTTTTCGGGGAGAGTGGTACGATTTGCTTATATAAATCAGCTTTTTTTCTTTACTGCCAATTCTAATTTCTGGAAAAAAATAAATGTTGAACTCAATAATTTGAACAATCAAAAAACTTATCCGTTTTACCTTTGACGCATTATCAAATTAAATGGCAACCATTGTAAACGTAGATAATCTCAGCAAACAATACGGCGATTTTACAGCAGTAAACAATCTTTCTTTTACGGTAAATGAAGGGGATGTATATGGTTTTCTGGGGCAAAATGGTGCAGGAAAATCCACCACTATCAGGATGTTGCTTACACTGATAAAACCAACAGGCGGGCGATATCAAAATTTTCGATAAAGAATTACATCATCACCGTTCAGAAATATTAAAACAGACAGGTGCAATAATTGAAAGACCAGATCTGTACAAATATCTTTCTGCTTATAACAACCTTTCCATCTTTGCAAAAATGAGTGGTATTAAAGTAACAAGAAAGTTACTGATGGATCAATTGCAAATGGTGGGCTTGGAGAAAGGGCGAATAAGAAAGTAAGAACTATTCAGCCAGGGAATGAAACAGCGTTTAGGCATTGCAGTTGCATTGGTGCATGATCCTAAGTTGATAATACTGGATGAACCCACGAATGGTTTAGATCCACAGGGCATTGCAGATATGCGTAACCTTATTGTAAGGTTGAGTAAAGAAATGGGAAAGACAGTTGTAATCTCTTCTCACCTATTAAGTGAAGTGGAACAAATTGCCAACAGGATGATCATTATTCATAAAGGAGAAAAAATAGTGGAAGGAAGTGTGGATGAATTGCTTGACCCGGCACATACGGTAGTGGAAATTGATACAACTGATAATACAGCAACACAACAATTACTTTTATCAACAAAATGGACAGAATATTTACAGAAAATAAACCGCTGCAGTTAATGATGAACAAAGAACATGGTGCCATCAATTGATAAATGAACTGGTGGCAATGAATGTGCAGGTTCTTTCTGTAAATTCAAGTCATTCATTAGAAAATTATTTTTTATCACTTACAACCCAGCATGGACATGTGGAGGCTTTTGCAAATTGAATTATTTAAAATATCGAGACGTCCCCGTACCTATATTGCCTTTGTTGCCATTACTGCTATTGTTTTTATTTTTCAGTTTGCATTTAAGGCAGATGGACAGAGCTATATGGACCTGATGATGCAGAGTGTCAAGGATGAATTTTGAATTCGACAGGATACAGGCCATCAATGGCTATTTCATGTGTTATATTATCCTCAACACATTATTGATACAGGTGCCGATATTGGTAGCATTGATTGCTGCAGATTCCATTTCAGGCGAAGCAAATATGGGAACATTGCGGTTGCTTATTTCAAAGCCGGTAAGCCGTACACAAATCATATTAGTAAAATTTGCTGCTGCTACCATTTTCACTATTTTTTTATTATTGTGGATGGCAGTTACAGCCTTGCTGTTAAGTATTGTAATTTTTGGTACAGGTGATATGCTGGTGTTCCGGACAAAAGGAGCAGAATCCAGATAATGCTGATCACAAAAGATGATGTGATGTGGCGCTACTATGCAGCTTTTGCTTATGCCACGTGTTGCGTTAACTGTTATTGCTGCATTAAGCTTATTGCTTTCCATCTTTGCAGAAAATTCCATCGGTCCTATTATTGCCACGGTTTGTATTGTAATTGTATGCACCATTATTTCAAACATTAATGTGCCTGTTATTGATAGGAATGTAAAGCCATTTTTGTTTACTTCTTACCTGGTGGGATGGAAGGGTTTTTTTTATATTGGCACAGATGACAATGGCAATACTATAAAAGGCAGTCTGGAAAACTGGCCTGCTATCAGGAAAAGTTTACTGATCTTAATTGGGCATATTGTAGTGATAGTGGGTATTTCAGTGGCAGTGTTTAGGAAAAAAGATATTTTATCATAAAAAGAAATGAATATGAGAATAGTTATTGATGATAGTTTTTTGTTGTGTTTCATTATTTTAGTAATGCACAGGATGCAGATGCATTAATAAAAAAAATAAAAGCAAAAATTGACCTGGTAAATAACTATGAAGCAGAAGGCAAAATGAAAACCAATGTTACTTTTTTAAAAGTACCGGAAGCGCAGATGTAAAGATATATTTTAAAAAACCCAACCTGCTTAAAATAAAAAATGAAAAAGGAATTTCATTTGTACCGAAAGGTGCGGTGAGTATTAACCTCAGCAATATCATCAGCGGTAACCAATACACTGTAATTGATGCCAGGCTATGATAAAATCGGTACAAGTAAAAACAAGAGTGATAAAACTATTGCCAACAGATGATAATGCAGATGTGGTGTTATCAACTTTATATATTGATGAAACTAAATTAGTGGTATTAAAAGCCAAAACACTACAAGGGAAAATGGCAGTTACCAGTTAGAAATGACTTATGGTAAATATGCTAACTATTGCCTGCCGGATAAATTGGTTTTTACTTTCAATACCAAAGATTATAAACTGCCCAAAGGCGTAACATTTGATTTTGATGATGGAGCTAATAATAAGCCTGCTGAAAAAAATAAGAATGGAAAGGCAGAGATAACTTTCAGTTCTTATTCAATTAATAAAGGTGTGGATGACAGTGTGTTCAAATAAATTACTCCGGCAACTCACTTATCCCCTGATCAACCGCCCTGTTCAGCATTGAGGCACTTATTTTCCTCAATGGATTTTTCCTGTTATCTGCAAAACCCCTGCGGCTGTTAAAAATATCAACTGCTGCAAAAATTGCCGCCCTGAAAGAAGTTTCATCTGCTTTGCCTTTACCGGCAATATCAAATGCCACACCATGATCAGGTGAAGTACGTACACCAGCGATACCTGCAGTATAATTCACACCTTCACCCATCGCTAGTGATTTAAATGGGATCAATCCCTGGTCGTGGTACATTGCCAGTACAGCATCAAATTTTTCATGTTGCCCTCTTGCAAAAAATGCATCAGCAGAATAAGGCCCAAAACAGAAAATATCTTTTTGCTTTGCTTCCTTAATAGCAGGGCGGATAATTTCTTCCTCTTCTTTGCCGATCAATCCTTCATCACCAGCATGAGGGTTTAATCCCAGCACCGCAATTTTTGGTTTATCAATACCAAAATCTTTTTTAAGCGATTGATTAATGATATTCAGCTTGCTGATGATTTTTTCTTTGGTGATATGCTGTGCAATTTCTTTTACAGGCACATGCTCTGTTACCAAACCGACCCTCATATTCTCTGCCACCATAAACATCACCACATCATTAACACCAAAAATATTTTTGAGGTAAGGAGTATGTCCGGTAAAATCAAATTGTGGACTTTGTGTATTTTTTTTATGGATAGGCGCTGTTACCAAGCCGTCGAGTTTTCCTTCTTTTAATGCTTGTGCTGCAGCTGTCAAACTCATCACAGCATATTTCCCACCCATTTCATTTAATGTGCCAGGTGTAATGGCAACTTCTTCTTCCCAGCAGTTGTACAGGTTTATTTGCTTATGGTTTATTCTGCCCATGTCTTTGGTGCTGGAAAAATTAAAATTCATATCAGCCAAACCTTTCCGGTAAAAGTTCAACACTTTATTGTTGGCAAAAATTACAGGAGTGCATATTTCAAGCAGGCGGTTGTCGCTCACTGTTTTGATGATCAGTTCAAGGCCAATGCCATTTACATCTCCGCAGGTTAATCCAATTACAGGCTTGTTTTCATGCTGCATATCAATAAAATTTTGATTGTAAAAATAAGGGAATGTTTTGCATTATAATGATATTGTATGATTTGAGAAAAAGCAGCTGGAAAAGCCTCTCTTTATAAACGGTCTTGTTACTTTTTTATCATTTTATATGGAATAAAACTACCATCAAGATGATCAATTTTCATTTCAAATTCTATTTCACTATCCTTACTAATTTTGTTACAAATAACCATCAATGTATCAATTCCTATAAGAGTCCCTCTGCTTAATGCATATCCTATTGGAAAATAGCCAGGATGTCGTATACCTGTTTTCACCTTTGTTCTAAAAAAGAAATTTTCATCACGTTTTTCCAGTAAATAGTAATTATAATTTTCGTGGATAAAAATTTTATTGTTAATCACTACAGCATATACATGATTAAAGGAATAATCCATGTTATCAGCATTTGAACTTTTTTTTTCAACTTTTACTAATCTATCATGCTTCATTTTAAAATCAAAATCAGTATAATCCGGTAGTTGGTCTTTTAAAGACTGGTAAGAAGTATAAACCCCTTCTCTAAGGGAATCAAGTCTATATAAACTTATTTCAGATTTTTGAATGCTGTCAATTTTTTTAACCTGGTTCAAAGTAATATATTCTGAAGGTATAGCTAAAGGTTTTGAAAGGCATGAATCGATAAAGCTTATAATAATATTCTGGGCTGAACGAAAACAGTTTAATATGAAACGTTTGTTATTTTTTACATCTATTGGAGCAACAGTGTCAATACTTCCCAATTTGTAATAACCTTTTTCGGATATTTCAAACAAATTAGCCCTGAACAATAACCATATTTGTCCAGCATTACCGTTTCCTGGCCCTGAAAATTTAAGTCTGCTAAGTTGCAGTAATAATTGACTATTATTTTCATAGCTGTGGTAAACGAGTCAAGAAGGTAGGTGAACTGGTCACTCAGCGGATATCCAGGTAAGATATTGAAAATGAAGTTACCAGTATATTTTTCTTGTATGATATAACCAATGTCTAAAGTATCCGTATCCCTGTTATCTAAAAATAAGTTACTGCTATTAGATATTATGGTGAAGTCTCTCAGGGCTTACTATTACAAAACTGTCGATATTCACTGAATCAACCTGTGAATATGCAAGTGTGAAAGTGTAACAAAAAAGAAAAGTAAATAATATCTTTTTCACGATAACGATGTTGTTTTAAAAGCTTGCTTCAAAATTAAAGGATTGAGCATTATTTCCACACTAAACAACAATGTATTAATCTCATGGAATATGCTTAAGGGTAAATACTGTAATTTCACCTCCACTTATGTATTTAAAAAAATCACTCGGGCAGCATTTTTTAAAGGATGAAAATATCATCCGGAAAATTGTAGATGAATTACAGAAGGATAGTTTTGAGAACCTCCTTGAAGTTGGGCCTGGCGGTGGAGCACTCACAAAAGAGCTGATAAAAATTCCCGGTATCAATTTTAAAGCAGTGGAGCTGGATGATGACAAAATTGAATACCTGCAAAGTGTTTATCCGGTATTAAGAGGTAAGATAACCGCCAAAAGTTTTTTAGATATTGATGCACCTTTTGATGGAACATTTCACTGTAATAGGCAATTTCCCTTACAATATTTCCACACAAATTTTATTTAAGATAATTGACTGGAAAGACCAGGTGCCGGTTGCTATTGGGATGTTTCAAAAAGAAGTGGCAGAAAGGGCTGCCAGCAAAGAAGGCAGTAAAGTATATGGTGTGTTGAGTGTACTGGTACAGGCTTTTTATGATGTGGAATATTTATTTGATGTGGCCCGGTTGTTTTAATCCACCGCCTAAAGTACAAAGTGGCGTAATAAGGTTGAGAAGAAGAAAAGAACCATTAATTGTAAAAAGCGAAAGGGCTTTTAAAGTATTGGTGAAAACGGCCTTTAACCAGCGCCGTAAAACATTACGTAATGCAGTAAAAAGTTTGTTTACACCCGAAGCTTTACAAGATGAACTCTTTAATAAAAGAGCAGAAGCCTTAAGTGTGCATGACTTTGCGGCACTCACTTTTAAAATGAACTGATTGAAAAGTGCAACCAAATACTTTGTATTTTTGCCTACCTGCCTGCCGATAGGCATGGTTGCCATTTGCTTATTGGCTTCATCCTGCTATTCTCCAAGATATGTGTACAGCCCTGTGTCAACCAATGTTCCGTTGTTATCAAAAAAAGGCGACAGCAAACTGGCGGGCTATTATGCTGTAAATCCTGGCGAAAAAAGCGAAATAACCTCTGCCGGAAAACTCAACAGTGGTTATGGCCTCGATATACAGGCTGCTTATGCGGTTACCGATCATTTTGCAATACAGGGCAGCTATGCAAAACGTTGGGAAAAGAATTATTCAGACTTTAATGTAAACAGCACAGACAGCAGCCTGGTAACCTATGAAAGAAACAGCACAGAATTTGGGTTGGGATATTATACATATTTAGACAATAGAAAGGCTTCTTTCTTCCAGGTATTTGCTGGTGCAGGATTTGGTAGATCTTCTTTCACGGATAAATACTTTAACGGTAGCCTTGCCCGCTATTTTGCGATGGATGTTACAAGGCTTTATATTCAACCGGCGATAGTGATCCGGTATGGGGAGGTGTTTGCCTCATCACTTTCTTCAAGAGTGGGTATGATCATGTTCAGAAACATCAGTAGCGATTACTCTGCGGAGGAATTGGATAAATACCAGTTAAGCAACCTTGATAAGGATACAAAAATATTTTGGGAGCCGGCTTTTGTAAACGCTTTTGGCTTTAAAAAACTGCCAGGCTTTAAACTGGAGATACAATTAACAATGGCTTTTTTAATGAGCCAGAAGTTTGTTGATTACCGCACTTATAATTTATCTGCCGGGCTGATACTTGATATCCCGAAGTTTTTCAAAAAGAAAATGGCTGACAAAAACTAACAACTGATAGTATTTTGCTTCGCTGATTGTACTTTTGCGGCTGATTGTTTGTACGGCGGCCGGTACCGAAGACAGACCGCAATATTTGTCTTTAATCAGGAATAACACCTGTCGCAAAATAATTTCTATGAGTTTCACTTTACAAAACAAAGTACGAATTGTAACAGCCGCTTCTTTATTTGATGGGCATGATGCAGCGATAAATATCATGCGCCGTATTATGCAGAGCAAGGGCGCTGAAATTATTCACCTGGGCCACAACCGCAGTGTGCATGAAATTGTGGAATGTGCTATTGAAGAAGATGTGCAGGGCATTGCGATAACAAGTTACCAGGGTGGCCATGTGGAATTTTTCAAGTACATGAAAGACCTGCTTAATCAAAATGGTTGTGGACATATAAAAATATTTGGTGGTGGTGGTGGAACAATTTTGCCAAGTGAAATTGAAGAACTGCATAATTATGGCATTACAAAAATTTATAGCCCTGATGATGGAAGGAAGATGGGCCTGGAAGGAATGATTGAAGATGTGGTGCTTTCTTGTGATTACTCATTGAATGGGAATGGCGATTATAAAGATGCCATGACCCTGGGCGAAGTGAAAGATGTGAGAAAGGTAGCCAGGCAGATCACAAATGTGGAGAATGGGGTAAAAGCAATAAGCAATGAGCAAGAGGCAACAGGCAATAAAATACCTGTGTTGGGTATAACAGGAACAGGCGGCGCAGGAAAGAGTAGTGTTACAGATGAAATAGTTCGTCGCTTTTTAAATAACTATCCTGATAAAACCATTGCTGTTATTTCTGTTGATCCTTCAAAGAAAAAAACAGGTGGCGCTTTGTTGGGAGACAGGATAAGAATGAATTCTATTTCTTCTCCAAGAGCTTACATGAGAAGTTTGGCAACAAGGGAAAGCGACAAAGCACTAAGTGAATATGTGCAGGAAGCAATTGATATTTGTAAAGATGCAGGATATGATTTTATCATTTTAGAAAGTGCTGGCGTTGGGCAAAGTGATGCATCTATTTTAGATTATGTAGATGTAAGCATGTATGTGATGACGCCTGAATATGGTGCAGCAACCCAATTGGAAAAAATAAACATGCTGGATTATGCAGATGTAGTCTGCGTAAATAAATTTGACAAAGCCGGCGCATTGGATGCCTTGCATGATGTACGTAAACAATACAAACGCAACCATACTTTATGGACAGCAAAAGATGAAGAGCTGCCTGTTGTGGGCACTATTGCTGCACAGTTTAATGATGCAGGTGTGAATGAATTGTTTGAAAGATTGATGGAGAAGATTGCTGATAAATGCGGCGTAAAATTTCATGGTGAGATAGAACATCATGCACATATAAAAGATACTGCCAGCCAATCCATGATCATTCCTCCAAAGAGGGTAAGGTATTTGGCGGAAATTGCCGAAAGCAATACAGAATATAATAGATGGGCAACTGAACAGGCTGAGTTGGCATCACAGTATTATCAATTGAATGGTGTCAAAAAAATTATTGCCTGATGCCGCTGCTTATATTGGATGAAACAGAAAAGAATATCCAGAAAAAAATAAATCCGTGAGAATTTAGACTTGATCAATAACTGGCCGGCTGTTGTTGAACGTTATCAAAAAGAATTCTATGAATTTAAAGTAAGGGATAAAGTAATTAAGCAACCACTTAGTTATAAAAGTTTATCAGGCACAAGCATTGCAAAAGTTATTTTGCCAAAGTATAAAGACTGGGGAGATATTTTAAAATGGCAACTGCAGGAAAATGTACCCGGGGAATTTCCTTATACTGCCGGTGTGTTTCCTTTAAAAAGAGAAGGCGAGGACCCAACAAGAATGTTTGCCGGTGAAGGTGGGCCCGAAAGAACCAACAGGCGTTTTCATTATGTAAGCTTAGGGCAGCCAGCCAAACGTTTATCAACTGCATTTGATAGTGTAACATTATATGGTGAAGATCCTGATCATCGCCCTGATATTTATGGGAAGGTTGGTAACAGCGGTGTAAGCATTGCCACTGTGGATGATGCAAAAAAACTATATAGTGGTTTTGATCTGTGCGACCCAAAAACTTCTGTAAGCATGACGATCAATGGCCCTGCTCCAATCCTGCTGGCATTTTTTATGAATGCTGCTATTGACCAGCAATGTGAAAAATATATCATTGAAAATAAACTCGGTGATGAAATAAATAAACTGATGGAATCAAAATACAATATTGATTCACTGCCAAAATATATTGGTACAGATAATAAAGCCATCACTCCGGCAAAAGGAAATTTTCAGGTATATTGCCGGAAGGAAATGATGGGCTGGGTTTAAGGCTATTGGGATTAAGCGGCGCCGATGTATTACCTGCCGATGTATATGCAACAATAAAAGCAAAAGCATTATCAACTGTACGTGGTACAGTGCAGGCAGATATTTTAAAAGAAGACCAGGCACAAAACACCTGTATCTTTTCAACAGAGTTTGCATTAAAGCTGATGGGTGATGTGCAGGAATATTTTATCAGCAACAAAGTGCAGAATTTTTATAGTGTAAGTATCAGTGGTTATCATATTGCAGAAGCAGGTGCTAATCCCATTACACAATTGGCATTTACATTGGCAAATGGTTTTACTTATGTAGAATATTATTTAAGCCGTGGAATGAACATTGATGATTTTGCTCCCAATCTTTCTTTCTTCTTCAGCAATGGCATGGACCCTGAGTACAGTGTGATTGGAAGAGTTGCCAAGAAGGATCTGGGCCAAGGCGATGAAAATAAAATACAAAGGCAACGACCGTTCGCAAAAATTAAAATATCATATTCAAACCAGTGGCCGAAGTTTACATGCACAGGAAATAGACTTTAATGATATCAGGACAACACTGCAGGCATTGTATGCTATTTATGATAATTGTAATACTCTTCACACCAATGCGTACGATGAAGCCATCACAACACCAACAGAAGAAAGTGTAAGAAGGGCAATGGCAATACAACTTATCATCAACAGGGAATTGGGTACAGCAAAAAATGAAAACCCCAACCAGGGTTCTTTCTTAATTGAAGAATTAACTGACCTGGTGGAAGAAGCAGTGATGAATGAATTTCACCGCATCACAGAACGTGGCGGTGTACTCGGTGCAATGGAAAGAATGTACCAGCGTAATAAAATACAGGAAGAGAGTTTGTATTACGAAACATTAAAGCATACAGGTGAATATCCCATTGTTGGTGTAAATACTTTCTTAAGTAAAAATGGTTCCCCAACAATATTGCCAACAGAAGTAATCAGAAGTACTACTGAAGAAAAAGAAAACCAGATCAAAACTTTACAGGCATTTCAAAAAACGACATGCGGATAAATCTGCGCATGCTGAAACAATTGCAACAGGCAGCGGTAAAAAATGAAAATCTTATTTGCAGAGTTGATGGAAACAGTGAAGTATTGTTCGTTCGGGCAAATCACTAATGCATTGTATGCAGTCGGAGGGCAATACCGCAGAAATATGTAGAATACTAAACCGGAGATTCCGATAAAATCGGAATAGGTGGACAATACAGGCGAAATATGTAATAAGTAAAGCACCAGGAACTGTTAAGATAATATTAACTCCAGCCCATTTTACAGGTAAAGCTATCCTGCAAACTTTTATTTTTCTTTTGGGCATCATCAAAAATATTCCATGAAACCCTTGTCCCGCAAGGGTTTTGCAATTTATTTTCCTCACTCAGAGTAAGTAAAGCTTCTTTAAGTTGAAGCTTTGTGTAGAAATAACACATCATATCTTTGCGTTATCAATCTGAATTAATCCGTAAGGCAGCACACAGATTAACATTCGAAAAAAAGTGGTGCAGCAATAAATAAAATTTAACACCACCACTTCACTAAGAACCCAAAAGGGTCTTTCTACGAAGCCTGCCATTTATTAGCAACGTTTGCAAAAAAATTTACCGCTGTATGAAAGAGCAATTGCGAAAGCAGTTGAATGAAAAAGTATTTCGTAACAATTAAAAATAAAAAAGTAACACTATGACAAAGATCAAAAACATCGCAGTAGCACTTTCAGCGATCGTGTTATTTGCAGCCAACAGCTTTGCCGGAACAGTAAACAATTCAGTGAGCGGCATTTATTATCCAGCGGATGAACCAATGGCCGAACTGATGACAGTAAATTATCTTGGCGAAGATGCAGATTACCTCATTTTTCGAAGTATCTGTAAAAGCAGGCAGCAACAAAACAGTTTCTTTTGCTGTGAACGACAGGGAAGAAGGTGAATTGTACAGCACTACTTTCAGGGCTGACAAAAAACAAACTTTTAAAATTGAAAAAAGATACAACCAGGAATTGGATTTCAGATCAAGGCTGGTAAAAATAGCTATTCAAAATCTTTCACAATTGTACCAACTGTAACATTGGAAGTGGTAATAAAATAATTGTAAACCAAATTCGACTGTTGCTGCCATGGTAAAAGTTGAACTACACAAACTATTACACACATCCTGCAGTTTCCATCTGTGAAAACGAACAGGGAAAGTGCAGGATGTTTTATGAGAAAGTTTATGATTACTCATTAAGCAGCAGCAGAAATAAATTTAACCAAATATCTTTTAGCTATTGGTAGCAAAGTTTCTTCCACCGGAAAACTTAGGGAAGTTTCCATAGCATAAACTGCAGGATTTGGCAAGTCGGTTTTCATCTTTATCAGCTCGGCTTTAATTTGCTCATAGGTTGATGAAAAATTCCGGTGCCAGCAATCAATAAAATCAGTTTTAATACCACGGTATTTTTCATCATGCTTTTCAAAAATAGTAAGCCGGTATTGATACACATGAGTATCTTTCTGATGACCATTATTTAAAAAGAAATATCCTTCTGTAATATCAAGCGGCACAAGACCCACAGGCAGTATATTAATTTTATCCTCCACAAATTCATAGATTCTGTGCCATCATCAATGGTGGTTTTCATTTTCCCGCTGGCATAATCAATAATATCTTCCAGTTCCTTCATCAATTCACTGTCTTCAATTACCTGTTCATAAAAAACAGATAATTTTTCCATTTGCACACCAGTGAGCCGTTTTGGAAAATGATTTTGCAAAAATTTTTTATTGTCCCGAAAGGCGACAATATTGTTGTAGTGAAAAATAATATCGGCGAGTTGTGGATAAAGCTTGTTTTCAGAAAAGCCTTTATTAATTTCCTGCAGGTAAGCCAGCAGTGTATATTTTTTTAGTTCAAAATCAATATAGCCTTCAGCAAACCAGGTTTCAGAAAGTGTTTTCATAATTGATAATTAAGCTGTACATGAAATTAAGAAAAAACAATCAGCTTATTATGGAACGTTAAAGAGGGAATTTTATTGAGTACTGCAACATCTGCTAATCAAACAAAGCAAACAATTTTTAATTCAGTATTTTTATATTCTTATCCAAACGACTTGCCGCTATATAAACATAAGATTATTTTAAAATGAGCATGACAGCAGAACACCAGCGTTTAGCAGTTAATAATAAAAAGCCAATTCCACTTGGAGCAATGGGGGCCATACCTGAGTGAAAGGCAATGGGGTACAGTAAGAGAAGATTACAGTGATAATGGTGATGCATGGGGCTATCTTCCTTTTGATCAATCACACTACAGGGCATACCGCTGGGGCGAAGATGGCATTGCAGGTATTTCAGATTATTTTCAAAATCTATGTTTTGCTGTTGCATTATGGAATGGCAAAGATAAAATATTAAAAGAGCGTTTGTTTGGCTTAGGCAATTATGATGGCAATCATGGTGAAGATGTAAAAGAATTGTATTACTACCAGGATAATATTCCAACGCATTATTACATGGAGTATTTGTATAAGTATCCGCAAAATGAATTTCCTTATGAAGATCTGTTACATAAAAACCGGAGCAAGAAGCAAAGAAGAACCTGAATATGAAATATTGGACACTGGTGTATTTGATAATGATGAATATTTTGATGTAAAAGTTACTTATGCCAAACAAAATCCACAGGATATTTTTATCAAAATTGATATTACTAACCGCAATAAAAAAGAAGCTCCCATAACATTATTGCCAACACTTTGGTTTTACAACCGTTGGGTATATACACCCGACGAGCCAAAGCCTTCCATAAAAATGGTTGATAAAATTCAGTATGTGCCAGGCACAGCATGATGGGCAATTATTATTTTTATTTTCAACCTCCCAATGACAGGCTGTTTACAGAAAATGAAACCAACTTTAATAAGTTAAATGGAACCGGTGATAAAAGTGCTTTTACAAAAGATGCTTTTCATGATGCTATCATAAACAGGTTCGGGTAAAACAAAACTTCGCAATAAAAAAGAAGGCACAAAATTTTCGCCGGTGTATGAAATGAGTTTTAAAAGGTGGTGAAACAAAAACCATTTATTGCAGGCTTACCAACAGTGCAGATGACAAGCCTTTTACAAATGGGTTTGAAAAAATATTTACAGTAAGAAAACAGGAAGCAGATGATTTTTACAATGCGATACTGCCTTCAGATATTCCTGCTGATCTGAAAAATATACAACGCAAAGCATTGGCTGGTTTGCTGTGGAGCAAACAATATTATCATTATGATGTGGAGCGATGGCTTACCACCAGCGATGGCATTACACCTGTGAATGCCGGCAAACAAAAAGGCCGAAACAGCGACTGGAAACATTTAAAAAACCAGGATATTATTGCCATGCCGGATAAATGGGAATATCCCTGGTATGCTGCATGGGATCTGGCTTTTCATTGTATTTCACTGGCAATGGTGGATGTGGTATTTGCCAAGCACCAGTTGCAACTGATGATGAGGGAATGGTACATGAAACCAGATGGGCAGTTGCCGGCATACGAATGGAATTTCAGTGATGTAAACCCACCGGTGCAGGCATGGGCAGCAATGGAAATTTACAGGATTGAAAAAGAAACTTACGGAGCCGGTGATGTTATTTTTTTAAAAAGAGTATTCCAAAAACTGCTGATCAATTTTACCTGGTGGATCAACCGGAAAGACAGTAATGGCAACAATATTTTTGAAGGAGGCTTTTTAGGCCTTGATAATATTGGTGTATTCAACCGGAGCCATCATTTTACAGATAACATGCAACTGGAGCAGGCAGATGGCACCAGCTGGATGGGGATGTATGCACTGAACATGATGGACATGGCACTGGAAATTCCAAACATGATATTGCATTTGAAGACACCGCCACCAAATTTTTTGAACATTTTGTATTGATAGCAGAAGCGCTCAACAGCCATGCCATGTGGAATGAAGAAGACAAGTTTTTTTATGATACACTTTGTGTTGACGGGCAGGAACCATTACCCTTACGCATACAAAGTATTGTTGGGCTTACCAGTTTATTTGCAGTGAGCAATATCAGCAAAGAGTAGTTTGATGCAGTGCCTGATTTTAACAAACGGATTGAGTGGTTTGAAAATTACCGTAAGGCAAATAAAAAGTACTGGCCCAATGAAGAACGTGGTGATGGTGAAGAAGTATTGATATCACTGGTAAAAAAAGACCGGTTGGTTTTTTTATTGCAACGTTTGTTGCATGAAGATGAATTTTTATCCGATGGTGGTATCAGGGCATTATCAAAATATCATAAAGCAAATCCTTATTCTGTAACTATTGATGGCGAAACTTATAAAATACAATATGATCCCGGCGACTCTACCAGCAATTTATTTGGTGGCAACAGTAACTGGCGTGGCCCTGTGTGGATGCCCATCAATTATCTCATCATCCGTCTATCAGAAAGTATGGAGAGTTTTATGGCGATAATTTGAAAGTAGAATGCCCGGTTGGTTCAGGCAATATGCTGAACCTGACTGGAAGTGTCAGAATTGCTTACATGAAGAGTGATAAGCCTTTTTGCAAAAGATGAAAAAGGCAACCGAAAATTATATGGCGATCATAACTGGTTTTATAAAAAGCCGGGCAATGAAGACCTGGTTTTATTCTATGAATATTTTCATGGTGATACTGGTGCAGGCCTTGGTGCCAGTCATCAAACAGGATGGACATCATTGGTGGCAGATCTGATTGGCGGCAAAGAAGTAGAGAGTGAAGAATTTAAAGAGGGAAGGGGCATGAGGTTTTTTTGGAGGAAGATGAAGAGTAGTTGAATCGTAAACATAATTACTTAAAATATTTCCCACCACCGGCAACTGCTGAAACTCTTTCTTCTCAATAGTAGCCACAAACCAAAAGAAACCAATCAACAATACAAAAGCTGTTCCCACAGAAAAATAAATATTATTGGACAGCATCCCCAAGCCTTTGTGTATAAAGAAAACTAAAGTAGTCAGTACTAAATAAGCGATCAGTTTCTTTTTGGCATAAGGAATTTTATAATGTTTTTGCCCAAGCATATAAGAGGCTATCATCATAAAAGCATAACAGGTAAATGTAGCCCAGGCGCTGCCGGTATAGCCAAAATGAGGTATCCACCAGATGTTGAGTAAAACAGTTATTACTGCACCGGCAATGGTAATGGCAGCGCCATATAAATTTTTATTGGTGAGTTTGTACCAGACAGAAAGATTGTAGTAAATACCAAGAAACACACTGCCCATTGCCAGCACCGGCACAATATGTATGCCTTCGCCATATTCAGGGTATTTAATAGTGAGTATTTCTTTAAATACATCCAGAAATAAACCAATAAACAAAAACATAAAGCAACAGGCAATCACAAAAAATTTCATCACCCTGGCATAAGTTTTTTGTGCGTTTTCATTTTTACTCTGGTTAAAGAAAAATGGTTCTGCCGCCATGCGGAACATTTGAATAAAAATGGTGATTAAAACAGCCAGCCGGTAGTTGGCAGCAAATATGCCCAATTGTTTTTTTGCTTCTACTGGGTCAAGGTAACCATATGCTGATACACCAAACGGCTCAGCATTTCATTTATCATACCGCCCAATCCCACAATAATCAGCGGCCAGGAATATGTCATCACTTCTTTCCAAACTGCTATCAAAACGAAAACGAAAATCTTTCCATTGTGCGCCATAGCAATAAAAATGTAACAGCACTACCCACTAAATTTCCAATTAAATAATAACCGATGCCAATAGAAGGGTCATACAACAACAGCAAAACACTGTTGGGATTTGTTGCTGCAATCTTTGGGCATACTCCAATAAAAAATATCACCACCAGCACATTCACCACAATACCCATCACCCTTACAAAAGCATATTTACGTGGCCTGCCTTCCTGCCGCAGTTTGGCAAAAGGCAATGTTGCCAGTGTGTCTAAAAAAATAATACCGGTAAGCCAAACAAAATATTCCGGGTGTGCTGCCATAAATGTGGCATCAGCCAGTTGCTTTGTAAACAACAACAGTATGCCGGAAAACAACAATGGTGGATAATGATTAAGGAAGTGTTAAGCGTATTGTACAGTTTGTATTTATCACTGTCCTGCACAAAACGGAAATAACTTGTTTCTACGCCGTAAGTAAAAAGGATACTCAGAAAAGGGACGATTGCATATATCTGCGTAAGGTCTGCTGTATCTACTGCATGAAAAATAAAACTCAGGGAGAAGTTAAGTATATAGCCCAAAAACCTGCTGCCGATAGTAGGCAAGCCATACCAGAGTGTTTGTGAAGCTAATTTTTTTACGCCGCTCAATGATTGTGGTTTATGGCAAATTTAACCTGATAATGTGAAGGAGTAAGCCGCTTTAAAAAAATAAAATGTAAATAGCATTTGCTTTGCTACCTGCAAATAGTGATGCCTGTTTATCTTAACATCATATTTAAAAAACCAGTGCAACCTTTTTTTTACAAACACTATCTTTGAAAAAAATTAATTGTTATGAAAAAATTGCTACTATCAGCAGCCATATCTTTTATTACGATAACCGCCTTTTCGCAGGCACGTACTGCCACAGCAGATTATAACAAAACCATGCAGCCTGCTGTGGAAATAGAGATCCCTTTTGAAGAAAAGACAGTGATGAAATCGCTGGTGGAAAAAATGGAAAAGAAAGGCTATAAGGGAAAGGAAAGCAAAGACTACATGGTATTTAAAGGCGTTACCATGAGTGAACTGGGTGCCGGCACTTACGATCTTTATTTTAAGGCAGACCGCAAAAGCCGTAAAGAAAAAGATATTACCATACTCACTATGCTGGCATCAAGCGGTTACGAAAAATTTATCAGCGAAGCAGACAATGCAGAACTTCACAGCAGTATGAAAACGTTTCTTGACAAGCATACAGAACAAGCGACCGCTTATGATCTTGAATTGCAGATAAAAGAGCAAACAGAAGCCGTTGAAAAAGCCGCAAAAAAATATACCAATTCAGTGGAAGATGGGCGAAGACCTGGTGAAGAAAAAAGAAAAACTGGAAAAGGATATTGTGGAGAACACTCAAAAACAGGCCGATATGAAAGCGGAGTCTGAAAAACAGGTACAAATATTAGAAACCCTCAAGGCGAAAAGAAAGCAATAAAAGGGGCATATATACGTTATTCAGGAAGTGCAATGTAACAATTGCACTTTTTTTCATCCCATATCCGCCACAGTATGAAATTATGGTACATATCGCTTATTCTTAGTATCGTTTCCTGCGTCATACTGATGATCATTTACTTTTTGCCCGATACATACACTATTTTTCAATGGACAAAGACAGAGGTGCAGGCTGGCGTATTATTCCCTGTTTTACTGTTAAGCTGGGCCACAGCCTTATTTGGGTTTTTATTTAATAATATGTTTATTGATAAAAACCTGGTGGAAAAAGATGCCGAAACAATGCGTCCTTTAAAAGCGTACCTGCCTACTTACCTGGGCATACCGGCATTTACATCCTTTGTGTGGTTTATCATCCGCTGGTACAAGGGCAGGCCGAATCTTTGACTTAGTGAAATTTAGTGGCTTCGTGTCTCCTATGTTTACAAATTAAGTAAAAAGTTCTTTGAGATGAGATTAAGATACCAATAGATTTGATTTAAAAAAGTGAAAAAGAGTGAGAGCGGATTCGTGCCTAAACAGCTCTTGAAGCATGTTGACACAGAGATATTGCCTCACTCTTTTTTATCTCTTCGAGTTTGAACAGAATGTAAGGAATACTGCATAGCGGTATATCCAGAATATCCAACCAGGAGACAAAACGAAGGGAGATTTTTCACTTTTTTATTTAAAAACTAATTGGTATGAAAAAGATGGTAAAACAAGTAGTGGCTATTGACGTAGCCCAAAAAGAACTGGTAGTTTGTTTAGGCAGGATGAGCGATGATTGGTGACCGGAGTTGTATGCCGGCAAAGCCTTTGCCAATACCCTTAAGGGGTTTGAATCATTGCAAGTATGGGTTGGCAAAATGACGGAACCCGAAGTACCCCTTCGCTATGTAATGGAAGCAACGGGGGTATATCATGAAAAATTGGCTTATTATTTAGCAGACCAAGGCTATAGTCTGAGTGTGGTATTGCCAAACAAGATCAGTAATTACTTTAGGACACTTGAAGTTAAAACCATTACCGACAAAACAGCTTCGGAAGCGATTGCCCGTTTTGGATTAGAGAGAAAGTTGGATGATTGGCACTGTCCTAAATCACTATTTAAAAGGCTAAGACAACTTACTCGTGAACGGGATCAGTTAGTAGGGGAAAGGACAATTGTAAAGAATCAGTTACATGCAGAGCAGGCAGAGGCTGAACCAGGCGGTTAAGCGTAGTTTGAATGAGAAAGCGTATTGCGCTGCTGGATAAACAGGAACTGGAGATTAAACAGGAAATACAGGCATTGGTAAAAAAGATGAACAGACCTGTAATACGGTAAAAATCATCTGTACCATACCGGGAGTAGGTCTGTTAACAGCCGCTACCGTTCTTGCAGAGACAAATGGTTTTGAACTGATCCGAAATAAAAGACAACTTGCCAGTTATGCAGGGCTTGACGTGAAAGAGAAACAATCGGGCACATCGGTAAAGGGAAAAGCTTGCATATCCAAGAAAGGAAATAAATACCTGCGTAAGGCAATGCACCTGCCCGCCTTATCAGTGATCCGTGATGACGATCGGTATAAAGCCATTTTTGCCAGGCTTGTATCAAAGCATGGAATAAAAATGAAAGCAGCGGTAGCTATACAACGAAAATTGCTGGAGATGATCTTTACCTTATGCAAAACCAATGCGACGTATGACCGTGAATATTTAAACAAAAAAATAGAGAGCAACTAAAAAAGCTACTCTCTATACAGGCTGGCTTATAGCCGCCTAAAAAACAAAAATAAAAAAATTAAATCACTTGGTTCTTAACACAGAATCTTTGTGGTTCAAATTGTAAACCACCAAGGCCCAAAGGCACGAAGGAACACAAAGAGCGAGCTTTAAAAATCAATTTTTTTGCGTCCTTGTTTTATTTCTCCCTGTTTCTTTTTACTGTCCAATCTTTTTTCTTTTGCAGCCTTACTTATTTTGGTGGGTTTTCTTTTTTTAGGAACAATAAGGGCTTTTGTTACCAGTTCATTCATTTTTCTTATCACTATTTGCTTATTGCCAAGCTGGGTTCTTTCTTCCTGGCTTTTTACCAGCAACATTCCATCGGCATTTATTTTATTGGCTAATTTTTCTGTTACAAGCATTTTTTGTTCTTCTGTAAGAAAAGCGGAGCCAGCCACATTCCAGTAGCCTTCCACCATTGTTTCCACTTTATTTACGTTTTGACCGCCTTTTCCGCCACTACGGGCAGTCCTGAACGTTATTTCACTACTGATATCCATATCCAAAATTAGTTTTTTTGCGTATTTCACAAGGTAAACATGGTCTTAATAGCGGTATTTTACAATAAAAAATTACATTTGCACATAACCAACCACCCGTTGATGATCAAAGGCATATATCATTCATTAACTGAACGCAAGAGATTAGGGAAAAAATCATTTGCTGTATTAATTGATCCCGACAAGGTAAACGACCAAAACATGGGGCAATTGATAACGCTTGCCGTTGAGGCAAAGGTTGATTATTTCCTTGTAGGTGGCAGTTTGGTTATCTCTAATTACTTAGATGAATGCCTGCAATTGATAAAAAGCAGTTGCAATATTCCCACAATTATTTTCCCCGGCAGCCCTTCGCAGGTGAGTAAATATGCTGATGCATTATTATATCTTTCGCTTATCAGTGGCCGTAATCCGGAGTTGCTGATCGGTCAGCATGTGGTAAGTGCACCCGTAGTTAAAAAAAGCGGCCTCGAAATTATGTCAACCGGCTATATGGTGGTTGATGGCGGCGCTCCTACAACCGTTTCTTATATCTCCAATGCCAGCCCATTACCTAGTGATAAAAATGAAATTGCAGTATGCACTGCCATGGCTGGTGAAATGCTGGGCATGAAACTAATTTATATGGATGCCGGCAGTGGTGCCAAACGTGCCATTCATGAAAGCATGATCGAGAAAGTGGCGCAGTCTATTTCATGTTCCTTTAATTATTGGCGGCGGTATTATTGAACCGGAAAAAGCATACATCAATTGCAAAGCCGGTGCAGATGTGATCGTTGTTGGCAATGCCATTGAAAAAGATCCTTCGCTAATTAAAGAAATGGCTGCTGCGGTACATAGTGTGCCGGTTACCGTTTAATCAACGTAATCTATCTCGCCATTTAATCCAATCTTAACTCCTGTATTAATATTCACCGGCGCATTCTTCAACATCCGTATGCTTCTGATAACAGTATTGGCGTTAACTGTGGATATTGCTTACAGCACCGAAGGAATAACCACATCAGTATATTGATCAGGCACTGAACCACAACTCCAGTTGCAGCAGTAAACCAATTGGTACTTGCTTGCACCTGTCCATACATTTTTAAAACGTAGGGTATATTCAGTTCCATTAACAGCCATTTACCACACAGCGGTATTTATATCCGGTAAATGAAGTTGATAAATTAATCACTTGCAATATTGCTGGTGGTAGCGCCTGCATAATCGGTGCCGTTAGGTAATATTTGTATAACCACTTCCTGTATCCACCTGCCATTGATAAGTAGCTGCCCGGTGGAAGAAGCAGCAAATGTAGCATGTTACTGCCCTGGCATGCATAAATGGTATGTGGCGGTGCAATATTGTCCTTTGCTAATCCAGAACTCACCAAAACAGGTCTACACTAAACTCAGCATAGTAACCATTACCAATGCGGAATAATGCGTTTTAGCTGGTTGAATAAACTGGTAATATTATAAAAGTTGTCATCTAATGGTGCCGTTATCTTCTGAATAAAACTCCCAGTATCTTGTAATGCCTAGTTCATAAGCATCATTGGGTTTAGTGCAAGTGCTGCAAGCCGGTTGCATTGATCAAATGCATCAGCTTCAGAATCTGTAAAGTAAAGCCTTACAGTTACGTTGCCTCCAGATGGATCGGTACTCCTGATAAATAGTTCCTGTAAGATAATACTGGTTATTGCTGATTCTTACTGCACCTGTCTTAAGGTAAGCCTGAATTGCAACTGTACCTAAGATTTTGCCCGTTGGCATTTATTTCTGCTAATATATCAGAATCACTTCACGATTAAATGAAATTCCAGTTGTTGCCAGATACAATTGCTAGAGGCAATAGATGATTCCGATATCACCGGCAATAATTGCTTTTTCATGCATCCTCACATCATCAATACCAATACCTTCTTCTGTTACGCCACCATCGCTGCTCATTACAAAACGGAAACGAATAGTGGTATTGGTTACCGGTAAATCAATACTGGCTACATGCCATCTGCCAGATGTATTATCCCAGCTATTGGTGGCTACATCATTATACCAGTTAGTGCCTTCACCAACATTGCCCAATTTGCTCCATATTTTTCCATCGGTGCTGTATTCCACCCAGGAATAATCATAATCCTGTTCAGTATCAAAAATATGGCTGAAAGAAAGTACAGGATTTGTTAATCCTGTTAAGTCAAAACAAGGAGATACCAAGATAAGATGTTTCATAATCTGTATAATTTCCGGTTAGATTGGTTACCCATGCTTTGTTCCATTAGCTGCTTTGTTAATAATACGATTTTGCAGGTGTGCCCCATTGCCATGTATTGTTTGTGCCATAGGAATAAAAATTGCCGTTGTTATTTTCAAAATATTGCAGGTAAGGATAAGTTGAAATAATGGGGCTGTTGTGAAAAGTAATATTTGAGTATGCTGTCGTTGCCTGCATAATTATCAGCTGGCGTATTTTACCCATACATCAATATTGTAATCAATAAATGCTGAAAGATTGGCGGTTTGTGTAAATACATAATCCAGTGTTTGATTGGCCGCAATAGATGGAATGGTTTCTGTAACAACACTGCCATTGTTTACCCGGTAATTAACCTGCACATTGTTAAGGACAGCGTTGTTGTGATTTTTTATTTTGATACTGACAGGATTGGTTGTACTGATAACCACAACCACCTTTACCAGGCGAATTAAATCAAGTACTGCAACATCATTCATTGCTTCACTCAATACAAGATTATCAAATGTATAGCCATCATCAATATCAACAATTGGTTCAGGGCTGTTGGCAGAATTGTTTCCTTCCTGTCCAATCTTTATTTGAAAAGTTGGTGACACTGTTTGTGTGGGTGATACATTGCTCAGTACTTCATTAATATTGATGATCCCTTTTCTCCATTCGCCCACAGCAGCCTGGTTGGCAAACAGATCATATGCCTGTACCCAATTGTTATTTTCACTTCCCCTTATCCATATTTTGTTGCCTGCTGCATCTGCCTGCCCGTGATTTTTATAATAGAAATCAAAACGTATTTGCTTGATGTAAAAAGTGATAAGTTATAATTCAAAACAGCACTATCGGCATTGCTGGTATTACTGTAAGGGGCCTGGTCTAAGTGTAAGTGCATTGTTTCCGCTTAATGCAAAGCCGGTATTTACAAAAATCCTTGCCCTTCCCCTGGTTGCTGCTGGCACCAAAGTCAAGATATTTATTTCCGCCAATGGCCATTTCTGCTGTTAGTAAATTCTGCTGCAGGCATTGTTTCAAAATTTTCGGTAAGTGGCAAGAAGTGATAGCATCATTGTTTATATACTTCACTGTTTTATAAGCCGTATCATTCAAATGATTGTTATCACCTGTTTTGGTTACCCATGCTTTAAAATTGTATTGATAACCTGCTGACGGTATTGGATAAGTGCCTGTAAAAGTATAAGTAGTGGAAGCACCGGCATTAATGGTTGTATTAGCTGTTTCTGTAACTACACTGCCGCCATAATCAAACGAAACATTGTATGGCCCGGTTACTGTAGAGGCACTTTGTTTTTGATAGAAACTTTTACCGGCTTTGTTGCATTGGCTGCATTTGAAAATAATTGCCTTGCAGTAATGGGTTCTAATATGCGAATCCACTTTTAGATCATTATTAAATGATGCCAGCGAACAATCGCCACTGTTTGGCATTACAGATACTGAAACAGAACGCCTTCCTGCAACAGTATTGTTTTTTGCAGCAGCGCCAAACCAGTATGTTTTATTTTTATCAAGCCCGGTTATTAAATAAGAAGTTGAGCAGTATTGCCAATCACCTGCATACTGTCGCCAATCAATTGGTAAACATCATAACTGGTTGCACTGGTAATGGCAGGCCATGTTAATTGCACGGCACCTTCGCAGGCATTGGTAGCTGTTACAACCGGTTGCCCAAGAACAGAGAAATTAAAATTGCTTTGGTCAGTTAATGCAGTACCATTCCGGCTTATTCTTACCAATGCATTGTTGGTAATAGTAGCAGGTATTGTCCAAGCTATAAATCCTTGCGGTAGATGGAACATTGTTATCAATTGTTATCCAGCTATTGCCATTGGTTGCAGAATATTCAATGGTGAAATTATTGGCTTCATTGCCATAAGCATTCCAGCGTATATTTTCAATTTCACCCGGCACTAATGTTTCGCCACCATAAGGATATTCAACTGTAACGCTGTTCTTTAAAATTTCATAAGTAACAACATATTCCTGTGTTCCTGATGGAATATTGAAAGCCATTTATATTGGCAGAATAAATACCTGCAGCAGGGTTTTCAATTATTACCTGTTCTATATTATTTATATGGTCTGCAGCTTCAGCCGCCACATTATTTACACTGGCAGGCGTGGCATTCAAACTCATTGGCCTGTGCAATGTAAAAGAAGGTTCAATTGCTACCAGGTCCAGGTCATTTATAAGGCTGCTGTCTGCATTGCTGGCTGCAGCAGGGTCGTTCCAGTACAGCATTATTTTTAAGCGGCGTGTATTGGCAGGTACAGTAATATTATGTGTGTTGCTGCCGGCATTGGCAATGGTGCTGATAAAGTAACGGTTGCTGTCAATCGCTTCCACGGCACGCCTTGCATTCATCATACCAAATCCATAAGTATAATCAGGGCCTGCATTGCCAAGGTCTTCGGCAGTATTGCAGGCAATTGCTTTTATCAAATGCGCTTTTAGGATTAGCGCCTGCATGTGTTTGCCTGTAGCGTTCATACATCAGTGCCAGTGATCCGGTGGCTGCCGGGGCATGCCATACTGGTACCACAATTATCGCCATAAGTGTTGATTAGGCATTGGTGGATATTACATGC
The DNA here is from genome assembly GCA_963814445.1 of uncultured Chitinophagaceae bacterium. Lineage (GTDB taxonomy): Bacteria > Bacteroidota > Bacteroidia > Chitinophagales > Chitinophagaceae > Ferruginibacter. The sequence goes on from CAWFCU010000001.1 coordinate 211,289, forward strand.
ACATCCACTGGTTACAATTTCAGGTTTTATTCTTCCATCTGCTGTACGGGCCACGGCCACTGAAAGAAGCGATGCATAATTGCTGCCTACATTCATAGCACCGACAGTTAAGATGTTTTTGCCACACTGCCATCCAGATTTTACTGTGGCAAATGTAGCAGGATAAGGGCTGCAGGTAGAAGCACCGTCATTACCAGATGCAAATACATGCTGTAATTCGTTGGTATGCTTTCATTTGTACATCGCCATAGCGGCTGAGGCTGTTGTATTCCTGTTACCCTGCGCAGCCGGCTTCGGCAGAGTGATAAGAATTATTGGTAACAACCATATTATAATCGGTGATATAAGAAGGGGCATACACAATAATATCACTGAAGAATTGGTTAACGATAGTGGCTTTGGCAGCCATGCCATGGTTTTTTGCATTGATAATACCAGCACCGGCTGCCGTACCTGCTAGTATGAGTGCCATGATTGGTAGGTGTGGCAGGTGATACGGTTGATAAGCCTGCCGCAAAATCAATATGTGTTGATACATCTGCATTGTCACCTATACCAACAGTTACACCTTTGCCATTCAGGTTTTTTCCGCCCCATGCATTAAGTCCGCTTACTGCATGTAGCCGCCCTGCTGTTGTAATTAAGTAGCTGGTCTTTTATTGGCTGCAAACCCAGGCTGCTTACAAATGGCAATGCAGCAAGGGAATCAACAATGCGCTTTATTATATTGAACAAGGATAAGCCCGGCAGCAGCAAATTTTTCTGTAATAATGATAGCGCCTTTTGATTGTAAGGTTGATACCAACAATGCCTTATCTGCCTGTTCAAAATAATTTACTGCAATCGCTTCCTGTTCGTCTTTATTAAAAGAAGGCTTGTAATTGGCAAACCTTTTATGGATCTTATAAAATGAAGGGATACTATTTATGGAAATAATATTGAAACTTTTTGCCCTGCTGAAATCAAAGGTATTTTTTATAGCAGCTAGGTAAGTATGCTCTGGCAGGTAATTATTTAATTCAATCCCTGCATCTTTTAGTTTTTGTTGTATCGCTGTTGAAGGCAAGCTGCTGAATTGAACCAATACAAAATATTTATCTGCCAAAAAGTGAATGGCTTATGTCTTCTTTTTTAAAAGTGTTTTTTTCAATATTATTACCGGTTACAAAATTGCCATTAGCAAAACGAACAGGCCATACATTATTTTGTGCTGATACTGCAAGCAATGAAAACGAAAAAATGAACAGTAAATAAAGCTTTGTAGAATATCTTCATGAGAAACAAATTATAAATAATTGCAAGTGGAGCAGAATCCCGAAAATAGTGCATTTTAGCACTTTAAAAGAGCATTTGTTAAACCTCTTGTAAACTAACGTTTTGTTTAAGTAAGAAGTTGCCATGTATAGCACAACCTGGTTATATTTGCGCCACGAATGAATTTGGAAGTGTTGAAGAAGGAGTATGCCGATAATCCCCGCTGTTTTCAGATAGCGGACAGGATCGCTATTGTCTTCACCACAACAAATTCACCTTTCAGGCCTGTATGGAAGTGCGCCTGCATTTATTGTTGCTGCCGTTTTCAATAATCCCACAGCTGCACAAATAAATCATGTTATTATTTTAAGAGATGCAGAAGAAGCAGCATATTTTCATAACACATTAGAAAATATTACCGGTGCCTTGGATATTTTTTATTTCCCTTCTTCTTTTAAAAATAAAAAAAATTACCGCCTGCTCAACAGCAGCCATGTAATGTTGCGTACAGAAGCATTAACAAAAATTGCCAGCAACAGCAACTTCACAGTAAATAAAAAAATATTTGTTACTTACCCCGAAGCATTGTTTGAAAAAGTGGTGCTATCAAAAACACTATCAGAAAATATCATTTCCATCAAACAGGCGGAGACGATTGATGTAAATGGCATTTTGGAGAAGTTTGTGAACAATGGTTTTGTAAGAACAGATTTTGTATATGAGCCGGGCCAGTTTGCTGTTCGTGGCGGCATCCTTGATATTTATTCTTATGGAAATGAAAAACCATACCGGATAGAATTGTTTGGCAACGAAGTGGACAGCATCAGAATTTTTGATCCTGAAACACAGTTGAGTGAAAGAAAATTATTGCAGGTAAATATTATTCCGAATGTAGAAACACAATTTGAAACAGGAGAGAAAGTTTCGTTATTTGAATTTTTACCGGAGAATACAGTGGTGTGGAGTGAAGACTGGGAATTCATCAAAGAAAAAATACAGCAGCAGGAAGAAGACCTGGAATTATTTTTAGAGGTACTGAAAAGCGGCTAGCTATCATTCCGCTGCCACAGAAGAAGATGGTGAAATAAATGAAAAGAAAGATGTATCAGAAGATGATTTTGTAAAAGCTGTTGAAATAGAAAAACAGATCAAACTCAGGCATATCATTGAGTTTGGAAAGAAGGCTCATACTTCAAAAACGAGCAACGAGCAACATCCAACGAGAATCAAGAATCAATTTCTTCAACACAAAAGAACAACCAGCCTTCAACCGGCAGTTCGATCTGCTGATAAAAAATTTAAAAGAGTACGAAGCAAAACATTACAATATTTATCTGTTTGCAGAAAACCCAAAACAATTAGAAAGGCTGCATATTATTTTTACTGATCTGAAAGCGGAAGTGCAGGTAATTCCTGTTCCTACTTCTATTCATGAAGGATTTATTGATGATGACCTGAAATGTGTTTGCTATACTGATCACCAGGTTTTTCAGCGCTATCATAAATACAAAGTAAAACAGGCTTTCAGCAAGAACAAAGCGCTTACTTTAAAAACATTAAGAGAATTGCAGCCGGGAGATTATGTAACACATATTGATCATGGCGTAGGTGTGTACAGTGGTTTGCAAAAGATTGAAGCGAATGGCAAGATGCAGGAAGCGGTAAGGATACAATACAAAGATGGCGACCTGTTGTATGTAAATATTTCATCGCTGCATAAAATTGGCAAGTACAGCGGCAAAGAAGGGACATGTGCCAAAGATGAATAAACTTGGCAGTGATGTATGGAACAAGCTGAAAGAAAAAACAAAGAAGCAGGTAAAAGATATTGCCACCGACCTGATAAAACTATATGCACAGCGAAAAAGCCAGGAAGGCTTTGCACACTCGCCGGATAATTACATGCAGACAGAACTGGAAGCAAGTTTTATTTATGAAGACACACCCGACCAGGCAAAGGCAAGTGAAGATGTAAAACGTGATATGGAAAAACCAATGCCGATGGACAGATTGGTTTGTGGCGATGTGGGTTTTGGTAAAACAGAAATAGCAATAAGGGCTGCATTTAAAACATGCTGTGATAATAAACAGGCTGCGATATTGGTGCCTACAACTATTTTGGCTTACCAGCATTATAAAACATTCAGCGACCGGTTAAAAGATTTTCCTGTTAAAGTTGATTTTATCAATCGCTTTAAATCAACCAAAGAAAAAAAAGAAACACTGAAGAAATTGGAGGAAGGAAAAATTGATATTATCATTGGCACACATGCCATACTGGGAAAGGATATGAAGTTTAAAGACCTGGGTGTGATGATCATTGATGAGGAACAGAAATTTGGTGTGGCAGCAAAAGAAAAATTAAAGCAATTAAGAACAACAGTTGACTCACTAACCTTACCGCCACCCCAATACCACGTACACTGCAATTCAGTTTGATGGGTGCAAGGGATCTAAGCATCATCAACACGCCGCCACCTAACAGGCAGCCGATACAAACAGAAGTGATGGTGTTTAATGAAGATGCCATCCGTGATACTATCTATTACGAAACAGAAAGAGGCGGACAGGTTTTCTTTATCCATAACAGGGTAAATGGACTTGAGTGAAATGAAAGGATTGATACAGGGACTTTGTCCTGACTTATCCATTGCATTTGCACACGGGCAAATGGAAGGCGATCAACTGGAAGATACTATCCTCGATTTCATGGATAAAAAATATGATGTGCTGGTGTGTACCAATATTGTAGAAAGTGGTGTTGATATTCCGAATGTAAATACGATCATTGTAAACAATGCACACCAGTTTGGTTTGAGTGATCTGCACCAGTTAAGAGGAAGGGTTGGCCGAAGCAATAAAAAAGCATTCTGTTATTTGCTGGCACCGCCAATGAGTACTTTGCCACCAGACAGCCGCAAGCGTTTATCTACTTTGGAACAATACAGCGACCTCGGCAGTGGTTTCCAGATTGCAATGAGAGACTTGGATATACGTGGCGCAGGAAATTTATTGGGTGGAGAACAAAGTGGTTTTATTGCAGAGATTGGTTTTGAGATGTACCAGAAAATTTTAGATGAAGCAGTAAAAGAATTAAAGCGTTCTCAATTCCGTGAATTGTTTAAAGAAGAGATACAGCAGCAGGATGATTTTGTAAGAGACTGCAGCATTGATACGGACTTTGGAAATATTAATTCCTGACAGTTATGTAGAAAGTATTACTGAAAGATTAACCCTTTATACAAGATTGGATAATAGTGCCAATGAAAGAGAACTGGTGGAATTTCATACAGAAATGCAGGATCGTTTTGGTCCCATTCCAGCACCAGGTGGAAGATTTGTTTACGACGGTGCGTACAAGAAAAATTGCAGTTGAATTAGGTTTTGAAAAACTCTTCTTAAAAAATGAAGTGCTGAAATGTTTTTTTGTAAGCAATCCTGATTCGCCTTATTTCCAGAGTGAGACATTTAATTTAATTCTGCAGTTTTTACAAAAGGCAACGAATAAAGCAAAGCTTAAAACAGGTTGGTAAGCATGGAATTTTAGAAGTGCAGAGTGTAGAGACGATGAGTGATTTGTATGGATTTTTGAAGAAGATGCATGGGTTTGTAGAGGAAGGGAAGAGTGAAGCTGTTTGATGTTCCATATAGACTTCCGAAGATTTCAAAAACTTCGGAAGTCTTAGCATAAGATATTATCATTTAAGAGGCAAATCTTTAAATGCCTTTTATGCAACCCAATACTTTTTACCACATTTACAACAGAGGCAATAACAAACAAAATATCTTTTTTGAAGAGAAGAACTACTATCACTTGTTTAAATCTATTTGATAAATATCTTTCCCCTTTTGTAGATGTGTATGCATATTGCCTGATGCCCAATCATTTTCATTTTCTTATTAGAGTAAAAGAGCCTTGCCAAACTTCCGAAGTCTTTAAGACTTCGGAAGTTTATGAACAGAGAGGCAGCAAAAAACTTACACCCTTAGAGAAAGCCTTTAAAGATTTTTTTATTTCTTATGCTAAAGGAATTAATAAAGCATATAATAAAACAGGTAGTTTGTTTCAATCAAAGTTTAAGAAGAAGGAAATTGTAGATAGCAGCTATTTCACTTCCATCATTCAATATATACATGCTAATCCAATTAAAGCCAAATTGTGTAACAATTATAAAGATTATAAATTCAGTTCTTATACTGCAATTATTGGTACAGGGAATACTCATATAAAGCGACAGGAAGTTTTAGATTGGTTTGGTAATAGGGAGATATTTATAAAAGTGCATGAGGAAAAGAAATTAGATATGGAACAGGTTGAGAAGTATCTTTTTGGGTGAGAGTATTTTAATTAAGACTTCCGAAGTTTTAAAAACTTCGGAAGTCTGCGAAGCCTACAATTTTTCCAGTGCTCTCTCCAAATCTCCAATCAAATACTCCGCTTCCTCCAACCCCACATACAATCTCATCATCCGGTGGTCTTTATTTGCCGCATTAAACTTTTCTCTTTTTATACCAGCACATTTTGGAATGATCAAACTTTCATGTCCACCCCAGCTTACTGCCATCATAATATGTTGCAGGCTTTCACAAAAACGTTCCACTTCATCAATGCTGTTGGCTTTAATATAAAAACTTACGAAGCCACAAGCGCCGCTCATTTGTTGTTTTGCTAATTCGTATTGAGGAAAGTCTTTATCAAAAGGAAATAAAACTTCTTCCACTTTAGGATGTTGTTTTAAAAATTCAATCACTTTCCAGGTTGTTTTGGTAATGTGTTCCAACCGCATGGGCAATGTTCTTAATCCACGTATTAATAACCATGCACTAAAAGGAGAAATGCCACTGCCGATATTCAAGTATTCGCTGTTGAAAATTTTTGCCATCATTTGTTTGCTGCCGCTTAATACACCGGCAACAACATCACTATGCCCACCAATATATTTGGTGGCAGATTGCAAACTCAAATCAATACCCAACTCAATGGGCCGTTGATAAATGGGCGTACAAAAACTATTATCACAAATGGTAACAATGTTTTCTGCTTTGGCTAATTCAGCTACAGCTTTCAAATCCTGTATGGCATAATCCCAGCTATTCGGTGTTTCTAAATAAATAACGGTGGTGTTTGGTAATACCGCTCTTTCAAAATTTTCAATATCTGTTCCATCAACATAAGTAGTGGTTACCCCAAAGCGTGGCAGATATCACATTGAACATTTTTTTCGCCCAGGTATATGGATTCTTTACACTTACAATATGGTCGCCGCTTTTTACATTGGCCAGCACCGCAGCAAAAATGGCCGCAGCACCGCTGTTAAAAACAAGGCAATCTTCCGCATCATCTAATGCCGCTAATTTTTTACGGAGTATATCAACAGTAGGATTATTGCCACGGCTGTACAAGAAAGTGGAATATTCATCTGCAAAGGCATTCCGCAGGTCATCCACTTTTTTAAAAGCAAAATTGCTTGTTTGCATAATGGGCGGGGCAATAGCATTAAAATATTGTTCCCTGTCTTCGCCAAGTTCGTTGATGATGTAAGAAATATCCATATACAATCTTTCAATTTTTTCTGTATGAAATAAAAAGTAAAGTATCTGTAAACACTGCCAGTAGAATAATACCGGTTAATGCTGCTTGTTGGATCAGCAATAGTAATGCTGATACCAACAAATAAATAAGCTGCCATAAATATCAATGGCATTAATGGAAATAATTTCATTTTATAAATACCGGTTCCATCTAAGTGTTTTGTTTTTTTACGGAACCAAAAAATAGTGCCACTGCTCAATACCATTCCAAAGCAATCAAGAAAAATGGAGAAGGTTAGTATCTTTTCAAACTGTTGGGAAAAATATAAAATGATGATACAAATTGCAGCAAATACGGTTAACGAAAAAGTAAGCACACTGGTTCTTTTCATTTTGCTGTGCAAATATTTCGGCAGACTTCCATCATCACCCATGGCATACATCACTCTGGGGTTGCTCATCAGCAATCCATTTACATAAGCCAGACACCTAAAAATAAAAATGCAGAAAAAATAGTGGCACCTGTTGTTCCGAAAATTTTATCCATCACTACATAAGCAATTTCTCTTTCGCCTTTCATTTGTTCAAAGCCAATCAGTTTATAATAACTCAAATTACCAGCAGGTACAAGAACAATGATAATGCCAATGCCAATAAAAATTCCCTTTGGAATATTTTTAGCGGCTGTTCCACTTCGTTGCCAAAATTGATGGTTTGCTGATAACCACCATAAGTAAAAGAAACTGCGATCAGGCTAACGCCAAGGCTTTTGATCCAATCAGGCCAATTTGAATGATTGCTCAATTTGACAGATTTGATATGCGATGACTGCTCTGCATAATTATCTGGAAAAAATAATGCAGCAATCAAAACAATCACATGGTTATTTTAATGATCATTAAAATATTTTGTGTTCTTGAACTCATTTTTAATCCCATTAAGTTAATAATATAAAAAATAATGATGGCAACAGTACTTACCAATGCTTTGTCAATATCGGTCCAGTTGCCGGGGAATAATTTTAATAAATAACCACTGCCAATCAATGCCACACCACTAAGGCTGGCTGCATTGCTTACCAGTATCAAACAATTAATGGCAAAGGCAATACTGGGGTGATAGGCTTTTGCAAATACTTTATAATAACCGCCGGTAACAGGGTAGCGGCTGCCAATTTCTGCATACGTTAATGCGCCGCAAAGGCAACAATGCCACCAACGATCCAGGCACTGAAATAAACAGAAGGGGCAATGGCATCTTTGGCGCTGGTGGCAGCGGTACGGAAAATACCCATGCCAATTACAAGCCCCACCACAATCATGGTAAAGGAAAAAAGATTGAGCCGGTTGGTTTTATTTGCCATTATTGTAAGATATAGATTTCCCACAAAGGCACAAAGCCAGCAAAGTTCTTAGCTTGGTTTTCTTCGTGTTTTTGTGGGATACATTGAAAATTGCACCCGTTTCAAACTTGCACAAAAAATCCCTATGTTTGTACAAATAAAAACACAATGAAAAAAGCATTACAATTAGCAGTGATATTGCTGGCGTTTTTACCAGCCGTTAGTTTTGGGCAAGCTCCAGCCCAGGCTCAAACTGAAGCTCCAAAAGCCGTATGGCCTGAAATGACCAGCTTCCATACGCTTATGTCAACTTCTTTTCATCCTGCTGAAGAAGGAAATTTTGCACCACTGAGGACAAATGCGGAGCAACTTGTTTGCAGCAGCAAAAACATGGCAAAAATCTGTGGTACCGGAAGATAAATTCAAACCAAAAGAAACAAAAGCAGCTCTAAAGGACTTGGTGATTGATGTAGCTGCTGTACAAAAAGCAGTTATTGCCCACCGTACTGATGCAGAATTACTAACGCTGATTACAAAAGCACATGATACTTTTCATAGGATTACAGGTGAATGCAGGCAGCGTGACTAAAAAATATTAAGCCAATAAAAAAGCCGTCTCGTCATTTATGACGAGACGGCTTTTTTATAATCGGTTTACCATAACTGGTTTCTGTTGGGCCGGTTCTTTGCTGCCCGTTTCATTTGTCTTTGCTGCATTGCCCTTATCAATATTTTCCTGAATTTTCCTTCGGCATTAAACAGGCGGTTCATGCGCTGCTGGTTACCTAATACTTTGGTGAACTGGTCTTTATATTTTTTGCGGATGTTCAATACTTTTTCCTGTTGATCAATCACATCAACATCATCACCTTTTTTGATCTTTACCAGCATCCATTTCCTTTTCGTATTGGTTATAAACAGGCCAGAATTTTTGTGCTTCGTCGGGAGTCAGGTCAAGTTCTTTTGCTAATGAAAGCGCCTTTAATGCTTGTATATCCTGTTGCTTTTTTTCAGAAACATCAGGTGTTGCTTCCGGCGCATCCTGTGCATGAGCTATTGCGGCAAGGCATATAAATGATAATATCAGGTAAAACTTCTTCATGTTTTTCAATTAATTTTTCAATTCGATATCTTCTAAAAATTTATCCAATGTTGTTTCATCTGTAAAATATTCTTCCTGGTCGGGCAAATCTTTTTCATCAATACCAGAGGACAATGCAGCCACATCATTCTTCTGAACCATTTTTTTCTAAGTATTTCACGATGTCTTCTTCATTAAGATTATTTAGTGTTTCATTCAAACTATTTTTCATCCATTTCATTACAGGCAGTTCGGTACTTGCAATTTCCACAATAGGATTATCGTATTGTTACCAGCATATTTGTAAACACCCAAAGCAACCACGCCTGTAAACACAGCAGCCGCAGCATATTTCAAAATAGCATTGCGGCGCTTAGGCATTGCAATAACTTTTGCGCCCCTTTTCTTTTGCCTTGTTACAATATTGGCTGCCAGTTATCAAAATATCCTGCAGGTAAATCAAAAGGCTGAATTTATTTAACGTCCTTTAATACAGCAGGCATTTTTTCTTCCGCAACAAAGAATGTATTGACAGCCACCTGTTCAAAATAATTTGCAGGTACTTCATAAGGATTTATCTTTTTAATGCCTGCCATAAAAGGCGAAATTCCTGCAGCTCATTGGCCACAGTGCCTTCAATTTTTGACAAGTATATTGTTTGATAAAGTCATCAAAATAACCGGCAGGCACATCTTCGCCTGCTGAAATTTCATTATTGATACAGGCCAGTACAGTATGCAGGTACAGCTTCAAAATAACCTTCCGGCACTATAAACACATTTGCCCTGCCAATACCGGCAACCAGCGGGCTTATTTCATTTAGTTCATTCAATATGTCAACACTTCTTTCCATTTCGTTATTTACTGACGAATTAACATTGCTTTAGTTTAATGATTGAGCAAATAATCCTCAATTTTTTTTACTGCATGATGATAGCTTGCTTTCAAGCGCCCCTTCACTTGTTTCCAGCACCCGGCTCATTTCCTCGTAAGGCATTTCATCATAATACCTCAGGTTAAAAACCGTTCTTTGTTTATCCGGCAACTGTTGCATGGCCAACTGTAGTTTCCATTCTATCTTACTGCTGTCAAAATTTGTTTCTGCCTTCAGCTTATTTTCAAGCCCATTTTCCACATCACCCAACGAAACAGATGCTTTCCGTTTTTGCTGCTCTAAAAAAGTAAGGCTTTCGTTGGTAGCTATCCGGTACAGCCATGTGTACAACTGGCTGTCTTCCCTGAAATTATCGAGGCCATTCCAAACCTTAATGAACATATTCTGCAATACATCATTGGCATCTTCATGCTGTACCACCATACGGCGTATATGCCAGTACAGTTTTTCCTGGTATTTTTTTACAATGGCAGTAAATGCCCTCTCTTTTGTTGCTGCGTTTTTAAACTGCAACAGCAGTTCTTTATCATCTTGATGTATGGCCATAATGTTCAGGTATAAAAATAGAAAAAGCACAGTTATGATGCTATTTTTTGTAAAAGGTTTAATCGGCAAAGGCCTTTCTCACAAAGGCACAAAGATCGCTAAGAAAACTTTGGTTGCTCTGTATCTTTTTGGGAAATATGTATATCTTACTGTTTCAAAAAAATACCCGAAATGAAACGGTGCTTGCTCCTTATAATATTTTCTTTTTTTTCTCTGCAATGTTTTTGCTGGGGGTTTTATGCCCATAAAAAGATCAATTACTATGCTGTATTTCTTTTGCCACCGGAGATGATGGTACTGTACAAACCCAATATTGAGTTTTTGGAAGAACATGCTGTAGACCCGGATAAACGACGGTATGCGGTGCCCGAAGAAGGGCCAAGGCATTATATTGATATTGACCATTACGGCGAATATCCTTACCCCAACCTGCCACGAAATGGAAAGATGCCGTGGAAAAATTTGGGGAAGATTCTGTGAGGATGTACGGTATTGTTCCCTGGCATATACAAAAAATGCTATACAGGCTTACCGATGCTTTTAAAGAAAAGAACTTTAGCAAGATAATGAAGAACAGTGCGGAGATAGGCCATTATATTGCCGACAGCCATGTGCCGCTTCATGCCAATAGTAACCATAACGGGCAGTACAGCAATCAAAGAGGCATTCATGGTTTTTGGGAAAGCCGTGTGCCGGAATTGCTGGCTGAAACAAAATTTGATTTTTTTATTGGCAAAGCACAATACATTAAAGACCCGGCAGATTATATCTGGAAAAGAGTATTGGAAAGCGCCATTGCTTCTGATTCTGTTTTACGTTTTGAAAAAGAACTGACGAAAGAATTTCCTGCGGATCAGAAATATAGTTTTGAAAACCGGAATGGCGTGGTGATAAGACAATATTCAACTGCTTTTACAGAAGCATTTGATAAAAAACTAAATGGCATGGTGGAACGAAGGATGCGTTTGTCTATTTATTCTGTTGCATCTTTTTGGTACACCGCATGGGTAAATGCAGGCCAGCCAGATCTAAAAAGCTTAGTAGGCCAGAAATTTTCAGAGGCAGATCTAAAGGAATTTGAAAAACTAAACAGCAGCTGGCAAAGCGGCGGTAAAATGATCGGGAAGGAAGAAGAATGACCTTATTTATTCTTGCTTATGCCTCTTACTATAAAAATTACGATTGCGATAATAATTGCTACAACAAATATTCCCGTCCATACACCGGCTTTAAATATTGCACCAATAGCTTCACAACTGCTTAATAACATACTGCAAGCAAGTAGTGTCTGTAAATATTTGTAAACTTTTATTCATAATCTTTAGTTGTGAAGAAAGGAATAATTGAAAGTGTCATTTGCTTTCAATTATTCCATGTTATTTAAAAATGTAAATAGTTTATTTATTTGCAGGCTCTTCCTCAAGGCTGAATAATAATTGTTCATCCCTGTCCTGCACATGTATCTTTCTGATAAAATCATCATATTCAGCATCATGATTTGTATATACACCATACGCATCAATGCTATAGCCAATTAATCCGTCATTAGCTTCTATCACATACAAGTATAGATGAATCAGAAGGATCAGATTCGCCTTCAAAACGATATGTTTTTATAATGGTCAGATCTTCAGGATTATATTGTTTGCCATTGCCGGTGGTAAAAATCTCCATCACTCATTATAAATTCATTGTCGTGCCTTTTAAGCCTTAGTTTTTCAAGTACCTGGCTTAAAGTCCTCATTTCATTGATCATTTTTTCCATGGAATTATTTTTTTTGGGTGATGAACTAAAGTGTACCTGCTGTTATTTCATTACCTGTTTTATATAACAGTATATACAGAAAAGGCAATCGATATGCCACTGGATTTTACACTTATTTGTTATAAAATAATGAGCATAAAATTCCCCGTATTGTTCAATACGGGGAACTGCTGCCTTAATTAAAACTGGTTATTAAAATATGTAATTACATTTTACTTTCTTCAAAGTTTTTGATTTTGTTATACAGCGTTTTCCTGTCAATTTTTAAAATTTCTGCAGCTTTTGTTTTATTAAAATTTACCTGCTTTAATACATTCATTATGGCATCGTATTCTGCATTGGCTGCTGCGTTTTTTAAATGCTGCAATGGGCAATGTATTTTTTTCTGCTGCTGCAGCAGTTGTTGCATTGCCTTCATTCAGTACCGGCCCACTGATAATTTCCCAGGGCAGTACATTTTTATTGATCAACCCGCCGGTGGTAAGCAAGCCTGCACGGCGTACCACATTCCTGAACTCCCTTAAATTGCCCGGCCAGTTATATTCTAAAAATAACTGCATTACATCATCTTCAAAGCCATCTAAATTTTTATTTAATTCTGTTGCTGTTTGTTCCAAAAAGAATTTTGCAAATAATGGAATATCAGTTTGCCTGTTTCTTAATGAAGGTATGTGAATAGAAAATTCATTAAACCGGTGATAGAGGTCTTCACGGAATTTTCCGCTCATGTATGCCTCTTTTAAATTTTCATTAGAAGCAACAATGATCCTTACATCGGTTGCCATTTCTTTATTGCCACCCACCCGTTTAAATTTTCTTTCCTGTATCACTCTCAACAATGCCACCTGCACATCCAATGGCAGGTTGCCTACTTCATCTAAAAATAAAGTGCCGCCGTTTGCAGTTTCAAACATGCCTTCTTTATCATTTAATGCGCCGGTAAAAGAGCCTTTTACATGGCCAAACATTTCACTTGCTGCCAGTTCTTTTGAAAGTGTACCACAGTCAAGCGCCACAAATGGTTTGTTGTTTCTGTCGCTTTGTGTATGGATTGTTTTTGCCACCACTTCTTTACCTGTACCGCTTTCGCCATAGATAATAACGCTGTAATTAGTGGGGGCAATGGTTTTTATCTGTTCATACATTTGCTGAACCGATGGGTCTTTGCCAACTAAAAAGCCAGATGAGATATCTGAACCAGGAAGAGTATGTTTTTTTAATGGCACCATTACTACTGCCGTTTAATTGTTGTATTTCTGAAGGGGTGCTGGTCGAGTGCTTTATTTATAATATTCAACACTTCATCAGGTACCAGTGGTTTTGTGATGTAATCAAAAGCGCCCTGGCGTATTACCTCCACTGCCATTTTTATATCAGAGTAGCCGGTAATAATGATCACCTGCACAGCATGGTTTATTTGCTTTATTTCTTTTAATACCTCCACGCCTTCTTTATCGCCAAGCCTGAAATCGCAAAGCACCAGGTCAAACTTCCCTTCTTTAAAAGCAACTATTCCTTTATTACCGTTTGACGCAGTTGCTGTTTCAAAGCCTTTGCGCTGAAGAAACCTTGACAGTAACTGGCACATATCCATATCGTCATCAATAATCAGGATTTTTTTCATAACTATGTAGTGGGGTTGGTTAAAAATACTGATACTTTTTTTGTAGCATCTTTTTATTTTTACGTTATTACTCCTATAAATAAAATAATGCCAAACAGACGACCGTTTAAAAGATAAGTGCCTTTTATCCACTCAATTTTAAAATGGCTGATTATTTGTTGATAATATTGTAATAAACAACCAATAATGATTTGGAAACAGAAAAAGAAATAAAAACAGGACTTACAGCTCTTATCGTTGATGATGAATATGACATTTGCTTTTTATTAAGCCGCATACTCAAAAGCAATAACCTCGAAGTACAGTTTGCAAATACAATCAGTGAAGGCAAAAACCACCTTTTAAGCTTCAATCCTAATGTACTTTTCCTTGATAACCATTTACCTGATGGTTATGGGATTGATTTTATCAGCTATGTAAAAGAACAATATCCCGACACAAAAATTATAATGGTAACGGCACATGACACCAGCGAAGACAGGAAAAAAGCACTGCAGCAGGGAGCTGATGTTTTTATTTCAAAACCATTTTCTGCAACCCAAATTAAAAATGCCATCCGGCAGGTTTACCGGGATTAACTCATTTTTCCGAGAAAAAAATACCCGGCTGGGGAATTTATTTCCCGGAGTGTGGCATAAGAAGTAAAAAAAATCCGGTTATGTATGTTGTTTTTGAGAGAAACATAATCAGGAACTGACTTCTTATGATGCTGGCAAGGTGATTTTAAAGCTGCTTCCCTCACCTGGTTTACTGCTTACAGCAATGCTTCCTTTATGATTAAAAATAATGTTTTGTGTATTGGCCAATCCAAGGCCATTGCCGTTTTGCTTATTGGTAAAATAGGGTTCAAATAATTTATTTAATGATATTTCATCCATGCCACTGCCATTATCACTTATGGTAATCACACAATTGCCCTCTTCTTTTTTAGTAAGGATTTTTAATTTCCCTTTACCTGGCTGCATGGCTTCTACAGCATTGATGAAGATATTCAGAAAGGCAATTTTCATTTTATCTGCATCCACATTTATCACAATATCTTCTTTGTATTCCTTTTCCAGCTGTACATGGTTCAGTTCTATCCTGTCTTTAGCCAGCGCCAGTGTATCATCAATCAGGGTGTTTACAGGTATACTTGAAAAATTAAGCTCTGAAAATTTTGTGGTCTGCAACAGGTCGGATATAAGTTTATTTATACGGGTGCTGTTTCTATCGATTACGTCAAAATAATAAGAGAGGTTTTCGTCTTTTGAATCGAGGTCTGCTTTTAACTGGTGAAGACGCAAGGTCAATATTTGTTAAAGGGTTTCTTACTTCATGTGCAATGGTACGGGCAATACGGCCGGTGACAGCAAACTTTTCCATGCTACGCATTTGCATCAATTGTGCATTTACAATGTTTAATTCATCAATCCGGTTACTTAGCTGTTGCTGGTAATCTTTAATATTTTGCAGTGCAACTTTACGGGCCCTGCTTTCGCTTGTGTAAGTAACAAAACCAATTATTACAAGTATCAGTGTAAGTAATAAAGAGGTGATGGTGATGGTATTAATAGAGGCAAAAGTGGCCTTTTGGTTTTTATCTCTTTCTTCCAGCAGTTTGGTTTCTTCGTTTTGCATAATATTTACCAATCTGCGGATATTATTCATTGATCTTTTAGCCAGCAATTGCTGGGCTATCACGTTGTAAGTAGTATCAATTTGCCCACCCCTGATATAAATAAGGTATCTTTCAAAAACAATAAATCTTTTCTCATAACTGTCTTTCAGCTCTGTAAGGTGTATCCGCTGTAAAGGGTTGTCACTGGTAGCATTCCATAATAATGTATAGATAGAATCTACACTTTCCTTACTATTGATATATGGCTCCAGGAAATCGTTGTTTTTTGTAATCGCAAAGCCCCTCACACCTGTTTCGGCATCTTTAATTTTTGACATAAGGTATTCCAGGTCAAACTTTACCTGGTATGTGTGTTCTACCAGCTTTGTTTTTTCCTTAAGCTTATTATTTGCCACCAGCGTTACTACGTACACCACCAGCAATAAAAAAAGAGATGTGCTATAGCCAATAATTATCCTGCTGTCTGGTTTTACTTTTTCAAAAACTCTTTTCATGATGTTGATTTAATGCCAGGTATTTGAAATGGTTATTGATAAAAAAGTATGCCACAACTGCTACGGCCATTTCCCGTAGTGCGGATAAATGTACACGGTTTTTGTTCTATCAGGTAATAAAAGACGATGGAAACGGCATGGCACAGAATTTTATTATAAAAGGGGAAACATTTTCTAAAACTTATAAATTATATTTTATGTTACGTTGGTCAGCAGGCTTCTTTTTAATTGCAGTAGTGGCAGCCATTTTTGGTTTTGGGGGCATTGCCACGGGAGCAGCTTCACTGGCAAAAGTGTTATTCTTTGTATTTATTATTTTGTTTTTGCTGTCATTATTTTTAAAAAAAGCAGCACATCATAATTGATTTTTTTTAAGGCTATTTCTCATTTTAAACCTGGGGTATGAAAAAAATAACTGTAACTATAAGTATTGCCTTGCTATTATTCTGGGCGCTTGGGTTTTTTGTACTACAGTTCTCTTCATTTGTTCATGCAGCGCTTATTTTATCAGCTATACTTTTTTTAAAGTACGCCATCATGTACCCGGAAAAAAGAATGGAAACAAGCCGTACAAAATAGACTGTGTTTAACAAGGCCCGTTTTTAAATCCGTTTTTAATCATTTTATAAAAATAAAAATTACATTTTATGAGCAACACTAAAACAGTATTAGGCTTTGTGGCAGGTGCCGCAGTAGGTGCATTAGCAGGTATTTTACTGGCACCAGACAAAGGATCTAACACAAGAAAGAAAATTGCCGGTAAGGCTGGTGATGTAACCGATTCATTAAAGTCATCTTTTGATGATTTTGTGGATGGCCTTAAAAAAGCATACAGCAGCGGTAAAGAAGGAGCAAAAGAGGGAGCAGAAGAATTAGCTGAACATGCAAGGGCTAAAATGAATGCCCTGAAAGCAGAAACTAAGGCTAATCTTTCATAATGAACACCTGAATATTATATAATAACCAACCGGGAAAAAATCTGCAGCTATGCATTCAACAATAGAAAATATTGAACAATTAGTAAGCGATGTAAGCGACATGGCCGAAACAAAAGTGGAGCTGTTGAAGCTTAAAGCAGCCGGCAAAATTTCCGCATCCCTCTCAAGCTTAGTGGCTTTAATGATGGTGATGGTATTTGGCGGCGCTGCACTTACCATATTAAGTTTTGGATTTGCCTTTTGGATAGGCAGTGAACTTGATAATGTGTGGGCAGGCTTTTTTATCGTTGGTGGGTTTTATGCCCTGGTTGGTTTATTGGTATATGTAAACAGGCAGAACTGGGTGCAGCGGCCGTTAAGTAATTTATTCATTGATAAAATTATCAAATAGTGAAAAACACAGTAGCCACAATGGATGATTTGGCCAGGAAGATAAAAGAACTGGAAGCGCTGGAAGCAACGCAGATGGAAGTAGTGAAAGCACAACTACAGGTTGTAAGGGAATCTTTAAAACCGTCTTCCCTTATAAAGAACTCTTTTAAATCCATTACCGGCTCAGGGGATTTAAAGCATATGGCAATTGATACATCAGCCGGTATGGCCGCAGGATGGGTGGCAAGAAAATTATTTACCCTCAATTCAAAAGGGTTTGTAAGAAAAATACTCGGCTATGGGCTGCAGTATATTACTACTAACATCGTTACAAAAAAATTACCGGAACTGAGAGAGAAGAAAACAGCTGTTGAGGGTTGAGTTATTTAACTATCATCCTGAAAAAACAAACAGTCTAAAACATTGGACAGCTAAAAATCTCCACCGGTTTTCTTTCTAAAAAACTCAAAGCTTCTCTCAACACTGTTACACCATTTACTCCTGTACGGTTTTTTATAACAGCAGAAGATGATGGAAGCATACAATATCCCGGCATACCTGTAATACTCACTACAAATTAACCTGCTGCAAAAAAGTTGTCTGCAAATCATTATTCATTATTAACTTGATAAAATTATTTACAATACTGCTGCAGGCAATATTGTAAATTTTACTTATTACTATTACTATCATGGGCAAAATATTTAACGACAGGCTAAAGCAGGTGTTTTTTTTAATATTGATCCTTTTGATGGTGAGCATCGTTATTAAAGAGCTGTCAGCCTATGTGCCGGGTATGCTGGGTGCTGTTACGTTGTATATTCTGAGCCGTGAAAATTATTTTCAGCTTATTTATAAAAAGAAATGGAAAAAAGGATGGGCAGCTTTTTTATTCCTTATCTATTACACATTACTGATTGGCTTGCCGGTGTACCTGGCCGCTACATTGATAATGCCCAAGCTTAACCCTATTTTACACGACCCTTCTGCCACGCTTTGCCACCGTAAAAAATGTACTGCTTACAGTGCAGCAAAAAACAGGTTTTAATTTTACTTCCGAAAAATCAATCAACAGCGCTACAGAAAAAGTTACGAACTTTTTGCCATCGCTGTTTAGCAGTACTGCCAATGTTATAACCAATCTTGCCACTATGCTTTTCCTGCTGTATTATATGCTGTATTCCGGCAGTGCAATGGAGCGTACTTTATGTAAGATCATCCCTCTTAAAGATGAAAATATTGGCTTGCTGGCGGCGGAAACAAAAACTACTATCAAATCAAACGCTATCGGTATTCCTTTGATAGCATTGATACAGGGTTTTACAGCAGGCATTGGTTATATGATATTTGGCGTAAAGGATGCAATACTCTGGGGGTTTCTTACCGGTTTATTTTCTTTTTTACCAATTGTAGGGTCTATGATTGTGTGGGTGCCGCTATGCATATATATGTATGTAACCGGCCAAAACGGGCTGGCCACCGGCCTGCTGCTGTACAGCGTGGTTGTTACCAGTAATATTGATTATATAGCCCGTATTACCATCATGAAAAAAATTGGTGATGTACATCCCATCATTTCTTTATTTGGGATAATTGTGGGATTGAATTTATTTGGATTTGTAGGGTTAATTTTTGGCCCACTGCTGGTAAACTACATCATTGTACTGTTTGATATTTACATGAATGAGTTTGTGGAAAAGGTGGGGGATGAGGTGGAGGTTATTGTGGATGAAGAAAAAAAGGATAATGATAAAGAAAAATTATTATAAATCTTTTGCTGGTATTTTTTTGATGTTGCCTTTGTTGTCAGATACCACGAGGTAAGCATTCAATGCCTTGGTCTCTTCAATTACTTTCTTAGTAGCCCTATCAAGTGCCTCCTGAATTTTTTTAAATGTCCGGCTTTATTTTCCCTGTTCAATTTGATTTTCTTTAATTATTACACTCCTTTACGGGTTAAAAATAAAAAATCTATTTCTCAATTACTTTCTCAAAATCGCTTTCAAAAAGTTACTTTTGCCGTTCAAATTTTTTAACCAATAACAGCACAGGCAGTGGTACAAATTTTAACGCAGGGCCTTCTATTTTACCAAAGCAGGTTTTTGAGCAGGCTTCACAGGCAGTATTGAATTATAATAATTCAGGATTATCTATTTTTGAAATCGGTCATCGTACTTCCACTTTCCAGGCAGTAATGGATGAGGCAAGGGCATTGGTAAAAGAACTGATGCAGCTGGATGATAACCATGAAGTATTGTTTTTGCATGGTGGCGCATCTACACAATTTATGCAGGTACCCATGAATTTGCTGGATGATAAAAAAACAGCAGCTTATGCAGATACAGGTGTGTGGGGACAAAAAGCGATTAAGGAAGCAAAACTGTTTGGTAATGTAGAAGTGGTTTGCACAGGCAAAGAAAGTAATTACACCATTATTCCAAAAGATTTTGCAGTACCAAATGATGCTGCATATTTTCACATCACCACCAACAATACTATTTACGGAAGCCAATGGCAAAAAATTCCCAAAGTAAGTATTCCTTTAGTGGGAGATATGAGCAGCGATATTTTCAGCCGGGTGATTGATTTTAATGCATTCGACCTGATATATGCAGGCGCACAAAAAAATATGGGCCCTGCAGGTGTGAATTTAGTGGTGGTGAATAAAAATATCCTGGGCAAAATAAAACGCCCTATCCCCACCATCATGGATTACCGCAACCATATAAAAGATGGAAGCATGATGAATACGCCGCCTGTATTTGCGGTGTATGTATGTATGCTTACACTTCGCTGGCTGAAAGAGCAGGGTGGTGTGGCTGCAATAGAAAAACTGAATAATGAAAAAGCAGCATTGCTGTATGAAGAGATTGACCGCAACCCATTATTTACCGGAACTGTGGCAAAAGAAGACCGCAGTAAAATGAATGTTTGTTTTGTGATGAATGATCCGCACTGGAAGAAAAATTCTTGGCGTTTGCAAAAGAAAAAAATATTGTTGGCATCAAAGGCCACAGGCTGGTGGGTGGCTTCAGGGCATCGTTGTACAATGCTTTGCCAATAAGCAGTGTGGAGGTGTTGGTGGATGCAATGAAAAAATTTGCACAACAGCAGGCATAATTTTTTTTAAACTATTTTTACCGTTTCGATAAAGAGCAATCAATGGTTACTATATTCCCTTTTAAAGCCTTACGGCCTGAGGCACAACATGCAAAAAATGTAGCATCACGTCCTTATGATGTATTGAACAGCAAAGAGGCAAAGATTGAAGCACAAGGCAATCCCGTATAGTTTTCTACATATCACCAAAAGTGAAATTGATTTACCGGAAGATACCGACATTCATTCCAAACTTGTTTATGAAACAGCTAAAGAAAATTTAGATGCGTTCATCAGCCGCAATGTTTTATTCAGGGAAAGCAAGCCTTGTTATTATATCTATCAACTCATAATGAATGGTGCCAGCACAAACAGGTTTGGTTTGTGGCAGCAGTGTGGATGATTATGATAATGACCTGATAAAAAAGCATGAATTCACCAGGCCGGAAAAAGAGAATGACCGTATCAACCATATTAAAACTACCGGTGCACAAACAGGCAATGTTTTTTTAGCGTATAAAAATGTTGATGAAATTGATACGCTGATTGCAAAGTGGAAGAAAGATAAAAATCCTGTGTACGACCTGATGGCAGATGATAAAGTACAGCATACTATCTGGATAGTGAATGATGATAAAGTGGCAGATAAGATCACAGAGTTGTTTAAAACACAGGTACCAGCTACTTATATTGCTGATGGCCATCACAGGGCGGCTTCTGCTGCAAAAGTGCGTAAGGCGCTGGGTAAAAAAGCCCCGGCAGGCGCCGATATTTTTCTTACTACATTATTTCCTTCCAATCAATTGAGGATAATGGATTACAACCGTTTGGTGAAAGACCTGAATGGTTTAAGCAATGAGGATTTTTTGAAAAAACTGGAAGAAAAATTTGCCATTGAAAAATCAAAAGATGCAGTGGCACCATCACAATTGCATGAGTTTGGTTTGTATTTGAAAAAGCAATGGTATAAACTCACTGCAAAAGAAGGCACATACTCCGATGACCCGATTGGCATATTGGATGTAACCATTTTACAGAACAATGTATTGGACGCATTACTCGGAATACAAAGATCCAGCGTACAGACAAGCGTATTGATTTTGTTGGCGGCATCCGTGGGCTTGCTGAATTGGAAAAAAGAGTGGACAGCGGTGAAATGGCTGTAGCCTTTAGTTTGTATCCCGTAAGCATTCAGCAATTATTTGATATTGCCGACAGCGGCAATGTAATGCCACCAAAGAGTACCTGGTTTGAACCCAAGTTGAGAGATGGGTTGTTGACACACCTGATAAAGGACTAATAATTCGTTAATGATTTTACTATAAAAAAAGAGGTGCTGTTGCAGTACCTCTTTTTTCTATCTTTACCCCGATGAAAAAAATTATTCTCCTGTTTTGTTTATTCCTTGTAATAAGCAGCAGTGTATTTTCTCAAACCGCAAAAGAATTACAGGAAACTGCCCGTTCATTTATGCAGCAGGGCGATTATTCCAATGCAGTATTGGTATTGAACAGGGCCACACAATTAGCACCCAACGATATTGATATTTCAAAAGACCTTGCATTGAGTTATTACCTGCAAAAAGATTTTGATAAAGCGCTGGAGATAATAAAACCATTGCTCGACAGGGAAGATGCAGACGACCAGTGTTACCAGATAGCCTGTAATATTTACAAACAACAGGTTTTGCTGACAGAATGTGATAAGATCTTACGAAAGGGAATTAAAAAATTTCCAAACAGCGGTGCTATGCATAATGAATTGGGTGAATTGTTGTCGGCCCAGCAGGATTACACAGCTATAAAACATTGGGAAAAAGGAATTGAAGTGGATCCTGGGTTTTCAAAAAATTATTACAATGCTGCCAAGTATTATTATTTAACCACTGATAAAGTATGGACTATTTTGTATAGTGAAACTTTCATAAATATGGAACCATTCAGTAACAGTACTATAGAGATAAAAACTATTTTGCTTGATGCTTATAAAAAATTATTTGCTGACGTACAGATAAAAGTACCTGCCACAGATAAAAATAAATTTACTGATGCTTTTGCCGCAACGATGAATAAGCAAGCCAATGTTGCTGTATCAGGCATCAACCCTGAAATATTAACGATGATACGCAGCAGGTTTATACTCGACTGGTATAATGAATATGCTGACAAATTTCCTTTTAAATTATTTGAGTTGCACCGCCAACTATTACAGGAAGGAATGTTTGATGCTTACAACCAATGGCTGTTTGGTTCGGTACAAAATTTAGCCGCCTACCAAAACTGGACTGTTACCCATGCACAGGAGAATGATGAATTTGTAAAGTTCCAGAGAGGACGGGTATTTAGAATGCCAGTGGGGCAGTATTATCATTAGGCAAAAGTAAAATGAACTTGAAAGGCTATCTCTTTTTGACAAGGATAGCTTTTTTTATTTATCTTAGTTACTGCTACTTCATTCACACAAGCTTGTTATATGGATCTCAACTCAAGATTATTCGATTGCCTGCAATACCAACTGGATAAATTTCCGAAAGCAGATATGCTTACCGGGAAAGAAAACGGACAATGGATTCCACACAGCACACAGGAGGTAAAGGAAACAGTTGATAAACTGGCCGCAGGCTTATTGGCACTTGGGGTAAGCGGCTATGATATGACGGTGGAGCGGCAGGATAAAATTGCACTCATCAGTAAAAACCGCCCCGAATGGCTGATGCTGGATATGGCCTGCCAGCAAACGGGTGCCTTGCTTTGTCCAATTTATCCCACCACCAATGTAAATGAACTGGAATTTATTTTTAATGATGCCGGTGTTAAAATGGCTTTTATCAGTGGCGATGATATACTGTCTAAAGTAAACAGCATTAAAGACAGGGTGCCAACACTGGAAAAAGTATTTTCATTTGATGAATTGCCGGGTGTGACTTACTGGAAAGAAATTTTATCAAAGCCATCGCCAGAACATGTTGAAAAATTAGAAGCAATAAAAAGATCTATACAGCCTGATCATTGCGCCACTATTATTTACACATCAGGCACTACAGGTTTCCCCAAAGGTGTGATGCTCAGCCACAGAAATGTAGTAAGCAATGTGGTTAACTCATGT
Organism: uncultured Chitinophagaceae bacterium; assembly: GCA_963814445.1. Classification (GTDB taxonomy): domain Bacteria; phylum Bacteroidota; class Bacteroidia; order Chitinophagales; family Chitinophagaceae; genus Ferruginibacter. The sequence continues at coordinate 234,957 of CAWFCU010000001.1, forward strand.
GATACTTTTCCTTTTGAAGAAAAAGTAACATGGAGGTCGCTGAGTTTTCTACCGCTCAATCACATTTTTGAAAGAATGGTTTCTTATATCTACATCCGTAGCGGCATTTCTGTTTATTATGCAGAAAGCCTTGAAACAATAGGGGAGAACCTGAAAGAAGTAAAACCCAATTTATTTTGTACAGTGCCACGGTTGCTGGAGAAAGTGTATGAAAAAATCATGTCGAAGGGTGCAGAACTTAGCAGGCATTAAGAAGAAATTATTTTACTGGTCTGTTGATGTGGGTAATGAATACGATGTTCAAAAAAGCAATGGCTTTTTGTATAATATAAAACTTTCCATCGCCAATAAATTAGTGTTCAGTAAATGGAGGGAAGCATTGGGCAATAATGTAGAGTTTATTATTACAGGCGGTGCTGCCTGCCAGGTAAGATTGATACGGCTTTTCAGCGCTGCTAAATTACCTATTTATGAAGGATATGGCCCCACAGAAAACAGCCCTGTAATAAGTGTAAACTGTAAAGTGAAAGGCGGAACAAAATTTGGAACAGTGGGCCTTGTTATTAAAGGACAGGAAGTGAAACTGGAACCCGATGGAGAGATCTGTGTAAAGGGGCCAAGTATGATGATGGGTTATTATAAACGTCCTGAATTGACTGCCGAAACAATTGTTAATGGCTGGTTGCATACGGGTGATATCGGCGTGTTTGAAGATGGTAAGTATTTGAAGATAACAGATCGTAAAAAGGAACTGTTTAAGACAAGCGGTGGTAAATATGTGGCACCACAGCCAATTGAAAATAAAATGAAAGAATCGCCATTTGTGGAGCAGATGATGGTGGTAGGAGCAGAGCAAAAATTTGTTGGCGCTTTAATCGTGCCAAGCATTCCTAACTTAAAAGAATGGATGCGGCAAAAGAATATTCCGTTTGTTACTAATGAAGACGCTGTAAATAACCCTGAAGTGCTGAAATTATTTAAAGAACTTATTGACAGTTTTAATAAATTCTTTAACCATGTGGAGCAAATAAAACGCTTTGAATTATTGCCAAATGAATGGACAATAGAAAGCGGCGAATTGACCCCTACATTAAAGCTGAAACGAAAAGTAATAATGGAAAAATATAAAGACGCTTACGAAAGGATTTACAGGTAGCATCAACCTTTAGTTGTTTTCTTTTTTGCTTTGGCAGGATAAACTGTTTTGTTTACCGGAACAGTAGCACCTTCCAGCAGTAACTGCACACACTCATTGAGTATTGCATATTTATTGGCAACAAATAATTGCATTTTATCAGGTGGCAATCTTAATTCATAATTGCTGGTTGAAGAAAGTACCGCATCAAAATCTGGATTGTAATGATTAAAAGATGCAATATCCATTGAAAGGTTTTTTGCAATCACAAGCGAATTGAACTTACCGCTTACCGGCAACATTTCCACTTCTTCCAGTTCGGCTTCCGTTAAGTTATTTTGTTGTTTCATTCCACCCGATCCATTTTCGCTATACCCATTTATGCCGTTACCACCAGTTGTGGTTACACCGCCGCTTCCTTCCATTATATAATGTGTGGCAATAAAACGTTTTACATAGGTCCTCGATTCTTCAGGCAAATAATATTGCAGGCTCCAGAAATTTTTGCTGCCACTTTTTTTAATAGCACTGTAAACTCTTCCCGGCCCACCATTATATGCTGCCATCACCAGCAACCAGTCTTTTAAATCCCTGTATAATGTCAGCAGATATCTTGCTGCGGCATGTGTGCTTTTATAATAGTCCCTTCTTTCATCAACAAATCCATTTACCACTTAAGCCCGTATTCCCTTGCGGTATATGGCATAAACTGCCAGGGCCCGCCTGCACCAGCATGACTTGTGGCGGCCGTACTAAGATTTGATTCTATTACAGCGATGTATTTTAATTCTTTTGGTAACCCATATTGCACCAGTACATTTTCAATCAGGTTAAAATAAGGCTGTCCCCATCCTTTCATATTGGTAAGGTGCTTTGACTATGCCGCCTCATGTAATCCTGGATAAAACTTTCTGCATTGGGATTAATTTGCGCGGTGTAAGGAAGTGATGCATTATAAGAATAGTTTGAAAAAAGATTTTTGAAACCATATTTGGTTACCTGGCTTACATATTGGATCTTTTCTTTTTTAGGTGCGATCCTGTGTTTTTATCACTTCATCAATTGCTGCATTTTCTTTTACAGTGTCTTCAATGATTGTATCGGCAGGCTGGGGCACAACATCATTGTTTGCAGAAGGGCTTTGTGCAAAAACTATTGCTGTAAGCAACGAAACAAAACAATATGTAAAGAATATCTTTTTCACTTTTTTATGGATGCGGAACGGTTTTATATTGCTGCATCAGTAAACGTGAAAACTGCAGCAAAATTACTTCATTGAATTTACTTGTCATTACCTGCAGGCCAAAGGGCATGCCATTACTGTGTTTATAAAGCGGCAGCGATATGCCCGGCACGCCAGTGAGGTTTGCAAAAACGGTATATATATCAGCGATGTACATTGCTATCGGGTCATCTGTTTTTTCGCCGATAGTAAACGCAGTTGTGGGAACTGTTGGCAAAATGATAGCATCAAAATTCTTGAAGATGTCATTCACTTTATTTACCAACACTTGCCGCACTTGTTGTGCTTTGCTGAAATAAGCATCATAATATCCGGCGCTTAAAACAAAAGTACCCAGCATAATCCGGCGTTGCACTTCTTTTCCAAATCCTTCGCTGCGGTTGAGTTTATAAAAATGGTTCAGGTCGTCTACTTTTTCTTTTGTTTTATGCCCATAGCGGATACCATCATACCGGCTGAGGTTTGAACTTGCTTCTGCAGTGGTCAAAACATAATAAGCAGGCACAATGTAATCAAGCAGATCAAATTTTACTGCCTCCACTGCATGCCCATCATTTTTTAATTGCAGTATCGAATCTTTAATGGCTGCTGCAATTTCTTTATCTAATGAAGGATGATTGATGGCTTCTTCAAAATAAGCAACCCTGTATTTTTTACTAGCTATCTTTTTGCACTGTGTATGATGCTACTTCGGTTTGAGAAACGGTACTGTCAAAATCATCTGCACCGGCAATTACTTCCAGTGCAAGTGCAACATCGTCAACATTATTTCCAAAAATACCAATCTGGTCAAATGATGAAGCATAAGCAATTAAACCATACCTGGAAATGCGGCCATACGTTGGCTTTAGCCCGACAATGCCGCAGAAATCTGCCGGCTGTCTTACAGAACCTCCTGTATCACTGCCCAGGCTTATCATGCACATACCTGCCTGCACCGCCACTGCACTGCCACCAGAAGAACCACCAGGAACTTTTGTTTCATCCAGAGCATTCAGCACATTTCCATAAGCAGAATTTTCATTGCTGCTGCCCATGGCAAATTCATCGCAATTACAACTGCCGATGATGATGGCATCTTCATCTAATAATTTTTGTACAGCAGTGGCATTATAAACAGATTCAAACCCTTCTAAAATTTTTGAAGCAGCAGTTACTTTATGTCCTTTGTAGCAGATAACATCTTTTATAGCAACAACAACTCCATGCAATTTTCCTGTAGCAGCACCACTCTTTCTTTTTTCATCCAGCAAAGCAGCCTGTTGCTAATGCTTCTTCTGCATATACTTCTGTAAAAGCATTCAGTCTTTTATTTTCATTTATTTTTTCAAGAAAATAATTTACTGCTGCCACACAAGTGCTGTTGCCATTTGCAAGTTGCTGCTGATATTCTTGTAATACTTGTAAACAAAATCGGAGTGGAGTTGCTATGTATAAAACCGGCTGGAGTGCCTGATAAAGCTATCATTCACTTCAGCCGGAAAAATTTATTGTAAAATACTTTATTAAGCCTGTTTCTGTTGGTTCACCTGTTCCCTCAACTTCCTTATTTCTTCGTCTTTATCTTTTTCCTTTATTCCTTCTTCTATTTCGCTTTTCACATTGTTCTTGGCATCATTAAATTCCCTTATGCCTTTACCAATACCTTTCATTAATTCAGGAATTTTTCTGCCACCAAATAAAATGAGGATAGCAATTACAATCAGTATAATTTCCTGTGTCCCTATCATACCCAAAAGCACTGTATTAATCATAGTAGTAATTTTAGGAAACAAAGATAGATTAATTCTTGACTAAAAGAAGCCTTTGGCAAGCTTAAATCAGTTGCCCAAATGTTAAAGCATTTTTTGCTTGCCCCGATAATTTCGGTGGTTACGGGCATAGGTTCACTAATGAAACATCTGTGGCACAGTTTATCCCGATAACGATGGGCTCCGTTCAGCATTTTAAGCTTTGATATATCTTTTTTTGAAATTTACTATTTCACATACCTGCCACATTTGGCTTTGCCATTGGCAGCTTCATAAACAGTAATACCTCTTGAGCAGGAACTCAAAAACAAGATTGCAGACAAAATAATATGCGGTGAAAAAAAGTGGTTTTTTCATAACGGTACGGTTTTGTGATTAGAAACGGATGACTTGATAACGGCAATAATCATTCCGAAGTATGTAGTGTGTACAAATAAAAAAGCGTCCCGAACTACAGTTCGGGACGCTTTTTCTATATAGATAAGAAAATATCTTATTTTTTAAGTGCAACTGCCATCCTTTTTTCCTGGATACGGGCACTTTTACCGCTTCTGCTACGGAGGTAGAACAATTTAGCACGGCGTAACTTTACCAACTTTATTCAGCACAACACTTTCAATATTTGGAGAGTAGAAAGGGAACAAACGTTCAACACCTACACCATCACTTATTTTACGAACTGTAAAAGAAGCAGTGGCACCAACACCCTGGCGTTTGATAACATCGCCTTTAAAGCTCTGGATACGCTCTTTTGTTCCTTCAACAATTTTATAGTTAACAGTGATGTTATCGCCTGCTTTAAAAGATGGCAAAGCTGGCTTAGTGGTCAACTGGTCGTGTACAAACTGAACTGCATTCATGTCTTAAAATTTTGGACGGCAAAAGTAGGGGAATAAATTTAAAGTTGCAATGTTTAGTTCAAAGTTTTTTAAAATTGGTATTTAAAAAAAAATCCCAGTAAATTTATAGCTTACTGGGATTTCAAATATTGTAAAGTTAAATTACCTGGCAATGTTTACCGCTCTTTTCTCCCTTATCACAGTTACTTTTATCTGGCCAGGGAAAGTCATTTCGGTTTGAATTTTCATTGCTATTTCAAAACTCAGTTTATCGCTGTCAGCATCACTTACTTTATCAGCTTCCACAATTACCCTTAACTCACGGCCAGCCTGGATTGCATAAGCTTTTTCCACGCCCTGGTAAGCAGCAGCAAGGTTTTCCAGGTCTTTAATACGCTGAATGTATTGCTGCATGATTTCACGCCTTGCACCCGGCCTTGCACCGCTGATAGCATCGCAGGCCTGTATGATAGGGGAGATAACATATTGCATTTCCATTTCATCATGGTGAGCACCAATGGCATTTACTACAGCAGGATTTTCACCATATTTTTCAGCCAGTTTAGCACCTAGCAAAGCATGGCTTAATTCTGTTTCTTCATCCGGCACTTTACCTATATCATGTAATAAGCCGGCACGTTTTGCCAGTTTTGGGTTAAGGCCCAGTTCAGCAGCCATGATAGCACAAAGATTAGCAGTTTCCCTGCTGTGCATCAACAGGTTTTGACCATAAGAAGAGCGGAAACGCATACGGCCCACCATCCTTATCAATTCTTTATGCAGGCCATGAACGCCCAATTCCATTGCGGTACGTTCACCAATTTCCATTACCTGGTCATCTAATTGCTTTTTGGTTTTTTCCACCACTTCCTCAATACGGGCAGGGTGGATACGGCCATCAGCTACCAATCTTTGTAAAGACAACCTTGCAATTTCACGGCGAATGGGTCAAAAGAAGAAAGTACAATTGCTTCCGGGGTATCATCCACCACTAAGATCAACACCAGTTGCTGCTTCAATAGCCCTGATATTACGGCCTTCACGGCCAATGATAGAACCTTTTATTTCGTCGCTTTCAAGGTTGAAAACGGTAATGGAGTTTTCAATAGCCTGTTCTGCAGCAGTACGTTGAATGGTTTGGATAACAATTTTACGGGCTTCTTTATTAGCCTTTTGCTTGGCATCTTCAATAATTTCCTGCTGTATGGAAATGGCTTTTGACTGGGCTTCCTGCTTCAAGCCCTTCAATTAATTGGGCTTTGGCATCTTCAGCAGAAAGGTTGGCTACTTTTTCAAGACGGCGGATATGTTCTTCCTGGTGTTTTTCCAGTTCGGTACGCTTTACATTCACCACTTCAATCTGGCGGTTCAGGTTTTCTTTGATGGCTTCGTTTTCCTTTACCTGTTTTTCTAAATTGCCTTCTTTTTGATTGATACTTTGTTCTTTTTGCTTGATCTTGTTTTCAGATTCAACCAGTTTTTGGTTGCGCTGCATCACATCTCTGTCGTGGTTGGATTTTAGTTGTACAAATTTTTCTTTAGCCTCCAGTTCTTTTTCTTTTTTGAGTGTTTCAGCCCTTAATTCAGCTTCTTTTAAGATGATTTGTGCCTGTGATTGTGCTTCTTCTACTTGTTTTTTAGTGTTTTTGGCAAAAATAATTTTACCCAGAACAATGCCTACTACTAAGGCAACTGCTCCGGCAATGATGGAAATTATACTTTGGTCCATTGAATGATGTTGTTTTTAATCGGTTCACAATCTTAATATATCGCCTCTTTAACCATAAGTTAATACAAAGGAGATTTACATAGCTGGCGAAGATAATATTTTAAAGTCAGAAAATTATGCTACAGCGAAAAACAATAATTTGCTCTTAAATAAAATTTCTACAAATTCAAAGGCGATAAGCAGAAATTGAAAAGCTAGTTAAATAATGCAGAATCGGGATAAATTAACGCAGCAACAATTCACAAGGCTTAATACCTGTATGTTTTTTAAAAGCAGTACTAAAGTGAGAGATCGAAGAATAACCCAGCAAAGAAGAAACTTCAGTTACACTCAAGCCTTTATCATACAATAAATATTTGGCATGTTCCATCCTTTGGCTTTGATAAAAATCAAATATGGTGGTGCCAAACAGTTCTTTAAATCCTTTTTTAAGGTAACATTCATTGATAGCAACTTTGCGGCTCAGTTCTTTAATGGTAAGTGGTTCGCCGATATGCTGCAATAATACTTCCCTTGCTTTTATGATCTTTTCCCTGTCGGCTTCGTTAGCTAAAAATTTACAGGTAAATACTTCTTCTTCTTTTTCACCCATCATACAATCCATACTGTACAACAGCATATTTGGGTTTGGGCATTGATAAAGATATTTTCTAAAGTATCAGTGTAATTATGGTTCAGCAGAGCCTCAATAGCCATTCTTGTTTTACCACAAAGCGGTAATGTTTTTGAAAAAGAAGTGGTATGGGTAAAAGCGAGTACATCATCAGTAACAGTGAGCTGTTTTTTACTTTTTACAAACTGGGTAAGGTAGGTAGGTTTAAAACTGAAACTCAACACATCCACACTATCCACTTTTTCCACGCAGGTTTTTGAAGCACTGAATTTGCAGAAATCGCATTCAGATCTGTTTTTGGCGGCAATACACATTGCCACTTACACAAAACCTCAATTCAAGATAATTGGCAGTAGGATTGTTTTTTTCGTAGTGATAAACCAACATCCCGGTATCATCCATGTTCCAGTTGGTTTTTTTATATCGCCTGATGGCATAATTAACCGAACCGGGCACAGTACGTTCAATATCCTGCAAAACCTCCAGCTCGTTAAAAACAAGTGCTTGTTTTTGAGATAAGGCTTAATATGTCTGCAGATTGATACATTGATAAATTTCGATGCAAATATACGGCACGGATAATAAAAAACAGAAACAGATTTTACCTATTGCCAAACTTTTACCCTTTGATGACTTTAACCAGCAGATCCATTACTGATTATCAAGTTGCCGCCAGGCCGTTCCATTCCAACCAAAAAAATGGGTTTCATAAAACACAATAGTACCAGCGCCACCTTGGGGAACAGGCTCTGTGGCACCATTACTAATATTGGTATAATTTCCATTCTTTAAAGTAATAGCGCCGTTTACATGTAGTTTTTCAGATGGTGTTGTAATACCAATACCCACATTCACCGCATCCGGGCCTGAGCCCCCGATAACAAAGCAATTGCTTGCACTCACTTTTGCATTATATCCTATTGCACCTGCATTTGCAAGGTTGCCAAAAGTACCTTCTGCAAAAGCACCGATAAATGTATTGCTGTAGCCGGATGTATTGGAAACACCTGCATTAAAACCTGCTGCTGTGTTATAGTTGCCACCAGCAGTATAAATGAGGGATGACAGGCCAATGGCTGTATTACCTGAGCCTGTGGCATTGGTTTTTAAAGAACTGCCGCCAACGCCTGTATTAAAATTACCTTTTGTGTTGCCCAGCATTGCCCAATCTCCAATGGCTGTGTTTATGGAGCCCGAATCATTGGCAAAAAGCGCCTGTCCGCCGATTGCTACGTTATCAAAACCGCTTACATTGTTGTGTAGAGAAAGCCGGCCAACAGCTACATTAACACCGCCACTGATATTATTAAGCATTGCTTTGTTGCCAATAGCTGTATTATCTGTACCGCTGATGTTGTTTATCAATGCGCTGTCGCCTAATACCACATTTGATAAAAAATTTCCACCGCCACGGCCAAGTAATAACCCGTTAATTTTTGCGTCACCACCAGCCACATCCAGCAATGCGGTTGGATTATTGGTGCCGATACCTACATTTTGGGTTTTTCCGGTAAAACAGAACAACAAAAAAATGCTTGTGGCAATACAAATTTTGCGGATGGGTTTTATCATAAAAGCTGTATTTAGTGTTTCAAAACTTGCCATAAAACTACTGTGGAAATCTTTGCAAAAAAACATTGGTTTTTATCTCTTTTAAAACACCTCAAACCCTTTATTATTCTTACATTTGCAGGAATACCGATTTTGAAAAATTTAAAGAGATTTTACCCACATTATGAGCACAGAAATTGTAGAAGTTGTTGCCCCTCTCACCAATGGTTATGGCGCCGATAGTATCCAGGTTTTAGAAGGTTTAGAAGCAGTCCGCAAACGTCCGGCCATGTATATTGGCGATGTTGGCGTAAAAGGTTTGCACCATCTTGTTTACGAAGTAGTAGATAACTCGATTGACGAGGCTTTGGCAGGTTATTGCAAGAATATCACTGTTACTATTTATGAAGATAATTCTATAAGCGTACAGGATGATGGCCGTGGTATTCCAACCGGTATCAATACAAAAGAAAAAAAATCAGCACTGGAAATTGTAATGACCGTATTACATGCCGGTGGCAAGTTTGATAAAGACACTTACAAAGTATCTGGTGGTTTGCACGGTGTGGGTGTAAGTTGTGTGAATGCATTGAGTAAGAAATTGCTTGTTACAGTACACAGGGAAGGAAAAAGCTTTGAACAGGAATATGCCATTGGGGTTCCTCAATACCAGGTAAGGGAAACTGGCAAAAGCGATACTACGGGGACATTAGTTCATTTTTGGCCCGACCTCAGCATTTTTACTTCAGGTATTTACAATAAAGAAATTTTAGAAGGCCGTTTAAGGGAGCTTTCTTATCTCAATAGAAAAATTACTATCATTTTAAATGACCTCAGGGAAAAAGATGATGATGGTATCACCTACACTAAAACATTTTACAGCGAAGGTGGCATCACTGAGTTTGTACAAATGCTTGATAAAAATGGTAACCGTCTTCCTTTATTACCAAACGTTATTTATTGCGATGGATATGATGCAAATTCAAATGTAGTGGTTGAAGTGGCAATGATGTACAATGCCAGTTACCAGGAACACATTTTTAGTTATGTAAATAACATCAACACCATTGAAGGTGGTACGCATGTGGCTGGTTTCCGCCGTTCTATTACCAGGGTATTTAAAGCCTATGGTGAAAAGGAAGGCATGTTTGAAAAAGCCAAGGTAGAAATTGAAGGTGATGATTTCAGGGAAGGATTGAGTGCTATCATTTCGGTAAAAGTACCGGAGCCGCAGTTTGAAGGACAGACAAAAACAAAACTGGGTAACAGTGAAGTGATGGGTGTTGTGGATACAACATTAAGCCGTGTGTTGAATGCTTACTTAGAAGAAAATCCCAAAGAAGCAAAGACTGTAATACAGAAAGTAATATTAGCTGCACAGGCAAGGGCTGCTGCAAGAAAGGCCCGTGAAATGGTGCAGCGTAAAAGTGTATTGACCGGCGGCGGTTTACCTGGTAAACTTGCCGACTGTAGTGATAAAGACCCGGGAAAATGTGAGTTGTTTTTGGTCGAAGGAGATTCGGCTGGTGGTACAGCCAAGCAGGGCCGTGACAGAAGTTTCCAGGCGATACTTCCATTAAGAGGTAAGATATTGAACGTGGAAAAAGCGATGGAGCATAAGATATACGACAACGAGGAGATAAGAAATATGTTTACAGCATTGGGTGTAAAAATTGGTACACCAGAAGACCCCAAAGCATTAGATATAACAAAGCTGCGTTATCACAAACTCATCATCATGACGGATGCGGATGTGGATGGTAGCCACATTGCAACATTGATTCTTACTTTTATTTTCAGGTACATGAAAGAATTGGTGGAGCAAGGATATGTTTACATAGCACAACCACCTTTGTACTTAGTGAAGAAAGGAAAGGACCAGGAATATGCATGGCTTGAAGATGAAAGAAAAGCGTTGGTTGCAAAATTTGGCCAGGGTAAAGATGACAGCGTAACAGTACAACGTTATAAAGGTTTGGGTGAAATGAATGCAGACCAGTTATGGGAAACAACCATGAACCCATTAACACGTACATTAAAACAGGTGGCATTGGAAAGCGCTGCAGAAGCAGACCGTGTATTCAGCATGTTGATGGGTGATGAAGTTCCGCCAAGAAGGGAATTTATTGAAAGCCATGCTAAGTATGCAAAGATTGATGTGTAATTAAAAACGCTTTATAAATATTAACGGCTGTCAGTTAGCTAACTGACAGCCGTTTTGTTTTTTAAACTACTTCGCTGGCGTACATGATGTATGTGCAAAAGGGTAACTCATCTACTTTGCCTTTTATGCTGGCCACAATTTGCCCACGGTGATAACTGCTGTGGTTGATCAAATGAATAATAGCATCTTCAAAGCTCATTTTTCTTTTGATGGGATTGGCTTCCCATGCCGGCATAAATTCTATTGTTTGTTCTAAGTCTTCAGCAGATTTACCTGCCAGGAATTTTTTCCATCCTTCCAGGTTCTCATTCATCAACTGCTCACATTCATCCAGTGTTCTTTCCTGGAAAAGTGTGCAGGTAAAAGCTGTTTTGTTTATCCGGCTCAGCCACATACAGTGAGAAGAAAGGTAGTGAGAGAAGAGCAGCATTGCCCGGTCGTCTTTTTCTTTTAATTTTTTCAGGGAGTTTAAAATGAGCTCATTAGCCCAAAGCTCAAACTCAAATTGTTTGATAAATTTATTTTTCATGGTTTATACTTTGATTGCAAAAATAAGCAAGCCGGTAATGTATAAATTATCGGCTGCAGATTTTTTTTATTTGCAACAGTTATACTGGTTCCGCTGAAAAAATAATTTCATTAAGATCAATATTTATCTGCTGTGCCAGTTTTTCTTCCAGCATATTGGCAAAGGCTTCAAAATAGGCGATGGCATCTTCCTTCTTGTTTCTTTTCAGCCAGCGAAAGCCGCCTGGTAAATAATAAAGCACTTCCTTATCATCTAAATATTCAATATGCTGGATATCGGTAGGGGTTAGCCCAAGAAACTGTAACTTAGAAACCAGTAACGTATAGGGTGCATTGGTAATGCCGCAATATTCTTCTGCCAGTTCTGTCCATTCACCAATGCCGGTATGTGCATAGCGGATGATTTCTCCTTCGGTGAGTGTTGTAATTGTCTGTACCAGGTTGCCGCAGTTGCAGGCGCCATGATGGCCCCAGGCATAATGAGCACCATTTTTTAATCGGGAGGCTAGTTTGCCTTAAAGCGGCGATGAGTTCGATGGATGCTTTTGCCATAAATCTAATTTAGATAGAAAACAACAGCAGGGTATGATTTGTTTAAATTTTGCCATCCCGATAGCTTAGGGACACTAATTAACACGAATTTTTGCCACAGATTACACAGATTCACACAGAAATAAATCCGTTCTTATCCGTATCTAATCTGTGTCATCCGTGTTCCTATCCTAAATCACCACATTCACCATTTTATTTTTCACATAAATAATTTTCTTGGGATCCTTTCCTTCCAGCCATTTTTGTACGGTTTCATTTGCCAACACTATTTTTTCTACTTCTGGTTGTTCAACATCCAATGAAATATTGATGTTCGCTCTTACTTTACCATTGATGGAGATGGGATATTCTTTGGATGATTCAACTGTGTATTTACTTTCAAATATTGGATACGCTGCATCTAAAATAGTTCCGCTGTTGCCTAACTGGCTCCACAATTCTTCTGCAATATGCGGCGCATACGGTGTAAGCAATATCAACAACTGTTCAAGAATTTCTTTTTTATGGCATTTCAGATCTGCCAGGTCATTTACACAGATCATGAAGGTACTTACGGCAGTATTGAAACTGAAACGTTCTGTATCTTCTTCGATCTTCTTGATTGTTTTGTGCAGCACTTTTAATTCAGCATCGTTGGCTTTGTCTTCATTCCAAACTTTCTTGCCTTCATCACCTGTTCTGAAGTTCGGCAGGTATAAAGAACAAACGCCAGAGCTTGCGTAAAAAACGGTGAACGCCTTCAATGCCTTTGGTATCCCATGGTTTGCTTTGTTCTACCGGGCCAAGGAACATTTCATACATGCGGAAAGTATCGGCGCCGTATTTATCACAAAGTCATCAGGATTATCAGTATTATAATTTTGACTTAGACATTTTTTCGTTTCGAACAGTTCAACAAATATAATTGTACTATCTTCTTCAAATCAATAAGTACCACTTTTCCAATATCCATTCTTCAAATTAATACTGATTATTATCAATTTCTACTTCATCCACTCTTCAATATTCAGAACATGATTTTTCAGTACTTTGATTATCAAATTCAATTTTTGCATGTTGCTAGCAAATTGCTTCTGACAACACTATTTATTTTTGCTATCAATGTTTGTAACATTCAAAGTATCTTGACTTACATGATGTGATTATTCCTTATCCAAATGAATATGTATATTGACAATTCTTCACATTAAATCTCATATTCTTTAATCCTGTATTGACATTATATCTCTAATGATAATTAGTTACTATAATAAATTCGATACTTCCTGTTATCATCCCCTGGTTCACCAACTTCTTAAACGGTTCATCAAAACCAATAAAACCTAAATCATACAAAGCCTTTGTCCACATGCGGCTGTACAATAAATGCCCAACAGCATGTTCGGTGCCGCCAATGTATAAGTCAACCTGGTTCCAGTAATCACTTGCTTTCCTGTCGCAGAAAGTTTCGTTGTTATTTGGGTCCATGTAGCGTAAAAAATACCAGGAAGAGCCTGCATAACCGGGCATGGTATTCGTTTCCAGTTCCTGGGCTACCCATTCCGGTATGTTGGCTAATGGGCCTTGTGCATCTGGGCCGGGCTGTAGGTTTCCACATGCGGCAACTCTAAAGGCAGATCACCTTTCCATTCTTTTGCAACATTGTCTTTCCATGTAATAGGGAATGGTTCGCCCCAATAACGCTGGCGGCTGAAGGCTGCATCCCTCATGCGGTAATTCACTTTTTTTGTGCCAATACCAAGCTCAGTTAATTTATTAATGGCAACTTCCATGGCATCTTTCATCACCAGTCCATTTAAAAAACCACTGTTCTCTAAAACAGCTTCTTTGGTTGGGTTGGCTTCTTCGCCATTAAAATGAGCTGCCAATAATATTGGTGATGGGAATATTAAAATGCTGTGCAAATTTGAAATCCCTTTCATCGCCGCAAGGCACCGCCATAATAGCGCCGGTGCCATAGCCTGCTAAAACATATTCAGATGATCCAGATAGGAATTTCTCTTCCATCAAAAGGATTGATGGCATAAGCGCCGGTAAAACAACCAGTGATCTTTTTCTCTGCCATACTTTCCACATCACTCCGGCTTTTTACATAAGCAATGTATTCATCCACTGCGGTCGCTTGTCCGCAGATTTTATTTCATTGATCAATTCCAGTTCAGGAGCCACTACCATAAAGTCAACACCGAAAATGGTATCAGGCCTTGTGGTATAAACTGTAAGTTTAGAAGTTGATTGTTGAATCCTGAATGTTATTTCAGCGCCGCTTGATTTTCCAATCCAGTTTGTCTGCATGTCTTTCATTGCATCACTGAATTCAATCCTGGTTCAATCCTTCCAGTAACCTGTCTGCATATTCAGTGATCCTCAAATACCATTGACGTAATTTCTTTTTTACCACCGGATGGCCACCACGTTCGCTCACACCATTCACTACTTCATCATTTGCCAATACAGTTCCTAATGCTTCACACCAGTTTACTTCACCGTAGCCGCAATAAGCAAGGCGGCAGTTCATTAATATGCTTTGCTGTGTTGCTTCATCATAGGCTTTCCATTCTTCAGCGGTAAATGGTCGAATGGTTAGTGGTGAATGGGTAAGTGCCTTCGGTTTCAAAATGCTTTATTAATTCAGCAATGGGTTTTGCTTTGTTTTCTTTTCTGTCGTAATAAGAATTGAACAACTGTAAGAATATCCACTGTGTCCATTTGTAATAAGAAGCATCGCTGGTTCTTACTTCTCTTTCCCAATCATAACAAAAACCAATTTTATCTAATTGAGATTTGAATGTGGCAATGTTCTTTTTTGTGGTTTCTGCCGGATGTTGCCCTGTTTCAATGGCATATTGTTCAGCAGGCAAACCAAAACTATCAAAGCCCATCGGGTGCAATACATTAAAACCTTTTAATCTTTTGTAACGGCTGTAAATATCAGATGCGATATAACCCAAAGGATGCCCCACATGCAAGCCTGCACCACTTGGGTAAGGAAACATATCCAGCACATAAAACTTTGGTTTATCTGAAGTATTAGAAACTTTGTAAGTGTTATTGCTCTTCCAGTTGTCCTGCCACTTTTTTTCAATCTCGTTAAACTTATATTCCATTTCTTTTATTTTAACATTCCTGCATCAATTATTTTAAGTCAAAAAAATATATTTGAACTCCTGTGTTTTTTGATGCCGCCAAAAGTACATCAAAGCAGGTAAAAACCTTTACTTTTGCGGCTGTCTGAACGGGATTTAATGAAGATCAGTATGATTAAGAAGATTAGCGGAGTGTAAAAGCTTTAAATTTTCTTAATCATAGCAATCATATCAATCAAAAGAAATCATCGTTAAAAAATCATCATCCTAATAATCATCTATGTCTCTATACGGAAAAACTACCTCGGCAAAACGCAGCAAACCTTCTTATGCATTAGCCATTGTTGGTGTGGCACTGATACTGTTTCTTATTTGGAATGGTAGGCTGGTTCTTTCTTGAACCTGAAAAAATCCGGTGACCTTTTCAGGGAAAACATACAGGTGCATGCCTACATAGCGCCTGCCGCAAAAAAGAGCCAGATTGATACCATGCAGAAATATATAGCTGCTTTGCCTTATGTAAAATCTGCTGAATACACCACAAAAGAAAAAGCTGCTCAAAAATGGAATGCAGAAAATGACAGCACCTGGAAAAAATTTATTGCCAATAACCCATTGCCCGAAAGCATTGACTTTTATGTAAAGAGTAATTACATGGATAAAGACAGTTTATCTGCTTTAAAGGCCGACCTGGAAACTAATTTTATAGGAGTGATGTCGGAGTTTCAATACCCAACACAAACGGTTAGCTCAGTTACCAGTTATGCAAAATATATCGGCGCAGGGGTGTTGGCTTTTACCATCCTGTTATCTATCATTGTTATTATTTCAATTGATAATACCATCAGGCTGGCAATGTACAGCAACCGTTTTTTAATTAAAACCATGCAAATGGTAGGTGCCACCAGGGGTTTTATAACCAAGCCGCTTGATATAAGGGCTATAATTAATGGCTTTATTTCTTCCTGCATAGCTATTGTGGCGGTTTATATATTTGTATTGTGGATAGAGAACCTGGTGCCGGAATTGCACCAGTTGAGGGACAGTGGCTAATATGGCTATTATAATTTTGGCTATTCTGGTGTTGGGGGTTACTATTTCGCTGCTGAGCACACACCGCTCTGTATTGAAATACCTTAAGATGAAATTGGATGATCTTTATTAATATCGTTTAAAAAAATAGTGCTTTATTTGCACCCTAAATTTTAAGCAATGGCAACTGTAAAAAAACAACCTGCAGCAAGTGTACCGGCAAAGCCCCTTTTTACCAAGGACAATTATATATTGATGCTGGCGGGCATAGTGGTGATGGCGATTGGTTTCTTTTTGATGGCTGGTGGTAAAAGTGCTGACCCAACAAAGTTTAATGACAATGAGATTTACAGTCACCACCCGTATCACCATTGCACCATTACTGATTATGGCAGGTTTTGTGATTGAGATATTTGCTATTATGAGAAAACCAAAAGGCGAATAAGACAACGCTTAACAATTGGTTTATTAATTTTAAACAAACAACTTTTTGAAAGCACTGTATATTGCGGTGCTTTTTTAATGCACTAAATATTTTTGTCGCTGATGAATTTTTTCCAGGCTTTTGTTATTGCGGTGGTGGAAGGGCTTACAGAATTTTTGCCCATATCATCTACTGCGCACATGAAGTTTACAGGCCCGTTAATTGGTATAAAGCAATCAACCCCTTTTACCGAAATGTTTGAAGTGGTGATACAACTGGCTGCAATTCTGGCCGTGGTGGTATTGTACGGAAAAAATTCTTCAATTTTAAAAGACCGGAATTTTATATCAAATTGGTATTGGCTGTAATTCCCTCAATTATTGTAGCGCTGTTGTTTAAAACAAAAATTGATGCTGCTTTAGACAACCTTACGTTTATTGCTTATGTAATGATTGGTGGCGGCATTATTTTGTTGTTTATAGACAGGATATTTAATCACCCCATGTTTGATGATGAGCAATCCATCAATTACCGCCGTGCTTTTGTAATTGGTTGTGGGCAAACACTGGCCATAATTTTTCCAGGGCTTAGCCGAAGTGCCGCCACCATCATTACTGGTATGGCGCAAAAACTTACCAGGCATGAGGCAGCAGAATTTTCTTTTTTCCTTGCAGTGCCTACCATGTTCTTAGCTTCAGCAAAAAGTTTTTTAGATACCTATACAGAACACCCGGAGGTGCTTAATACTGCCAATCTTGGCATTTTGCTTTTCGGTAGCGTCGTATCGTTTATTGTTGCCATGATTGCCATTAAGTTTTTTATCGGTTTCTTAAATAAACATGGTTTTAAAGTGTGGGGTATTTACAGGATTATCATTGGAACTGTTATGCTGTATCCTTATAGGGCGTGGTATTATTTCATAAGCGCTCAATATTAAATTTTATCGTCTGAATTTGGGCACAAAAATATTTCCCCTATATTTGACTATCTATTCTGTATTTCCCCTATCAGATAATAATCGTATTTCAATATCCACTGTACCAAGCCACTCTCCAAAGGATTATCACTAAGATTTAATAAAATTTTCAAGGCAGGTATTGTGTCCCCTGGGTTTTAGTACGTCTTTGTATTGATAACTAATTAATTACAGCAATAAATACATATCCGTCAGCGTTTTACTTGCATTGAAACTTGCACAACGGCAATAAATCTTATATTTGTGCCACATTGCATTGAGTAAGTAGAAGAAATAAATACTGACCCTAATAAAAACACCTTACTAAAATGGCATTTGAAATGTTATCAGCTCCGTCAAAAAAAAGGGTTCTCATTACCGGCGCAGCAGGCTTCATCGGTTCCAATCTTGCAAAAATATTATTGCGTCGTGGACACAGCGTTATAGGTATTGATAACCTGAACTACGGTTTTATGCGTAATGTGGAGCCATTGCAGATCTTGGGCAATTTTGAATTTATTAGTTGGCGATATTGCTAATCCGCTTATTCTTAATAATGTACAGGCAGACATTGTAATTCACCTGGCCTCACAAAAAATTCCACGTTATACCAACGCATTGCGTACGCTGGAAGAAAATTACCTGATGCTTCGTAATGTAGTACAGAAATGCATACACGATAAATCAAAAATAATATTTGCATCCACTTCAGATGTGTATGGCAAAAACCCTAAAGTACCATTTAGCGAAACAAGCGACCTGGTGATGGGGCCTACCACTGTTAAGCGTTGGGCTTATGCACTGAGCAAAATGTATGGAGAGCAATATATACTGGCCAATAACGACCAATACGGGCTTGATTATACCATCACACGTTTTTTTGGCTCTTACGGGGTTAATCAAAATCTTACCTGGTGGGGTGGCCCGCAATCTGTATTTATAGAAAAGGCTTTGAAAAACGAGCCGATTGAAATACATGGTGATGGTTCACAAACAAGAACATTCACCTATGTAGATGATACGGTGAATGCGTTAGTGGCCTGTGTAGAAAATAGTAAATCTGATAATGAAATTTTTAATACCGGTACGGTGGCAGATGCTGAAATATGTATAAAAGACCTTGCCACATTGATATGGAAATTAGTGAACGGAGAGTATTCTGAACCTAAACTCAATTTTATTCCTTACTCTACTTTTGGAAATTACGAAGATGTAATGCGTCGGGTGCCAGACATTACAAAATTGCGTACAACACTTGGCTTTGAACCACAATGGACTTTAAAAGCCGGACTGGAAAAAACCATTGAATGGCAGAAGCAGTTTTACCCGGAATTGACCTTGTTAAAAACAGCGTAGCACAATGACAGCAAAAAATTGGGGCATTGTTGGTGGTGGCATCATGGGCATGACGCTGGCGCACAGGCTTGCACAGCAAGGGCACCGTGTTACCTTATATGAAGCAGCGCCTGAACTGGGAGGCCTTGTTAGCCCCTGGAAAATGGATGATACGGAATGGGATAAATTTTATCATGTAATACTGCTGTCTGATTTTCGTACAAGAAAAATTTTAAAAGAAATTGGAGTAGAGGATAATATTGAGTGGGTGGAAACCAAAACAGGTTTTTATATTGAAGGGAAGCTTTACTCAATGAGTGACACAATAGAATTTTTAAAATTCCCTACACTTAATCTTATTGATAAATTCAGGCTGGGCCTCACTATTCTTGCTGCTTCTAAAATTAAAGACTGGAAGAAGCTGGAAAAAATACCTGTAACAGACTGGTTGCAAAAATGGTCGGGCAAAAATACCTATAACAAAATATGGGAGCCGCTGCTGAGGGCAAAACTGGGTGAGAGTTATAAAAAAACTTCAGCCGTTTTTATCTGGGCTACTATACAACGTTTGTATGGTGCCAGGAAAAGCGGCCTTAAAAAGGAAATGTTTGGTTTTGTAAGGGGCGGCTATAAAAAAGTGATACAGGAATTTAAAACCACTTTGCTGCAGGAAGGTGTTACTATCAAAACAAATCAGGCGGTAAAAGAAGTAATAACAGGTGTAGATAAAAGGCCTGCTGTGTTGCTGGCTAACGGAAAGGAAGAAATATTTGATGAAGTCATCATCACATTACCCTCTTCAATGGCGGCTTCCTTATGCACCGGCATTACGACAAAGGAAACTGCAGCGCTTAACGATGTGGAATACCTGGGAGTGATTTGTGTGGCAGTGCTGATGCATAAACCGATCAGCAATTTTTACGTTACTAATATTACCGACAGTGCTGTTCCTTTTACTGGCCTGATAGAGATGAGTGCTTTGGTAGATAAAAAATACCTCAACGGCAATTCACTTATTTACCTGCCAAAGTATGTAGAGCAAAACGACCCGTTGCTGCAAAAATCTGACGAAGAAATAAAAGAATATTTTTTGGACAATCTTGACAAGATGTATCCTGGAATAGTGGCGGACAATGTAAAATTTGCCGGTGTGGCAAGGGCCAAACATGTAATAACAGTGGCGCAACTTGATTATTCTGAAAAACTGCCGGGAATAAAAACCAGTATGCCCGGTGTGTATATTGTAAATACTTCCCACATAAAAGACGGCACACTCAATGTGAATGAAACCATTGCAGTGGCCGAAACAAAGCTGGAAGAAATATTAAACGAAGAAGCCGCATAATGAAAAAGAAATTACCAGCAAGCATATCACTCGACCTGGATGACCAATGGAGCTATATGAAAGTGCATGGCGATGAAGGATGGGAAAAATTCCCTTCTTATCTCGATGTGTTTTTGCCATTGGTGCTGGATGTATTGGATAAGCTGGATGTAAAGATCACTTTCTTTATTGTGGGCCAGGATGCGGCCATTGAAAAAAATCATGCTGTACTCCGCAGTATTGTAGAACGTGGGCATGAAGTGGGCAATCATTCTTTTCATCATGAATCATGGTTGAAAACATATTCAAGAGAAAAAATTGAAAAAGAAATTGAAAATGCAGAAGAAGCTATATTAAAAGCAACAGGAAACGTACCAATATGTTCCGTGGGCCTGGCTTTAGCTGGAGCGCTGATTTGTTAGAAGTGTTGCAGAAACGTAATTACATCTTTGATGCTTCTATACTGCCTACTTATATTTCGCCATTGATGCGTAAATATTATTTCGCTAAATCAAATTTAAGTAAGGAAGAAAAGGAAAGCCGTAAAGAATTGTTTGGTTCATGGAAGGAAGGCTTCCACTCATTAAAACCATACAAATGGAAATTGAGCAATGGTAAAAAATTGCTGGAAATACCGGTAACCACAATGCCTGTTTTTAAAATCCCTTTTCACCAGAGTTATCTTTTATACATCAGCAATGTTTCAAACGGGTTGATGAAACTGTACCTGCGGTTTTCAATTTTCATGTGTAAGATAACAGGCACGCCGCCAAGTTATTTATTGCACCCGTTGGATCTGATGGGTGCAGACCATGTGCCATCACTGGCATTTTTCCCCGGCATGAATATTAAAAGTGAAAAGAAGCTGGAAGTTTTTGAAACAGCATTAACAATGCTGAAAAAACATTTTGAGCTGATGCCGATGGGAGAATTTACCAGCAGCTTGAATACCAGCAATCTTAAAGAAGTGAAATTAGCCAGCAGTGAAAAAATACACAGCCATATTGCTGGTACTGTATCCTGCGACACCGCATAATTTTTTTCAAAACTTTTGATGCAAAACGAAAATCATCTTATACTGGAGCCTGTACAATGTTGTGTTTGTAAAAGCAATGATGCAAGAGTTGCCGGTAAGGGAAAAGATTTTGAGTACGGCACAAGTGCAGATGAGTTTACTGCTTTGCAATGCAACACCTGCGGATTGATTTATCTTAATCCCCGTCCGTCTATTTCTGAAACTAAAATAATTTATCCCTCTACTTATCATGCGTTTGATTTTTCAGAAAAGGAATTTGGCTTTGTACATAAAGTACGCTCAAGACTTGAGGCAGGCAGGATGTTGAAACACTGCAAACAGTTGGGGCCTGATGCTCATATATTGGATGTAGGATGTGGTGATGGATTTCATTTAAAACTATTAAAGCAATATGGAAAAGCTACATGGAAACTTGAAGGGATTGATATAGATAAAAAAGCAGTTGAAAAAGGAAAGCAGGCAGGGCTGCTTATTCACGAAGGAATTGTAGAGGAAATAAATCTGCCTGAAGACAGGTATGATTTGGTGATAATGATAATGACAATTGAACATGTTGAAAACCCGGCGGCAGTATTAAAGGCAGTATTCAGGTTATTAAAAAAGGGCGGCAGGGTTGTGATTGTTACAGACAATACAGATTCACTTGATTTTACTTTTTTCAAAAAGAGGCACTGGGGCGGTTATCATTTCCCCAGGCATTGGAATTTATTCAACAAGACAGCCCTTTCAAAACTGGCAGTAAGCCAGGGATTTGAAGTAACAGAAATAAAAACAATTGTAAGCCCTGTTAACTGGGTTTATTCAATACATAACACTTTAGCAGATTGGAAATGGCCAGCCTGGATTATAAACAGGTTTACATTAAAATCAACCTTTTCGCTTTCAGCTTTTACGCTTGTTGATATGGTGCTGCAAAAAATGGGGAGAGGCGCTGTACTGCAGGCAACGCTTACAAAACCAGCGTAAAATATAATTATCTGTATTAATTACCGTTAATAGTAAAATCATTTTATATGAATACTCAAAAGCCAATTGCAATAATCGGTGGTGGAATTGCAGGATTAACTGCAGCTAACTTGCTAAAGGAAAAAAATATTCCTTTTGTATTGTATGAAGCAGGCAGTAAAATTGCAGGGCTGGCAGCCAGCTTTAAGGATGCCGATGGTTTTAGCCACGATTTTGGGGCCCATTTTGTTACTAACCGTCTTGCAAATGTGATTGGCGTGGGTGAGGATTGCAGAGTAGTAAAACATTATGGAGAAGCTGTATGGTTGAAGGGTAAAAGTTATGGTTATCCCTTTGGATTACTCAGAATCCCACGTATGTCATTAAGTTTTGCAACAACCAAAATAAAATCGTTGAGTAACGGTAAAGCCCCTGCTTCAGCAAGAGAATGGTTTATCAGCCGCTATGGTGAAGCATTTGCTGAAGAGGTTGCACTGCCACTTATTGAAGCATGGTCTGGCGCAGATGCAGATGAGCTTTCTGCTTCTGTTGGGGCAAGCCTTCCTGGTAGTATCATCAATACATTTTATTTAAAAACTGCCAGTTGGGTTACGGGCCGGGCTGTGTGCTGTGGCTATAGCAGGGAAATGCCTGAAAACCCAGGTGTGTGGCATGTATATCCCAATGGAGGTGTTTCTGTATTGTGCAAAAAATTGGCAGAAGGCTCAGAAGATTTTATAAAACTTAATTCGCCAGTAGAAGAAATAATAGTGGAAAATGAAAAGGCAGTTGCAGTAAAAGTAAATGGTGTAATTCATGAAGTGGCTGCAGTTATAAGCACCGCACCTGCCAATATTCTCTCAAAGTTGGTTAAAGGTACGCAGGCACTACAGCCACAGGCAAAGTTCCGGTACAGGCCAATGGTATTTGTTAATTTAAGGCTTGAAGGAACAAAGCTTTTGCCGGATACTGTATTGTGGTTTCCAGAGAAAGGATTTCCTTTTTTCAGGCTTACGGAGGTTACACAATCAATGCCCTGGCTTGCACCAGAAGGAAAATCAATTATTACCGTTGATATTGGTTGCCAGAAAGATGATGAGTTTTGGAATATGGAGGAGCAAAAATTAGTAGCACTATGCCTCGAACATATTGCAACCATAATTCCAGATATTAAAACAAGATTGCTGGGTTCAAATGTTTTACGCACTCCAATTGCATACCCTGTTTTTTTAAATGAGTATGAAAAAGAAAGGAATGATTTTGAAAAATCAACAAATGTTGAAAATTTATTAAGCATTGGCCGGAATGGAGAGTTCTCACATATGTTTATGGAAGATGTTTACTGGCGCACCCGTAAAAAGGTCGCAAATTTAGTAGGCTGATTTATTAACTTAATTTGATTTGCAAGTGATAGGAATAAAAGAAAATGCCTTTAAAACTTACGTAAGCGTTGTACTTCCATGCTACAATGAAGAAGCAATTTTACCCGGCAATCTTATCAGGGTGATAGAATATTTAGACTCAAAGAAAGAAAGTTTCCGCTGTCAGATAGTTATTGTTAATGATGGCAGTAAAGATGAAACAGGAGAAATCGCAGACCTTTTTGCAAAACAAGACAGCCGGATAAAAGTAATCCACCACCCGGTAAACCTTAATCTCGGCCATGCATTGCAAAGCGGCTTCCGCCATAGCGATGGGGATATTATTGTAGTGCTTGATGTTGATCTGAGTTATTCAGTAGAATATGTTGGGCAGATGGTTGACAAGATGCAGGAAACAATGAGTGATATTGTAATAGCATCACCTTATATGAAAGGTGGCCAGGTAACCGGTGTTCCTTTTATGAGGGCATTGATGAGCAGGTTTGTAAATAAATTTATGAGTGTGGCAGCACAGGATAAATATCATACGTTTACAAGTATGGCCCGTGCATACCGTGGAGATTTTATCAGGACACTTAATCTTAAAACAAAGGATTACGAAATAAACCCGGAGATAATGTACAAAGGCATGATACTCCGTAGCCGTATGGTAGAGATACCTGCGCATTTAGACTGGACAGAACAAAACAAATTTGCCGGTAAAAGAACATCAGGGTTAAGGGTATTCAGAGGTGTATTGTCGGGATTGATGTCTGGTTTTATTTTCAGGCCATACATGTTTTTTATTGGCATCGGCACTATACTTTTTTTACTTTCTATGTACCAGTTGATATGGTTGCTGTATGATACCATTGCAGGCATGAACCGTATTTTATCTGATGGAGGCCCAGCAACTCATAATTCTTTTTCATACAGCCTGTCTATGCAGTTCAAAGAAAATCCACATAGCTTTTTAACAGGGGGTATCACTTTTCTTGCTGCCATACAGTTTTTAGGGCTTGGGTTTTTATCGCTGCAAAACAAACGCTACTTTGAAGAACTGTTTCACATGGGTACATCTTTAAAGAAAGATATGTGTAAAAGAGATTTTGAATAATAAGTAATATTTATTGATGAAAACAGCCGGTATTTTAAAGAAACCTTTTTTACTATTCCTGCCATTTTTGGCAGCATATATTTTGTTTGTGTTGCTTTTTCAAACCGGGGGTATTACGGGTGATGAAGGCAGGTATGTAACCGATGCCAGGAACCTCCTGCATGGTTTTTTTTCTCCGCCTCCGCCGGAAGTAAGATTATTCAACGGCCCCGGTTATCCCATTTTACTAATGCCATTTGAATGGCTCGGTTTGCCTGTTACAGCAATACGCCTGCTCAATCCATTTTTTCTGTACCTGTCGCTGGTTTTGTTATATACGTCGCTGATAAATTTTTTGTCACCAGGGAAAAGCTTTTTGTGTTGTCTTTTATTTTTCGCAGGTAATTTTTTGAACCTGTCTATGTATTTACACATGGCTATTCCCGAAGTAATAACTGTATTATTAATAACACTGCTTTTATTTTTGTTGATAAAGGCATTTGATAAAAATGGCCGCCGTAAGCACCAGGTATTGGCAGGCATTGTGTTTGGCTATCTCTGCCTTACAAAAGTGGTTTTTGGTTATGTACTTACCTGTATGCTGGCTGGGGTTTTAGTACTCTGGCTATTTAAAAGGCAATCGGTTTACAACAGGCGTATGCTGGTCGTTTTATTGGTGGCCTCCATTACCGTAACGCCTTATCTTGCCTACACCTACAAAATAACCGGACGCTTTTTTTACTGGTCTTCTCTTGGTGGCAACAACCTGTACTGGATGAGTACGCTACATAAAGATGAATACGGCAGTTGGTTCAGGCAACCCGAAATACAAAATGGGGTACTAGTTCCCGGGAAGGGATGGTATGCCGGTATAATGGATACAGATAAAAAAATAAAAAGTGGTTATGTATATGGTCATATGGACTCTATAATTACGCATAACAAAGCTGACTTGATGGCGATAGTGCCGTATGAAAAAGATGTACTGGCGCTGGATGACGCTTATAAAAAAGCAGCAATAGAAAATATAAAAGAACATCCCGGAAAATTTTTGATTAATTGTGTAAGCAATGCAGGCAGAATGGTATTTAATTTTCCATACACGTACAGTTTACAAAAGCCGGGTATGTTGGCAAGGCTGCCGCTGAACGGGGCACTTGTACTGCTATTTGTTTTCTGTCTTTTCCCTGCCATCCGCAATTGGAAACAAATTCCATTGTCAATCCGCTTCATGCTATTTGTTTCAGCTTTTTATTTTGGCGGCAGTTTATTGGGCAGTGCCGAAATAAGAATGTTCAATCCATTAGTGCCGGTACTTCTTATTTTTATTGCTTTTGTTTTAGACAAGGCTATAAAAATACAACCTGTAAAATGGCAGAATAAGAGTGAATAAAATACCGCCATTCACTCTTCTGCAAAAACAAAATACTTCGTTTACAAATTTTGGTTACTTTGGTTGCTGCGTTTAAATAATAAAAACATGCAGACTGCCAGCAAAAAAGTTATCAATGGTTGGGCTATGTACGATTGGGCCAACTCGGTTTATAACCTAGTTATTACCACTACATTTTTTCCTGCCTATTATGCGGCTGTTACGGGCCCGGAGAATCCTATGTTTAAAGATGGGATTTCTTTTCTTGGCCGCACTTATAAGAATACCGAACTAAAGGATTATGTATTGGCTTTTGGGTTTTTGCTGATAGCAGCTTTATCACCTATTCTTTCTTCTATTGCGGATTACAAGGGCAACAAGAAAAACTTTATGCGATTTTTCTGTTACATGGGGGCGGCAAGTTGTTCTCTCATGTTTTTCTTTGATGAAAACCATGTTACTTTAGGTTTAATGTGTTTTATGCTGGCTGGTATTGGCTTTTACGGCAGCCAGGTTTTTTATAATTCTTACCTGCCTGATATTGCTTCAGAAAAAGATATGGACAGGATAAGCGCAAAAGGTTATTCGCTTGGATACATTGGCAGTGTGATAATGCAGTTGATAGGCTTTGCATTGGTAATATTCATCACCACGGATAAAGCGCTGCCATTAAAACTTACTTTTTTACTGGTGGGCATCTGGTGGGTTTGCTTTGCACAAATTACTTTCAGGGCATTACCTATCAGCAGTAAAAAGGAACGGCTTTCCAAAACAAATGTTTTTGCAAATGGCTTTAAAGAATTAAAAATTGTATGGGACCAGGTAAAGCAAATGCCTGTTTTAAAAAGATTTTTAACTGCTTTCTTTTTTTACAGCATGGGTGTGCAAACGGTAATGTTGGTGGCAATTGATTTTGGCATTAAAGAATTAAAACTTGCCAATGATAAGCTCATTATTACTGCAGTGATTATTCAACTGGTAGCAATTTTAGGTGCTATTCTAATGTCAAAATTATCTGCAAGGTTATGGTAATATAAAAGTACTTATCATTACTGTGCTGCTGTGGATAGGCGTTTGTATTGCAGGATATTTTACACAAACAGATATTCATTTTTATATTCTTGCATCATTGGTAGGTTTGGTAATGGGTGGCATACAGTCGCTCAGCCGTTCCACTTACAGCAAGCTGATGCCGGAAACAAAAGACACCGCATCTTTCTTTAGTTTTTATGATGTAACTGAAAAAATGGCGATCGTTATCGGCCTATTTACTTTTGGTATTATTGAAGGGATGTATAGCATCCGCAATTCTATTTTATCACTGATCGTATTTTTTGTTATTGGGTTTATTGCATTATTGTTTACAGCGGTAAAGCAAAAGAAATAATAAATAATTGATATGAAACTCTATACCATCAATACCGGAAATTTTAAACTCGATGGCGGCGCTATGTTTGGCGTGGTGCCAAAATCATCTGGAATAAATTAAATCCTGCAGATGAAAATAATTTATGCATCATGGGCAATGCGTTGCTTATTGATAGAAGATGGAAACAAATTGATTTTGATTGATAATGGCATTGGCGATAAACAGGATGCAAAATTTTTAAGCCATTATCATTTGCATGGCGATGATACATTGGATAAATCTTTGGCAAAACATGGGTTTAGCAAAGATGATATCACAGATGTTTTTCTTAACCCATCTGCATTTTGATCATTGTGGCGGCAGCATTAAAAGAGAAGGAGATAAACTGGTGCCTGCATTTAAAAATGCCACTTACTGGAGCAATGAAAAACATTGGCAATGGGCCACACATCCAAACGACAGGGAAAAGGCAAGTTTTTTAAAAGAAAATATTTTGCCCATACAGGAAAGCGGGCAATTGAAATTTCTGGAGGTGAAAGTGGTCATCTATTTTAAATGGAGAATCTGGTGTAATTCATATTTCCCCTTCAGCTATCACTGATAATCTCTCATTCATCTCTGCACACGGCCATACAGATGCCATGATGCTGCCGGTAATTAATTATAAAGGAAAAACAATTGTGTATATGGCTGACCTGTTGCCATCCGTAGCGCATATACCATTGCCTTATGTAATGGGTTATGATATGTTTCCGCTTACAACCTTGCATGAGAAAAAAGTTTTTTTAACCGATGCACTGAACAAAGATTATGTTCTTTATTTTGAACACGACACTAAAAACGAATGCTGCACCCTGCAACAAACAGAAAAAGGCATCCGCCAAAAAGATGTTTTTAAATTAAATGAACTGTAAATTATCTTACACTTATCAGAGAGGTTAAGGGATAACGTAGATTTTTATAACCAAACATATCCACTTTAATAGTTCCCACTGAGATGGGGCTTTCCACTCTTAAGCAATAAATGATTGGGGTCATCACTTACCCAGGCGGTCATTTTTTCGCCGCCTTCAAAAATGGTTCCTTTTATCAGCAGCGGTTTAAATTTTATCGCATTGAATTTTCCATACCTGGTTTTTACTTTTTCCTTACCGAGATAGCGGATATACAGATGATATACTTCATCATCCAGGAACATATCAAAAGGAATTTTATCACCCACTTTATATTTATCAAAATCGATATTACGGGCATAGTAAATAGCACTTACCACATCCTGTATGCAGTTAGTGGTTTTAAAAACACCATTGGTACTTACTGCAGTATTGGCATTGTGATTAAAAGTTACATTGTTATAGATCTTATAACCACCTTCATCCACATTGCGGATAAATTTCATTGGCAATAGAGTGGTAGTGTCAATATAACTTTCATACCTGTCTCTCACTTTAAAAAATTTATCAAAGAAGGGATATGTTTTTCCATCACCAACACAATGATAAGACATTTTGCCGTTAAACTTTTCCAATGATGTGGTAAAGGTAGCTTCACCTGCGCTGATATAAACACCAGCAGCATTATAAAACACCCTCATCGTAACTGATTCACCAGCATGGAAAGCAGTATTCTTTAAGCCACAAAAATCACCACCTGTTTGTTGGGGTACAAAGGATGAAAGAACAAAAAGTAAAATAGCAATAGTTAAAGATCTTATTCATTTTTTTCTTTTACAATTTTAATACTCAATATCAGCAGGCTGCCGATTATGGCAGGCACTACTAAATTTATCAGCCATATTCCCAATGCTGCGGCACTTACGCCCAATTCATTTGTTGTATAAAATTTCAATATTGCCCAACTGGCGCTTACCCTTACAGGCAATTCAATAAAACCAATCGTAGGTGCCATTGCCAGCACCAAATAAAAAACACTGATCAGCCAAAAACCTGTTACCACATGCAATTTCAACCTGCATCACCTGCAACAGCAGCAGATATTGCAAAACAAATACCATGTACCTGCAAAGCGACAAACTGAAAATGCGTATTAACTGAATATTATCAAATTCATCCAGCACCCTTATATGATTTACCACTTTCTGCAAAGCCGGAACTTTTTCCATCATTCTCACTAACCAGCCTATACGCAGATAAAACAACGAAAGCAACTGCTGTAATTGTTACAGAAAGATATATTAAAATATCGCCCCAAAACTCAGGTAACACGGACAGCTGGTGATTTGTGAAAAAAATCTTAAAAAAAGCAAACCGCTGCAGCCCATGATCATGGTTACCAGTAACTGGCTGATGCTGCCCACAATGGTAAGCGAAATGGCTTTTATCCTGTTGCCTTCTTCCACATACAATATCCTGCCACCATATTCACCCAATCCGGTTAGGTGTAAGCATGGTAATGCTGCAGCCGCTTAATACACTTTTAAATGCTTTTAAAAAGTGAAAAGCGCTGCACATGCTGCACCAGCACCTGCCATTTTCTTGCTTCAATGCCCCAGTTTACAAACATCAGCAACACCACTATCCAAAACTTCCATTGCTGCCAACTACTTTTTATTTGATCCCAGCTCCCGGAAGGTCTGGCTGGTTTTTTATCTGGACATACAGGCTCCAGCTAAGCACAATAAAAATTAGCGGCCCAAGAAAATAGTTGATCAATATTTTGATTTGTTTACTCAAATCGTGTTTTGATTATTTTTGAACCAGCATTTGTTCTTTTATCATCATCGTTGTGTCACTTCCCGATATTTTAATCTTGGTGATCAGTTTAAAACAGTAATATGCAGCCTACAATGATACTTTAATTATCAATTACACAATCAATCAGCATACTTGCAGCAATCATCCACCATTATTTTAGGCATCGACCCTGGTACCGTATTAATGGGTTATGGTATTATTAAGATAACCGGCAGCAAAATAAAGCTGCTTGATATGGGTACATTACGCCCCGGCAACAGGGATGATCCGTATAAAAAACTACAGCTTATTTACAACACTGTCAGCGGACTTATCATAAAACACAAGCCAGATGTATTTGCCATTGAAGCGCCATTCTTTGGTAAAAATGTGCAGAGTATGCTTAAACTTGGCAGGGCACAGGGTGTAGCCATTGCCGCTGCCATGCGGCATGGTTTAGACGTAACAGAATATTCTCCTAAAAAAGTAAAACAATCTGTAACTGGGAATGGTAATGCCAGCAAAGAGCAGGTATTAAAAATGCTGCAACGCTTATTGCAATTTAATGATGATCCAAAATATTTTGATGCTTCCGATGCATTGGCGGTTGCTGTTTGCCATCATTTCCAGGGAAGTAGTTCATTGCCAGTTGCCGGCGGTAAAGTAAAAGGTTGGGAAGATTTTTTAAAGAATAATCCTACGAGGGTGAAGAAGTGACTTATCGCCGGAATTTTTTATATTTGAATTATACATCCTTTAATCATGAGTATAAAAGAACAAATTGTAACTGACAAAAAAGGTAAAGCCATTGCTGTTCAATTACCTGTAAAGCAGTACAACAAATTGCTTGAGCTTGCCGAGGAAATGGAAAGCATTAAGGCATTTGACAGGGCGATGAAACGTAAGCATGATTTTATTCCTTTTTCGCAGGCGGTAAAGGAGCTAAAAGCCAAAAGGAAAAAATAATGTATGAGATCATTATTGACAGGTAAGCCCAAAAACAACTGGACAAAATTCCACCACCACATTTCAACCGTATTATAAAAGCAATAAACAATCTTACAGATAATCCACGTCCTTCCGGTTGTAAAAAATTAACTGCCCGGCCAGGTTACAGAATAAGAGTTGGCGATTACAGGGTCATTTATTTAATTGAAGATAATGTGCTGAAAGTATTTGTAATTGATATTGGGCACAGAAAAGATATTTATGAGTAGTAAATAATTCTATAATGACATGAAAGCAGTTAGGGTAATACTGGTTGTATTTTTCTCCTTGTTTATTTTCTTAGAGGTTTTTCTAATGGTTTCAAAAGGCTCAATAGAGCAGGGAATGATAAAGAGAATTCTGATTTTATGTTTTCTCATTCTAATGTTTACTTATAATCATAAAGCATTTTGGTTTTTAGGCGTAAGCTTATTCAGCTATGCGATGTATTATTTTTTCTTTAGGGCCGTTTATGCGTCAGGTTCATCTGATATTGAATTTACTTATTCTTTAAATAGAATTCTTTTTGGAAATCATACTGGGAACAGGGCTAGAACTTACATAAATCTGTTTCCTTTTATCTTCTATTTGCTGGCACTAATTGTCTTTTTAATAAAGCCAACAAGACTATACTATAATATAGCCAGTACGAAGAGCAGGTTTTAAATAGCGCTCAGTATTTTTTCCTGCACTGCCTTCAACTCCTCTGCACTCAACTTCAACTTCCCTCTCATAAAATTCAGATCATCAGCAGAATTTATTGGCAGCAAGTGCATGTGTGCATGAGGCACTTCCAAGCCCAACCACGCTGATGCCACAGCGGTTGCAGTCAAATGCTTTTTCAATAGCATGGGCAATAGGTTTTGCAAACAGCAGCATCCTGGATAAATAATCATCACCCAGATCAAAAAATTTATCTGTTTCAACTTTTGGCACTACCAGCACATGGCCTTCCACCAATGGAAAAATATCAAGGAAGGCAAAAAAGTTTTCATCTTCCGCAATTTTATAAGAAGGTATTTGCCCGGCGATTATTTTTGAAAAGATGGTCATGAGAAATGTTTTTGTAAAAATACAAAACAAAAGATGTTATCTTGAAACCATAACAATTACAGTATGACAAAAGAAGAATTGCTCAACGAACTTTCTAATAATACATGGGTAATGATAAAGCCCAGCGGCACTCATGGCATTGGTGTATTTGCCGTAAGGGATATCCCGGCTGGTTGTAAAGAAATATTCGCAAAAGAAATGGGAGAGTGGACAACAGTGCCACGAAATGAAACTGACGCACTGCCCACACATGCAAAAGATATTGTGGAGAATTACTGCCTGTATGATGACAAAAATTATTTTATGCCGGCAAAGGGTTTTAAAGTAATGGATCTTTCACTTTTCTTAAATCATGCAGATACACCCAATATCATTTCAGTAAATGATGGAGAATATTTTGAAACAATAAGGGAAATAAAAAAAGGAGAGGAACTGTTTGTTGATTATGGAGAGATTGTGGATGGGGAATAAAAAAGCCCCCAATATTTGGGGCTTAAAAAATAGTTTAATAATGTTATGCAGTAATACCTTCCACTTTAAATTTTAGTGTGCCTGCAGGTACTATTACTTCCGCAATATCACCAACCACTTTGCCCAGCAAACCTTTTCCAATAGGAGAGGTAACAGAAATTTTCCCCAGTTTAAGATCAGCTTCTTTTTCAGAAACTATCTGGTAGGTAACTTTCTTTTTTGTACCCATGTTGGTTACAGTTACTTTGGTCAGTATCGAAACCTTGCTGGTGTCAATATTGCTTTCATCCAGTATCCTTGCGGTGGCAATAATACCTTCTAATTGTTTTATTTTGGCTTCCAGCATTCCCTGTGCTTCTTTGGCAGCATCATATTCTGCGTTTTCTTTCAAGTCGCCTTTTTCCCTGGCCTCAGCAATGGCATGGCTGGCAGCAGGGCGCTCAATACCTTTCATGTGCTGCAGCTCTTCCTTCATTTTTTCGAAAGTCTCTTTCTTTACATAGTTTGTTCCACTCATAACAAATTCTTTTACAGTAAATAGAAAAAAAATACAACGCCCCGGGAGTGCCAAGGCGTTGTAATAGCACAAATATAGAAAATTTTTTAAAAGCCCAGCTTTTCCAGCAAAACAGTACTCATTTTGGCAAATGCCTCATGGCTGTAGCCTGCAATATGGGGCGTAATGATAACATTGGGCTGTTGGGTAAGAAAATCAAGCTGTACTTTTTGTATTTCCGTAAGGCTGTCAATTTTTTCATTCTCCAGCACATCCAGTGCAGCGCCGGAAATACTGCCAATTTCCAGCGCTTTTATTAACGCAGCCGTATCGGTAACAGCCACCACGGCAGGCATTGATAAAAAATGGCCTTTGCTCAAGTGAATTAAAAAAACTTTCCCCGGCCATGTATTTTGTTTCAACAGTGAGCGGCACATGAAAACTGATAATATCTGCATAGCGGCAAATTTGTTCCAGGCTGGCTTCATGTATATAGCTTTTGGCAAAATCAAATTTGTATTTGTCATAAGCCAGTACTGTTACATCAAAAGTCGAAAGCAGTTTTGCAAAAGCACTGCCGGTATTTCCATAGCCAATTATGCCCACTGTTTTGCCGGTTAGTTCTGTGCCACGGTTGCCATCCCGTATCCATTTGCCTTCTTTTACTTCATTAAAACTGCGGCTGATATTATTCATCAATGCCAGCACCAAACCCAGTACATGCTCCGCTACTGCATTCCGGTTGCCTTCGGGGCTGCTGACTGCATTTTATACCTTTGCTTTCTGCATACTCCACATCAATATGTTCCATGCCGCTGCCAAGGCGGCCAATCCATTTTAGTTTTGCTGCTTTATCAATAAGTGGTTTGTCAATTTTTATTTTGGTGGTTAAAATCAATCCTTCAGCCAAAACAATTTTGTCCTGCATTTCTTCTAGTGTAATATTCAGGCAGGTATTGTACATTATAATTTTGTCTGCTCTAATCTTTCAATTAAAAAATCCGGCACTTTGTCTGTAATAATCACTAATGGTGCTGCTGTACTCATTTTATTAAATCAATTATTTTATTATCTTAATCTCTCAAAATTAAACTGCTTTTTATGTTTATTAAAACTTGTTTTACCGGCATTACTGTTTTTCTTTCATTTCAAGGCTTTGCACAAACATTCGACATTGAAGAAAAGACAGCCTTATACAGACAATGGTTTTGAGTACGGCTATATTATCAAAAACGAACAAATAAAAAAAGCAGGTGATGAGGAATACAGCCGCTATGAAATTACTTTTTACATCATCAATAAAAGCGGCTGTAATAAAATTTACGAGACAGGCCATGCTACTTATTCATATGATGCTGCAAACCTGCTGGCAACTTTTAATTGCCGAAATGCCAATGGCAAAAGATTTACCAGCAAGAGCGGCAAGCGTAAGAGCAAAGGAGCTTTTACATCAATGTAAGAAGAAAATTGAAAATAAAAAGGAAATCACTGAAAGTGTAAAAGCAGGTTATATTTTCCGAAATGGAGAAACTTTACGAGACAATGTGATTGTATTGGTGCCAAAAGGAGAAAAGCCGCAGATACAATGTTCTGTTAAATAGTCTGCAAGGAACTTGATTAGCCGGCAGCAATAACACTTATTTCCACATTGGCATTTTTGGGCAAACCTTTTACTGCCACTGTTTCTCTTGCAGGAAAATCACCGTCGAAATATTTGGCGTAGATCTCATTTACCTGGCCAAACAAAGCCATATCACTTAAAAAGATGGTTGTCTTTACAATGTTGCTGAAATCCATGCCGGCTTCACTGTAAAATAGACTTTCAGGTTTTGCAATACCTGGTGGGTTTCTTCAATAATATCAGCATTGGCCAAATCATTGGTGCCGGGCTTTAATGCCACTTGTCCTGATACAAAAAGAAGGTTGCCTGTTTTGATTGCCTGGTTGTAAGGGCCGATTGGTGCAGGTGCATTATTGGTATTAATAATGGTCTTGCTCATTTTATTTTACTTGTGCTGCAAATATATCTTTTATCAACCACCTATTTTTGCAAAAAACAATTATGAAGATTGCGGTACTGGCAAATGATGAACAATGGAAAGAACTGATGGAAGGTTGCGATGAACAGACTTTTTAGTAAGAATAAATTCGATGAAGGAAGAATTGCTGCAGATGCTTATATCATATTAGAGCAAAGGAGAACTGAACTCAATTAATGAGCATTACAAAACCAGTTCTTGTTGAATTCAGTTATACAAACCTTGCAGAGTTAAATGCAGCCGCAAAATGTATTGACGGATAAATGGCTGGAATGGTTTTTTACAAAGAAAAACATGGGAGATTGCAGGAGTAGTGACAGAAGAAGTGAAACAAATTTTTATTGTACTCAACAGGCAATATATTGAAGTGGCGGATGAGCCAGGGTTAATTGCTGCAAGAACCATTGCCATGATAATAAATGAAGCATACTTTGCATTGGGAGAAGAAGTAAGTACAAAAGCAGAAATTGATATTGCTATGAAACTTGGCACCAATTATCCTTATGGCCCTTTTGAATGGGCGGAAAAAATCGGTGCAAGAAATATTTATGATCTTTTAAAAACACTTTCCGCAAACAGACAAAAGATATTTGCCATCTTCCATTGCTTAAAAAAGAAGCCACTGCATGAGCCTTATTATTAAATATTGACACCACATCAGAAACAGCCATTGTAAATATTGCTGACAATGGTGCTGTGTTATTTGAAGAAACAAATGCAGAACAAAATGACCATGCTGCTTTTTTGCAACCTGCTATCGAGGTATTGTTACAAAAAGCCGGTATCGATATTACATGCAATTGATGCTATTGCGGTAAGTCATGGCCCCGGCTCTTATACAGGCTTACGGGTTGGCATGGCTACCGCTAAAGGCTTGTGTTATGCGCTGGGTAAACCACTTATTACTGTAAGCGAGTTGGAAATGTTGACAAAGGATATAATTGATAATGCCGGCAATTTTGAAGAAAATGTGCTTTTATTGCCCCATGATTGATGCAAGCAGGATGGAGGTATTTACTGCGGTGTATGATAAATACCTTAGTGAAGCACTTTCGCCGTTGGCATTAATTCTTGATAGAATTCATTTCATAAATTTCTGTTAAAGAACAAGATTGTTTTCTTTGGCAGTGGTGCAGATAAGTGGCAACAGTTATGCAAACATAAAAATGCACTTTTACACCAGCACGGTAAATAAAGGTTTAGCATTGAGCCGTTTATCGTTTAAAAAATTTCAGAAAAATGAGTTGGCTGATTTGGCTTACGCTGAACCATTATATATAAAAGAGTTTCATACAACTGCCAATGCCCGATTGAGGCAAAAAAATACCCGTTTCAATTACCATTCATAAAATAATAATATTCTCGTATATATTTTCGATTGTATCTTTGCGCCAGTTAACCGGACCCTGAGAAAAAATATTAATATCTATGACTAAGGCAATACCTCTGGTCACAGCATTTATTATTGTCTTTTAAAAACTGAGAAAATGAGTACACTAAGAATTGATTACTACAATGTAAAAAAAGCCGCACTGATCCTGAGAGCTGTAAATCACAAATTAAGACAGCAATTGCTGAAACTTATTGATGAGGAAAAAAGGATTACTGTAACAGAAATTTATGTCCGTTTAAGACTGGAGCAGTCTGTAGCATCGCAGCACCTGGCTATTTTACGAAAGCAGGGATTGTGACAACAGAAAGAGAAGGTAAGTTTATTTATTACATTGTTAATTATAAGCGCCTTGAAGAAGTAGGGAAAATTGTAAATGACCTGGTGGCATAACTTAAAAGTTTAATAAAAAGCGGGTGATAATTCATCCGTTTTTTTATTTTTATCTTTGCCCCGGTAAATACAAAATATGTACATACAACAATTTTATCCGGCTGCTTAGTGAAGCAGCATATTATGTGGAAAGCAATGGCGAAGCTGCTATTATTGATCCGTTGAGGGATACAGAATGAATACATTCAATTGGCCAAGGAAAGAAATGCCACGATCAAATATATTTTTGAAACACATTTTCATGCTGATTTTGTAAGCGGCCATCTCGACCTTAGCAAACAGACAGGTGCCCCCATTATGTATGGCCCTGAAACAGAAACAAAATTTGATGTACATATAGCAAAAGATGGAGAAGAGTTTAAACTCGGTGAAGTTTCATTTACAGTATTGCATACTCCCGGCCATACTATTGAAAGCACCTGTTATTTACTGAAAGATGAAAAAGGAAAAGACCACGCCATTTTTACCGGAGATACTTTGTTTGTTGGTGATGTGGGCAGGCCGGATTTGAGCAGCGGCAATTTAAGTTCTGAAGAACTGGCTGGCATTATGTATGAAACAATACAAAGCAAAATACTTCCATTGGCAGATGATATATTGGTATATCCTGCACATGGCCCCGGCAGCAGTTGTGGTAAAAACCTTGGGCCCAGCACACACAGTACTATTGGCTGATGAAAAGCAAACCAACTATGCCCTGCAGCCACAAACAAAAGAAGATTTTATAAAAAAAGTTACTGAAGGGCTTGGAGAAGCGCCAAGGTATTTTTCTATCAATGCATTGATAAATAAAGAAGGATATGAAAGTTTAGACAAAGTAAAAGACAAAGCATTGACTGCACTTTCTGTTGCCGACTTTAAAAGCAAAATGAAAGCTGATACAACATTGCTCGATACCCGCCATGCAGATGTGTTTATAAACGGCTTTATACCGGGCAGTATTTTTATAGGTCTGGAAGGCCGTTTTGCGGAATGGGCCGGTAGCCTGCTTTCGTTTGATAAACCAATGCTGCTGGTAACAGAAAAAGGGAAAGAAGAAGAAACAGTAGTACGCCTTGCAAGGGTGGGGTTTTCAAAATTTGAAGGTTATCTTGATGGTGGTTTTGAAGCATGGCAGAATGCCGGTGAATCAATTGACCTGATCATTAATGTGGAACCCGATGAGTTTGCAATGGATCTTCCGCACGATGATAAACTGCAGGCAGTGGATGTAAGAAAAGAAACTGAATTTGCAGAGGGGCATGTAAAAGGTGCCATCAATATGCCGTTAAGTGATTTGACTGATACCGCTATGATCGCAGGTTTAGAGGATGAACAGAATTTGTATGTGTATTGCGGCGGTGGTTACCGGAGTGTTATTGCTTCTTCACTTATAAAAAGGCAGGGCATTCATAATTTAAGAAATATTGCAGGTGGTTGGGGCAGGATAAAAGAAGAGAAAAAGATACCAACCCAAAAAGATACCAGTGTGCTTAACTAAGGCTTAGGCTTTGTATCCATCCATAAACCTTCATACTCTTTGCTGTAATCATGCCGCCAGCGGCGGTGGGTCCATAGATAATTGGCGGGCTCCCTTCGAATGGTTGCTTCAAGAAAATCCCTGTACATTCTTGTGAGTTCGCCGGGTTCAAAATTTTCTGTACTTTCTGCTACCACTTTTGTTTCAAAATGATAATAACCTCTTTTCTTTTTTACGAAATTTACAAACACAACAGCCGTATTATTTCTTAATGCACCTTTGTCTGGCCCACTGATAAAAGGTACAGGCTTTGTAAAAAAATACATCCAGTAACCTTTGTGTGGACTGGTGTTTTGATCTGCAGCAAGCGCCAGTGAATATTGGGATTTAAGAAATGTATGCATCACATTTTTAAATTCTTTTGTAGAAACTAACACAGTGCCAAACCTTGCCCTTAGGTTAAAAAATATTTTATGCACTGCCTTATTTGAAATAGGTTGGTAAATACCTACCAAGGGAATAGCGATATTTCTTGCAGCCACCCAGTTGCCATATTCCCAGTTCATCTGGTGGCCGCTGTGGAATTGAATATTTTTTCCTGCTGCACCCAGTGCATTTGCTTCCGCACAATCCATAGTGCAGCGCTTGTCAAATGCTTTGGCGCTCATGCTTACCATCTTGATGCTTTCAATAAAAGTGTCTACCAGGTTTTTGTAAAATTGTTTGGCAATGGTTTTTTTTTCCGCAGAAGATTTTTCAGGAAAGGCAATGGAGAGATTATTCATTACAATTGCTTTCCTGTAACCAAAAACATAGTACAAAAGAAAATAAACAAGATCGCTTAAGCGGTAAAGAATAAAAAAAGGCAGTAATGAAAGTGTGTATAAAAAGCCGTATAAAATGTAATACATGCTGTGTGTTGATGAAAGTTGCAAATCTACAATACAATATTCTGTATCATTTCGCTTTTTGATGGATAATCTGTGTTATAATGAAGCCCCCTGCTTTCATGCCTGAACTCTGCACTTTTTACAATAAGGTAAGCGACGGTGATCATGTTTCTCAATTCACACAATTGTGGTGACACAATTGTCTTCTTATACAATTCTTCTGTTTCTGCAAATAACAGGTCAAGCCGTTTCATTGCCCTGTGCAAACGTTCATTGTTTCTTACAATACCTACATAGTCACTCATCAGCAATTTTAATTCTTTTACACTTTGTGTGATCAGGATCATTTCTTTCGGCGCATTGGTTCCGGCTGTTTTCCAATCAGGCACAGCACTACCATTGTTTCCTAAAGAACGTGTTGGCGGTTGATCAATATTTATAACCGAATCCTTATATGCCCTGTGGGCAAATACCATTGCTTCCAGCAAGCTGTTACTGGCAAGGCGGTTAGCGCCATGTAAGCCTGTACTGGCGCATTCGCCTGCGGCGTATAAATTTTTAATGGATGTTCTTCCCAATTCATCTGTTTTAATACCACCACAACTATAATGCGCTGCAGGAGCTATGGGTATCATTTGTTTGGTAATATCAATGCCGATACTCATGCACTTGTCATAAATATTCGGAAAATGCTCAACAAATTTTTCTTTGGTAAAATGGCGGCAATCGAGGTACATATATTCTGTACCGCTCACTTTCATTTCATTGTCTATCGCTCTTGCCACAATATCCCTTGGCGCCAGGTCTTTTCTTTCATCATAGCGTTCCATAAATGCTTCGCCATTTTGATTGCGTAAGATGCCACCATCGCCACGAACAGCTTCTGTAATTAAAAAACTATGGCCACGTACACCCGGCTCATACAAAGCCGTTGGATGGAATTGTATGAACTCCATATTTTCAATTCTTCCTTTTGCCCTGTACAGCATCGCCACACCATCGCCTGTTGCAATGGCCGGGTTGGTGGTGCTGCGATACACCTGCCCGTTACCACCTGTGGCAAGCAATGTAATGGAAGAAAGAATTTTTTCAATCTTGTTTGTCTGGAGGTTTAAAACATATGCACCATAACATTCAATATCTGGTGTTGCTTTCGTTACCAAATGGCCAAGATGATGTTGTGTAATTATATCCAGCACAAAACAATGGCTGATGAGCTCAATATTTTTTTGCTTTGCAATAGCTGCCAGCAAGGCCCTTTCCATTTCTTTGCCCGTAACATCTTTGTGGTGAAGGATGCGGTATTCACTGTGGCCACCTTCTTTTCCTAATTTATAATCTCCGTCAGGCGCTTTATCAAATTGTGCACCCCATTCAATAATTTCTTTGATCCTGTCCACACCTTCCTTTACAACAATTTCCACCGTATGCCTGTTGCACAAACCATCACCTGCGATCAATGTGTCTTCAATATGTTTTTCAAAACTGTCATGATCAGCATCCCACACACCGGCAATTCCACCCTGTGCGTACTTTGTATTGGTTTCATCACTGTTTGTTTTAGTGAAGATGGTTATTTTTTTACCGGGACAGTCCTGCGCTACTTTTAAAGCATATGTTAGTCCTGCAATGCCGCTGCCGATGACGAGAAAATCTGTTTGCATATTTTTTTATTACGAACATTTGTAATTATGGCAACATCGCCTGCCTGCCGGTAGGCAGGTTGTGTCACTCACTTTTGCTTGTATCTCTATATTCATCTTTGCCCTTTCTTCAAAATCTTATCTAAACTTTCAACTCCAAAAAATGTCATCAACCTGCCGATATTTCTTTGAACTAATAATTTTTCATCCACAAGCTTCAGCAAATCGGTTCTGGCAGTTTGATTACTTACTGCAAACTTAGTTTCAATTTGTTTAGCCGTAAAATATTGATTAGGGTCTTTTAGTAAATCCTGCAATACAAACAACTGCCGTTCATTAAAGTTGTGGTTCTTTAATAATTGAATAGTAGTTGTTTTTTCTTTTACTTTCCTGTCTATATACCCTTTTAATTCTTCTAATGCATCTGAAATACATTTGAGGTTATAAATAAAGAAATAAGTTAAATCATTGTCATCATATTCTGTATGCAGATAAGCCCTTGCATATTGTGCTTTTGCTTTGAGTATTATTCTTGAAACCGACATATATTCAATCAGCCAGTAACCTTTTTTTATAAGATACCAATAGAACAATGCCCTTGCTGTTCTGCCATTACCATCAACAAACGGATGTATATAGCCAATTAGAAAATGAAGAAGAATACCTTTTAGTATTGGATGTATAAATCCTTCATTTGTATTTTTATCGTTGGCGACTTTTAAAAATTGCTTTACCAGTGCTTCTAAGTGTTCATGTGATGGCGGCGTATAAAAAATTTCATTGGTCTCATCTACAATATTAATTTCATTGTTATCTCTTAGTTGCCCTTCA
Organism: uncultured Chitinophagaceae bacterium; assembly: GCA_963814445.1. GTDB lineage: Bacteria > Bacteroidota > Bacteroidia > Chitinophagales > Chitinophagaceae > Ferruginibacter. The sequence goes on from CAWFCU010000001.1 coordinate 276,742, forward strand.
TATTCAGGGTTATCCAGGGTTTTATAAGTGATAAGCTGGTGAATGTGGAGTAAAACATCTTTAGTAAGTTCTGTATTTTTATTTTCAACTATCCACTTCATAGTGATATAGTTGTTATGAATCATTTGCTGAGATTTATTTATCGGTGCTTGATTTTTCTCCAGCATTTCCTTAGCTATCCTCCTAGTTGTAGCAGCTCCTTCAATCTGGCTGGAAGCAATAGCTTCTTCCATAATTGAGCTAAGCAAGTAGCTGTTCTTTTCCTGTTCTGGGATAAGTGAATCTGATTGTAATGTGCCGCCTAAATTTAAATCCAACTTGTGTAAATATTCCTGCACAATCGATGGGGTTGAAAAACTAAGGTTGATTACGGGAGTTGAAGCGAAAGCAATGTTGATTTTTTTATATCTGCTGGATTTAACTGCACTCCATACTTTTTCAGCAGCTATACCCCACTCTTTACTTTTGTACTTCCATTTTTCATAATAAGGGTATTCTGTTTCTTCAATAGAAAAAAAGTCTTTAAACTTACCTGCTTTTATAAACTCGTCAAGTATTGCTCTGTACTCATATCTTCCAGCTATATAAACCGGTTTTTCTGGCTTCTTCATCTATTCCAAATTTTACCCAAAATACTCAATTTTAGCTTTTATTCCAAATTTTTGACAAATTTGGAATAATTTGGAATAGCAGTTTACACATCCACCCACGCCTCATTTTCCTTTAATAAATTTATTAACTCATCCACTGCCACCGCACTGTCCACATTTCTTTTTACCACTTCTTTCCCTTTATACAAAGTAATTTTTCCAACGCCGCTACCAACATAACCAAAATCTGCATCCGCCATTTCACCCGGGCCATTTACAATACAACCCATGATAGCGATCTTCACCCCTTTTAAATGATTGGTAACAGCACGGATCCTTGCAGTTGTTTCCTGTAAGTCAAACAATGTTCTGCCACAACTCGGGCAACTGATATATTCTGTTTTTGAAATCCTTGTTCTTGTTGCCTGTAGAATACCAAAGGCAATTGAGTTCAGCAATTTAGTTTGAGGTAAAATTTCTTTGTTGCCATAATGATGGCCGAAACAAACACCATCACAAAAACCATCAAGCAACAAAGCGCCGGTTTCTGCAGAGTAATGAATTAAACTTTCATCTGTTGTGTTATCAGAACTATCACAAATAACAATCGCCGGGTTCCTGATATTTTTATTCTCCAGGTCAATAAACATGCTCCGCACATTTTGCATGGCATTTTTATTGGGTGAACTGAAGCATATTACTGCTGTTGTATCTTCTTTTAAAAGGTCGAGTAATTTTTTTCCTGGCGCTGCATTGTACTCATCCCATGCATAATCGATCATTATAAAATTGAGGCTTGATGATTTTTCGGCATTCTCATCAAGGTATTGCGGGGCATCAAAAAGCGGAATGTACTTTTCTTTGTCTGTAGCTGCCTGCCATAGTTCATGAAACAATAACACTTTCAATGTGCCGGGCAAATCAAAATGAAGCGGTCCGCTGCAAAAAATATAATCAGCCGCAGCGTCACCAATATTCCATTTGTCGGTAGCTGTATCGTATGTATATCCAATAGCCTGCAGATCTTCAGGGGTTATCTTTTCATATTTGCTAAAATCAGCAATTACAACAGGCACATGTTTGCCTCCAATATTACTCACTTCAAATGTTTCCCTTCTTTTATATTCAAATGGAGAATAAGGTAGTTTATCAATTTGAAGAACGTTGTTCGTTGGTTGCCTGCCTGTCCGGTAGGCAGGTTGTTCGATGGCCGTATAACGTTTTACCAGATCTTTGCAAACGGGTATCTCAAACTCAGGGTCTTCAGTTAAACTTACTCTTATTGTATCACCAATGCCATCTTCCAGCAAAGTGCCAATACCGATTGCAGATTTAATCCTTCCATCTTCACCATCGCCTGCTTCTGTTACACCTAAATGCAAAGGATAGCATTCTCCAAACTCATCCATCATGTGATTAATAAGCAAACGATACGCCTGCACCATCACCTGTGGATTACTGCTTTTCATACTCAGTATGATATTGTGATAATCCTCACTTCTTGCAATACGCAAAAATTCCATTGCACTTTCCACCATGCCATTAGCTGTATCGCCATAGCGGCTCATAATGCGGTCGCTCAGGCTGCCATGATTGGTGCCAATACGCATGGCTGTGCCATGTTCTTTACAAATTAAAACAAGTGGTGTAAAACGTTCCCTTATCCTTTCAATCTCTTCTGCATATTCTTCATCAGTATATTCAATCTGTTCAAACTTTTTCTTATCAACATAGTTCCCGGGGTTCACCCTTACTTTCTCAATAATTCTTGCCGCAATCTCTGCTGCGTTTGGCGTAAAATGAATATCGGCTACTAAAGGTGTATCATAACCTCTTTTTCGCAACTCATCTTTTATGTTCTGTAAATTCTCGGCTTCTTTTTTTGATGGGGCAGTAATGCGTACCAATTCGGCACCGGCTTCAATACAACGGATGGTTTGCTCCACCGTTGCCATTGTATCCATTGTGTCGGTGGTGGTCATCGTCTGCACACGGATAGGATGCCCGTTGCCCAGCAGCAGGTTGCCGATCTTTACTTCTCTTGTTTTGAGGCGTTTATATTCTGTTAATGATTCGCTGTAGAGTTGCATTGGTTTATTATTCGAAGAAATGTTGCAGGATAAAATCTTTCATAATTATAGCATTTTTATTGGCGGCTATAGCATCTTCAATAGTTAATTCATCAGATTCATCAGGATACCTTGGTGCAACGCCATAATTTAACAGTAGTAGGGCAACTTTATGGATTTCTAAAAATGCAGGATTCACTTTAGATGCCAGCATAACCAATAATTCCAAATCATGTGTTTTTGGAAAATTGATAAACTTTACCACCAGATAAGCTTTGATATATTTTTCAGCAGCCTGTTGGGCATGAAAGCAGCAAACATCAACAGGGGCGTTCTTGTTTGTTAGAAGAATTTTTATCGCCAGGAAATCGTTTTCCGCTTTCTTAAACCACTTTTCATAATCTTTCATAAAGCAGCCTCCCGGTATTTATTGCTTCTTTCGCAATGTTCACCACATCATTTTGAACGGTTTTTAATTCTTCCGGCGTATAAACAATAATATCCATTCCAACAAAGGGATAGCTTTTGATACTTTCCCTAACCTTTATATGCCTTAAATGTTTTCGTTCAGATGTTTTTTTTATAATCAATAAGTCAATATCGCTGTCATAGGTAGGCTTGCCGTTAGCATAAGAACCGAATAAATAGATTTTTTCGGGCTGATAGCCTTCGGCAATTTCTCTTGCCAATTGTTGTATTGCTGCTTCCTTAATCATCAGGCAGTAAAGTTAGCCAACATTTGTAAATGTTTACCAGTCTTTTTCCGGTTTACTCAGTGATTGTGCATCAACTTTCTTCAGCTTGTCCTGCAGGTTTTTTTCCTGCTGCAGCAATGCCTTTAATTTTTCTTCCGCTTCTTTTTTGGTCATTTTGTTTTGCTGTGGCTTTGGTGGCTGTGGCTGTTGTTTTTTATCTTTCTTTTTTTGTTTATCATCCTTAGGTTGTTCCTGCTTCTTTTGTTGTTGCAATGCCTTTTGCAGGTTCAGCCGGGCATCTTCATCAGCAGGGTTTAGTTTCAATGCTTTTTTGTATGCTTCAATACATTCCGGCAATTTTTTTTCATTCTGTAATATCACGCCTTTGTTATAAAAGGCTTCTCCTTTTTCTATATCGTTTTTGCTGAATACAATTGCCTGTTCGTATGCTTTTATGGCATCTGCACCATTATTATTTTTATACAGGGCATTGCCAAGATTGTATTGAGCGGTTGAGTTGCCTGGTTTTTTTTCTATTATTTTTTTATAAGCACTGATGGCTTCACTGTATTTTTTTTCTTTGTACAGATCGTTGGCTGCATTTATCAGTTGGTTAGTGTTTTGAGAAAATGAAATGGCAGGAACTGGTAAAATAAAAAGCAGCAAAACGGACATTGCAGGCTGATTATTCTTTTCTTTCCGGGTACGTTTTTTCTCCGACATAAAAAACTCGATCAGCAATAACAGTAAAGCAAGGCCCAGCAGGTAGGGAAAATAATTCTGATAATTCGCCAATGAAGTTTCTGTTATGCTACGCTGTCCCATTGTCTTCAACTGGCTTTCAATAGCATGAGCCACATCATCAGTACTCGTAAATAATTTATACACGCCGCCCGTTGCGGCAGCAATATTTCTTAATCCTGTTTCATTCAGTTTTGTAATAACGGTTTTTCCTTCTGCATCTTTTTTATGTTCACCTGTTATCGGGTCATCAATGGTGGCGCCTTCTGCAGAACCAATTCCAACAGTATTTACCATCACGCCTTCTTCTGCCAGCGAACGGGAAAGTTTTTCAGCCGTTTCATCATGGTCCTCACCATCACTTATCAGTATAATTGATTTGTACTTTTTTTCTTTTGCATTAAAAGAAGCATAACACATTTTTAATGCATCGCCAATTACAGTGCCTTGTGTGGGTACCACATCCGGGCTGGCAGTAGATAAATATAATTTGGCTGCCACAAGATCTGGCGTAAGCGGCATTTGCAAATAAGCCCTGCCGGCAAATACAACAATGCCAACCCTGTCGTTGGGCATTTTGTCGATCAGTTTTGATATTAATTGCTTTGCCCTTTCCAGCCTGTTGGGTTGTATATCCTGCGCCAGCATACTGTTGCTTACATCCAATGCGATCATTACATCAATGCCATTGCGTTTTATATTGCTGGCACCTGATGGCTTGCGTGGATTGGCCAATGCCAATACAATAAAACCAAATGCAGCAGCAAACAAACAAAACTTTACTAAAAATTTCCGGGGACTGTAATCATTGATCAGTTGTTGTACCAACACCGGGTCACCGATCTTTTTTACGGTTTGTGTTTTCCACTTCACATAAAAAAAATACAGCAACACCATTACAGGAATGGCGGCTAAAGCAATAAGATATTCCGGATGTTGAAATGACATGATTCAGTTGTTATTCAAAGATAGGAAAAGGTAGGACGGATAAGGTGAGGAAAAGTTATGAGGGGATGTTAAAAATTTGTGGTGAGGATATTTTATTAGATCATGTTAGCTGTAGCCGCTTTCCCCATATTTGAATTCTTTTTCAAGATAAACGAAAAGATTAAATAGCTTAAAAAAAGAAAATGCAAAATCCAAAGTGTATAAAGCCGAATGTCATACATTGTATCAAAAAGTTGTATTTTTTGAAATGCATCGTTAAAATCACTTGATTTTATTTTTAGTAAAGGATTTGCCGAAGTGGTCAACAAAAGTGAAATGGTTAAGATTATGAAGTATATAATTGTGATAATCATTTTATTTGCTTCTATAAGTTTAATGCAGAGCAAATAGCAGAGGTAAGAAAGAAATGAAGAAAATAGGATAATACTAACTAAGTCAAACCACCTAGGATAAATAACCACATGCCACCCTGGTGTTGAATTACTGGCTAATCTATATGTAAACAATGTTGTTATAAGATTAGCAACCAATAATAATAACCCAATGATGTAATGCCGTTTCAATTTTGCGAAAGATTTTATTTTGAGAAACATATAGTGTCACTTTCAAATATTGCAAACCGTTCTTTCTCTTTATCTCTTCCCTTCAAAAAACCCATACTGTTTTAAAATACCTTTCAGAATATTGAGCCTCACCGTTCTCATGTCAAAATTTTTATCGGGGCTTTTTACAAGCAGTGTAAAAAAGTAAGGATGTTTGTTTTCTTCTATCCAGCCTGTTATCCAGCCAATATTGCCACCTTGTTCATCAAAGCCCCAGCCGGTTTTATATGCCAAAGTATATTGAGTGGTGTTTTCCTGTATCATTACATCCCTTACAATTTGCTGGCTGCGTTTTTGAAAAGGCAACTGGTCAAAGTACAAGCGCTTTACCAAACCCAATTGTTCATCAGCAGAAATTTTCAAACTGTTATCAAGCCAGAATGAATCAACCGTGGTAGTAATTTTTTGTGTACCATAGTGGAGGCTGTCGAGCCATTTTTGCATCTTGTCTTTTCCAATTCTTCTTGCCACTTCCTGGTAGTAAGCAACTGAACTTACTTTAAATGCCTGTTCCATGGTAAGGTCTTTATTCCATTCTTCGTTCCAGCGTTTTATGCTGTCCCATTTTATTACCATTTTCTCATCCAGTATTTTATTTGTTTCAAGGCCAATAAGGCTGTTTACAATTTTAAAAGTGGAAGCTGGTAAAAAACGAACGGTATCTAATGCCATGTTGTACACCGTTACTTTGCCTGTTGCATTGTCAAACATGGTAAAGCAACCATCAGCTTTGTTATCGTCAAAATATTTTTTAAGGCTGGTATCTATATCTGCTTTGTTTACAGTACAGGAGGCAATAAGCAAAAGGCAAAAGGCAAGAGGCAAGAGGCAAACAAAGTATTTTTTCATTTAGAAACGCTTGGGTTTTTATTTATTGTTTTGATTAATATGTTTTGCGGTGGCTTCTAACGCCTCGTAAAATTCTGTTCCGTATTTTCTTATGAGTGATTCTTTTAAGAAAACATATACAGGCACTTTTAATTTTTTTCCAAGGCTGCAGCCACCACTACATAAGTCCTCTCTCGGTTCGTAGTTCACATATTCAGTTTCTTTATTGCGGCTAAGTTTGGTGCGTATGGGATATAAGTGGCAACTGATAGGTTTTTTCCAGTTTACTTTTCCATCATTATATGCCTGCTCAATACCACATTTTACAATTCCTTTTTCATCCCTGATACCATACACACATACCTTGCTGGCAATAGTAGGTGTTACCCAGCCAAACTCTTTATCATACACATACCTGCCCTGGCGCTCAATTTCCATTTTGCTTTCTTCTGTTAAATAAGGAAGCACTGCTTCATACACTTCATTGAGATTATCCAGTTCATCAATGTGCAATGGTGCACCGGCATCGCCATCCACACAGCAGCCGCCTTTGCATTTGTTGAGATCGCAGACAAAGTGTTCGTCAATTATTTCGTCGCTTACAAGTTTGTTATCTATTGCTATCATACAGGTGGCAAAAGTAGTAACAAAATAACAGGCAGCAGGTAATAAATGTTGCAAGTAATTTATTTTACCGTACGTCTTTTTTCATGTTTTTTTGTCTATTTTTATGTTCCTCTATCCTGGAATGTCTTTTTCAGTACATTTTTAACCATCGTATTTTACCAAACTTAAAACTGCACGCATGCACCTTAAAATTCCCTTTTTTCTCTTTATTGTTATGAGTAGTGTTTTTGCCATGGGCCAGGTTAACAATCTTGGACCGGCCAATCGTCCGGCTATTTTATGGCAAAAATGTTTTGGCGGTATTTACGATGATAAAGCCAACGATGTAATCATTACCCCAGATGGCGGCATTCTGATTGCAGGCAACAGCCGTTCAAATGATGGAGATGTTACAAACCATAATGGCTCAACAGATTCTACAGACGGTTGGGTGATAAAACTTGATGCTGATACCAATATACAATGGCAGCATTCATTTGGGGGCAGCGGCGATGACGATTTTACTTCTGTTGTAGCAGGTAATGATGGTAGTTATTATTGTATCGGAAATACAAATTCAGCAGGTGGTGATGCACTACCGTCTCCCTACTGGAGAAAAATATGGGTTGTAAAATTATCAGCTTCAGGCAATTTAGTATGGAGCAAAACTTACAATTCATCATTTGAGAACAGGATTGTTAACGGCCTTGCAGTATCAGATGGAAATATTGTTATATCAGCAGAGCGCTTTGTAATAAAAATTAACCCCGCTGGCGATGTACTGTGGGATCTTTCTATGGATTACAGCTACCCTTATATTACCAACATAGTTGAGAACAACCTCCATCAGTTAATTAGTTCTTCAGGATTTATGATTGATAATAATAGTGGCGACACAACAAACCTGCACTGGCAGTTGCCTCCATTATCATATGTATCATGCATGACAAATACCGGGAATAAGATATTTATGGCTTATGGTCAACAGCAGTATAATGAATTTTGTTATGATGGAAGTGGGTTTTCGCCTGGGATTAATATGGCAAGTAATGTTGGATATTTCAGCAATAACGATCCTGCTGGCATATTAAGCCAACAATGGTATGTAAGCGATTGCCCAGATGGAGGAAGATATGGTGGCCCGGATGTGGGTGCTGCCATTATGCATGGCCTCGCCACAATTCCTGGTAATTCTTTTATAGCAGCGGGTGGTTTTAATACTACTTATTGGGAAGCAAAATCATTGGCTTGCCTTTATACAGGTGGTTTATTTAGTCTGTATGGTGCACCACGAACAGATATAAACTGGACGGAATTCCGTTCTGTAAAAGTTTATCCTTCCGGTAACGATTATATATGTGTTGGGCATACTAATTTTAATGGTGGTGATGTATCAGGAAAACATGGGTTCAATTATTATAGTGATGTTTGGGTTGTAAAATTGTCAACTGTTAACCGCATACAAGGCAATGTGTTCCTTGACTTGAACAACAATAATACCAGGGATGAAGGCGAACCGGATTTTAATGAAGCAAAAGTAAATTGTACATCTGCACATTTGAATGCACAGGTAAAACCATTTGATGGCCAGTACAGCATTAACGCAGATACAGGATCATACAAAACTTCTGTATCGTTGCCTGGCAGTTTGTATTATACGGTTTACCCGGATAGTGCTATAAGCACTTTTACTATTCCTGGCAGTACTGATACCATTGATTTTGCCATACATAAAATTGCCGATGCAAGAGATTATAGTGTTTCGCTTACTTCTTTGTCTCCGGCAAGACCGGGCTTTGATGTTGTGTACAAAATAAATTATGCTAACCAGGGAACTGATACATTGCAGAATAAAACAGTTCAGTTTTTAAAAGACAGCCGTTTTGTGCTTGGACAAACTATACCATCGTATAGTACTGTTTCAGGTGATACAGTAACATGGAGCATAAATAATCTTTTACCAGGCAATAGCGGCGAAATAATAATTAATATGGTGCCTGCATCAGTTAATATTAGTGATCAGCTCATATCATTTGTTTCGATAGACATTTCAAACGATGTGAATACAGTTGATAATATTGATTCAGTAAAACAGTTTGTAACCGGTTCTTACGATCCGAATGATAAGCAGGAGGAGCATAACGGCTTTGTCTCATTACTTGAAGTGCAAAATGCCATTTATCTCAATTATACCATCCGGTTTCAAAATACAGGAAACGATACTGCTTTTACGGTGATAGTGAGAGATGATCTTGATGACAAACTGGATTTGTCAACATTTGAAATGACAGGCGCAAGCCATACTTACCAGTTAAAAATAAAAGACGGAAAATATCTTGAATGGAAGTTCAATAATATTTTACTGGCAGACAGTGTGCATAACGAACCTGCCAGCCATGGCTATATTACCTATCGCATAAAACCTAAAACTAATCTTGTTGTTGGGGAAATAATAAGCAATACGGCTTCTATTTATTTTGATTTTAATGCACCCATAGAAACCAACATACAAAAAACCATAGTTGTAAAAACAACTGCCGTATGGACTGGTGCAGAAAATGATGCCTGGGAAAATCCGGCCAACTGGAATATTAGTGTGGTGCCCGATGCAGAAACAGTGGTGATCATTCCGGCGGATGTGCCAAACTATCCTGTAGTGAAGAGTAATGTAAGTTGCTTTGCTTTACGGGTTGATAAAAATGCAACTATCAGCGTAAATGAGGGATACAATTTGGATATAACAGGCAAATAATTTTATCAGCATTTCAGCACAGGAGTTGCAATATCATGATAGAACAAAAATGTCCAGTGTTCTTCATGCGCCTGCTGCCACCATTGCTGGCGAAGCTCCATGCAAAGCTTGCCATCAAAGTCATACTTGGCAATGAATTTGCTTTTCATTTGATTGAGTTGAGGTGCCACATCAGCGCCAAAAAATAATTTTTCACCGTCTTCTTCAATCATAAAAGTTTGATGATATGGACAGTGAGCGCCGGTTACTTCATACTTTATATAATTATCAATTATGCCATTGCCTTTTGTAAACATCACTTTATCGGCGCCACCTAAAATGCTGAATTCATTTGGTGTGTAAGATGGTTTGCCGGTGGTAATTGCAAAATCAAATTCATCTTTATTTACATAGTAAGTGGCTGATGGAAAACTGAAAAATTTTTGGCCCAGTATTTTATCTTCCTTGCTCACACCGCCTGCATGGTCTTTATGCAAATGGCTCATCAGCACTTTTGTTACATCCATTGGGTTAATACCATTGTCAAGTAAATTTTGATGGATTTGTAATGTGCCATCAGGATTACAAAAGCCAAGGCCGGTATCAATAATCAGAATATCGTTTTTTGTAATGACGCAAAACGGCTGTACTTCCACCAGTAAACTGCCAACAGGCCGCTGCTGCAGGTCATCTCTTGAGGTATCAAAAGGAACAAACTGTTTTGTTTTGTCTATTGTAAATGAGCCTTCGCTTAACGGAATTATTTTCATGCCCCTATCCCGTTAGCTAACGGGGAATTTTTACACTCTATTTTTTTATAAAGTATATAGTTTAAAAAAGAATTGGTTGCAAAAGTATTGAAAAGCATTTACTATAATAGTCTTCGTTCCCCTTTAGGTGATAGGGGTATTATCTTAGAACCATCTGCCGGTCTGCATCTAATTTAATAGCAATAAATAAAAGAATAGTGAATGTAACGAGTGAAGAACCACCGTAACTCAGCAACGGCAATGTAATACCCGGCGATGGTGCAATACCCAACGTCATACAAACATTGAGCGCCACATGAAAGAAAAGAATACTTGCCACACAATAGATATATACCCTGCTGAAAGTACTTCGCTGCCTTTCTGCTAAAAAAACCAGGCGGAACATCATACCAAAATACAATATCATTAATAACACACAGCCTATCCATCCAAAACTTTCGCCTACAGACGAAAAAATAAAATCGGTGTTTTGTGCCGGTACAAATTCGCCCCTTGTTTGCGTGCCCTGTAAAAAACCTTTACCAATAAAACCGCCGGAGCCAATGGCAATTTTTGATTGCTTTACATTGTATCCTTCCACCTTTTCATTGGAACCTTTTTTTACCGTACCTAATTTTGAATATTCTTTTTGTATTTCGATGGTTCTTGCAGAATCTTTAAACTTATAATCATCAATTCCAAAAGTGGTGAATATGCGTACCACCTGGTGGGGCTTTAAAACTTTATCAAATAATGCCGGCACTAAAAACCGTTGCACACCTACACAAAGCAGCCATACGCCAGCTATTGCGATCAATATGCTTTTATCCCTTTTTATTTTGCGGCGGAAGAGGTAGGCAATTAGTAAAACAATAAGGGTAAGGGCAATAAATAATGCATTGGGTGGCACCACTATGCTGGCAATAATAAGAATGGTGAGTGAAAAAACAAGTACAAGATAAATAGCCGGTAAGCCTTCCCGGTAAAAAGCGATGGAAAAAGAAAAGTAAACAATGGCAGCGCCGGGTTCTTTTTGCAGTACAGATAAAATGGCCGGCGAAAATGCAATGGCTGCTGCAATCAACTGCGATTTTGTTTTTGAAAAATCAAGGTCGGGCATGGAAAGGTATTTCGCCAATGCCAGCGAAGTAAAAATTTTACAAACTTCCACCGGTTGTATATTCATAAAGCCAAGCGGTATCCAGCTTTTGGAGCCGCCCACTTCTTTACCAATAACAAAGGTGGCCATAATGAGCAGTATGCCTGCTGCATAAGCAAGGTTGGCAGTGGCAGTAAAAAGTTTACTATCGGTCAATAAAATAAATGTTGCTAAAATGCCACTGGCAATAAAAAAGTAAAACTGTTTGCTGTATTCTCTTTTAAAGCCGAGAAAGGTTTGTATTACATTATCACCGTTCTTGTACTCAACAGAAAAGATGCAAAGCAGCCCCACTATTACCAGTATGATGCATACAGCCATACCATCATGCCATCAATACCTTTTCCTATCTCTGGTTTTTTTTGATACATAACTATAAAATGTTTAATTGCTGAATGGTTTAATTGTTGTTTTGCCCTTTTGCCAACTTGCCTATTGCCCGTTGCTACTCGTATCCTTTTCCTCCAGTCTCTTTTTTTCATCCGGCAGCACAGCATCTGGTTTTATAATGATCTTCTTGTTGCTGCTGTCTTTTGAAGGTGTTTTTGCAGCTTCCTTATCTTTTTTCATTTTGTCTAGTGCATCGTTTTCATCTTCTTCATCTATCTCTAACGTATCTTTTATTATTTTGATAAAGCCTTTTGCAATCAGATAAGCAGAGTCTTTTGAATGGCGCATACTATCCTGCGTTCGCATTTCAACATATATCCTTGGTGGTATCAGGTTAAGATTGGAGTAATATTCAATCCTTTCTTTTCTTGCTTTATCTGTAATAGAGTCTTTCAGGTATTTCTCAATCATAAAACCAACTATCGGTGCGGCATAGGTTCCTCCAAAACGGCCACTGTTTTCCACTACACACATGATAGCAATTTTTGGGTTATCCCTTGGGGCAAAGCCGCAAAAGAAGCCGTGGTTAGGCTGTTTTACGCCCCGGAAATAGTTTTCAACCGTACCTGTTTTACCACATACTACAATGTCTTTCACCCTTGCATTAAGCCCGGTACCCCTTTCCGTTACTCCCTGCATGCCATCATGCACTGCTTCAAAAATGCTATCTGGAATATCCACCGCCCTGTGTTTTATCTTTAAAGCTGTCGAGCATGTGAAATTTATCACCACCTTCAATAGAGTCAACAAGATGTGGTGTTATATAATATCCTTTGTTTGCGATATAAGCCATTTCATTAGCCACTTGTATCGGTGTTACATCCACTTCTCCCTGGCCAATACTTACCGAACGGAAACTGCAAAAATTCCAGTGGCCTTTTCCAAACACTTTATCATAATCTTCTGGTTTTGGGATATTGCCCCTTTTTTCTGAAGGTACATCCACGCCGAGGCGGCGACCCAGCCCAAAGGCATACATATACCTGTCCCAGGACTCTGAGGCTGCTGTCAAGACTGGGAAATTTTGGATTATTGATTACTCTTTGCATCACGTTAGCAAAATAAGTATTGTCTGATAAGGTGATGGCATGGCGTAAAGAAAAGGTTCCATAATCAAGGCAACGCATCGGCTTGCCGCAACCATAAAAAGCACCATTGCAGCTGAACTGTGTTTCTGTGGTGATAACGCCTTCGTGTAGCCCAATTAATGCCTGTAGTGTTTTAAAGGTAGAACCTGGGGAATACGTAGCGCTTACCGACCTGTTAAGCAAAGGCAGGGCAGGGTTGAGTAATAACTCTGTAATGTGTTTTTTTCTTTCTGGCCCGGTAAGATATTTTGGTTTAAAAGTAGGGCTGCTCACCATGCAGAGTATGCCGCCGGTTTTTGGGTCGATGGCTACGATGGAACCCAATTTATTCTCCATCAGTTTTTCACCCAGTTCCTGCAATTCAATATCTAAAGAGGTGTACATATTCTGGCCTGCAATAGCGGCCGTGTCGTATTTGCCATTCTCTAATCTTTCGATCAGGCGGCTGTTCTTATCTCTTTTCCAGTATTCAATACCACGTTGGCCCATCAGTACTTTTTCATAAGTACGTTCCATACCGGTTTTACCGGCATAGTCGCCATTTTGATAACCTTCGTCTTTATGTTTTTTTAAAAAGTTAGTATCCACTTCCGATAAATAACCCAATATATTTCCGCCTGCATCATAAGGATAACTTCTTACGGGGCGTTCCTGTAAATAAAAACCAGGCACAAATTTGTACATGGATTCATTGAGCATGGCCATTTTTTGTTCACTCAATAACCCATCAAATACCGAAGGCCTGCTACGGGTGTTCTTAATAATACACTCCACAATTTTTTTATTGAACTGGGCAGTATCGATCCCAGAATTTTGCAAAGGCAAAAGTATCAACACCCTTCAATTTATTGGGCTGCACCATCAGGTCATAAATGGTGGTGTTTTGAAGTATGGACTTTCTGTGCCTGTCAAATACAATTCCCCTGTCAGGATAAATTACTTTCCTGAACCTTCCCTGGTCATCTGCCATTATTTTGTATTTGGAAGAAAATATCTGCAGGTGTGCCAATTGCAACACAATAATGATAAAGATGCCTGCAAAAACAAGCATGATAACATTTTTACGGCTCTGGTTAAAAACAGACATATTTTATATCCGCCACCAGCGGATGGCAACCATCTTTAGTTATAAAATAATTTTTTGAGAACGGGGCTGCTGTATTTCAACATTAAGCAAAATTATGCAGTATTCGTCCTGAATTTTTGTTTCCTTGCAAACATTAACTCAGCAACAAATATTAAGCACAGGGTTATAACAGTTGACAGCAGTGTTTTAATAATAAAATACCAGAAGTTGCCGAACTGCAATGCTTCCAGGAAAAACAACCATGCATGGTGTATCAATGTAAGCACACCAGCATATAACATATAGGGAAGCAGGCCACCCATACTACGGGCAGATGGCTCATCATAGTTGGTTTCAGCGCCTTCCTGTGGTATAAGCATATTGATCAGGAATGGCCGCAGGTAAGCAATCAATACACAGGCAGCAGCATGAAAACCGGGATTGTGCCTGAAACTGTCTAAGGTAAAGCCAAGCAAAAAAGCCAGTATCATTTGCCATGCCCTGTTAAGGTTAAAGGGCATCCAGATAATAAAAAGAAAATAAATGTACGGCGTCACCATCTGGTGCAGGTTACTTTATCGAGTACATAATACTGCACCAGTATCAGCAATACAAACCGTACTATGTTTTTTACTAAAGTACTCATTAGTGCAAATAAAATTTATTGTGGCCTGCTGTTTTTTACTTTATCAAGCAACTTCTCTATTTCTTCTTTCTGGTAATTTTTTACTGCATATACATATTGCAGGTTATAAAAATTAGCTGCCGATTTTAATTTGATAATAAAGTTGTTGGTACTTACATCAGGTTTTATATCATCAATAGTACCCAGTATCATTCCCGCAAGGAAATTTAGCGGTAATGGGGCTTGCCAGTACTGTATCGCCTTTCTTTGCTTTGGCACTTTTTCTTACATTGGTTAATGAAAGGTAATTGGGTTCTTTTCCATCCCATATTACCAGCCCACCTGATGCAGGGTCGTTTTTAAGAATGGCGGTTATCTTGCTGTCTTTGTGCAGCAGGCTCATTACCACCGCATAAGTTTTCGCTTACCTCAGTTACAATACCTACCACGCCGTTATTGGTATCTACCACGCCTTCATCTTTTTCAAGCATGCTGGCCGGCACCCCTGCCCAACACAATAAAGTTATTTTGCGCAGCGTAACAGAATTGGAAACCACTTTGCATTTTGATACAGCCATTTGCGTTTGTTGCCGAGTGTATCATAAGGGATTGAATCGGTAACCACAGTGTTGCTGGTATCAGGCGTTTCAAAATCCTGCTTCAGCATATTCCGCAGCCGTTCATTTTCTGCATGAAGCGCTTTGTTTTTTTGCTTCAGAAGAAAAAAGTCATTTATCTCACTGTATTGTTTATTTACCCTGCCGGTAACTTCATTCATGGCAGCAGAGCCACAGCATTGTGGTATTTATTGTAGTGGATGATAAGATAGATACACAGC
This sequence comes from uncultured Chitinophagaceae bacterium, assembly GCA_963814445.1. Lineage (GTDB taxonomy): Bacteria > Bacteroidota > Bacteroidia > Chitinophagales > Chitinophagaceae > Ferruginibacter. Next base: position 292,467 of record CAWFCU010000001.1, read on the forward strand.
ACCTGTAGTAAAATAAATAACAGGAAATTAGAAAAGCGGCGGATGAATAAGAAAACATTACGCACCTTGAAGAAGTAATTATTTAATGTAAAAAATTCTACATTCTAAAACCAACTGCATTTTAGGATGTAGAACCTCATTATCAGAAGTTTATAATATCAACGCATTACAAAAGGATACCTGTCGTAATTTTTTAAAGCGATACCTGTACCACGTACCACACTCTTCAGCGGATCGTCGGCTACATGTACCGGCAGTTTTATTTTGGCAGATATTCTCTTGTCAAGCCCACGGAGCAAAGAGCCACCACCTGTTAGATATAAACCACGGCGGTAAATATCACCAGCCAGTTCAGGAGGTGTTGTTTCCAATGCTTTTAAAATAGCTTCTTCAATTTTGAAAATACTTTTGTCCAATGCTTCAGCTACTTCCTGGTAGCTTACAAACACCTGCTTGGGAATACCGGTAACAAGGTCACGGCCATTAACAGGAATATCATCCGGTGGATTATCCAGGTCTTTCATGGCAGCACCTACCTGTATTTTAATCTGCTCGGCAGTACGTTCGCCAATGAGCAAACTATGATAGCGGCGCAATGCTTCCATAATATCAGCAGTAAATTCATCACCGGCAATACGGATACTCTGGTCGCAAACAATACCTGCCAAAGCAATTACAGTAATACCTGTGGTTCCACCACCTATGTCAATGATCATATTACCAACCGGTTCTTCCACATCAATACCAATACCCAACGCTGCGGCCATAGGTTCATGGATCAGGTACACTTCTTTGGCGCCTGCCTGCTCTGCACTATCCCTTACAGCACGTTTTTCCACTTCAGTAATGCTGCTGGGTATGCAGATCATCATACGCCAGCTTGGTGCAAACAATGGTTTTTTGGGATAGATCATTTTGATCATTTCCCTTATCATCAGTTCGGCAGCATTAAAATCGGCAATTACACCATCTTTCAATGGGCGTACAGTGCGGATGCTTTCGTGGGTTTTTTCATGCATCATCAATGCCTTTTTACCCACCGCCAAAATATTCTTGGGATTGTTTCTGTCAAGCGCCACAATGGATGGCTCGTTCACCACCACTTCGTCGTTAAAGATGATAAGGGTATTGGCAGTGCCAAGATCCATCGCAATTTCCTGCGTAAAAAAATTAAAAAGCCCCATGTGTATTTAGAGAAAAAATAGTATTGTGAACAATGTGGGCAAAGTTGAAGGAAATAATCTGAATTAACAACGCAGCCTATTTTATTTTTCAACATTTTGGCAAATAATTGTGCAAAACCCAAATCGGGATAAAATCCTTTGCTGGCGACATCAAAACTGATCTTGTTTTACTGAATTATTTTTTGGGATATTGTTAATGGTTAGTTATCGGTTGAAAGTGGACCGGGAGCAAATTCATACCCAATATCATCCCTGTAATAAATACCATCGAAAAAAATGTTTTCCATCACATACAGGCTTTGCCCGGCAGCATCCTGTATATTGTCGCCATAAGAAGTAACGCATAATACACGGCCGCCGGTTGTAATAACTTCTTCTCCCTCTTGTTTTGTGCCGGCATGAAATATCATGGAACCGTCGATGACTGCATCATCAAGCCCTGTAATGCTTTTGCCTGCCTGGTAGTTGCCGGGATATCCGCCGCTTACCGCCATTACGGTTACTGCGGTTTGTGGGTTTGTCTGCAGTTTAATTTCCTGCAGCCGCTCTTGCGACACAGCAGTAAATAATTCCACCAGGTCAGTATCTATTCTTGGTAACACCACTTCCGTTTCAGGGTCACCAAAGCGGCAGTTGTATTCAATCACAAATGGTTCATCATTAACTTTTATCAGGCCTATAAACACCACGCCTTTATAATCCAGTTTTTCTTTTTGTATGCCGGCAATAGTGGGTTCCACAATTGTTTCAATCACTTTCCGCATAAAAATTTCATCGGCAAAAGGTACGGGGCTCACTGCACCCATGCCGCCGGTATTAGGCACCTGTATCACCTTTGCCCACCCGTTTGTAATCTTTTGCTTCGGGCAGCAATACATAATTTACACCATCTGTTAGCGCAAACACACTCAGTTCAATACCGGTTAAAAATTCTTCTATCACCACTTTTTTACCGGCTTCGCCAAATTTTGCCTGCTGCACCATCAGTTCAAACTCTGCCAATGCTTCAATATGATTATTGCAGATAATAACACCTTTGCCTGCGGCCAATCCATCGGCTTTAAGTACCACCGGCAGCGGATGTGCTTTGATGTATTCAGTACCTTCATCATAATTGGTTTCATCAAATTCCCGGTATCCCGCCGTGGGAATGTTGTTGCGGTTCATAAATTCTTTTGCAAACGCTTTACTGCCTTCAAGCCTTGCGGCTTCCTTACTGGGGCCAATAACCATGAATGTGGGAAAGAGAAGGATCTGATTTGAAATAATTGTAAATGCCTTTTACCAATGGTTCTTCAGGGCCTACCACCAGCATATCAATATTGTTTTTGAGGCAAAAAGAGGATAATGCTTCAAAGTCCGTGATTTCGACAGGCACATTAGTGCCAACAGAAGCTGTACCTGCATTGCCCGGGGCAATAAAGAGGCTTTTGCAGAGAGGGCTTTGTTTTATTTTCCAGGCCAGTGCATGTTCCCTGCCGCCGCTGCCTGCAATTAAAATGTTCATAGCTAGTGTTTGGTAAATTAATCAGAAGATTGGATTTACTGCGAATTTAAAATTTAGCTGACTGTAAACCATATTATTTTTTTAACGCTGGCCTTTGCAGCAGATTGTGCCGGCATTTTGTTTTGATAAAAAGAAATTTACTACTTTGGGCAATTAAAATATTTATCAACCACAATTATTTAAAATCATTGTATGAGTGAACCTATTAAAACCGGCAAACACCCCAAAGGCCTCTATGTACTTTTCTTTACTGAAATGTGGGAACGTTTTGGGTATTACCTGATGGTGGGGATTTTGTTTTTGTTTCTTACAAACAGCAACGGTAAGGGCTTACCCAAAGCTATGGGATCTGATGTGGTAGGTACTTTCATTGCGCTGGTATATTTAACTCCCTTTATTGGTGGTTTACTTGCTGATCGTTATTTGGGATATATTAAATCCATTTTTATTGGCGGTATATTAATGGCTGCCGGTTACCTTCTGATTGCTATGCCGGGAGATTATACTGCTTACATAGCGATGGGTTTAATTATTGTTGGTAATGGGTTTTTCAAACCCAATATTTCTACTTTACTGGGGAATATGTACAACAGGGAAGATCTGAAACCATTAAAAGACAATGCATATAATATCTTTTATATGGGCATTAATATCGGCGCTTTCTTCTGCAATTTTATAGCCGCTATTCTTCGTAACAGGATTGGATGGCAGGCTGCATTTTCTGCAGCAGGTATTGGTTTGATACTTGGTTTAATTGCGCTGGCTTTTAACTTAAAACACATAAAAGAGTATGATGTAAAAAAACCAATGCAACCAGAAGATATGCCAACATCAAAAATCCTGGGTTCTGTTTTTGTTCCTATGATAGTGTTTGCAGTGATTGGCTGGATGCTGCCGGGCAATATTTTTGGCAGCGATTCTGCAGATGCCTTCATGTTCGCCTGTGTACCTGTAATCGTTTTCTATGTTAATATCTGGCGAAAAGAAAAAGGCGAGGCTAAGAAAGGTATTGGTGCCTTATTATTTGTATTTGCCGTGTCGATTATTTTTTGGACTATCTATAATCAAAACTCTACAGGTTTAACTATTTGGGCAGAGTCGCATACTGATCGCTCTATACCACAATTTATGGAAGGTCCGTCCGACGCTGTGTATGCATTACAAAAACTTGAAACCAAACCACAAGAGACAGATAGCCTGGATAGTTATATGAGAGTGGTAACAGATGATTCAGGCCATGCCATTAAAGCAATGGCACCTGACCCATATTTTGCCAACATGCCAAAAGATAAATGGCCGCCTGACGGGGTTGCTAAAGTGGGTAATACAGAACTCTTTCAATCAATTAATCCTTTCTTTATAGTTGCCTTTACGCCATTGATCATTTTGTTCTTTGCCTGGAGGTCAAGGCGGGGAAAGCCGGTAAGCACCGCCAGCAAGTTTGCATGGGCATTGGTCATTGCCGGGCTAAGCGCCCTGGTAATGGTATTTGCAGTAATGTCTGTACCGAGTATCTATCAATACAAAACAAGTTCGTTTTGGCTATTCTTTACTTATGGCGTATTTACAGTAAGTGAAATTTGCTTAAGCCCTATCGGGTTATCATTTGTATCAAAATTGGCACCACCCAGGTTAACTGCTTTAATGATGGGAGGGTGGTTCATTTCCACTTCTATTGGTGGAAAAATAGCTGGGGTAATGGCCAGCTTCTGGGATCAGATGCCGGATAAAAGAATTTTCTTTGGCATTATTGCAGTTGCAGCTATTCTTGGTGGCTTATTAATTTTCAGCAGGGTAAAATCGCTGGATAAGATCGTAAGAGACAAAACGGGTTCTGCATAATCAAAATAATTTTCATTGTTAAAGGCGGTACATTGGTATCGCCTTTTTTATTTATCTTACTTTTTTTTAAAACCAAAACTTGCTTATGTCTGAGAAAAAATCCTTCCAGCCTTTTGTACCTCCTCATGCAAACGTAGCAGAGCTTACGCTAAAGTCAATTTTAATGGGTTGTATCTTTGGTGTCATCTTTGGTGCCGCTACAGTTTATCTGGCTTTAAAAGCAGGCCTTACAGTTTCTGCCTCTATACCCATTGCAGTTATAGCTATTACATTGGGGAGACGTTTTTTAAAAACCACCATTCTTGAAAACAATATCATTCAAACTACGGGTAGTGCAGGCGAAAGTATTGCAGCAGGCGTGGTATTTACCCTTCCGGGTTTTTTGTTTTTAAGTGATGGAGGTGGCGAACAATTTTTTACTTATGCCACCATACTGCCATTGGCCATTTTTGGCGGTATACTTGGTACGTTGATGATGATACCGCTTCGTAAATCATTAATTGTAGATGAACATGAAACGCTGCCTTATCCGGAAGGCACAGCTTGTGGAGACGTTTTAAAAGCTGGTGAAAAGGGTGGTGATTTTGCAAAGACAGCTTTTTACGGATTGGGCTTTGCGTTTGCGTATGCCATATTGCAAAAAGTTTTTCATGTAATTGCAGAAGTGCCTGCATATATCACTAAAAAGACAAGTGATTATATGCAAAGCGCTAAAATAAGCGGAGAGATAACACCGGAATATCTGGGTGTTGGATATATAATCGGGCCAAAAATTGCCGGGGTACTCGTAGCAGGTGGCGTATTTGCATGGATGGTGATGATACCGCTTTTGACTAAGCTGGTGCCACCGGATATTATAGCTACACAACTGATAAAACTCGGTTATTTAAAAGACATGCTGACTGCAGGTGGTAAAGGTGGCTGGGATCCTGCTGCACATACTTTTAATGATTTTTCTGCTGCTGTTTATTATGCCTATGTAAGGCAGATAGGTGCCGGTGCTGTTGCCGCAGGTGGTTTTATTACATTGATAAAAACAATACCCACCATCATTTCATCTTTTAAAGGAAGTGTGGGAGGTATTGCTAAAAATGATGACGGCACAAAAAAGGAAGTGTTGCGTACTGAAAAGGATTTGAATATAAAAGTTGTTTTATTTGGAAGTATCGGTTTGATTTTATTGATGGCATTTCTGCCACAACTTCCGGGTGACGGCATTGGTCAAAAATTATTGATTGGATTATTAGTTGTAATTTTTGGAGCTTTTTTTGTTACCGTTTCTTCCCGTATTGTTGGTTTGATCGGGTCTTCTAACAATCCTATCAGTGGTATGACGATTGCCACACTGATGGGTACCTGTTTAATATTTATTGCAGTTGGCTGGACTGGTAAGGCGTACGAACCGATGGCGCTTGTTGTGGGAGGAATGATCTGTATTGCTGCTGCTAATGCCGGTGCCACTTCGCAGGATTTAAAAAGCGGTTATATTGTTGGCGCCACGCCCCGTAACCAACAGATAGCATTATTTATCGGAGCGATCGTTTCATCCATTGTAATTGGATTAACGGTGAAATTTTTAGATACACCAACATCTGCTATGATTGCAAAGGGTGTAACAGGCCATGCAATCGGCAGCGAATATTTTCCTGCGCCACAGGGTACGCTGATGGCAACTTTAGCAAAAGGTATTTTATCATTTAACCTCGACTGGCAGTTTGTGCTGGCTGGTGTATTTGTTGCCATTGTGATGGAACTTTGTGGAATCAAAGCTTTAAGTTTTGCAGTAGGTGCTTATCTTCCTTTAAGCACTACGTTACCCATTTTTATTGGTGGTGCTGTAAGAGGATTGGCTGACAGGTACCAGAAAAAGAAAAATATTAAACTGAGTGCAGAGGAAGAAGAACTGGGCAAGGGTAATTTATTTGCAACTGGTTTGGTGGCTGGTGGTGCGGTGGCTGGCGTTATATTCGCTATTATGGCCGGGTTTGACGGGCCTGCGGCCTTGCTGAAAAATTAAATATAGAGGAAGGTTTTAGTGATGCAATAGGGCATGGAGGCTATCAAATACTCGGTGTATTATTTTTTGCATTGATGGCTTTTGTATTGTATAAGATTGCGATTAAAAAAGATAAGTAATAACGAAAAGTTTTTTATAACAGCCACGGAATATTCCGTGGCTGTTTTGTTTAAAAGCTACTGTATCTTTAATACGAAATAATTTTGCTGTATGAGTATCCGGGCATTCAAATATCTTTCCCCCATCACCATTTACATACTGGCTTATATTGCTTTTACAAATGAGGGCATATACACCTGGCTCACTATGCTATACGCATGGGTACTGATACCGTTGGTTGAATTAATGATACAACCCAATGAGAAAAACATGAGTGCAGCAGAAGAAGAAATGGCAAAGAAAGATAAGCTGTATGATTATATGCTGTATGTTTTTGTAGTATTACAGTTTGTTGCTTTGTTTATTTTTCTAAATAGTTTTTCTCAAACAAATTTATCAGCAGTAAGTATTGCCGGAAGAATTTGCACCATGGGTTTGCTCTGCGGCACATTCGGAATTAATGTGGCACATGAGTTAGGGCATCGTGTAAATGTATTTGAACAAATGCTTGCCAAAGCATCGCTGCTTACTTCTTTATACATGCACTTTTTTATTGAGCATAACAAAGGGCATCATAAAAATGTAGCCACGCCGCATGACCCCAGCAGCGCCAGGTATAATGAGCCTGTTTATATTTTTTATTTCCGCACTATTATTTTCTCTTACCTGTCTGCCTGGAAAATTGCTACTGCTGAAATGAAGAAAAAAGGAGAAAGTTTTTTGCAAAACGAAATGCTGCAGGCGCATGTGATACAATTTGCTTTTGTGGTTTTAATACTGGTGAGTTTTGGTTTTACAGTGATGGTTTATTTTTTATTGGCAGCGTTGATGGGCATATTACTACTTGAAACTGTAAACTATATTGAACATTACGGCTTGCAGCGAAAAGCAACCGAAGAAGGGAAATATGAACGGGCAATGCCACATCATAGCTGGAACAGCGACCATTTGCTTGGACGTTTAATGTTATTTGAACTCAGCCGCCACAGCGACCATCATTATCTTGCCAGCCGTAAGTACCAGATATTAAAGCATCATGATAATGCCCCGCAATTACCTACTGGCTACCCCGGCAGTATGTTGCTTTCTTTAATGCCGCCCATTTGGTTTTATGTAATGAACAAAAGGATAAAGACATTTGAAGCGGTAACTGCTGATAAATAAAAAGGGCAACAGTATTTAACTGTTGCCATGATCATTTTATACAATAAAGTTTTATCCTTTTCCAGGTATGATCCACCTGATACCTAATTGCAAAGGATTGCTGCTGTTGCCAAGAGAAGTACTTACGCCAAAATTGCTGTTGGTCTGTTTTATTGTACCGCCAAGGCCATCTGGTTGTTCGGTTTTGTTCTGACCATAACTGATATTGGCAAGATTGTTAAGTGATGCGTCAAGATAAAAACTCTTTTTAAGCTGCAGGCTGATGCCTGGATAAACAACTATGCCTACACCAATGTTTTTTGTTTTGGCAGCAGTATTATTAGAGTTTTCAGTGTTACCAAAATTTCCATACAGGCTGGCATTTACAAAAGCATACATTGGGCCAAATACAGGAAAATATTTTCTTCCCCAAACCGAAGCACCATAAGTTTTGTTGGTTGATTTTACTTCGGGAGTACCAGATTTGGCTGTGCTTGTTGAGAACGAAAGGCCACCGCCAACAAACAAATTTTCTTTTACTGCCTTACCAAGCAACAAAGAGGTGCTAAAGTTATTTGACGAATTTTTTGTTTCATTGCCTGAATACTCTTGTTTATTGCTGGAGCCATTAAAAGCGAAATCTATACCCAAAAGAGTAGCGCCTTTTTTAATTTGTGCAGAAAGTGAAAATGAAATTACAAGCGATAGAAAGAAAAGGGCAAATGTTTTTTTCATAAATGTTTTTTTGTTTGCTTGTAAAGATTGTTTTTGGTTATTAATTGCTGCAATGGTAGTGTTAAAGAAATAATAATTGCTTACTGTACTTTTCTTTCCTTCCATTTATAAGTTCCAAATTTACCAAGCCAGCCTGCAATAACGGTGTAGAGAATATGAAATGGTTGTGCAACAGGAAAAAGCCAGAGCAGGCTTTGTTTATTAAAAAACTTGGCAACGGGAAATAGAAAAATTAATTCAATGATTGTTTTACCGATAAGCAGCGCCAACCAAAAACTAAACAATGAGAATTGAATATTGAACATTGAACATTGAATATTTTTTATTGCACATACAACCGGAAGCACCAGTAAAAGCACATTGAATAAATACACCAGCATCAGCACCGCAAAAATTCTTTTATCATCATACTTATCTGCCTTGCTGGCCCAGCGGATGCGTTGATTAAAAAAATCTCGTCAGTGTTTTCATGGTGCGGTTTGCACAATTACTTCTTTTGATTTAAGAAAGAATACTTTCTCCGGATGTTGTTTATAAATTTTATGCATCAGCAGCATATCATCGCCACTGGCAATATTGTCAATGCCTTTAAAACCGTCTACTTCTTCAAATACTTTTTTTGTGTAAGCAAGGTTGGCGCCATTGCACATGCTGTGTATTTTTTTGTGAACAGAAGCGCCGGTAATTCCCTGCAACGTCATAAAATCAAGCGCCTGGAATATTTCTATAAACCTGTTGCTGCAATTAATAGCAACCGGCATGGCAATAAAAGCCGCATTGGTTTGCTGGTAAAATGCAGCAATGGTTTGCAGCCAGTTTGCTTGCTACATAACAATCAGCATCGGTGGTAACAATTAATTCACCGGTTGATTGTGCAATGGCAATTTCAATCGCTTTCTTTTTATAGGAATTTAAATGCCTGCCATCAATATCATCTTTTAAGGAAATGAGTTTTACATTTTGTGCAGCGTATTTTTTTACAATGGCTGCAGTGTTGTCTGTTGAATGATCATCCACCACAATTACTTCAAATAAATCGTTTGGGATAAGATTGATTACAGATGGAATCAAGACAGTGTTGAATATTTCCTGCTTCGTTACGGGCAGGGATAATGATAGTCAAATACCGGTTCTGGTTTCTCGTTGTTTGTTCCCCGTTCTCGTAATGTTGGTATACTTCTCCAGCTTATTGCATAATAGAGAATAAGAGCAGCATAACAAATAAATAACAATAAAGAAACACTAAGTAAGATAAGCTGCATAATGGTATGCGGTACAAGTGAGTGACACAACGATGTTGCGGTTTTGTACTTAGGCCGGTAACACAAAAATAAATTTTAAAAATTCAAATCGAATCATTATCTTTGTTTAGTTGCATAAACAACTATATGCCAAACAACCAATTTAAGAAAGGAGAATTGTACAGCTTTATACAGGTAAAGCAAGTACGGCTATTGCAAGGCGATTGCAGAAGAATTTTAAACAGGCCAATCTTGATATAACCATTGAACAATGGAGTGTACTCTATCATTTATGGAAAGAAGATGGCCTGAGCCAGCAACAACTGTGCGATGCTACTTTCAGGGATAAACCAAGTATTACAAGGCTGGTGGATAACTTGGAAAAATTGAAACTGGTAAAAAGGGTTCCAAGTAAGGATGACCGCAGGATCAACCTGATTTATCTTACCAAAGGAAGCAGAACAATTGCAGGAACAAACAATGGAACTTGCCAACCAAACGTTGAATGAAGCATTGGATGGTGTAACCAACGGGCAGGTGGAAATAGCGAAGGAAGTGTTGCAGAAGGTGTATGATAATTTGAAATAACTACAACGTTTCTCGTTGCTGGTTACTCGTTTAACGTTTCTCGTTGGGTGCCTTTCGATGTAAGTGTTTCAAGAAATTACGAAGAGACTTACAGTCGTGAGTGAACGAGAAACAAATTAACGAACAACGAGAAACCAGAAACAACATTATACTTTAAAAAATAAAAACGATTTCATATGAATACATCAACTCCCACCACAACATCTCTTAAAAGGCGGTGAATGGTTAATTAAAGAAAGCAATGCATTTGAAACTTTTACACCGGAAGATTTTAATGAAGAGCAACAGATGGTAAAAGAAATGTGCCTGCAGTTTTTGGCAACGGAAGTAAATCCTATTATTGACAGGATTGATAAAATGGAGCCGGGACTGATGCCTTCACTGATGGACAAAGCCGGTGAACAGGGGTTGCTGGGCACTTCTATACCCGAAGAGTATGGTGGATTGGGAAAAGATTTTATTACTTCTACATTGGTGAATGAAGGACTTGGTGGCGGTTATTCTTTTAGTGTGGCGGTTGCGGCACATACCGGTATTGGCACATTGCCCATTTTATATTTTGGTACAGAAGAGCAAAAGAAAAAATATATTCCCAAACTGGCCACCGGTGAATGGAAAGGTGCTTATGGATTAACGGAACCCAACAGTGGCAGTGATGCATTGGGTGCAAAAACATCTGCAGTGCTTTCTGCTGATGGCAAACATTATATTTTGAACGGACAAAAATGCTGGATAACCAACGGTGGTTTTGCAGATGTATATACCGTGTTTGCAAAAATTGATGGCGATAAATTTTCTGCGTTTATTAGTTGAACGTGGCTTTGAAGGTTTTACACAAGGGCCGGAAGAACACAAGATGGGAATCAAAGGTTCTTCCACTGTTCAGTTGTATTTCCAGGATTGTAAAGTGCCGGTTGAAAATTTATTGGGTGAGATTGGAAAGGGCCACATCATTGCTTTTAATATTTTAAATATTGGCCGTTTAAAATTATGTGCTGCTGCAGTGGGTGGTGCTAAAATGGCATTGACATGGAACGATTGAATATGCAAAAACAAGGGAGCAGTTTAAAACAGCCATTGCAAATTTTGGTGCTATCAAACATAAACTGGCAGAAAGTGCCATCAGGATATTTGCACAGCGAAAGTGCTTTGTACCGAACCAGCAAATGGATAGATGATAAAGAAGTGGAAATGGTGAATGCAGGCAAACCTTTTAATGAAGCATTGCTTGGGTGCAGCAGAAGAATATGCCGTGGAATGTGCCATGCTGAAAGTATATGGCAGTGAAGTGTTGGATTATGTGGTGGATGAAGGCGTGCAGGTATTTGGCGGCAATGGTTTTAGTGATGAATATATGATCAGCCGTGCTTACAGGGACAGCCGTATCAACCGCATTTATGAAGGCACCAATGAAATAAACCGTTTGCTTACTGTTGATATGATCTTGAAAAGAGCCATGAAAGGAAAGCTGGACCTGATGGGGCCTGCAATGGCAGTATCAAAAGAACTGATGAGCATTCCTGAATTTGGCAATGATGATGAAAGTGCTTTTGCAGCAGAAAGAAAAGCAATATTGAATATGAAAAAAGCAATATTGATGGTGGCTGGTGCTGCAGTGCAAAAACTGATGATGAAACTGAGTGATGAACAGGAGATACTGATGAATATTGCTGATATGGCGATTGAAACATTTGATGCTGAAAGCACTTTATTGAGAGTGATGAAAATGGTGGATAAAAAAGGGGAAGCAGCAGCCAGGCTGTACATTGATATGATGCGTTGTTATTTAAATGATGCAGTTGATAAAGTAAACAAAGCCGGAAAGGAAGCCATCAATGCATTTGCAGAAGGGGATGAACAGCGAATGATGTTGCTGGGATTGAAACGTTTTACAAAAACAGCACCATTCAATAGCAAAGATGCAAGAAGAAGAATTGCAGATAAATTGATTGCTGAAGGGAAGTACAATTTTTAAAATATTAATTTATGAAAACTATAAAGCCATCCCGTCACACTGACGGGATGGCTTTTTGTTTTTACTTTTACAAATGCAAAAGATTGTTTTACATTGTTTTTTTATTTCTCGGCGGTACTGCATTTTCTCAAACCGATAATCCTTTTATTAAGCTTGATTAATCCTTTCAAAGCAGATAATAATGTTGGAACTTCACGCCAGTTTATTACAGGAACCACTTGTAAAACATGTACAGTAACTATCAATGATAAAACCGGTAAAAGTGTATCCCACAGGGGCTTTTGCAATGGAACTGAATTTAAAACCAGGCGACAGCAGTTTTGTTATTAAGGCAAGGTGCCAATAAAAGTTCGACCAAAACGATTAACTACACTTATACAATTCCCAAACCTGCAGAACCGGTAAAGACATTTGGTATTGAAAGCATACAAACTTTTCCCGAAGGTGATTTGGTGGTTAAACCCGGCGACAAGATAAAATTTAAAGTAAAAGCGTTGCCCAATTGTATGGTGGAAACAATTGATAGAACCGTGTTGTATGAAATGCCACTTAGCTTCAACTAAAAGCATGCCCGGTATTTACCAGGGAGAATATATTGTGAAGCCAAGCTGATAGTTTTTTTGTGATGAAAATTCCTGTTACCATCACAGACTCATCAGGTAAAAGTGTTACAAAAGAAACAAAGAACCTTTTCTCTGTAATGTCTCAATACACACCCGATATTGCTATTACAAAAGGCAGGCTGGCGCATTTGGAATATGGTCTTGGTGATGACAGGTTGGGCGGTGCAAAAGTTGGTTACATTGACAGCAATATTGTTTTGAAAATTATTGGTAAAGTGGGTACACATTATAAAGTGCAGTTGGCAAAATCAAGAACGGCTTATATACCAGAAGAACTTGGTAACAGTGCTGCCAAAAGGAAGTTTTACACCGGAATCATTAACGGATAAAATGACAACTTACGGCGATAGCAAATATGATTATGTAAAGCTGAGATTTGTTTGCAAGACTTCCTTACCAGTCTTTTCAATTGATTGATCCATCAAAAATTGTGGTGGATGTTTTTGGAGCCACCAATAATACCAACTGGATAACACAAATGCAAACTGTCAAAGAAATTAAGTCAATAGATTATGAGCAGGTGGCCGATGAAATTTTCAGGATAACAATTGAATTAAAACACCAGCAACATTGGGGGCACACAATTTATTACAGTGGCAATAGTTTGATCATTAAAATAAAACAGCAGCCTGAAGATCTTATCATTAAAAAATTTAACCATTGCTAGTTGATGCAGGGCATGGCGGTACCAACAATGGCGCCGTTGGAGCAACAGGCACTTACGAAAAAGAAGTTACGCTTGCATTGAGTCTTAAAATTGCAAAAGGCATTGCAAAAAGAAGGCGCTAAAGTAATCATGACAAGAAACAGGGAAATGTTTTTTGATAATAAAGAACGCATTCTTTTTTACAGGGACAGTGTACCTGATCTGTTGCTAAGTGTTCATCTCAATTCATCCGAAGATCCTTTCCGTGCAGGCGGCACAAGCACTTATTACCGCTATATTGGTTTTAAACCATTAAGTCTTGCATATTTACAAACGTATGCTTGGAACTTGGATTAAAAGAATATGGCAATACCGGCAGTTTCAATTTTATGCTGAACAGCCCCATTGAATATCCCAATGCCTTAATAGAAACATTATTCATCAGTAACCTGGAAGAAGAAACAAAAATATTAGACCCCGAATTTCAGCAGCAGATGGTGGATAAGATTGTGATGGGAGTAAAAGATTTTTTAGAAAATTGTAAATAGAATTCCTTCTGTTTTTATCTGTATATTTATCATGTAAAAATGAAATAATGCTCACAAAAAAAGAAGTACTGAAAACGATTAAGGATTTGCCTGAACAATTTGAAGCAGAAGAGGCCATAGAGAAAATTGTTTTACTTCACAAAATTCAAACTGGTCTTAAGCAATCAGAAGAGGGTAAAGTAATTTCAGAAGAACAGGTAAAGAAAAGGCTTTCTAAATGGCTACGGTAAAATACACTTTACAAGCTTCAAAAGACCTGGAGGAAATTGCTGAATATATTTCTCATGATTCACAGTATTATGCAGGTCTTCAAATCATACGCATATTAGAACGGGTAAAACAACTTCATTCAAATCAAAATATTGGCAGGGTTGTGCCTGAAGCCGGAATTAAATCTGTAAGAGAATTGATTGAAGGAAATTATAGAATCATCTACAGAATAGTAAACACACATACCATTCACATTCTCACAGTTTTTCATTCAAAACGAAATCTTACTTCTTCAATAGTAAAAGACATTATAAAGAAATCAAAATAAGTATGACCAACCTGGTAAAAGAATTCAACGACTACCGAACCAAAATGAACGAAGTGATCTTAAACAAAGACAACCTCGTTATCAAACGCCTCTGGAATTTAGATACCAATACGTACGCAGAAGGAGCATTAGATACCAAAACAAAAGAGTTGCTGGGGCTGGTTGCCAGCATGGTGCTGCGTTGCGATGATTGTATTAAATATCACCTGGGCAAAGCCCACGAACTGGGTATAACCACGGAACAGCTGTATGAAGTATTTGCTGTGGCCAATATTGTGGGCGGGACCATTGTTATTCCACATACAAGACGGGCCGCCGAATACTGGGAGGAATTGATCAATCCATGACAACGATTGCATGATTTTTAACAGGCGGTCCCTTACACCTGTGGTGTTTTTTTCACCTTCAATCTGTAACTTTACTTTTTTAATAACGAAGCTATATGAGTGATACAATAACAGCTAGTCCGGCCCAGCCACTAACAGCAAAAGATTTTGTAACCGACCAGGAAGTACGCTGGTGCCCCGGTTGCGGCGATTATTCCATTTTGGCACAGGTGCAGAAAGTGATGCCAACGCTTGGAATTCCAAGAGAAAATATTGTGATTGTTTCCGGTATCGGGTGCAGCAGCCGCTTTCCGTATTATATGAATACATACGGGATGCACAGTATTCATGGACGGGCAACTGCCGTAGCAAGCGGATTAAAAGCTGCAAGGCCTGAGTTAAGTGTATGGATCGTAAGTGGTGATGGCGACAGTATGAGTATCGGCGGTAACCATACCATTCATTTATTAAGAAGAAATTTTGATGTGAACCTGCTGGTATTTAACAACCAGATCTATGGTTTAACTAAAGGGCAGTATTCACCCACATCAGAAGAAAATAAAGTAACTAAGTCAACTCCTTTCGGAAGTATTGACCATCCGTTTAATCCATTGGCGCTTGCCATGGGTGCCGATGCAAGTTTTATTGCAAGAACAATGGATAGAGACCCAAAGCATTTGCAGGCAATGCTGCTGAGGGCGCAGGCACACAAGGGCACTTCTTTCTTAGAGATATACCAAAACTGCAACATCTTTAACGATGGCGCTTTTGAAACCTTTACGGAAAAATCAACCAAGGCAGAAGAAGTGTTATTCCTGGAACAGGGCAAGCCATTGGTATTTGGCGCTGCTGCAAACAAAGGAATTAAGTTAGATGGATTTCATCCTGTGATAGTGGAAATTGGAAAAGATGCAACACTGGAAGATCTATGGGTGCATGATGATAAAGATTTTTATAAAGCACAAATATTGGTAAGGATGTTTGATGACCCAAGGGTACAGGGGCATTTACCAAGGCCATTTGGTGTTTTTTATGAAACCGACAGGCCTTGTTACGAAGATGGAATGAAACTGCAGATCGAAGACGTCATTGCTAAAAAAGGAAAAGGCGACCTGGATAAATTGCTGAAAGGAAATGAAACCTGGACGATAAGCTAAGGGTGGGGGTGCTGCAGCGGCCTGAATCGTATTATAAAAAATGCGCCTGAAATATTGGGCGCATTTTTCTTTATATCTCTTTAGAAGATTCCGGCAATTTATTGTACTCTCCTTTAAAAGCATAATAACCAAAGATGAATAATCCTGCAGCGATAGGAGTAAAAATGGTTATGATGATTATCCAGGGCACCGGCTTATTAATATCTTTTGTGCCATCACCAATATTGGAAATGGCACCCGAGACTAAAATGTATATCACAACTGGTGCTATCAGCATCCATACAACACCCATTATTTTTTTCAACTGGTTCATAAATATAGTTTGAGAAAGATGACAGCTTTTTAAAAGCTGTCATCTTTGGTTAGTCGTTTACATTTTTATCCACCTTATTATTCAGATACAAAACCCCAATTACAAAACACAAAGCGGCAACTCCAATCGGGTACCATAATCCAACCAACGGGTCGTCAGTAAAAGTTGTAGAAAGCAATGTGGCAATAAATGGAACCAATCCACCAAATACACCATTGCCGATATGATATGGAAGGCTCATACTGGTGTAGCGGATCTTTGTCGGGAATAATTCAACTAAGAATGCAGCAACCGGGCCATACACCATGGTTACAAAAATTATCATTGACCAAATTAGAAATATGAATTTCCATTTAAGCACAGTTGGCAAATGTTTATCTGTATAGGTTGATTTTGTTTTGTTACGATTGATCCTTGAATGGCGAATACAACTGTCTATCCTGGTTTCCTTAAAGCTGGCGTCGTTTTGATAAAAGATGATGCGTTCTTTAATACTTATTGAATCATACTTGCCATTCTTTAATTCAAATTTTTGTGAGAGTATTTCCTGCCGGCCAATTGGACTATTATCAATCAATTTTTCAATACTGCTATCCTTTAACAGCATATTGAATATCGGCCTGTATAAAATTACTCCCAGCAACATGCCTGTCAGCATGATCCATTTTCTTCCCACTTTATCACTCAACCATCCAAATACAACAAAGAATGGTGTGGCCAATGCAATGGCCCACAACAAAATTTCCCTGTTCTGCATAAACTCTATCTTCACTGTATTCTCCAAAAATGATTGAGCATAAAACTGCCCGGTGTACCATATAACACCTTGCCCCATCACAGCCCCAAACAAAGCCAGCAGCACCATTTTAAAATTTGCTTTATGCCCAAAACTTTCTTTTAATGGATTTGCAGAAGTTTTATTTTCTTCCTTCAGTTTAGCAAACAAAGGAGATTCTTTCATCTTTAATCTTATATAAACAGAAAGGCCAACCAATACAATCGAGATCCAGAAAGGCCAGCGCCAGCCGCCCCATTCAGCGTTAAAATCAGCATCACTCATGTTGCTTTTTACTGCCATGATAACGCCGAGTGCGACAAACAAGCCTAATGTGGCAGTGGTTTGTATCCAGCTTGTATAATATCCACGTTTGCCGGCAGGCGCATGTTCGGCAACATAAGTAGCAGCGCCGCCATATTCTCCACCCAATGCAAGTCCTTGTATCAATCTTAATAATAAAACCAATAATGGGGCAGCAATGCCAATGCTTTTATATCCGGGAACCAGTCCAATTAAAAAAGTTGACCTGCCCATCAGCACCAGTGTCAATAGGAAAGTAGATTTTCTTCCGATCAGATCACCCAGCCTTCCAAACACCAATGCACCAAATGGCCGCACAATAAAACCTGCAGCAAAAATGGCCAATGTACTCAGCAATGCAGCCGTATCATTTCCTTCAGGAAAAAATTCTGCGGAGATGGTTTTCGCCAGCATTCCAAAAATGTAGAAATCGTACCATTCTATTAATGTACCGAGAGAAGAAGAGAAGATCACTTTGCCGATTCCTTTTGAGGATGTGGTTTGCATACAGCAGTTTAAATTTTGCCCAGTCGTTTTTGCAGGTATTATTGCTATAAATATATTAATTTGGCTGCAAAGAATGTAAACTGATTGCTATGTCATATCCATATCAGATAAAATCGCACGACGATTACAAAGAAGCGTATAAAAAAAGTGTGGAAGATCCTGAAGGCTTTTGGGGTGATATTGCCGAAAATTTTCAATGGAGAAAAAAATGGGACAAGGTACTTAACTGGAATTTTAAGGAACCAAAAATAGAATGGTTTACTGGCGGTAAACTCAATATCACCGAAAACTGTATTGACCGCCATTTAAAAACAATGGCGGATAAACCAGCTATCATCTGGGAACCAAACAATCCTGAAGAAAGAGTAAGAACAGTTACGTATGCAAGATTGCATAAACGTGTTTGCCAGGTGGCGCAAATGTTGCAAAACAATGGCGTAAAAAAAGGCGACCGTGTTTGTATTTATATGGGTATGATACCGGAACTGGCTTATGCGGTGTTGGGCTGTGCAAGAATTGGTGCTATTCATTCGGTGATATTTGGTGGCTTTAGTGCACAAAGTATTGCCGACAGATTGGATGATGCAGGCGCTGAATTTATTATCACTTGTGATGGCGCTTACCGTGGTGCAAAAGATATTCCATTAAAAAGTGTGATCGATGATGCATTGATCGGCAATAAAACAGTGAAGAAAGTAATTGTATATACCAGGACAAGGACTCCTGTTAGTATGATAAAGGGAAGGGATGTTGTGGTGGGAAGATGAAATGGAATATGCAGAACACCAGGTGGAGAAAGATGGTGTGGTTCGTTTTGATGCAGAAGAAATGGATGCCGAAGACCCGTTGTTTATTTTATACACTTCCGGTTCAACTGGCAAACCAAAAGGTGTGGTGCATACTGTTGCCGGTTATATGGTATGGACCAACTACACTTTTGTAAATGTGTTTCAATATCAACCGGGACAAGTACATTTTTGCACAGCAGATATTGGTTGGATAACAGGCCACAGTTATATTGTATATGGCCCGTTGAGTGCAGGCGCTACATCATTAATGTTTGAAGGCATTCCTACCTGGCCCGATGCAGGAAGGTTTTGGGATATGGTTGATAAACATAAAGTAGATATTTTATACACTGCACCAACAGCCATCAGGAGTTTAATGGGTTTTGGTTTGGAACCATTGAAAGGAAAAGATCTTTCCTCATTAAAAATATTAGGTACTGTTGGCGAACCCATCAATGAAGAAGCATGGCATTGGTATGATGAACATATTGGCAAAAAGAAATGCCCGATCGTTGATACCTGGTGGCAGACAGAAACTGGCGGTGTGCTGATCTCAAATCTTGCTGGTATAACCCCCGCAAAACCTATCATGGGCTACATTGCCTATGCCTGGAGTGCAACCAATACTGGTTGATGAAAATGGAAAAGAAGTAACAGAGAAAGATGAACATGGTTTATTGAAAGGCAACCTTTGTATCAAAGCACCCTGGCCTTCTATTTTACGCACTACTTACGGTGACCATGAACGCTGCCGTACCAATTATTTTGCCACTTATGAAAATTTATATTTTACTGGTGATGGTGCTTTAAAAGATGAAGAAGGAATGTACCGTATTACGGGAAGAGTGGATGATGTATTAAATGTTAGTGGCCATCGTATCGGTACTGCGGAAGTGGAGAATGCCATCAACATGCATGCCGGTGTGGTGGAAAGTGCAGTGGTTGGTTATCCGCATGACATCAAAGGACAGGGCATTTATGCTTATGTTATTTCCAGTGGCCATCATGGTGATGAAGATTCAAGAAGAAAAGATATTTTGCAAACAGTAACGAGAGTGATTGGTGCTATTGCCAAACCGGATAAAATCCAGTTTGTTCCAGGCCTGCCAAAAACAAGAAGCGGAAAAATAATGCGGAGGATTTTAAGAAAGATTGCAGAAGGGGAAACTGGTAACCTTGGTGATACAAGCACCTTGCTTGACCCTGGTGTGGTGGAGGAGATTTTGAAAGGGAAGTTGTAAAATGTTATAGCAACCGGTATCGTTCCCAATAATTTTTTGCCATTGTTTTGGCTGGTTTACGATTAGTTACTATTTTCGAACTGTAATGATGACAATTAAACATATAAAAACAATTACCAAACACAGCATTGCTGCGGAGGGATAACAGTTGTTTGAATATGTATCAAAATACTGATTGGGCCTTCCGCTAAAACGGGAGGCTTTTTTTATAAACCTATAAGGTCTTGCAGCGCTGCAATGCCGGGCGGCAGACCTTATAGGTTTAGTTCTGAATCAACAATAAAACAATTTAAACAACAACACAAAAAATGAAAGTAGCAGTAGTTGGCGCAACAGGCCTGGTAGGCAGCAAAATGCTGCAGGTATTAGCCGAAAGAAATTTTCCCGTAACAGAATTGATCCCGGTGGCATCTGAAAGATCTATTGGTAAGGAAGTGGAATTTAAGGGCAAGAAATATAAAGTGGTAAGCTGGCAGGATGCCATTGCAGCAAAACCTGCTGTAGCGATTTTTTCTGCAGGTGGCGGCACTTCTTTGGAACTGGCGCCAAAGTTTGCCGAGGCAGGCATTACCGTTATTGACAACTCCAGTGCATGGCGCATGGACCCAACAAAAAAATTAGTGGTGCCGGAAGTAAATGCCAATGTGCTGACGAAGGAAGATAAGATCATTGCCAATCCAAATTGTTCTACCATACAAATGGTGGTGGTGTTAAAACCATTGCATGATAAATACAAAATTAAAAGAGTGGTGGTGAGCACTTACCAAAGTGTAACCGGCACCGGCGTAAAAGCTGTTGACCAGTTGATGAATGAAAGAAATGGTGTGCAGGGAGAAATGGCATATAAATACCAGATTGATCTGAATGCGATTCCGCATATTGATGTGTTTTTAGAGAATGGTTATACAAAAGAAGAAATGAAAATGACCAATGAAACAATAAAAGATAATTGGTGATGATTCATATAAAAGTTACGGCCACTACAGTGCGTATTCCTGTAATGGGTGGGCATAGCGAAAGTGTGAATATTGAATTTGAAAATGATTTTGACCTGGCTGAAGTAAGAGATTTGTTAAGTAAAGCCCCGGGAATAATTGTGCAGGATGATGTGGCCAACTTTGTTTATCCCATGCCATTAACAGCACATGAAAAAGATGAAACTTTTGTAGGAAGGATAAGAAGGGATGAAACACAAGCCAATACTTTGAACTGCTGGATCGTTAGTGATAACCTTCGTAAAGGTGCGGCGACTAATGCGGTGCAGATTGCGGAGTATTTGATGGGAAAAGGATTGTTGTAACCCCTATCCCCCAGAGGGGTATAAATGAAAAGAGCCTGCTGTTTCAATCACCAGGCTCTTTTCATTTAATGCTTTTAATTCCTCCTAGCCACCACTATAGTTTTCTTAAACTGCTTCTTCTTTCCACTCAAATTAAATACTTCGGTCAGCACTACATACACACCAGTTGCCAATTGCTGATTTCTTTCACCCAATCCATCCCAACGGAAACTGCCGCTTGTGCCACACAAAGCATTGCGTTGTAAATAGCGAACAGGCCTGCCGCTTGCATCAAAGATGGTGATGCTGGCAACATAGCCAGCTTCAGGAAAATTATAATCAATGGTCGCAAAATCATCCTGCCCGTCATTATCAGGAGAAACAATTTCGGGTGATAATTTTACTTCTCCCTGCACACCATCATTTATCCTGAATTGAGAATTTTGATACGTTGGTGTGCCATAGTTAACATTGGTGGCAGCAGAATGCCAGTTGCTTTCCTGTTGTGTTGCGGCACTGTAATCTATTCTTTCCAATGCAACACCTTCTTTATTATCCAATAATTTAAAATGCCAGTCATCTTTATATTTTAATTCATCCATTATTTTTCCCTGTGCATTTAAGATAATTACAGTTCCTTCATCATCACTGAAGGAAGGTAAAGTGCCAACGACAGCAAACGCACCGGGATTTTTTGTGATGAAATTATTTTTGATCCAATCTGCATTTTCAGTTACTACCATAAACTCTTGTGGAAATAGCAAATATGGTTCTGCACTTAATTGTGTAATACTGCTGATAACACCCACTGTGTTTCTGTTGGCAATATAAGTTTGCTGCAGGTTGATGATCTTATTGCTGCGGTTATATATTTCTACATAGTCGCTGCCAACAGATGGTGGATTGAATAATATCTCATTGATAACAATATCCAGGCTGTCTGCTACTTCATTCAATCCAACCTTAGCTGTTTTATTGCTGCCGATAACATTGCCCATACAATCAGTAACATTGGAAACCGTAATGGTATAAACTTTATTCCCCGCCAATGGAGTACTTAGATCGATTGTTACCTTATCAAATGAAGGTGCTATTGCGGTTGCATTTATTGGTGTGCCTATGCCATCACTGATTACATAATTGGCTGCAATAGCAGCACTGAAATTATTTAGCGGCTCATCAAATACCAATTCAATAATTCTTTCGTCTATAGCATAGGCTTTTACCAGCTTTGGTGCAGTGTCATCTGCATTCACTGCATCAACAGAATTTTTTCTTCCGGGGGTTCCGCCGCTTAAATCGGTACTGGCTTTCCAATTACTAAACCCACTGCAGGGATTTTTTGTGTCAATCATTTCCAGCGTCCAGCCGCCATCTTGTTTTAATTCATTTTGATACCAACTGATGTTGTATTTAACCGAATGAATAATTTTTCCAGTAGCATCCATCAGGTACAACAGCTCACCAGTGTTATCCAATGATGGAAAACTTGTAACCGAAATAGTTTTTCCAAATGGTAATAAACCTGCAACAGCGCTACCGGTGCATACTATTATAAAACTATCAGGCCTTAAAACTGTATCCGGCATAGAACCACTTATACCGCTGGCATCTCCAATCTTCCAGCCTGAAAGGCTGATAGGAAATGCCGTGGTATTTCTTAACTCGATCCATTCTGAATTGGGCAATGCAACCTGTGGTGTTGGATCGGCTATTATTTCATCAATTACAATATCATACTGCTGCGGAGTATAGAAACTGAAATTTGCTGTGCCGTTATTCAGCGTATTCCCATTTACATCCTGTACGCCATTTACAGTAAGTGTATTATTGCTTCCATTGGGAAAACTATTGCTGAAACTTAAATGAACAAGTGAAGTGTTCACCCCATCTATCACTGCTGTGGCAGCAGCGCCGATACTATTATTGGCAACATAATTTGCAGCTACCTGGCTGCTGATATTATCCACAGCTTCATTAAATAATACATCAAGCGTAAGGGAACTTGTAGCAGTGGCAGATACAATGGCAGGTGGTGTAACATCAGGCACATAAGTTTGTGCCACTATATCATCAAAAAAATGTCTTTGTGAAAAACTGGCAACAGTACTTTGTTTTACCAGTATGCCAAAGAAAGCAGCAGTATTAAAAGTGTTGTCTGTTATACTTCCTTCAGTAAAAAAATTATTGCCACCTGTTACATCCCTGAACAATGTCCACAGGTTAGCAGCATCCCTTGTTACTTTTATTTTGATAGTATTGTTACTGGTATTTGTGCTTGCATCCACGCCATCAATAATTTTTGTGCTGGTAGCGCCCACTTTTTTATACAGTGCAATTTCATCTGCTGTATTGCCAATGCGTACAAAATAACCATTTGTGCTGGCAGCAATAAGGTCGTTTGCAGAAGCGGTTAAAAACACATCCACATAATTGGTGGATGAAGTATTGAAAGTAAGGTTGACAAAAATCCCATTGTGCTGTTGTTGCTAGTGTAATTGCGGGTTGTAATATAAAATGTACTGTTGGCAAATGTTTATTGCTTTGTAGTTGGAAGGTGCGTTTACAATCCAGTCGCTGCTGCTGCCTGTCCATAAAGGGTTGCTGGTAAAATCAGCATCATTAAAATTATCAGTAAACTGTGAAAAAAAAAAGAATGACAATAAATTCCCATTGTGCGGTTGTTGCCAGCGTACTTGGGGTTGTAATATAGAATGTACTGTTGGCAACGGTGTTATTACTTTGCAGTTGGGAAGAAGCGTTTACAACCCAGTCGCTGCTGCTGCCTGCCCATGCAGGAGTGCTGGTAAAATCACCATCACTAAAATTATCTGTAAACTGTGCCTGTACATTTACAGTAACAACCAAAACAACTAACCATGCTAAAATTATCTTTCTCATACGCTAAGCTTATTTTTAAAGATACTTAGTTTATGAATCAGCTGTGCTTTTTTCTGAGAACTTTACTGCTGGCGAGGCAGGGCAAACAATTTTACGGGACAATCTTTATTTAGCCATTAATACCCGACAACTTCCATCTGCTCCGCAATAGGCATTTCGCTATAAGTTTTCCCATTCAGCATTCTTCCAGCTTTTTTCTTATTTGTGCCACCCCATTGTTTAAAAAAGAAAGCGACTTTACTTTTTTCACATTGTTCCTGTATATCCAACACCCAATCTGCATCCATTGTTCTTGGAGTACGACCGCTTTCTCCACCCACAATTACCCAGTCAATTTTTTTCAGGTTCATTTTTGGTAATGGACCGATCAATGGTTCACAGGAAAGAAATTTTGTTCTTGCGTTTGTCTTGCGTAAATCATCAATTCTGTGCGTTACTCTTGAGTCTTCTACAGAAACACCCATCCAGATATTATGAGTCCAGTTTAATTCTTTGTGATACTTTAATAAAATATCAGATCGTTTTGTTAGCACCTGGAAAGTATGCTGAGGACAGTTATTCATTGTATGAAATACCTTCTTTATAAATTCAAGTGGAACATCTTTATGGAAAAGATCGCTCATGGAATTTACAAAAACAATTTTAGGAGACTTCCAGCCAAAAGGTGTCAGCAAAGCATCTTCATGTGTTCTTATTTTAAAACCATCTTTGTATTTGTCTATTCCCATTGCCTGTAAGCGGCGTGTCATAACCTCTGCATAGCAAAACTTACAGCCTGCTGATATTTTATTACAACCGGTTGTTGGATTCCAGGTCATTTCGGTCCATTCTATAGAGGATTGTGCCATTATATTTTGTACTTAGGTTTGATAATATCATTTGCAATCTTTAATCCTGTATTATTATTAGTTGCCATCATAAAATGATACATGATTGAATTGGTCGAGTTTCGTAAGACGAATGGTTCTGAAACATCTTTAAAAATAGTTTTTAATCTTTCTTTGTAAAGATTATGAATTTTATTGATTGAGTTTGCTTCTTTAATTTGAATAGTTACTTCATCGCCAAATAAACTTTGTAAAGCAATCTCTTTATAAAAAACCTTCTTGATTTCTTCTTTTGACACTCCTAAAAATTTCTCAAGTTTTAAATACCATGATTCACTGATATTGCCATCGGTTTTTAGCATACGATTTACTCCCATGCCTGTCGGAACTAAAATCCATAAATCAATTCCCAGGCCTTTTAATGATTCAATCGACTCCCAATTAACTGACATGCCGTATGGATCGATGAAAGCTAATGCTCTATAGTTTTTATTGTTTCTCATAAACTCTGCCATTTTTACGAGTTTATTATTACAATCTGCTTTAACAACATGAGCATTTCTACCAAAATAATTTTCCTGTACTCTTTTTTCAAGTTCGAGTTGATGAGTTTCATCAAGTTCAACAAAATAGTATAAGTCAAATGAACTTGGTTCAACAATATCTAATACTCTTAGGGCTGTTCCCTTAATAATTTCTTCATTTTCTTCTGTTTCAATTATTCCAGATCCAGCAAAACCATCAAAGTAAATGGTTTTAGCCCACGCTTGTTCTTTCATTATAGTTAAATATGCTTTTGCATAGGAAACTACAATTTCCATTTTTGCTTCTGTCCAGTTACCACCAAATTGATTCATGCTAGTAAGGTTTTATTGATTATTTATTTAAAGTTAATCAATGATTAATAAGGGAGGGTTAGTCTTATCATACCATTTTTAGATTCCTTTTCATATACTATAACTGGTTTCCCATACATCCACTCATAACTCCCCAGCCACAACTCACATTTCTTTACAAACTCCAATTCCCATGTCTGGCTGATGATAGTTTGTTGTTCACCTGCTGTAATAAGAAAATTTTTAAGCCCGGCATCAAAGTAAGGAATAGACAAAATAAAATCCTGTACTTCCTGTGTAGTAGCTTTTGCGTACAGGGCAAGGTTTAAAGAATTAGGGTTTTGTTTCCGGTGCAAATGAATTGTAACATTCATTTTCTTTTGAATGATGTCGAGTAAGTAGTCTTTGGTAATAGATTGCATTGGTATAGATTTTTTCTTTTAGAATAATTTTCCCTGTCCGCCCGGCACCCGGAATTGTGTTCTGTCTAAACTCCATTCTTCTGCATTCATGCCATAGAGCTTGCCGTATTTTTTGTATTGCTGTGCCACTAATTGTGCAATACTTCCTTCGCCTCTCATGCGTACGCCCCAGCGTGTGTCATTCACTTTTCCATCATGGCTTTGTTCTACCAGGTGCCATACTTTATCAGCCCTGTCAGGAAAGTTCTTATACAACCAGTCGTGGAATAAAAATTTAATAGCGCCATTCAGGCGGATGAAAGTGTAAGCTGTAAAAGTAGCGCCGTTATCTTTTGCTGCTTTCATGATGCGTTGCATTTCATGTTCATTCAATCCAGGGATCATCGGCCCCATCATAATACCCATGCGTACACCGGCGCTGCTGAGTTCGTTGATCACTTTTAATTTTTGTTTGGCTGTAGTAGTACGTGGCTCCATTGTTCTCCGCAGGTCTTCATTAAAAGAAGTGATGGACACCATGGCGGAAACAATATTTTTCTTGCCCATTTCCTGCAACACATCTTTGTCTTTTAGTATCCAGGAATTTTTAGTGAGGATACCAACAGGCTGATTAAATTCATTGCATACTTCCAGCATTTTTCTTGTGAGGCGATAAGTTTGTTCTGCTGGCTGATAACAATCTGTATTGCCACTCAGCATTATCGGTGTAGCATCCCATTTTGGATGCATCAGAAATTTACGCAGTAGTTGTGGTGCATTTTTCTTTATCAATATCTTTTGTTCAAAATCCAGGCCGGCGCTGTAGCCCCAGTATTCATGCACATTACGGGCATAGCAGTAAATACAGCCGTGCTCACAACCGGCATAAGGATTCATGCTGTACGCCATGCCTACATCAGGGCTTTCTACTTTATTTACGATTGTTTTGGAAGTGGTTTCTATGTATTGCGTTGGCACATTGGTTTCTTCCCAATCATCTATTGATTCAATGTGTTCTTTTGTTTTTTCATCTTTGAGAAAACGGTTTTTTGTATTGAACTGGGCGCCACGGCCAGCTTTGTATTGAGTAACTTCTTCTTGTGAAGCCACTTTTACTTTGTAATGATCTTGCTGGAGATTTTTATCCATAAAATATTTTTTATTTAGCCACTAATTACACGAATGAACACGAATTGATTTTGTCGCCACAGACGCCGTCGGCCAAAGCCTTTGGCGTCGGACGATTGCTCAGATTAACACAGATAATTTTATTGCGGCGGCGAAGCCGCCGCAATAACGCTTTAAACTTTTTGCTGTTTGGTTTAATAAAAGCGCTTGCGATAAAAAATTGTTGAATAATGATATATTGTAAAAGAGTCATTATTATTTCTTTTTACTAAAAAGAAATAATAACTAAGTATCCTTGCCAATGAAGCTTAATAGAATTACAAAACCCTGGCTCATAACATTCTTTTTTCTCATTTTCTCTTTTCTTCTCTTAGCTCAACTTCTTTTCTTCTTTATCCTTCTAGTCAAATAAATCTCCCTGCGTTGTATTCACCGGTAAGTTTTCAAACTCAAAACGTTGTACTATTTCGTATTTTTTTTCAAACACTGACCGTTTCAACAACAACATATCGGATGCAATAAACCTCCCGGTAAAATGTTTATGGCTATACTCCTGCCATGCTTTTTCATATTGCCATGGCTGTAGTTTTCTTGCAATGGGTAAATGCGGCTCCATAATAAAGTGTGGCTTGTTATCATCGTTCAGTTTCATCAGCCGTTGCGTATCTGTTCTTATTTTTTTTACAAAGTTTTGCACTGGTATTTTACTGGTGATGTTGATATAAATAGTGTGGCTGGGGAAACTTCCGTAATCTTTCAGTTCAATTTTTACTGCCGGGTAGCCCATTGCTATTATCTTAAGCCGGTTGATGATCTTTGGTTCCATCATTTCATACTGTATAAAATTTACCAGCGTAATATGCGGCTTCCCCCATTTGGCATGATCGCTTTTATACTTTTCTGAAAAATCATTTTTTTCTTTTACAATGCGGTTCACTAATTCTTCATGGGCATGAAGTACCAACAGGTATTCACAGATCTTATAGCCGGGCATTGCTTTTGACAGGTCGGCTTTATTTTTAAATGGGGGTATTACAGCCTTACCTGGGTTAGATATAGTTGCAGCTTCCATAAAATAGCTTTTAAAATAATTAACCAATTTAATTAGTATAAAATTACTAATTTATTTAGCTTTACAAAAAATTATTTTTATGGATGAAGAACAATTTTATGAATCTGCTTATAAAGGCAGCAAACATTATACACAACAGGAAACTAAAACTGCCAACGCCACCGGCTTTGGTGCAGCCGCCGATGATTATATGGAACGTGGCATTGACCTGAACGAACAACTCATCATCAACAAACCGGCTACTTTTTTTATGAGGGTAAGTGGCAACAGTATGATAAACGCCGGCATTTTTGATGATGACATTGTGATTGTTGACAAAAGCATCAAACCACAAAATGGTAAAATAGTCATTGCTGTTCTGGATGGAGAATTATTGATACGCCGCTACGAACGAACGATGAATAAGCTACGGTTGATACCTGAAACAAATAAATTATCTCCCATGGAAATTGGCGAATTCAGCGATTGCAAAATATGGGGCGTTGTAACCTGTGTGATACGGATGGTGGACAGCAGCCTGCAGCATTTTAGAAATAACAGCAGCCATAAAAAAACAAGTTAATGCAATGCGAACTAATTTAAAAACTGGTTTAAATACGCAGGCTGCTAAAGTTCCCCCTTTAGGGGGCGGAGGGGGTATGAAAGCCATCGTTGATTGTAATAGCTTTTACTGCAGTTGTGAAAGATTGTTTCTTCCGCACTTAGATGAGAAACCCGTTGTTGTATTAAGCAACAATGATGGCTGTATTATTTCAAGAACTGATGAAGCAAAAGAGTTGGGTGTGGCAATGGCCGGGCCTTACTTCCAGGCAAAGCCATTAATTCAAAAACATAATGTAGCTACGTTTTCATCTAATTATAATTTGTATGGCGACCTGAGCTGGCGGGTGATGGAAACATTAAGAATAATGCTGGGCAAAGAAAATGTGGAAGTCTATTCAGTGGATGAATGTTTTTTAAACCTGGATGAATTTGCAGAAAAAGATTTACAAAAGCTGGGATTACAAATAAGAGAAACAGTGGAACAATGGACAGGTATAAAAGTATCAGTAGGAATAGCACCAACAAAAGTATTGTGTAAGGTGGCTAATCATTTGGCAAAGAAGAATAAGAAGAAAACAAATTGTGTGGTAGTGCTGGATAACCCGGAAATAATTATGTGTGCATTGCAAAAAACTCCTGTTGGAGAGATTTGGGGCGTGGGTCGCCAGTATGCAGAAAAATTAAAACAGCAATGGGGTATTTATGATGGCTTCCAGTTGCAGTGCATGAGCGAAGAATTTGGAAAATCGCAATTGGGTGGTGTAATGGGTGCAAGATTGATAAGGGAATTAAAAGCCATTGTATGCAACGAAATGGAGGAAGAGTTGGTAAAGAAAAAAATGATTGCTACTACAAGAATGTTTGGCAAGCCGGTAAATGATATCAATTATATCAAAGAAGCTGTGGCAACATACACATCAAGAGCAGCAGAAAAATTACGCAGGCAGCAGGGCGCTGCAAGTGTAATAAGCGTTTTTGTAGTAGCCAGGCAGGAAGACCATAATGTAAGTTTTAACCGTGGAGCCACACATACTAATTACATCACATTGCCGTCCGCTACATCTTTTACCAACGAACTGATAAAGCCTGCGGTATCGTTAGTTGATAGTTTATTCAAAAAAGGAACCTTTTACAAAAAGGCTGGCGTAATGCTCAGCGGTATTGTGCCAGATACTTCCATACAAGGCAATTTATTTTTACCGGAAACAAAAAACTGCGGCAGAAAACTGATGGATATGATTGACAACATCAACTTCAGTCAACGGGATGATATTTTAAAATTTGCCACCAGCGGCACCGAACGAAACTGGAAAATGAGAATGGAAATGCGTAGCCCGAGATATACCACAAGATGGGATGAATTGTTTAAAGTGAAGTAACTACCCAGTCTGACTCCCGAAAAGGTCGGGACAGGCTGTCCCCGTCTGACTGGGTGGGTTAATCAAGCAATCCCTTTTGTTGTTGCACAAATGATGGCTTTATCAAGTTTAATCCCATTTCCTTATTCATCCTATCAACTAAATAAACAGTCAACTCCGGTGAAGTGGCTTCCTCATGCATGTGCATGAAAAAATACAATTCTTCCAATCCATTATCCAGCCAGTATTTTATTCTTTGAACCCACACATCTGTTCTGGTATAATCTGATGGGTGCAAACTATTACCAACATAACGGATAAAAACTTTTGGAATGGTAAGGTACATGTGTGCACAATCTCTTCTGCCTGCAGTATCGGTGATCACTGCACCTATATTCATTTCTTTAAGTGCGTTGAATAACTCTTCTTTTATATCATCTTTTCTTAAACCAGTCAGGATGGCGCACTTCCAAAAAGAATTGCAGATCAGTTGGCAATGTTTTTAAATACGCAAATAACTCTTCTTTTCTTTTGGGAGAAAACGTATCGCTTACCTGTACGAACATGGGGCCAAGGAACTCTTCAAACGCAACAATGCCACGGAAAAATTCATTGGTGATAAATTGTTTGTTGGAAAGGCTGCCGCGGTGTGTAATGCCCTGGTAGAGTTTGGGACAAAATTTAAAATCTTTGCCGGCCGCATTGGCAGTCCATTTTTTTATAAGGCCTTCCCCATATACTTTGTAATGTGTTGCATTTAATTCAATACTATTATAATGCTGCACATAATGTTTCAAAAAATCTTTTTCTTTTGTTTTAAGCGGATAAATTTTTCCTACCCATTCTTCTCTTCCCCATTTGGCACAACCGAGGTATACTTTGGGCTTTTTAACGGGTTTTCCTTTTAATATTTGCTTGTTGAAAACAGGCTCAGCAGGCAATGAAAAATCAATATTATCAAGTTCAGTTTCAGATACTCTTCCAAATTCCATAAATAGTTTATTTATGCATGCGCCTCCTCAACAGCATGCCGGTGTGTATGCTTTGTACGTTTCTTACTTTTGAGTTTTTCAAAAATAACCACGTTCATCATTACCAGCAACATACCATAAAACACATCTTCCAATGGAATGGTTGAAATTTTGATACCAAGGTTTTCAGCATCGTTATACCTGATAACGGGTATAGAAGTTAAATATCCGTTTACAAAAAGAAAAGGCACTAATATGATGGAATAAGAAATGACAAAAGCCGTAGCATCAAAATGGCGAAAAAATTTTTTATTTATAAAAACGAAAATGATAAACAACCCGGTTAAAACAAATGTCCATGAAGTGTACATTTTTTTATAAAAAACGAGGCCAACTATTATAAGCGCCAGTGCTATCACTTTCAATATCACTCTATCGTGTGTCTTATTTTTTAAGTTGCGGAAATACACACGGAAGCATTCATAAATAAATAAACAACAGTAAGGGATTACAAAAAAGAATAACACCTCTTCCATAGGAAGATTGAAAAAGTAAAAAGGCTTGCCAATCACACATGCATCATTAAAGCTCCATACACCTTTAGAGGTAAAATAAATATCCCATGCTATGTAGAAAATTGCAGGCAAAATCATGGCAGGAAAAACAAATTTCCATTTTCTGCGGAAACCAACTTTCTTATCAAAACTAAGGGCAAGTGGTCCTAAAAGGGAAGCAGCAAGTATCGTCAGATATATATAGTTCGTACCCAAAATAACAGTTTAAAGGTAAAGCCGTAAATAAATATATACAATTTTCTTGGGAGGGAGTAATGGGACAGGATAAATTGGTTGTTTTATATACGTAAAGGTAGCTCCAATGGTTGCATTTGCAATATAAAAGTTCAGGCACTTTGTGCCAGGTATTAAACCGATGCCTATTTCTGTTATTTTTGTTTAAACCCCTGTTGATGAATAACCATTACCTGATTATAGGAGCCGGCTTTTCCGGATGTGTGCTGGCCAACCGGCTTGCTGCTGTAATGCCCTGCCATATTGATATTTGGGACGAACGAAATCATTTGGGCGGCAACTGCCATACACAACGGGATACTGCCACCGGCGTGATGGTACATGAATATGGCCCTCATATTTTTAATACGGATAAAAAAGAGATATGGGATTTTGTAAACAGCTTTGCTGAGTTTCGCCCCTATGTACACAGGGTAAAGGCAATGAGTAAGGGAAAAGTATATTCGCTTCCGGTAAACCTGCACACCATCAACCAGTTTTTTGATAAATCATTTACACCAGGCCAGGCAAAAGCATTTTTAGAAACACTGGCAGATAAAACTATTACTGAACCTAAAAATTTTGAAGAGCAGGCATTGCGTTTTATTGGTACAGCATTGTACCAGGCTTTCTTTTACGGCTACACAAAAAAACAATGGGGTTGTGAACCTGCAGAATTGCCTGCTTCCATTTTAAAAAGAATACCGGTCCGTTTTAATTATGATGATAATTACCACAGTAATATTTACACCGGCATGCCGGTAGATGGTTATACTGCCGTGATGGAAAAAATGATTGCCCATCCTTCTATCAAACTTACGCTTGATAAAAAATACGATAGCAGTACTGACCTGTCAAACTACAGCCATGTTTTTTACACTGGCCCAATAGATGCTTTTTTTAATTATGAATTTGGCAGGCTGGGTTACCGGACGGTTGTTTTTGAAAAGCATTATGCCGATGGTGATTTCCAGGGAACCACACAGATGAATTATTGTGATGAAGAAGTGCCGCATACAAGAATTGCAGAGCATAAACATTTTACTCCCTGGGAGCAGCATGATAAAACGGTGTACTTTACAGAATATAGTAAAGAAACAGGGGAAGCTGATGTTCCGTACTATCCCAAAAGGCTTGCAGCGGATATTGAGTTATTAAAAAAATACAGGGCCCGGGCTGCAGGGCAAAAGCAAGCTGTCTTTTTTAGGCAGGCTGGCCACTTACAGGTATATGGACATGCACCATGTAATTGGGGAAGCAATGCAATTTGCTGAGCAATTCAGTAACTGTATCAATTCAAATTCAACACCGCCTGTTTTTTCAAACACAGAAAATTTTTAGCCAAAATAAGCCGCCGGGAATAAACCTGCCAGCTAAACATAATTTGTTACTTTTAAAAACCATTCTGATCATTTCTCATTCCGGTACAGCAGGAAAAGATGATGTGGCAAGCTTTTAAGTGTATGCAAAATCAAAAATTATTGAAAGTAAAATTTAAATTGATTGTTATCTTATTACTCCTGTGTATAGTAAATGTAGCCCGTTCTCAAAAAAAAACAATTTCAATTCAGTTCAACCCGGTATATGATTCACTGCAGGTAGAACCTGGTAAAAAGTACCCTTATAAAAATGACAGTGTTGAAATAGCAACGTTGAAGTTTTATATATCGGGCATCAAATTTTATAGCAACGATGAACTTATTGATGAGACAGTAAAAAAGCATCACTTAATTGATCTTGAAAACCCTCCATCACTATACATTCTGCATACAGATGAAAAACATACCAAATTTAACAGGATACAATTCAGCATTGGTGTAGATAGCATTACCAGTGAGTCGGGTGTATTTGGTGGCGACCTGGATCCTGTAAATGGAATGTACTGGACATGGCAAAGCGGCTATATCAATTTTAAATTAGAAGGTAAAAGCAAGCTTTGCCCTTCCCGGAAAAATCAATTCACCTTTCACATTGGCGGTTATCAGTATCCATACAACAGCATACAAAACCTTAATTTTAGTATTGCCGGTAGCAACGATATTGTCATTGACATTGATGTATCCAGTTTGTTAAACCAGTTAAAGCTGACTGAATTGTATGAAGTGATGAGCCCAAATGAAAAAGCAGTTGAAATGGCACAAAAAATTGCAGCTGCTTTTAGTGTAGCAAAATGAAAATAAGAATTACCATATTTACTATTACTGCACTTGTTTCGATGCTGTCTTTTACAGTACAGGAATTTGCAGTAACCTGGCCAGGCTATTTTCCAAAACCTGAGTATAACTTTAAGAGAAACCCGCCAGACAGTTTTACAATTGAATTGGGCCGGAACCTTTTCTATAGCCCCGTACTTTCTTCAAACAGCACCATTGCCTGTGCTTCGTGCCATTCACCTTATAACGCATTTGCCCATACCGACCATGAATTAAGCCACGGCATACATGACCAGGTTGGCACCAGGAATGCACCAGCATTATTTAACCTGGCCTGGCAGAAGAAATTTATGTGGGATGGCGCTATTAACCATCTTGATATGCAACCACTGGCTGCACTGAGCCATCCAAAAGAAATGGGAGAGTCATTACCGTCGGTGATAAAAAAACTGAATGAATCTGTTTTTTACCGGAAATTATTTTACCGTGCATTCAACGACAGTATCATTACCGGTGAAAGATTATTAAAAGCATTGGCACAGTTTCAGCTCACATTAATTTCAGCCAATTCAAAGTATGACCAGGTAAAGCAGGAGAAAACGATTTTTACAGAACAGGAAGAAAAAGGATACAAATTGTTTTTAAAAAACTGTAATGCCTGTCATAAGGAACCCATGTTTACAGACTATTCATTTGCCAGTAACGGGTTGCCCGTAGATACTACGTTGAATGATTTTGGAAGATTAACAATTACACAAAAAAGTGAAGACAGCCTGCTGTTTAAAATTCCAAGCCTGCGGAATATCAGCTATACCTACCCTTACATGCATGATGGTAGGTTTAAAAAGTTGCAACAGGTGATCGATCATTATACCGATGGTATTAAACCTGGCAAAACACTGTCGAATAAACTTAAAAAACCAATCATCCTTTCTTCAAATGAAAAAGTGGATCTAATTGCCTTTTTACTTACACTGAACGACCGGGAGTTTATTTTTAACCCAAAACACAATTATCCCGGGAAAAATTAATGGTTGATAACAGCCTTATAAAGTGATTGTGTATTGTACCCGCCTGGTTGATATCGATGCTGCACTAATTCAATGTCTTATATAGATAATATTTCTACAGAGGTTATTCGGAAATTACTGTAAAAATGCAATAAGGTAACCTGTATTGCGTTATTATATCGTACTTATTGAATAAATCCGAAAACCTACCCCTATGGAAAAGGCAATTGCTGTTGTGGTAACATACAACAGGCTTCACCTGCTCAGAGAGTGCATTACCGCACTAAAAAACCAGACACAAAAACCTGATGCTATTTTGGTTGTAAATAATGGCAGCACTGATGATACTGGCAAATGGTTATTATCTCAAAATGATTTAT
The DNA here is from genome assembly GCA_963814445.1 of uncultured Chitinophagaceae bacterium. Lineage (GTDB taxonomy): Bacteria > Bacteroidota > Bacteroidia > Chitinophagales > Chitinophagaceae > Ferruginibacter. Next base: position 328,210 of record CAWFCU010000001.1, read on the forward strand.
TAGTTATTACCCAAGGCAATACCGGAAGCGGTGGTGGCTTTGAAACAGGTATAAAATGGGCCTATAAAAATGGCTATTCATGGATATGGTGCATGGACGATGACGGCTACCCAAAAGAAGATGCGTTAGAAAAAATATTAGCGCCGGAATTAGACAGGCTTTGCCTACGCAATTGCGCCGTGATAAATAAAGAAGACAGGAAAACTTTTGTGTGGAAGACAAAGCACTATCAAACCATTGAAGAAGCAAATGGAAATATCATTGAAGGTATTGGCCATCCTTTTAACGGTACTATGTTACACCGCAATATTGTAGAAAGGGTGGGTGTGCCAAAACAAAGCCTTTTTTTATGGGGCGATGAAACGGAATATTATTACCGCATTACAAAGAAGAACAGGATCCCCGTTTGCACTATTTCCGAAAGCGTACATTATCATCCTGCAGCGGCGTTTTCGTTTAAAAAAGACTGGGACCACCAAAATGCCTGGAAGATGTATTTCTATATACGTAACAGGCTGCACATACACAGGGCTAAGTTTAATAATAAAGTATTGGCATGGGCAAACTACTGTTGCTTTTTAGTGGCTATGATGGGTATAATTGTAGTGTATCAAAAAACAGACAGGGCAAAAAAATTAAACTTTATGCTGTGGCCGGCTATGGATGCTTTAAAAAATGATTTTAGTGCTGATCCATCTATTATCTTATCACGGCTCTCTAAAAATAATAATATTGGTATTAAAAGTATGGGCGGAGTAAACCTGCGTAACAGTTTTGCCTCTGTAAAAACTTTTTTTACACCGGTAAGGTTCAGGAGAGTGGCTGGTTAGGCGGTTGCTTCGCCGGCATTATCTTCTTGAATTAGTTTAGCTGCAGCCTGCTGCAGCTTTTTTGTTTTATGCCTTTCTAAGATCAATACCAGTGATATAATATAAAAAGGCATGCAGGGAATTTTGTACCGCACCAATGTACCAAAGTTTAAAGTGGTTACGCCTACAAACAAGGCGAATACAATGGCAAACCAAAAGCAGTACATTATCATCGGGTCTTTAAAAATACTTCCTAAAAAAGTACGCAGCCCGGCTTTATATAAAACGAATAAAGTAAACAACATCACCGCCAGGCTTTCAAGCGATGACAGTAATGAGGATAATTTTTTGGATTCCCATATATAAGGACGGTACAAAGTTGCTATAATACCTAAAGGTGCCATTTTTACAAGGCCGGTAACACTGCCATCATAGTCCGCACCAAGTGAGAAAGTCGATTCCGCAAATTCAGCCATACGGTTAAAACCTTCTTGTGCATTTTGTACCGATTCCGTGAGTTTATCTAAAGCCAGGCCCTCCATTTCCTCTTGAAGTTTTTCTCCTGCCAGCAATAAGCCAACGCAACCTGTAATTACAATAAAACATACCAGTACTATCCTTACAAAAACCTCTTTTATTTTTTTGAGGTAACTGATAAGGATAAAAAGCAGGAAGAAAGGCAGGTAAGAAAAAAGGATATAGCTTTTTACCAACCCTAATATAGATGCTGAAAAAACAGCGATAAAGAGATTTTTTACAACAGATTCCCTTTTTAAAAGTGCTTTATACATGGAATATGTAAACCAACCCAGCATACCTGTACACAAAGGGTCTTTTAAAATTCCCGAACTCCAGAAAACAAAGTTTGGCAGGTATAAAATGGCAATGGCAAAATGCTTGTGCAGGTGTGGGTATTGTTCGTAAAAAAATTTAAACAGCTTCCATACGCCACTAAATGATATCATGGAGAAGAAAAGAGTGATAACGCTATAGTTGCCAAATGAGAAAAAAGAGAAAAAGCTCACCAGCCTTGCAATAAAAAAATTACTCTCACTGTTAAAATATCCTTTGTTGAGTGTGTCGGCCAACAGGCTGAAATCAAACTCTTTTCCCGGAATAAACCACAATTCGATGTTGCTTATATCCTTCAATATGAGTCTTGTAATATTAACACCTTCGGGGTAGTACAAAAATGTGGAATCGAGTTTTGCCAGTTTAAGGCTGAAGATGATGTAGGCAACAGTGCTGAAGATTTTTATCCAGAAACCAATGCGGTGGTATCGTTTAAGAACAGGATCCTGTATCTTTTTTCGCCGCCAGGCAAAGAATAAAGCAAACAGTGCAGCATACAGTGGGAATAAAATAAAGTCTATTAAGTTGGTCATTATTGTTTGCCGTTATTTGTTATTAGTTATTCGTTTGCAGTTCAGTGGCATTGCCAAATAACGATTAACGAATAACATTTCACCGGTTTACCAGGTGCAAACAAATTTATCTTAAAATATCAATTGCTGTTTAACAATATACGTTTATTTTGTCCCGGCTAATTTTTATTCAATATGTGTGGTATTGCAGGCGCAGTAAATTTTAAAATTGATCACGGGTTGGTGAACAGGTACATGTTTCACCGTGGCCCCGATGAGCAAAATGGGTTTACAGCAGATAATGTTGACTTTTATCACCTGCGTTTATCAATACTTGATATAGGCGGTGGTAAACAACCGATGCAGCTTGCCGGCCGCTACACTATTATCTTCAATGGCGAAATTTATAACCATGATGAGGTAAGAAAGCAGTTAAACATTACCGGCAAAACATCCTCCGATACTGAGACACTCCTGCTTTTATACCAGCAGTATGGAGCCGCTATGCTTGATTATTTAGATGGCATGTTTGTATTGGCTATTTATGATAATGCTGAAAAGAAAATTTTTATCGCCAGGGACAGGGCTGGCAAAAAACCATTGTATATCTATAATGATACAAGCAAAATTGTATTTGCCAGTGAGCTTAATTGCCTGAAAGGTTTGTTGCCATTGCAAATGCAGGAAGAAAATATGTATCACTACCTGCGCTTTGGCAGTTTTTATAAACAACTCACACCCTATAAAAACGTGAATGAGTTAGGCGCAGGGAGTTTGGCATTTATCAATTGCACAACGCTTGAATACACAGAAAGAAAGTGGTGGGATATTGGAAAGTTTTATCAACAAAAGCATACAGACAACTTTGAGCAAAGTACCAAAGTTGTTGACAGCAACCTGCATAAAGCAGTCAGGCGAAGGGTTGAGTCCTCTGACCTTGAAGTGGGAAGTTTTTTAAGTGGTGGTATTGATAGCGGGCTTGTTACCGCTATTGCCAGTGAATACAACAATAAATTAAAAACCTTTACGGTTTCTTTTGAGGGTGAATATGACGAAGCACCGCTTGCTAAATTGGTAGCCGATAGGTACAAAACCCATCATACACAGATCAATATTTCTTTTGACCATTTGAAAGAAGATGTGGAGCAGATATTGTGTAACTATGGCGAGCCTTTCTTTGACAGTTCGGCAATACCCAGCTATTATGTAAGCAAGGAAGCAAGAAAATATTTGACGGTTATATTGAATGGAGACGGCGCTGATGAATTGTTTGGCGGCTACAGGCGCTATGTGCCTTTTGCCCGTTATGATTTTTTTAAACCGAATATGTTGGTAAAAGGCGGTGCACTGATGGCAAAAAACATACTGCCACATTCTTCTAATAAAAAATCAACGTACAATTATTTATACAGGCTGGCTGCATTGGCATCCAAAAGTAATTTGCATATTTATTTATCAGCCGGTGTTGACATCCTGGAAGATTATGAGAACAATATCATTCATCCACCTGCAAATTATTTAAAACAAATGCAGGATGATTTTAATGCTGTGGCAAAAAGCAATATCAGCGGGTTAAAAAAAATAATGCAGCTTGATTTTGATACCAACCTGTTTAATGACCTGCTGGTAAAAATGGATATTGCCAGCATGGCCAATTCACTCGAAGGCCGCAGCCCTTTTTTAAGTAAGGAACTGCTGGAGTACGCACCAGGCATGAATGATAATTTTAAAATAAAGGGAAGCACCACCAAGTATTTATTGAGGCAACTGGCAAAGAAATACTTACCTGCCGAATTAATAAATCAACCCAAACGGGGCTTTGAAATACCACTAAAGAAATGGGTGGATAACGAATTAAAGGAAATTATTTTTGATTACCTGGCTCCGGGGAATGCTTTTAGCCACCAATTGGTAAACACTGCATTTATTGATCAATTGCTTGCTGGCAAAGCAAAAATACCGGCAGAAAAAAGAGCCAAAATAATCTGGACATTATTCTGCCTGGAAGTATGGCACAAAAAAGTGTACCAGGCAAATGATTTAATTTAAAACACTGAATTTTCCTGTAGCTGATTGCCAAAAAAACTATCCCCTTTTTAAACAAAACCAAAAGCAGGTTGTAATACCAGAAGCAAAACGAATAATTATGCATTCATTCACCATTAAAGACTTAGAAAATTTATCGGGAATAAAAGCACATACCATTCGTATATGGGAGCAGCGCTATCAGTTTTTAAAACCAAGCCGCACAGACACCAACATCCGCTATTACAGTGCCGATGAATTAAAAAAATTACTTAACATAGCCCTGCTTAATAAATATGGGTTTAAAATATCCCACATTGATAAAATGTGTGACGAAGACCTGAAAGAAAAATTATTATCACTTACCGGCCCGGAAGCATTGCAGGAACGCATTGTGAACGAATTGATACAATGTATGATAGACCTGGATATGGATAAACTGGAAGAAATACTTGACCGCTATATTATTACAAAAGGTGTTGAAAGAGCCATTACACAAATCATTTTCCCCTTTTTAGAGAAGATAGGTATGCTGTGGCTTACCAACCACATTAACCCGGCACAGGAACATTTAGTAACTAATATTGTGCGCCAAAAATTAATTGTTGGTATTGAAGGAGTCAGGTCATCCTTACGAGTTGATAAAACAGTCTTGCTTTTTTTGCCGGAAGGTGAATACCACGAAATAGGTTTGCTGTTTGTTTATTATTTATTTAAAAGCAGGGGTGTCAATGTTATTTATCTTGGTGCTAATATACCTATGAACGATGTGGAGTATGTAGTGAAATTAAAAAACCCCGATTATCTTTTCTCTCATCTTACTTCTGTTACACACAAGTTTAATTTTGATAAGTTTCTTTCTAATATCACCAAAATTTCTGCCGGTAAACCCATAATTATTTCCGGACAGCTTACACAAGCGTACGAAAAAAAGATACCTCCTGCCATTAAGTTTAAAAAATCTCTTGGCGAAGTGATGGAGTTCATTTCAAAACTCTGATTACAGTTTTATTTTAAACCATAACTCACCTCTTTTCGTTTATCCCATATATGCCGAATTAATAAAGGTATAATATGTTGGAAATCTTTTGTTTAGTTTTTTTTGCAATTTTTTAAACAAAATCCTTTGTTTTTCAATACAAAGTGTTTAGCTTTACATCGTAAATGTTAAACAAAATAAATTATGGCAACGATGGAATTTAACCAGATGTTGATAAGCAACACGGAGTTTTTAAAGCCCTTTGCCATTACGCTTACAAGGGATAATGAAACTGCAAAAGACCTGCTGCAGGAAACATTGTACAGGGCACTTGCCAATAAGGACAAGTACAATGTGGGTACAAATATCAAAGCATGGCTGTATACCATCATGCGTAATATTTTTATCAATAACTACCGCCGCAAAGCAAAGCAGAATACCATTTTTGATAAAACTGCCAATGATTTTTTGCTCGATCACAACCAAAGTGCTGTTGCTAACAGGGCAGAAATAACATTGGACTTAAAGAAATTCAAGGCAGCTATTCATCATTTGCCACATATCTTCCGTAATCCTTTCATGCTTTATTTTGAAGGATATAAATACCATGAAATTGCCGACATGCTGCATGAACCATTGGGCACAATTAAAAGCCGGATTCACTTTGCAAGAAAATTATTGAAAGAGCAAATAGCCACGTTTATTTAATTCTATCATTTAATGATATTATCAAAGTTTGTAAACAGCCATGAAAAAAGTTGTGATGATAGGTAGCGGTTTTGCAGGAATATCTGCTGCATCTTTTATGGCAAAAGCTGGTTGGGATGTAACAGTGTTAGAAAACAATGAAATGCCTGGCGGCAGGGCAAGGCAATTGAAAGCAAGAAGGCTTTACATTTGATATGGGCCCAAGCTGGTACTGGATGCCCGATGTGTTTGAACATTTTTTTAATTGCTTTGGAAAAAAAGTTTCTGATTATTATCAACTGCAAAGATTGGATCCATCATACCGTGTTTACTGGCCATGATGGAGATAATGGATATCCCGGCAGATTATGCAACAACTGAAAGAATTATTTGAAAAAGTTGAAACCGGAAGCGGCAAAGCCTTGGATAAATTTTTAGCAGAAGCTGCTTATAAATATGAAGTAGGTATTAATAAGCTTGTTTACAAACCCGGACAGTCATTAACTGAATTTGTTGATATGGATTTGATAAAAGGTGTGTTTAAACTGGATGTGTTTACTTCTATGAAAAAACACATTGGTAAATATTTCAAACATCCGCAATTCAGCAACTACTTGAATTTCCTGTTTTATTTCTAGGGCTTTACCACAAGACACACCGGCCTTATACAGCCTGATGAATTATGCTGATATAAAATTAGGAACCTGGTATCCGCAAGGGAGGAATGTACAGTATTGTAAATGGCATGTATGAACTGGCGAAAGAACTGGGAGTAAAATTCTATTTCAATCATACTGTAACAGCAAATACAAACGGATGAAAACCTTGCAAAAAAAATATCAGTACAAAAGGGGAATGAGAATATTTTCTTTGATGCAGATGTAGTGATTAGCAAATGCAGATTATCATTTTACAGAAAGCAAACTGCTGAATGAAAGCGATAGAACTTATACTGAAGCATATTGGGACAAAAGAGTGATGGCACCAAGTTCTTTGCTTATATTATGTTGGGCTTAAATAAAAAATTGAAAAATGTTTTGCACCATTCCCTTTTCTTTGATACCAGTTTTGAAGTGCATGGGAAAGAAATTTATACAACACCAAAATGGCCAACTGAACCTTTATTTTATGTGAGTGCTACATCTGTTACAGATGATACAGTTGCACCGGCAGGTTGTGAGAATCTTTTCTTTCTTATTCCTGTGGCCGCAGGGCTTAAAGGTGATACAGAAGAATTAAGAGAAAAATATTTTGAACAAATTTTAGCAGCGTTTTGAAAACAGGATTGGCGAACAAATTAAAGAAATCGATTGTTTATAAAAAGTCTTATTCGGTAAGCAATTTTATCAGTGATTATAATTCATTTAAAGGCAATGCTTATGGATTAGCAAATACTTTGATGCAAACGGCTTTGTTAAAGCCTGCATCAGAAGTAAAAAAGTAAAAAATCTTTTTTACACAGGGCAGTTAACAGTACCGGGTCCGGGAGTGCCGCCAAGTTTGATAAGTGGTGAAGTGGTAGCAAAAGAAGTGTTGAAACATTTTTAATGATGGAGTACAATATATTAAACATAGAAGCAAAAATTAATTGTTGTAATAAAAATTGCATTAGTATGATGAACTTTATTTATGAAGTAAGCCGGCTTTGCAGCAAAGTCACCACGGAGAAGTACAGCACTTCTTTCAGCAGTGCTATAAAGTTGCTTCATACTGATCTGCGTACACCTATTTATAATATTTATGGTTTTGTACGTTTTGCAGATGAAATAGTGGATACTTTTCATGAACATGATAAAGCAGCCTTACTGGCAGAGTTTAAAAATGAAACATACAAAGCTATTGAAAGAGGATCAGCCTTAATCCCATATTGCAGAGTTTTCAGCAAACAGTAAACGAATACAAAATTTGAAATGACCTGATTGATGCTTTTTTTCATTCCATGGAAATGGACTTGACACAATCAGATTATACATGCGAAAAATACCAGGAATATATTTATGGAAGTGCTGAAGTAGTTGGCCTGATGTGCCTATATGTTTTTTGTGAAGGCGATAAGGAAATGTATAGCCGTTTGAAACCTTATGCCCAATCACTGGGTGCAGCTTTTCAAAAAGTAAATTTTTTACGGGATGCTAAAGCAGATTACCAGCAACTGAGCCGCACTTATTTTCCGGAAGTTGATTTTAGCAACTTTACATTTTGCTCAAAGAAAAAGATTGAAGAAGATATTGCAGCAGATTTTGCCAATGCTTACAAAGGCATATCTCAATTGCCGGCAAAAGCAAGGTTTGGTGTGTATGTGGCGTATAAATATTATTTATCCCTCTTTAATAAAATACAAAAAGCACAGCCTACATCAATCCTTCACAAACGCTTTCGTATTCCTAATTATGGTAAGGCATTTATAGTGGCAAAAGCAAGCCTGAGGGCACAGTTTAATATTTTATAAATTGCAGGTATGGATGTTATTTTAGTTGATGAACACGATAATCCGGTTGGCACTATGGGCAAGATGGAAGTGCATGAAAAAGCTATCCTGCACAGGGCCTTCAGCATTTTTATTTTTAATGATAAAGGCGAAATGCTGTTGCAGAAAAGAGCTGCCTACCAAATATCACAGTGCTGGTTTATGGACGAATACCTGCTGCAGCCATCCACACCCCGGAGAAGAAACATTGCCTGCTGCTCAAAAAAGGCTTGAAGAAGAAATGGGGTTTACAACAAAACTTTCTAAAGCATTTGCATTTATTTATAGAGCACCATTCGACAACGGGCTTACTGAACATGAATACGACCATGTTTTTACAGGAACCTATAATGGCCTCATTAACCCTGACCCAAATGAAGTAAGTGAATATTGCTACCGGCCACTGAGAGAAATTAAAAACAGTATAGAATCACATCCCGGCCATTTTACGGAATGGTTTAAAATAGCTTTACCAAAACTGGAAGCACATCTTGAATTTCAAAAGGCTATATAGTTTATTTTCTTGGTCAACATTTTATGCAAAACAAAAAGGCAATCATCATTGGCAGCGGCGTAGCAGGGTTGGCTGTTGCTATCAGGTTGCGTTTGCAGGGCTTTGATGTAGTAGTGTATGAAAAGAATAGCTACCCGGGCGGCAAGCTTCATGCGTTTAAAAAAGATGGTTTTTGTTTTGATGCCGGGCCATCCTTGTTTACACAGCCGCAGAATATAGAGGAATTGTTTTCGCTTGCCGGCGAACCAACGGAGAAATATTTTTCTTACCAACCTGTGACTGTAGCCTGCAAATATTTTTATGAAAATGGGAAAACAGTACAGGCATATGCCGATACAAAAGCTTTTGCTGAAGAATTACATCAGCAGTTAAATGAAAGCCCCGAAGCTGTTACTGGTTATTTACAGCAATCGGAAAAAGTGTATGACAAGATCGGTACTATTTTTCTAAATCATTCCTTGCACAAAGCAAAAACATGGTTGCATAAAAGGATTTTAAAAGCGTTGGTGGCTGTTAAGTTTTCACATCTTTTTAAATCACTTCACCAATACAACAAAACTTATTTTTCATCGCCGGAGGCAATACAACTATTCAACAGGTTTGCTACATACAACGGCAGTAACCCTTACAAGGCGCCGGGAATGTTGAGCTTGATCCCTCACCTTGAAATGAACCAGGGAACTTTTTATCCAAAGGGAGGAATGGTAAGCATAACAAATGCGCTGTACAATTTTGCAAAAGATAAGGGAGTGCAATTTTATTTTGATGCACCAGTGCAACACATTATTCATACGGAAGGGAAAGTAAAAGGCGTAGTGGTGAATGACGTGAATATTGAAGCAGGTATTGTGGTGAGCAATGGGGATGTTTATTTTACTTATAAAAACCTTTTAAATGATCCGGATAAAGCGAAGCAAGTTTTAAAGCAGGAGAGGAGCAGCAGTGCGGTGATTTTTTATTGGGGCATTAACAAATCATTTCCGCAGTTGCAACTGCACAATATTTTTTTTAGTACTGAATATAAAAATGAATTTGATAATATCTTCAATCAAAAGAAAATTGCCAATGATGTAACGGTTTATATCAACATTACAGCAAAGATGGAAAAGAGCATGGCGCCGGATGGAATGGAAAACTGGTTTGTAATGGTGAATGCCCCGGCTAATGTGGGACAAGATTGGGTAACAGCAAAACAGCAGTTAAGGGAAGTAATAATAAACAAACTAAGCCGCATTTTGGGAGAAGATATTGCCAGCCTGATTGTGACGGAACAAACACTTGACCCTGTAATGATTGAGGAGCAAACCTCATCTTACATGGGATCGTTATACGGCACCAGTTCTAATTCTAAGCTGGCTGCTTTTCTTCGCCATGCAAATTTTACGGGAAAGATTAAAGGCTTATATTTTTGCGGCGGTAGCGTACACCCCGGCGGCGGTATACCTTTGTGCCTGAAGAGTGCCAAAATAGTAAGTGAACTAATAGCAGAAGATGTAAAAAAAAATGAGGAGTAACAGAAAAATTTTCTAAACATGATATTGCTACCGCCATTGCGGTTTTATTTCATGCTGTGGGTATTGCCGGAATTTTGATCTTTAAAAGTGACATGGTGATCCGTTTAACGGCTTTTAACCTGTTGCTTAGTTTTTGTTTATTGGTATGGACGCAGGAAAATAAAAATGCTTTCTTCTGGTTGTTTGCCGTTGCAACAATATTTACTGGCATTGCTGTTGAAATAATTGGTGTAAATACCGGTTTGTTATTTGGCGATTATAATTATGGTGAGGTATTGGGAATAAAATGGAAACAGGTGCCGCTTATCATTGGTGTTAACTGGTTTATTGTGATCTATTGTTCCGGCATTAGTATAACAGCTTTTTTACAAAGAATTATCAAGCCAATATCGGCCACACCTGCAGAACCAGGACCGGTTTTAAAAGCGATATCTGTAATTTCTGATGGCGCCACACTGGCACTGGCATTCGACTGGCTGATAGAACCTGTTGCAATGAAATTAGGTTTTTGGCAATGGGAAAACGGTGAAGTTCCTTTGTACAATTATGCCTGCTGGTTTGTAGTAAGCCTGCTGCTGATGATATTATTCCGGTTTTCACCTTTTGAGAAACGGAACAAATTCGCCATACATTTGTTATTGATACAGGTAATGTTCTTTTTAATACTCCGCACTTTTTTATAATGAGCATATTTATTTTCATATTGATCGTACTCGGTACTTTTCTTGTTATGGAAGGCATTACATGGTTGACACACCGTTTTGTAATGCATGGTTTTTTGTGGTATTTGCACCAGGACCACCACCAAAAAGGCCCCGGCTTTTTTGAAAAGAATGATGCCTTCTTTCTCATTTTCGCAATACCGAGTTGGTTATGTATCATGCTTGGTTTGCAAAACAAAATTTACTGGGTGGCAGCTATTGGCTTCGGCATTGCCCTGTATGGCCTTGCATATTTTATAGTGCATGAAGTGATCATTCACCAGCGCTTTAAATGGTTTACAAGAAGCAACAATACTTATATCCGTGCCATCCGCTGGGCGCATAAAATGCACCACAAGCACCTGGGAAAAGAAGAAGGCGAAAGTTTTGGAATGCTGATGGTGGCAAAAAAATATTGGGATAAAGTAAGAGAAGATAACCGCCTGAAGAAAAAGAATACTTGAACTTTCTAACTAAGGTATTGTGCAATTAAAAACTGCAAATGGAATTTAGTTGTCCCGGAGGGACTATACATTGGTAGAAAAAATAAATAAAACATAAAAGAGTTCCGTAGGAACGACAGATGGTTTTATCTTCCGCCCCTACGGGGCTTTATGAAATTTTTTAATCATTTCTACCGATCTTTTAGCCCTACGGGCTTATTATACAATAGTATTTGAAAGTTTAATAGCATAACACATTAGTTTAATTGAATATGAATATGGTCATCATGACGTACCGCCTGGCAGCCATGAAAACGAATTTTATCTGCCGTAAGATTAAGTCTTGCTTTTAAATGAGGTTCAATAAATATTTTTCCGATCACCTGCTTTGATACAAAAAGATTGACTAATTCTTTTGTTCTCTCCTTATCGAAAGTGAAATCTTTTTTGTTGCCCTGTGGAGTAATATTTCTCATAAAATTATATTGCCAGTAACTATTGCCGGAACAAAACGCCGCAGTATTTATTTCTTCAATCATTGGCTCTTCACATACGCCGTATCCTATAAACGATGGGCATTCATTTGTTTGCTTATTTGTTTTATTATCTGTATAGCAAAATGAAAGATCAAGTTTTTTTCCGTCGTTATGGCTTAGATGCGGAAATAACGGAAATTTATTAAAGAATGGAAAATTAGCATCAAGGTAATTTATTATTGTGCCTGGGTATTTTGCATTCGTTTCTTCAGCAACTTCAAATGCTGTTTCTTTTAAATCCACTCTCACATAATTCCGGTTTAGAATGCAGGTAAGAATATTTAATGGCTGCAGATTATTCGTTGTTGTCAAGGGCAAAGGAACTCTTCCAAAAGGTTTTGCGATCAATGGTACAATTAAAAATGTGGTCAGCAAATACAATACAAGAAAGGAAAGTGTTTTTAATGACCACTGGAAAAACCTGTTTTGGGTAAACTTACAAATTGGCTTATAAGTAAAAAAAGACAGCAAATAAATAACTCCGCCAACCTGTGTTAAAACGGTCAGTATAAAAAAGAAAATAATTCTTAAAAATGGTTTTAAAATACGCACTCTTAAATGTAATCATTTCTTCTTTCTAACGGCCAATAACAATACCGGCAACAAAACCAAATTTGTTAAAGTAGCCACAAGCAATGTTACGGATGTTAACCATCCCAATGCAAAGGTTCCCCCAAAACTGCTGAAACAAAAAATTACAAAACCAGCAATCAATACCAATGAAGTATAAACAATACTAAGGCCTGTATGCTTGATGGTGGAAGTAACTGTTTCTTCAACATTGTTGTTAAAAGTTGGCAACTCCTGTTTATAATTTACTAAGAAAACGAATGGTGATATCAATCGCAATACCAAGTGCCACACTAAACACCAATACTGTAGAAGGTTTCAGCGGCACACCAGCCCAGCCCATAATACCTGCTGTTATTACCAATGGTATCAGGTTTGGAATTAAAGAGCATAGCAATATCCTGAATGACTTGAATAAATACAACATGCAAATGGAGATAAGCAGGAAGGCCCACATGATACTTTCTTTAAGCCCGTTGATGATAAACCTGCTGCCTTCTAAAAAGGTAATGCTGGTGCCGGTTAGTTTTACTTTGTATTGAGGTATCGTATCAAATTTTGAAAAAACAGTATCAATGGAAGTAGTTGAATCTATTTCAGAAATCACAGTATCTAATTTATAAGGAGCTTTCCTGTTGGGTTCCAGGTAAACATATTTAGAAGAATCAAACAACTCGTTTGCTTTTTTCTGAATGCTGTCTAATACCAATGGCAATTCTTTTGTGCCAATATCTTTCATACTTACGCTTACACGGGTGCTTTGCTTTGCCGAATCCATAAAAGACAAAAGCATTTTGCTGAAATTATTTTTGCCGCCGCTGCTGTCGCCTTTGTTTGTTTTAAGATAATCACTCAAAAAAGCAGTTTCATATAAAGAAGGCATTTGATACTGTGCAGAGTCGCCATCAAAAAAAGCCTGTTTTGCAAACTTCAGCCCTTCTGCAATACCTAAGGGCTTGTTCATGTTTTGCATACCGGCAATGTATTGTGCCAATGAATCAGTCTTTGCAAAAACTGTTAATCCTCTTGCACCCGAAAGGCCATTCTTTTTTGTTGTTTCCACCACAATCTCCAGTGGCATCACACCTTTAAAATTCTTTTCAAAAAATTTAAGATCGGTGTACAGCTTGTCTTTTTTAGGAAGGTCATCTACAATAAAACCAACTGTTTTCAGTTTGAATATGCCTGCAATAGCAACGATCAATAGAATGGCTGTTGTAGTGTACACAACATTTTTATGATTTAATACCCATCTTTCAATTCTCAATAAAAAACTGGTAACTAATTTATTGTTGAGATATCTTGTTTGTGCTTTACCCGGTACTGGCAAATAACTTAATGCGGCAGGTAATAAAATAAACGAGATAACAAATATGAGCATGATGCTCACACCTGCCACAACACCAAACTCTTTCAGTACAGCGCTGCTTGTAAAAGCAAATACACCAAAGCCAATGCCTGCAGTGATGTTACAGAACAAAGTAACAATTCCCATCTTGCTCACCATTTCAATCAACGCCTGGTTTTTATTGCCATTTTGTAAATAAGAAGTATGATACTTATTGATAAAATAAATACAGTTGGGAATACCGATCACCACAATCAGCGGCGGCACCAATGCAGAAAGAATAGTGAGTTGAAAACCGCAGAGGTATAAAAAACCAACGCTCCATATCACACCAATCAGTACAACCAGTAAAGAAAGTATGGTTACGCTAAAGGAGCGGAAGAACAATAATAGTATCAATGCACTTAGTACAAGCGAACCAATAAGAAAGAAACGCATTTCTTTTTGTATCCTGTCGCTGCTGATAGTTCGTATCAGTGGCAGGCCGCTTCGGTATGTTTCTGTATTGGTGGTTTTTTCAAATGTTTCCACACAGGCTAAAATGTCTTTTACTATTTTGGTACGTAACGGCGAGTTTAAAGAATCTTTGTTGATGCCAATGCCAGCTAAATAACAACTGCTGTCTGCATTATATAAGCGGCCGGCATAAAAGGGCAGGTTTAGAAAAACTTTTCTTTGCACTGTCTAATTCAACTTGTGTTGAAATATTATCATCAAAAATTTTTACCGGGTTTAATTTTTCTGTGAGTGTATCTTTTTGAAGATTGATAGCAGCCGGTACGCTGATGATGTTGGTAACATTATGTACCTGTCTCAATTCCCCCAGCATTTTGTTGTATGCCTTAAAATAATCAAGTTGAAAAAACTTATCTGTCTTTACTGCAATCACCAGCACATTGCCATCATCACCAAATTTTTTACGGAAAGAAACATAATCCTGGTATTTGGGATTATCAGTTGGGATAGCTTTACCAAACTCATAACTCAGCTTTACCTTTTTTGCAAAGTATCCCATTACGCCAGTAACGGCAAACAAGGCAATTAAAAGAATAAGGCGGTATTTAATAACAGAACTTCCTAAACGTTGCCACATATATAGTTACAAATTGCGGATGATGAATTTTGAATGCGGCTGCAAAGAAAACACATTTCAACGGTTTTGAATGTTTCCGTTGGGTTAATGTTGGCTATTTTTGATATTATTCAAGCATCTGTAGCGGTTTTAAAATGACACACAAAACAAAGGGCATTGTATTGAGAACTGTTAAGTATGGAGAAACCAGCCTGGTGGTAACTGTGCTTACTGAGTTGTTTGGTATTCAAACTTACATGGTGAATGGTGTACGGTCCTCTAAAAAATCGTCTGCAAAAGCAAACCTGTTTCAGCCCGGTGCGATACTAGACCTTGTAGTATATCATTATGAGCAAAAGAGCATGCAGCGGATAAAGGAGTTTGGCTGGGCCACTGTTTATCAAAACGTGTTGACAGATGTAATTAAAAACAGCATCGCCTTATACATGGTGGAGTTGTTATATAAATGCCTGAAGCAACCTGATAAAAATGAAGAACTGTTTTATTTTGTTGAAGATGTGTTATTGCATTTGGATACAGCTGACAGATCAGTAACAGCAAACATACCATTATACTTTGCTTTGCACCTACCGCATTTTTTAGGTTTCCGGATGAATGATGATTATGATGAAACACAAAATATACTCGACCTGCAGGAAGGGAATTTTGTGAGTGAGCAACCAGCTCATGCACATTTTATAGAAGGAGAAAACGCAGCACTTACTTCGCAAGTTTTGAAAGTGATGCAACCGGAAGAGCTTACTCATTTTAATCTTCACCATGATGCAAGACGAAAGCTGTTGCATTTGTATCATGATTATTATGCACTCCACATTCATGATTTTGGGCAAATGAAAACACTGGCTGTGCTGCAGGATGTATTGTAAAAATTGGGCTATCGTATTTCGCTAGTCCGTTAGTATTTTTACACCAGCAGCTACGGTTACCTGTGCAGTTGGATTTATAGTAAGCTGGCCAATATATATGTTGTTGCCAACAATGGCATTTGCTCCCTGTTGCACTGATAAAGACCGCAACGCAACTTCGTCGCTAATGCCCTGTACAAAATGCAGCAGCCCTGCTTTGCCAGTAATAATAAGATTGGAAGAGGATGAACCATCAATGCCTCCATTACCTTTAACTGCTCCGCTGATGGAGAGTGTATTGGCGGCGATGCTGATGAATGTAGCATCATTTATTGTGAGGTCATGTACACTGACAGAAGCAGGAAGTATAGGAGGAAAATTTATTGTAGCGATAGTTACATCAGCATTAGCAGGCGGCACACCGCAACATAATGACCAGTTAGCAGCATTAAACCAGTCTGTATCTGTTGTGCCATACCATGTATATCCTTTGAATGATGTATCAAGCAACATTGTTCCTGTTGACAAGGTTCTTGCGCTATCATCATAATACATTGAATCGGGTGTAAAGGAGAGATCATAGCTCAATACATTACCATTGGCGGCAGCATCAATCCCGTTACCTGCTTTGGAAAGAACACCATTTCCCCAATCAAAAAATATGATCGTTGTATCCCTGGGGGGAACACTAGCTTTTGCCCTTACAGCAACAGGCCCGTTAAAATAACTTACATTGGAACCAGCCGTTTGTGTTTGCGATTGTACACCCAGCAATAATTTATTTGCACCGGGACTATTCCATTTTATTGTATTAACAGGATTGCCTTTGCCACCCACTGCAGTTGTACCGTTGCCTGAACCTCCTACATAATCCCTGAAAAATTCACTGATGTCTGTTCCCAGTTCATCATTAAAAAAACGTTTTAATGAATCTGTATTGGCAGCCTTCCCTTTTAATACTGTTTGATAATTTGTTAAGGCATTAAAAAATTTTTCATCGCCGCAAATTGTACGCAGCATTGAAACGATCATACAACCTCTTTCATACACTGCACTGCCATAGCTGGAATTCCAGATAGTACTGCTGCTGGCAATACTGGCATCCGGTATCCAAAGGCTGGTAGTGCTAAGCGATAGTGCTGCATTTTTTCTTCCGTTTCTTCTTAAGTAAGGGCTGTAGCCTAATGAAGGCACAAACTCAGCCGCCAGTATTTCTCCATACCGGGCAAAGCCTTCTGCCAGCCACAGGTCGTTCCAGGTGGCAAAGGTTACATTATCACCAAACCACTGGTGCATCAGTTCATGATCAAGCGTAACCAATGATGTGAGTGCATCCGATGCAATGCCGCTGAATGTTTGATGTTCCATTCCACTGGCACCTACAAGGCCATCATAATAACCATGCTTTTCATTTTTAAAAGGATAATCTCCCAGCTTGCTGCTAAATGCCTGCACAACCGCATTCATTTTTTGCATAGCAGTTAATGCGTTGTTGTAATAAGAACTTTCCTTGCCAGCCAGCAGGTACCAGTAAACAGGCGTATTGGTTTCACTTATCTCCACATTGCTGTAATAACGGTTATACCTGGCCGCAGAAAGAAATACTAAATAAGAGGCCATTGGATATCTTGTTTTATAACCGAAAGTGCGCCAGCCGGCAGACAATGCAGAATCAGTAAGTATGCCATTACTTGCTACCCAAAAAGTATCTATGTTGTTCCATGGTACTGTTACATTAATATCCATCGAGTCTATTTTATCCTGCATATCTGCCTTGCAGGGCCACCAGTTCCTGTCTTCATATGATTCTGACAAAGTGGTGATATAGTTTTGTGTTTGCCCAAACTGGTCAATATAATTTGGCCTTACAAACCCACCGCCAAGGCCATCTTCTATTGGCGTGCCGGAATAAGTGATGGTAACAGAGTCGAGCGTATTTGCTGTACTGATAATAGAAGGAAGCGTAATGTTAAGCACATTTACATTGCCAGAAGATGGGAAAAAAGTAACGCAGGAAATACCATGATATGTTACGGCTACTGTATTTTCAAAAGATGACCTTATAAGATCAAAACTGATAGTGGTTACATTGGGTACAAGGGTCTTAAAATGAGTGGTAACAACTCCTGAAATATCTGCACTGCTGTTGGGGTCAACCGTCCAGTTGGCACGATGATATACCACATTTATATTATTGCCTGTGCCGCTGTTGCCTGTAGATAATGGCGTACTATTATTTTGCCCTGTACGCATGGCTGAGGAAGGCCTGCCATGTATTTCATATTTTTCCTGTGCAAATGCTGTTGTATTTAAAAGAAAGCACAGCGATAAAAAAAGAGAGTGTATTTTCATTTTTAATTATTACCGGTACAGATGCAGAACCAGCAAGCAGTTAAAGATAACAAAGGAATTCTTTTCTTCTTTTTTTGAATTGAAATTTTGATTGCTTGTAAGTAATTTTAACTATTGTAAAAACCGCATCAAACAAATGAACCAAAACCGTAGAAATTTCCTAAGTAAAATTGGGGTCGCAGCACTGGCTCTTCCATTTTTATCTTCTTTTAAAAATAAAAACAATAGTAACGAAATGAAAAATATTTTCCTGCATCATGTATTTTTTTGGCTTAATGATACAAACAGTATTGAAGACAGGGATAAATTAGTGGAAGGCCTCACAAAACTCTCAGCTGTAAAAACAATAAATAATTTCCATATCGGTAAGCCTGCTGATACCAACCGTGATGTGATTGAAAGAGGATATGCGATATCGTGGTTTGTACAGTTTAATAATGCGGCTGACCAGGCCAGTTATCAAACAGATCCCATTCACTTAAAATTTATCGAAGAGTGTAAGCATTTGTGGAGTAAAGTAACAGTATATGATTCCGTTGATGTGAAGTGATACATACACACATCAGATTTTGATAATAAAAAACGTATATTTTTGTAAGAATGAATATAAAGTATGCACCTATAAAGAAAATTATTTACAAATGGTTTTCCTTGTGCCTGCTGTTTAGTTTTGTTTATTACTGGGTATTTACAATCTCTCTCGTTTTTTTTAATAAGCCAACCCGTGAGGCGTTTCCCCGGCAATCACTTGTTTATTCATCGCTGTTTAATCAAAACTGGCGCCTGTTTTCGTATACAAAAAAATACAGCGTACAGTTGAACCTGGTGGTTAGAACAATAAACAGTGCTTCTGAAACCGATACAATAAACCTTGCCGGTTACATCATGGCCGAAAGGAGAAAGTATGCCCCTTTCAATAGTTACGAAGAAGCATTGGAAAGGCTGGTTCATACAACAATTACCAATACAGGTGAGGATGCAGAAAAAAAGACAGCACAGTTAAAGAAGGAGGTTACCGGGAAAGATGATTTTTTTTATGTTGAGCAATCATCTGCAGTGATTGAAAAAGACAACCGCAATAAAGACAATTTAACGAACCTTGAAAACTATGCAAGGAATGCATTGCATGAAATGGATATTGATACTAAAGGAAAAGAATTTCAACTCATCATATTTCATCACTACATTTTACCATCAACAGCGCCGGGCAGCCAGGCGTTTAATACAAACGATCAAACTATATTTTTTTCCAGCTATAAACCATTCTAAACCTTGTTCAGTATTTCTCAACTGGCACAGCGCCTGCAGCAAAACAACGAAAAGGCTTTTTATCTTGCTTTTTTAAGGGTGGCAACCAGTGTATGGCTGCTAAAAGAGTTGTTGTTGCGCTGGCCTGCATTTGAAGTGTTGTACAGCAACAACAGTTTTTTTTCAATCAAGCCAGGTGTTCCGTACATTTTGTATAGTTATATGCAAAGTGTAAGGGAACATTATATGCTGCTTATCTGGCTGTGTATGTTGCTGCTGGTGTTGAATATTTTTGGGATAGGGCGAAACCTTGTTTCTGTTTTGCGTTTTTATTACAGTTGCCACCCTGCGGCTCATCAATGACAGGTTTAGCAATGGTGGTGATATTATGGGTTTGCTGCTCACCTTTTATCTTGCCGGCGCCAATACCTTTTCTTATTTTACTCTTTTTAAAAGAAAACCACTATCGTGGCAAAATGAAAGGCTGTACAATATGCTGAGCAACCTGCTTGCCTATTCCATTATGATCAACCTTTGTTTTATTTATTTTATGTCGGCACTTGGTAAGATGAATGATCCTTTATGGAGAAGTGGAATGGCCATTCACTATTTTATCAATAATGGACATTATTTTCTTTTTGCAGGCAATGATAAAATAATTGAACTGCCGAAAGTAGTTTTATATGCCTTAAACTATGGCACAATAGTATTAGAACTGGCGGCCCCGTTTTTAGTCTGGTTCAGGCGATTTCGTTTTTGGATATTGCTCCTGCTCTTGTTGATGCACAGTTTTATCTTTTGTTTCTTTATGCTGTATGGGATGTCGGTAATTTTTGTGATACAGTATGGGTTTTTTTATAGTGAGGCCGAACTTAAAGCAATGCTGCCGAAAGTGAAACGCATCTTTAAACGAAAAAAAAATGGCAGGAATGGATCATAAAGTACAAATACCTTTGAGCAGGTATTGCAGTATCTTAAATTTTGCCGAATTTGCTTTTCTAAAATTCAGATGATGACAACAATAAAATTTATCGTAAGCTGCATGGCATCCCTTTTTATGCTGAGTGTTTCTGCACAGGAATACAAATTGGAGGGCAACGAAGTAAAGATCGAAAAGGAAATAAAATTTAAAACCGGTACAGCAGAGTTGTTGCCCGAAAGTGATGAAGCCTTAGGGGTAATTAAAAAATACCTGGCAGATAAATCTTACATCAGCTTATTAAGAATAGAAGCACATACAGATAATTCCGGCAATGCGGAAGCGAATCAAACGCTTTCAGAAAAGAGAGCCGAGGCAGTTAGCGACAAACTGGTTGCTTTGGGTGTAGATTGTAACCGCTTGCTGCCAGTTGGCTTTGGCGATACTAAACCTGTTGCCACCAACAGCACAGCAGAAGGCAAGGCACAAAACAGCCGTATCAGTTTTGTAAACGCTGCATTAAAAGGCAAAGCCATTGGTGGTATGCCAACAGATGGCGGCGGAAAAGTAGCAGTGAATCCATGCAAGTAAAATTTATCAACCTGTTTATAAAGCGAACCCCAACAAAAAGCTGGGGTTCATTTTTTGGTGCTGGTTAAGGGTTGTGAATTATTTTAAAGGCATCTTGTTTTTCAAAAAAATAGGGATTGGGATTAAAAACATCCCGTTTTTCTCGTTTGGAAAAATCAGGGATAATAAAGAATTGAAATCAAAGGGAACGGATTGGGATTTTGGTAGCGTTTTTTTCATACCGAATATTTATACATCTAAAGTAAACAGTCACTTTAAAATTTTTTGTTAAACGGATTTTTATTCTGTTAATAAAAAAACAAAAGAAATTTTGGATAGGAGATTGATTTATCAGAGCAGGTCGGTTAAAGACATTTCTTCAAGCAGCATTCTTTCGGAACCATTGCCTTCCTTAGTCCATTTTATCAAACGGATCTTTCCATCGGCAATTTCAATACCTGTAATATCACCATCAACGAAACAGCAACAGCCGGTGTTAAAATAATAGGGTTTCATTTTGCTGTAGTTGCCCACTACATAATCGTATTCGTTTTGCTTGAACTTAATTTCTTTGATCAGTTTTTCAGTCAGTGCAGTGTCGTTGTTTCGTTTGGCTGCATCTAATTTTTTATACAACCTTTCCAAATGTGTAAGCGACGCAAACACCGGCTGGTGTGTATGCCCGGTTATTAAAACAGGATTGTTTTCTTTCTCACTCCACTGGTACATAAAAAGATTGTGAGCTGTTTTTAATTCATCGCTGGCAGATGGAATGTTGGGATTTAAAAGCAAATAACTCTGTAGCGGCGCCCACACCCTGCTTACAAACCAGGCACTAAACCAATTGCCATCGCTTTGCCCATCACCCTGGTGGCCATGCGTACAAAAAATGGGTACACTCTTTTCTCCTCTTTGTAATTGCAGCAATACACCGTGATAAATTTTTACTGTTTGCCCATACATATTATACAGGTGCATAGCTGCAAAAGGATCATTGTTCCAGAATAGATCATGGTTGCCATACACTTTTGTATAGCGTTGCTGTAGTAAAAATTCTTTCTGCAATGCTGTACTCTCTTTATTTTTTGCTTTTACAGGCCATACGGTATTTTCCCATAGCTCTTCTTCATCGCCCAATGAAATAAAATGAAAATTTTGTTGGTGATAATATTCCAATGCTGCCATGTAGTTGGGTTCACATACCATAAAATCATCGCTGCCATTTTTTGCGCCTTTGTGCTGGTCGCTGAAAATGATATACCGGGCATCGTTCATAGCCGCATCCATCACCAATACTTTTTTGCCGGGGTTTTTCTTACTGTCTTCAAACAATGCTGTCAATGCTGTATGCACCCTTTCAAGATTAGGCCTGCTGCTGAATTTATTGGCCAGCCAGGTAACAGGTTTGGTTAGTATCTTTTGAAGAAAGCGGCGCATGTGTAATAAATGTGGGTTGCTAAAAATAGATAATTCTGATGCAATGAAATGTTTTGTTTTTTCGTCATAAAGAACATAAATGGTTTGGGTTAAATAAATTATTTTTACCGAAACACTATTCCGATTCAATGCAGCAACCCACTGAAGAAATTAAAAGCTTATTTGCCGGTTTTTCCAATGCAACAATTACTTCTGTTGATAAACTGCCGCAGGCAGGCAGCGAAAGGCATTATTACCGTTTGCATACAACCGAAGGAGATTTTATTGCAACCCACGGTGCTAATATTAAGGAAAATGAAACTTTTATTTATTTCTCTAAGCATTTTGCAGAAAAGCAATTACGTACAGCAGCAATATTTGCTGTAAACAATGATAAAAGCATTTACATACAAAAGGATTTTGGCAGCACTTCTTTGCTTGACAAACTGGAGCAACTTGGCTTAAATGATGAAGTGTATGGGTTGTATAAACAAAGTCTTGAGCAATTGGCTTTATTGCAAATAAAAGGACATGAAGGACTGGATTATAAAAAATGCCTTACCAATGCTGCTTTTGGTAAAGAAGCCATCATGGCTGACTTACTTTATTTCAAATATTATTTTTTAGATGCACTACGCCGGCCTTATGATAAACAAAAACTCATAAAAGATTTTGAAGCGCTGAGTAATTATCTTGTCTCACACCGAGTATAAATTTTTTATGTTCCGTGATTTTCAGAGCAGGAACATAATGGTAGATGCAAACAACGATGTTCATTTTATAGATTACCAGGGCGGCATGAAAGGAGCACCGCAGTATGATGTAGCTTCTTTATTGTGGCAGGCAAAGGCAAACCTGCCTGATGAATGGAAGCAGCGGTTGCTGGAAGATTATATGAATGCTTTTGAAAATGTTATTGGTGAATCAATTGATAAAGAAGTTTTCCGCAGCCAGTACAATGGTTATGTATTGATACGCTTATTGCAGGTGCTGGGTGCTTATGGCTTTCGTGGTTTGTTTGAACGCAAGGCGCATTTCTTAACGAGCATTCCTTTGGCTTTACAAAATTTAAAATGGTTTGCAAGCAATCAGAACATCGGCATTGCCTTACCTGAATTTAAAAAAGTATTAGAACTTTGCATCAGCAATGAAGTGATAGAAGAATTTACACCGGTACAGGCAACAGCAGAAACACCATTGGTTGTAAGCATCAGCAGTTTCTCTTTTATAAAAAATGGCTATCCAATTGATAACACCGGCAATGGCGGAGGTTTTGTTTTTGACATGAGGGGAATTTTAAATCCCGGCAGGTTTGATGAATACAAACATTTAAGCGGCCTTGATAAACCGGTGAAAGATTTTTTGGAACAACGGACTAAGATGCCTGATTTTTTAAACAGCCTGTTTAGTATTGTTGACATATCTGTGGAAGAATATATTAAGAGAGGTTTTGAACATTTGTCTATCAACTTTGGGTGCACCGGTGGCCAACACAGGAGTGTGTATGCTGCTGAAGCATTAGCAAGGCATTTAAGAAATAAGTTTAAGGTGAAGATCGAATTGAAACATACCAATACCGAAAACTGGAAAACAGAACAGGTGCCCCAAACCCCTAAAGGGGCTTAGCCTTAAATTCAAAACAGTATTTGAAATAGATAACTCTTTGCTATGCCAAGAAAAAAAGAGCCAGGCAATAACAGAAAACAAAGTTCCCTTTCAGGGGCGGAGGGAAATATGCACTATGGGGCTTCTAAATTAATTTTTCAGAAAGCAGAAGAGCTAAGAAAATTTCCTACTCATGAAGAAGAAATTGTTTGGGGATATTTGTCAAAAAATCAATTAGGTTTAAAATTCAGAAGACAACATCCAATCTGGAATTATATTGCAGACTTTTATTGTCATTCACTGAAGCTGGTAGTTGAAATTGATGGAGGCATACATAATAGGGAAGATGTTAAAATAAATGATTCAGAAAGGCAAAGTCATATTGAATCATTTGGAATCAGCGTCCTTCGTTTTACAAACGATGAGGTAAGGAGAAATATGCAAATGGTTATAAACTCACTCTTACATAAAATGAATGAACTTAAAAATAATGAACTCCAAAGCTCCCCTTTAGGGCCGGGGGGGCAGGCAATGATTTTTTCTGCTGGCCTTGGCACCCGTTTTAAACCATGGACAGATTCACATCCTAAAGCACTGGCATTGGTAAACGGCAAATCTTTACTCCAAAGAAACATCGAGTACTTCCAGCAATACGGTGTAAAAGATGTAGTAGTAAATGTTCATCATTTTGCTGATCAAATTCTCAATGCTATAAAAGAAAACAATGGTTGGGGAAGTAACATCATCATCAGCGATGAAACAGATGAAGTGCTTGAAACTGGAGGAGGTTTATTAAAAGCAAAAGATTTATTCAAAGGCGAAGAACCTTTCTTTACTTTCAATGCAGATTTTTTAACTGATCTCAATCTAAATAAACTTGTCGCTTATCACAAAGAAAAAAAAGGACTGATCTCTTTTGGCATCACCTCAAGAAAATCATCCCGTAACTTTTTATTTGATGATAATAACCGTCTCTGCGGATGGATGAATACAACAACAGGAGAAAAAAGAATTTCGATTGACAAACCAAACCTTAAGCCAATGGCTTACAGTTGTGTGGTAGTGTTTGAGCCAACCGTTTTTGACCTGGTACCACAAAAGGGAAAATTTTCTTTGGTAGATACTTACCTGAGTTTAGCAGCACAGTATCCCATTTATGGTTACGACCATACCGGTGATAAATTAGTGGATGTAGGGAAGCCGGAAAGTGTAGCTGTAGCAGAAGAAATGTTTAAATGAATTAGTACTTTCTTAAAAAGAAATAACTCGCCAGGGCGATCATTAAAAATATTATACCACTGAGTAAATAAGCTTTGGCTGCTCTTTTATCTTTTCTGAAGAATAAAAGTAATCCCACTCCAATACAGCCTGCGCCGCCTGCTGCTGTAATAAAAGCAAGCATAAGAAAAAACCCATTACCGGGAAAAGTATCTGTGGCAAATGCAAAACCAATAACTGCAGCTGCGGCCAATATTATATTAATGAGTAGTATTTTACTTTGAAGTGCCATATTAGATCGTATAAATATTTTATTAGTGAAAATTAAGACCAGAACATACAGAATAGCCGATCAATATTTCTACCAGTATAAGCAGTAAACCAGATAGTAAAAAATTCCTGCCTTTCTTTTTCACCTGGCTATCGCTGTTGGATAAAAATACAATACCTATTATCATCAATACTACTGGAGTAATAACAAGTAATGCCAGTAAAATCAATAACGCAGCCATACTTTTATTTTATACGGTTAAGTTTGATCTTTCGCTCTGTAATTGTTTCAAATATACTTCCTTTTCATCCCGGTAAAACAAATTCATTGTTTCAAAAGGTATAATGCGGCCATCTTTATGAACAATATGCACACAGCTTTTTTTAATAGCTCTTACATCAAAATCATACGCATCAATAAACCGCATGATGATGATGCGGAATAAATTATCATAGCTCAATCCGGGTGCATCTATCTGCGGCAGGCAGCATAAAAGTTGCTTCATGTTGTCATTTACTTTGTCAACAGAAATACCCGTACTGAAAATACTGATCATCTTTTCTTTCAGCATTTCGTCCTGTTCATATACAATAGTATTCCTGCTGTTGTCTAACAATACAGCCGGGTCAATATATCTTGTTAAAGGAAAAACCTGGCCTGCTAATTTTAAGGGCATACCCCATTACCAATGCATCAGGGTTGCAGGGAACAGGAATTAGATCATTTGGCTGAAAAATATTTGTTTGCTCCAGAATTTTCTTTCTTACGTCAGTTATCGTAATCCTGTCTGTTGAAGGGTCAAAATTTTCTGTTCTGCCCGCTACCTGCGTTGGTTGAAAAGTAACACCTCTTACACATTTTTGTTGTAAAGCAAATTCAATAATTTTTCCAATCTCATCATCATTTACACCTTGTTGTAAAGTAACTACCAATGTTGTAGACAGGTTTAATTCATTCAAATGCTCCAGCGCTTTTATTCTTGTCTCTGTCAGGTCTTTTCCTCTTAACTGTTCTAATGCTTCCGGTTTAAAAGAATCAAACTGTAAATAAATTTCAAAATCAGGTGCATATGTTGCAAGCTGTTTGGCAAACTCAAAATCTTTTGCAATGCGGATGCCGTTGGTGTTAAGCATTAAATGCTTTATCGGTTTTTTCTTTGCAATATCCATGATGGCAAAAAAATCCGGGTGTATGGTTGGCTCGCCACCACTTATCTGCACCACATCAGGCGTGCCTTCATTTTCAACAATAATATCCAGCATTTTTTCCACTTCTTCCACTGTTCTGTGTCGGCCATAATGGGGACTACTCATGGCATAGCAGGTAGGGCATTGCAAATTACAGCGGTCAGTAATTTCAATCACGGTTAAGCAACTGTGTTGTTCATGATCCTGGCAAAGGCCACAATCGTACGGACAGCCATAATGTGTTTTGGTATTAAACTTCAGTGGCATTTCAGATGGCTTATTATAATTGCGTATGTTTTTATAATACGCAACATCTTTTGCTATCAGCACTTTTTCAAAACCATGATGAGGGCAATTTTTAAGCATAAATACATTATCGTTTTCAAACACAATTTTTGCATCCACTCTTCGTAAGCAGGTGCTGCAAATGCTAAGCGTAAAATCGTAGTACGTATAAGGGCGTTCAGGCATGTGATGTTTTTAATTGTGAAGTGAATTGTTTTTGGTATCCATGATGAAAATTACTACATAATACAATAAGCCAATCACCGCTGTTAGTTGTATTGTTGATAATCCGACAGGCAAAGTATAGTGTGGCTTTATAAAATCCATTAGAAAACGGAAAACGCAATAAGTGATCATAAAAATTTTAAAACGTAAGCCGCTTGCCAGTTCGTATTTTTTTTCAGTTAACTTTAAACTTATCCACAGATAAGCACAGAAAAAATATTTCATACAGGGTAACAGGATGCCGCATTATCCCATCTCCTAAATTCATCCCCGAAAACAAACTGGTTTCTGTACCATAAGTTTCTTCATAAATCCCCATTGTAAAGCACCCGATTCTTCCAATAATTAATGCCAGTATTAAGGGGTAAGTAAACAGGTTGCCGCTGCTGTTTTTTTCTTTAATGATTTTTTTAATTATCTCCACTCCCCATAAGCCTCCGAGCAATCCACCTAAAACAGTCTTATTTGTATAGAAGTAAAGGAAAATATTATCAGCAATTTTTAATTGATGAAGATCTTCCAGACCACCAATAAGCCTGCTGCCTAAAAGCGAACCAACAATGGCACCAATTAAAATCCAAAGTCTGTGATTGGTGCTTATTGCATCTGTTTGCTTCTTTCGCAAAAACAAAAAATACCGAAAGCCAATAAAATAAGCAGCAAATTCAATAATTGCATGTAAGGTAATAGTTGTATTGCCAAAAGAAATAACGACAGGATAGTTCATGAGCGGTTTATTGAATTACCCATTGTTGTAAAGAAGGGAAAATTTCGTAACCAATAATGCCTTTATTTTTTGCAATAAAAACTTTGTACGCTTTATCTGTTTTATTATAGACAGTATCGCCTGTAAGCACCACTATTTGCGGATACCGGTTGCCATTGGCGAATATAAAATTTTGTAAGTAAGTAATTTTTGTTGGGCTATTGGTGAATGGAGTGTCCGGTGCTTCAAAATTTGTAGTTGTAATTTCACCAGCCTGCCATGTGGTGTTCCCAAGATATATTTCCAGTTTTTTAGCGCCACTTTCCGCTATGTGGTAATTAATATGAAACCATGGGTAAACAGCACTATCACTACCGCCGGTAACAGCAGCATGTTTATCGCAGGGCATATACCTGTCGAAAATTCCTCCTCTTGTTGTTTCAAATGCTTTTGAAAAATCTACAGAGTTAATATTATAAAGAATGCTGTCTGCAGTACTAACATTTTTAAATTGCAGTTTGTTATCAACCTGGTATGGAAACCAATCTTTAAAAAGAGGATCATTAAATCCACTACAGGTAACTTTTTTGCCGGTACACTCACAACTGCTGACGTACAGCACAATCATTAAACAGCACAAGTTTAAGAGTATTTTCATAAGTCTTTATACTACAAGATACATTTTTTGGCCTATTTGTTGGGTTGATCCAAACTTTTTGTTTTATAAGTTGTTCAAAGCAAGCAGGGCAGTACTTTGTAGCGTTGCCAACCAATAAAAAACCTACCTTTACACCGTAATTATTGAAGCATGGAAATTAAAGCCGGTACACTATTATCCAATATCAACAGTCCTGCCGATTTAAAGAAGCTCAGCAAAGAGCAAATGCACCAGGTATGTGATGAACTCCGCCAATATATTATTGATGTGGTGAGTGTGCATGGCGGCCACTTTGGCGCCAGCCTTGGTGTGGTGGAATTATCTGTTGCCTTGCACTATGTTTATAATACGCCTTACGACCAGTTGGTATGGGATGTTGGCCACCAGGCTTATGGGCATAAGATACTCACCGGCCGCAGGGATATTTTTCCTACCAACAGAAAATATAACGGGTCTAAGTGGTTTTCCTAAACGCAGCGAAAGTGAGTATGATACCTTTGGCGTGGGCCATTCTTCCACTTCTATCAGTGCAGCATTGGGCATGGCAATGGCTGCCAAATACAAAGGTGAAAAGGACCGCAAAACGGTTGCAGTAATTGGTGATGGCGCCATGACAGCAGGCCTTGCTTTTGAAGCAATGAATCATGCCGGAGTTGCAGACAGCGATATGCTTATTATCCTCAACGATAACTGCATGAGCATTGACCCTAATGTGGGTGCGTTAAAAGAATACTTAACAGACATCAGCTTATCTCCTACTTACAATAAACTGAAAGATGATGTGTGGAATATGCTGGGCAAATTGCCTGTCGGCAAAAACTTTAGCCGTAAGATGGCACATAAGCTTACGGAAAGTGTGAAAGGTGCTATTGCCAGCAAATCCAATTTATTTGAAGCATTCAACCTGCGTTATTTCGGGCCGATTGACGGGCATAATATCAGCAAGCTGATCGATACATTGCAAGACCTGAAAAAAATTCCTGGCCCTAAAATTTTGCACATACTAACGGTGAAGGGCAAGGGCTACGAACTGGCAGAAAAAGACCAGACCAAGTGGCATGCACCCGGACTGTTTGATAAAGTAACCGGTGAGATACAAAAGAAAACTTTTGATATACCGCAACCACCAAAATACCAGGATGTATTTGGACATACCATGATTGAACTGGCGGAGATGAATGAAAGGATAATGGGTATCACGCCTGCTATGCCAAGTGGTTCTTCTTTAAAATACATGATGGAGAAAATGCCACACAGGGCTTTTGATGTGGGCATTTGTGAGCAACATGCTGTTACACTCAGTGCCGGTTTGGCTACACAAGGCATGAGGGTGTTCTGCAATATTTATTCTTCTTTTATGCAAAGGGCGTATGATATGGTGGTGCATGATGTGGCGATACAAAAACTGCCGGTGGTATTTTGTCTTGACCGTGCCGGTTTGGTGGGAGAGGATGGCCCAACGCACCATGGCTGTTATGATATTGCTTACATGCGTTGCATACCTAACATGATCGTAAGTGCACCGATGAATGAAAAAGAACTCCGCAACCTGATGTACACGGCACAATTAGAAAGTAATACACTTCCATTTGTTATCCGTTATCCAAGAGGAGAAGGTGTGATGCCGGAATGGAAAACGCCTTTTGAAGAAATACAGATCGGCAAAGGAAGAAAACTAAAAGATGGTGAAGATGTAGCGATATTGTCTTTCGGCCATCCCGGAAATTTTGCGGCCTCTGCTATACGTGATGTAAAAGCAGAAGGCATTAACCCGGCGCATTATGATATGCGTTTTGCAAAACCATTGGATGAAGAACTGTTGCATGAAGTGTTCAGCAAATTCAATAAAGTGATCACCATTGAAGATGGCACGGTACAGGGTGGCTTTGGCAGTGCTGTTTTGGAATTTATGAATGAACATGGTTACAAAGCAGATGTAAAAATAATGGGCATTCCCGACAGGCTTGTTGAACATGGCACACCAAAACAATTGTATGCAGAGATTGGATTGGATGCTAATGGAATTGCAAATGCTTTGAGGGAGATGGTGAAGGATAAGGTGAAGGTGAGTGCTACGTTTCAGTAAATAATTTTGATGGAAATATTTAACCTCCCGATTTTGAATCGGGAGGTTTTTATTATATCAACTACTCAGAAGTTGTAAAAAAACTTTTACGACACCTGCACATCATCATTCACCACAGCATTTGTTTCCACGGTGTTATTCTCTTTCACATCATGATGTTTGAAGAAACGTTTTTGAAAAACCAGGATAGCAATGATACCGCCAGATATGGACGCATCAGCAATATTGAAGATGGGCCGGAAAAATTCAAACTCTTCTCCACCCCATACAGGAAACCATTTGGGAAAATGTGCATCTCTTATAACAGGGAAATAAAGCATGTCAACCACACGGCCATGTAAAAAGCCTGCATAGCCATGTTCAGGAAACATTTTTGCCACATTTAAAGTATCACGGTGGCTTTCTTCAAATATCATCCCGTAAAACATGCTGTCAATTAAATTGCCCAAAGCACCGGCAAATATGAGGGAAGCACATACAATAAAACCACGGTGGTATTTTTTTGCAATAATGCCTTTGATATAAAAAACACCAAATATCACGGCGCCGAGCCTGAAAAGGGTGAGTATTATTTTGCCCCAGTCGCCGCCAAATTTCCAGCCATAGGCCATGCCTTCATTCTCTACAAAATGCAGGCGGAACCATTCGCCTAAAACATTGTGGCTTTCGTTCAGGTAATAATTTGTTTTGATATAGATCTTTAAAGCCTGGTCGGCCAGCACAATTAAAAGTATAAGTAATACTACGTGTCTTGCTTTCATAATGGGCGCAAAGATAGGGTTTCTCCCTTTTTCAGATTTTACCGCTCCAGTAATCGGCTTCTTCCTTAGCCGCCTGGTAATTCTCTTTCAATTTTGACTGAAGGTCGGTGACAAGCCCATATAAGAAAATAACAAGGGTGTAAACAAACAATACAAAAGAAGAGGGTGATAATATAAGGATGAAATATTTCATCAGCAGCAGCACAAAAAAGAAATACAGTATAAAAAGGATAAGACAAATACCGAGCATTATAATTATCCAGCGGTTAAGCTTTGCCATAAAAATACCGGTGATCAAAACACATACATTGGGAATACATAACAATGCCAGCAGCCAGTGAAATTCAGGTGCGGCAACGAAATAATGGATAATGCTTATCACAGACATGATAACCGCTGCCACGCCTGCCTGTATGCAAAACTGTCTTGTACCTTCGGTAAAAGTTCCAGGTTGTTCCATTGGTTAAAAAATTATTCTTCAAAGTAAACCCTCTTCACCCTTTGTGAAATACCGGTAAGTATTTCATACGCAATGGTGCCGCTCCATTTTGCTAATTGTGATACAGGCAATTGTTCGCCAAATACAATTACATCATCTCCTTCGTTCACATCAATACCTGTTACATCCAGCATCGTCATGTCCATACATACATTACCTGTAACGGGTGCCAGCTTTCCCATTCACACACATAAAACCTTTTCCATTGCTTAGGCTCCTGGGGTAGCCATCAGCGTAGCCAATACGTACAGTGGCAATCACGGAATCCTGTTGTGCAATGCTGCTGCGGTTGTAGCCAACACTTTCGCCGGCCCTTAACTTTTTTACCTGGGCAACGGTGGTTTTTAAAGTGCTTACATTTTTCAATTGTTGCTGCATTGTTGAGTTGCCATCTACGCCATACAGTCCAATGCCAAGCCGCACCATATCAAACTGCAACGTCTGCATGGCGGTGAATGGCAGATGTGTTGGCAATATGTTTTACAAAAGGGTAAGGAATATTTTTCTCCAACACATTACAGGCGTTAATAAAAGTATCGGCCTGCTGTTTGGTAAAATCATCCTGTGCCGGGTTATCGCTGGAAGCTAAATGCGAAAAAACAGTTTGTATTTTAAATTGTGCAGAAGCAGTAAGCTTTGCACATAACATTTCCAGGTCAGTTGTTTCAAAACCAAGACGGTGCATTCCTGTATCAAGCTTTATATGTACAGGATAATTACTGATGCCGCTTTGCAAAAGATAATTTTCAAATTCGTTTAGTATGTTGAATGAATACAGTTCCGGTTCAAGATTGTATTGCACCAGCATATCAAAGGTGGCATCTTCTGCATTCATTACCATAATGGGCAATGTAATGCCAGCCTTTCTCAATTCAACTCCTTCATCAGCATACGCCACTGCTAAGTACTCTATCTTATGAAACTGCAGCAGGTTGGCAATTTCAAAACTGCCACTGCCATAGCTGAATGCCTTAACCATTGCCATCAGCTTTACGCCCGGGTTCAGCAACTGCTGGTAGGTTTTTAAATTGTGGGTAACGGCATCTAAGTTTATTTCTAAAACAGTCTGGTGTGTTTTGTGTTCCAGCAAATGGCCTATTTCTTCAAACTCAAATATCCTGGCACCTTTCAGCAAAATGGTTTCGTTGTGAAAATGAAGCGATGGAAAATGTTTTACAAATTCATCCGTGCTTTTAAAAAATGTTTTTTCAGCCACCGCATTAAAACTGTCCTGGTATTTTGAGATCTCTGTTCCAATACCAATAAGGCGGCTGATATTTTTTTGTTTTAAAATAGCAGCAATATCTGCATACAATGCATCGCTGCTTTTGCCGGTTTGCAAAATATCACTGATGATAACAGTGCGTTTTGCATGCTGCTGCTGTTGTTGTAAAAAACCGAGGGCGATGGATAAGCGATGTAATGTCTGCACTGTAACTGTCATTGATAACAGAACAGTTATTGATGCCTTGTTTCAGTTCCAGCCGCATTTCCACCGGCTTTAGCTGCAGCATGTGTTCCGAAATGGCTTCATCACTTATTTGTAAATGCAGCAGCACACACCAACAGGTAATGGCATTTTTAATGGCAGCATCATTAGTAAATGGAATAGAGATACTTATTTTTCTTCCTTCATAACCAGCTTTTACAACAGTGTTGTATGGTTGTACTTGTATAGAACTGATATGTAATGTTGCGTCTTCACTATTGCCCCAGGTAAATAACTGCATTATTGTTTTCGTTATGCAATTGCTGCATAGCTTCATCCACCAGCAATTCATCTTTGCAATAAATAACAAGGTGTGTGTTTTTAAACAACAAGATTTTTTCTGCTACTTTTTGTTTTATGGTTTCAAAACCTTCGCTGTGTGCTTCGCCAATGTTGGTGAAGATGCCGATGGAAGGGGCAATGATCTTTTCTAACTGCTGCATTTCATTGGTAAGAGAAATGCCAGCTTCAAAAATACCCAGCTCATGATGATTATTCATTTGCCATACACTCAGTGGCACACCAATTTGTGAGTTATAGCTTTTTGGGCTTCGTACAATATTGTAATTATGATGGAGCAGTTGGTACAGCCATTCTTTTACAATGGTTTTTCCATTGCTGCCGGTAATGCCGATAACAGGATAAGTAAATTGTTTCCGGTGTTGTGCAGCTAATTGCTGAAGAGCAGTGAGTACATTTTTTACCTGCAAAAAATTAGCATCGCTGAATTTTTTAAGTGTTGAAGCGGTTATCTTTTCATCCACCACAAAACTTCTTACACCTTTATCATATAACTCTGTAATAAAAGAACTACCGGAACGCCTGGGCCCGCCGAGTGCAAAGAACAAAGATGTTTTTGGAAAGAGCAGTTTGCGGCTGTCTAATAAAAGATGTTCTATAGCTGCATCATCATACTGCTGCAAAATTGCTGCATTGATGACAGGTGCTATTTGGGAAATGGAGTACATAAGGAGTTTTAATCTTCATTTAATCATTGGATTTTTTGCGAAGCAACTCTGCGTTCTCCGCCTCTCTGCGTGCCAATAATCCCACGCTGAGATGCAGAGGTCATAGAGGAAAGACAACTTCGTTGTCCTTTTTCAAACGATGCACTATTCATTCAAAATTATCTTCTCCCTGCTCAGCCGCTGCTTTTTTCTTCGTTACAAACATCGAGTAAAAAATAGAACCGCTGATACAAACCAAAATTACTCCTAAAGAAATAAATACCTGTGTACTCTTATCAAGCCATTTATTCAGCCATTCTTCCACCAGCATTTTTGCACCAATAAATATCAGCACAATGGCAATGCCCTGTTGTAGGTAATCAAATTTGGCCACGGCGCCTTTTAATAAAAAGAACAGGCTGCGCAAGCCAAGCACTGCAAAAATATTGGAAGTGTAGATCACCAGTGTATCTCTTGAAATTCCCATTACTGCAGGAATAGAGTCGAGTGCAAACACCAGGTCAATGCCAGCCAGCAACAATATTACAATAGTGATGGAGGTATAAAATTTCTTGCCTTCATGCTCCACCCTGTATTTTCCATCGCCATCATGCGCCACCACCGGAAGATATTTGGTAAGAAACTTATAGAATTTAGATTCATGCGGACGGAACTCTTCATCTTCACCGGCAGTAAACATTTTGTAACCCGTGTACAAAAGAAAAACGCCGAAGATGTACAGTATCCAGTGAAACTTTGCAACTAATGCCACGCCTGCAGTTATAAATAATACCCTGAAAACAATGGCCATCAATATTCCTACTAATAATACACGGCCAAAATGTTTTTCCTGTATGCCAAAAGCAGAAAAAATAAGAATGAAAACAAAAATATTATCAATGCTAAGGCTCCATTCCATCAGGTAAGCACTCAGGTATTCTAATGCAAGGGCGCTTCCCTTTTCGATCCACATAAAAACAAAAAAGCCCAGTGCCAGCGATACCCACAATAAAGTTTGGTACAAAGCTGCTTTTATGGTGATGACCTTGTTTTTTTTATTGAGTAACCCCAAATCAAAAATCAGCGCAATTACTATTACAATGCCAAAAACGAGATAGGTGATTTGAGTAGTGTCCATTATTTATTACTTGTATAAAATCGGGCCGGCTTTTAGGCGGTGCTGTATTTTCTTTTTCTCCTCCATTGATAAAAGAGGGCGAACAGGCATACCAACAGAATTGGTGCCACAATGTTGATGATCTGCCAGAATGATCTTTCTTCGGCTACTTTTTGTGTATCCAGTAAACGAAGCGTATAGTCTTTGCTCTTTGCTTCCATTAAACCCGACCTGTCAATCAAATAGTCCATGCAATTTTGTAAAAAATCCCTGTTGGCAAAGGGAAATTCTTTTTGTGTGCCATAAGCAAACTGGTTCATGCCCATTGGTATGGGCTGGTTATCAGCGATGCCATTTAAAACAATATCACCATCTGCAACAACAATCATTTTTGTTGCCTTCTGTCCATCCTGGATGAAACTGGCCGCCATAAGTTGCTATTGAATCCTTCATCGCCTGCGAAAGCCTGTTTTGATAAAGCGATTGAAATTTACCTTCCAGTAATACAGCTACAGGCACATCATGCTTTTTAAAATTTTCACTTTCTGGTGCATTCACATTTTCCCTGCCACTGATCAGTGCTGGCGTAGAGATTGTTCTTGAATTGGCAGATGAACTTAACAGGATTGTTTTTTTAATTCCTTCTGCTTCCACTGTATCTATAGAGTTTACAAACTTGCCAGCCACAAGGCCAATGTTTTTATTAATAGGATGATTTGATTTTGTTTGAAACAGCGGAAAATAATTCCATTGCAGCCATTCATATTGCCCATTACCATTTACATCAAAAGGCAGCAGGTCGCATTGAAGATCCATCAACAGATCACTATTTATTCTTACGCCATATTTAAACAGCAGGTCATTCAGTTCAAGTCCCTTGTCATAGGCTATCACTTCATTTTTTTGCTGCAGGCTATCCATCTCGGCTTCCAGCTTATCAACAAACATCAGCACTTTGCCACCTTTCATTACATACTGGTCGATCTTCAGTTTTTCAATTTCACTAAAAGGTTTTGTAGGTTTTACAATAATAAAAAGACTGAAGGTATCTGGTATTGCAGGTTGTGTATTAATGTTAAATGTAAAAAGCTGGTAGTCTTTTCTGAATGTATTTTGCAGGTCGAAAGTATTGTAGCCTGTAGGCTCGCCATTGCCAACCGAATAAGCAATTAGTGGTTTGGCTTCGTATGAAAGTTTATCAATTGCATCAGCAAATTTATATTCCATCTGTGCTTCTGCACTGTTCAGTTCTTTGGGAGATAAAAACATTTTATTGCCTGAATAAAGATTAACGGCAAAAACTTTTCCTTTATAGTGAACAAGCGCTGCAGGATAAACCAATTGTTGTTGTTCACCTGCTTTTAATTGTACTTTAAGGTTAATTGGTTCAATACCTAAAGCTGCTGCAGTGTCACCAAATTTTGTATTTACATCATCAAGTTCATCATCGGGCAATACAAAACGGTAGTTGATCTTATTGCCTGCTATTTCTTTAAACTCCTGTAATGTTTCTTCGGCAGCATTAGCCAATCTTTTAAATGCACTGGGAAATTCCCCTTTCAACAGAATGTCGATCGTAACTTCGCCGTCAAGTTTCTTTAAAAGTTTTTTCGTAGGTGCAGAAAGGGTAAATCTTTTTTCACTGGTTAAGTCAACACGCTGGTGCCACAAAGATGCAAGCAGGTTAATGCCAATCAACAGTAAGATCACTACTGTTACCACAATGCCTTTACCGTAAGCCTTCTTTTGGGAACTCATTAATTATGCTGTAATTTTTTTTCGGTGATGAACAGGAAAAGAAAAATAATGCTGGCGAAATAAATAATATCCCTTGTATCCAGCACACCCCGGCTGATGCTGCTGTAATGAAAATCGATACCCAGCATTTCAATATAATAATCTGCTTTTCCTTGTAAAACCGGGAGTTTACTAATGGCATTAAATCCAAAATACAAAACCACACAAACAAAAGCGCTTAATAAAAAAGCCACCACTGCATTGCCGGTAAAACTGCTGCAGCATAAACTGATAGCTGCAAATACAGCCGCCAGCAAAAACAATCCAATGTAGCTACCTATTATGCCACCGCCATCAATACTGCCGGCAGCGCTCAAACTTTTAATGGTATAGATGTAAACAAAAGTTGGAATAACAACAAACAACAACACAACTAATATTGATAAATACTTACCCAACACAATTTGCCAGCAGCTTAAAGGCTTTGTTCTTAATATTTCAAATGTGCCGCTTTTTATTTCTTCCGATAAGGAACGCATGGTGATGGCGGGCACCAAAAAAATGAGTATCCAGGGTGCCAGCTCAAAAAACTTACCCAGTGTGGCGTAGCCAAAATCAAAAAGGTTACTGTCTTTTAAAACAAATAAAAAAAGCCCGTTTACCAACAGGAATAAAATGATGGCGATATAGCCCGTAAGATTACTGAAAAACTGGTGCAGCTCTTTTTTGCAAATACTCAGCATGTTGTAAAAAATTGCTGCAATTTACTATTTAGGGTGTTACAAAAATTTTATTCCTGCTTTTGAAATATTAATGATTAAATTTAAGGTGCAACAATTGGCCGTGTCATGAGGAAATTTTTACTCTTTTTTATTACTGCCATATCATTTTTTTCAATAAAAGCCGAGATCAATATCTGGGGTAGTGCTGTATATCTTACCGTAAATGGTACAGCTGCTTTTTATAATACCCGCCAGCTTACGCCGCCTTATGCCATTGGCGATCTGTCTTTTCAAAACAATCTTGGAGTGTTTGGTAAAAACAGCGGCAATTTAAAAATTACCGGAGCCGAAATAAATATTTCATCAACTCCAAACATTGTTGCCGGGGCTAAAGTTTTCTACTTAATGTACAAACATGGCGAAAGGCCTTCAACACCTGTGTTTGCATCATTTCCATTACAGGCATATTGTAAATGCAATGGAAGTTCTTTTGGCACTTGTGGCGGCAAGGCCTGCGATGATATCCATGACCAGAAATTTCAAACCGTAAACCAATCCATTGATCTTACCGGGCTGGAAACAGGCACTTACACAATTGAATTGTATTTTGCCGCCAACAGCAGTAATGAACAGGTTGTAGATGATAACAATGCAAATTATTACAAGACAGATTTTATCATTACAGCACCACTGCCTGTAAATATTATTTCGCTCCGTGGTAGTGCAGGCGATGAAGACATTGTAATAAGGTGGGAAACCGAAAACGATATTAATATTACAAGGTATGAGGTGGAGAAGTCATTGAACGGGCTTTCTTTTGTGCCATTGCAGTCAATTATCTCTTTTCAAAACCCTTCAATCAGCAATTATTATTTAGATGATAATACCCCGGTAATTGGCACCAATTATTACCGCATTAAATCTTACAATACCAATGGTGCTGTGGCCGTATCAAATGTTTTCAGGATATATTATGGTAAAGTGGGCAACACGGTGCTTATTTATCCCAACCCTGTTGATGGCGAGCTGGTAGTGCGGCTTGCCGGGATACAAAAGGGAGACTACGGAATAAGCGTATTGGGTACCAACGGGCAAATACTCATAACACAATCGCTTTACCACGATGGGCAGGATAAAACCATCAGGATAAACCTGCCGGTGGGTATGCAAAAGGGCGTGTACCGGCTGTTTTTAATTGATAAATACAAATTTTACAAACAGTCCTTTATGGTAAAATAATTTTGCACTTTGTGCAGCGTTCGGAGAAAAGCTGCTGTCTAAACTGCAAACTATACTTATCGAGATTATATTTTTACATTTAGTTGTTTACCAAAACCAACTTCGGGTCTCCTGCCTTTCGGCGGGAGATTTTTTTATGGAAACAATTGCCCCAGGCATCTAAAGGGGTAAAATTGTTTATATGAAAAAGAAAATTATCATGATGGCGTTTGCCGGATTGCTATCGGTGCAATTAATGGCACAGTCTAAAAAAACACCAGCACCTCCACCACCTCCGCCAATACCTCCGGGAGTAGTTGTTGAAGCGCCACCTCCGCCGCCACCACCGGTTCCACCAAAAGAAATTTCTAAAGAAGATATAGCACCACCACCCCCGCCTGCGCCACCTCCACCGCCAAAGCCACCAAAAAAAGAAAAGGGCAAAACAAAAACAACATCAATAACAATTATAAAAGAGGCTTAAAGCAAAAAAATCTCATTGGCAGCACTGCCATGAGATTTTTTTTATAGAAATTTATTTTGCCGCTTTGCCCATTGCTTTTTTGTTTATTGCCTATTGCCCTTTGCCTCTTGCTTTCTATTTGCCCAAAACACTCCAAATAATATTACCAGCAGGCAGGCTCCCTTTTGCCAGTTGAAATGCTCATTATTAAAACATACTCCAAGAACGATGGCGACAAAAGGTATTCCATAAGTAACCATACTGGAGAAAATTGCGCCTGCCCTTTTTACCAGGTTGTAAAAAAGTATGGTGGCGATAGCTGTACCAAAAACCCCCAAAGCAACAGATGCAACAGTACCTTTTATTATAGCTGCATCATCTAAAGGCAACGCAAAGAAACCAGTAAAATAAAGTATGAATATTGCAGGCAGGGCATTTAATGAAAGCGACCAGGCGGCTACCTGTAATGATGATAAATGTGACAAATATTTTGAAACAATATTCACATTCATACCATACATGATAGTTGCCAGTACTATCAACAAAGGATTAATTAAATTGTCTGTTGTTTTTATTGGCCCTTTGCTAAACACTAATAAAATGCTGCCGGCAAGTGCGATCAGTATCCCAATTACTTTATTGGCAGGTGCTTCTTTTTTAAAAAACAACGCCCCAAGAAGGATAACAAAAATAGGTGTAAGCGAATTGAGCATGCCTGCCAGTGAACTGTCTAATTCCTGCTCAGCAATACAAAAAAGAAACGCCGGCAACAGGTTACCCAATACACCCGAAAGAAAAATTAAAGGAAGTTTTTTAAAAGGGATTTTGCCAAATGACCTGATCGCAATTGGCAACAACAACAATCCCGAAGCAGTTATTCTTATGGCTGCAATCTGGTAAGGAGAGAGTTTATTATCAAGCCCTATCTTCATTAAGATAAAACTGCTGCCCCATATTACAGACAATACAATAAATAAAAGCCAGTCAGTTAATTTTTTACTCACTTTGCAAAGATGTGGTTATTCAAATTAAACAAATGGCATCAATTTTTTAAAAAGAGGGTATCAGCATCACACATAATGAAAAAAAAAGGAGATAAATACTAACAATCAATTTACTTTGCCGCTTATTTTATTACATATTAAGTCTATTATCAATTACTAAAAACTAATTATTATGGGAATGATTAAAGAATTTAAAGACTTTGCACTCAAGGGAAACGTGGTTGACCTTGCGGTAGGTGTTATTATCGGTGCTGCTTTTGGCGCTATTGTTTCATCTTTGGTAGATGATGTAATTACACCGCTACTGCTGTCACCTTTGTTAAAAGCAGCTAATGCGGAAGACCTTGACAAGCTAACGTGGGGTGCTGTTAAGTATGGCAAGTTTATCGGAGCCATTATCAAATTCATCATGATTGCATTTGTTTTGTTCTGGCTTATTAAGGGTGCAAATAAAATGAAGAAAGAAGAGCCTGCTGCACCGGCAGAACCGTCAAGCACAGACAAGCTGCTTGCAGAAATACGAGATTCATTAAAAAAATAAAACATCAGTACAACCTTATAGCAGCATTGCCGGTCATGGTGGCGGCAATGCTTTTTTTATAACCAAAACAACAAGTTTATGAAAGCGAAAATCATTTTAGCAGTACTAATAATATGCAGCACCAACAACCTTTTTGCACAAGACCCTTCTCTTAAAGACATGCAAAATGCTGCCAACAAAGAAGTAAAAAGCCTTGACAGCAATGGCTGGAAAAAAGGAGGCACTTTTATCCTAAACCTTAACCAGGGGCACCTCAGCAACTGGGTGGGTGGCGGCGAGGATAATACACTTGGCCTGAATGTCTTACTTAATTATGGTATCAACTATAAAAAAGATAAGATAAGGTGGGACAACTATTTTGAGGTAGCGCTTGGAATGCAAAATGCAACCAGCTTTAGAAAATTCAGGAAAACAGATGACAGGATCGATATTACTAGTAAATATGGAAGACAGATAGCTGGGAAAAAATGGTATGCCTCAATCCTGTTCAACTTCAATACACAGACCTTGCCGGGCTACGCATACAATGATAGTTCAC
Organism: uncultured Chitinophagaceae bacterium; assembly: GCA_963814445.1. GTDB lineage: Bacteria > Bacteroidota > Bacteroidia > Chitinophagales > Chitinophagaceae > Ferruginibacter. The sequence goes on from CAWFCU010000001.1 coordinate 369,887, forward strand.
AAACAAAAATTTCAAACTTTCTTACACCCGGAAAAATACTGATTTCATTAGGTGCAGAATACAGGCCAAGTGATAACTTTTCTGTTTTTATCTCTCCCATTACCACACGTTGGTTATTGAAATCAGATACTGCTTTTTTTAACAAGGATGTGTTTGGTGTGCCAGCCGGTACAAAAAGCTACAATGAAATAGGCGCTTATATGTCCATTCGTTTTAAAAAGGATCTTGCCAAATGGGCTACTTACACCAGCCGCCTTGACCTGTTCAGTAATTACAAACGCAACCCACAAAATGTGGATGTACTCTTCAACAACCTGCTGGTGATGAAATACAATTCCTGGTTAGCAACATCCATTAGTGTAGATATTTTATATGACGATGATATACTGGCAAAAACACAGTTAAAAGAAATACTTGGCATCGGCCTCACACTCAAACTCTAAGTTTTTGCCTGCATAAACGCAGTAAGAAAAATACCCTATTTTCGCAACGGCTTCATTTTTTTGAAGCCGTTGTTTTATTAATTAATACCAAACTACACATGAAAAGGCTTCTGGGATTATTGGTTATTACCCTTTTAACCCTTCAGTTATCTGCACAAGACGCATCTGTAAAAGAAATGCAGGATGCGGCTAAAAAAACAGTAGTTGCCGATACATCTAAAAAGCCTGGTACAAAGGGATGGGTACGTGGTGCCAGTTTCACTTTTGGGCTTACACAGGTTGGCAACAAAAACTGGATGGCTGCCGGTGGCGATGATTTTTCCCTTTCTGCCGCCTTTTCAATAAATGCATACGCTAACAAAAAATGGGGCAGCCGCCAGCAATTTTACTGGGATAATATGCTGGATATAAACTATGGTTTGGTAAATACAACTTCACTTGGTGTACGCAAAGTAAACGACCGGCTCGATTTTATAAGCAAGTATGGCTATAAACCAAAAAAATGGAAGAATACATATATAACAGCTCTCGGCCAATTGCGTTCACAACTTACAAGTGGGTATGAATATGATTACATGGGCACAACGGATAAAAGAAGGAATTCCGGTTTTTTTGCACCGGCTTATATAGTGGTAGCTCCCGGTGTGGAATGGAAACCAAATGACTGGTTCACTTTATTTGGTGCCCCGTTTGCCGCAAGATGGATAATTGTAAGCAATGGCCCATACAGCTATGCAGCACAGGGCGGCGTATTCCAGGGAAAGACCGAAACACCGTTGGCAACATTATATGGTGTTGATCCGGCCAAAGGGCACAAAGGTGAATTCGGTGCTTTTGTAACAGCCAGCATTAAAAAAGAAATATTTCCAGAAAAAGGTAGGCTACTACAGCAAACTCGACCTGTATGCTAACTACCTAAACCATCCGGAAAATGTTGATATTTTCTGGACCAACCAGTTTAAAGTAAAGCTGACCAAATGGTTGAATGTAAATTATCAACTGGATATGCTGTATGATAAAGATGTGATAAATCCAAAGGAACCAACCAATTCAATAGGTTGGCAGATATTGTCCACATTTGGCGTGGGTGTGTCTTTCAAAATGTAATTCTCATCTAAGGTTTAATATATTTGTCTCGTCTCGTCATCAATGACTAGACGAGGACAGTTTTTTTACCAATAAATTTTAAGCATTGAATACTGCAACATACCAGATAAAGCTGGATCAATTTGAAGGCCCGTTTGACCTGTTGTTGTTTTTTATTGAAAGGGATGAACTGGATATTTATAATATTCCTATCACAAGGATCACCAACGATTTTCTTGACTTTATCCATCAAGGCGAAAAGCTGAATATTGAATTGAGCAGTGAGTTTATTCTGTTCATCAGCACCCTCATGCGTATCAAGGCAAAAATGCTGATACCACGTAAAGAACTGGATGCAGAAGGAAATGAAATTGACCCAAGACAGGAACTGGTAAATAAAATTCTTGAATACAAAAGATACAAAGAGGCATCAACTAAAATGGCAGAACTGGAAGAAGTGAGGATGCTGATGTTTAAACGTGGCAACCTGCAGAGGGAATTATCGCAGATTGGTGAAGAAGCAGGAGAAGGAACGGAGATACAGGCAGTTACCTTATTCAAGCTGATGAAAGCTTTTGAAAAAGTAATTCAGAAGCTGCATGAAAGGAATAACAGGCCGGTACATACCGTTATTCAGTACAACTATACAATGGAAGAAAGCAGGGATTATATGCTTGACACATTGCCGTACAGAAAAAACAACTTCGTTTGAAAAAATATTTGATGTATGCCAGGACAGGATGCATGCCCTGTTCCTTTTCCTGAGTTTGCTTGAACTCTCTCAGCAAAAATACCTGCGTATTGTAACCGGGGAAGGAAAGAACAATTTTATAGTGGAATACAATGAGGAAAGGGAAGAGGATACTTCAACTCCGCTGGACTATAACCAGATGACAAGTTTTAACTAAAACATACAACCCCGGCAGTTTCGGGGTATTTTTTTGCAATTTTGGCAGGAAAAACAAGTTGGCTTTAATTTTGATGTTTAAACATTGAATTTTAAAAAAGAAAATCATGAAAACAGTATTACAAAGAGCTTCTGAAAGGGGAAGCGCTGACCATGGCTGGCTGAAACCAAACTTTTATTTCAGCTTCGCTAATTATTATAACCCTGAAAAAGTACACTTTGGTTTGCTCAGGGTTTTAAATGATGACTTTATTGAAGGCGGAGGTAAGTTTCATACACATCCGCATGATAATATGGAGATAGTAACCATTCCTTTGTCTGGTGGGGTTCATCATAAAGACAATACCGGTGGCGAAGGCATCATAAAAGCAGGTGATGTACAGATAATGAGTGCCGGCAGTGGTGTGTTACACTCTGAAGCCAATGCTTCTGCTGATGATGAGTTGAACCTGTTCCAGGTGTGGGTTTTTCCAAAAGAGAAAAATATAAAACCAAGATATGACCAGCGGACATTTGATGTGAATGACAGAACTAACAACTGGCAGGTGGTGGTATCACCAAGGGAAGAAGACAAAGCCTTATGGATAAACCAGGATGCCCGTTTTGCATTAACCAAATTGGATGCAGGCAAAACATTAACCTATGAAAATGCATTTAAAGGCAATGGTGTTTATTTAGTGGTGATTAACGGCGCTGTAAAAGTTGCAGATACGGTTTTGAATAAGAGAGATGCTTTAGGTGTGTATGAAACTGATTCATTCAGCATTACAGCAAGTGAAGAGGCAGAGTTACTGGCCGTAGAAGTTCCGATGAATTAGATTGGAAACACTATTTTGATTTTAAGAGCAGCAGGTATGAGCTGCTCTTTTTATTTTCAAACTTCCGAAGTTTTCAAAACTTCGGAAGTTTTATAAAAACTCAATTGAATATCCAAAGCAAAACAGGTTTATCAGAATCATCGAGATATGTTCCAATGATTGTAAGAAAGAAGGAGAAACAGTTGGGCATCCCTGGCTCATACAAATTGCTTCGGGTGCTATTTCTGAATCAGGTACACACTCATGTGCATGCAGTACAACAAAACGATCAAAAGCATTGCTGTTGGTTTTATCCAACCCATGCAGTTTATATGCAAGCCCAAATTTTCCATTGTAAGAATTGCCAATTTTGTATTTACCTAGTGAAGAAGAATTACTTCCCGGCACATTGGAGAAAGTAATATTTGTAGCATTACTGTTCCCATAGCCATGTGCCACCAAACCTGATTGCAGCACTGAGTCTTTTTGAATATCGTAAACAAAAAAACGGTTGCTGCCGCTGGCAATTTTCATATCTACTAAAAAACAATAACGGGTATTGTAGCCATTTTCTTTTGCATACTGCTCCAGCTTATTAGCAAAAGTAAAAGCCTTACAATGCGCTGTAATTTTTGCATCCTTCTTTTTTTAACTGTTTCGTTAGGTTGCTTTTTTAGTAACTGTTGTTTTGTTGAAATGCCGCCATGCAAATGGCGATGCTGCCGCAATGGCAAAGAAGATAATGATTAGCCGGTTCATACAGTAAGGTTTTAGGGTGATGAGATACAATATTAAAAACCTTCCATATAAACTTTTGTCAAGGGTTGTATAAATAAAAGTTAAGGTAACCCCGTCAGTGGTTTAAAACCCTGACGGCGGTTATAATGGGAAACGTAAATTTTAAATGTACCCGATGTTAATGCCAGAAACAAACTATCATCATAAAGTTCTATATTACTTCAAAAAGATTGCATGCCGTTACTGCCTGTATTATTGATTGTAGTTGGTCTTTTGATCATCCTTACAACAACATTTAAAGTAAGCCCTTTTATTGCATTGATACTGGTATCAATCATCGCTGGGTTTTTATTGGGTATGCCTTTGCCAGGTATTGCAAAGTCATTACAGAAAGGTATCGGTGATATGCTTGGTTCAATATTGGTGGTATTATCTGCCGGGGCCATGATAGGAAAATTAGTAGCTGAAAGTGGTGCCGCAAAAGTGATAGCCGATAAAATCATGCATGTATGCGGCAAAAAATATTTACAATGGGGATTGATGTTAACTGGTTTGGTGATCGGTATCCCTTTGTTTTATAATGTTGGTTTTGTACTGGTGATACCCATTATTTTCACTTTGGTATATCAATACAAATTACCGGTTGTGTATGTTGCCATTCCCATGCTGGCATCGCTTTCTGTGGCACATAGTTTTTTGCCACCACATCCTTCACCTGCATCGCTGGTGGGTACTTTTCATGCAAGTATGGGCAAAACATTTTTGTACGGGATCATTGTTGCCATACCATCAATCATTTTAGCAGGCCCGTTTTTTTCAAGAACATTAAAGGGCATACAATCAGAAGGAACAGTAACAATGGTAGCCGAAAAAACTTTTGATCATCCTTTGCCAGGACTTTTTAACAGCCTGTTTTCTTCTATGCTGCCTGTTTTTTTATTGGGCGCAACAACCATTTTATCATTTGTCGTTACTACAGAATCGTCTTTTCAAAAAGCAATTGGTTTTTTAAATGACCCAACCGTGTTGATGATACTGGCTTTATTAATCGTTACTTATTCCCTCGGAATAAAACAGGGAAAGAACATCAAACAGGTAATGGCTATTTATGAAAATGGCATTAAAGATATTGCGATGATCCTTTTAATTATCGGGGCATCTGGTGCATTAAAGCAAATTTTGATTGACAGCAATGCCAGTGCTGTGATCGCTGATTATTTTAAACAGGTAAATATTCATCCATTGGTGCTTGGTTGGTTGATTGCAGCCATTATAGGGTTTGCCTTGGCTCTGCAACAGTGGCTGGCTTAACTGCCGCCGGTATCATTGCTCCAATGATGGTGACTATGAATGTAAGCCCTGAGTTAATGATCCTTATCAATCGGCTCAGGCAGCATTTTCTTTTCTCATGTAAATGATACCGGCTTCTGGATGTTTAAAGAATACTTCCAAGTATCATTGAAAAATACTTTTCTTTCCTGGTCGCTGATGGAAGTATTGTATCAGTAATGGGATTGATTGGAGTGCTGGTGTTGAATATGTTTATTTAGTTTTTTTCGCAACAGCAAGCTATCTGCCAAACCTGTAAAACAGTGCCAGCTTGTTTTCTGTTCCATTTAAAATATCAACGAATAATGTCCATTGCCTGTATGGAGAAAGCAATGCCATTGCCGCCGAAAGCCCAGTACAAATAATGCGTTTTTATATTCAGGGGAGTAGACCGATATATGGCAATCCATCTTTTGTGGAACCAAATGTGCCGCCCCAGCTAAAGTCTTCAATAAAATTAACATCAGGCAGAATGGTTTTCAATTTCTTCTACCAGATTTTATTGACTTTCTTTTCTTTGGTGCGTTGCTGAAAAAAAGAAAAATTGGTGGCCGAATCTTCTCCGCCTAACTAATAGCCTTCCATCATCTGTTGTACGCATATAGATGTAAGGGTCTTCCTGTATCCCAAACTCAATGTATCAGTGCAGCCATTCATTGAGTGTATCTTAATTCCCTGTTCACTTACACAGGCATAGGTGAAAAATAAGATCGGCTATTTTTTCTTTCAGCATTTCTGTTGTTTCAAAACCAGAGCAAAAAATAATTTTATTGCAGGTTAACTGTGTAGTCCATCTTTTGTATGTATGACGGGTTTACCGTTATCAAAATCAAATGTTGAAATTTCAGTTTGGTCAAATACCTGCATTCCCTTTTTTACATTTAGTTGTATTAATTCATGCGCCAGTTTATAAGCATCCACACTTGCTGCAGTTGCGGATACAATCGCTCCATCACTGTGAACGCCGTATTGCGTCTCCTACTTCATCTGCTGTAAGCCAATGTACACCCAGGTTATATTTATCGTCTTAGTTCAAACTCCTGCCGTAGCCATTTAGCAGCTTTTTTATTGTAGGAAATATAAAGAGATCGTTTTTTATTCAAAGCCACAATCAATTTTTGTTTCACTGATCATTTTTTCAAGATCTTTAATGGCATCAATTCCCGATTTGTAGCAGAATGCGGCATTTTCTTCCCCAATCATTTCCGGCGAGTTCATATAAAGGCACATCAATTTCATATTGTAGCATACTGGTGGTGGCAGAAGTGCTGCCCTGCCCAATATCTCTTTTATCAAGCAGTGGTTACATTGCAGCCGGCATTTTATTAATGCACAACTGGTTAAAGCCCCGGTAATACCGCCGCCAATAACAACCATATCCCCCTGCATATTTTTTTGTAAAGAAGAGTAGCTTTACAATAACCCATTTTTTATCAGCCAGAAAGATTCAAATGTTCTTAAACGCATAGTGTGTTTTTACCGTAAGTACTTTCAAGCCACTTACCAACTTATAACAATTATAACTTTTTGCAGCAACCAACATCAGTAACTTTACGAACAGAAGCCGGACAATGAATTGCTCATAAAATTTTCCTTGCTGTATTAGAGTGTGTTTTTTGTTGAAGGCAGCATGGCGCAAAATTACCAGGCCATCAATGGCTCTGTGTATGCCGGCAGTTTAAGTGCAGGCAATAACCCTGCTTCTATAATTCATGTTCCTTATTCATGGGATATCACGCCTTTTGCTTTCCAGTTTAAACAAAGCAGCAATGCTTTTATTGTAAAAAACTTTTCGCTGCTGTCTCCATCGGGAAACGCAATAGTTGAAAATGCTTATGGAGTAAAAAACAGGTTCTTCTTTGCCAACCAGGATCTGCGTTTGCTGAATGCAAGAATTAAACTCAATGCAAGATCGGCCATTGCATTTGGTGCCAATCTTCGTAGCTATATGTATGGCACTTCTGATAAAAGTAACTACCAGGATACTACTGCCACTCTTGCAGATTTTCAAAGAATAAATTTGGCTTATCAACCATTGGGTTTTGATGCTGCGGCAAACACATGGGCAGAGTGGTATGGATCATATTCCCGTACATTGTTGGATGATGGGTATAAAATTTTGAATGCAGGTATCACTTTAAAGTACAACAGCTCTCTTGCAGGTGCTTATGCCAAAGGAAATGATATACAATATATTGCTGATGGCGGATACAAACAACTCAAATGGTTTCCTGCTTACCAATGGAAGTTTGCAATATGGCTATTCCTCCAACATAGATGATGCAGATAATGGCGGATCTTTTAATACAGGGGATTTATTAAAAAATACCTATTCAAACATCAGTGCTGATATTGGCATTGAATATATTTTTCTTTCAACCGATGAGGAAGATGATGAAGACAGCTATGCCTATAAAACAAAGCTTGGTATATCATTGATGGATATTGGCGGCAACCGCTACCGGTACAGCAGCAAAAGCCGTTTTGGCAATGCAGTAAAAATTGGCATTAATGATACCATTCTTGAAAACAAATTCAGGGATGTAAGGGAAATAGATGATTTTAATGACAGCCTTGCCACCATCGCCAATTCACTTTCTGCCATTACAGGAGATTTTATAATCTATAAACCCACCCGTTTGGTAGTAAATATTGACCATCGTATCAGGCAAAACTTTTTCATCAATACTGAAATTACGCTGCCTGTAATTTCCCTTGCGGGGAAAAATTCCTTGTATATAAAAGATATGAACCTGCTGGCCGTAACACCAAGATGGGAAACAAGAAAATTTGGTGCTTACATGCCGGTGCTTTTTAATATGCGTAAGCAATTGTGGGTTGGTGGCGCTTTCAGGGCAGGGCCACTGTTATTAGGTGTTCACAACCTCAGCAATTTGTTTTCAAAAAATAAAATGCAGAACGGCGGTATGTATATGGCACTTACCATACGCCCCGGGAAAAGCAAGGACCGGCAAGATGATGATAATGGTGCAGCAAAAAAGAAACAATTGAAAAGATTAAAGTGTACAACGTTTTAAAAATAGAAAAGAACCAGCATCATACTGGTTCTTTTGCATATTTGCCCATTTGCAATCTTTGCCTATTTTGTTTAGATCTTTCCCACCATCTTCTCCGGTATCACCCAGGCATCAAATTCTTTTTCAGTAAGATAACCCAGTTTCACCGCCATTGCTTTTAATGTCGTTCCTTCTTTATGTGCTTTCTGTGCAATTTCTGCAGCTTTGTAATAACCAATTTTTGTGTTGAGTGCAGTTACCAGCATCAAACTATTGTCAACATGTTTTTTAATATTTGCTTTTATCGGTTCAATACCAACCGCACATTTATCATTGAAAGAAACACAACCATCACCAAGCAATCTTGCACTGTGCAGGAAGTTGTAGATCATCACCGGTTTAAAAACATTGAGTTCAAAATGTCCCATGCTGCCACCAATACCAATGGTAACATCATTGCCCATTACCTGTGCAGCGATCATCGTTAATGCTTCACATTGCGTAGGGTTTACTTTGCCCGGCATAATGGAAGAGCCCGGTTCATTATCAGGAATAAAAATTTCGCCAATGCCGCTTCGTGGGCCGGATGACAACATACGAATGTCATTAGCAATTTTCATTAAACTAACTGCCACCGTTTTTAAAGCGCCATGTGCTTCTACAATGGCATCATGTGCAGCCAGTGCTTCAAATTTATTTTTTGCAGTAACAAAAGGAAGCTTGGTGAGTTTGGCAATATGCTTTGCCACATTTACATCATAACCCGGAGGTGTGTTGATGCCGGTGCCAACGGCAGTTCCGCCCAATGCCAGTTCTGATAAATGCGCCAGTGTATTTTTAATCGCTTTTAATCCATGGTCTAACTGTGAAACATAGCCGCTGAATTCCTGGCCGAGTGTAAGTGGTGTGGCATCCATAAAATGTGTACGGCCGATCTTTACCACTTTCTTAAAGTCTTTTGCTTTTTTATCAAGCGTATTGCGGAGTTTTTCAATTCCGGGAATAGTTGTCTCCATTAAAATTTTATAGGCTGCAATATGCATGGCCGTTGGAAAAGTATCATTACTGCTCTGGCTTTTGTTTACATCATCATTGGGATGCAGGTATTTTTCTTTGTCTGCTAATTTGCCGCCATTGATCACATGCCCACGGTAAGCCACCACTTCATTCACATTCATATTACTTTGTGTGCCGCTGCCGGTTTGCCACACCACCAATGGAAAATAATCATTGAGTTTGCCATCCAGAATTTCTTTGCAAACTTTGCCAATCAGGTCTGCTTTCTTTTTTGGCAAGATGCCAGCTTCGTAATTGGTTAACGCTGCGGCATGTTTTAAATAAGCAAATGCACTGATAATTTCTTTTGGCATTTTATTAATGTCCTGTGCAATTTTAAAATTGTCGATGCTGCGTTGGGTTTGGGCGCCGTAATAGGCATCTACAGGTACTTTCACTTCACCCATGGTGTCTTTTTCAATCCGGAATTCCATAAAATGAGAAGTTGGTTTTTTGTGAGGTGCAAAGATAGAGGAGGGTACTGATGACGCAAAAGAGAGTTTTGTGATACTGATCAGTATTTGTACAGTTTGATTTTTTTGCCAAATAGTATCTCTTTTGCTTTCTCGTCTATTTCCGGCCGCCAGCCTAGGAAATATCTTGTTGCAGGTGATATTTCCAGTTTTTCGATCAACCTGTCCGGGAAAGCCATTATTTCTTTGGGAGCGTATTCCATAATGGCAAGTTTACTCTTAAGGGCCTTTTTCTTTCTGTCAAACGGAGACATATACAGATCGAGGGCGCCAAAAATATGCAGAAACTCATGTGCAATGACGGCTGGGTTCTTAAAACTCACGATGGCATATTCAACATCGCTACTTGAGGTATGCAGCGCTAAGGATATTTCATCCTGATGATAGTTGTTTAGCATGTACATCAGGACTACATTGTCTGTTTGATTGATATTTCTCAAACGGGCAACCAGCCGTTCTCTATTAGTGATATTATTTTTTGTCGCAACGATCCTGGAAGTATCCGGGCCCAGCGATTGAGCGCCTTTTTTGGCTATCCTGTCTGCCCACATATCCAGGTTTTCTACTCCTTCGATAATATTAGGATCAAATAAGGTTTGTGATAATGTACCGTTAAAAAGATTTTGTTCAATTGGAATAGTGCTGTCTCCTTTATGAAACTGAATTTTTATAGAAAGTTGAACACTGTCTTCTGCTGCTTTTTTTATAATCCAATCAGCAGCTTTGTAAACAGAGTCAAGTGTGGAGTTGACATCATAATTCGTCCACGGATGTGTTTCTCTTGTATCCACAAATATTAGGTACAAAATTACATTGCCTGCCAACTTTTTGTTTACATTGTTATTAACCGATGGGATTTGGTAAGTGGCGTTAATCCTGTAAAAATTATTATGACATGTGCAAAGGCTTATACATAAAATAGTGGCGCTGATGAATGTTTTAAGTTTTGGCATTTAGAGGAAAGGGTTGAGTTTTTGTAAATATAATTTAGATCATGGTTCTTTCTTACTATGTGATGCAGTAAAGAAATATTTTAACAAAACAATCTAAATTTTTTTCCAAATCCCTGTTGAAGTGTTCCGATGTGAAAAATCAACCCCTGTTCAATATCTTATGCTCATAAGCCCACTTCACCAATGACAAAGCATTATTGGTACCGGTTTTACGAAAGATATTTTTGCGGTGTGTTTCTACAGTGAGCGGAGAGATGCACAATGTTTCTGCAATCTCTTTATTGGTGAGGTCTTTTTCAATCAATGCTATCAATTGTTTTTCCCTGTTGGTGATGTGTACGGCTTCCACTTCTTTGCGGAGGTTGGCCTGCAGCTCCAGTTCCCTTATCACATCTTCATGAAAATATTGTCCGCCGTTATACACTTTGCTGATAGCACCAGCCAGTTCGCTGGCGTTGGTTTGCTTTAACACATAACCGGCAATGTCAGCTTCGTTTATCATCTCTTCCACAATATCTCCCTGGCCGCTCATGCTGAGTGCAATGATTTTGATAGCAGGAAATTTTTCTTTTACCTGTTTGGCTAATTGCTGTCCGCTCATGCCGGGCATCATTACATCGGTTAATAAAATATCAACATGGTGCTGCTGTAATAAAGTAAGCATAGTGGCACCATCATTGGCAGTAATAATTATTTCTATGGAAGGATGTTGTTTTAGTAAAGAGATAAGCCCGTCAATAATGATCTGGTGGTCATCTGTAATGGCAATTTTTATTTTTTCCTGTGGCGTCATTGGTTTGGTGGTATGTGAATGGCTACTACGGTGCCGTTGCCGGGGCTGCTGTCCCAGTGAACAGTACCTTTTAAAAACGAAATGCGGCTGCGGATATTTTGCAGCCCCAATCCCTCTTTTCCTTCGCTGATAAAATTAGTATTAAAACCTTTACCATTGTCTTCAATCAATACATCAATTCCTTTTTCGCTGTTGTGGATGGAAATATCAAGTTCTGTGGCCGCTGCATGTTTAATGCTGTTGTTCACACATTCCTGCACCACACGATAAAGAATAGTTTCTGTGATGCTGTTGAGTTCCGTATGCAATCCTTCTGCCTGCAAGCTGATGGAGATAACGGATTTATCTATCTGCTGTGTAAATTCTTTAATGGCATTCAACAATCCTTTTTTCAGCAACGCATTCGGCATCATGTTATGGCTTACCTGCCTTACTTCTTTGCAGCTTTCACCCACCAGTAAGGTTGTTTTGGTAAGCAGTTCTTTTTGTTCCTCATTCACCTGCTGTTTTTCCATCACCTGCAGGTTAAGCCAGGCAGCGGTTATCAGTTGGCCCACACCGTCATGCAGGTCGGCGGCTATACGTTTACGTTCTTTTTCTTCTGCTGTTAAAATATTGATGGTGGCTTCTTCTCTTTGTTTGATGATGGCTTGCTGTAGTTGTTTTTCTCTTTTTAATTTATAGCGGCGGTAAAAAAGCCAACTCAGCAACAGCAGTAATAAAAAAACAATAGAACCACCAATAATTATCAAACGCTGGTTGTTCAGCTTTACCTGTTGCAGTGAAATGGTCTGTTCTTTTTTATCTCCTTCATATATTTCCTTTAGCTCCGCTATTTTATTTTCTGATTTTTCATTTATCATCCTGTCTTTTATAACAGCAGCAGAATCTTTTGCAACCAGGGCGGCACGTAAATTATTCTGAATGGTATAGATACCGGCGAGTTCTCTCCAGGACTGGTATTTTATCTGGTTATTTTTTGTGCTGTCGCCAAGTACAATGGCATAGCGGAAATTTTTTTCTGCTTCTGTATAATTTTTTTGCATCATAGCCAGTGCACCAAGTGTACTGTAATTGTCGGCCATATACAATACATTACCATTGGCAGAATCAAGCAATACACATTGGTTAAAAAAATAGGCAGCACTATCATACCTGCCCATATACATGTAGCAGTTGCCTTTGTTATTATAGAAAATTGATTTAAGGTTGGTGGAGCCAATGGAATCACTGGCAGCAATGCCCATATTATCTATGGCAAGGGCACTGTCGAACTGGTTGCTCATGCCATAAATATTGGCCAGTGTTTGAGCAGATGTGAGATAGTAAGTAATGTTGCCAGTTTCTTTATTCATCTTCATCGCCTGCTGCACATATTGTTTGGCGGTAATAATATCATCTTTAAGCTGGTACAGTTCACCAATATTTGACAGTACACCTGCTGCGGCTTTTTTATCGTTTGCTTTTTCAAAAATGCGGAGCGCTTTAAAATAGTAATCAAACGCCGCAGGAAATTCGGTCATTTTTTTATGGCAAACACCCAGGCCATTATAGATCCTTGCTTTTAGGGTATCTGCTTTTGAATTGGCCAGCAGATCAAGGGCATGAGTATATTCTTTTATTGCCAGTGCCGGGCTGCTTACAGTGTGGTATGTTGCTTTGCCAATAATGCCCATCACCTGGTATTCAACAGGAAGATGTTGGCTGTTTTTTTCAATGAGGTTTGAGTAATGTAATACAGAGTCGTTGTTGACATTTACATATTGGCGTTGCTTTACATACCAATTTTCTACAGTTGCTGTTGCGGTGTCTTTTGTATTACTGTTGCAGGAAAATAATTGCAGCAATAATACTGCAGTACAGTATGTCAATAAAATTTTCCTCATGGTTGTATGGTAAAGCAGGTTGTGTGTAAAGTTACTCATCTGTAAATATTTTTTCAGTATAGTGTGTAAATAAAAAACCGGGCAGCTCTTTGCAAAGCCACCCGGATAGGTCCCTGTGAAAACACTTTATTTATAATTTTTAAAATTTGAATCCCTGTATCTCGTCATTGGCATTTTTAAAATAGATCATGCGGTCTATCTGGTCCAGTTTGTAATCAGGACTTTTATCAGAAAAAATTACTTTCTTTCCTTCCTTGCCATCAATTTTACTTACACATACAATGCCCACATTATCTTTTGCATTGCCACCATCTAAGTTGGTAAGCATGGCAATAAAATCATCTGCCTGTTTGCTGGCGGTAAACCTGCGGCTGATGGATTTAAAACTGCTGATGGCTGCACCACCAAATGCTGCCGTCATGTTGTTGGCATTTTTTATATCCCTGTCTAATTGTGGGCTGGTGCTGCCGTAGTAACCTTTTGCATAACTGAGGCTGGCTGAATTGGCCGCACTTGCTGCAGCACCTGCAACCGCTAATACACCACCAAAAGCGCTGAATATTTTTCCTCCTGTGCTGCGGCCCGGTGCTTTTGTATAAGTATGAAAAAGTAATTTACTATCCATGCTGTAGCGGTTGATGTTTTGAGAAGAAGAAAGTACAATATCACCATTGTGTATTTCAATATCTGATGGTTCTTCTTTGCCATCAAACTTTATATCGGTTACCCATTCTGCAAGGTCCCCGGTTGAAAAGTCAACTTTATAAATTTTGTTGTTGCCATACACATAGCTTGTATTTTCATTTGCGTTTACACCGATACAGTTATCAACCTTAAAACCTTTTTTCCATTTGCGGTCGCCTTTCTCTGTATCCAGGATATTTATTTCGTTTGCAGTACGGTAATACAAACCCTGCGGTACAATGTGCAGGTCTGTTGCACCGCCATCTATTTTCAATGCTTTTTTTGTAATGGATTTCCCTGCATCAAGGTCAACAATACTGATAAAATTGGTGCCCTTGTCCCTTGCTGTGGCAAGTATCAGTTGCTTGCCATTCATTTTGTACGAAACAATATCACCCTGCAGATCCACTTCATCATTCCATTTTAAATTACCATTGGTATAATCAAGGCATAAAAGTTTTGCCCTGTTTTTATTGCTGCTACCACCACTCATCAATCCACCCAGGCCACCTTTTTTACTGTTAGCTTTTTCAATATCCTTGGCATTTTTTTCAGCAGTGGCTACCAACATGCCATGTGTGTCATGCAATATCAAACCTACAGGTGATTCGATCTCCACTCTTTTCCAAACCTCTTTTCCATCGGCTATGTTAAAAGCACTTACCAGGTCCTGGTTCCAGAAATAAAAAATATTTTTATCGCCTTGCTGAAAAAAATCTGCTGATGTGGAAGTGGCATCTTCATTGGCACCCTTGCTGCCAAACGCACTGCCAAAGCCTCCTTTTTTTGCTGCTGCAGACGGCTGTGGTAGATCGCTTTTCATATCCACACTGTACATTATTTCGCCGCTGGCAGGATTTAGTTTATAAATGTTTCGGTTGGTAGCAATCAACAAACCATCGTCCAGCACAAAAGCTTCTGACACAATCTGCTCACTGTTTTTTTCAAACAGTTTTGCCTGTTCCCATACTTTGCTGCCGTCATTGTATTTTATCATCATCAACATGGGTTTACCATTGTCTTTGTTCATGCCATATAATAGTACCGAACCCAATTTGAAGCAGTTGATGCGTTTTTGTACAATACGAAAACCAAGGTCCCATGAGTTGGCAATTACTTTTCCATTGGTAACATCAATAATGGTGTGGATCCTTTTCATGGCAGAGCCGGTTACGATGGCCACGAAGGGTGTGCCGTCAACAGGATCATAGTTTTCTTCTTTAATGCCATCAAATTGTGGCAGCTTCCAGAGTTCGCTGCCGTCTTCCGGCTTCAATCCATAGAGGGCATCGCCACTGCAAACGATCACCATGCCTGCATCGGTTATTTTATACCACTTAATATTTCCATCAAATTTTTTCTTCCAGGAAGGAGCTTCCTGTGCAAATGATACCGCTGCAATGACAAACAGCATCATTGATAAAATTATTTTTTTCATACTGGTTTTTTACGGAATAAAAGTAGGGGCTGTGATATTTTATGGTATACCCTTGGGAGGGTATTTATGTGGTGCGATAGTGAGGGCCTTTGTCCCGGCGGTGGTTTTCGCCAGTAGAACCTGCAACATATAAAAGGCTTGGGGCGAAACCCCGACGCTGAATACGCTTACATTAAAAAACTGTCCTTCTTACAAATCAAGATAATGTTTTGGAGTAAAATGCTTTACTTCCTGTATTTCATAAAACGATGCGCTGCTGTGTTCGTACGCTACAAAATCTTTTGCCAGCATCCACTTTCCACTGACAGGATTATTATGAATGTAATTTATTTTCTGCAACAAAAAATGTTGTGTGATGATCGCCTTGGCATCAAAAGAATCTTTGAATATTTTATGAAGTTGCCCTTTTGTCTTTTCTCTTTCTGTTAATAGGTTGTGTAGTTTCTCCAGCAAAGGTGTATTACCGGAATTTTGAAGCCGGTTTACAATTTCATAAGCCATGAACCGCTTTCCATTTGAAATGATAGTATTTAAATCAAAACCTTCGTCATTGAAATGAATAATTGCATGAAGGTGGTTGTGCATGATTATATAAGCTACTATTTCTGTATTGTGTTTTTCTTTGAGTAGGGCAAACCAGTTGTACACCAGGTCATAGCTGTTGGTTATTTCTATGAGTGGCAGCCATTCGGCGCAGGTGAATGTGATGAAGTAAGTAGAGAAAGCATTACTGTGTTGTAGCTTAATTGCCATTGTATGAAGTTAACAAATGCTTGGTTTAGGAGACTGCTGGTGTTGGCTCTTTTATGCGTCGGGGTTTCGCCGAAAGAGTTTTTGATTTAAAGATTGCAATGGCGAAAACCACCGCCGGGACAAAGTTTTATAATTTGAGAGGTAAGCGCCGGAAACCCAGACAAGACGAAAGCGTTTATCTAACTTGATTTAACAGATTCTATATTAATCTCATTTCTGGTACTTTACTTGTTCAGTCTTGAAAGGAATTGCGGTGTGTCTTCTACTAGCATTTCTCTAGTATATTTCATTTGATCGTCTAAATAATAAACCAATGCGTTGCTTAGGTCTATCAAGGCGATTGAAATAAGTCCGATACAAGCACCTGCTGCAAAGTCAGCACCCCAAGCAAATGAAATTGCAATGTTCTGGTCTGTGATGTCAGGTTGAACCCAATGTGCCTCGTTGTCAGCTATTACGTTGTCGGCAATAGCAACATATGTTTCAAAATATGTCTTATGCCCGTTAATGCTACAGTCTAGCCCATCTTGGTTTATTTGTTTCTCAAGGCTACTTAATATTTTGAAGTCATAACCAAGTTTTTGGATTGCATCTTGAATTTGTCCGTTTGTCGGTATGTCAGCCTCTCTTAAAAAAGCTATTTGGATCATTGACATTGTTTGTCTGTTTTTAAATTACACACAACGTTTGTATTGCCGCAACTCTTGTTCATTTTTCACTTGATTACCAATCTCAAAATGCACAAATAAAATTGCACTACTGAAAATTATAAAATTTTCCTGGATTGAGCACCAGTATAATTTTATTTCCCTGTAAAAACCGCTTTCCTCTTTTCCAAAAATGCACCCGTTCCTTCTTTCATATCTTCTGTCGCAAAACATTCACCAAAAGATTTCACTTCCTCTGCATAACCATCTTTTGTTTCATCAAAAACAGCATTGGCTACTTCAATACATTTTGCAATGGCGATAGGAGCTTTGGTATTTATTACCTGCTAAAATTGATCTTGCTTTATCTAATAATTCTGCCTGTGGAACCACATAATTTACCAAACCATATTGCAGAGCTGTATTTGCATCTATCATACTGGCACTGATGAGTAATTCAATTGCTCTGCCTTTACCAATGAGTTGTGTAAGCCTTTGTGTGCCGCCATAACCGGGAATCAAACCTAAATTAACTTCGGGCTGGCCAAATTTTGCATTGTCGCTGGCAATACGAAAGTGACAGGCCATTGCCAGTTCACAACCACCACCCAATGCAAAACCATTTACTGCTGCAATAATTGGTTTGTGGCTGTTTTCAATTTTCAGAAAAATATCCTGTCCACGTTTTGCCAAAGCCATGGCTGCTGTTTTATCCAGGCCACCAAATTCAGAAATATCAGCACCGGCAACAAATGCTTTAGCACCTGCGCCAGTAATAATAGCAGATCTGATTGCCGTATTACTGTTTATTTCATCCACAGCAGTGTTTAGATCCGTAAATACAGCTGCGTTCAATGCATTCAGTTTATCAGGCCGGTTGATGGTGATGGTATAAATGCCATCGGTCAAGTTCTGTGGCAAGCGTTGTGTACATAAAAGTTTTTTTCAAAAGTAATATATCATTGTTCAAAAACGAATTTAAAGTTTGTTAGCAGCAGAATATCGCTGCATTTAATTTGTATAGGGTTAATTTTAGCGGAATAATAATTTATACAGTCAAGAGCACCATGCCCATTATGCAATTAATTAAAAGATATATACCCGCGTATTGCTATTGCTCACTTTTTTCCAAGTTGCTTTCTCCACTAATTATTATATCAGCAACAGCGGTAATGATAACAGCAGCGGCATTGCACCCGGACTTGCCTGGCGAACCATCAACCAGTTGAATAATCTTTTTTATTGATACAACCCGGAGATAGTATTCTCTTTAAACGAAATGAAATATTTTTTGGAACCATCACTGTACAGAACATCGGGCAGAAGGAAGGCCAATTGTATTCAGCGCTTATGGAAAAGGAAGTGATCCTGTGATAACAGGATTTATGACCATGAAAGGATGGGTAAGGAAAGAAGGTAATATTTGGGAAGCACCTGCACCCGGCATTAAGGAAACCTAAACATGGTGGTGGTGGATGATATGGTACAACGTATGGGAAGATACCCGAATGCTGATAAACCCGGTGGTGGTTTCCTGCGGTATAAAAATATTGCACGGCTAATACTAATATTATTGACAGCAGCCTTGATGCATCGGTAAACTGGACAGGTGCTGAAGTGATCATAAGAAAAAACCTCTGGACAGTAGAAAGATGCAGGATAACAAAACAGGAAGGAGCAATCCTGACGTTTACAAATGCTGTTGCTAATATTAACTCTCCGCGCCACCAAGATTGTATGAAGGCACAAAGGGTTTTGGATATTTTTTCCAGAGAAGCCACCGCACATTGGATCAGCAGGGCGAATGGTTTTTAGACAGCATTGCCCACAACCTGCAGCTTTATTTAGGCGATACCAATCATTTATAAAAGCAGCTGCAGTAGATACTTTGGTAAATGCAAGGGGTGAATCTTTTTTAACCTTCAGCCATCTTTCTTTTGAGGGAGCCAATATAAGCGGCATTTATAATAACAACGGAAACCACATAACAATAAACGATTGCCAGTTTTAAAAATATCGGGGCAAAAGCTATTCATTTCTGGAATACAGGCAATGTGTTAATTGAGAAGGTGCATACCAATTACATTTTATCAAATGCCATACAGTGTAAGAACTACAAAGAAGGATAATATAACAGTAAGAAACTGTGTGGTAAAGAACACGGCTCCTTTTATTGGCATGGGTTCTTTTTTTGATGACAGGGATTATAAAGCTGTTTGGGTAAGCGCCCTCAATAATGTGTTGGTAGAAAATAATATTATAGACAGTGCAGGGCTTTCGGGCATACAATTCCAGGGAAACAATGTACTGATACAGCAAAACTTATCAATCATTATTGCCAGTTGCTGGATGATGGTGCAGGCATTTACAGCTTTGTAGAATTTCAAAAAGAAAATGCAGGAGAGAATTTTGTTAACCGTGTTATTAAAAATAATATCATATTAAACGGAAGAGGCGCTCCTGAAGGCGGCGGCAAAATTTATAAAGCAGAAGGCATTTACCTGGATGGCAGAACAATGAATGTGGAAGTAGTTGGTAATACCATTGCTTACACCGGTAATAAAGCGTTTGCAACCAACAGCCCCGTAAACGTTACTATAAGGGATAACAATTGTTTCAGTACATATGGCTGGGGTGCAGGGCGCCTTGTTACATGGCAGGATATTCATAACCTGGATATAAAGAATAATATTTTTTATGCAGTGAATGATCAACAGCAGTTCGTAAATTTTTATCATTCAGGTTTGGATGTGCCGGAAAAACTAACCATATGGGAAGCGATAAGATTAGCAGGAGAAATTGACAGCAATTATTATAATACTATTAACCCGGTGGGTTTTGTTTACAGCTATGCACCTGTTGCAGGTAAGCCAGTACTGTATCCATCGCCACTTACTTTTGAAAACTGGAAGGAGCTAACAGGACAGGATACCCATTCTCAAAAACCTGCTAAAACAATACCGCTTTACACTTTTAAAAACAATATTGGCAGCAACCTGGTAAAGAATGGTGGGTTTGATAGTAATAAGGACGATATAAATATATATGGAAGTGGTGCAGAAAGTGAATGGGATGATTCTGGAAGGATAACAGGCGAAGGCTCTTTAAAAATTGAATGTACACAGCCACAACCCAACCGCTATATAATGCTTCATAGTGCCGTTGGTAATATACAGGCAGGGTAAAAATTATATGTTTCGTTTTAAAACTTTGGGAACATCTGAATGTGGTGTAGTAAGAGCATACCTGAGAAAAACAGCAGCACCTTATGATATGTTTACGCCTGTGCAGGTGCAGTCTTTTGGGGTGGGAAAACAGCAGCATGAGTTTTTATTAAGCGCCGCTGTTTCAGACAATATGAGTTTTGTAATTGAAATTGAAAAAAATTCCTGCACTGTTTATATTGATGATATAGAATTGTATGAGGCGAATGCAGCACCGATCGCTATCAAAGATCATGTACGGTTTGAATATAATGCTACGGAGAAAACAGTTGATATTCCGTTGACTAAAAATTATGTGGGGGTGGATGGAATGAAATACAGCGGTACACTTAGCTTGCTTCCTTTTACCAGCAAAATTTTGATTGAAGATATTGCGTACTAAAAATTGCGGTTGTTTTTAACCCATTCAGTAATGTAACCAACAATATCAGCAGTGGAAGTGCCGGGCGGAAATAATTTGCCAACACCAATTTTATTTAATTCCGTCATGTCTTCATCAGGAATAATACCGCCGCCTGTTACCAATACATCAGTCATATTTTTCTCTTTCATCAGGTTCATGATCTTTGGAAAAACGGTATTGTGTGCACCACTCAGAATGCTTACACCAATCGCATCCACGTCTTCCTGCAGTGCTGCATTCACTACCATTTCCGGTGTTTGGCGAAGGCCGGTATAGATCACTTCCATACCGGAATCCCGTAAGGCAGTGGCAATTACTTTGGCGCCACGGTCGTGGCCATCCAAACCAACTTTTGCTACTAACACACGTATGGGTCTTTGTTTTGCAGTACTCATTACAAGCTTCGTTTTACTGGTTGTAAAAGTAATCTATTCAGTAACATAATAAATTCGTTAAAAAAATATACCAGCCATTTTTACCAACTAAAAAAGCATATTTTCATTTTATGAATACCAGCAATATACAAGAGATCTTTGGCTACTTAAAACACCAGGATTATTCCCTTGCCGTAAGGCGCACCTTAGATACCAGCCTCGATACAGGCGATGATGATCTGATAAGGGAAGCTATACAATGGAGCAGCACTTACAGTACAAGAAAGGATGAAAAGCAATTGCCTTCTTATTTTATTGAAAGGGCAGAAGAAATTTTATCGGGTGCGGCAAAACTGCAAGCCAATAGATCATTTGAAAAAATACCATTACTTGCTGCAGACAATATCAGTAAGCATTACCGTAAAGGCAATTTTAGTTTGAAACCCATCAGCCTTAGTTTGCGTACAGGTGATGTATTGGGTGTGGTAGGTGAAAATGGTAATGGGAAAACAACTTTGCTCCGTTGCCTTGCCGGTCAACTGGCAATTGATTCAGGCGATCTTCATTACAAATTACTATCTCATCCCGGGTATTATGAAATAAAAAATCATATTGCTTTCATACCACAACGTATTCCACGCTGGTATGGTTTGCTGAAAGACAATTTACATTTTAGTGCATCCATTGCCGGTGTGTACGGAGATAAAAATGACCTGATGGTTGATTTTATGCTGGAGCGTTTGGGGCTTTCGTCTTACGCTCATCTTACATGGAACCAAATAAGCAGTGGCTATCGTACCCGTTTTGAAATTGCAAGGATATTACTGCAAAAACCAAAGCTGTTGATATTAGATGAACCATTGGCCAATCTCGACATCAATGCACAGCAAACAATTCTTACTGACCTGATCTTTATGGCGAAGGGACAGCATAATCCAATGGGAATAATTTTAAGCTCACAGCAGTTGCATGAAGTGGAGAAAGTGGCAGATACAGTTTTGTTTATCAAGCAGGGAAATTGCCTTTACAGCAGCAACGACAGAGCGGAAAAAATTACCAGCAATGCCGTGGAGTTTGAAACTACTACTGAAAGAGATATAGTATTACAGATATTGGGTGCCGATAATGCAGAGTTGCAATACAATGGCGGTTTTTATACTGCTGTTTCTTCCAGTTATTCTGCACAGGAAATAATCAGCAAACTGGTACAGGCAGGCATACCGCTTACTTATTTCCGTGATATTACTTTCAGCACCAAACGTTTCTTTTAAAACCTTTATACCTTTAGCATGAAAAAGAGATTTCTTCTTCCTTCGTTTTTACAACAATTTGATACCTGGCTGTTGAAACATAAACCGGCAGCATGGTCGGCACGTACACACTTGTTATTGTATTACACCATTATTTTTTCGGCTATTATCACACTATTCGCTTTCCTGTCTTTTTCAGATACAAGGCAGCGGAGCGATGCTGATGTGTGGTCGGGTTTTACCGGCCTGGCTGCTTTTACTGCTTTTGTTTTTTGGCTCATCTTTTTATTGCGGTTTAATGTATTCAAGCGGTTTGGCAACTGGAAAAAATGGGAAGGCCTGCAAATGTTTGGTTTGTATTTTATCAATATTGCAGTGCTTGTTTTCACTGCCTTTATACCCTACATCGTTGAATGTATAAATGCAAACAGGGCTTATAATGATTATGAACTGGTGAATGATATTAATGAAATGAACCTTACTGCCTGCCAGTTAGATTATAATATACTGCCCAAAAAATTTAAAATAGATACACTTGAACTGGTAAAAGCGGATTCAACAAAGCACAGCAATATAACTGTAACAGAAGAGCAGCTGAGTATAGACAGTGTTGTAGTAACAGAATATGATGACGGGGCAGAGCCGGCTGAATACAGGGTGAATTATAGCCATACTTCAGACACAAGTAATTTTTATGCAAGGGTTAATGGTGCAGACAGCAGTAAAAAAATAAGTGATTCCGTATATGTATTTTTTGATTGCCCCGAGTACATTTTTGCAAGAAGCTACCAGGCTGAGCAGTATGGAAAAGTGGAAAGCTTAAGTTCATTTGAAATTTACAATAAGGTAGTTAAAAATTACAAGCAGCCAGACAAAGCGGCATTGTTGAAAAAGATGAAACAGTTTGATGAGAAATATGCTATTGAGCAACAACAGGACAATTATTATTCTGAAAAAACATATAACAGCATTATTGAAGAGAAATATAACCTGAGGGAAATTAACTGGAGCATTGAGAATATTGCAAGAAAGAAATACTGGTGGGAAAGCAGCAGTGAAAGTATCACAAGATTTTTTTGGTACATCACATTGGTGATAACATTGCTGGTATTTATTTTCAGGAGCACTACGGTTAAAACATTTTTCCTGTCGCTGCTGGCAGCGGTAATTTTGCTGATAGGCACCGGGATTATCATCGGTGTTTTCCGGATATATGAAAAGGGGACGTTGATCTTTATCCTCTCATATTACCTGTTGTTCCTGATTACTTCATTCTCTATTAAAGCAGCCTCAGTTAGAAATGCTTTGCAGGGCATAGCACTCAATTTCACTGTTTTTCTTTCTGTGTTCATTCCGCTTGCAGCAGTAACTTTATATTTTGAGTTTCTGCAGGATATGAACATTAATCATCAATATGATCAGCTTTTGTATGAAAAAAGAAACCTGTATTCTTTTTATGCAGAAGTAACAGGGGTTGTATTGCTGCTGGTTTTAATAGAGCCGGTATTCAGGAAATTGTATAAGCGGTGGTTAGCATTGCCCGAAGAATAAAAAAAAGATGCGGCAGTTTTTCTGCCGCATCTTTTTTTTAAATACAATTTATCCTAAGAGAGACAATGTATGTTCAATCCTTTTTATTGTCTCTTCTTTGCCGATCATTGCTGCAATATCAAACACACCGGGACCAAATTTGCCACCCACCAACATAATACGGAAGGGCAGCATCAGTTCACCAGGTTTTAATTGGTTCACAGCAGCTATTTCTTTAAATTCTCTTTCCAGTTCACCATGTTCCCAAACCGAAGTGAGTTGATATGCCCTTACTAATTCTGCAAAGAATAATTTTTTCTTTTCATCCCATTTTGGTTTGATTGAATCAGTATCGATTGATGCTGGTGATTGAAAGAAGAACGAACCCTGTGTATAAAAATCATTCAGCAAAGTGCAGCGCTCTTTTACCAGTTCAATCACTTTGGTTAAGTATGATTCATCTGATATTGTAATGCCGTTATCAGCAAAAATATTTTTTACTAATAACTGGTAACTAATAACCGGCTGTTTTTTAATCCACTCATGGTTGAACCATTTTGCTTTTTCAAAATCAAATTTGGCACCGCCTTTATGTACCTTTTCAATGCTGAATTTTTCTACCAGTTCCTCTAAAGAAAATACTTCCTGTTCTGTTCCATCATTCCAGCCGAGTACTGCTAATAAGTTGATGAATGCCTCTGGTAAAAAGCCAATTTCTTTAAAGCCTTTGGTGAGTTCATTTGTTTTAGGGTCTGCCCAATCCATTGCATACACAGGAAAACCCAGACGGTCGCCATCTCTCTTACTTAGTTTGCCATTACCATCAGGTTTTAATATCAATGGAAGATGTGCCCACTGTGGCATAGCATCTAAACCAAACAAATGTTTCCATAATAAAATATGTACCGGTGCACTTGGCAGCCATTCTTCACCACGAAAGGCATGGCTTATTTTCATCAGGTGGTCATCAACAACCACAGCCAGATGATAAGTAGGCATTCCATCAGCCTTTAATAAAACTTTGTCATCCACATTGTTGGTATCAAATTCAATATCGCCACGTATCATATCTGTAAACGAAATAAACTCATTGGCAGGCACTTTTATCCGTATCACATAGGGTGTGCCTTTATCCAGCAGTGCCTGTGTTTCTTCCGGCAGCAACCTGAGCGAATTATTCATTTGCATCCGGATGTTATGATCATACTGCAAACTGTTGCTACCAGTACGCTTTCAGTTTTTCCCTCATCGCTTCCAGTTCTTCCGGCGTATCAAATGCGTAATAGGCATGGCCGTCTTTTACCAACTGTTCAGCATACTGCCGGTATATTTCTTTGCGTTCGCTTTGGCGGTAAGGAGCATATTCACCACCATGCCTCACACTTTCATCCGGTACTAAACCACACCATTCAAGGCAATTGAAAATATATTCTTCAGCACCTTCCACAAAACGGGTTTGGTCGGTGTCTTCAATCCTTACTATAAAATCGCCACCATGTTTTTTGGCAAATAAATAATTAAATAAAACGGTACGAACACCGCCTAAATGAAGCCCGCCGGTGGGGCTGGGTGCAAATCTTACTCTTACTTTATTAAACATGGCGCAAAGATATATGGCATCACTGCCAAATCAAAAATATCCCAAAAAGGCACGAAGAAAACTAAGAAAGCACTTTGTTGGCTTTGTTTCTTTGTGGGAAACCAAAACATTATTTGTAATTTGCCACATGTTCTATTTTGTAAAAACTCCCTGGTGGCTAAAGAAGATATACCCGGAATGTGTGTGGCAAATGCCGGAAGGGCAAAAAAAGATCTATCTCACTTTTGATGATGGCCCACATCCGGTGGCTACTTCTTTTGTACTGGAGCAACTAAAAAAGTATAATGCTAAGGCTACCTTTTTTTGTATTGGTAAAAATGTGGAGGAATACCCTTTTTTATACGAAGAGCTTTTAGATGAAGGCCATTCAGTTGGTAACCACACTTACAATCATTTGAATGGCTGGAAGACAGCCGATGCTGTTTACATGGACAATATAATACTGGCGAAGCAAAGGATTGACTCAACTCTTTTCAGGCCGCCGTATGGCAGGGCTACTAAATTTCAATTAAGATTGCTGAGGCAGCAGGGTATGCAGCCGGTTATGTGGAGTGTGCTTAGCGGAGATTTTGACACACAGTTATCCAAAGAAAAATGTTTACGAAATGTGACCGGAAAAATACGTGATGGTTCAATCGTAATTTTTCATGATAGTGCAAAGGCATATGAGAGGTTGGAGTATGTATTGCCACGGGTGCTGGAGCAATTTTCTGCAAAAGGCTTTCAATTTGAGCAAATAACCAATTCTAAACTGCAAAATCTGTAGAAGAATAAACGGGATTACTATAAAAAAAATTGGGCCGGAGTAGAAACTCTGGCCCGTTTTTAATCCGTACCCTATGAAAACTGGTTGCAAGATACTTTGATTTTTGATAAATCCAAATAATTTGTTAAGTATTTTTTAGGCGTAAAATGCCCATGCTTAGTGAGAAACGACATATAAGCACCCTATTTTTACGGCGCTGAATTTTAAAATTTGAATCATGATTTTGATTGATACACACTGTCATCTTTACTCTAAAGAATTTGCAGCAGATATAGATGAAGTAATTGAAAGGGCAGAAATGGAGGGGGTGCGGCAATTTTACCTGCCTGCAATTGACAGTTCGGCTACGGAGGCTATGCTGAACCTGGAAGCCCGTTTCCCCGGGAAATGCATCGCCATGATGGGGCTGCACCCTTGTTATATAAAAGAAAATTACAAGGAAGAACTACAATTGGTGGAAGAATGGCTGGACAAAAGAAAATTTGCTGCAATAGGAGAAATCGGGCTTGACTATTATTGGGATAAAACGCATGTAAAAGAACAGGAAGCCGCTTTTCGCCTGCAGATTGAATGGGCGCTGCAATATAATTTGCCCATTGTAATACATACCCGTAATGCCATGCAGGAAACCATCGATATTGTAAAAGAGTATGTGTCCCGAGGCTTAAAGGGGATTTTTCATTGTTTTGGTGGCAGCATGGAAAGCGCCAATGAAATTATTAAAGCTGGTTTTTACCTCGGTATTGGCGGTGTAGTGACTTATCAAAAGGCTGGGTTGGCAGAAGTGTTACAGGATATTGAGCTGGAATATTTGGTATTAGAAACAGATGCCCCTTATCTAACGCCAATTCCATTTCGTGGTAAAAGAAATGAAAGCAGTTATCTTAAATACGTGGTGGAAAAAATAGCAGAAGCTAAAAATGTAACAATTGAAGAGGTGGCGGCAGCTACTACAGCCAATGCACAAAAAATATTCGGTGTGTAAAGGGTGAAACGCTATTTTTGCTGCCCCTTAAAAAAGAAGAGAATTGGTGAAATCCAATTCTGAAATAGTTTTGGAGAGTTGTCCGAGTGGTTGAAGGAGTCCCGAAAGCTTTCGGGAAAAAGTGTGTAAACTCGAAAGGGTATTACGAGCTTTGGCAAGGGGCAAAATTTAGTTCTATGTAATATTAATATTGGAGAGTTGTCCGAGTGGTTGAAGGAGTCCCGAAAGCTTTCGGGAGAAAGTGTGTAAACTCGAAAGGGTATTAAGAGCTTTGGCAAGGGGCAAAATTTAGTTCTATGTAATATTAATATTGGAGAGTTGTCCGAGTGGTTGAAGGAGTCCCGAAAGCTTTCGGGAGAAAGTGTGTAAACTCGAAAGGGTATTAAGAGCTTTGGCAAGGGGCAAAATTTAGTTCTATGTAATATTAATATTGGAGAGTTGTCCGAGTGGTTGAAGGAGTCCCGAAAGCTTTCGGGAGAAAGTGTGTAAACTCGAAAGGGTATTAAGAGCTTTGGCAAGGGGCAAAATTTAGTTCTATGTAATATTAATATTGGAGAGTTGTCCGAGTGGTTGAAGGAGTCCCGAAAGCTTTCGGGAGAAAGTGTGTAAACTCGAAAGGGTATTAAGAGCTTTGGCAAGGGGCAAAATTTAGTTCTATGTAATATTAATATTGGAGAGTTGTCCGAGTGGTTGAAGGAGTCCCGAAAGCTTTCGGGAGAAAGTGTGTAAACTCGAAAGGGTATTAAGAGCTTTGGCAAGGGGCAAAATTTAGTTCTATGTAATATTAATATTGGAGAGTTGTCCGAGTGGTTGAAGGAGCACGCCTGGAAAGTGTGTATACTCGAAAGGGTATCAAGAGTTCGAATCTCTTACTCTCCGCAAATTTTAGCTATGGAAAATAGCAATGACAAGTTTTATGTTTACATCCTTCAGAGCCTGAAGGATTTTTCTTTTTATATAGGGCAATGTGATGATTTGGACAGAAGAATGAGTAAACATTTTGATGGTATGAGTAAATATACATCCGGTAAAAGACCGCTTCGCTTAGTTTATTTTGAGGTATTTGCCAGCCGGAGTGATGCAATAAAAAGGGAAAAAGAAATCAAAAATAAAAAGAGTAAAAAGTATATTGAATTTTTAATAACTAATTGGAAAGTTGTCTCCCGACTTTAGGTCGGGATTGAATGAGTCCCGAATGCCTTCGGGAGAAAGTGTATATATGGGAAACTGTATCATCCCGATTTTTTCGGGACTAATCTCTTACTCTCCGCCAAATAAAAAACCCTTTCACTAAGAAAGGGTTTTTTATTTGAATTTTTTTTGAATCAATTGTGATCGATCATGGTCATTGTCACACCCTTGCTGTCTTGTGAATAAGAACCAATGGCCCCAACAGTTGTAGGTGGCTGGTATTCTGAATGGAAAAAACGCCTGTACACCAATCCAATTCCCCGGGCATAATATTCAACTCCATAATTTATTTCACTATATGAGTTGGGATCATCAGGGTTGCCAATCACTTCATCCCGTTGAGCTACTTTTAGGGTATTATCTAAATTAATTGCACCCAAAGTAAGTGGTGCTGAAACACTGTCAAACATATAATCCCATCCATCCAGGTAAGCAAAGTCGGTGAATTGAGAGGTGGTATTGATGTAAGAATTGCCTTTCCATGTAAAGCCATCTCTCACCGGCCCTCTCATTTTTAAAAAACGGAGGTTGTTATCAATCAATTCAAAATTATTGTCTGTATAAACTGCAGTAAAGCTGTTATCATTTACCCATGCATCTGTAGGGTTGCTGCGTATCTGCCTCACAATGCGGTATGCAGGCCTGTTGAGATTATCTGTAACCTCTGCATCCACAATGTATTTAGCCTGGTAACTGATAGTTATTTGCTGCAGCGTAAACGGAATATACCTTACAGAATCTAATTGATAAGTAATATACTTTCCCACTTCAAGCGGAACATAATCACTGATAGGAGCAACGCCCAGATCCTCGGGGTCTTTTTTGCAACCGCTGAAAACGCTGATTGCAATAAACGCCGCTAATAAAATTCTTTTTGTCATAGAATAAGATGATTCAGTAATGAGACCCGTTGTTTTGGTAAAAAGCTGCTTATTTTCTCCGGGTTAATGCTATGGCCGCTGGATAATTCCGCCGCCAATTACATCATCGCCTTCATAAAACACAGCACTCTGCCCTGGGGCAATGCCTTTTACATCTTCATAAAAACGCACTTTTACACCGTTTTCGTATGTGTACAGGTTGCTTAAAGCGCCTTTATCTTTATAGCGGATTTTGGTAATGGCTTCCATGCCGTCCGTTACGCCATCATATTTTATCCAGTTCAGTTTTGTTACCGTCATTTCATGCTGCAGCAGATCTTCTTCATCGCCCAATACCACGGTATTATTTAAAGGGTCAATATGCGTAACAAATGCAGGTTTGCCCAAGGCAATATCAAGCCCTTTTCTTTGCCCAACCGTATAAAATGGATAGCCTTTGTGAGTGCCTAAGATCTTTCCTTCTTTATCAACAAATTTTCCGCCGGCTACTTTTTCTTCCAGCCCATCCACATTACGTTTTAAAAAGCCACGGTAATCATTATCCGGAACAAAACATATTTCGTAACTCTCATTTTTCTTTGCCAGTTCAGGATAGCCAAAATCATGTGCCATCTGGCGGATAGTCTTTTTTGTGGTAAGTGCCTAAAGGCAATAAAGTGCGGCTCAGCAGATCCTGTTGCAATCCCCACAGTACATAGCTCTGGTCTTTGGTATCATCAATTCCTTTGCGGATAAAATACCTGCCGTTTGTATGCTGGTGAATTTGAGCATAATGACCGGTGGCAATAAAATCACAGCCTAATGCATCTGCTCTTTTTAGTAATGCCCGCCATTTGATATGCGTATTGCACATTACACAGGGATTGGGTGTTCGGCCAGCCATATATTCATCCACAAAATTGTCAATCACAAAATCACCAAACTCTTCCCTTATGTCTAAAATGAAATGAGGAAAGCCATGCTGTACTGCAGCCATACGGGCATCATTAAAACTATCCAGGTTGCAGCAGCCGGTTTCCTTTTTGCCGGTAGTGCCAACACTGGTGGCATAGTCCCATGTTTTCATAGTAATCCCCACCACTTCATATCCTTCTTTATGAAGCATCAATGCAGCCACGGTACTATCAATACCGCCACTCATTGCCATCAATACTTTTCCTTTTTTACTCATATCTTTTTCTCCGGCGCAAAGATACGGCAAGTGGCTGCTGATAGGATGGTTGGGCTTTTTGAGATAAGGAAAATATCTGCCCTCCTGATAATCACTACATTTACAACATGAGCACTTTAGATACTATTGCCGAATTCAAATCGTCGCCGGAGTTAAGGGCAAAACTGTATGAGAACAGCATGGTGAAAAATTATAAAGAAGGCGATATTATTTTGAATGAAAATGCAAATATCCGTGCCATACCGATTGTAGCAAGTGGCAGCATCCGTGTTATAAGAACCGATGAAGATGGACGGGAAATCCTGTTGTATTATATCAAAGCAGGCGAAAGCTGTATCATGAGTTTTTTGGGCGGGATGCACCATGAAACCAGTAAAGTAAAAGCAGAAGTGGAAGAAGATGCTGAAATCCTTTTTTTACCAATGGAAAAGGTCGCCTTGTTTATAAAAGAATATCCTGAGTGGCTGGATTATATTTTCCGGCTGTATCATAAACGCTTTGAAGAACTGCTGGAAGTTATCAATGCAGTAGCGTTTAAAAAAGTAGATGAAAGGATGTTGTTGCTCCTTAAGAAAAAGGCCGATCTCACCGGCAGTAAAACTTTTTCCATCACCCATGAACAATTGGCAAACGAACTGGGTACTGCAAGAGTAGTGGTTTCAAGATTATTGAAACAACTGGAAGAAAGTAAAATGGTTGAACTGGGAAGAAATAAAATCACCCTTCTGTAACAAAAGTAGCTAACCGGCGATATTTATTATACCAGTTTTGCCATTCAATTATAAGAATGGAATATCTCGGTTATTTTTTCTCCATATTAATAGGTGTATCGCTTGGCTTAATTGGCGGCGGCGGCAGTATATTGACGGTACCGGTGCTGGTGTATATTTTTAACATGGATGCTGCGGCGGCAACAGTGTATTCTTTATTTGTTGTTGGGCTAACCAGCGCTGTTGGCTCTATTAATTATTTCAAACGTGGGCTTATCAATATTAAAACAGCATTGGTGTTTGGCATTCCCTCTGTAGCAGGTGTGTTTATTGCAAGGCTGTTAATTGTGCCATCTATTCCAGAGCAGGTTTTTAGTATTAATAATTTTATGGTGAGCAAGCATATGTTATTGATGTTGCTGTTTGCTTTGCTGATGGTGGTGGCCTCCTTCAGCATGATACGGAAACAAACAACCGTTGTTACTGAAAACAAACAACCCTGCTGTAAAAATTATGCCGCAACAATATTCCAGGGAATATTTACAGGAATTATTACAGGGCTTGTAGGTGCAGGTGGTGGGTTTATGATCATTCCTGCATTGGTATTTGTTTTAAAGTTGCCAATGAAAGAAGCCATTGGTACTTCTCTTTTGATCATTGCTTTCAATTCTTTGCTTGGTTTTGCCGGGTCGGCAAGCCATATCAATATTCACTGGCAATTTCTTTTTACCATCGCTGCTTTTGCAGTTTCAGGAATTTTTATTGGTAACCTGTTATCTAAAAAAATTGATGGGGAAAAACTGAAACCTGCTTTTGGTTGGTTTGTTTTGGTAATGGGTGCTTATATAATCATTAAAGAACTTTTTATAAAATGATAAATAATTGCTTGTGTAACAAAAGTGACTGAACAGTTAAAACTATTAAATCAATTTTACAAAGTCAAAAAAAAATTAAACAGTAAAGAAATGAAAATAGAACAGATTTATACAGGATGCCTTGCACAAGGCGCTTACTATATCAGCAGCAATGGCGAAGCCGCCATCATTGACCCATTAAGAGAAATAAAACCTTACTTAGAAAGGCTTGGGAAAGACCAGGTGAAACTTAAATACATTTTTGAAACACATTTTCATGCAGACTTTGTAAGCGGGCATGTTGATTTAAGTAAAAAAACCGGCGCTCCAATTGTGTATGGTCCCAATGCAAGCCTGTGAGTTTGAGTGTATCTCTGCAAAAGACGGGCAGGTGTTTGAGTTGGGTAATGTGAAAATAAAAGTGCTGCATACACCTGGGCATACAATGGAGAGCACCACTTTTTTATTGATTGATGAGGAAGGGAAAGACCATGCAATTTTTTCTGGTGATACTTTATTTATTGGTGATGTGGGCCGGCCAGATCTTGCACAGAAAGCAGCGAATATGACGCAGGAGCAATTGGCAGCTATACTGTATCATTCTTTAAGAGATAAAATAATGACACTGCCAGATGATGTGATTGTATATCCGGGTCATGGTGCAGGTAGTGCCTGTGGAAAGAATATGAGTGCAGAAACAGTTTCCACTATTGGCACACAGAAAAAATTAAACTATGCTTTAAGGGCAAGCATGACAGAAGCTGAGTTTGTAAAAGAAGTAACAGATGGGTTACTGCCACCTCCCGGCTACTTTGGAATGAATGTGGCGATGAATAAAAAAGGCTATGAAAGTTTTGATGAAGTGCTCCATCATGGATTAAGAAAATTGAGCGCTAATGAATTTGAAGCGGAAGCAGAAGAAACAGAAGCATTGGTGCTTGATACCCGTAACGATAATGAGTTTGCAAAAGAGTTTATCCCACATTCTATCAATATTGGTTTAAGTGGGGATTTTGCTCCCTGGGTGGGCGCATTGATAGTGGATGTAAAACATCCGTTGCTTTTGGTAACAGAACCTGGTAAAGAAGAAGAAGCAGTAACAAGATTAAGCCGTGTGGGCTTTGATAATGTCCGTGGTTTTTTGAATGGCGGGTATAGTACATGGCATACTTCGCCAAAAGAAAAAGATAGTGTGAAACGGATCAGTGCAGCGGAATTTGCAAAACAGGTGAAAATTGGCGAAGATGAAATAATTGATGTAAGAAAGCAAAGTGAGTATGAAGCGGAGCATGTGGAAGGCGCTGTTAACAGGCCATTGGCATTTATAAATGAATGGATAAAAGATATCAATCCCGAAAAACATTTTTACCTGCATTGTGCCGGTGGGTACAGGAGCATGATAGCAGCTTCTATTTTACAGTCAAGGGGCTATAGAAATTTTACCGAAGTGGCCGGTGGTTTTAATGCGATTGCAAAAACCGGTGTGCCTGTAACGGATTTTGTATGCCAGAGTAAATTGATGAAATAAAAATTTGAAACGATGTTAAGCTTATTTAAAAAACTATTCGCCGCAGGCGATGATACAAAACTGAGGGAAATAATTACTGCAGGAGCTGTGTTGATAGATGTACGGAGTACAGGTGAATTTGCATCAGGAAATATAAAAGGCTCTGTAAATATTCCGCTTGACAGGCTGAATAGCCAGGTGCAGGGTTTAAAAAAGGACAAACCTATTGTTGTATTTTGCAGAAGCGGCAACAGGAGCATGGCTGCCAAAGCGATATTGGAAAAAAAGGGGTTCAGTAATATTGTTGATGGCGGAAGTATTAACACTGTAAACAAATTGATCAACACTAAATAAATTGTTATGAAAAAAAACATGGGTGCAGCAGACAGGATGATACGCCTGTTGCTGGCAGCAATTTTTGCAGGGCTTTATTTTACCAATATTGTTACAGGTACTTTTGGTATTGTATTGCTGGTGCTGGCAATTGTATTTGCTCTTACAAGCCTGGTAAGTTTTTGCCCATTGTATCCTTTACTTGGTATTAATACATGCAAAGTGAAAAAGTAAAATAATATGAAAGAAAGAGTATTGAAAGGCTGGAATTGGATGAGGATGCTGAGGTTGTTTGCCGGTATTGCTGTAGCGGTGCAGGGCTTATTTTCATCCGATTGGTTTCTTATAATTGCCGGTGTCATTTTTAGTGTATTGGCTTTGCTTAACACAGGTTGCTGTGCAACAGGCAGATGCGGTTATACCAATGCTGCCAGTTCAAAAACAAATGAAAAAACAACCTATGAAGAAGTGGTTTAATAAAAACAAAAGCATTGTTGCAGGTGTTGTAACCGGCTCCTTGTTGGGTTTTCTTTACTGGGAATTCGTGGGTTGCTCATCGGGTTCATGCATGATCACATCAAAACCTTTGAACAGCACTTTGTACGGAGCATTGATGGGCGGCGTGTTATTTTCTGCCATATTTGAAAAAAGTAAAACAAAGGAATCATGACTTTTGATGAAATGATAAACAGCGGCAAACCGGTACTGGTTGATTTTTTTGCAGAGTGGTGTGGCCCTTGCAAAACGATGGCACCAGTTTTAAAACAGGTAAAAGATGAAGTGCAGGATAATGCCAGCATTATTAAAATTGATATTGATAAAAATCAACAGACTGCAGCAATATATAATATCAGTGCTGTGCCTACATTGCTGTTGTTTAAAAATGGGCGTGTGTTGTGGAGACAAAGTGGCGTTGTGCCTAAAACTGAATTGGTAAAAAAAATAAAAGAGCATCTTTAAATGGTAGAGATATTAAAGCAGCCCTGGCCCTGGTATGTATCCGGCCCGTTGATTGGGTTAACTGTTCCCTTGTTATTTATTCTTGGCAATAAATCTTTTGGCATCAGTTCATCATTGCGGCATGTATGTGCAGCTTGCCTGCCTGCCAATATTCCTTTCTTTCAATACAACTGGAAAAAGGAAGCATGGAATTTATTTTTTGTAGCAGGTGTATTGATCGGCGGATTTGTTGTTGCTAAATTTTTAGCTAACCCCAACGCTGTACAGGTAAATCCAAAACTTGTAAGCGAATTGGCTGGTTATGGAATAACAGATTACAGTAATCTTGTTCCGGCACAATTATTCAACTGGCAAAATTTATTTACTATCAAAGGTTTTGTGATGATGGTAGTGGGTGGTTTTTTGGTTGGCTTTGGTACACGCTATGCAGGCGGCTGCACCAGCGGCCATGCTATTACAGGCTTATCTACTTTGCAATGGCCATCGCTGGTTGCAACCTGTTGTTTTATGATCGGTGGTTTTATTATGGCCAATCTTATTTTTCCTTTTATTCTTTCTCATTAAAATGAAAACAATGCAGCAAACAGAATTAGTGGAAACAAATACAGACTTTGAAGTTCGTTCCTTAGATACCCTTTGCATTAATGAAAGCAGGATAGAACACAAATGGTATCATAACATCAAA
Source organism: uncultured Chitinophagaceae bacterium (assembly GCA_963814445.1). Classification (GTDB taxonomy): domain Bacteria; phylum Bacteroidota; class Bacteroidia; order Chitinophagales; family Chitinophagaceae; genus Ferruginibacter. Next base: position 405,311 of record CAWFCU010000001.1, read on the forward strand.
TATTTATTTGCAGGAATAATGTTTGGGATATTATTGGTAAAAGCAGAAGTGATAAGCTGGTTCAGGATACAGGAAATGTTTCGCCTGCAAAGTTTTCACATGTATGGAGTAATAGGCAGTGCGGTTGTTATTGGAATGATTTCAGTCTTCCTGATAAAGAAATTGAAAATAAAAACTATTTATGGCGAGCCAATAGAATTTCATCCAAAGAAATTTAATAAAGGACAGGTGTATGGCGGTTTACTATTTGGCTTGGGATGGGCTATTACAGGTGCATGTCCCGGTCCGCTATATGCACAAATAGGGACAGGTGCTACAGTAATTGTTGTTACTTTATTATCTGCTATAGCCGGAACATGGGTGTATGGAAAATTGAGGGAACGCTTACCTCATTGATATTTTTGTTGCCATTATTCCTCAATATGGGCATGTAATTACTTTTACTCTTTAAACAACCGCTATTTCTACTCTCAAAGTCATGATGATACATTGAGGTACTCCTTTTGAATATTCTTCATAAACAAAATCAAAAACTTAATTTATGAAGAAGTCAATTTTAATAATTGCATCAGCGGTATGCATTTATTCATTCAGCAGTTGTCAATCTAAAAATGAAAGCGAAAGTTCAGCTGCCGGTACAGATTCGTCTATGATGACAACGCCTGCAACAAGCGGAACAGGTGACCCGTCTATGGTAAAGCCTGATTCATTGGTAAATCCTTCTGCTACTGATAATACATCAGTTTCTGCTGGTGATAATACATCAGTGCCAAAACCAGATCCTGCAAAAAAAGGTAAAAAAGGTAGAGTGATTTTGAATATGGACGAATCAAATGGAATGGGCAATACTGAAGAAATGGATGCAGAAGGATATTATACCAGTATTTATCCAGTTTATCCGGGTGGGAATAAAGCATTGACAAATTTCTTTGAAAAAAATATTCAATACCCACAGGAAGCATCTGATAATGGCATGGAAGGAAAAGTGATGATCAGTTTTACCGTAGATGAAAAAGGTAAAATTGGTTCTCCAAAAGTTACAAGCCCTAAACTTGGCTATGGTATCGAGGAAGAAGCAATAAGAGTATTCAAGAAAATGCCATCATGGGCACCTGGTTCATTAAAAGGTAAAAATGTAAAAACAAGATATAACCTGCCCGTAAGGTTTCAATTAGAGAGTTAATTAAAATTTGCTCATACCAACTTAGGGTTTCCCCTAAAAAAATAACCCCTGCAATTGCAGGCGTTATTTTTTTATAACATACAGGAATTATTATAACCCCATTTTCTTTTTCAAATTCTCATCAATAGCATCTAAGAATTCTTCAGTGTATAAATAATGATCACCATGATTTACTTTGTTGCCATGGATACAAACTGCCAGGTCTTTTGTCATCTTGCCGCTTTCAACTGTTTCAATACAAACTGTTTCCAAAGCATTACAAAAATCAATGAGTGGCTGGTTGCTGTCTAATTTACCACGGAAAGCCAAACCTCTTGTCCATGCAAAAATAGAAGCGATGGGATTAGTCGAAGTTGGTTTGCCTTTTTGATGGTCACGGTAGTGACGGGTAACGGTACCGTGTGCAGCTTCTGCTTCCATTGTTTTTCCATCAGGAGTTACCAAAACAGATGTCATCAAACCTAATGAACCAAAACCCTGTGCTACTGTATCGCTCTGTACATCTCCATCATAATTTTTACAGGCCCATACAAAATTGCCATTCCATTTTAAGGCACTGGCAACCATGTCATCAATCAGGCGGTGTTCGTACACAATACCTGCAGCTTCAAAACTGGTTTTAAATTCAGCCTGGAAAACTTCTTCAAAAATATCTTTGAAACGGCCATCGTATTTTTTAAGAATGGTGTTTTTTGTAGAAAGGTATAAAGGCCATTTTTTGCTCAACGCCATATTGAAACAGCTTCTTGCAAAACCATAAATACTTTCATCCGTATTGTACATACACATGGCCACACCATCTCCTTTAAAGTTGAATACTTCAAAAGTTTGTGCTTCGCCACCGCCTTCCGGTGTAAAGCTCATGGTTAATTTTCCTTTGCCTTTAATTACAGTATCTGTTGCCCTGTACTGGTCGCCAAAAGCATGACGGCCTACAATGATAGGCGCTGTCCAGTTAGTAACCAGCCTTGGTACATTCTGCATTACGATCGGCTCCCGGAAAACAGTACCATCCAAAATATTACGGATAGTTCCGTTTGGAGATTTCCACATTTGCTTCAGTTTGAATTCTTCCACTCTTGCTTCATCTGGTGTAATGGTAGCGCATTTGATACCCACCCCACAAGCCTTGATAGCATTGGCTGCATCAATGGTTACCTGGTCATTTGTTTCATCACGGTATTCCATGCCCAGGTCATAATATTGAATGGGCACTTCTAGATAAGGAAGGATCAGTTTGTCTTTGATAAATTTCCAGATGATCCGGGTCATCTCATCGCCGTCTAATTCCACAACGGGATTTGCTACTTTTATTTTTGCCATTATGCTGTTTTTTAATTGTGTGCAAATGTAAACGTTTCAAAATATTATAAAACAACGATTTACGCAAACGTTACTACATATTTTATAGACTGCTGCTCTTCTTCAACTGCCCATCACCGGTAACAATGCCCATACTGCTGATGATCTCTTCGCCAAACTCACTTGTTTTTAAAAGCGTGGCACCAGTCATTAAGTTATAAAAATCTATCGTTACTCTTTTACGCATGATAGCAGCCTGTAAAGCATCGGTGATCAGGTCAGCTGCTTCTTTCCAGCCAATATATTCCAGCAGCATACAACCACTGAGAATGATGGAAGAAGGATTCATGCTATTGGTGCCTGCAAACTTTGGTGCGGTGCCATGTGTGGCTTCAAATACGGCATAACCAGTTTTGTAATTGATGTTGGCGCCGGGTGCAATACCAATGCCTCCCACTTCTGCAGCCAGTGCATCAGAAATATAATCACCATTTAAATTTAGTGTAGCTACCACAGAAAAATCCTGTGGAGCAATCAATATCTGTTGTAAAAAATTATCTGCGATAATGTCTTTCACTAATAGCTTTCCTTCATGCAAAGCTTTTCGTTGCACTTCGTTGGCGTGTGCTTCGCCATGATCTTTTTTCAGCTGGTCCCATTCATCCCAGGTAAATGTTTTATCACCAAACTCCTGTCTTGCTACTTCATATCCCCAGGTTTTAAAACCACCTTCGGTATATTTCATAATGTTGCCCTTATGCACCAGTGTTACAGATGGCAAAAGGTTTTCTAAAGCATGCTCAATGGCCGACCTCACCAAACGCTTGGAACCTTCTGATGAAACAGGTTTTACACCGTAACTGCTGTCGCCGGGGAATCGGATATTCTTTACACCCATTTCTTCGATCAAAAACTTTTCGAATTTTTTTGCTTCCGCACTGCCGGCCTTCCATTCAATACCTGCATAAATATCTTCTGTGTTTTCACGAAAAATAACCATGTTCACATGCTCAGGATGAACAACAGGCGAAGGCACACCTTTGAACCATTTTACCGGACGTACGCAGGCATACAGATCAAGATCCTGCCGCATGGCAACATTCAATGAACGGATACCCCCACCAATTGGAGTTGTTAAAGGCCCTTTTATTGAAACGATATAGTCTTTTGCAATTTGCAGGCTTTCAGCCGGCAGCCATTCCCCTGTTTGTTTAAATGCTTTTTCACCGGCCAGTATTTCTTTCCATTCTATTTTACGGCTGCCGTTATACGCTTTTTCCACGGCTGTGTTAAATACTTTTTCTGCCACAGCCCATATTTCCGGGCCAATGCCATCGCCTTCAATAAATGGAATGATAGGATTATCGGGCACATTCAGTTTACCATTGCTGCCCATTGTAATTTTTGAAGCCATTGAAAAAAGTTTAGGGGGTGATTTATTTTGGTGAATGCAAAAGTAAGTGATGGGTGTTGTATAAATAAAAAATGCCCCCAACTTGTTCTTGTTGGAGGTATTTTTTTATAATCAGTTAATTTTTATTGCCTTCTCCTTACCCTGAATTGGCAAACAATATTGTAGGTGGTGCCGGGAGGTATGCCAGACGAAAGCGTACAAACAAAATTACCTGCAATATATTCACCCACATTGCCATATTCGGTAATATTTACAACGGGTGTTCCGGATAATACTGCAGAGTCGTTTATTTGCCCGTCGAAAAAACTAATCAGCGGTTGGCTTCCGCCTGCTGCAATACCACCCTGTGTAAAAGCAAAACTAACAGTGCCTGCTGATGTACCGGAATTACTGCCTCCAGTTATATAAGAAACCTGTGGAGTGGCCTGCACATTTACAAAATGTGTGAGTGTATCAGCGGGATACACAAAACTATTGTTGGCACCATTAAGCGTATAGTTTATAAACTCATCTATAGAAGTACCACATGCGGAAAGCGTGCCTGCAGGATTGCTGCCAGCAGATATTGTGAGGTTTTGCACTGTGCTGCCCTGCAAGGCATCAATATCTTCAGCTACCAATTGTATGTTTGATGTTGTGTTGCAAAGCGTGGTTGTGAAGCTGAAGCTGCCATCGGCCGCCAGTTCGTGGCGGTAACCATTGCCGTCTTTCAACATCATTATGTATCCATTTGTAACTGGTGCTGCGGTGCAATTAATAACACTGCCAGAAACATTGGCAATACCGTTGCTGGTAGCTGGTACCGTAATAATACCAAGGCTTACATTTTGGCTATTGGTTGTAAAACTTTGTGAGTGTATCGGTGTGTTACAGGGGTAATTGCCAAGTACCTCCAGCAATAGTTGCGAATTGCCTGGCACAGCACCGCCTGTATAGCCAGACGAATCTGTGTATCCGTATCCGGCATTGTACTGCTCTCCAACTACAGATACTCTTACCAATGTGCCTGAAACAGGGTTGCCTGCTGCATCTTGTACTGTACAATTAAACTGAACATAATCATTAGGTACATCGCAGTTCCAAAAAGAGAAATGGCTTACCTCGCCAACATAATTACTTCCTGATTTTATTGCCTGTCCCTCCTGTTTCCATAAACCTTTGGTTTCATCAAACGACCATAAAGGAAGGTCAGCAGGAGCAGCACCTGATAAGCTTGATGGGATAGGGAAAGTCATCGTTGCTTTTTTGCCATCTGCAATTTGTAATAATTCACCAGCACTGCCTGTTAACTCCACTGCCGCCATGCCATAAGTGGTAAGCGTTCTCATAAAACCCTGCGTATCCAAACCCCTCAGGTCGCCGGGCATAATTTTTACAAGGTCAGCCGCCGTTGGGTTTATCCATTGTGCAGCTACATTTACCTGGCCTGTGTAGGCACCGCCTGCGGCAAGTTTTATTGCAGCGGCAGGAAATACAATTGACAATCCATTAGCGAGTGTAACGGTGCCACCTGCAGCCGCATCAAAGTTGCCTTGTGTGGTTTTAGGCAATAATTTTATACGGAAAAAACCGCTTTTGTTTTCAGCAGCGATATATGTTTTAATTCCTTTAAAATAACCGGGTTTTAATACAGTAACCACAGCAGCATTTTTTATTGCCTGCACATTGCTGAATTCGAAATAACCGTATTTGTCAGTGGTAGCGGTACTGGTACCAAACTGTACAGTGGCGCCTTGAACAGGGGCATCTGCTTCGTCAGTTACAAAACCAGAAACGGAGGCTGCAATTTTGGTGGTGAGGTCTGGTGGTGTTTCCGTCACATTAAAGCCTTCACCGCTTAATTCCTTTTGACAGGATACAATAAATAAAGACATTGCTGCAACAGAAAGGACCATTAAGCCAACAGCAAATTTTTTAGGTAGATGTAAAAACATTGTTTAGAGTTTATTTTATAATATTATTCAGGTTCGGTAATATGATACTACCTGTTAACGCTTTGCTGCCTGTGGCATAAAATTTTTTATACCAGTTCAATGCTGCAATTTATCCATTCCGGGTCAAATCGCACGTCTTTGTATTTTTTATAGAAATTAATAGCAGGCTCATTCCAGTCAAGCACCTGCCACATCATACCTGTATAGCCTTTTTCTTTTGCCACTTCTTTTAATTTATCCAGCAATAATTTACCCAGGCCATGCCCACGCATTTTTTCTGTTACAATAATATCTTCTAAATACATCCTTTGTCCTTTCCAGGTGGAATAACGGGTATAGTATAATGCAAAGCCCTCCACTTTCCCACCAGCCTCAGCTACATAAGCCCACCATACCGGGTTGGCACCAAACCCACTTTCTACAAAATGATCAAAATTTACTGTTACCTGTTCAGGCGCTTTTTCATATTCCGCCAGTTCTTTTATCAGTTCCATCATCCGGGCACAGTCTTCCTTTTTTGCTTCTCTTATTTTTATTTCCATGCTTCTTGATTTGGTGATAAAGTTCGGTTTTCGCCTTAATAACTTTTCCACTTTCCATTTTTCATTTTCCATTACTTTGCAGCCATGCAGCAATACCTTAATTTATTACAACATATTTTAGATACCGGCGCTGATAAAAGCGACCGTACCGGTACCGGCACAAGAAGTGTTTTTGGCTATCAGATGCGTTTTGACCTGAATGAAGGCTTTCCTTTAGTGACAACAAAAAAATGCCATTTGAAAAGTATCATCTATGAACTGCTTTGGTTTATAAAAGGCGATACTAATATTGGTTATTTGAAAGAGCAAAATGTAAAAATATGGGATGAATGGGCAGATGAAGATGGCAACCTTGGGCCGGTGTATGGTAAGCAATGGCGTAGTTGGGAAGGTGCTGATGGTGTGGAAATTGACCAGTTGAAAGATGTGATACATCAATTAAAAAATAATCCTGACAGCAGGCGTATCATCATCAGCGCATGGAATGTAGCTGACCTGCCAAAAATGAAACTGATGCCTTGTCATTGTTTGTTTCAATTTTATACAACGCAAACTGCCAATGGCAGAAGAAAATTAAGCTGCCAGTTATACCAACGGAGTGCGGATGTTTTTTTGGGAGTGCCTTTTAATATTGCTTCTTATGCTTTATTTACGATGATGATCGCACAGGTATGTGATATGGACCTGGGAGATTTTGTATGGACAGGTGGTGATACACATTTATATAGCAATCATTTTGAACAGGCACAACTGCAATTGACAAGAACGCCGTTTCCTTTGCCGCAGATGAAGATCAATACTGAAGTGAAGGATATTTTTGATTTTGTATTTGAAGATTTTGAGTTGGTAAACTATCAGTGTCATCCGGCAATAAAAGCGCCTGTGGCTGTGTAATAAGGGGAAAGGGAATTCTTACTTTCTTATTTTTCATTTCTTATTTCTTATTTCATGATTATATCATTAGTAGTTGCTGCAGCAGAAAACAATGCCATTGGTAAAGACAACCAGTTACTCTGGAAGTTACCAAATGACATGAAATTTTTCAAGAACATTACCTGGGGATTGCCGGTAATAATGGGCCGCAAAACTTTTGAAGCATTGGGCAAACCTTTACCCGGCAGAACAAACATTGTTATTACAAGACAGGCCAATTGGAAATCTGATAATATAATTACCACTGGCAGTATAGATGAAGCGATAGAAAAAGCAAAAGCATTAAATTATAAAGAAGCTGCCATCATTGGCGGTGGTGAAATATACAAACAGGCTATTGGTATCGCCACTGTTATTTATATCACAAGAGTACATGCAGTTTTTGAAAATGCAGATGCTTTTTTTCCTGTGATTAATGAAGCGAAGTGGGAAATGGTTTCAAATGATGATTTTGAAAAAGATGAGAAACATGCGTACGCTTATTCATTTCAAAAATGGATGAGGAAATGAAAACGGCTGCATACTTCCTTATTTCTTATTTTTCATTTCTTATTCCTTATTTTAATTCCATATTCCATTGTTCTCAAAATTTCAATTAGCAAAAAAATATCTTAAATACTACTTCACCGCTTCCAACGGAAAAGGCCACGGCGTGCATTCTCCTTTTGTATTTGAATTTATCAAAAATGTATTAAGAGATAAAAAAAGTATGATTGTTATTCAGCAATTGAAAAACAAAGACAAGAATTATTACAAAATGATGAAGTGATCGAAGTGGAAGATTTTGGCGCCGGCTCTGCGGTGATGAAATCTAAAAAAAGAGTTGTAAAGGATATAGCAGCCTCTTCATTAAAGCCAAAAAAATTTGCACAGTTGCTTTTCAGGATGGTGCAGCATTACAAACCAGTTACAGTGCTGGAGTTGGGAACTTCATTAGGCATTACCACTTCTTATTTGGCAAATGGGAATAGAAATGGAGCTGTGTACACCTGCGAAGGTTCAGCAGCTATTGCCTCTATTGCAAAAAATAATTTTGATGCATTGCAAATAAAAAATATTGAACTGACAGAAGGTGATTTTGCAAAAACATTATCGCCATTGCTGAATAAAACTGGAAAAGTTGATTTTGCTTTTGTTGACGGCAATCATCGAAAAGAACCCACAATAGAATACTTTACTAAACTCCTAAACTTCTCAACCCACTCAACGATTCTCATTTTCGACGATATCCACTGGAGTGAAGAAATGGAAGCAGCATGGGATGAGATAAAAAGCCATCCTTCTGTAACCTTAACCATTGATTTATTTTTTATCGGGCTGGTTTTTGTTAATCCTGATTTTAAAGTGAAGCAACATTTTGTTGTCCGGTTTTAAATACATGGCAACGTTGTCATATTAATTTTCACTCTATTACCATGGGCAAAATGAATTTCAACCTATCTTAGCAGCAATTCATTACAATTATGATCATTGGTGTTTTAAAAGAACCATCCCCGGAAACAAGAGTATCCCTGCTACCCGAACATATTACCACATTAAAAAAATGGAATGTTGATGTACTGGTGGAAAAAGGTGCAGGCAATACAGCTTTTGCAACAGATAAAAAATATGAAGAAGCTGGTGCAGGCATCTCCACAAAAGAAAAAATTTTTGAAACAGCAGATATAGTATTATCCATTAATGAACCACAAACAGTAAACCTCAAACAGCAAACTGTTTTGCTTGGTGTATTCAGCCCTTTATTCAATCCTAAATTGATAAAGGAATGGGCAGATAAAAATTACACTGTTTTCAGCATGGATATGTTGCCACGTACCACCCGTGCACAAAGCATGGATGTGTTGAGCAGCCAGGCCAATATTGCCGGTTACAAAGCCGTGCTGACTGCCGCCAATATGTATCCCAAATATTTTCCCATGTTTATGACGGCGGCCGGAAGTATTCCTCCTGCAAAAGTTTTGATATTGGGCGCTGGTGTTGCAGGCTTGCAATCCATTGCTACGGCAAAAAGATTGGGCGCTGTGGTGGAAGTATTTGATACAAGGCCTGCCGTGAAAGAAGAAGTGATGAGCCTTGGCGCCAAGTTTGTAGAAGTGGAGGGCGCTGCAGATGCAAGTAAAGCTGGTGGCTATGCGGTAGAACAAAGCGATGCGTTTTTACAAAAACAAAAAGCAAAGATTGCAGAGAGCGTTGCCAAGGCAGATATTGTAATTACAACAGCACAAATTCCCGGCAAGAAAGCGCCGATACTCATAACGGATGAAATGATGTATCTGATGAAGCATGGCTCTGTTATTATTGACCTTGCTGCTGCCACTGGTGGCAATACAGAATACACACAGAACAATGCCACCACCACACACAATGGTGTTACCATTGTTGGCAATTCTTTTTTATCATCTACCATGCCGAGTGATGCCAGCAAGTTGTATGGCAAAAATGTGCTGAACTTTTTGCAACTTATTATTGATAAGGAAGGAAAACTGAATTTGAATTTTGAAGATGACCTGGTAAAAGGGACTTGTATTGCTTTCAATGGAGAGATCACAAACGAAAGAATAAAATCATTGCTGTAAATTTTTGCAGCACCCCATCAGCGGCTTTAAGCCCTGACGGAGGTTGCCAGATAAAAAAATAATTATGGAAAGTTTATTGAACTGGGTTCATCAAAACCAACAGATCATTTACATAGTGATACTGATGATCTTTGTTGGTATAGAAGTGATAGGCCGTGTGCCAAGCGTACTGCATACTCCATTGATGAGTGGTGCCAATGCCATACATGGTGTGGTTATCATTGGGGCTATTATTGTAATGGGCAAAGCGGAACATGATAATTACCTGGCTTTGATATTGGGATTTTTAGCGGTGATATTGGGAACGTTGAATGTGGTAGGCGGATTTGTGGTGACAGACAGGATGTTGGAAATGTTTAAAAAGAAAAAATAAATTCTTTTGTATGAATAAATTTTTTGCAGCAAAACAAACAAACTTTATTTTTTATTATGCTGTTTTATTTTTTTCTATCCTGGTATTGCCTCAAGCTGGTTTTGCACAAGGTTATAAAATAAGCATCAGTTCAGTAAGTACCGACAAGCCTGAAAAAGGAGAGGGCAGGCACAGCAATTCCAAGGTGGAAACTATTCTGCCTGCAGCAAACGGCGGTTTTATTTCCCTTGTAAAAACCTGGAAAGACGTAGGGGCATATGAAGGCGCCATCCTGGTGCTGCAAGATGCAGGCCTTAATTTAGTAAAGGAGATAAATATGTTTGAAGGCATTAAATCGACAAACATATTCGGCCTTGTAACAATGAGAGACAGGATATATTTTTTGTATGCCACTTCAAAAAAGGATATGTATAGTGTGTATTCACAGGAAGTAAGCGGCAACATGGACCTGGTAGGTTCACCTGTTTTGCAAGTTGAGTTTGAGAAAACGAATGACTATGATTTTACACCATTTGAAACAACTTATTCTGCAGATTCCAGTAAAGTTTTATTGTTTTGTCCCCATTCAGGCTTCAAGTTGAAGAAAAAAACAATTGACGTAGTGGTATTTGGTGGTCAAATGACGAAGCTGTACAATAAAAAATTTCAATTAGATAAATCTTATGAGGCCCTTATAGGGGGGCATTATTTACTCAGCAACGACGGTACTATTAATATGGCCTTTTTACTTAACAGGAAAGACCATTCGAACAGGCTTTATGAAAAAGATAACGGCAGCAAAATACCTGCTTATGATATGCAATTTTTAAAAGTTGATGAGAAAGGAGGCGAAGGCATCACCTTGCCAACAAATGGAATGTTTATTGAAACGCTTCACATGTACCAGGAAAAGAGTGGTCATATTAATATTGCCGGTGTTTATAAACAAGACTATGATGAAAATCCCTCTGGTACTTACCGTTTAAGGTTCCTTCCTTCTGACAAGGATATAAAATTTAAAGCCTTCCCATTCCCTGCCAGCCTTCTCAGTCAGTTTGAAAAGGATGCAAAATTCTATGCTTATTACGGCCAGATTTCAGCTATAGATTATGCCCCCGGTAAAATAATAGCAGAAGGGGAAGCATTGTATCTTTTTGAACAATATTATACATATCCGGGTGTTGTAATGGGTACTTATTTCCCACATGTTTACAGGGATATTTTATTCTGCGCTATGCTTCCAAATGATACAGTGAGATACAGCATGATAACAAAAGAAAAACAAAGGGACGTATCAGCTTTTTCGGGGCGGCAGGAAAGTTTTTACTTAGATGGCGATGTTTTCAAATTGTGGTACAATGCAGTTGATGAAGAGGCTGCTGAAAAAAGGCGTGGGTTGTTTATAACCAGCATTGATAAATACGGCTCGGTATTAAGCAGCGATATGGTTGTAGACAAAAAACAAATGGAAGGGTTTGTTATTAATATGCTCAATGCAACCTGGCTTGGAAAAGGCTTTATTACTGTAGCATTAAAAGGCACCAAGGGGCACTTGTGCAGGATTGTTCCAAATAATTAATTTATTGATAAAAGATGTCATCAAGATAAAATGCAGATAAATATTCTTACGCTTTGTTACCTTATTGCTTCAGTAACTTTTTTACTGGGTTTAAAAATGTTGTCCAACCCCGCCACGGCAAGAAGAGGAAATTTAATAGCCGCAGGTGGAATGGGCATTGCCATTATCGGAACTATTTTTTTATATGAAGAAAATGGACAAAGGCTGGGCAACTACATCTGGATATTTGCAGGTTTATTAATTGGCACTGTTGTGGGAACATTGGCAGCAAAAAAAGTAAAGATGACGGCCATGCCGGAAATGGTGAGTTTGTTTAATGGAATGGGGGGTGCCTGTGCAATGTTGATCTCAATTGTGGAGTTTAATCATATTGCTAAAGCGTTATTTCCTGAGGGAGGTGAATTTGCAAGCTCTATAGTACATATTGAAGGGAGTTTAAAAACTATCTTATTTATAATTGTGGCTGGTATGGTTATCGGCTCTGTTTCTTTTGCAGGTTCTATCATTGCATGGGGAAAACTCAATGGTAAGGTAAAAGATTTTTCATTCAAGGGGCAGCACATTTTTAATATTGTTTTATTGTTGATCATTTTAGGATTAAGCATTTATTTAATTGGATGGTTACCTGAAAATGCAGTGTTGTTATTCTATTTAATTTTTTCTTTATCATTAGTGTATGGTATTTTCTTCGTTCTTCCAATTGGTGGTGCAGATATGCCCGTAGTAATTTCTCTCCTCAACTCTTTCACCGGCGTTGCTGCAGCCTGCGATGGATTTTTATATGACAACAAAGCCATGCTCACCGGTGGTATTCTTGTTGGTGCTGCAGGTACATTGCTTACCATACTCATGTGCAAAGCAATGAACCGTTCTTTACTAAATGTATTGATAGGGTCATTTGGTGGAAATGCAGCAACAAGTGGTGGCGGTGGTTCAAAAGAGCAAGGGCATTACAAAGAAATAAGTTTAAGTGATGCAGCAATGGTAATGGCTTATGCAAATAAAGTAATGATCGTTCCGGGCTATGGGTTGGCGGTAGCACAGGCACAACATATTTGCCATGAGCTTGAAAAGATACTGGAAGAAAAAGGTGTGAACGTTAATTATGCTATTCATCCGGTGGCTGGCCGTATGCCGGGCCACATGAATGTGTTGCTGGCAGAAGCGGATGTGAGCTATGATAAACTGATGGAGATGGAACAGGCAAATGATGAATTTAAAACCACAGATGTTGTATTAGTACTGGGTGCAAATGATGTGGTAAATCCTGCAGCTAAAACTGATCCTGCTTCTCCCATTTATGGTATGCCGATATTAGAAGTGGAGCAGGCTAAAACAACCATTGTAAATAAACGTAGCATGAAACCCGGTTATGCCGGCATTGAAAATGATCTTTTCTTCCAGCCAAAAACAAGCATGTTGTTTGGTGATGCAAAGAAAGTGTTACAGGACTTGGTGGCAGAAATAAAAAATGTGTAATAGCAAATGTGGTTACTTCATTCTAAAACAATTGTCTCGTAGAGACAGCATGTTGGTAGAAAATAAATAAACCATAACACAAGAAGTTCCGTAGGAACGAAAGATTGTTTTTGATCTGCCGCCCCGATGGGGCTTGTCAAGCTTTAGTAATTATTTTTTACCAATCTTTTAGCCCTACGGGCTTACTAAATTATTATTTTATCTCTCCCTGTTTGTCAATAATAAATTGCATGATATAATCCAGTTCCATATTTGCCCTGTGCATGGCATCCATAATTTCTTCCCTGTTTACATTGGCAGCAAATCCTTTTTCTTTAAACCGTTTCTTAATTCCTTTTAATTCCATTCCGGTATAACCTTCGGGCCGCATTAAACTGTAAGCATGTGTTAAGCCACTGAGTTCATCAAAAGCATATAGCATTTTATCCATCTGTGTTTCCGGCTGCACACCAAAATGATTGGGCCCATGGCTGGCGATGGCCCTTATAATTTCAGGGTCAATATTTCTTGCTTCCAGTTCTTCAATTATTTTTTTACAATGCTGTTCCGGCCACTGGTCCCAATCAGCATCATGTAATAAGCCAGCCATTTCCCAGCGCCATTGATCTGCTTCATTCAAATTTTCTTTTTCTTCTGCCCAGCATTTCATTAAATGAGCCACCTGTTTCATGTGCAATTGCAGGCGTTCATTCTTTACCCAGTCATTTAATAATTGATACGCTTCTTCACGGCTTAGTACATTACCTGCATTTGCAGGATTGCCAAAAACAGAACGGTTTAATAATAATGACATAAGATTTACTTACTTAAAAAATCAACGATCAATGGAAACTCTTTCTCCGGTTCTTCCACCTGTGGGTTGTGCCCACTTTTTTCATACATCACAAATTGCGCCTGCGGACAGTATTCTTTATATTTTACCTGCATCCATGGAACTGCTACACGGTCGTAACGGCCTGCAATAATTAATACCGGCATTTTAAGTGTTTTTAATTTTGCCCTTACATCGTATCTGCCCATATCGCTGGTCACAACAAAATCGCCATCAGGGCCCACTATCTGGTAATACAGTTTTGTATTAAAAGGATTGGGATAAGATTTTCTTCTTTTGCCTCGGTTTACAAAATTATCAGGATTATAAGCATATAAAAATCCATAAGGTACACGGCCATAAATTTCCTGGTGGTTTTCACTACTGCTTATTGCGCCTTTCTTTCTTGCTGCCATCAGCTCTTTCCATACTTCGGGGTAATTGGTTTTTATTTCATGGTTGCTGTTGTCATCATTTTCCTGCCACATTACACCACTATGAAATCCATTGGCAATAATTAAATGAGATGTATTCTTACCATATTTTAATGCGTAACTCTGTGCCACCAAACTGCCATACGAATGCCCCAATAAACTTATCTTTTCTAAGTTCAATGCCTTTCTTATTCCCTCAATATCTTCCACATCCCTGTTGATAGAATATTCTTTAACGTTCTTTGCAGTGTCAGATTTACCCCTGCCAAATCCATCGAAATAGATCAACTGTATATTTCCTTTTTTTGATAAGGAATCAAAACCCCTGTAACCTAAATGATTGCTGCCGGGGCCACCGGGAATAATAATAAGCGGCTCACCCTTGCCGACAGTAACCACCCACAGCTTTGCACCATTAACGGTATAATATTGTCCATCTGTCCAGCTATCAGGGAAAGCGGTTGTATCAATCTTTTGAGTTGTATCTATACTTTGTGCGAAAGCAACAATTGAAATGAAGCAAAAAGGAATTAAAAAAAATATCTTTTTCATACTTAGCGTTTAAGGCTGAAAAGTACGAAAGAGATAATGAATAAAAATTTATATGATATTGGCGGTGAAAATTTTATGCGGTAGGTCAGCCTGTATGATAAGATTCAATATCAACCCATATTTTTTCCTTGGTGCCTTTTGTATAGGCGTTTAGCCAGTTTCTGAACCTGTCGAAAAAATTTTCTTTGCGATCATCTGCAATAAGCAATCGCATCTTATCACAGTTAAAAACCTGGTTGAAGAAAGCCATCGAATTTGCTTTTGCATTTAGATTACGTTCCATAAAAACAGCTTTTTATATAATGATTATTGTTTTGCCATTCTTTTTCTTTCATCCATATACATACTTATTACTATTGCTATAAATGAGGCTATTAAAAAGATATAAGCTCCGGGAATTAAAACTATAAGCAAATAGCACAAGGCCCATATTATAGCCGCAGCAATGGATGATATCAATATAATACTGTTCATAGCGGTAATATTTATTACTGCTACCATTAAAAAAATATGCCATTACTGATTTATTTCCCAGGTGAGATGTGCATCCCTCTGAAACCCTCGTCGATAAAGGGTTTTACATGAAAGGTGAATTTTTTTAAAAACGATTGTTAACCCCGGCTTCGAGGATTTTTTTCCCCTAAGCAGGTAATTATTTGAGTTGATTGAGTAAATACAAGTAGGGTTTGTGCAGGTGATGAGCAAAAGCATTCTCTTTACTGTCAGGAAATAATTTATAATATCCTTCATCAGCCTGCAATACAATATAATGCCCTGCCCTTGCATAGTTCATGTTTTCTGAATAGAGTGGGGGTTCAAAACCTGGGAAGCTTTTTTTGAGCATTCCACCAACACGTTTGCCTAAGTTTTTACAATAGTATTTCATCGCCTTCCTTGTCTTCCGGTCCATTTTATTGTACAGCATTTTTACCACAAGATTTTTTGGGAAGCCCATTTTTTTTATCACTGCTTTAGCACCCACAAAAGGATTCGTAGTATTAAAATCATTCAATGTTTGAATGGAGAATGGTGTTTCAGGAACCCAGTCGGCGCTATTCACCACATTGTATGCCCAGCCGTTTTGTGTAAGTGCTTCATAGCCGTAGGCAAAATATAAATTGCCCGGCTTGGGGCCGGCACTGCAATAAGTTTTTAATCTAATATCAGTAGGTAATAAATTTTGTTTTTGTAAATGATACAGGTAAGAAGTAAGCAAGTAAGCTAGTGCACCACCCTGGCTATGGCCCATGATCAAAAAATCCTTTACACCTGTTTTGTAAAGCGAATCAATTTTTGGCATCATATCTCTGCTTAAAAAGGCAAGGCCTAGCAGCCAGCCTACATGCACTGTTGCCCTTGGGTTCGTTGCCAACTGGTATTTGAATGTATAATTGTCTTCTATTTTTAGTTCGCCGGTTGCAGGCACCATTGCAGCATAAAAATTCTCCAGCCAACTGATCCCTTTTTTTGTTGTACCACGTATGCTGATAGCGCCTGTATTGTTTTCATCTTTCCAAAGGTCCCATAAATTATCCATTCCCATTGAATCGCTTTGATACAGCATTTTAAAATGCACCGGTTCCGGAAGCTGCTTATAATAATTTGGATTGGCTGTTGTTCTTGCAGAAACATACATCAGTTCTTTATACTCTTCTTTATCAAAACCGGGTTTTAATTTTTGGGCTGATGCAGTTAATACAAATAACTGTAGTACAACAAAAAATTGTTTTATCATAAGTGTTAGTTTAAAATGTTTATTTCCTTATAAACCTCATCACGGCAATATCACCCATTATCATAGTAAGTGTATTGTCATCTATTTTATACGATGTTACAATTTCTAAAGTTTTAAAATAAACCGATTCGCCATTGCCCTCACAAGCCAGCAAAGTACTTTGTGTATCGCTAAAATTTATTTTATTGCCATCTGTTTTTACCTTCACACCATAACCATTGCAACTTCCGCTGCCGTATGCTTCTTCTTTTGGGAAGTTAAAAACGATAGTCGGTTTTTTATTGGGGAAGAGGCCATCAAAAGCAATTTTTGGCCCGGAGATATAGTTGAGTTCCCAGGTGCCGTTTAGTGGTGAGTGTTTTGCAGAATCTGTAGGCTTACGTAAAAAAGTTGCCATTTTGCTTCCATTGCTGAACAGCACCAGTACATCTCCATCATAGATATACCAACGGGTTATTCCTCCAAACACACCTGAAAATCTTGCGTCCACTAAATTATCCTCTTTATTTAGGCAAGCCATTTTGGTGGTGGCAATAGGTGAAAAGCTGATGTTATAAGGAGCACCTGCCGGAATTTCAAAGATGCCTGATAGTTTGTTGCAGCCGGTGTGACCTGTTATTTTATTTGGTTGTCCTTCAGTAAAAACTATAATTGCTTTTTTTGAATCAACAGACATTTTTTTTCCACCTGACAGCTCTATTAGCCTCCATTCATTTTTAAATAATATTTCTTTATTAATGACCGGGTCGGTTACCGGCTTACTGTTACTGCAACTGTGCATTATTAAAATGATTATAGTAACTTCTGCTGTTAAAAAGATGTATTTCATTTTAGTTTTTTACCGGATGAAACTGTTTGTTCAATTACACAGCACTGTTCTTTAAAAAATGTCAAGAAAAGGTTTTACTTGCGGAGAAAGTAGTAAGCAGTTTGTATTGTTACAAAGAATAATAAGCCTAAAATAAACAAAGCAAATTACAAACTGTTCAAACCGGTCGAAATTTATTTACTGATATTTGCAGCAAACTTAATCATTGCAGTTACCATCGTCATTTATAAAATCAATTGAGCAAAGCCCGGGCTTTGATAAGGAAGCTTTTGAAAAAGTGCATGAAAGTGGCGGGCAAATTACTTCTGTAAGGATAAACCCGGCAAAAATTTGCAATAAGCAATTAGCAATAAGTAATGAACTATGCGGACTAACCAATAATCAATCATCAATAATTAATAATGCAGCGGAAAAGCTGTTGTGGAGCAGCAATGGCTTTTATTTGCAACAGCGTCCATCCTTTACACTAGATCCACTTTTTCATGCAGGCGCTTATTATGTACAGGAAGCAAGCAGCATGTTTTTGGAAGAAGCGTTGAAGCAAACTGTTGATCTGTCACAATCAATAAAAGTTTTAGACCTATGTGCAGCACCGGGTGGAAAATCTACTTTGATACAATCAGTAATAAATGATACAAGTTTATTAGTAAGCAACGAAGTGATAAAAACGAGGGTAAATGTTTTATCGGAAAATATCACCAAGTGGGGCGCTGCCAATGTAATTGTTACTAATAATGATGCAAAAGATTTTCAGCGCCTGCCAGATTATTTTGATGTGATTGTGGTGGATGCACCCTGTAGCGGTAGTGGTTTGTTTCGTAAAGACCCGGATGCAATAAGGGAATGGAGTGAACAGAATGTGCAGCTATGCAGCCAGCGCCAGCAAAGAATACTGGCTGATGTATTGCCTGCATTAAAAGATGATGGCGTTTTAATTTATTCCACCTGTTCTTATTCACAGGAAGAAGATGAAGCAATTGCAGATTGGCTTATTGAAGGTTTAAGGTTGAAAGTTTAAAGTTTAAGGTTGAAGAAGATTGGGGTATTGTGGAAACAGAATCAGCAAAAAAAAATGCTTATGGTTACAGGTTTTATCCTGATAAAGTAAAAGGTGAAGGTTTTTTTATTGCAGCGTTTCGAAAGTTGAAAGTTGAAAGTGAAAAGTGGAAAGCTGGAAAACAAAAAAATAAAAGCGAAAAGTTGAGTTCCAAAGAGATAGAGGTCGTAAAGCCATATTTAACAAACCCCGATGATTTTTTCTTTATCAAACAAAATGAAGATGTAATTGCGTTGCCAAAAACATTTGAAGATGATCTGATTGTGATTCAAAATTCGTTGTACATAAAAAAGGCAGGAGTGAGATTGGGTTCTGTTATCCGCAATGAATTGATACCGGATCATGAACTGGCAGTAAGTACCATCATTAATGAAAATATTCCTTCAATGGAAGTGGATGAAACAACTGCATTGCAGTATCTCCGCAGGCAGGATATTGCCGTGGAAACAAACGGTAAAGGATGGTCATTGATAAAGTATGGCCAGCTGCCATTGGGATGGATAAAAATTTTACCCAACCGCATTAACAACTACTATCCAAAAGAGTGGAGAATTCTTAACAAGTAAACTAATACATCAACCAACTAATTTATGCATCTTTGCAACGATAAAAACAAAAGCATGAAGTGTATTTTCTTTTTTGTATTACTGTTGCCATTTGTTGCAGCAGCACAAAATAAACCTCTTATCATTGAAGGTAGTTCCCCTAATTTATATATAACACATACTGTAGCCCCCAAAGAAAACTATTACAGTGTTGGCAGATTG
Organism: uncultured Chitinophagaceae bacterium; assembly: GCA_963814445.1. Lineage (GTDB taxonomy): Bacteria > Bacteroidota > Bacteroidia > Chitinophagales > Chitinophagaceae > Ferruginibacter. The sequence goes on from CAWFCU010000001.1 coordinate 424,790, forward strand.
TATAATATCAGCCCGAAGGAAATTGCACCATTCAATAAACTGGAGTTGGAAAAAGGATTGAGCCTTAACCAGGTTATTAAAGTGCCATTAACAAGCAACTTTTCACAAGATGCTGTAGTGGCTGCCGATGAAGCCCTGGTTCCGTTGTATCATACAGTAAAAGAAAAGGAAGGTTTATACCGCATCGGAACAGCTTATAACAAGCTCCCGGTGGAGACATTGAAAAAATGGAACAATATTTCAGGCGATGCAGTAAGCAATGGCACCAAATTAATTGTGGGTTACCTGAAAGTTAAAAAAGATCTGTCTGCATTTGCAGGAATGGCAAAACCGGTAACAGCAATTGTAGCACCTGCTGTAAAAGAAGCCGAGACCAAACCGGTTGCTGCTAAAGAAACGCCTAAGCCTGAGGTTGTAAAGCAAACAGAGAAAAAGCCGGAGCCCAAACCTGTTGTTGTAAAAAATGAAGACGAACATGCAAAAGAACCAGAACATACGGTGATTGCAAAGAATGATGATCATAAAGAGGAGCCGGTAGCATCAAAGAATAACCAGGTGAAAGAGACACCAAAGAACAAAAACTTTAGTGGCGGTTATTTCAAAAATATTTTTGCCGACCAGGCAAAAGGTGCTGATGTAAGCAGCGAAACAGGAACAGCCGCCGTGTTTAAAAGCACCAGTGGTTGGGAGGATGGAAAATATTATTGTCTTCATAATGGAGCTGCATCCGGAACCATTGTAAAGATCACCAGCCCTTCTACAGGTAAATCGGTATTTGCAAAAGTGCTGGATGTAATGCCTGATATAAAACAAAATAATGGCCTTGTCATCCGCTTAAGCAATGCAGCAGCAGCAGAACTGGGACAAGACGAAAGCAAATTTGACTGTACATTAAGTTTTTCCAAATAAGAAACTCTACCAAAAGAAGATTCCCCGAAGCCGGGGGATTTTTTTATGAACAATACAGGGCATTTCAATAAGCCAGGCAGTAATAGTCATTATGTTTATGAAAGTATTTGGCCTGCTGTAAAAATTCCGCACTCGTTCCCGGAAACAAATAAAAAGCTGCCTGTTATTTGTCTATGAACTATTTCCTTTTTTTGCATTAATTTCGGCACTCATTTAAATACTTAGAAATTCTCAAAATATGGCAGAAGTGATAAGGATGCCGCTGCTCAGCGACACTATGACGGAAGGCAAGATAATTACCTGGAACAAAAAGGTAGGTGATAAGGTGAAGAGTGATGATGTATTGGCTGATGTGGAAACCGATAAAGCTACCATGGAAGTAACCGGCTATGCCGACGGTACCTTATTATATATAGGTGTTCCTGCTGGTGAGGCGGCTAAAATAAACCAGATCATTGCTATTGTTGGTAAAGAAGGCGAGGATTTTAAATCTTTACTCGATGGTGAAAGTGGGGGCGCTAAACCAGCTGCTGCACCAGCACCGGTTGCACAACCTGCGGTAACTACCGCTGCACCAGCCGCTGCTAAAGTGGAATTACCTGCCGGGGCAAAAGAGATCCGTATGCCTTTGCTGAGTGATACAATGACAGAGGGAAAGATCGTAGCATGGAATAAAAAAATAGGCGACCATGTAAAAAGCGATGATGTGCTGGCCGAAGTAGAAACTGATAAAGCCACTATGGAAGTGGTGGGGTATGAAGAAGGTACTTTATTGTATGTTGGTGTGGAAGCAGGTAAGGCTGCTAAAATAAATGAGATCATTGCTATTGTTGGTAAACCTGGTACAGATGTGAGTGCTTATGTGGCAGCAGAAAAATCTGGGGCTAATACAGCAGGCGCTGCACCTCAATCTGCAGTAGCTGCAGCAGAGCAAACTGTAACAGCACAACCTGCATCTGCAAACGGCCAACCAACAACAACCAACGACCAAAGAGTTAAAGCGTCTCCTTTGGCAAAAAAATTAGCGGCTGAAAAAGGAATTGATATAAATAAAGTAAATGGCAGTGGCGATAATGGGCGCATCACCAAAAAAGATATTGACTCTTATGTTCCTTCCCCGGCAGCGGCTGTAAGCCCTGCAGGCGGCTCTTCAAAACCGGCCGCAGTTTATCAGGGTGGAACAGAAGGCCATACAGATATTCCATTAACACAAATGCGTAAAGTGATTGCCCGCCGCCTTGGTGAAAGCAAATTCAGTGCACCGCATTTCTATCTCACCATGGAGATAAATATGGATAATGCTATGGCAGCAAGAGTGACAATGAATGAAGTGAGCCCGGTAAAAATTTCTTTTAATGACATGGCGATAAAAGCCTGCGCAATGGCGCTGCGTAAACATCCGGATGTAAACAGCAGCTGGATGGGGGATTTCATCCGTCAAAATCATCACATACATATTGGCAGTGCAGTGGCAATGCCTGAAGGATTGATTGTTCCTGTTATCCGTTTTGCAGATCAGAAATCATTATCACAAATTGCCGGCGATGCAAAAGAACTGTATGCAAAAGCAAAAGATAAAAAATTACAACCGGCAGAATTCAGTGGCAACACTTTCACCATTTCTAATTTGGGCATGATGGATATTGAAGAGTTCACGGCTATCATCAATCCGCCAGACAGTGCAATACTGGCTGTAGGAAGGATAAAAGAAGTGGTGTTGAAAAAAGGTGATGGTTTTGGTGTAACGAATATTATGAAGGTTACATTAAGTTGCGACCACCGCAGTGTGGATGGTGCAGTGGGTGCAGCATTTTTGCAAACAGTAAAAAAATATTTAGAAAACCCCGTAACGATGCTGGTATAAGCTGAAAAATAATTTTTGTGAAGGCGCTGCATTGCAGCGCCTTCTTTTTTTGTTAACAATTTCGTTTTGTGGGTAACTTGTAGATTACTCTGCCACTCATTAAAAATGTAATAACTAATTTACTTTCAACTTTTAAGCCTGCACAGCAACATTTGATTTTGGTTTGCAATAATAGAAGTTAAGCAGTTGTAAAAAGTTTGTCCGGCACCTTACCAAAGTAAAACAAGAAGCATTTCGGGCATAAATTTTGTTCTAATACTTGCACCCATAAAAGCATTAAACACAATGAAATTTCATCTAAGTCAAAAAGTTATTTTGCTGGATACTGAATACAAGCCTGCTGGTGTAGCTGTAATACTTGATCAAAATGACGAATCCCGTAAATACGAAGTTAACTTTACTTATCCTGACAGGGAAGAGTCACAAAAAATCTGGGTGCCTGAAGAGAGATTGGTTATGATGCAGGATATTGCTAACGCAGTATAACTTTTTAATTTTTTTTTATTACCGCCTCCATCTTATTGGGGGCGTTTTTTTTTATTTATAAAAAAATTCCCTGAGAAATCAGGGAATTTCAAATGACTTTTTATCACTTCACATTAGTCTGCCGCTAATCCATTTGCTCCAGCAGGTAGTCCGGCAATTTCCTGCAATGATGTAAGACTTCCATTACTCCCCACTGCATACGCAGAGATACTACCGCTAACTCCATTTAGTACATACAAATATTCTGAGTTGCTGGTAAGTGCCGCATCAATGGGGCCCATACCAGCGGTGGCTGCTATTGATTGCAGGATATTGATGTTGCCTGAGTACTGATGTACATCATAAGATGACAATGTATTGCTGGCAGTGTTGGTGGTAAAAATATTTTTTCCATTATTAGTAAGCACCACCCAACAGGCAGCACTTTGTCCTGTTGCTACCGGGCCTTCTGAAAGTGTAATACTTCCATCATAAGCAACCCTGTAAGAAGAAACATTGCTTGCATTGGTGGCACCACCAACAGCTTCTGACACATAAATATTACCAAACCTTCCTGAAGCAAAACCAAAAGGGGTGGGGCTTGCTGATGTAATGCTGTGCATTATTCCTGCAGTACCATCGGGGTTTACGGTGTAGGTAATAATTTTATTAGTAGCTTTTTCTGTTATCACCATCACATGCCCGTTTCTTACAAAAGATATTTGTGCAGCGCCAGACATTGTTGAACTTAATGGCCTTAAAGAATTTGCCAATGGTGTAAGCTTATTATTATTTTCGAGTCTGAAACCTGCAATGTTCCCATCACCGCCTGCATTAAGTACATAAACTAAATTGCCATGCTGTGCAATGCTTACGGGTTTAGTGCCGCCACTGCTTACGGTTGATTTAAGATTTAACCCGTTGCCTGTTATTTTAAATGAAGAAATACTGTTGCTGCCTGCATTTACTGCCAGCAACACATTATTATCGTTGCTTATTATCACAGCGCCCTGGTTGCCAAGCCCACCACCTGAGCCTGTACCACCAGTATTGTAAGCAGTGCTGTAAGTGAGAGAGCCGTTGGCCCCCCTGCGATACACTAATACATCATTGCCGCTTGCTTGGTTTGATAAGGTATAAACAAAACCACTGTTCTTGCTATAGCCTCTTGCTTCAACCGAAAGTGTTTGTTCTTCTGCAATATTTTCTTTGGATGTTATTTCCTGTTCGGCCGGGTTCTTTGCCTTTTGGCATGATGCCAGTGTAAGCACAGCAATAGATGCTGATGCCAGTATATTTATAAATTTCATAATTGTTGATTTTGATAAATTAGTGAATAATAAAATGAGATGAAGTTTTATCTCCGGATATATACATGTATAACTTTTCATCAATTGTTAATACTGGTGCACATCAGCAGGTAACAATGATAATAAAGTGGCGCTGTTAATAAATACAGAAAAAGTGAAAGAATAGTTTCAGGAAAAAAAAATATTTTTTTATTGCATAAGCCCGGGTTTAATTACCCATATTTGCTTTCAGAAAAAGCTTGACAGAAATAGAAACATATAACGAAGCTGGATTGACAGATGCATTGCGGCAATATGATAACAAAGCTTATCAGCAGTTGTATATGCAGTACAGGGGTGCTTTGTATAATGTGATATTACAGTTGGTTCCTGATAGAGAAATTGCAAATGATGTGCTACAGGAAGTATTTATTACTGTATGGAAAAACATTGACAAGTACGATGCACAAAAAGGTAAATTATTTACATGGCTGCTACGGATTACAAGAAATACAGCTATTAACACCCTCCATTCCAAAGGATATAAATCACAATCAAAAAACGACAGCCTTGATAATTTTGTATCTTCTTCAGTGAATTATACAGTAATGGCAGATAATATAAATGTAATTGGCCTGAGAAAACAGGTACACCAGTTGAGGGAAGATTATAAAAATGTTATAGAGCTTTCTTTTTACAATGGTTTTACACAGGAAGAAACAGCAAAGGCATTGGATATACCTGTTGGTACAGTAAAAACAAGATTGAGGAACGCTTTAATTGAATTAAGAAAACAATTTGTGTAGATGGATATAGAGCAATACATATCAAGCGGTATTATTGAAATGTACGCCCTGGGGCTTTGCAGCACTGTGGAAGAAAGGGAACTGGAACAACTGAGAAGCAAATATCCTGCATTGGATAAAGCCATCATTGAATATGAGGAATCTTTGGAAAAAAACATGCAGCGGCAAAGTGTATTGCCCGATGAAGCAACAGATAAAAAAGTATTGGCAACACTTGCAACAATGCAACAACCTGCATCTGTGGTATCAATAAAAGCTAATAAAACAGGCTGGCTGAAACCTTTTGCTGCAGCAGCCTCTGTTTTGTTATTGTTAAGTGCTGGGTTTAATTATTACCTCTATAGGCAAACAAAAAAACCTCCAGTGGTTGTAAATACTATTACCACGCTGCCGGTAAATGATTACAACGTTTTAAACAATCCTACAATAACACCTGTGGCTATGTATGGCGTTGGGTACCATGCAATATGCCGGTGCACCATGTTTTGGGATAAACAGACTGGTAAAATGTATATGATGATCCATCATTTACCAAAATCTTCTGACCAAAAAGATTACCAGTTGTGGGCAATGGTAGATGGCAAACCTGTAAATATTGGTATTGTAAATGATGAAATACGGGGGCGTTTTATTGAAATGAATAATGTGCCTGCCGGTGCGGTTTCTTTTATTGTAACCCTTGAAAATGCAGGCGGCACCACAACACCTACTATTGACGAAACATATCTGGAAGGAAAAACCTGATTTATTACTGCACCCATTATACCAGCCTCAGCCCTGTAAAAATTTATTTTCAAAAAGTTTTGAAAATTCAAAAACAAACTTATCTTTGGGTTGTCAAATTAATCACCATGAAATTAGCAGAAGCAAGACAGCAGTTCATCAGCAGTTGGGGAGCCTTTGGTACGCATTGGGGCATCAACCGAACCATGGCTCAGATACATGCTTTGCTGATGATAAGTGCCAAACCTATTACACAGGATGAGGTAATGGAAGAGCTGAACATCAGCCGTGGGAATGTGAACATGAATATCAGGGAACTGATAAGCTGGGGTTTGGTTGACAGGGTGATATTGCCCGGTGAAAGAAAAGAATATTTTACTGCAGAAAAAGATATCTGGAAGGTGGCCACACAAATAACCAAGGAAAGAAAGAAGAGAGAATTGGATCCCATGCTGAAACTTTTATCACAACTAGAGAAAGTGGAAGGCGACAGGAAGGATAAAGAGGTAAAACAATTTACTGACACCATTGCCAGCATAAAAAAATTAGGCAACCAGGCAGATAAGATGCTTGATATAATGACCAAGGCAGATGAGAACTGGTTTTTGAGTGGATTGTTGAAAGTGTTTAAGTAAATGCACTGTTAAATCAGTTAAGCCGCAATGCGGCTTTTATTTAAAAACAATGTTTCAATATTTTCTGAAATATTAAAATACACAGTTATGAAAAGTTTTAAAATAGCTGACTTCTGGATAAGTGCGTTTTTACTACCTGCATTTGTAATTTTTGGTTTTATTTCAATGAACGGCAAATTTTTTACTGGTTATTTCGTAGTGGGTGGTTGGCAGGTTGTAAGTATGATTGTTCATTTTTTAAATGGGTGGTTTACGGAAAAAGGTGAAGCCAGGCTTCATTATCACAAATTGGTTTTGATATTGACAGCAGTTGTTGCTGTACTAATTAGCATTACTTACGCATTTGAATTATTCTTTATTGTGCTGGCGATCGTAATGTTCTTATTACTCATTGCTTCTCCATTTATGGCTATTTATTATGCTTATCTGTGTTATGAAGAAACTTATATAAAAATGAAACGCCCCATGGCACTTTTGAAATAGTATTCTATCACTTATAAAACTATCGATATGAACGACCAACCTACAATAAAAAATATCACCTGTTTTAATAATTGTTGTTTTTAAGTTGAGTGAGGGCTGCTGACCTGTTACAACAGGTTGGTGGCCTTTTTTTAAATATAAAAAACATCTGTATGAAACATGCCGAAATACTCAAATCAGTAGAGTGGAAAGATCTTCGCCAGCTCTCTGTAAAAGAAATGCTTATCGAAAATAATATTACTCTTCCATGGCTATTGCTCTCCTGGATATTTGCATTTTTTCAATATTATTTTATCGCCCTGCTTTTTTCTTCAGTCTTCTTTTTAACTGCTTTGCGACAAGTGCATAATGGCTTTCATAATTCTCTTGGCACCAATAAATTTCTTGCCTGGTTTACTCTTTATTCCAACAGCATTTTAATGATGGTATGTGTGCATGCTGTAAAATTTAATCATTTGCGGCATCACAAATACTGCATGGGCGAGGTGGATTACGAAGGCAAAGCTGCTCGTATGCAATGGTACGGCGCTATATTGTACGGCCCTGTTCATATATTTCTAATTCATTCAATCACTTTAAAAAAAGCAAACAGGAAGTGTAAATTAAATATGATAGCCGAACTGGTATCCATCATTATATTTACTGCATTCGTTTTTTACTTTCATCTTAATTTTCTCATCTATCATCTTATTGTAATGATAGCTGGTGAATTTTTAACTGCGTTCTTTGCAGTATGGACAGTACACCATGATATTACAGGCGATCAAAACTTTGCAAGGACGCAGCGTACAGGCTGGAAAAATAAGATCACATTCAATATGTTTTATCACTTAGAGCATCATCTTTTTCCGGCAGTGCCTACAATAAAACTGCCGGAGCTGGCAAAAAGGATAGATAAAGCATTACCCGGTCTGGATAAAAAGAGCACTTTTTAAAAAAACATGCAATAAAAAAACATGACCACCAGGCAAATCCATACACTACTCACTTATTGCTTAGCGTCAATATGGATCGCAAACGGACTGTTTTGCAAAGTGCTGAATCTTGTACCCAGGCACCAGCAAATTGTAGCGGCAATATCAGGGAATGAACATGCACATCTATTGACGATCATTATTGGTTGTTCAGAAATTTTAATGGCAGTTTGGATCGTAAGCAACATTCAATCCCGGCTAAATGCCATTGTGCAGATACTGGTTATTGCAGCAATGAATACAATTGAATTTTTTCTTGTGCCCGGTTTATTACTTTGGGGAAAGGCGAATGCAATATTTGCTTTCCTCTTAATACTGGTTATTTATTGTAACGAATTTTACCTCAACAAAAAATTAATCCAACCAATAAAAAATGTTCCCATTCCTTAAAAATCATCCCTTTGCTGTTGAAGCTTTTTTTGAAAGCTCATTGGTGCTCACCTTTGCAGTACCAAAAGAACAATTGGAGCCTTATATCCCGGAATGTTTGCAATTAGATACATTTAAAGATAAATGGGCCTTTATTGCAATAGCAATGGTTCAAACAAAAGACCTGAGGCCAAAAGGATTTCCTGAGTTTATGGGGAATGACTTTTTTTTGATCGGCTATCGTGTGTTTGTACGCTACACCAATAAAGCTGGAAAAAATTTACGTGGTTTGTACATTCTTAAATCTGAAACTGATAAAAAGAAGATGGAGATCATGGGTAATATCTTTACTCATTACAATTATACAACTACTGATATATTTCAGGATGAAAACAGGCAGGCAAAAATAATTTCATCAGCTAAATCAAAATTTAAAATAGTAATAGACAAAGCAGGTGAAGAAATTTCATTACCTGAAAATTCACCATTTTCGGATTGGAAAGAGGCGAGGAGATTTGCCGGGCCGCTTCCTTTTACTTTTACCTACAACCCGGCTACCAAAGAAGTTTTAATTATTGAGGGTGTCAGGCAAAACTGGAACCCCGGCCCGGTAAAAGTAATTGAATATTATTTTGATTTTATGGATACACTAAAACTTGAAAACCCAATACTGGCAAATGCTTTCGTAATTAAAAACATTCCTTACTACTGGAAAAAAGGTAAAATTGAAATATGGAAATAAAACGAAGAAAATTTCAGGGGGTATTAAATATCCTGAGTTTTAACCGGCACTTTTATATACTTGGCTTAACAGCTTTGGCTTTAATAACCGGAAGCTACCTGTTGTTCAGTTGGTCTGCTCTATTGTATTGGATAATAATGTTTGCGTTTTTGTACGGTCTTATAATGCCATTAATTGTGTCGGCTTATGTATACGATTTTTCCGGCTATTATCATTTCAATTGGGTGAAGAAGTTTAATATTAAAGATTCCGGCGAAAACCATTTTATAAACATCAATGCCGGATTTGATGAAACAAGCTTTATTATTAAAAACCTCTTTCCTCAATCTCATTTAAGAGTATTTGATTTTTATAATGCCGAAAGGCATACCGAACCTGCAATTATCAGGGCAAGAAAAGTGAGTATGGTTTATCCCGGCACACAACAAATACGATCCGGTTCCATACCGCTGGAAGATAATTCAACAGACATTATATTCTTATTGTCAGCAGTACATGAAATAAGATCACAGGAAGAAAAAACACAGTTTTTAAAAGAATGTCACCGGGTATGCAGGCAAAATGGAAAAGTAATTATGGTGGAACATTTACGTGATCTTCCTAACTTTCTTGCATTCTCCATTGGTTTTACACATTTCTTCTCTAAAAGAACCTGGAAGGCAGCATTTGAGAATGCAGGCTTTTCCTCATTTGCCGAAACTAAATTCACACCATTTATGTCTGTATTTTATTGTGAGCCTTAATACTTTTTATCATGCATCTTCATTTACATATCATCGGTATACTGCTAATTGGTTTGGCCCTGATTCACAGTATCTTTCCCAGGTATTTTAATTGGGAAAAAGAATTAAGTTCACTGAGTTTGATCAACAGGCAAATGATAATGGTCCATACTTTCTTTATTGCCTTAACAGTTTTTCTCATGGGCTTACTTTGTTTAACCTCATCCAATGAATTGACAGCGACAGGTCTTGGAAAAAAAATATCTTTTGCATTGGCTGTCTTCTGGACAATAAGATTGTTTCTACAGTTTTTTGGGTATTCATCAAAACTCTGGAAAGGAAAATCTTTTGAAACAAAAGTTCATATCTTTTTTATTCTCCTGTGGACATACCTGAGTTTCATATTTTGGGCAATTGCCATAGCATAACGATGATCACAGGAATACATCAGCCAATCTTTATTTTTGATCGAACAAACAAGGCTTAACTTTGGTTTTACTTTTGACCAAGCAGTGATAAATGGATAACAGTCCTGTAATATTATTTGATGGCATATGCAACTTCTGTGACGGAGCGGTAAATTTTACTATTAAAAAGGATAAGCATAAAAAAATAAAATTTGCCCCGCTGCAAAGCGAAGCAGGTCGCCGGTTATTGTTACAGTATGGGTTGCCAGGAAATTACATGAGTTCTTTTTTGTTTATTGAAAACGGAAAAGTGTACAGCCGTTCAACAGCAGTATTAAGGGTATGTAAATATTTGAAAGGACTGTGGCCGCTTTGTTATGCTTTTATTATTGTGCCGCCCTTTATCCGTAATGCAGTGTATAATTTCATTGGAAAGAACCGATACAAATGGTTTGGGCAAAAAGATGAATGTATGATACCGACACCAGATGTGAGGGCAAGATTCCTGGTCTGACCGTCCCGGCCTGGCCAGCTTCGTTTAATTACAAATTAATAAAACCCAGTAAGACCGGGGTGGTTAGACTGGGTAATAATAAGATGCAACAGAAAAAAACATTAGTACTCGGTGCTTCCATTCATCCCAACCGCTATAGTTATTTAGCGGTGCAGCGGTTAACAGCACATAATCATCCTGTAATTGCATTGGGCAACCGCCCCGGTAATATTGGCAACACCATCATCGAAACAGAAAAGAAACCATTTGAAAATATTGATACCGTAACCTTATACCTCAATCCGCTCAGGCAAAAAGAATACTACGATTATATTTTATCCCTTCACCCTAAACGCATCATTTTCAATCCCGGCACCGAAAATGATGAGTTATATGAGCTGGCAAAATCAAAAAACATAGAAGTGGAAGAAGCCTGCACATTGGTGATGCTGAGCACACAGCAGTATTAAACCGCTTTTCAAATCACAATAAACAGGCGTTTCATACGTTATGATGGATGAGTTACAGGAGTAGTTACCTGTGGCTGCTATCCAATCAAAAACAATCTTATGAAACACTGTACCCAATTAGTGTTAGCATTGCTTTGCATGCTTGCATCAGTCAGCTCACCGGCGCAAAAAAGATCTTCCGCTAAGCCATTCCTTTTTAAAGAGTATCCAAACACGATCAGTTGCACCGAACAGCAATTAGCAAGTTTATTTACTTATGGTAATAATGACGAAGTAACCTTGCTATTACCCAACGGGCTTGCATTAAAAGGGCCTGTAAGGTGGTATGCAAGAAAATACAGCAACCTGCAAACGGTTTCAATAAAATTGACAGAATTCAACAATACGCTTTTTTCAGTTTCAAGGCGCTTTGATGCTGCCAATAATTTTATTTATGTGGCCCACCTTTTCAACCCTGATTTTGCGGATGGGTACGAACTGGAACATAAGGAAGGCAGCAATTATCAATTGGTGAAAATGGATACAAACAAGATCATCCAGATCTGCAGCCGTTAATCATTTTTTATCCTTCACCGGTAAAGCCAGCCTTATGAAAAACAAAATTCTATTTCTCACACTCACATTTGTATGTTTTGCTGCGGCAACAAAGAGCCAACAGTTAAAACTTAACAGCTATCCTTCAGCCGCCGCAACTATTTATCTTGATTTTGATGGAGAAGAAGTAAGCAATCCTGTATGGAACAATGGCAATACTATTAACTGTATTCCATCAGGCTTAAATAATGTGCAAATAGCTGAAGTGTTTAACCGGGTGGCAGAAGATTACCGTCCTTTTAATATCAACATCACTACAGATATTACTATTTTTGATGCAGCACCGATCAATAAAAAAATGAGGGTGATCATTACACCCACCAGCAGTTGGTTTAATAATGTTGGTGGTGTTAGTTACCTGGGTTCTTTTAAGTGGGGAGATGAAACACCCTGCTTTGTTTTTTCTGACAAACTTGGCCCAAACAATCCAAAGATGGTGGCAGAATGTTGCTCACACGAAAGCGGCCACACACTGGGGTTATCGCACCAGAGTAAGTATGATGATGGTTGTAATCTTACTGCAACATACAACGCTGGCAATGGCACAGGTGAAACAGCATGGGCACCCATTATGGGCAACAGCTATTACCGGAATATGAGCGGCTGGAACAATGGCCCCACACCATATGGCTGCGGCAACAACCAGGATAATCTTTCTATCATCACTTCTCAAAATGGTTTTGGTTACAGGATAGATGATCACAGTGATAACATAAGTATTGCCCCCACATCGATCAATGCATCCAATATTAATGTCAGCGGTATCATCAGCGCCGGTAATGATAAAGATGCTTTTACATTTTCACTGCAGCATAATTCAAATTTTCATTTAGACGCAAAACCATTTGGTATTGATGCTGCCAACAACGGCGCCGACCTTGATATTAAACTGTCGTTGTATGATGCAGTAAAAAAACTAGTGCAGGTATATGATCCGTCTGGCAGCATGAGTGTTGTAATAGATACTATTCTTAATGCCGGCACTTATTATATAGTGGTGGAAGGCACAGGCAATGGCAATGCCAGTGATTATGGCAGCCTTGGCTCTTATACTTTGTCAGGATTATTTGGCGTGTTGCCTGTTTGTAATATAACATTGAATGGTTCAGTAAATAATACGCTGCATAAGCTTAACTGGAATATTGATTGCAACGAAGCCATCAGCAGTGTTGTATTGCAATCGTCACCCGATGCAGTACATTTTAATGAAGTAAGCAATGTAGTAAACCAAAATAATTTTGATTATATACCGGCGCAGCAAACAGATCTGTATTACCGCCTGCAGGTAACTTCTTTTTCAGGAAGAATTGTTTACTCCTCCACTTTATTGTTAAAGAAACCAGCTTTCATTAAAACATTTGCCGTTTCAACTATTACTGCAACTGATATCAGCATTATTGCCAATGGAAATTTCCAATACCTGTTAACAGATAATAAAGGAAACAGGTTGGCAGTTGGCAGTGGTAACGGCGGCTTCAACAGCATACCTATGTATGGTAAACCGGCAGGTATTTATATTTTATTACTCTCCGGTTGCGGTGAAACGAAAACTGAAAGAGTCTTAAAATTGTAACTCCAAAAAGTTATGCGTAAAGTATTTCGGGCTGCTTATCTAAGCGGCCCTTTTTTATTTGCGGCCCGGTTAATTTTTTATTAAGCCTGTAAATTTTCGCCTGCTGCTGTTGGTTATATCATAAATCTCAGTAACTTTAGAAAACCCCGTTCAATATGTTATGGAGAAAATTTAACGGCGACGCCATTCAACTACCCATCAAAGATGCGGTAGAAGCAGCCATCAAAAGGGAAACAAATGCAGGCTATAATCTCAAGGTTTGCATCGGTACCGACAGCCAGGTAAAAGGAAAAGAAACTGAATTTGCCACCGTAATTGTTTTTTTACGGGAAGGTCATGGCGGTTTCATGTTCATCCACAATGAAAAAACTTTGGTGAAGTACAGCATTAAAGAACGCATGCTGGTGGAAGTTGCCAAAAGCATTGAGATCGCTTACGAACTCTGCAACCTGTTTACGGAGTACGATGTGGACATGGAAGTACATGCCGACATCAACACCAACCCAAGTTTCAAAAGCAATGAAGCATTACGGGAAGCCATGGGCTACATACTCGGTATGGGCTTTGCCTTTAAAGCCAAACCCGAAGCTTTTGCCAGCAGCAGTTGCGCCAATAAGGTGGTGAACTAAAATTTCTTTTATCGCTTTGTTGTTTTCGTAGTGTGAAAATTACGAAAGGTAAAATCGTCTCCTCTTTAGTTTTGTTTTTTTACCAGCTGTGATAATTCATAGCAGCATCACTACTGTCCCGTTAAGATATGATATGAATTGATGCAGTATAGGACAGATAAGGATTTTAAGAAGTTCTTTGATTTTACGATTTGAACTTAAACCAGGTTTTTTGCTATTCAAATTAGCAACATGAACCAAGGCAGCTATGTTCTTTCACAGGTTTTTGATTTAATTAACCGGTATGAGTTTGATAAGTGTGTAGATAAACATGAAGGGAATTACCGGGTGAAAGTATTTAAGTGCTGGGAACAGTTTATCGTAATGAGTTTTGCACAGTTGTCTTACAGGGAAAGTTTACGGGATATAGAATTTTGCCTTGGAGGGATGCAATCGAAACTATATCACTGTGGCCTTAAAACTAAAATTGCCAGAAGCACACTTGCCAAAGCAAATGAAAACCGGCCATGGGAAATATATGCAGATTTGGCGCAAATTCTTATCGCTAAAGCGGTGCCACTTTATAAAGGGGAAAATAATCTGGCAAAAGAACTTGAAACAATTGTGTATGCTTTTGACAGTACAATTATTGATTTGTGTGCAACCTTGTTTCCCTGGGCAAAGTTCAGGTCAACACCAATGCTATAAAAGTACATGTGCTTTTAAACATTGATGGCTCAATCCCTGAATTTGTGAGCATAACAGAAGGCAACAGAGCAGGATGTAAAATTACTGGACGAGATTAGCTATACCAGTGGCTGCTTTTATGTGGTGGACAAGGCTTACATAGATTTTAGAAGATTATATAAAATAGAATTGCAAAAAGCTTTTTTTGTAATGAGGGCAAAAGAAAACCTTGCTTACAGTGTGGCAGTAGTTAATAAAGTAAATAAGAAAACTGGTGTTAGAAAAGATGAGTTTATTAAATTGAAATGGCATCATGGAAAAAGAAAATACCCGATTACTTTCAGGAGAATAGAATATGTGGATGCAGCAACCAAAAAGGAATTGACGTTTATAACAAACCATCTGACAATAGAAGCAATAAATATTGCAAGGCTTTATAAAGAAAGATGGAAAGTGGAATTGTTTTTTAAATGGATAAAACAAAACCTTAAAATCAAACGATTTTATGGCAACAGTGAAAATGCAGTAAAGACACAAATATGGATTGCGGTGTGTGATTATTTATTAATTGCAATTTTAAAAAACATTTAAAAATTGATGCTTCATTCAATCAAATACTACAGATATTAAGTATCAGTTTGTTTGAAAAATGCAGCATCAAAGAATTATTTACAAAGGAACAAACCAAGAACGTTAGCAATCAGGGTATTTTATTCTGAAAGTTAACGGGACAGTAGTGTAGCAGCATCGTTGTGTCATGCTGACGTTTAAGTCAGCATCCCGACCGCAGCGTCGGGAATCACTTGTACGGCATATTATTTTTCATCTTTTATTAAGGCGTAGATGAGCTAATGAATTAAACGTATCAATCATTTTCAATTTTGCATTGACACTATAGGCAATATAAAAAGCATAGACCTTTAGCTTTATTATCAATATAAAAAATTAGAGATAAAACTCTTATAGCCTAAATTTACTTGTTGGATGTAATCCAAAAAACTTCACATTATGAAATACACTTTTATTTTCTTGTTTTTGTTTATGACAATTCGTTTTGATTCAAAAGGACAAGACACAGCAATTCTTAAAAGAACACCTTACACTTTAAAAATTGATGTGGATAATGTAAACTTTTATGCGGACGAAATTGGAGCGACACCTTACTTATTTCCTAACAATGGTATGCAGATATACCCAGGAGAAATGATTTATATTGAAGTAGAACAAGACAAAGGAATAATTAAAAGCATGAAGGCAGTAAAAGAAATTAAAAATCCAGAAAACACCCTCACAGTTAAGTTTTATCAAATAAGTGAAAAAAAAATTCATCAATCAATGATGTTGAAAATTACCAACCCGTTTCCATACGACTTAACTTACAATGCAATGATGTTCTTAATGAAGCAAAATAAGTGGGCTAATACAAATGTATATCCTGTTAGAGCAGGATTGTCAGCTTTTGAAAGTTGGCCAGACATAATAATTTCTCTTTCACTTGATGGCTGGAAATTTACTAGCAAATAGAATCCTAACCCTGAAATGAACTGTGCAAAAATCAAATAAATAATCAGCCTTATTAAGGCTTAGCCTAACAATAATAAGGTCAATGCTGACTGCTGTTTTACCTTCCCAAAACACCTCTTCCAAACACTATCCCCATTCTCAATTCCCCTCTGTGGACAATAAAATCTCAATAAAAAATTGCAGAAATGATAAATCTCCTATATTTAACTGTTGATTTTAATCAATCCATTAATTTCTAAATTTTATAAAAACATGGCAAAAGCAAAAAAGGCCGCAAAAAAGGCCGCTCCTAAAAAAGCTGTAAAGAAAGCCGCTCCTAAAAAAGCTGCAAAAAAAGCTGCTCCTAAAAAGGCTGCTGTAAAAAAGAAAGCTGCTCCTAAAAAGAAAGTAGCAAAAAAGAAAAGTGCCCGTAAACCAAACGCTGCATTCATGAGGCCGCTTACACCAAGTGCTGCACTCGGCGCTGTTATCGGCACCAAAGGTGTTCCCCGTACAGAAGCAGTGAAAAAAATATGGGTTTATATCAAAGCAAACAAACTGCAGGATGCAAAAAACAGGCGCATGATAAATGCTGATGCAAAACTGAAAGTTGTTTTCGGTGGAAAAGCACAAGTGTCAATGTTTGACATGGCTAAGCACCTTGCAAAAAACCTGAGCTAAGATCATCTCTATAGCAATGATAAAGGGCGCCGAAGGCGCCCTTTATGTTTTATTAAACTTCTTTCAATAATTGCTGTAAGCAATTTTTAGTGTCAATTTATTTCTGTGTTAATCTGTGTAACCTGCCGACCGGCCGGCAGGCAGGTCTGTGGCAAACAAACTATTCTTTCTCTTCCTGCATCGATTCATCAATCAAACTTAAAATTTTATCCCTTCCCATTTTCTTTACTGCACTGCTTACAAAATGCTGTGGTAAAAACTGCCATGTCTTTCTCATCGCATCTAAAAACTGCCTTACATTTTTTGCAACAATGGCCTGTGTTTCTTTATCAGCTTTGGTAAATATCATAGTGATGGGCAATCCCCATCCATCCAGCTTCTTTAAAAATTCCAGGTCAATTTTTTGTGGGCTGTGCCTTGCATCTATCAATACAAATATCATTTGCAGGTTTTCTCTCTTACGCAAATAACCTTCAATCATCTGCTCCCAGGTGCGGCGGTTGCGGATGCTTACTTTGGCAAAACCATATCCCGGCAGGTCAACCAAATACCACTTTGTTTCTTTAGCTCCCTTTTCATCGGCGGCGCTTGTTATTTCAAAATGATTGATAAGTTGGGTTTTGCCCGGTGTGCCGGATGTTTTTGCCAGCTTTGCATTATTCGTCAGCATATTTATCAGCGATGATTTGCCCACATTGCTCCGGCCAATAAAAGCAAACTCGGGTTGGTTTGGCGGCGGGCATTTATCAAAGGAAGGGCTGCTGATAATATACTTGGCGTGTTTGATTAACATGCGGCAAAGATAGCGTGAGGTTTGATTTAGAAATCTGGTACGTTTCATCCATGAAAAGTATTCTGATACAATCACCCCTTAAACTCCTGTTAATCTACCTAAACATTCTCCATCCAAAAAATGGAAACCCATTATCTTTGCCCGGATGTCAAAATTTGCACATGATACGGTGGTGCCGGTACAGGGTTCCACCATGTCAAAAAAAGAACAGGTGGCGGATATGTTCGATAACATCGCCTTTCGCTACGATTTTTTAAACCGGTTTTTGAGTGCAGGTATTGATGTTAGATGGAGAAAGGCAGCGTTGAAGCAACTGAAAAGCATCAATCCAAAGAAGATATTAGATGTGGCAACAGGAACTGCTGATGTGGCGATAATGGCAACCAGCGTTTTGCAACCACAAAGCATCGTTGGTATTGACATTAGCAACGGTATGTTGAACCTGGGGCGTAAAAAGATTGAAAAAGCAGGACTGTCAAGGATTATAGAGCTGCAAAACGGCGACAGCGAAACAATAAACTTTTTAGATAATACGTTTGATGCAGTGACAGTGGCCTTTGGTGTAAGGAATTTTGAGCATCTGGAAAAAGGCATGGCAGAAATATTGAGGGTATTGAAACCGGGAGGAAAATTGGTGGTGCTGGAATTCAGCAAACCAAAAAAGCCGGTGATAAAACAGTTGTACAATGTGTATATGAAAGTAGTGGCGCCTGCGATGGGCAAATTGTTCAGCAAAAACCGCAATGCATATAAATATCTCGACGAATCAATTAAAAAATTTCCAGAAGGCAAAAACTTTACTCAAATTTTAGATAGCCTCGGTTATCGTAACACTTATTGTAAACCTCAGAGCGCAGGAATATGCAGCATTTATTGCGGAGAAAAATAATCACTATTATAACAGCTATTTTGTTGTGTCATACAGCTATGGCGCAGGAAAAGGCGTTTAACTTACCCGACCACGACAGTAAGTTGTATCATTTTGGTATCAACCTTGGCCTGAATAAATCACATTTCAATTTCAGCCATCATCCACAGTTTTTAAACCCTGTATTGAATGATAGTATTGCTGTTATTGAAAGTATCAACAGCACAGGCATTAACCTGGCGTGGTTGGTGAACCTTAATCTTAATGAACATTGGGATCTCCGTACTTATCCGCTCAACCTTACGTTTAGTGAAAAGGCTTTTGAATACACTATGACGAAGTTTGATCCCTTGCTGGACGAGAACAAACGCACGCTGAAGAAAGTACAGTCTATCACATTAAGCCTTCCGCTTCTTTTAAAATTCAGCAGCGACCGTATTGGCAATATGAAAGTGTTTACCACTTTCGGTGGCCGTTTTGATTATGACCTTGCATCAAACGCCAATAAAAAAAATGCGGAGGAGTTGATAAAACTGAAACCCTTTGGTTACAGTGTGGAAGGCGGCCTTGGTTTTCATATTTACTTTCCTTACTTCGTTCTTAGCCCCGAGCTAAGGGTTAACTGGGGTTTGAATAACCTGCACCAACGCAACCCCAACCTGCGTTTCAGCAGCAATATCGACCAGGTATATGCAAGGATGATATCTTTCTCACTTACCGTGGAATAATTTTATTATAACAATATGCCCTGCAGAAAAATATAAGCCACAGAAAAATAAATGATAAGGCCGGTAACATCCACCAGCGTAGCCACAAACGGAGCGGAAGATACGGCAGGGTCGGCCCCTAATCTTTTTAATACTAACGGTAACATAGAGCCGCTTAAAGTGCCCCATAGTACCACGCCTATCAACGAAAAACCTACGGTAAGCCCTACGTTTACATCATGCCCTTCATATACACCCGGCATCAGTTTGCCCCATACAATCACCCTTGTGTAGCCAATTATTCCAAGCATTGTGCCCAGCATTATCCCCTGGATTATTTCTCTCCGCATCACACGCCACCAGTTGGCTATGGTAATTTCGCCTAGTGCCATTGCCTGTATAATCAATGTAGAAGCCTGCGAACCAGTATTGCCACCGCTGGAAATAATAAGTGGGATAAACAAAGTCAGCACCACTGCTTTTTTTATTTCGTCTTCAAAATTCTGCATTACGCTGGCTGTTAGCATTTCTCCAAGAAACAGTACAATCAACCAGCCGGCCCTTTTTTTAAACAGTTTAAATATCGATATATCAAGGTAAGGTTCATTGAGGGCTTCGGTACCACCTATCTTCTGCATGTCTTCGCTAAACTCTTCGCTGGCTACCCACAGCACATCATCAATAGTAACAATGCCCAGCAATTTATTGCTCTTGCTTACTACCGGCAGTGCCACCCGGTTGTTCATTTTAAAAACTTCATTCGCCACTTCCTGGTCATCTTCTGCATGTAATGCAATAAAGCGGCCATCCATCATCTCATTTACTTTTTTATCCGGCGAAGCCAGTATAAAATCTTTGATACGGATGTCATCCAGCAATTCGCCTTTATCATTTATTACATAGATAACATCAATTGTTTCACTGTTACGGGCATATTTCCTGATCGTATTTAAAACGTCTTCTACCGTGTCATGTTCATACACATAAACATAATCAGGCGTCATCAGCCTGCCCACACTGTCTTCAGGATAACCCAATAAGGATAAAGTGATCTTTCTTTCTTCGGGGTTCAATGTTTTTACCAACTCTCTTACTGCACTACTGGAGAGTTCACTCAAAAAAGCAGTGCGGTCATCTGCCGGCAGTTCATTTAATAATTCTGCCGTGGTAAAGGCCGGTAAGTCTTTAATGATCCTTTTTTGAACCGGCAATTCTAATATCTTAAACACGCCCACAGCCCTGTGTATAGAAAGATGGCTGACGATCTGGGTTTCATAATCTTCATTGTCATAAATGAGCTCCGCCACATCGCTTATATTCTGGTGGTTCAAAAATTCTTTTATCTGAAGTTTGTCTTCAGTGGCCACCACTTCCGTAAAGCGTTGCTGTATTGATATTTCTTCCAGTTCTAAAGACATCGAAAGCTTAATGTAATATTGAATAATTAATATTGTGCTGAAGAATGAAAAAGTGTACCGGGATATTGAAGTTCCCGTTCACTATTCACCATTCACTATTCACCAAAAATACTCCAAATCACTTTAATAAATTGTTATGCAAAAATCTTACCTGTTCATTGCACATACCGAAAAAATGGGCAGGGGTGTTTTTACCAAAAAAGAAATTGCAGCCAATACCGTTATTGAAGTGGCACCGGTGATTGTAATGAGCAGCGATGAAAGGAAACTGCTTGACCAAACATTATTGCATGATTATATTTTTGAATGGGGCGAAGAAAGCGAACGCTGCTGTATGGCGCTTGGGCTGGTACCAATATATAACCACAGTTATCAAAGTAATTGTGAATACTACATGGACTTTGGTTCTGATACCATCCTGGTAAAAACAGCAAGGGACATTGAAAAAGGAGAGGAGCTCACTATAAATTACAATGGTGATTATAATGATGAAGCGAAGGTTTGGTTTGAGGCGTTATAGTCTCCAAATAAAAACAGCCTTAATTTCTTAAGACTGCTTATTGGTGAAATATTTTTGGTATCTAAAAATCATACGTCCTCTTAAACAGGTTCATCCTTATGCCTGCTGTGATCAATGTGTTACTGTTATTTATATTTATCAACGGTGCTTTATAAGTGCGGTGCTGTAAACTAAGATCAAAGTATAAATTTTCTCTCAACTCATAACTCACCTGTAGTAATGCATTCAGGCAGTTTGCTTTTACACCACCGCCTACTGCAAAGCCGCTTGTACGGCCAAGTGGTTCAGCAGTTGTTGGCGGACGGTTTTCGTTATATAATTCAAACGGGTTGCCACCAAAATTATAACCAGCACTATCAAGCCCCTGGTAATAATAAATAGCCCTTGCATATACATACAACCTTTTTATTGGCTGGTATTTTAATATGCCGATAAACTCCTGCAAGTTGGCTCCCAATGGATGTGCCATTGGCTGGTTATAATGTGTGTAGGTAGAAACTGAATCGTAGTGGGAATAAGTAAATGGCCTTACCCTGTTGGTTTCCACCTGAAGGTCAAGATTAGGAATGCCGAACGCATCAATATACTTGGCGCCTAACTGGTAGCCGTATTTGTTTACGTAATTGTTTTTATCATTCTTCAGCTTGCTGAGTACAAACTCATCTAATAAAAATTGCCCGTAAAATTGAAAACGGTTGGCAACATTGGCTTTAAAATCAAAACCAACTTTTGCTTTATCACCACTGCCATTGCCACTTTCCACAGGGCGAAGAAAAATGATCGGGTTCAGGTACTGAAAATCAAAATGATTTCTTCTGCCAAAAGTTACCGCTTCAAACACACCAATATTTATCGATTTTGAAACATTGATGCTCAGGTGGTGTATCGTTTGGTATTTTTTATCCAGCACACGGTCACCTCCACTTTTATTGAAAACCGGCATCAGTTCCATAAAAATATTCTGGTAGTTCAGTTTCCATATTCTTGTATTGAGTTTTAGAAACAGGTAACTGTTTCCCCAGTCGCTCAAAAACAAACTGCGGTAACCATTACCGATAAAGTTCTTATCATGGCCAAACTGTATGTCGATGTATTTTGTAGCATTAAATGTAACATAGCCACGAACATCAAAGTAATCAACAGCAGTGCTATCGGTTTTAAAACCCTTATAAAAGCCATATCCGGGTACAGCCCTGTTAGTTTGGATAAAATCTGAAAAAAATGCCGGGCCTCTTTCCTGGTTATCGCTGGCAGTGGTTGAAAAACCAATTTTATTGGCAATGCGCCCTCTTACAGTAATACCACGGCTGTTTATAAAAGCAGTTTGTTTATTGTTCGATTCTTTTCCATAGGCAATGTTCAACATGGGGTTTACCACCATAAAAAAATCTTTGCTGTTTACCTCGTAAAAATTTGGTTTGGTTTTATAAAAGGCCTTCAGTACCGGCCTTTTGCTGGCAAAGCCTGACTGGTCACCCCTGTACCATTCGCTGTTGGCCATATAAAAACTCTGCAGGTTAAACTCATCAATCGCTGTAAGTTTTGAAGCATCTTTTTTGTCGCCAGCTTTTGTTTTATTCACACTGTCAATGGCCTGTGCTTCCGGCACCACTGCTTTGCGGCTGAAATATTTTAAATTGGAAAAATTCAGGCTGGCATTTGTTTGTGCTTTTATTTCCAATCTTTCCAGTAAAGTATATGCCTTATCTCCCTGTTGCAGAAAAGTAGTTTGTGCCGTAGCAGCCAGGGGGCAAATAAAAATCACCAGTTTGAGTAAGCTTTTAATAATTTGCATTGCTTTGTTGTTTTGGTTTGTTTTTTTGTGCCAGGCTTCAGAATTATTATTAAACTTCTGTTGCGTCGCACACTTTTACTGTAGTAGTTTTATTCAGCTGAAAAAATCAGCCAGTAACAACAGTACGTATAAAATTTTATCAGCGTTCAAGATATGCAAAAATATCTCTTTAAAAACATACAGGTGGTTAACGAAGGCCAAACCATTGTATGCGATGTATTAACAGATGGAGAAAGGATAGAAAAAGTTGCACCAACCATTGATATAAAATCAGCCGCAACAGAAATAAATGGCGAAGGGAAATTTTTATTGCCGGGTGTAATTGACAACCATGTTCACTTTAGAGAACCGGGTCTTACATACAAAGGCACTATGTATTCCGAATCAAAAGCAGCGGTTGCCGGCGGTACCACTTGTTTTATGGATATGCCCAATACCATTCCGCCAACTTTTACACAGCAACTGTTAGAAGAAAAATTTGCCATTGCATCCAGAACTTCTTTAGCCAATTATTCTTTTTACATGGGCACCAGCAATGACAATGCTGATGAAGCATTGAGAACGAATGATAAAAGAAACGAAGTATGCGGCATTAAAATTTTTATGGGCAGCAGCACTGGAAATTTGCTGCTTGATAATCCTGTTACTTTAAATAAACTCTTTCGTGAAAGTGAAATGCTGATCGCAACGCATTGTGAAGATGAAAGGATAATGAATGAGAACTATGCAAGGCTAAAAGCAGAAGGCAGGGAACTCACCGCAGCAGACCATCCCATCATTAAAGATGATATTGAATGTTTTGAATCTTCTTTGTTTGCTATTCAACTGGCAAAAAAATATGGCAGCAGGCTGCATATACTGCATATCACCACAGAAAAGGAATTACAGTTGTTCAGCAACATGATGCCACTAAAGGAAAAATTAATTACTGTGGAAGCCTGTGTGCATCATTTACATTTTACCAGCGATGATTATGCAGCGCTGGGCAACAAAATAAAATGCAACCCTGCCATTAAAGCGCCACATAATAAAGAAGCAATCTGGAAAGCTGTGAATGATGGCATTATTGATTCCATCAGCACCGATCATGCACCACATTTACTGGAAGAAAAAAATGTGCCTTACGAAAAAGCACATGGCGGCGTACCTTTTGTGCAACATTCTTTAAGTATGATGCTGCATTATGTAAAAGAAGGACGGATAAGTTTGGAAAATGTAATTGAAAAAATGTCCCATAACATCGCCACTATCTACCAGGTAAAAGAACGTGGCTTTATAAGGGAAGGATACTTTGCCGACCTGGTATTGGTTGATATGAATAAGCCTTATACCGTTACAAAAGAAAATGTTTTATCAAAATGTGGCTGGAGCCCTTTAGAGAATTTTACATTTCCTGCATCTATAGAAAAAACTTTTGTAAATGGGGTGATGGTATTTGACAACAACAAGTGGGATGAATCTGTTAAAGGTAAAAGGATATTGTTCAATAGGCAATAGCAATAAAGGAATTAATAAGCCCGTAGGGCTAAAAGATAGGTAGAAATATTATTGATATTTTTTTAAAGCCCCATAGGGGCGAAAGATAAAACCGGCCTTTCGTTCCTATGGAACTTATTCAATAAATAATTTTGTTTCTCTTCTGCCAATCTGTTGGCCCTACGGGACTTGTTGAATATATTTTAAATGAAACCGCATGGAAATAGACAAAACAACTTTAGCCGACCTCTCCATATTAAACGTAGAAGAAGATTTTTCTGTTTTTAATAAACTCAATTTTTGCCGCACAACAGGGGGCAGGCACCGGTTATTTTATAATTTCTCCACGCCATTAAAAACAATAGAAGAAATACAGGGCATACAGCAAACACTGCGGTTCATTTTAAAAAATGAACAACACTGGCCTCCACAAATAACCAATGGCTCGGTATTGATGATTGAAAAATTTTATGTAGCATCAATAGACGATATCCCGAAAAAGCGATCGCAGGCTGGTATTTTAAGTTATAAACTCTTCAGCAGTGGCGATTATTCTTTTGTAAAGTTTTCCACTGAGCATACTTTCGATTTTATAAAAGGCATGCAGCAGTTTGTAAAACATTTTTTTAATACTGACGCACCGCCACCAATAAAAAAACTGCTGGAAGTAATTAGTACTTCCATAAACAAAAAAGAATTTGAAATAATTGCTGCCAATAAAAAATCAAAAGACCTGAATACTGCAAGCCAGTTAATGCTGGCGAATTATTTCCGCAACCGCTTTAAACACGCCATGGAGGAGTTGCTGGAGATATATTACCAGTTAGACGCCTGGTACGGTATGGCAATGGCAGTAAAAAATTATAATTTTGTTTTTCCTTCTTTTACAACTGAAAGAAAACCGCTGCTTGATATAAAAGGGTTGTATCATCCTTTGCTGCAACAACCAGTTGGTTATGATGTACGGCTGTTGCCCGGCAAAAATTTTCTTTTTCTTACCGGCGCTAATATGGCTGGCAAAAGCACTTTTATAAAATCGGTTGGCACTGCAGTTTTTTTGGCACATATCGGGATGGGCGTGCCGGCACAAAGTATGGAGCTAAGTGTATTTGATGGATTGCTCAGCAACATCAATATCATGGATAATATTGTAAAGGGCGAAAGCTATTTTTACAATGAAGTGCAGAGGATAAAATCAACTGTTCAAAAAATTTCTGACCACCGCAACTGGCTTATCCTTATTGATGAACTGTTTAAAGGCACCAATGTGCAGGATGCCATGAAATGCTCCACCGTTGTGGTGGAAGGCTTTTTAAAAATTCCCAACACCGTTTTTATCCTTTCCACCCATTTATATGAAATAGGCGAGCAGCTAAAACAATATCCAAACATCATCTTCAATTATTTTGAGACCGCTGTTGATGGAGAACAGCTTGTTTTCAACTACCAGTTAAAAGACGGCATCAGCAACGACCGCCTCGGCTACCTCATTTTAAAGAATGAAGGCGTGGTGGATATGCTGCAGAAACTGTAGCTCATCAACTTATTCCCCTTGTCTTTTTGCTTTTAAGTACATTTGTTGCTTTACTTTATTTAACGACAGCATCAACAGGCATGAAACAATTTTTCCGGATTTTCAGGTATATAGAAATAGAGAAAGCTAAGCTTGCGTTTTATATGGGCTGCTCACTGCTGGCTACTTTTTTTTCAGTGCTCAGCTTTGGCATGTTGTCACCTTTTATGCAACTGATAATTAATGGCGATAATGATGTACCTATCAATTCAAAAGCTGTTGGCTCACTTGTTACATATATCCAGCATTTAAGAGATATTAACGGCTCTATGTATGCCCTTTCTGTTGTATGCGTCATCATACTTGCCTGCAACCTTGTCAGTAATTTTTTCCGCTACCTCTCTGCATATATTTCCACGCCGGTTCGAAACCAGGTGATAGCCAGCTTCAGGTATAAGATTTACAATAAAATTTTACAGCTGCCTGTTGGCTATTTCAACGAACAAAAAAAAGGCGACCTGATGAACCGTATGCTGGGTGATGTGGGTGAAATTTATACATCGGTTGTTACCACATTGGAAGGATTGATAAAAGATCCGCTTACCATTTTATCTTATCTTATCTACATGGTGTATTTAAGCCCTTTGCTTTCGCTGGCACTTTTAGTGGTGTTGCCGGTTACGGGTTTTATCATTGGCAGGATAAGCAAGAAATTAAAAAGCCAGGGCATTGCATACAGCATTGCATCCGGTGAAAACCTGAGCCATGTGGAAGAAACACTCGGAAGTATAAAAGTTATAAAAGCTTTTAGCGCCGAAGAAAAAATGCTGGATAAGTTCAATCAAGGCAACAACAGAATATTTTCGATACTTAATGTTATGACAAGGCGCCGTGATCTTGCCAGTCCCCTTACAGAAGTGATGGGTGTGGCAGTGCTTTGCATCATATTGTTTATTGGCGGTTATTTGGTATTTCACCAAAGTGGCGATTTACAAAAGGCAGATCTCTTTCCTTTTATTGCTGTTTTTGCGATGGTTATTAACCCGGCAAAAAATTTATCTAACTCTATCAGTGGTTTGCACCGTGGGTTGGGTGCCATAGAGAGAGTGGAGGAACTGCTTGAAGAGCCGGTGAAGATAGAGGATAAACCAAACGCTTCCTTATTGCAAAATTTCAATCAAAGTATAGAGTTCCGCAATGTTAGTTTTAGCTACAACGATAAAACAGTTTTGAAAAACATCAACTTAATAATTGAAAAGGGAAAGACGGTAGCATTGGTAGGTTCGTCTGGTGCCGGTAAATCAACAATGGTTGACCTTGTGCCGAGGTTTCATGATGTGTCAGCAGGAGAAATATTAATTGATGGTATCAACATTAAGGATTACAAAATTGAATCATTGCGTAAGCAAATGAGTTTTGTAACACAGGAGCCTGTATTGTTTAATGACAGCATTGCAGGCAATATTTCATTGGGGAAAACGAATGCTTCAGAAGATGAAATTATAGCTGCTGCAAAAATTGCCAATGCACATAATTTTATTATGAGCAAAGAAGAAGGCTATCAAACAAATACCGGCGACCGTGGCATGAAGCTGAGTGGTGGCGAAAGGCAGCGTATTACTATTGCAAGGGCACTGTTGCAAAATCCGCCTATACTTATACTGGATGAAGCCACTTCATCATTAGATACAGAAAGTGAGAAGTTAGTACAGGAAGCCATTGGCAACCTGATGAAAGAAAGAACATCGCTGGTGATAGCACACCGGCTGAGCACCATACGCAATGCAGACGAAATAATTGTGATGCAGCAGGGTGAAATTATTGAAAGAGGCACACATGAAAGCCTGATTGCACAAAATGGTTTTTATACAAAACTGGTGGAGATGCAGGAAATTAATTAGTCAATTGTTAATGGTCAATAGGCAAAAAGGGCAACATTCAAGTTAAGTAAGAATCATGGCAATCATATTTTTCATAAATAATCCCCATAAAAAATCTCCATCAATAATCATAACAATCATACCTTTCATAAACAATCCTTATAAAAATCTTTAATCAATCAACATCATGCTTGTAAAAACTTTCGGCAGTGCAGTGTATGGCGTGGAAGCCATTACTATTGCGGTGGAAGTAAGCGTAAACAACCAGGGCAAATCTGATTGCCTTATTGTTGGTTTGCCTGATAGTGCGGTAAAAGAAAGTTTACTAAGAGTGGAGAGTGCCATCAAAGACAATCATTACCATATGCCCCGTACAAGGGTGATCGTAAACCTTGCGCCGGCTGATATTAGAAAAAGCGGTACTGCTTTTGATCTTCCCATTGCCATTGCAGTATTGGCAGCCAGCGAACAATTAGATAAACCTGAAAGAATAGAAGAGTATGTGATAATGGGAGAGTTGAGCCTTGATGGTGAAGTTCGTTCTATTAAAGGAGCATTGCCAATTGCCATACAGGCACGTAAAGAAAATTTTAAAGGATTGATCGTTCCCAAACAAAATGCAAGGGAAGCAGCAATGGTGAATACTTTAAAAGTATATGGCGTATCACATATAAATGAAGTAATTGAATTTTTAAAAGATGAAAACTTTTTAGAACCAATTGTTGTAAACACAAGAGAAGAGTTTGCTAATGCACAAGGAGATTTTGAAATAGATTTTTGTGATGTAAAGGGACAGGAAAATATTAAAAGGGCCTTGGAGATTGCAGCAGCAGGCGGGCACAATGCTATTTTAATTGGCCCACCGGGTGCAGGTAAAACAATGCTGGCGAAAAGATTGCCTACCATATTGCCACCACTTAGTTTGCAGGAAGCATTGGAAACAACAAAGATCCATAGTGTGGCAGGTAAGCTGCCGGAAAATGCAACGCTAATTTCAAAAAGGCCATACCGTTCACCACACCACACTATTAGCGATGTTGCTTTAGTCGGTGGCGGTGGCAATCCACAGCCCGGAGAAATTTCATTGGCACATAATGGTGTATTGTTTTTAGATGAACTGCCGGAATTTAAAAGAACAGTATTGGAAGTAATGCGCCAGCCGATGGAAGAAAGAAAGGTAACTATATCAAGAGCGAAAGTGGCACTCGATTTTCCTGCATCATTTATGTTGATCGCTTCCATGAACCCCTGCCCTTGTGGCTTCTTTAATCATCCTGAAAAAGAATGCACCTGTCCACCGGGTGCAGTACAAAAATATTTAAACAAAATATCCGGGCCATTACTCGACAGGATAGACCTGCATGTGGAAGTAACACCTGTTGCTTTTAGCGAACTGTCATCATCCAGGCAATTTGAAAAAAGTGAAGCAGTGAGGGAAAGGGTTATCAAAGCAAGGGATATACAGGCAGAAAGGTATAAAGAGAATGAAGGTGTTTATTGTAATGCACAAATGAGCAGTAAGATGCTGAAAGAAATTTGTGTTATCAATACTGCTTCGCAAAATTTATTGAAAGTGGCGATGGAGAAATTAAATTTATCAGCAAGAGCTTATGACAGGATTTTAAAAGTAAGCAGAACGATTGCTGATCTTGCCGGTAGTGCAGATATTAAAGCGGAGCATTTGGCAGAAGCAATCCAGTACAGGAGTTTAGACAGGGAAGGATGGGGTGCATAATCAACTGATTGATAACTTTTCTTTTACTATTAGCAGCAAGTATTGTGCTCTTGTGGTATTAAGGTGATATTTTTCCAAATGTTCTTTTGCGGCAGCGGCCATTGTTTCTCCGCCTCGGTTCGACACACGAAACGAAAACAAAATAATCGCCAATGCATTCGTGTGCCACGAACGCAGGCGTAGGAGCATAATCACCTGACTGATAATTTTTCTTTCACAAGTTTCAGCAGGTATTCAGCTCTTGCAGTATTAAGATGATATTTTTCCAAATGTTCTTTTGCGGCAGCGGCGATTGCTTCTCTTTCTGCTGTATGCTCCAGGTAATGATCAATTTTTTCAATTAGATCACTTAAAGAATCATCACACCAAACCACATGCTTGCCATCTTCAAAATTATTAGGTATGCGTATCTGTGGTTGCTGGCTTATCATAAATGCTCCGGCGGCAGGTGATTCCCAATAACGCATAGTGTCCCAGCCGCCGCCACGAAAGTTTAAAACAATTTTACAGGCGGCTAATTCTTCTAAATAAAATCTGCCTTTGCGTTTGTAAGTATAAAAATTTTGATTGAGGGTGGTGCCGTTCTTTTCACAATCATATTTCCCCTGTAATAATTTAGTGCATTTTCTCTTATCATAGGTTTTTGTTGCCCCCAAAACGATACATCGTATTTTTTCTGTTCCTCAGCCATGGTATTTATATGCACATTGTAAGGAAAGGAAAATGGGAATGGAAAAATATTGCCGGCATCATCATGTAATGAAGGAATATACTCTCTCTTTAAAATAATATCAAATGGTTTTTGTTGTATGGCTGTTTCAAATTCATTGCCAGCATTAAGCCTGTAAAAATCACCGCCTGTTTTGGGTTCGTCTCCACCATCAATAAAAATTACCGGCTTGTCTTTTATTAATGGAAGAATTTTTAAGTAAATATGTAATGCTGCAGGCTTAGCCGAGCCAAGTATTATGATATCGAAAGAATTAAAATTGGTAAACAAAGGCAGCCTAAAAGAAAAGGAAGTATAGCCAAGGTTTTTTGGATAATCTTTTAACGGTAAATGATATTTTGTATTCCAGGGATAATCAACAACATTTTCGCTGCCAAGTATTTTTGCCAAACCGGCATAAGCAAGGTCCTGTGCATAATCAAACTTCGTATCGCATATAAATAATATCCTCATGCCTGCTGCAGTTTTTTGAT
The DNA here is from genome assembly GCA_963814445.1 of uncultured Chitinophagaceae bacterium. Lineage (GTDB taxonomy): Bacteria > Bacteroidota > Bacteroidia > Chitinophagales > Chitinophagaceae > Ferruginibacter. The sequence goes on from CAWFCU010000001.1 coordinate 455,695, forward strand.
CCCGTTTTTACAAACAAAAAACCCTTGTTTCATTTTTGCAAGTAGTATGGCATAGCTTTTTTTTCCGGCTTCTTCCGTAAATCTTTCCTGGTGCCATGTATGATATACTATTGCTTTAAACTTCATTGCTGAAAAACCGCTATAACCCATTCCTTCTAATCTCCATTCGATATCAGAATCTTCTCCGCCGCCGGGTGCTGTATAATCCTCGTCGAAGCCATTGATGGCTAAAAGCGCTTCTTTAGAAATGCCCATATTACAACCAAGCAACCTTGCCGTTTTTTTTTCTTTAAACAAACCGGCAATCCATGGCATATACAAACCTTCTTCAATTCTTTTGCAACCACCAGACAGCATTGAAAAAAAATTAAGCAAAGAAAGATTTTTTGTTTGCAGCAGTTTAGCCGATAACTTTTCACTCAGCATAACCCTTCTGCCATATAATGCCCCGGCATTTTTTTTATTCAGGATGTATTGTTTTACTAATTTATGATGAGGAATACAATCACCATCTAAAAAAATAATGAAGTCAGTTGATGTAGCCAGTAATGCCTGGTTCAATATCCTGCATTTTCTAAAACCTTTATCTTCCTGCCACACATGCTTGACAGGGAATGAAAAAATATTTTGTTTGCGATCGATAAAAGAAACTGTTTCTGCAGCATTATCGTCTTCTGCAATAATTACTTCAAAATCTCCAATAGCAGTTTGTTGCTGCAAAGCCATTAATACCAACTCAAGATTGGTCAGGTTTTTATAGTATGATATGATGACGGAAGCCTGCACTATTTTTTTATAAGGCTGATGTATTGTTGCGTAATATGATCCATGCTGTGGTATTGCTGCACATAAGTGAAAGCATTGTTTACGCATGTTTCTTTTTTAGCTGGGTCGTTTAAAAAAACATTGATGCCTTCGGCAATAGCACCACTGTCACGGGTATTGCACAAAATGCCACGTTCGGTTTGCAACAGTTCTTTTAAACCACCGGCATTGGTACTTACCACCGGCACTTTATTGATAAAAGCATCCAGCACACTGCTGCCAAGCCCTTCCTGTGTTGATGTCAGTACGAACACTTTAAACGATGGTAAAAAATCATGTACATTTTCAGCAAAGCCTTTTAGTTGGTAAACATGAGCTAAACCGTAATCAATAATTTTCTTTCTTATTTCTTCCATCAAAACGCCATCGCCAAAATGCAGGAATACAAAATCATTTCTTTTTTGAGATAATTTTTTTACAGCTTCCAGCATTGTAAAAGGATCTTTCTCTTCTGTAAAGGCTGATGTGGTACCTGTGATATGCTTGCCGGTATATGCTGTAAATATTTCTTTTGCCTTTGTTTCGTCTGCGGTTTGTTTTACTACTATGTCCGAAATAATTTCAATATCTGTTCTGCCACAAAAATTTGTAATGGTATTTTTTATTTCACTGCTGATGACAACTACTTTATCAGTTAAGCCGTATTTAAGTTTTGTAAAAAAACCTTTGGGTATAAAATTTACCCGTCTTGTGAATATCACTTTCCTGCGGTGAAACCATTTTGTAAATACACAGTAAGTAAGTATGTGTGATGTTTGTACGTGTAAGCAATTGTATTTTCTTCCTTTGCGTATCAGGAAAAAAATAACGCCAAAAACAGAATTAAAACTATGAACAGTAAAACCCTCTTTTATTGCTTTTGATTCAAGCGCTGAGTTTTTCCTGCATACCAAATGTGTGCTGATACCTGCGTTGCGAAAGCCCTGCATATTATACACAGTCTGCCTTTCGCCGCCCCGCCACCCTTTTTCAAAATTTAGTTCAAGAATAACCATTGCTGCAGGTATTACTTTTTGGTCAATTCAAAAATGCCGCAGCCGTAATGGCAGCCAAAATTATTTGAAACGGAATCTTTTTTCAATTCCACTTCTTCATGTATATCGCCTGCATCATCCACATAAGAAAATTTATCAACTGTATAGTTTTCACTAAAAAGATCAATGAGGTATTGCACAGAAAATACACGGTGTGCATTAAACTCAATACGCTGCCTGCCAATGGGAGTTGAAAAATAAAATTTACCACCAGGTTTTAAAATGTAGGTGATATTGTCAATTGCTTTTTTGTAACCGAAGTAATCAATAATGTCATTATACCTGCCAAGGCCAAAATGTTCAATGGCATGTAATGATGAAATAGAGTCGCAGTAATTTTTAAGTTCTTCCGGCAGCTTTGTGAGGTCTGCTTTTTTAAAAATTACATTCTTTACTTTCTTAGTTTGTTCCCGTATGTCAAATATTTCAATTTCCCTGAAGGCAGCCACATGCGCCACAAAACCGTCCGTTCTTGAACCAATGTCAACATGCTTTACCGGGTTTTGTAAAAAGATCTTTCTTGCCACATGCAGGTCCTGGTGAAAATAATGGCCAGAAGCAATGCCGGATTCATCAAACCTTTCATTCAATATGAGTTTCTGTTTGCCAAAAACAAAACTTGTGTCATTACCCTGCTGCTTTTTTAATTCCTTCAGGCATTTCATTGCATAGAAGTAATTGCTGACAGACTCCATTATTTTTTTCATTATAAATATCTTCTGCTTTTAAAAATGATTAGGTATTTGTATCCATCCTTCCGGTATCACATCACTGCCATTTTTTAAATGGGGCATCCATTGCTGTGGTGCCACTACTGTTTTACCGCCGTTGCTGTTGAGCCATGCCCCCCACCAGCTAAAAGAACTGTTGGCAATAATATTGTGTTTGCAATGGCTCATCAGGTGCATATCAATATAACTGTTGTTTCCTTTGTTCCAGTCGATAAACTCCACTCTTTGTTCTTTTATATTTCCTTTTGCCCAGTCAATATCATCTGAAAAAATAAAATAGTATGGGTTACTGATTGTATTGTTTATAAATTTTATGGCTTCATTATAATAATCCATATTGAGCGAAGTGGCAACATCTGTATTCATATAATCACCACGCCTTATGTGCAGGCTTACTGAATTGTGGCTTCTTATTTTGCCCATCATTGCCCTGTTCGTATCATCCTGCAAAGGATTGAATGTAAACCTTTGCCTCACCTGGCCTGCGGCTTCAATAAAATATTTTTCACATTGCCAATATCCTTTTAAATAACCGCTCCTTAGTTTATTTACCGCTGCATGATAGTGCCACTGCCATTCCGTTTTTTCTTTATAAGGGCTGTTAAACACTTTATGGCGAAGTTTGCTTATTGGTTTTACAAAAGCCTTTTCTGCATTTGAACAATACTGCTGGTTGATATTAAAAACCTTTTCCAGTTCATAACCATTATGGCTTTGCTGCTTTTCATATTTTGAAATATCCAGCTTGGTAGTAAGGCCCCTGTTAATAAATGAAAGCGCCAATGCACATTGAAACATCTGGTTTCCCAATCCGCCTTCAACCTGTATTATTATCATGAGCAATTGTAGTTTCCTTTTACCAGCGTATGCCTGTTTATATCCGCTGGCAAAAATATGAGTAAAATATCGGTAATTTGCCGCAAATTAACCGTTGTAATGTTCACCACACTTAAATACAAATACAGGAAATTCAAATTTTCACGAACAAAGAAATTTGCAAATATGCTTGGGTTTTATAGAGGCATTGTAAAAAAAGGCGACCTCGTTTTTGACATTGGCAGCAATAATGGCGAAAGAGCTATGGTGTTTGAAAAACTGGGGGCAAAACTTATTTGTGTGGAGCCACAGCAAACCTGTGTGGCGTTGCTGAAACAATATTTTGGCAAGAATGAAAATGTAGTGATTGTTGATAAAGCCTGTGGTGCTGCACCGGGCATGGGTGAAATTTCTATTTGCGATGAAGCAGATACCATTTCATCTATGTCGGAAAAGTGGATTAAATCCGGAAGGTTCAGTACAGAATTTCATTGGGACAAAAAGCAAAAAGTAGAGATCACTACACTTGATATGCTGATTGAAAAGTATGGTGTGCCGGTACTTTGTAAAGTAGATGTGGAAGGTTTTGAAACAGAAGTGCTGAAGGGGCTGCATAAAAAAGCCGGTATCATTTCATTTGAATTTACGCAGGAGTTTTTTGATGATGCCGAAACCTGTATGAATTTAATGGAAGCTCTTGGCGGCACTGGTACTGCTTACAATTATTGCCTTGCAGAAAATATGTATTATGAAATGCCACAGTTTACTTCCCGTGCTGCTGTAACAACAGCCATTAAAGAAAAATTTCACACAGATCTTTGGGGAGATATTTATGTGCAGTTTAAATAGCGGTATCCTATAAACCCTGTTTTCGATTTGCGTAAACAATTGCCTTCGCTTGTGGCAGCGGATTTTGTGATTGCAGCTTTCTGCTAACTTTGCGCCATGAAAATTTTACTGAAATATTTAAAGCCTTATAAATGGTTGGTAGTATTCACCCTTTTAATGGCTTCCATCAACATAGGTTTTTCTTTAGTAGATCCCATTTTGTTGGGAAAGCTTATCAATCTTGCCAATGGCCACCAGGGTGGCAATATACCACCTGCAGAGAATTTTAGCTGGAATCGTTTTTTTAATTCTTTTTCATGGGACACACCGGGTGTTTGGTATTTACTCATTCTGTCGGTATCGGTGGCGATGGTAAGCCGGATTGCAAAAGCATTCCAGGATTATTTTTTGAATGTAGTGATACAAAAATTTGGCGCCAGTGTATTTACAGACGGGCTGCAACATGCCATGAAATTGCCTTACCAGGAATTTGAAGATCAGCGTAGCGGTGAAACATTATCTATTCTTACAAAAGTGAGAGCTGATGTAGAAAAATTCATGACTAATTTCATCAATATACTTTTTGGTGTTATTATAGGAGTTGTGTTTGTTTTTGTGTACGCTGCACTATTTATAAACTGGCGCATACCAGTTGCTTACCTGGTTGGCATTCTATTTCTAACGCTTGTTACCAACAAGCTGAGTAAAAAAATAAAACAGATACAGAAAAATATCGTTGGGGAAACCACTGCCTTAGCAGGCTCCACCACGGAATCACTAAGAAATATTGAATTGGTAAAAAGCCTTGGGCTTACACACCAGGAAGTAGAAAGGCTGAACACGAATACATATAAGATATTGGGGTTGGAGCTTAAAAAAGTAAAACGCATCCGCAGTATAAGTTTTGTACAGGGCACCATGGTGAATACGTTGCGCCAGGTAATATTGTTTATTTTGATGTGGCTCATTTTTAAAGGAACAATGAATGCAGGCCAATTGGTGACGATGCAGATATTTTCGTTTTTTGTATTTGGCCCATTGCAGGAAATTGGCAACATCTTACTTTCTTACAGGGAAGCAGAAGCCTCGTTAAATAATTTTGACAACCTGATGAAAAAGGCGCCGGAAAAAGAACCTGCTTTTCCAAAAGCGCTCGGTAATATAGAAACATTGTCATTCAATCATGTTGTTTTTCAGCACCAGACTGCATCGCATAAAGCTATTGATGATATCAGTTTTGATGTACGGGTTGGTGAAACCATTGCGTTTGTTGGGCCAAGTGGCAGTGGTAAATCTACATTGATGAAATTGTTGGTTGGCCTTTATCGTCCACTGCAGGGTAAAATATTGTATAACAATCTTGATGAAACAGAAATAAATTTTGATGACCTGAGAAAACAAATAGGTTTTGTAACGCAGGACACGAATTTGTTCAGTGGAACAATAAGAGAAAACCTGATGTTTGTGAATCCTGCTGCAACACAAGATGCAACTGGATGATGTATTAAGAAAAGCAAGTTGTACCGGTTTGGTAGCCCGTGCGGAGAAAGGGCTTGATACAATGATTGGCGAAGGTGGTTTGAAATTATCAGGTGGAGAGAAGCAACGCATCTCTATAGCCCGTGCATTATTACGCAGGCCGCATTTATTAATTTTTGATGAAGCCACTTCTGCATTGGATTCTATTACCGAAGAAGAAATAACTGATACGATCAGGGAGTTGTCTTCACAAAAAGGGCAGATCACTGTTTTAATTGCACACAGGCTCAGCACCATCATGCATGCAGACAGAATTTATGTGCTGGAAAAAGGCGAAGTGGTGGAGACGGGCACACATGAAGAATTATTAGCCGATAAAGGATTGTATTATGCTATGTGGCGGCAACAAATTGGAGAAAGAAAAAAGATGCAGGCGGCCATATAAATTTTCTAGCTCCCGTTACAATTAATTTACTATAAGGTTCAGTTTAGTCTTTCTTACAAATATTTTTCCTGTCGCTGAAAGAACTGATGTAGGCAATGGCATCATCATCCTGCCGCACCCGTACATAATATTCAAAAATTTTCAGGCTGGTTTGCATCACGCCTTCTTTGTAACCATCATTTGCCAGCCCCACCATAAATGTTGTAACACAATCATTCACTGCTGCAGATATGTAGTACATAACCCTGCCATCGGGATATTTTTCAGTTCGTATGGGTGCATTCTGGCAATACATCTGTTTGTAAGTGGCTTTATCATTGTATGCCGCTGTTATCACATTCTTCAGGTTTTGTTCCTGGTCGGGTGGCAACTGCACTTTGCTGCCAGGTACAAAAAATCCCGGGTGAAAATATTTCATACACACGGCCCTGAATTTTTCGGCTGTGCCATTTCGTAATTCATCATGCAGGTAATTCACCAGTTCATCTGGGTTTTTAAAATCTGGGATATTGTATTGTGCCAGCGCTGCAGCTTCTTTTTGAGCGGAGGCTTCTGCAAGTGTGTATTGCAATGTTTGTTTTTCAAAAGAAGAAAGTTGTGCAGTGGTATATTCTTTCATGCCCAGCACTTTTATATCGCTTGCTTCTTCGCTGCGTATAGCAAAAAAACTTTTCCATGCTGCTTTGGGGTCGTCCCTGTATAGCCTCACTTTCCAGATGGCTTCCTGTGTTTGTATTCCTCTGCCGCTAATGATATGGTCAAACTGCAGCGACATCCTGAATTCAACAGAAGTAGGGGAGTGCCATATCCATTGTGGGTCTTTATTTAATACAGGCTCCTTGTGCAGTTTGGTGATAACAGTGTAGTAGTAGCCATAAAATTTTTCCCAGTTGTTGCTTACAAAATCAAGTATCTCTTTTTCTGTTGGGTTTGGTATGCCGAGATAATGGTTATCTATCGTTCTGAATTTCCAGTAGCTGTATTTGCCCACGCCTGTGTATTGATATACCACATCGCCTGTTACCACCAAATCAATACCTGGGAATTCAGAGCTTCTTATTACTTCCACGCCTCTTACATATTCCCAGTTGCCAGTGTCTTTGTTCCATTGCCGGGTGCCTGTAGCTTTTGAAAATTTTATTGACTTAGTACCAGCATTGGTGATTTGTTTTTTTATTTCTGCTTCCGAAGGTTGTGCTGTTATTGATGCAATGGCAGCAATGCAAAAGATAGCTAATATAATTTTTTTCATCACAGCAAGTTTTATAATGAATATGAAGTTAAAAATTATTTTCTGTATCGATCTGGCAAAAGGATCTTTATTGTGTGGGTAATTGTTTTGTTGCAAATGAGCCTTGCAATTATGTTACCTTTGCAGCGATGGAAAATAAAGCGCCAACCCCTAATTATCTCTGGAGCATTTTTACAATGAAATGCCCACGCTGCAGGCGTGGCCCAATGTTTAAAGACTCCAATGCTTACCGTAAATTTAAACTCTCTCACATTTTTGATATGCCCGAAACCTGCCCTGAATGTGGCCAGCGTTACGATCTGGAACAGGGCTTTTGGTATGGGACAGGTTATGTAAGTTATGCTTTGGCTGTGGCATTATCTGTTTCTAGTTTTATTGCATGGTGGGTATTGATTGGTGTATCAACAGAAGATAACAGGATATTCTGGTGGCTTGGCTTAAATGCTTTTTTGCTGGTAGTATTGCAGCCGTGGCTGATGCGGTTGAGCCGTGTTATCTATTTATATATTTTTGTGAGCTACGATAAAGATTATAAAGACACTGCGCCAAAAGAGTTTGACCACAAACAATGATCAATCAATTTGTTTTTTTAACTGCACATAGCTCCATGCACAAAATGGAACAATAAATAAAATTGCTATCCACCAAAAACCGCCTGTTACAAAATAAGTGAGCAAACACAGCAGCAGGATATAAAATGGATAGAGCATAAATAACATTCCTACCATAATAGAATCGTAATGCACCGAGTGAAAAGCTTTTGATGAAACTAATTTCAGCACTGGCAGGTACAAAGGCCAGTGTATTAATACTGCAAGTATTGATGGAATGGCGAGTATTATTTTTTTAAGAGTACTTACCGGTACAGTAAATATTTCTGTTCTTTTTATTTTGTTGGGTTTATCAATTTCATATACCAATTGCTGTAATTGTTGCTGCACATTGTTTGTAACATCTGTTAGCAGCTTTCCATTTTCAGTTAACAGTATGCCCGAAGGTTGTTCTATGCAGGAACCGAAATTCAAATGGATGTTTTTGCCGAATAATTTAAAACTGCTGTAGTTAACAGCCACCGGCAAAATTTTTAAAGGAATATTTTGTTGCCATGCAGCCACCGCAAGCCTTGCAGTCCCTTTTCTTAAAGGGCGCAGGTGCCATTCGTTTTCACACAGGGCTTCGCTGAATATAAGTACAATTCCATCCTGTTTAAATATTTCTGTACAGGCATCAAAAGTGTGATAGTTTTTGTGCAGGTGTTCTGCACCTTCCCGTTGGCGATAGACAGGCAGTATATTTAGTTGCTTCAGTAAAAATGCAGACCATTTTTTATTGAACGCATCGCCTCTTGCCAATGAATAAACAGGTTTGTTAAAAAGTGTCGCCAGAATCACAGCATCTAAAAATGAATTGGGATGGTTGCAGGCAAGCAACAGCGGCCCATTACTTTTCAGGTGTGTTTTGTTATTGATGATGATCTTCCTGCAGTAAAAGGGCAGTGCGATCCTGGCAGGTATTTTCAATAAGCGGTAAAGCAAAGCAGTATAGCTGTGTGGTTTTAGTTCAGGCTCGGGTCAATGGGAAAATTGATCATCATTTCATATTCGCCACCCAAATGCTTCAGGCTGTCTTTCCATATATCATCCGGCTGTTTATGAAATAATATTTTTCGTGTGGCCAGTACAGTCAGCCAGCTTTTTTCTTCCAGTTCGCCATCAAGCTGGCCCGTGCCCCATCCGCTGTAGCCAAGAAAGAAACGTATTTTATTATAATCAATCTCCCCATTTTTTATCATTTCAGTAAGCTTGGCAAAATCGCCGCCCCAATAAACACCTTTCATTACCTGCTGCCCACCAGGAATTTTATCGGGGTATTGGTGTAAAAAATGAATGGTATCCATTTGCACAGGGCCGCCATAATACACAGGTATTTCGTAGCCATCAAACCCATCCATCAGTTCATTCAGTGTTTGTTCAATTTGTTTGTTGATAACAAAACCCATGCTGCCTTCTTCCTGGTGATCGCATAAAAATACCACCGTCCTCATAAAGTTGGGGTCTTTTAAAAAGGGATCTGCAATTAATAATATGCCGGATGCCGGTGAAACCATATTGTAAAGTAAATGATAATTTGCTTTTTTAGATACGGCGTAGCTTTATTTTTCAAAAAAGCATAAGTTCTAAAACCTTCGTTAATTTTGCTACTTAATTTTATAAGCCTTTTTTATAAGCGTGGTGCTGTTTTAATTTTGCTGAATGAAAAGAATTTTCCCTGTTATTACCATACTGATACTGCTGTCGCTCCTGGGATTAATTTTTTTCCAGGTACTCTGGCTTAAAAGCTCCCTTGAATCACAGGAACAAAAATTCAATGAACATCTTGAGACGGCCACATTCCAGGTATCACAAAGTTTGGTGGAGGAAAAAGGCAACCTGATGCCATTAACCAGAAAGAATAATACTATTCTTCCCAGTGAAAAATTGCAGGTGGAATTATTTGCACCCACCATAGCCCAAAAATTTACAAAGGATGAAATAAAGCAGATCATCCGTAAAGTATTTGATAAGCAAAGCCTGAAAACGGTACCGTTTGAATTTTCTATCAGTTCCACTTCATTGATAAGTGATGAACTGGTATCGGAAAATTTTTACAAGATGCAGAACGATACTTTAAATAACATACAAAAAGTGATTGCACTTGAGTCGCCAGGCGGCAGCAATAGCGAGGGAATTTCTCCCCAGGAGTTTTTAGTGATATTGATACCACATGCAAAAAATTTTATTTGGCAAAGCATGACCTGGTTTATTACCGGTGCTGTAGTTTTTACTTTAATCATCATGTGTGCTTTCTTTTTAACGGTAAGGGCATTGTTAAAACAAAAGAAATTGAGTGAGATAAAATCTGATTTTATCAATAACATGACGCATGAGTTTAAAACACCACTGGCTACAATTTCATTGGCGGTGGATGCATTAAAGAATGAAAAAGTGATAAATGATAAAGAGAAAATGAATTATTTCACCGGCATCATTAAAGAAGAAAACAAGCGGATGAACAAGCAGGTGGAAACGATATTGCAGGCTGCATTACTTGATAAACAGGAAGTGCAACTAAATTTAAAAAAACTGCATGCACATGAAATGATAAACAGTGCCTTAAACAATATTCATTTGCAGGTGGAAGAAAAGCAAGGACAATTAGAAACAAACCTGGCTGCATGGAAACGATCTGGTGATGGCCGATGAAGTACATTTTACAAACCTCATCAATAACCTGCTGGATAATGCAGTTAAATATTCAGAAGAGAATTTGAAAATAATACTAAGTACACAAATAACAGGCAAGGAGTTTAAACTAAAAATAGAAGACAATGGTATTGGAATGAATAAAGAAACCCTTAGCAGGATATTTGAAAAATTTTACCGGGCCCATACCGGCAATATTCATAATGTAAAGGGTTTTGGCCTTGGCTTAAGCTATGTAAAAACAATGGTGGATGCTCACAATGGAAGTATCAAAGCAGAAAGCATTCCTGGGTAAGGGCACTACTTTTTATCTCAATTTTCCCCTTGCCAAATAGAGCCAACCCTACTGTTCCCACTATTCTCCCTTTTTTGCCACTTTAAATACCAGGAGTATTTTCTATCTTTTTTAAATCCAGTATTCAGTTTTCAATAAAGCACTTATCAGGAATTATCTGCATATTTGAGGTTATCCAAAAGTCTTATTTTAATGATTAGCAAATCCGCAGCTAATTCAATGCTGTAAAGTCATTTGGCTTAGATATCTTGTTGAAAAGGACATGTGATTTTTTCCCGGTACTTCACATCAAAATCACATTTAAACTTAAGCTAATCCACATTTATATGGTGGTTATCAACGTAACAACTCACAATTAAAAAAGTTGCATGTGGATAAAACTTTTTTTGCATTCTGTGATGTTTGAATGTTAAATGTGTTATTTTGTGTCAGTATTATGTTTCAAAGTGTCAAATTTTGGTAATTTTTAAATGAATGGTTTTCGTAGGCGAATATGAAGTTACAATGGATGCCAAAGGGCGTTTCCTGGTACCGGCTGCTTTTAAAAAGCAACTGGCTGCCGACACCGCCAACCAATTTGTCATTACAGGGGCATTGAAAAATGCCTCACTTTATATCCTATGCAAACATGGGAACCATTATTTGCTGAAATAAGCAAGTTGAATCGAATTTGACCCTGCAAGTTAGGGAATTCCGCCGGTAATTTTTTAACGGCGCCACCCAGGTTGAACTGGATAATGCAGGAAGGTTGTTGCTGCCAAAAACATTGATTGACTATGCAGGGCTTGAAAAAGATATAGTGCTGGTATCGGCGGTAAACAAAATTGAAATATGGGACAGCAAATAAGTATAGGAGGCTCTTTGAATCTTTTTCACCAGAAGGTTATAGTGAGCTGGCAAACGAAGTGATGAATCAAAAGCAGATAGGCATTCTAATTAATATAAAGAATGCTACATGGAAAAGCAACGGCAAATCAGCAATTACCAGGGTACAACATTACCACATACCGGTTCTGTTAAAGGAAACAATTGAGGCCTGGACATAAAGCCAGATGGGTTTATGTTGATTGCACTTTTGGCGGTGGCGGACACAGCCGGGCTATACTGGAACGGTTAAACGAAAATGGTCTGCTGGTGGCTTTTGACCAGGATGATGATGCAAGAAAAAATTTGCCGGATGATAAAAGGGTAATTTTTGTACCGCAGAATTTTCGGCACATGCAGCGGTTTTTGAGATTGCATAAAATAACTGCGGTGGATGGGATAATGGCAGACCTGGGTGTTTCAAGTCACCAGTTTGATGAAGCGGACAGAGGGTTTTCAATAAGGTTTGATGCAGCATTGGATATGAGGATGGACAGAGGCAGGCAATAACGGCTGCAGATATTCTGAAGAGTTTTACCGAAACACAACTGCATAAATTATTTGAACAGTATGGAGAAGTAACAAATGCTAAAACACTTGCCAGAACAATTAGTGCAGCAGAGAGCAGTAGCACCGGTCAAAACGATCAATGAATTAAAACAGGCTTTGCAGCCGGTGGTGAAAGGGAATCCCCAAAAATATTTTGCACAGGTATTCCAGGCATTGCGGATAGAAGTAAATGATGAGTTTGGTGCTTTGAAAGAACTGTTGCAACAATCCATTAACCTTTTGAAACCTTCAGGCCGGATAGCCATTATCACATTTCATTCATTAGAAGACAGGATAGTGAAGAATTTTTTTCGGTCAGGCACATTTGCTGAAACGGAAGCAGATGACTTGTATGGTAACAAAACAGAAAGCCCATTGAAACTGGTGAATAAAAAACCAATAACCGCCAGCTGCAGACAGAATTAAAACAAAACCCAAGAAGCAGGAGTGCAAAACTGAGAGTGGCAGAAAAGAAAAACTAATTGCTAAACCGAAATAAAAGAAACCAACATTAGAACCTTCATATCCTGATGGCTGAATTTAAAACAACACAACAGGAAGAAACTAAGCCTCCAGAATTTGACTGGAAGCGGTTGTTCAACTACAAGTGGGTGGTAAAGAATATTCCTTTCTTTTTATTCCTGGCATTTTTAGCAGTACTGTATATATATAATGGCCATTTGGCGGATAAGCTTACCCGTAAGATCGGTGCAACAGAAAAGCATATTAAAGAATTGCAGTACGAATATAAAACAGTGAAGAGCGAAGTGATATTCAGAAGTAAGGCAAGTGAGTTGGTAAAAGCAGTGGAGCCATTGGGGTTAAAAGAGTTGACGGAGCCGCCGGTGGTATTGAACCCCCTCCGCCCCCTAAAGGGGAAACCAAGGCAAGAGTCAACAATTGAAATATGCTTGCTGAGTAACAGAGAGTGATTGTCCTTGTTGATTAAAGAACAAAAGATGATGTGGAAGATAAAATGATTATTAAAGATATACTGTACCGCTTCTTCTCCTTTAGGAGAAGGAAGATGGAAGGTGAGGTGAAAAGTAAATACAAACAAAATCAAAATCCCCCTTTAGGGGATAGGGGAATGGATATAAGAAAAGACATACAGTGGAGAGTGAATCTCAGTTTTTTAGCTGATGGTGGTGATTGGGTGTGGTAGTGATTGGGAAGGCATTTTATATACAGCAGTGTGGAAGGCAAATACTGGAGAAGTATGGGTGACAGCCTGCACCAAAAATTTATGCCATTGATTGCAGAAAGAGGAAGCATTTATAGTGAAGATGGAAATATACTAAGTACATCAGTTCCCATTTTCGACATCTATGTTGATTTTGCTGCAGATGGATTAAGAGAAAAAGATGGCAAGCGGTTTAAAGACAATATTGATTCATTAAGCTATTTACATGGCACGACTTATTTAAAGATAAAACAGCTGCTGCTTATAAAAAGGAAATGCAATTGGCGTATAAAAATAAAGACCGTTATTATCCACTGAAAAAGAAAATTTCTTTTTCAGAATATATCAGCATGAGAAATTTTCCATTGGTGAGGCAGGGAAAAAATAAAAGCGGTTTTATTGTGGATGTAAAGGATAAACGTATCAATCCTTATGTGTTGCTTGCAAACAGAACAATTGGTATATCAAGAGACAATGCATCGAAAGTAGGATTGGAATAAGTTATGATAGTTTTTTGAAAGGTACTAACGGCCAGCGTTTGATGCGTTATGTGGCAGGTGCTTATATGCCGGTGGAAGGAGTGGAAGTGGAACCTGAAAATGGTAAAGACATTATCACCACACTGGATACTTACATGCAGGATGTGGCTGAAAGTGCATTGATGAAAATGCTGGTGAACAATAATTCACTGCATGGCACTGCCATCATCATGGAAACGGCTACAGGAAAAATAAAAGCCATTGCCAACCTGGGGCAGGAAAAAAATACAGATGGCACTGTTAAAAAAGATAAAGACGGTAACAGCATTTATACAGAAGATTTAAATTATGGTATTGGTAAAGCAACAGAGCCGGGTTCTATTTTTAAACTGGCTACATTGATTGCGCTGATGGAAGATAAATATGTAGATAAAAATACCATTGTGGATTGTGAAGGCGGTACAAAATATTTTCATGGTTTGCGGATAAGGGATTCGCATCTTGGTGCACATGAGCTATTACAGTAAAGGATGCTTTTTTACGAAGCAGCAATGTGGCTTTTGCAAAACTGGCTGATCAGTATTATCATACCCAGCCATCAAAATTTACAGATCACCTGCACAAATTCAGGTTAGATACAATGACAGGGATTGATATTACTGCAGCATCCGGAAGACCAATGATAAAAAAACCAACCAACAAACGAAGCTGGTCCAATACCACCATTCCTTACATGGCGCATGGATATGAAGAACTGGTAACACCGCTGCACATGCTGATGCTGTACAATGCCGTTGCCAATAATGGTAAAATGATGAAGCCATATTTGGTAAATGCAGTAAGGGAATATGGCGTGGATGTAAAAACTATTTGAGCCAACGGTGTTGGTTGATAAAATATGCAGTGATGAAACACTGGTGCAGGTAAGAGAATGTTTGGGTGCAGTGGTAGACAGTGTGCATGGTACAGGGCACAGGGTTTTATTTGACAGTGCTTATGCAATTGCAGGTAAAACAGGAACAGCTGTAACAGCTTTGGATAACAAAGGATATAACAAAGGCAATAAAATTTACCAGGCTTCTTTCATCGGGTATTTTCCTGCCGACCAGCCAAAATATACAATGGCAGTAGTGATACAAAACAGCAAGGAATCAACAAATGATATATGGTGCTGATGTATCCGGTACAGTGTTTAAAGAAATAAGCGACAAAGTGTATGCAAGGTATTTAAGTAATAAAAAATATACATCACCTGCTGTGAGTCGATACCATGCCATATAATTATTATGGAATGAAGAATGAACTCAATTCAATTTTTGGAACAATGAAAATGCCATTTGTTGATTCTGCAATGGGTGGATACTGGCGGAGCATGTATGTAAAAAATAACACAGCTACGCTGCAGCAGCCTGCTGATACAAGCAAAGGAAGGAATACATCCCAGTGTGGTAGGAATGGGATTAAAAGATGCAGTGTACATGGCAGAGAATAAAGGATTAAAAGTAACGGTAACAGGAAGAGGAAGGGTGATAAGCCAATCGTTACCAGCCGGGTGCAACATTTAAAAAAGGACAGGCAATAACATTGTTTTTAAATTGATTTTACAGGACATACTATATAAAGTAAGCATCAGGACTGTAAAGGGTAACACCGATACAACAATAAATGATTTACAGATTGATTCCCGTAAAGTAACAAGCAGGTGCTTGTTTTATTGCAGTAAAAGGATATGCGGCGGATGGGCACCAGTTTATTGAAACAGCTATAGCAAATGGTGCAGTGGCAATTGTTTGTGAAACAATGCCACAAAGCATTAAATGATAAAGTTATTTATGTACAGGTAGAGAACAGTGCGGTGGCAGCAGGATATATGAGCCATAATTTTTATGGTGAACCTTCTTTGAAATTAAAGTTGGTGGGTGTAACAGGTACCAATGGTAAAACAACCATCGCCACCTTGTTATGGAAGTTGTTTACTGCATTGGGTTATAAATGTGGGTTGATAAGTACAGTGCAAAATCAAATTGGCGATGAAGTTATTTCAGCAACACATACCACACCTGATGCCGTCAGTGTAAATAAACTGATGAAGCAAATGCTTGATGCAGGATGTAAATATGTGTTTATGGAATGCAGCAGCCATGCCATTCACCAGCACCGTATTGCAGGATTGCATTTTGCAGGTGCATTGTTCAGCAACATCACACATGATCATCTGGATTATCATAAAACATTTGATGAATATATCCGGGTAAAGAAATCATGGTTTGATGGGTTGCCTTCATCTGCATTTGCCATCAGCAATATGGATGATAAAAGAGGGATGGTGATGCTGCAAAATACAGCTGCAAAAAAATATTACTACAGCCTTAAAACAATGGCTGATTTTAAAGGAAAGATCCTTGAAAACAGTTTGACAGGATTGCACATGATGGTGAATGAGCAGGAAGTGTATTTCAGGTTGATTGGTGAGTTTAATGCATACAATCTGTTGGCAGTATATGGTGCAGCGGTTTGTTTGGGAAAAGATAAACTGGAAGTATTGCAAGCATTAAGCAGCTTAGCCGGTGCAGAAGGAAGATTTGATTACACAGTGAGCAAGAATGATAAAGTAGTTGGAATTGTTGATTATGCACATACACCGGATGCATTGTTAAATGTGCTGGCAACGATAAAAAATTTAAAACAGGGACATGAGCATATCATCACAGTAGTTGGTTGTGGTGGCGACAGGGATAAAACAAAGCGACCCATCATGGCGGAAGTAGCCTGTGAATACAGTGATAAAGTGATTTTTACTTCAGACAATCCACGAAGCGAAGATGCTTTAGCAGATTATTAAAAGATATGGAAGCTGGAGTAAGTGTGGTGGCAAGAAAAAAATATATCTCCATTGCAGACAGGAGGGAAGCAATTAAAACAGCCATCAGCCTTGCACAAAAAGAAGATATCGTGTTGGTGGCAGGCAAGGGACATGAAAAATACCAGGAGATAAAAGGAGTGAAGTATGATTTTGATGATAAGCAGGTGCTGGGTGAAATGTTTGAATTGTTAGAAAAATGAGCAAATGTGACAGATTAGACGAATCTGACAATCGTTTAGCATGACAGTTGTAAATATAAATATAAATGACTGATAGGAATCAGTATATTAGCAAATCGGCTAATTGGCAAATTAACTATGCTGTATCACTTATTTGATTGGTTAACACAACGCGGGGATAAATCAATGTTTCCCGGGAAGCGGGCTGTTTAAGTTCATCACTTTCAGGGTGCTGCTGGCTGTTATACTCAGTTTGGTGATTACAACAGTGTATGGAAAAAAATTGATTGCCTACCTGCAGAAAAAGCAATTGGGTGAAAGTGTAAGGGATTTGGGCCTGGCAGGTGAGCAACAGAAGAAAGGTACACCAACAATGGGTGGTATCATTATCATCCTGGCGATAATAATACCAACATTGTTGCTGGCAAACTTGAATAAGACTTATATCCGTTTGATGCTTTTGTGTACAGTATGGTTGGGTATGATTGGCTTTATTGATGATTATTTAAAAATAAGGGCCAAGCGAATTGCACAGAAAAAAGGCATTGCGTATAAAAAAAGTGATAGCGATGGCCTGGCAGGAAGGTTTAAAATTTTTGGACAGGTAATGCTGGGGCTTATAGTGGGTTATACACTTTATTTCAGCCCGAATGTAACTGTGAAAAGAGAAATATTGCAGTGACAGTGCAACACAGGTAATTCAACCTGGTGAAAAGAAAATGAATGAAGACACAGTAATGATTGATGGGAAGGCTCATCGTTTTGTAACAGTTAAAACGCCCATCACCACTATTCCATTTGTAAAGAACCATGAGTTTAATTATGCAAAGTTGTTGCCGGAAAGCTGGGAGAAGTATACTTATATCCTTTACATCATGATTGTAATATTTATTGTAACAGCAGTAAGCAATGGTGCCAATATTACAGATGGGTTGGATGGTTTGGCAACAGGTGTAAGTGCCATCATCGGTATATGTCTTGGCATATTTGCTTATGTAAGTGGTAATATAAAGTTTGCCGAGTACCTCAACATCATGTACATACCCAACCTGGCAGAGCTGTCCATTTTTATTGCAGCATTTGTGGGGGCATGTATTGGGTTTCTCTGGTACAATGCTTACCCGGCACAGGTTTTTATGGGAGATACCGGAAGCCTTGCATTGGGCGGCATTATTGCAGCACTGGCAATTATTGTGCGTAAAGAATTATTGATACCGTTTTTCTGCTTTGTGTTTTTGGTGGAAAATTTAAGTGTGATGATACAGGTGAGTTATTTTAAATACACAAAGAAAAAATATGGTGAGGGGAGAAGGGTGTTTTTGATGAGCCCATTGCATCACCATTATCAAAAACTGGGTTATCATGAAAGTAAGATAGCAGTGAGGTTTTGGATTGTAACAATACTAAGTGTGGTGATGGCGATAGTGACGTTGAAATTAAGATGATAAACTTCTTTGGTCTTGGTTGAAAAAAGAAGTTATACCATATATACCTATACCAATGAAAAACCAAATGCCGCCCTGAGAGGTGAGCATTACCCAATGAAAAGTACCCGTTAAATTCTATGCTTTTGAAGAACCACTTTTTTACGTTCTATTGAAAACTACTTAAGCCAGCGGAAGATAAATGTATAGACCTGTTAAATTCTATACTATCGAAGAACCAATTTTTATTAAGCAACAGTGCATGTATTTAATTGAACGGCGTGATGAAACGAATGGTCATACTTGGAGCAGGCGAAAGCGGTGTGGGAGCAGCCATACTGGCACAGCAGCAAGGGTATGATGTGTTTGTAAGTGACGGTGGGGCAATTAAAGAAAACTTTAAACAGGAGATGCTGCAGCATAACATCCTGTTTGAAGAAAACAGCATAGCGAAGAAAAAGTTTTAATGCAGATGAAGTGATGAAGAGCCCGGGTATTCCTGAAAAAAATGAACTGGTAAAAAAGATCAGGAACAAGGGAATACCGGTTATCAGTGAGATCGAACTGGCTTACCGCTACAAAGGCAACAGTAAGATCATCGCCATCACAGGTACCAATGGTAAAACCACCACCACATCATTGACCTATCACATCTGTAAAACATGGCGGCGCCGATTGTGCAATGGTGGGCAACATCGGTTATTCATTTGCAAGGCAGGTGGCGGTAGAACCAAAAGCATTGTACGTGGTGGAAATAAGTTCTTTTCAATTGGATGACATTAAAGATTTCAGGCCAGATGTGGCAGTACTTACTAACATTACAGAAGACCATTTAGACAGGTATGAGTACAAGATGCAGAACTATATCGACAGTAAGTTCCGCATCACAATGAACCAAACAGCCAATGATCTTTTCATTTACTGCATGGATGATGAAATAACAAGAAACAACATTAACAGGTATCCCATTAAATCAACGTTATACCCAATCACTATGAGTAAACAACTGCCACAGGGCGCTTACATCAGCAATGCAGCAATGCACTTAAAATGGAAAGGAGAAGAAATGCAGATGAGCATAAATGATTTTGCACTAAAAGGAAAACACAATCAGTACAACAGTATGGCTGCAGGCGCTGCTTCCGTTGCGGTTGACATTAAAAAGGAACATGTGAGGGAATCATTGCAAACATTCCAGAGCCTGGAACACAGGATGGAACCTGTGGCCACCATCCGGGGAGTGGAATTTATAAACGACAGCAAAGCAACCAATGTAAACAGTACCTGGTTTGCTTTGGAAAGTATGAACAAGCCAACAATATTAATATTGGGTGGTGTGGATAAAGGAAATGATTATTCGATATTGATGGAACTGGTGAAAGAAAAAGTAAAAGCGATTGTATGTATGGGTACAGATAACCGTAAGATACATGAGGCATTTGGTTCGGTAGTGTCATTAATGGTGAATACTGCAACGGCAGAAGAAGCAGTGCAGGCGGCATTTCATTTTGCAACAAAAGGAGATGTGGTGTTGTTAAGCCCGGCCTGCGCAAGTTTCGATCTGTTTAAAAATTATGAAGACAGGGGAAACCAGTTTAAAGAAGCAGTAAAGGATTTATAAATAATAAAGATTGTTTATGATCAAAAAGTGAACTCCCAAACTCCCCTCCCGATGAATAATCGGGAGGTCGGGGGTGAGGTAAAAAAGAGAGAGTAAGAATTAACAATACTCTCAACCAAAGAAAACATTAATGTCCAACAAGTTCGACATATTAAAACAAATGCTCGGTTTCACTGAAACAAGTGAAGGCGCTTTCACCTCTTCCATTAAAGAATGGGGCCATCCACGCTGGTAAGCAAAACAAAAGGCGACAGTGTTATCTGGGCAATTGTTATCATTCTTACATTGATGAGTTTGCTGGTTGTGTACAGCAGCACAGGTTCATTGGCTTATAAATACAGTAAGAGCACAGAAAGTTTTTTATTCAAGCAGTTTGCATTTATCATACTGGGTGTACTCATCATTTATTTTGCACACAGGGTTAACTATACAGTTTATTCAAGGATAGCTGTCATTTTGTTTTTAGTATCTATACCGTTATTGATATTCACTTTGATTTTTGGTGAGAACCTGAATTCAGCCAGCCGCTGGATAAAGCTTCCGGTGATCAACATGACCATTCAGACATCTGACCTGGCAAAGCTGGCTTTGTTCATGTACCTCAGCCGTCAGCTAAGCCGTAAACAAAATGTTATAAAAGATTTTAAAAAAGGGTTTCTGCCCATAATAATTCCTGTTGGCATTATCTGTGTGTTGATAGCACCTGCAAATCTTTCTACAGCCATTTTGATTGCCGGTACAAGTATTTTGTTAATGTTTATCGGCCGTGTAAATACAAAACATATTTTGGCTACTATTGGTATAGCAATGATTCCGGTACTCCTGCTCATCACCATTGCAGTAAGCTGTTATGACAAAGCAGAACACAAATCAAAAGACCTGCCGACCATATTATCGGTTGGGCGTGTGCCAACATGGATAGGAAGGATCCAAACATTTATCTACAGTAACAAAGAAGACCAGAATGAAAAACTCTACCAGATCAACCAGGCAAAAATTGCAATTGCAAAAGGCGGATGGATGGGAGTGGCCCGGGCAACAGTGAGCAAGAAATTTTCTGCCACACTCTTACAGCGATTTTATTTTCGCCATTATATTAGAAGAGTATGGTTTACTGGGAGGCACATTCATTGTTTTTATTTACCTCCTTTTTTTATACCGCTGCATACGGTTGTATCAAAAATGCCCTTTTGCTTTCGGTGCGTTTTTGGCGCTGGCGTTGAGTTTTACATTGGTGATACAGGCTATTGCCAATATGGGTGTTAATGTAAATGTGTTTCCGAATACAGGTGTTACGTTGCCGTTAGTGAGTATGGGCGGCAGTAGTTTTTTGTTTACCTGTTTGGCAATCGGTATCATATTAAGTGTGTCAAGAAACGTGGAAATGCAGGAAGGTAAAGCAGTAGCCGCAGCTGATAGTTGCAAATGAAGCAGCAGGCAGCAGGAGAAGAAATAATTTTTTGTGACAAACATCAGTTCCTAGATTAAACATCGTGTCTGCTATGGCAGGTAGACTCACTTGTACGGCATACCAATTTGCAACAAGTGTAAAATGACATGATAAAAAGTGAATGAATCAGAAGTATAGAAGAGATAAATACCCCTTTAGGTATCCCGATGATTGGGAGAGGGCAGGGGGGCTTGGTCAATTTCATCATGGCAGGTGGAGGAACAGGCGGTCAATTTTTCCGGCAATAGCAATTGCCAATGCAATAAAAAAATTGCAACCCAATGCAAACATTTTGTTTGTAGGTGCCAAAGGAAAAATGGAAATGGAAAAAGTGCCGCAGGCAGGTTATAAAATTGAAGGGTTGGATATAGCAGGTTTCAACAGGAGTTCTTTGATAAAAAATATTGGATTGCCTTTTAAACTGGTAAAAAGTTTTTTACAGGTGAGAACGATTTTCAAAAAATTTAAACCGGATGCAGTGATTGGTGTGGGAGGATATTCAAGTTTTCCGGTATTGCGTTTTGCACAAAGCCAGGGCATCAAAATCTTTCATACACGAAAGCAATTCTTTTGCTGGCAAAAGCAATATGATGCTGGGAAAAAAAGCCACCAAAATTTTTGTTGCTATTGATGGCATGGAAAAATTCTTTCCTGCAGATAAGATCAGCATCAGCGGAAACCCTGTAAGGGCAAGCATTACCAACAGTAATGTAAGCAGGGAAGAAGCCATCAAATTCTTTGGATTGGATCCTGCAAAAAAAACAGTGTTGTCTGTTGGTGGAAGCCTGGGTGCAAAAGGAATCAATGAAGCGTTGGATAAACACATTGATGAATTTGGAAACAACAACCTGCAGTTGATCTGGCAAACAGGAAGGCCTTATGCATGCAAGGCAAAAGAAAGAGTCGCAGGGAAAATAAATATTTGGGTAAATGATTTTATCACTCAAATGGAATATGCATATGCAGCAGCAGATGTAATCATAAGCAGGAGTGGTGCAATGAGTGTAAGTGAAATATGTGTGGTGAAAAAACCAGCGGTATTTGTTCCATTTCCTTACGCCGCAGAAGATCATCAAACAGTAAATGCAAAAAAACTGGTTGACAGAAATGCAGCGATGATGGTGAAAGATAATGAGGCAGCAGAAAAATTAGTAACAACAATCATTGCCCTGGCAAAAGATGAACAAAAACAAAATGAATTAAAACAAAACATCAGCAGACTGGCAGTAACCAGATGCAGATGAAGTGATAGCAAAAGAAATATTTAAAAGCTAGTTTAGAAAGATTAGAATAATGAAAAGTGTAACAGAAATAGTAGAGTCATTGAAGTTTCCCCATCAGGGGACGGAGGCGTGTTTACTTTCTCGGCATTGGCGGAATCGGTATGAGTGCATTAGCAAGATACTTTAATACAAACGGAATTTCAGTAAGTGGTTATGATAAAACAGAAACAACCTTGTGTAAAGAATTGGTGGCAGAAGGAATTAATATTCATTACGAAGACAACATTGAGTTCATTGATAAGAATGCAAAGCTGGTGATATATACACCTGCTGTTCCAAAAGATCACAAAGAGCTGAATTATTATTTGGACAATAATTACACTGTTACAAAACGAAGTGATGTGCTGGGAGCAATAACAGCCAGTGGCTTTAATATCTGTGTGGCAGGTACGCATGGAAAAACAACCACCAGCAGTATGGTGGCGCATATACTTACGGCACAGTGGTTATGGTTGTAATGCTTTTTTGGGTGGTATTGCAGTTAATTATAACAGCAACTTTTGGGCAAGTGAAAAAAATGTATATGTAGCTGAAGCAGATGAATACGACAGAAGCTTTTTGAAATTAAGTCCTGATGTTGCCATTATCAGTTCAATGGATGCGGATCATTTGGATATTTATGGCACAGCAGAAAATATGGAGCAGGCGTTTATAGATTTTTCTGCCAGGATAAAACCAGGTGGATTGTTGATAAGCAAATACGGGTTGAAAAGAAATGCAGAATTGAAAGCATCACAACATCTTACATATGATGTGGAAAATGATAAAGCAGATATCAACTCACACAACATCAGGATCAATAATGGCAGTTATGTTTTTGATGTAAAAGTGAAAGACAAACTGTAGTGAAAGGATGTATTGCTGAATATGGGTGGTATGCACAATATTGAAAATGTAACAGCCGCCATAGCAGTAGCAGTTCATTTAAATATTGAAGAAGAAAAAATTAAAGCAGCCGTAGCAGCTTTCAAGGGAGTGAAGAGAAGGTTTGAATATATCATTAAAGAATGATACAACGGTAATGATAGATGATTATGCTCATCACCCGGAAGAATTGAGGGCATTGATAACAGGAGCAAAGAAATTGTTCAGCGATAAAAAATGTACGGTTGTATTTCAGCCGCATTTATTCAGCAGGACAAAAGACCATGCAGATGGATTTGCAGAAGTGTTGGACATAGCAGATGAAGTAATACTACTACCAATTTATCCCGCAAGAGAGTTGCCAATGGAAGGCGTAAACAGCGAAATGATATTGCAGCGGATGAAAAATGAAAATCAAAATGTGTTGAGCAAAGAAGATTTATTGAAGCATATCAGCTGGAATAAAGAAGCAAGAAGAACCGGAACTTATTAGTAACAGCAGGTGCAGGAGATATAGATGCATTGGTAGAACCGATAAAGAAAATATTGAAGACTTAAAATATATAAACAACTAAAAATAATTAGATTCTAAAATTCCCCTTTAGGGAGATTAGAGGGCAATATGGTAAAAAAAAAAACGATACTAAAATGGACTTTCACCACACTGTGGTGCTTGCATTGGGTGCAGGTGTGATGGTATTACTGGTGGCTGCTATTAAAAAAGAAGAAAAACAGAAATGTACAGGCGTTAATATCATCATCAAAGGAGTGAGCAATAATTTCTTTGTTGATAAAAATGATATTCATCAATGAACTTAACCAGTACATAGATGGTTCACCAGAAGGGCAGCCGTTAAGTTCTTTCAATTTAAAGTCGCTGGAGAATGATCTGCAGAAAAATATCTGGGTAAAAAAATCACAATTGTTCTTTGACAATAACTACATACTGCAGATAATAGTAACAGAAAGGGAACCAGCCGCAAGGGTGTTCAGCATCAGCCGGCACTACTTTTTATATTGACAGCAGTATTACCATGTTGCCATTAAGTGAAAAATTTTCTGCAAGGCTGCCGGTGTTCACCGGTTTCCCTTCTGATAAAGCGGTACTTACAAAAAAGGACAGCGCTTTATTAAGAGATGTATATAATATCAGCATGGCTATTCAGAATGATTCCTTCATAATGGCGATGGTGGAGCAGGTGGACATAACACCACAAAGAACTTTTGAAATGATCCCAAAGATTGGCAACGGTACGATCGCATTTGGTGATGGAAAAGATATAGATAAAAAATTCAGCAAGCTGAAATTGTTTTATGAGGAGATAATGCCAAAAGCGGATGGAATTATTACAGCGCTGATGGATGTGCAGTACGCAGGACAGATAGTGGCAAAAAGAAAAGGGGCAGAAGATAAATCAGCTGATTCTTTAAGAACATTGCAGATAATGCAGATAATTGCATCAAACTGCAGAGACACCTGGCAAATGATTCTCTGCAAATGATATTGCAGGATAATGAACACAACACAACGAATACAAACCTGGTGGAGCAATCGCTGCAAAGAGATGATGACGACGAAGCATCTCATGCAGTGGCAGAAAAAATTATTGATGAATCACTTGGTGGCGCAGCGACCACAAACAACCCGGCATTAACTAATCCGGTACCTATGAAAAACCCGGGTGATGCAAAAAAGAAAACTGTAACAGCGCAAACGGTAAAACCTGTGGTAAGAAAGCCTGCAGTTTCAAAACCAAAGCGGCGAAGTCAACCGCACCGAAACCAGTTGTAAACAAACCGGTAACAACCACAAAACCAGTAGTAACAAAACCGGCTGTAACAAAGCCGCCAACGAATAATACAAAGCCAGCAACATAATAAACCTAAGCCAGTCCCTGTGAAAAAAATTCTGAAAAACCAAAAGCGGTGATGCCGAAGAAGAATGATTACTGATAAGGATTAGTAATGATGATTTAGAATGATTGATATGATTTGATATGATTTGTATGATTGGAAGAGTGTAATGAAGAATGAGTAGTAAAGTATTAAATGTTAGTAGAGTTTGTTAGTTCACAACTCCGGAAGGAGTTGAATGTGAATAATGATGTTGTGAAACCCGTAGAACAAGATGGCCAATGGTATGCGGATGAAAGTGAGTATGACGACGCAACGGTAGATGCTAACGAAAAACAAATGGACTGAGTGCAACAATAAAGCAATAAAACAATAAAGCAATACAAACAATTAAAACACAAACACAAACACATACAATTATGATTAACGAACAAACAAACCCATTTGATAACGGAGCAGTGAACAACAATCCCGTTATCGTAGGCCTTGATATCGGCACTACAAAAATTGCGGCTATTGCCGGCCGCAAAAATGAATATGGCAAATTAGAAATTTTTGGCTTTGGCCGTGCCAACAGCAACGGCGTACAACACGGTATGGTGTTGAACATTGACCAAACCATCAAAGCCATTCAAACAGCTTTGGAAAATTGCTATGCATCCAATCCAAACCTTGCTATTAGTGAAGTGTATGTTGGCATTGCAGGCCACCATATTAAAAGTCTTACAAACAAGAGGTGATATTGTAAGGCAGAATACTGAAGAAGAGATTCGCCAGGAAGAAATTGACAGGCTGATTGCTGATCAGTACAGAACATATATTCCTGCAGGCGACCAGATCATTGATGTGATCCCACAGGAATTTACTGTAGATAATTTTCAAAACATTCCTAACCCAATTGGATACAGCGGTGTAAAAGTGGGTGCTAACTTTCACATCATCACCGGTGATAAAACAGCTATCCGTAACATCAACCGCAGTGTTGAAAAATCAGGATTACAAACACAGGATTTAGTATTACAACCATTGGCATCTGCAGCAGCAGTAATGTGCGACCAGGATCTGGAAGCTGGTGTAGCCATTGTAGATATTGGTGGTGGTACAACTGACCTGGCTGTTTTTTATGAAGGCATTTTAAAACATACGGCGGTAATTCCTTTCGGTGGTGAAAATATTACCAACGATATTAAGAATGGATTGGGTGTGTTAAAAACACAGGCAGAACAAATGAAAGTTCAGTTTGGCAGTGCATTGAGCTGATGAAGCAAAAGCAAATGCATTCATTACTATTCCGGGTCTTCGTGGAATGCCGCCAAAAGAGATCAGTGTGAAAAATTTAGCCGGCATTGTACAGGCACGTATGAGTGAGATAATGGATTTTGTTTCTTACCATTTAAAACAGGTTGGTTTGGATACAAGATTATTAAATGGTGGTGTGATATTGACTGGTGGTGGTTCTCAATTAAAACATTTGATACAGTTAACAGAATATGTTACCGGATTAAATGCAAGGATCGGTTATCCAAACGAACATTTGGCAAGCGGCCATATTGAAGAACTGACAAAGCCAATGTACAGCACCTGTATCGGTTTGATATTAAAAGGATACAACGATTACGAAAACAAGAACAAACAATTTGCAGAACAATTCAGGAGAGTGGAAGTGCCATCATCATTGCAACAAGCAGCCTGTTGATGAAACATTGGCATTGCCGGAAGAAGAAACAACTGTGATGGAAAATCATGGAATGTCAAAAGTGAAAGAACGCAAATCACTGAAAACATTTATGGACTCTTTCAAAAACGGGTTGATCGATCTGTTTAAGGAAGAAGGGGATGCACAATTATAAACGCCCCCCAGCCCCCTGCAAGGGGAAGCAACGGCAAGAGTTCAATATTATTTAGTTCTTTTTATTACAATACCATACTAACCATTAATTCAAATACTCGTTATTTATAAAAGAAGTATTTAAAATCAGGTTCTGAAAAATCTCCCCGTTATAGACGGGAGATTTGAAGGGCCGTAAATTTTTTTGCTATGATACATTTTGATTTACCAAAGGAACAATCCTCCATCATCAAAGTAATTGGTGTGGGCGGCGGTGGCAGCAATGCTGTTAACCACATGTTTTCCCAAAATATTGAAGGCGTAAACTTCATCATCTGTAATACAGATGCACAGGCCATTGCACAAAGCAAAGTGCCGAATAAAATACAGTTAGGGCCGCACCTTACACAAGGCCTTGGTGCAGGTGCCAATCCTAACATTGGCCGCCAGGCAACAGAAGAAAGCCTGGAAGAAATAAAACGCATACTGGAAGTGAATACCAAGATGGCATTCATCACTGCCGGCATGGGTGGTGGTACCGGTACCGGTGGTGCACCCATTGTTGCAAAAGTTTGTAAAGACCTCGGCATACTCACTGTAGGTATTGTTACCACGCCATTTGCTTACGAAGGAAAAAAACGTTTGGCACAGGCAGAAGAAGGAATTAAATTATTAAAAGACCATGTGGATACATTGCTTGTTATCAGCAATGATAAACTGCGTCACCAGTTTGGTAATTTAAAAATGAAAGAAGCATTTGCAAAAGCAGATAATGTATTGGCAACTGCAGCAAAATGTATCACGGATGTAATCAACAGCACGGGCCAGATCAATGTTGACTTTGCGGATGTATGCACCGTAATGAAGAACGGTGGGGTAGCTATACTCGGTAGTGCAACAGGCGAAGGAGAGAACAGGGCACAGGAAGCAATTGAAAATGCACTCAACTCTCCATTGTTGAATGACAATGATATCCGTGGCGCAAGATGGATACTCATCAATATCAATTCATGCGAAGGCGAACATGAGTTTACCATGGATGAAGTGGAAATTATTCAGAACTATTTATGGGCAGGGCAGGAGAAGGAACGGATGTGATACTTGGTTTGGGCTATGACAATACGTTAGGTGCAGCAATCGGCATTACATTAATTGCAACAGGCTTTGAACATAAAGACCCGTTTGCAAAAACACTCAACAAGCCGAAAGATGAAAAGAAGGAAGACAAAATTGTAATGTCTCTTGAAATGCCGGTGAAAGAAGAAATTGAAACCAGTGCACAGCCAGTGCTGCAGTTTGAAGAGCCGGTAAAAGAAACAGTAGTATTGCAGAACACCCAAAGAAGAAATACCAGCAGAGCCTGAAAAAATAGTAATGCAACTGGCAACTCCCGAAATGCCGGAAGCAAAAGAGCCTGTAATAACCACGGGAACTATATCTGTCGACATGAAAGCATCTACACCGGAAAAACCGGCCGATCCAAGCTCGGCCACTGCTCCGGTGTTCTTTGAAATTTCTTCCGCCGCCGACCAAATACCGGTGGTGGTATTTGACATACCAGAAACACCGGCGCCGGCTAAAAAAGAAGAACCTGTAAAAGAAAACCGGTTGCTAACGTAATGAAGAGCCAACAAAGTAGCTAGCACGCCTGTTTCGTCAGCAGGTGGATACCTGGCCAAACCTCAAACCATTTATGCGTATGAGGAGCGAGCCAACCCCAGAATCCAATACTACCGAGGAACTAACCCCTTTGCAGAGTATTCCAACAGGCCGACGAACCTGACTTTGAAATGCAGATGGTGGTTAAAGATTCCCATCAAGCGGCGGAGGAAAAGCCAATTGCACCTCAAACCCAGCACCCACTTTCAATGTCTTCTGTTGAGGAGCCTGCTGTGCAGGACGAAACAGAAGAATTAAGGCGCCGGGCGGCTGACAGGATCGCCAAGCTGCGTAATTTGTCATTCAACATTAATGCAGCGGATCCTAATAACGAGTTTGAGTCTGTGCCGGCCTACCTTCGCCGCAACATGGAGTTGCACAATTCCCTCGCTGATGTGGAAAGCTTTTACAGCAACTACCAGGTAAAGACAGACGAAAACAACCAGGCAGAAATAAGTACCATCAATACTTTTTTAGAAGGAAAGAAACCTGATTAAGTTTATATCATGTTGAGTTCAAAGATCGGAGATGATTGTTTGTTAATTATAGTGTGTGTTAAAGCCCCCAATGCAAATTGGGGGCTTGTGTTTTTATTTTGTTACCAGCAGTGGTAATACTGTTGGGCTTCATTGGCGTCGCACTCTTGTACTGGAGTTCTTTATTGGGCTTTTATTGAAGCGTAAAAAATAAAGCGCTGTCCCGGCGGTGGTTTTCGCCAGTGAAAGCTGTAAATTAAAAACAGCTTACGGCGAAACCCCGACGCATAATACTTCCATAACTATAAAGAATTAATTTTAATATTGAGAATATTTAAATTTGTAGCGTGGGTTACTGAATTTTCAGGCTCTCTTATTCGTCGGGGTTTCACGAAAGAGTATTTGATTTTTAAGTATCTACTGTGAAAACCCCGCCGGGACAAATGTCCAGCCTTCTGCAAAGTTTTCTTTTGCAAATGCGTTATTAGCTGTTGCAGGGAATGTTTCCAAACCTTAGTGTGTTAGTTTTATTCTTGTTTTGCCTGCTTCTGCAAATAACTCAAACGAAATACCACTTCTTCCTTTTTTTTACCGGGCAAAAAAATACCCCCACTTTTAACGGGGGCATTTCACTATAAAAAAGATTTCTTTATCCTTTAGCATTCGCAGCCACAAATTCTTCTTCCACAGCTTTTTGTTTTTTGCGTATGGCCTGCCATTCTTTGTATTTGTCACCTAATAGTTCTTTCAGCTTTGTATTTTTCTCATCATTGATAACATCTTTTTTCGCCTTTTTATCTTCATCGCTTATCGTGTTATCTGCTTTCAACTCATTGCTTTTTTGCATAGCATCTGCTATTACTCCACGAGCCAGTTTTGCCTGCTCTTCCTTAAGGCCAATTTCTGTAAATGAAGCAGTAAGGTGTTCTTCCTTCATTTTTTTTAGTTCTGCTTTTTTCTCTTTGCTCAATTCAACCTTTGGTTTTTCCTGGTCTTGTGCATGTACGTTTGCTGCAACAAAAACAAAAAGCGTGCAGGCAAGAATTAATTTTTTCATTGTTTAACTTTTTTGATGGTATAAATAATACACAAATATAGCGGCTACAGGCAACAGGCACAGCATAATTTTTTATTTTAACAGTGGCATAGCAAATGATGCTGTTATTGGTATAATTTTAGCCCGGTTTTTAAAAACACTATATGAATATAAAAGGTATTTTTTCCGCTGCCCTGTTAATGCTGGCTTTTCCTTTAGTGGCACAAAAAAAAGTAAATCAAACAGACAGCGAACGTTTCTTTCGTTTTGGTGCAAAAGCCGGGGTGAACATCAATAGAATAACAGGCCAATCTTATAAATCAGGGTTTAATTACAATTACCAGTTGGGTGGCTTTCTTCAATTTAATTTTAGTAACCGCTTTGGTTTGCAGCCAGAAGTAAATTTTGTGCAGTCATCATCAGAGTTTTCAGATGACGCTACGGTTATTTACGATGATATATTCAGAGGTGGTGGACAAAAAAAGGCAAAGCTCAATTACTTAGAAGTACCCTTGCTTTTGAATATTAATGTGGGTGAAAGTAAACATGTAAAGCTGCAGCTTGGCCCTTCCTTTGGTGCAAGGTTAAGCGAAACGGTGGACAGCCTGAAGAATGGCGGTAATATTTACAATGGAAGCGAATGGAGTGCTATCGGCGGCTTGTGGATCCAATTGCCGCTTGTAAATGTGGGTGCCAGGTATAAATACGGGCTTACAAATATCAATGGTATTGATGACAGGCAAACATGGCGCAACCAGGCCATACAAATATTTGTGGGAGTTACTTTTTAAAAATCTCAAATAAATTTAGGAAAAGGATTGCAATTACAGCAATCCTTTTTTATTTTTATTAAAACAACCAACCATGATAGAAAAAATGCCTTTGGAAAATTTCCTCTTTATTGACATAGAGACGGTTTCCCAACAAAAAGAATTTTCAGCACTGCATACTGACTGGCAAAAATTATGGTCAGAAAAAGTAAAATATGCCTTACCTGAAAACGTAACGGCAGATGAGTATTATCCCCAACGTGCCGGCGTAATGGCGGAGTTTGCCAAAGTGGTTTGCATCAGTATGGCGTATTTTAAAAAGCAGGGGAATGATTACCTGTTAAGGGTAAAATCTGTGTATGGGCATGATGAAAAAAAATTATTGCAGGAATTTATTACTACAGTAGATCAATTAGAAGCAGCAAACAACAAATGGAGTTTTACCGGGCACAATATTAAAGAGTTTGATATCCCTTTTCTCTGCCGCAGGTTTGTTGTAAACAGTTTGTCTATTCCCACTTATCTCGATTTTCAAAACATGAAACCCTGGGAAACAAACATGGTGGATACTTTTCAATACTGGCGCTTTGGTGACTATAAGCATTATACTTCTTTAAAATTATTGGCTGCTGCACTCAATGTGCCTTCACCCAAAGATGATATTGACGGCAGTATGGTGGGCCATGTGTACTGGAATGAAAATAATTTAGAACGTATTGCAACCTATTGCCAGAAGGATGTGGTAACAGTTGCCAATATTATTTTACGGTTTAAGCATTTGCCTTTGCTGAAAGAAGAACAAATTGTGTTTGTAAAATAGAATTTTTGAACGGCGCTTTCGGGTGGCTACTCATAATGGGAAATAGAATTATTGTTTATCAACACCCAGTTTATTCAAAATCATTTGGAGCATTTGTGCCTGTTGATTAAAATATAAATGCATAAAATCTTTTAAAGGGATGCCTTGTTTTTCTGTATGCTCACTACCTTCTGTTTTTATTTGAGTGCTGTAATCTTCTGATTTTTTTGGGTTGCTGTCCTCTGATAACAGCCATTTTATTTCTTCCTTAAATTCTTCTGCCACACGTTTTACAAAATCATCTTTTTCTGTTGCCTCTTTTTCACCCCTCTCATAGCGGTTGTATTTAGATTGTGAAACATTCAGGCGTTTAATCATTTCTTCCTGGCTAAGTTCTTCTCTTTGCCGGATTGCTTTTAATTTTTTTCCGAAACTCATAGTTGGTTTAGTTTATTGGTTTAAAGAAATGCTGATTGAATAGTGTATTCAATTACTGAATAATTTATTCAAAAAAAGAATAGGCTATTCAAAGAATGAATAAAATATTCAGATAGTTATATCCATTTTTGAATTGCAAAACGGATTTACAATTGCACCTGTTTCTTTGGAGATTATAAAATACTAAAAGATAGTTTGCAAGGGAAAGGAGTAAAAACAAATGTAATGAACGCAATATCATTTTGTATGAAATACTACTTAGTAAAAATGCTTTTTTAAGGGGGGGGGGTAATTCGTACAATTACGTTGTTGTGATAATTACGGTTTTGCAAAGCAACTGCAGTGGCCAATGCAGTTGCACAAAAGGCTTGAATAATTTCTGACAGCTTTGCCTTAAAATAGCGAGGTAAGACACTGGGTTGGACAGTGAAAATGAAGTGCAATACTTCTTCAACACATGTTTAAATTACTGTAAAATGAAAAATATTATTTCTTGTTTCCTTTTGCTGGCATTTGTTACCTTCAAAAGCTATGCACAAAAACCAATTGAAGTTAGTAAATTCGGTTTTTTAGTATTTACAACTAATGAAGAGTTTGAAGACTATGGAAATTTTATTAGTAAAAATTCTCAAGGGGATATTCAAAAATTTCATGAGTCTATTAAATTTACAAGCAAAGGAAAGGAAAACTATGATGAAAAGAATGCTGGAGAATTAGCGACAGACCAACAACAAATGGATTTGACTTTAAACACCGATGGGATTGTGGAAATGAATGGAACGCTGATGAAACCAATTCAAGACAACCAGTTTTTGCTTACTATGAACGAAGAAAACCTTACCGAAGCAAGCTATCAGTTATTAGCTAAGGGAGAATTTGACAAAGCAACAATGAATAAGATTGCAACTAATAGGCCTGTCGATGTTCAGTTTGATTTATTTCAATTTGTTAAGCAAACTCCTGCTGGTTATGAAGATACTAAATTTTATCCCATGTCGGATCGTAGATTTTGGGGGCCAGGTTGCGAAAAACATACACTTTGTATATTCAATGCAGTTACAGGGGGATGTGATACATATAGCGGTGAATGGTGCTGCAAATATAGGTTTTCGGTAGCCTTTAACTGCGATTGGAAAAAGTAATTAAACAAGACTCTTTACATTTACAGCGTGCTACATTATAATTATAGCACGCTGTAAACTTTTAATTTTCTGTATGAAATACATAAAACTTGTAGCATTTATATCTTTTTATTTTTTTTGTTCAAACATTTTTTCACAAACAAGGAATATTCAAATAGCAGATAAGTCTGATAGTGCCCTTTTGGCTTATGCTACAGTAAAAATATTAAATACAACCAGAGGGTACTATGCTGATAAAAATGGCATCATAAAAATGCCTGCATTTGAAAAAGACTCATTTTTAGTGGAATACACTGGGTATATAAGCCGCACATTTATTATTAATCTTACTACTGACACTGTTTTTCTTTCTCGGAAAGAATATGAATTGTTGGGTGTTGAAGTAAAAAACATCAGAGTAAAGAAAGAGGTAGGCAGTTTTAAATACAGAAAAATGAGTTCTATTTTCTTTAGTGCTTCAACTGAATATGCTTCAAAAATTAATTTGTCTGAAATTAAAGGCAGTTACAGAGTACAGCAACTATATATACCATTGGACATTAATAAAAAAACATTTAAAGATTGTATTGTAAAACTTCACTTATATATAGAAGGTGAAAACGGTAGTCCCGGGGAAGATATACTCACAAAGTCTGTATTTATTACAAGTGATAGCTTCATACATAATGATTACTTAATAGACATCTCAGATCAAAAAATTATTCTTTCAGAAAAATATTTATACCTGGGGATTGAATGTATTATGGATAAAATTACGGCTCTGTATAATCCCAATTACAGCGAAAGAAAAGCGTTTAACCAGCATGCTAAGCTATCACCTATTTCTTTATACTTCAGCAAGGAAAAACAATTTTTTTCGGGAGGCTATGGTCATAAATTTACAAGGTTTTTGAACAGCCGCTCTTATAAATGGGATGGGAATACATATTCAAGTGACCCAATAAACTTTGCAGCAGGCCTTGTTATATTGTGTAACCAAGACTCCTCTGAATGAGATGTATTTATTTTATCCAAATTGCTTTTCAAAAGGTTAGAAACTATTTATTATAATCTAAATATTGCCCACTCTTTTTTAAAATTGTTTCCCATTAAAATTTACTCATTTTGTATTGCAAACCTGTCATACTGCTTGGGTTATTACTTTGCTGCCTCCACTTAAAATCTTTAAGCCAAGATACCCTGCAATCAAAACTCCCCAAGCCCAAATCCACCAAACCCGAAATCTTCACCTCCGGCTTTATAGACATCATGAACAGCGGCCAGGTAAATGCCTCTGCCCGTTTTATAAAACTCTACATTGGCGAGCCGGGCAAGTTTTCAATCCCTATTTCCTTCTATGGTGGCGTAAGCAATAATACTTTTCAAAATCAAAGCACACAATTGGTAAAGAGCAATGATCACTTGGTAAACCAGTACATCAACCCAATGAGCGGCTTAATCAATATCAGCATTGATAACGTACATTTTTTTACAAAGCAAAAAGAAAAAATAACCAAGGGTGGCTTTGTATATCAGTTTGGCGAAAGGCTTTTAAACGGTGTACGCATTGGGCCGGTAAGCGACCCGCTCACAGGCAAACAGGTAAACTTTTTAAACAGTTTTGCTGCCAGTGGTTTTATTTTTCAAACCGGTGCATGGGAAAAAACAGAAACAAAAAATGTAGGTGTGTTCTGGTGCAGCCTGCGTTATCATTTTTGTTACACAGGCAAAAAACAGATAAAGGAATTTTTGCCTGATATAAAAACTTCAGGTATTTACACCGGTTATTCTTTTGGCTTTGGCATTGAAATAAATAATGTAGTGAGTATGAGGGCTATCTATTACAAATACACAAAAGCCCCGGAGATAGATTATGGCCTGCCTATTTACCAGTTTACTTTTAATTATGCGTTGAAGAATTAAGGCAGTAAGAAAAATGAAATTTATACGTTATTCGTACAACAAATATTTCTTTCTTATCTTTTTAAAATTCACTCAATGCAGGTTCCCAGCTGGCTCTTATTTCAGCTTCTGTTTTTCCATCTTTAATTTGCTGCATCAGTTCATCATTACCTGCCAGTTTATTAAAGAAATTATTTTTTAAAAAGAAACTGTCTTTGCCTGGAAAAGCTTTGTATGCATTCAATAAATATTTTAACTGAATTTGATTGTTTACTTTTTTCAATACCGCATCTGCGGTACCGCTTTCATTCCAGCCATAGCATTTTTTATAAAAACATTTGCTGCTTTTAGCGCCTGCGTTTGGCTTTGGTGTAAAGCTGTATAAGTTTCTTTGGCAATGAAGGATGCCCAAAGATCTGAAACGGTTTATCAGTGCCACGGCCTTCACTCATAACAGTGCCTTCAAAAAAACAGGTGGAAGGATAGAGGTAAATGCTCTGCATCTCTTTTAAATTGGGAGAAGGATTTACAGGCAAAACATATTTTGTATTGTGGTCATAATTTTTGCACTTGATAACCTGCACATGAAAGGGCGTATCAACTGTTGGTTCTGTTGTAATATTGTAAGCGTTGTTTTTATTTGCTTTTTCGACTCAACCAATTTTCGCCGGTAAGCATTAAGGCATATTCACCAATCGTCATTCCATACACAATTGGTATTGGCTGCATACCAACAAAACTTTTGAATTTTTTATCCAGCACCGGGCCATCCACATAAAAACCATTTGGGTTGGGCCGGTCCAGAATCATTAATGGCTTATGATTTTCCAAACAGGCTTCCAGTACATATTCAAGCGATGAAATAAATGTATAAAAACGAACACCCACATCCTGTATGTCGAATACAACAGCATCCACATCTTTTAAATCATTCAGCTGTTGGTTTTTTATGGTCTCCGTATAAACTGATCACTGGCAGGCCTGTTTTTTTATCAATACCATTGTCAACGTGCTCTCCTGCATCAGCAGTACCCCGAAAGCCATGTTCCGGGCCAAATATTTTAACCACATTGATGCCGCTTTTAATAAATGTATCCACAAGGTGAGTGCCTTTAACAACACTTGTTTGATTGGCAAATACTGCAACTTTTTTCCCTTTTAGCATGGGCATATAAACCTGCGTTCTTTCGGCCCCGGTTATTACGGATGAATTGTTTAGTGGCTTAGTGGTTGCAGGGCTGGTTTTTTGTGCAAATGCAAAACTGGCTGGTACTACTAGTGATCATGAAAAGTGTAAATATTTTCTTCATGTGTCAAAGATGAATAAAACTTTTTAATCTGCTGTACCATTCATAAACATTAACTTGCGTTTTCATTGAAGGTTTTCATCTTTTTTCTGCTTTCTATTGCCAATAGAATTGCAGATGTACAAGGGATGTGACACCAATGAGGCTGATAAAAGAGATTCGGCTGGTAACAAAAATTTAAAACAAATCTTGTCTCCCTTTAAGGCAGAGACAGGAACAAAACAAAACATTATGGCACAAGTAAAAAGTGGTGACAAAGTGAAAGTTCACTACACCGGTAAATTAACAAGTGGTGAACAATTTGATTCATCTGCAGGCAGGGAGCCTTTGGAGTTTACTGTTGGTGGCGGGCAAATGATAAAAGGTTTTGATGCTGCAATGCCGGGCATGAGCGTGGGTGAAAAAAAAACCATCAATATACCTGCGGCAGAAGCTTATGGAGAAAAAGATCCGAATGCGGTCATTGAATTTCCAAAGGAAAATGTTCCTGAAGATATGAAATTGGAAACGGGTATGCAGCTTAACATTGAGCGACCCGAATGGCAATCCTTTTCCTGTAGTGGTTACAGAAGTAAAAGAAGAAGTGGTGGTGTTGGATGCCAATCATTTTTTAGCAGGGGAAGAATTGGTGTTTGATATTGAGTTGGTGGAGATTGGTTAGAGGTGAATAGTTAATAGTGAATGGTGAATGAACTTTCACTTTAAGCATACTTTATTTTATGAGCAGCCTGCATTTGCAGGCTGCTTTTTTATTGTTCTTGAATATGTAATATTGTACTGATCTAAAGTTTTAGTATTCACTATTAACTATTCACAATTCACCCATGATTTACATAAGCCCCGATAATGTTGCCGAACGCTTTATGCGTTATGTACAGATAGATACACAAAGCGATCCTAACAGTACAGCCCACCCCACTACGGAAAAGCAAAAAGATCTAAGCAAATTATTGAAAAGGGAATTGCATGGGCATGGGTATTACCAATGCTGTTACTGATGAATATGGATATGTGTATGCAACCATTCCATCTAACAGCGATAAGAAAAATATTCCTGCCATTTGTTTTTGCAGCCATGTGGATACAGCACCTGATTGCAGTGGCAACAATGTAAAACCAATCCATCACCGTTATTATGATGGTAATGATATTGTGTTGCCGGATGATACTACGCAGGTATTGCGGATGAGTGAATCACCTTATTTGAAAGAACATTTGAACAGCGGCGTAATTACTGCCAGCGGATTAACACTGCTTGGGTGCAGATGATAAAAGTGGTGTGACTGCTATTATGGAAGCGGCTTTGTTCTTTATGCAAAACCCTGCAGTAAAACATGGCGACATTAAAATTTTATTTACACCTGATGAAGAAGTGGGACAAGGCACTGCTAAAGTGGATATGAAAAAATTGGGTGCCCAGTTTGGTTATACATTGGATGGTGGTGAAGCAGGCAGTATGGAAGATGAAACTTTTAGTGCTGATGCTGCAACAATCACTATTCATGGCGTGATAACACATCCCGGTTATGCAAAAGATAAAATGGTAAATGCATTGAAAATTGCAGGTGCTGTTTTGGATGCTTTGCCAAAAAATGAATGGAGCCCGGAAACAACAGAAGGCAGACAGGGATTTGTACATCCGGTTGGCATGAATGGTATTGCAGAAAAAGCAACCGTACAATTTATTGTAAGGGATTTTGAAGATGAAGGATTAACAAAACATCATGACACGGTTAAAAAAAATTGCAGAAGAAGTGGTGGCAAAATTTCCAGGTGCAACAATGGAATATGCTGTTGCAGAGCAGTACCGGAATATGAAAAAAGTACTGGATAAACATCCGCAGGTGGTGCCGTATGCAGAAGAAGCAATACAACGTGCAGGCTTACGTATAAAATGGAAAGCATCCGTGGCGGTACCGATGGCAGCCGCTTTAGTTATATTGGTATGCCATGCCCCAATATTTTTACCGGCATGCAAAATATCCACAGCAAATTGGAATGGATCGGTACAAAGGATATGGCGAAAGCGGCTGAAACAATTGTGCATTTGTGCATGATATGGGAAGAGAAAAGCTGATCTTCTATTTCAATTTTATTAAAGCATGACCGAAAGAATTATTGGTATAATGGGGGCCATGCCCGAAGAAATTGATGCGGTGGTAAAGCTGTTATCCAATATTCAGCAATCATCATATGCCGGAAGGGTTTATTACACTGGAACTGTTAATGATATTAAAACTGTGGTGGTGATCTCTGGCTGGGGCAAGGTTGCTGCTGCTGCTACAGTCTCTACACTTATACTTAAGTTTCAAATAACAGAACTTATTTTTACTGGTGTTGCCGGTGCATTAAATGCAGAATTACAAATTGGTGATATTGTAATTGGCAACCGGTTGTTGCAGCATGATATGGATGCAAGGCCATTCATTCCTCAATATGAAATTCCATTGCTGAAGAAAACTTTTTTTGAATGTGCAGCGCTACAATTATCGGTTGCAAAAAAAGCTGTACAGAATGTATTAGAAAATAAAAACCTGCATCAACTCATTGGTGATGATAGAGCTGCATTTATTTAATATCACCCAACCCAAATCGTATATTGGCGA
Organism: uncultured Chitinophagaceae bacterium; assembly: GCA_963814445.1. Taxonomy (GTDB): domain Bacteria; phylum Bacteroidota; class Bacteroidia; order Chitinophagales; family Chitinophagaceae; genus Ferruginibacter. The sequence goes on from CAWFCU010000001.1 coordinate 495,197, forward strand.
TATAGCCAGCGGCGACCAGTTTTTTTCCGATGAAAAAAGAAAGAAACAATTGCTTGAAAACATACCAACAGTTTTATGTGTTGAAATGGAAGGCGCTGCCGTGGCACAGGTGTGTTATGAAAATGAAATTCCTTTTACAATCATCCGTACTATTTCTGACGCCGCAGGTAAAGGATCGCATATTGACTTTGCTGCTTTTATAAAAAAGATTGCAGGAAAGTATTCGGCGGCGTCATAAAAAATATTTTCAACGGGTTATAAAAAAGCCCCCCGACGAATCGGGGGACTTTGAAATTAAACAATGGATTGGTTGTAAACCTTCTTTATACCGCTGTCAATAGTAAGCGGTTATTTTTCTTTTTAGTGCGGTATAATACCTTCTAAGATTTAATCATGCTGCAAAGCAGCATGATTAAATCAAGATTGTATTACAGTTTGCTTACCTGTTTAAATATTTTTCCTTCACTGCCGTTCAACTGGATAATATAGTTACCGGAAGTTAAGGTTGATAATTCATTTAACTGTATATAGTTGGTGCCTTTATTCATCTTAATGTTTTTAGTGAATACTTCGGTACCACTCATTGTAAATACTTTTACTACTGTTGTTTCATTATTGTTCCAGTCAATATTAATGTTTACATAACTGTTGAATGGATTTGGTGATATACTGAAACCGGTAGTTTTCTTTAACCTTACAGAAACCACTTTTGAGAAACTGCTTTTGCCATCGATATCAATCTGCCTTAAGCGATAGTAAATAATGTTGCCGGTTACACCAGTTACATCATCATTAAAAGTGTAGTACATATCAAGGCTTGTAAAACCATGGCCTTTAATGGTGCCTGCTTTTGTAAATGTTCTTCCATCATAGCTTCTTTCAATTTCATACCTGTCGCAGTTAATTTCCTGCAATGTTGCCCAGTCTAATTTTATTATAGTTGTTGTGGAGCAATAAAGCAGTAAATGATTTTAATGTTACTGGTAATGGGCCAGCCAATGGTTCAATGATAGCCGTACCATCATCCGTGAATTTTTCGAAATGCATCAGATACGCCAGTAATTCTTGCCACATTGATAATAGGAGGCATGTTGCCGTTAGCATCTGCAGGATTTACTGTTACCTGGAATTCCAGTTCAAATTCTTCATTTGGAGCAAGTATGCCGCCCTGGTTAGCATCAGCACCTGTACCAACCCTGAATACAACTTACTTTTCGCTGTTAAATTCAGCCTGGTCGTCACCTTCAGCATCTGTTAAATAACTATCTGGAGTAAAGCCCTGCATAGGAAACCACTTTTAAAGAACCCGGAACATAAGTAATACCTGCAGGTAATGAATCTTTTATTATACAATAGTTAGCATTACCAACACCCATGTTTTTTCCTTTTAATTTATAGGTAAGTACTTCATCGGCTTCTGCAACATTATTAGAGTTGGCATCATTTACAAATTTGTCAATGATAACAGTTGGGTCTTTTGTTTTAATTACAAAAGTGAACAAGCCGGGAAAATACTGGTCTGCTTCTGTTCCAAATTCTAAGTGTACAGCTGGTATCGCCAGGCTGTATGCCATATCCTTCACCTACATAAAACTGGTCAATATCATAGCCCATCTGGTTAGTGTAGTTAGGGCTTTTTGTTGTTACGTGTATGCCTGTATCAGTAATAGTACCATTCCATGGATTATCAATTGCATTTAATCCGTTATAAAAATTAGTGCCGTTTATTTTCAGGTAATCCTGTTTCAGGTTGGCATCGCCTTCCCAAACCATCGCACCCATTTTGGCATCTCTTTCATTCAATGCACCCGATGGAACATTTAAACCCGTAAGTGTAACAGAAGAGATAAGTGCTGAACCACCAGCATAAACCTGTTGGAAACCATCGTACACCCTTACACTGTTATAAGCGAACATCAAGGTTTTCATATACCACTACAATACACCAGCCTGCATAGTTACCACCGCTGCCTGTAGAACCAACAGAAGCTGCTACATTACCCACACTGTAAGTACCGGTTCCGTTTGCTTGTATAAACGAAGTAATATCAGCATAAGCCTGGTACTGGCTTACTGTATTGTTGCCTGTACCGGTAGTGTTTTTATCTAATTGTGCTGCGCTGTATTCTGTATATGTACCAATGGTGCCAAAGCGTATTTTAATATCTGGAATGTATCAAGTGTAATATCAAAATCACTTTTCTTAACACGGGCACCCCAGTACAAACGGGCAAGCTTAATGGTGTTGGTACCTGCAGGTAATGATAAGATCAGCAGTAGAAGAATTTCTTGTTCCTGTACCATTGCCGCTGTTTCCATCAACATCTACAAAGCGGATGTTAGAGTTGTCATTGCCATAGGTACTGTTGCCATTGGCCCTGTTATTATTCATTTTGGCAGTATCTGCGTTGCCATTTGAATTGACAATATGTGTAAGCGTATTACCAAAGATGGTAGCGCCGCCTTTAATATTGTCGGAGTAAACCTTTGAGTAACTTCTAAACTGAGCCTGTGTGCGTTAAAGCCACTAAGTGCAAACAGTGCCAGGATCAAAGGCAGTGCCTTTTGTTGTATCCTGTTTTTTGAGTAATCCATTTTCATATAAAAAGGGGTTGATTACGGTTTTTAATTTGCCACCTTTAGAGCTTTTTTAGTTGAAGCCGGTACGGATAGCTATATAAGAAAACCCAAAGGCAAGCCAAATAGTGGCATGGTAGAAAAATGGGAACTTTTTTACAGAAGAGAATGAATAGGTGTTATTGACTACAAAGCGGCTAATAAATACAAGATTAACTTACTGAAAAACAGCTTTTTAACTGTTACCTGCTTTTTGATAAAAATGAGTACAATTGATCATTTTTATTGTCGAAAATTCTTCAAAATTGTAGGCATTGTTTTTTTTCGGCGGCAAAAAATTCCAGAAAACGGATAAATTATTTTGATTTATGGAATGCTTTTTACCGGTAAATGATGGCTGGCAATGGCCGGTATTGTTATGTAGCAGTTGCTCTGTGGGTAATAAAAAAGGGACTGGTTTAACCAGTCCCTCTACAAAATTTTTATTTTTTACTTAATACGGCTTTCTTGTTCTTTGCCTGCTGCTGGGCCTTCCTTCATCTGCTGGCCTTTTAAAGCCACCGTCTGCTTCATTCATCCTCACCATCCTGCCATTATATTTTTTGCCGTCCATGCTTTTTATCATTTTGCCTGCTTCGTTCCTGTCAATTTCCACCCAGCTATTCATTTCTTTCATATCAATCCTGCCAAGCACTTCTTTACTCAAATTGCTTTCATCCAGGATGAATTGTAAAAAACTGGCTTTGTAAAAACCATCCTTGGTGCCGAGGTTAATAAACAAACGGGTGTAGCCATTATCCCTTTGGTTGATATTGGTTCTTTCCCTTCTGCTTCCATCACGCTGGTTATTCATTTCAGGGCGCTTTGATTAAATTCCCTCTTGTATTTGAATTCAGGTCTTCAGCATTTTCATAATACTTTAAAAAATGACTGAACTCTAAAGCTGCTACTCTTTGCAATACTTCTTCTTTAGTAACGTCTGCAAACTTATTCATCAGGTCGGGCAAATAAGTTTCATAGTCACCATGTGATACATCGGCCTGTATCAGTTTGTCCATAAAATGAAAAAACTGTTTGCGGCAAACTTCTTTACCACTTGGAGCATCCATTTTATTAAACTTTGCATTCACCATACGTTCAAGTGAACGGATCTTAAACAGTTCCCTGCTGTGACAGATGGAAATACAAATACCGCTTTTACCTGCACGGGCTGTACGGCCGCTCCTGTGCGTATAAACTTCCATGTCATCAGGCAATTCGTAATTGATAACATGGGTAATGCCATCCACATCAATACCTCTTGCGGCCACATCAGTAGCAATAAGCAACTGCAAATTTTTGCTACGGAACCGCCCCATCACTTTATCTCTTTGCTGTTGCGTAAGGTCGCCATGCAATGCTTCAATTTCATACCCTTCTTTCACTAATTTTTCAGCAATATCCTGTGCGTCTGCTTTGGTACGGGTAAAAATGATACCATACATACCCGGATTGAAATCAATATAGCGTTTCAGTGTTTCATAACGGTGATGGGCAGCCACAGCAATATACTGGTGGTCAATATTTACATTGCCGCTGTTCTTTTTACCAACAGTAATTTCTTTAGGGTTCTCCATAAAGTTCTTGGCAATAGCCCTTACTTCCGGTGGCATGGTGGCACTGAATAGCCAGATGCTTTCCCTGTTGATGGTATTTTTTAAAACAAAATCAATATCATCCCGGAAACCCATGTTCAGCATTTCATCTGCTTCATCAAGCACTACATATTTTACTTTTTGCAGGTCGATTGCTTTTCTTTCAATAAGATCGATCAGCCTTCCGGGTGTTGCCACTACAATTTGAACGCCTTTTCTCAGGTTTCTTATCTGCATGGTGATAGATGCACCACCATACACAGCTTCATTAAAAATCCCTTTGCTGTGTTTTGCAAAATTGGTAAGGTCATTGGTGATTTGCAAGCAGAGCTCCCTTGTTGGGCATACTATCAATGCTTGTGGATGACGCTCTGCTTTGTTCATTAACTGAAGAAGCGGCATACCAAAGGCTGCTGTTTTGCCGGTGCCTGTTTGTGCAAGCCCAACAAAATCTGTGGTGCCAGATAACAAAACAGGAATAGCCTGCTCCTGTATGGGAGTGGGTGTTTCAAATCCTAAATCGGTAATGGCTTGTAATAATTGTTCGTTCAGGCCAAGGGCCTCAAATGCATTCATGTACAAAAATTTTTGTGTTTACATGAAATGCTCTGTGCGCCTGTTGTTATGCTGATTAAAAGCCCGGTGAGAGAAAATAAAACTATCTCATTCAACAGCCTGGTGCACCTCATGCAATACCAGTTAATAATTAAAATCGCCGCAAAAGTAAGGTATTTCACCTTCTGTTGTTCATTTAATTTGCTTTGGTGCTGTAATAAGGCTAACGCTGCTGCTTATCGGCAACTCACAAAAACGCATTTTTAATGTTTTTGGATAAAGGTTTTAAATATTTATACAGCTACTTTTGCAGTCGTTAAACTTTCAATTTTTAATCGGGTCTTTAATAGCGACAGCTTATCTAAACCTGCCATGCGGAAATTTTTCCTTTTCATGCTGTTCTTTTTTATCATCAACAGCAAAACAGTTGCACAGGATACAAGTGTGAACAATGCACCGGCATTTGATTCTGCTGCTGTATTAAATGATCTTTTACTGTTGTTGGATTCTGCCGGTATTTCCACCAGTTATACCTTGGTTTCTTTGGGAGTTAATAACCGCCTTTTCAGCCTGCATAATAATACACTCAATGCTAAACAAGCTACCACCTCCACTTTAGTGTACAACCCTTCTGTTGGATATTTTCATAAAAGTGGTTTTAGTATATCTGCCGGTGCCAGTTTATTAAACCGGGGCGCAAAAGGTTTTGGTGCTACGCAATATTCCTTTACACCTGCTTATGATCTTGTAAATAATCAGAAATGGGCTTTTGGTGTTTCTTATTCAAGGTATTTTATCAGCGATAAATATTCTCCCTATTCTTCTCCGCTACAGAACGATTTTTATTTATATACTTCTTATACCAGGCATTGGCTGCAGCCCGGTATTGCTTTGGGATACTCAACAGGAAATTATACCGAGATAAATAAATTTACTATACAGCTAACTGGAAATACATACACAGATACCGGAACCTATCATTTAAAAGCATTTTCATTTATGGCATCTGTTGGCCACGATTTTAAATGGCAACACATTTTTGGAAAAGAAGATGAGCTGGGTTTTACGCCATCCCTGTTAATGAATTTTGGTTCTGACTCAACAGAAAGTGTTTCTCATACACTCGGCCAAAACCTCGTAAGATTTCTTAAACGCAGAAGACGGATACCAAGGCTTGGCGATAAAAATAGTTTTGAGGCCCAATCAATTGGCGCAAGCCTGGATTTTAATTATGCTATTGGCAATTTTACAATACTTCCACAATTATATTTGGATTATTACCTTCCTAAAACTGATGAAAAAAGGTTTACACAAACGTTTACTTTGTCTGTTGGTTATTCTTTTTAGTGTTTCACTTAACAAAAGATTATTACTTTTAAAAAGTCGTTGGCACATGGATTGGTTTATACAATGTCAAAATCTTTATTTATGAAATCATTCATCTTATCAGCCGTACTTGCTTTATTCTTTTTTTCTTTTTCAAATGCACAAGGTTTTGGTGTGGGTGTAAAAGTGGGAACCAATATCAATAAACTGCAGGGCCAATCATTTAAAGACCAGTTTACCTATGGTTACAGCGCTGGTGTGTATGCAGATATAAAACTTGGAAAAAAATGGAGCATACAGCCGGAAGTGCTTTTTAACCAGGTAAGCAATGACACTTCTGATAGGTTCAGCGATCTGTATAAACTTAACTACGATAAGTTCTCAAAAATAAAATTGAATTACCTCAGCATTCCTCTTCTTTTGAATTATAATGTTTCAAAAGGTATTTCATTACAGGGAGGTGCACAGTATGGTATATTAATGGGCCAAAACCAGAATTTGCTTGAAAATGGAAAGGAAGCATTTAAAAAGGGCGATTTTAGTTTATTGGGTGGATTGCAACTGAAACTTTCAGGTATAAGATTATATGGCCGCTATGCTGTTGGCCTTAGCAATATCAATGATATTGATAACAAGGACCAATGGAAAAATCAAAGTATTCAATTAGGCATTGGCCTTACATTGTTGTAAGCGGTTATTTGGCCAGTACTTTGTTGTACACAGCCATCATACTTTTAGCATAGTTCTCTTTCGAAAATTTATCAGCCTGCAGTTTTCCTTTTGCAATCATTGCAGCAGTTATCTGCCCGTCAGTGGCAACATTCATCATGTGTTGGGCAAGCGTATTGGTATTATGTGGTTCAAAATATAATGCAGCATCACCACCTACTTCAGGAAGACAGCTTGCATTGCTGCTGATAACAGGCAATCCACTCCACAATGCTTCCAGTAATGGTGCACCAAATCCTTCAAATATAGATGGGTAAATAAGGGCAATGCCTTGTTGGTATATGGCAGGAAAATCTACTGCAGTGGTAAACCTTGCATCTTTACTTTGTGGCATTTCATTCAGCAGGATAAGTAAATGTTCAAGGTTATTAGCCGCCATCAGATCCTTTGCTTCCTGTTTTTCTTTTTTCCCATTGCCAATTACAACTAATGGTATTTGTAATTGCCCTTTCAATTTTACCATTGCCTTGCAAATGGCGATCAGGTTTTTTCTGGGAGCTATGGAACTTACAAATAAGAAATATTTATCGGGCAGGTTGTATATTTTTTTTACTTCTTTTTTTTCTTCTTTACTTACTGTGCGTTGAAAAATGGGATTGCAGCTTTGATACACTACAGTGATCTTTTCGGCAGGTACTTTATAAAACCCGACCAGATCATTTTTTGTTTGTTCGCTGATGGCCACCACAGCATCAGCCACACGACAGGCGTATTTTATTTTCCAGCGGTGTACATAGCGTTCGTCAAAATTGTAGGTTTCAGGAAAGCGTTCAAAAATAATGTCATGAACGGTTACAACAGTTTTCACTCCTGCTTTACCGATGCCATTGGGCAGTTCATTACTTACGCCATGATAAATATCAACGCCATAATCTTTTATAGCTTTCACCATTCCATACCGGCGCCATAAAGCCTGAAATTTTTTGTAAAACTCTTTGTCGGGGAAAACAGCATCAGCTTGTTGAATCGTTGATGTATCAAAAAGATCGGTTTGTTCTGGTGCAAACAGCACATACTTTTCATTAGGATAATATTCTGCTAGCACCGGCAGCAGGGACCGGATATAATTACCCAGCCCTGTTTTGTTTTGATATGCCCTTTTGCCGTCGTAGCCAATAACCATGCTGCGGAAATATTGTTGCAGCTGCAAGATATAGAAATGAAAGCATCACAATACTTTCTTACGAAATACCGGAAGCGAAAATTTACTTGCCGGTATGTTCTTGTTTACAGGCTCAGGTGTTTACTTTTGCAAAAAATAAAATACAAATGAGCGAACTCAGATCATTGATACAGGCAGCCTGGGCCAACAGGGAATTACTAAAGGAAAATACCTATTCGGAAGCAGTAAAGAAGTTAATTGAAGAAGTGGATAAAGGCAGGTTGCGTACAGCTTCACCAACCGATGCAGGATGGGAAGTAAACGAATGGGTAAAGCAGGGCATACTCATGTACTTTGCCATTCAGCAGATGCAAACCTATACGCTGGAGCCTTTTGAATTTTATGATAAGATGAAATTGAAAAGCGGCTACGCTGCACTGGGAGTTAGGGCAGTGCCTCATGCGGTGGCACGCTATGGCGCTTACTTAGCAAAGAACGTGGTACTGATGCCAAGCTATGTAAATATCGGCGCTTATGTGGATGAGGGCACCATGGTGGATACATGGGCAACTGTAGGAAGTTGTGCCCAGATAGGAAAAGGCGTACACCTGAGCGGTGGTGTAGGTATTGGCGGTGTATTGGAGCCATTGCAGGCAGCACCGGTAATTATTGAAGATGGTGCTTTTATCGGCAGCCGTTGTATTGTGGTGGAAGGCGTGAGAGTGGAAAAGGAAGCTGTATTGGGTGCTAATGTTGTATTAACGCAATCAACAAAAATTATAGATGTGAGCGGTAGTGAACCGGTGGAATATAAAGGACGGGTACCTGCAAGAAGCGTGGTAATACCGGGTACTTACAATAAAAAATTTCCTGCCGGTGAATATGGCGTAAGCTGTGCATTGATCATTGGCCAACGTAAGCCCAGCACCGATCTAAAAACAAGTTTGAATGATGCATTGAGGGATTTTAATGTGAGTGTATAAAAAACGTTTAAAGTTTAAATGTTCAAAGTTTAAAGTTGGCAGACCTTTATTATATTTGCCACCCGTTAAAAGTTAACAACCTGAAACTTTAAACGTTAGACTTTCAACTTTTACCTGCCCAGGTGGCGAAATTGGTAGACGCACTGTGTTCAGGTCGCAGCGTTCGCAAGGATGTGCTGGTTCGAATCCAGTCCTGGGCACAAAAATGGGCAAACCGAAAATCGGTTTGCCCATTTTTATTTTCCAAATCCTTTTTGTGATATAGCCCGCCATTAATTTTCTTTCATATAATTACCTGTGCTGGCATTAGCCGGCACTTTTTTAGTTCAGCTGTTAAAATACATTTCATTCGCTTGTTGCCGCAATTCATGCAGTGAAGCATTGCCCTGCCTCGTATTGAAAAATACCTTGCACCAGTTTTAAAACACAAATATTCAATTTAAAAAAAAAGGCAATGAATAAGTATATTTTAATTTTCTTACTGGCAGTAGTTCCTGCTGCCAGCAATGCACAGGTTGGTAGTTTTATAAACAAGGTAAAAAATAAAGTAACCCAAAAGGCAATCCAACGTGTGGATAATAAAGTTGATAAAGCAATTGACAAAACCCTGGATGAAGTGGAAGGCAAAAACACGAGCGCTCCTTCATCTACTGGCATGGAAACTGAACCGGAAAAAAAAGAAGATAGAATAAAAAATTTTTCCAAATACGATTTCATTCCTGGCGAAAAGATTTTATATGCGGAAGATTTTGCTCAGGAAGCAGTTGCAGAATTACCAACCGGCTGGAACACCAATGGCAGCGGTGAAGTGGTGAGCCTGGAAAACTTTTCTGGCAAATGGCTGCGGTTGCATAATCCATTCATTTACCTTACCAGTAATACAAAAGAGTTTACAGAAAATTATACAGCTGAGTTTGATGTTATCCTGCAATTAAAAAATAATGGCTGGATGTATCCCACTTTCTCTACTGGTTTTTTTGCAACAAATGGCGAGCCTGGGACTGATAATATCTTTTTGAAAGAATATAACAAGCATGCTGCTGTTGTGGCAACTATTTATCCGGAGGAAAGAAGCAACAGCCGTGTGCTGGTGGAATCTTTTAAAGAAGCAGCAAAATATTTTAAAAGCGAACCTAAAAATTATAGTGACCTGGAAAAATATTATGGTAATCCCGTACACATTGCCATACAAGTGCAAAAGCAACGTTTCAGGATGTGGATTAATGAAACAAAAATATTTGATGTGGCAAAAGGGATTGACACTTCTTATAAAATGGAACAGTTGTTTTTTAAAGTAGGGCAAACCAATTACAAAGAAGAACAGTACGGCATTTATATCAGCAATATAAAAACAGCAACCGGATCTTACCCGATACCAGGCATAAACTGATTGAAGAAGGCAAATTTTCCACTACAGGAATTTCTGTTTGATATGAACTCGGCAAGTATAAAACCGGAGTCGTATGGAGTGGTAAAAGAAATTGCTGGTGTGCTTAAAGAAAACCCAACGGTTAAAATAAAAGTGATTGGGCATACCAGCAGCGACGGCGATGACAAAACCAATATGGAATTGTCAAAAAAAAGGGCAGCGGCAGAAAAAGTTTTATTAGTAAACGGATTTGGTATTGATGCAGTTAATATTGAAACAGATGGCAAAGGCGAAACAGAACCCGTTGCTGATAATAAAACGAAGGAAGGGAAAATGGCAAACAGAAGTGTGGAGTTTATAAAACGATAAGAAGGTGAAAAAGAATAATGGTGAAGCCGCTTCATAATGAAGCGGCTTTTTATTTAAGTACCTGTTAAAAGAAGGAAATAACAAAGGCAGCAATAAACTATTATGAAACTAAATGCAGCTCAGCGGCAGAAATAATACAACTGGTGACAGGTTTTCAACAGTTGAAACATTAGCTGCTTTCCTCCGGCAGTTTAATAAACAATCTTTGGCTTATAAAATAAAAACAAAAAATAAATAGCATGAAACAGCAATCATTTAATAAAACAAAAACCGCATTGCGGTTTTCTGCACAAATGTTTATCATAACAGTGCTAAGCTTTTTTCTTTTTCCTTTACAGTAAATAAAATGGCAGATGACTTTTTAAAGCAGTTAGGTATTTCTAAAACAGAGGCAGACAAAAAAATCACCAATAGTATTTTGAGTGGTTACCTGAATGCTCACGGGGTAACGAATATTAAAAACATTACCACCGGCAACCGTGCCGGTATTGTTACAAGCTTGCTGGTTTATACAAAAAAGCAAACGGCCAGCCCTGCATTTATAGCAGAATACAATGCGATAAAAAACAGCAATAAGCCTTCGCTGCATGTTATTATAACACCGGCGGAAAACCGCAAACAAACCATTGTAAGCGCTGAAGAAGCGGTAGCCAGTATGGAAAAAGTTTTAAAAACGGCAACACCCGATACAAAGAAAATATTTGAAGATGCTCTGGCCGAACAGGTAAAACAACTGAAAGAAGTAAAAGACCCCAAAAACAAACAACTTGCTGAATACGAAAAAAATTATCAGGGGCTGATGAAAAAATTTCAGGAAAGTCACGAGCGATGAAATTAAAAGAATGGGAGACAAAATATCCGGCTAATCAAATGTTGTATGTAAAAAAACAACTGCTGCATTTTATGGAAGAAACAAAAGAGTATTGATTTTGCAGCAGCACTTCCAGTAAAAAATGGCAAGAGAATATTTATAAACCGTGCGTATGAAAAAGGTTGTCGCTGGAAGATGGCATATAGGGCAGGAAAAGATGTGATAGAAGCATCAAGGGATTTTATACAAACATGGGTTAACGAAATAAAATAATAAACCGCGGCATTTCCCGGCAAAAAAACAAAACAATAAAAAAATAATAATGCTGTTAATAGCAGCACAAACAGTAGCAACCACATTGGTTGCAGTAAATAAAATGATGTGTTAGCCAATAATACTGAATCAGGAAAAGGTATCGTAAAAGGTAAAGTAACCAATGCAGATGGCACACCCATTGCCAATGCAAAGGTTGTAATTGAAAATACCATTCTTTATGCCTCTTATGTATATGCCACCACCAATGCAAAAGGCGAATATTCCGTTCCTGTTCCTATTGGCAGTTGGAAGGCATCGGTACAAATTGAAAAAGAGTTTTTGGGAAAGAAATACAAATTTGATTTGCATCCCGATAATCCAAACGCCTTTGCAGGATATGACGGAGCTGTAAGAAATTTTACCTGGAAAATAAGCGGCGCAAAACCCGATGGTGGTTATTATGGCTCTCCCGTTAAAGCCTATAGCGAATTATTGTCTTTTATAAATATGGCCGATGTGGAACTGACGCTTACGCCGGATGGGACATTGATAGATGGCAGTGCCGGTGTAGTGATTAAAAAAAGATTATTGGATGTTGGCGGCGGCGAATACGGCATAGATGATGTGCCTGTTGGAAAATACACCATCACTGCAAAAAATGTTGCTACCGGCAGGCCGCTTGAAATACGCATCCGCAATACCGGCAATTATGCAAATTCAGTTACAGCCATTTTTAATTCAGATTTTCTTTTACCTGATTTTCTTTATCATATTGTTACCGAAGTAAAATAACCACCATGAAAAAATCATTTTACTAACACTCTTTTCACTTTGTGCCATTACTATATCAGCACAGGTAACAGATACCTCTTATCATTTTCTCTGATACAAGGGTAAGAAAATAAAAAAAAATGTTTTGCTCACACCCCAAGGGGATATAGTAAACTACAATCCTTCAAGGAGAACCATAATTGTAAGCAGTAAATCAGGAGAAGGAAAACAAATGGATGATATGCTGGCCCAACTAACCAAAACACAACAGTGTATAATGGAGATAACAGGCCGTTTATTAAAAGGGCTTCCAAAAGATGCTTTGCCTCCTTCCGCAGCCAGCATTACCGAACTCCGCCAGATGGCAGCAGGGGTGCAAAACAGCAATACCATTTTAGAATTAATACATTCAGCTAACACAGGCAGGTATATTTTTGAACCAACCGTACATAACAAAGAAATGATTGTTTTAAAAGAACGGTTGAATGGAAAGGAATTATTTCCTGCCAATATAGCTACTGAATATGCTTTTTTTCATCTGCTGCTGGAGCATGACCCTGACAGGCCTTGCCCTATTCAATACTAAGTCGTTTTAAATTTAAAATACCGCATCATGCAAGCAAAAATTATTTTGTTGTACCCTGCTATAATCAGGGCACAATTCATACAGCCTTTTCCTCAATTCATGCACCATTTTGGCTACCGGTTGCTTTTGCATATATTCTTCTAAATGCCAATAGCTAAATTTATGCAGCAATAAAAACAAATGGCTGCATTATTAAAAACAAATTTTGGAACAAAAAAGGAGATACTGCTTTTTGCAGCTACTTTTATCCCTGCGGTTATTATTCTAAACCTGGTAATGTATGGCCATCGTTATTTTACAGAATGGAAGCTTTTTCTTATGAGTACACTTGCAGGGCTGGTAATTACTGTACTGCTGCAAAATTGCCTTGTAATTGTAAATGTGTTCTTTCGTAAACGCTACCCCAGTTATAAAGAAACTGCTAAAAGATTTTTATTCTGTTTAACAGCTACCATTATTACTACCTGCATTTTTCTGCTGGCATGCATCATGGATTACCAGTTTATCCCGGTATTGAGCTTATACCGTTACACAAAATTTAGTAATTACTTTTTTATTGGTGGGCATTATTTTCAATATTGTTTCAAGTTCCATACATGAGGCATTTTACACTTTTGGCAAGTACAGGGAAACACTGGTTGAAACTGAAAGATTAAAAAAAGAACATCTGCAGCAACAGTTTGACAGCTTAAAGTCGCAGGTAAACCCTCATTTTTTATTCAACACACTTAGTTCACTTTCTGCATTGGTTGCTGAAGACGCTGATAAGGCGGATGATTTCTTAAATGATATGAGCAGGGTCTATCGCTATATGCTACGCAGTAATCATCAGGAATGGGTAACGCTTCAGCAGGAGCTGGTGTTTATACATTCGTATTATCGAGCTTTTAAAAACAAGATATGGTAACAGTATCTATGTGCAGATTGAAGCCGATGAAAAATATAACAGTTATACATTGCCCCCACTTACTCTGCAACTGCTGCTGGATAATGCCATTAAACATAATACAACGGGTAAAGAACAGCCCCTGCAAATCTGTATAGCGACTGATAATAATAATACACTGATTGTAAAAAATAATTTACAGAAGAAACAAAAGTCAATACATAACCATGCTGTGGGCCTTAAAAGCCTTGGCAGCTAAATTTGATTTGCAAAACCTGGACGGCTTTTCAGTTACCGAAACAGAAACTGAATTTATAGTAACGCTACCGCTTCAATACATCAACAAAATCACATTCAGGCACCAATGACTAAAGAGAAAAACAAACCGGCATTTATTCTGCTCACTATTTTATTAGTGCCTTCGGTTGTGTATCATGCTTAACTATGTTTATTTCGGTGCAGCCTATTACAGCGGCATTAAAGTATTTGCGTTTGCTACCGTCATTACATTGGTTGCCACTTTTCTTTTATCACAACTACAGATAGTATTGGGCAACAAAATGCGGAACAAATACCCGGAGTATGAGCAAACATACCGGCGCATCTTTACTTGGAGTTTTTTGATATTGCCTATTACACCTGTTTTTTTAATTCTTCTTTTTTTACTTTATAAGCAAATACATTTCCCTGCTGAAGTGCAGGAAGGCGGCTGGAAATGGGCGATACTTGTTGGCTTTGTTGCAGATATTATTGGCATGGCTTTTAATGAAGGTATTTATACTTTCAGCAAATGGAAGGAAAATATACAGGAAGCAGAGCAGTTGAAAAAAGCCAACCTGCAGACACAGTTTGAAAGTTTGAAGAACCAGGTAAGCCCTCATTTTCTTTTCAACAGCATCAATACCTTATCATCACTGATACATGAAGACAAAGAAAGGGCCGGACAGTTTATTGATGAAATGAGCAATGTATATCGTTACCTGCTCCGAAATAATGAAGAGGAATTGGTTTCACTTTCAACGGAACTAAAATTTATTCAATCCTATTATCATTTGCTGAAGACAAGATATGGCAACGGCATTGAAATGAAATTGAATATTGACGAGAACGCAGAAAATTATTTATTGCCGCCGCTTACCTTACAGTTACTGGTGGAAAATGCCGTAAAGCACAACAATGTACTTAAAGAAAGCCCATTGGTTATTGAAATCAGCTACACAGGAAGATGACTGGCTTGTTGTTAAAAATAATTTGCAAAAGAAAACTATTACGGTTGATTCCTCTAAGATTGGCCTTAACAATATCAAAGAAAAATTTCGTTTGCTTGAACAGCCCGATGTCGTGATAAAAGAAACAGCTGCAGAATTTATAGTTATACTGCCTTTGCTGGAAGTACTCAACAAAGCCTGATTTTTATCAGTCGTTTCATTCACAGCATTTCTTTTCTTCAATTCATCTTATCAATTCCTCAATTCATGCCTGTTGCCATTTGCAAGCCATGTTAATGTTTATTGCTTTGTATAAAAATTATAAACATCATGACAACAATTTCAACAAACACAGCAACAGCAGAAAACCGCAGGGCTTATCCCGGCGCTATTATTAACATACTGGTATCTGCCGAACAAACCAACAACAGTTTATTTATTGCCGAATTTGAATTCCTTCCCGGCTCCGAACCTCCACGGCATGTGCATACAGTGGAAGATGAATTTATTTTTGTAAAAGAAGGCGAGGTTACTTTTTTCTGTGGCGATGATATCATACAGGCGAAGCCCGGTGATTCAGTATTCCTGCCGAAAAACATTCCCCATCATTTCACTATTACATCTCCATGTGTAAAGGCATTGTTTGTAACAACCCCAGCCAATTTTGGGGAGTTCTTTAAAATGATTTCCATGCCTTATGAAGGAACTGAAATACCCGAAGTAGCAGGGCCGCCAACGGAAGATGCAATTGGACAAATGGTTGCTTTAATGGCAAGCTTTGGAATAAACCTGGCGTAAAATTGATTAACAGAATTGAAACGATAACTGTTGCAATAAACAGTTATCGTTTTTGTTTTATAGGTAACTGGTTTTTCAAACTTAAACAGACTTCTTACATTACAATTCATACAGCATTTTCCTCAATTCATACCCTGGCATTCCCGTTTTAGGGCTATTCTAATTCTTCAAATAATAAAAACAAAGTAATTTGTAAGGGAATTACAAAAAAGTAAGCATTATGAAAATACTGATTGTAGAAGACGAAGAACTGGCAGTAAAAAAACTGCAGAAAACATTGGCAGCAGTTGATGCCACTGCCGAAGTAGTTGGCACTGCCGATAGTATTAAATCAACTGTAGAATGGTTGATGGCAAATCCGCAACCCGATTTGATACTGATGGATATTGAACTGGCCGATGGGCAGAGTTTTGAAATATTCAACCTCACTGAAGTAAAAAGCCCTGTCATCTTCACCACATCATATGATGAGTTTGCATTAAAGGCATTTAAAGTAAACAGCGTTGATTATTTATTAAAGCCCATACAAAAAGATGAATTGCAGGCAGCCCTAAATAAATTTCAAAAACTAAAAACAAATGCCGATGTAAATATTGACAGCTTGGTAAAAGAATTGCAGCAAAAATTGCAGCCCAAAGAATTCCGCAAACGGTTTTTAGTAAAACTGGGACAAAAATTGGTTTCTGTAGAAACAGGTGAAATTGCTTATTTCTACAGCGATGGCCGGTTGAATTTTTTTAAAACAACGGATAATAAAAAATTTGTGGTGGATTATACCATGGATGAACTGGAGGAAATGCTTGACCCCAAAATGTATTTCCGAATCAGCCGTTCCTTTTATGTATCAGTAAACAGCATTGCAAAAATTGATGATTATTTTGGCAACCGCCTGATACTGGGATTAAAACCCGAAGTGGATAAAGAAGCATTGGTAAGCCGGGAAAAGGTTACTGATTTTAAAAAGTGGATGGGGAAGTAAAATTTATTCCATTTCGGCTGGCATAGTTTTATCAGGCAATGGCTTGCCTATAATTTCATCAAATTGTTTATTAAAACTGCAACAAAAACGCAGTGCCTTCTCCTTCTTTGCTTTGCACCTGTATGGTTCCTTTATGCAGCATCATTATCTGTTTACACAAACTTAGCCCAATACCGCTACCTGTTTTTCTTGTACTGAAGAATGGGATGAATATTTTCTCCAATAATTCTTCCGGCATACCAACACCATTGTCGGCAATTTTAATCACTATTTTATTATTAGGAGTGATGTAGGCAGATAATTGTATCCTTGGTTCCGGCCTGTCTTTAACAGCTTCGGCAGCATTTACTACAAGATTGATAAGTACCTGTTCAATCAGGTTAATATCAGCCTGCACCATCAGGTCGGGATCTTTTAAAATAATTTCCAGTTCAATGTTTTTCTTTTCAAAAGTTGGCTCCATCAGGTTGTGCAGTGTTTCAAAAAGGTCACGTACATACACCTGCTCAAGAGAAAGTTTGGTGATCTTGTTAAGATTGCGGTAGGTTTCAGCAAATTTTAATAAGCCTTCGCTGCGGCGCTTGATGGTTTCGATACCAACTTCAAGGTCATCCACCGGGCCGCTTTTTTCAAGGTCGCTAACGGCAGCCTGCAGCCTGTTTTTTAAAGTATCTGCAAGGGAAGAAATAGGGTGCAACAGAATTCATGATCTCATGCGTCATTACATTCAGCAGTTTTGCCCATGCTTTTGATTCTGTTTCTTCCAATGCTTCATTGATATTTTGAAAAGCAATGAGCTTGTATTTTTTGTCATCTGTTTGAAAAGCAGTGGCACTCAACAATACTTTTACTGATGATTTGTCTCCTTTCAGCGTTACTACTTTTTTTCACCCGGCATTACAGCAATAATTTCATTCATACATCACTTCATTGCTGCGCTGCAATGCCTGTATTGTTTTGATGTAAGGCACCTGCAGCATTTGTTTTAATGCTTCATTCATCCACATTACTTCGCCGGTGGCATGTTCATAAGAAAGGATGCCTGTATCCACCAGCTCCAATATTTTTTGCAGGTAAACATATTGTGTTTCTTTTTCCTTGGTGATGCTTTTAAAAGTGGTGTTGATTTCATTAAAGCCTTTACGCATGGGCAGCAAGGCAGTGGAGGCATTCTTCTCATCAAACCTCCTGGAGAAATCACGGTAATGCACACTTTCTACAAACTGCTGCAGTTCTTCGTTGCTTTTATTGGTGAACTTAAAAAGATCAATTACCTGGAAAACAGTAATCAAAATACATATTGCGCCAATAGCAGGATACCCATGCGTTAAAAGGAAAGCCACACCACTTAAAACTAAAAGCAGCAGGGCAATCCTTACTGAAAGCGCTATTTCAAAACGTTTAAATTTCATAGCCTGTAATAAAAATTATGTCTTCTTCATTTAACACCTCATCCCTGCCTACCGGCATGCAGTCTCTTATCCTTCTCCTTTAGGAGAAGTACGGTACTTCATATCTTTCATGAATATTTTATCTTCCACATCAACAGTTGTTCTTTATTAAACAAGTATCAACTACTCTAACTTTCTCAGTAAGCTCTTTAAATTTTTTAAATCTTGCTTGGTTCCCTCTTTAGGGGGCGGAGGGGGTTTAAATTTCATACTTACTCAATCTCCTGTATAATGCTGTACGTGTAATACCTAATTCTTTTGCTGCCCTTGAAATATTTCCACCATGTTTTTCTATTACTTTTAATATGGTATTTTTTTCAAGGTTGCTTAGTTTCATATCACCTTCTTCTTCTGTTATGTCTTTTGCAGATTCAAGAGGAGAAAAAATAATATCACTGGCTTTTAATTCTTCGCCTTCGCTCATGATAACAGCCCTCTCAATACAATATTGTAATTCTCTCACATTGCCGGGAAAATGATATTGTAATAATTTCTCTTTACAGGCGGCATCAAATTCGGGAACAGGTTTTATATATTTATCTGCATATATTTTTGCAAAATGATTTGCCAGCATTATAATATCTTCTTTTCTTTTCCTTAGCGGCGGCAATGTTATTTCAACAGTGTTGATACGGTAGACGAGATCTTTCCTGAATTTGCTTTCATTAGCCAGTTCATGTAATGGTAGGTTGGTGGCACACACAAGGCGGATATCAATTGGTATTAATTCATTACTGCCAAGCCGCATTATTTTACGGTTCTGTAATACTGATAATAATTTTGCCTGTTGTTGAAGGGAGATGTTCCCGATCTCATCTAAAAACAAACTGCCGCCATTGGCTGCTTCAAAACGGCCGGCACGGTCTTCCCTTGCATCGGTAAAAGCGCCTTTTTTATGGCCAAACAATTCACTTTCAAATAATGATTCTGTCAATGCACCTACATCCACTTTTACAAAAGCATTTTTAGCCCTTACATGATTTTTGATGAATGGCCTGCGCCACCAATTCTTTACCGGTGCCGTTTTCACCAAGAATTAAAACATTGGCATCTGTAGGGCCAATCTTTTCGATCTTGTAAAAAATTTCCTGCATCGTTTCACTGTTGCCCAGCAGTTGTGTGCCGATAACAGAATCGGTAGCTGCTTTAATGAAGCGAAGCACCGCCGCCAGATTTCTTTTTTAATATTTCTGTAATGGTGCTTACCAATCTTTCATTGTGCCAGGGCTTTACAATAAAATCGGTGGCGCCTTCTTTTACGGAACGTACGGCAAGGTCAATATCGCCATAAGCAGTGATCATGATCACTGCCATGTCTTTGTTTATTTCTTTTACTTTCTTTAGCCAGAAGATGCCTTCGTTGCCGGTGTTGATGCTGCTGTTGAAATTCATATCCAGCAGCATAAGGTCAAATTTCTTTTCGGCAAATAAGGCACGGATGTTTTCGGGATTTTTTTCAGTAGTAACATCTTTTACTTCTGTTTTCAACAGCATCTTTACGGCGGTGAGCACATCCGTATCATCATCCACTACCAGTACGCTTGCATTTTTTAAATTCATGGCATTTGTTTTTATGCTGCAAAAGATCACCATCAGTAAAACAGTGATCTTTCTTTTAAGATACAATGTTACCATATTTTAATTTTTTTGGTAAAAATTTCATGAGCCTGTTCAGGCAAAAATGAAAAACCGGCACATAAAAAAAGCCATCCCTAAGGACGGCTCTGCAATAACCTTCAAAAATCTATTACTTTAATAATGACTGAAATACACCGGCATATTATTTTCACCGGGTATTTGGCCACCACTTCTTTCATCCAGTTTTCTTCCAGTTGTTTCTGGTATTCATTTATCACAAGGCTTTTTGCTTCTTCAAAACTACGCTGTATACTAGCAGGATAAATTTTATAAGCTTTACAAAACTGGCACCTTGTCTGCATTGTTTTTTACAATTTCCAATATGGTGCCTTCTATTAATTTGCTCCTGGTTTAATTGGCAATTGCGATAATTCATATCTTGATGAATCGCCCTGTATCATGCCTTCACTTTGTTCTGCAATCTGTTTCCAGCTTATTCCATTCTTCATATTTTCAAAAGCATAATCTGCATAGGCATAACTTTTTGCATTTATCAATATTACATCAGCGCTTTCATTCCATACAAAATTATCTTTGTTTGCTTCGTAAAATTGCTTTAAAGCAGGCCTGGTCGCTAGATGATTTATTCCATACTTTTTTGCCCATTATCTCAAACAACAAATTGCCTTCTTTAAATTCCTGCATTTCGTATTTAAAATCTGGCATTGTATTCTTCCAGGTGTTTACGGTAATAATTGGTGGCAGTTGTGTTGATAAATTTTTCCAGCAATTCGATTGTTGCTTTCACCTTTGTACAAATCCTTATTCAGTTTGTATTCTTTTGCAAAACGCAAGCCATTCACTTCCTTTTACCGGTGTTGCCCAATGTAAAAATGGTTTCTTTAGCAATAGGCTACTTGCGGTTTCTTTGAGAATAAGCCGCACTGTCTGCATACAGGTAAAGCATTTCATCCATCACTGCTGTGTTTTTTTTGTAACCGGTTTTTGCAAGTATTTCTTTTATTCCAGGTGTGTAATCATTTTCCAGCCTGTTGCGGAAATTCATCATATCATATTTTAACTGAGCTGCCGTATCTAATTTCATTTCTTTTGCAGCTGCCACTTTTTGTTTGAACGTGCAGTACAGCTGCAGGTATTCTTTCAGTGACTGTTCTTTGTTTTCATCAGCGGCTGATGTTTTTATTAAATGCCCTCATGAATTCATCTTTGCTTACTTCGGTATTGCCATAAGTAAACAGCGATTGGGAAAAAATATTTGCAGTGGCACAGGCAGCCAATGCATATCAATAAAAATTTCTTTTTCATTTTATGTTTTCTTTCGTTTTGGTTTAATAATGAACTTATTCTATTAATAAGCTTTTTCTACTTTAAATACTGTTTTTTGCCTGTTTCAATGTCAGTAACTTCAACCAGGTACATACCTCTTGTAGGTTGTTCAGGTTTCTGTAATGTAACTGTTGGTATTTCCCTTGATATTTTTTGTGTGTTGTTTGAAATGGTTCTTCCACCCATATCCATCATCCTTATTCCAAACGAAGCACTTTTGTTCAACAGAAACAGTAACGGTGATCTCTGATATAAATGGATTTGGCACTACTTTAATAACAGCACCATTTTCAGGTAGTTTCACAGTGCTCACATTACTGTATGCATACTTGCCATTCGTATCTAAAAGTTTCACCCTGTAATACACAACAGGTGAATTCAATCCGCTTACATCATCGCTGCAGTTGGTATTGTTTTTCACCATCGCTGTTGCCTGCGGCAGCTACATTGGCACCAACTTTTACATAGTTTCTTCCGTCAATGCTGCGTTCAATTTCAAAGTGAGTTGAATTCATTTCTGTTAATAGTTTTCCAGCTTAGCATTACATTTTTGCCTGGTTTTAATGCGGTGAGTTCAAGGCCTTTTACCGGTAATAACGTTAACCAGTTTAATGAATACACGGCTGTTATTGGATCTTTTTTACCTGCAGAATCAACAAATGAATAATAGAACTCTGTTGATTTTGAACCTAAGGTTGCAGTGGTAAATTTTATTTGTAACAGGTCAGGATTAAAGTTGATGATCATTTGTCCTGCAGTTACCAACACTCCATTATAATAAGAGATCGGCATTGTTTGGTACCACATCAATCACCACGTTTCTTACATCGAGTGTACATCCAGCTGCACAATCTTCAGCATCTTTGCCACTTAGTACTGGAGGATTGCCGCTACCATTTAATGTTAACATTTGACCAAGTGTTGGCTGATAATATTTACATAGAAAGGAACAGAGGTTGGTAATTGTTCAATACCAAAATCATAATTTACTACATTTGCAAAACCATATGTCCTGTTATCAATTACTCCTGCATGAGCCATAATCAATTGTGCCATTTCTTGTTTCACCGGTGTTCACCCATCCGGACGGCAGTGAAGCTGCTGGAGCCGGTGTGCCAGCAATACCATTAATAGTTGACAAGACTAATGAATAAATCATTCCCGGTGGGACATCAGCGAAACTGTATGTACCATCATTGGCCACGGCTGCTGTTGCCACTACATAACCCAATGCATCCACCAGGTTTACATACAATGTTCCCCGTGCATTAGTTACATTTTCAAAAGCCATTTGAGGTATTACATTACCATTGCCATCATCCCATACTTTACCACTGATATTGATTCCCGGTGCAATAAGGAAATGAATAATAGCGTTTGCACACAATGGCTGTGGCGAATATGTCTGTAACATCACAAATATTGTAAGTAACATAATCAGGCCCCATGTAATCTACAGGAGGTGTATATTTATAAGTGCCGTTTGAATAGAATTGAACTGTTCCTCCCTGCACTGTAGCTATTGCACTGCCAATAGCATTAGCTGCATCCTGCCACGTCAATGGTCACCCCATTATATGAAAGAGAATCATTGTTATTATCACGGTCATTACTGATGAATGAACCTGTTACCGGTTGGTTTACAGTAGTATATCCAAAGTCATCACCTGCAAATGGCGGATCATTTTGAGTGCCATTAATATCTGCCAGTACTTCAATATGAATGCCTGCGGTTGATACAGCACCTGCTGTATTGGTGATTATATAAGAAGCATCGACACTTCCCACAAAGCCTGCAGCAGGTGTAAATGTATAGTGCCACCTGACGGGCTTACAGACAATATGCCGGCATTGGTAACTGCATTCCCAAAAATATCAACACCTGCAACTGTTGCAGTGCCCGGCAATGTTGTAATATCTGGCACGCCATCGCCATTAGTATCATAACTGAATAGTGTGGTACTGAAAGAATAATTTTTTGGGTCCCTGTCGTTCGCAAAAAGGTTGCCGCTTATTGCTGCGCCATAGCTGATATCTTCATCATTATTGGCAATAACAGAATTGGCCGTTGCCGGCAACGGATCCACTGTAATAGAAAGATAAGCGGTATCACATGCAGTAGGGCTTCCGTTATCGCATATTTTATACGGAATGGTTACTGTGCCGGTAAAGTGGGTGAAGGATCAAAAGTGATAATTGCCGGTTGCATCAAATGTGATTACTGCCTGCATTAGGCAACTGTTGCACCTGTTTTATCAATACCATTTACAGTGGCACCACTTGCAATCACTGTTTTTGTAGTTACGTTAAGGAAGCTGCCAAAGTTTTGTGTGTTGTCTTCCTGGTCAAAGTCATTTATTTTTACCACGCCACTTACATTTACATCCTTCCAGGTGCTGTTTTCATCATTCACTGCATAAGTCAAAATCCTTTTTACACCAAAGTCCACTGGCTGTTGGCACAAGTGCCTGAAGTATTAAAAGTAAACGCTTGTGAAGTGGCTGTTGTTAACGAAACTGTTTGATGGCAATGCTGACGTTTTAAGGCCAACAATATAGCATTGGTCATACTGTAGTAAACCTGATATCGAATATTATCAATAGAATACAAAGTCGCCTTCATCTACATTGTTGTTGGTGACAAACCGCAGGAATGTTCTGTTGCTCGCATTATAAAGCGCTGTATTAATGTTGATGTTTGATACAGCTTATATAATTGGAATTGAAAGTGCTGTTTCCTGCAATAGTATACACAGTATTGTAAGTGAACCATCGCTGGATAGCTGAACAGAATATTATTCACCATTTGTAAGCGTATTTGTTGCCTTCCGGTATGAAAAACTCAGAAATGCTTTTGTTGCAAACTCCATATTAAACTCCCGTATTGCAGACATATTAAGATCATCGAGCCTGAGTGCATAGCCAAATATGCTGTCCATTAACAATTTCCACATCAGTATTAGCTGCTGTTTGTGCAGGGCATACGCAAAAGCCTACTAGAGGCATCATCTGCATCCAGCCAGTTATTTTTCCATGGCACAGTGCCATCGGAACCGGAGGCACAACTGTTGCCTCCTGCAGTCAAATCAAAATTATCCGATATAATTTTTTCAGGCGATTTTATAAACTGGTAATAGCCGTTTACATCCACGTTTGCAGAATCAATAAGTTCGTTAGTGGTTGCAATACTATTGCAGTTGCCATCTGTATATAGATAAATTTTAGCAGGGCGGAAACCAGTGCCTCCGTCATTCTTTACTGCCATCCTCATTTTTATCTAAGAATACCTGTCCTGTAATAATATTCATGCCAGTGGGTGACGGGCATGCATCAATAGTAATATACACCACTGCAGTACCACATACAACCGGGAATGGTGTTGAACATACATGTATACATGAAAAGAATCCACGCCTGCAAAACCCGGTGTTAGGTGTATAGATAATCTGTGCCGTCAGTGATTCAAAGTAACTACTCCATTTTCAGGCTGCGGGATAGCCCGTGGTAGTAACAGTAGCTGGGTCAATTATTGCCAGGAAGCCCGCGTCATTTCTCAGTATGATTAATAGTTACAGGTGTATTAACCAGTGTAACTGCATAGTCAGTATTGGCAAGTATCTAGTTTTTCTTTACAAAATGGCTGAATGGTACTGCCCACATCCCAGCTTGGGTTTGCCGTAACTGCCGTTTCAGGATCTTCTCCATAAACAGCGCAATTTTAGCGCCATTGCATGTATATACTGCTGTTCCACTTTGGTCATTATCTGAGTTATCTTTTATCCTTAAATGGTTAAGTGCATTTAAAGGAATAGCCACATCATACTTTAAACCACATGGGCTTGTAAGCGGCCCATTAACCACATCCCCATCATATTTTACATACATAGTGGTATTGGCAGTTGGGTGTTACCCAAATGGGGTTATCATTTCTTGTCCCATCGGTAGAACCGGGCGCCCATGCAACACTGGCAAAATCAGTGAGCCTGGCTTCAGAGATTAAGTTGAAAGCCCAGTCCCTTGTATCGCCGTCATTGCCACCGCCACCTGGTGTATAGGAGTCAACAATTTCCATTGCTACAAATGATTCCTTGGTAGGGTTTACAAATTTATAAGCTGCAGTAGCAGAAAGCGGCATAGCAAACCGATAAGGATGAATTTGGTGGCAATACAAATGAGCCACTTGATGGTACGCCTGACGTCCAGTTAATAGTTAATATCCCTGCTCGAAACTGTTATAAAGCATTACTACAGCAGTATCAATGGGGCAACACCTGGCCCTGTAGTTGGCACTGGTGTATAATAAGTATGAGAATACCAGGTTGAAGGATAACAGCGGAACTTCCCTTGATGAATAATTATCCACTCCCCGCAAAATGTGCATCCACGCCAATAGGTTTATCAGCAGTAATAATAGCCCCGGCTTTAAGCATGACTCCTGCAGGGTGCGGTGGCATTATCTACCCTCATCACCTGTCCTTCGTTCAATACAAAATTTGTTTCAAAGTACCATCATTATCCCTGTCTATCTGTATATTGGTATTGTCTTCCGAAGCCCTTATAAAGAAAGCAGTGTATCTAAAGTCCTGGCTGGGCAGATCTTCGCCAACAGGCATATAGAAGAGTTCTCCAAATTCGGAAGGGTATGCCGATACATTTGTTTTCATACACTGTACAGCAATGGTGCACTGGTTCGCCGCAAACCTGTGTTACCGCCACCTGGCTGCTTGAGTATAATTTATCTTTACCGTCATAATAAATATTGGATGTCACCCTTGGTGTAGCCATAGTATTATCCAAGTACAATATTTCCTCCCGGTGGTATTATATCAGTTGGGTAGCCTGGTGCAATAGCCATTATATATATTACCATCGCCCCAAACTTCAGTAGAAGATTGCGCGGGGTTCAGTATATTTGCCTCGTACCCATCTTCCCAGTTATCCCATACAAGCCTTGCTCCCGGATAGGATACTTTAACGCTTATAATGGTGCGTATGTTGGTGCTGGGCAATGCTCCTGATGCAGATTTTACCAATGCTATCTGTGCTTCATTTTCTGCGTAAGGCATGTAATATATTTTGCCTTTGGTTACTTCATCGCAGGTATTAAAAGTATTGGGTGTAATGGTGACAATTACTCTTCCTGTGGCACAAAGCGGCGCTGGCGTTGACCGGTCACAAATCTGGTAAGTGAGTGTGTCGTTACCTGTAAATGTACCATTGGGCAGGTAGGTGATTTTATTATTGTCAATAATGACATCACCATTTTTTGGGTTGCTTATAATGGTGAGAGAAGCAGAGTCAATATTATTATTAGGATCAGTGTCATTGGCAAGTACATCCACGTCTAATGGCTCACCGTTGGCACCGGTGGCTGCATCGTCATAAGCCCATGGCGGGCAGTTTATACAAGTGGCAATGACTATTGCAGTAGTATCTGTTACCGTATTTTCATAGCCCTCTTTTGCTTTTGCGCTTACATTATAGCTGGCAGTGCCTATTGGGATAACCCAGGTATTTTGATATATCCTTGTGCAACCTAAACTGAAAACAGATGTACCTGCAGTGGTGGTTCCGGGTGGGGTGATTGTTATATCGGCACCCCTGATATCCGCAAAACCAAACGGGTCGCTTACCGTGGTGCGTACATACCTTGTGGAGCCTTCCAGCACTGTTGATACCTGAGTTCCTAAAGGGAAGAAGGCGCTATACACAGCAACGGAGTTTACATTAATAAATGTGGAGACTGGAAGGTCTATTCTTGAAGGTTTGTTCTGGTGGTCATAATCAATTCTGAATGAAACACCTTTCATCGAAGTCGTTATATCCAGCCTTATTGCCTGCCCGGTGGGCACTGTAACATCGCTTGCCAGTGTACCTGTCCATGTCATCATGCTGGTGGCGCTGCTATATATTGGATTTGAAAGAGCGATAATGGTTGTAGTCCCGTATCTTAAGGTGGCGGTAACTGAAGGGTTAACCGGTATGGTTCCATATACAGAACTAACATAAGTTCTTACTGTAATAGTATTAGCCGATTTTATTGTTAGCGGGCTGCAGAGTAATGGTGTTTGTGTAAATGTTACTGTTTTGGGTACTATTCCCATCTTTATCATGGCACCTCCTGAATCAATTTTGGCTGGCGGATTTTTTAATGATGTATATGCCGAGCCATTAAAGCTCCAGAATTTATCATCATTGTTGCCTCTTAAAATATATGTGTTTGGGTCGTCACATGTTAAGGATCCTCCCAATACGATTGGGTTTGGTGTATTAGTAAGAGTTGCCCAGGTATTTGAAGCGATAGTGTATTTATAAAAGTTATTGAAATTGCTACCCCTGAGAGCATAAATGGATAAACCATCGCAGCTTAATGACCCGCCACCACCCACAGTAGCTGGCACCACTGCCAATACAGACCAGGTATCAGTAGCAATGGTATATTTCCAAAACACATTTGTGGTACCGCCCTGCAATGCATAAATATTTGTTCCATCTGTTGTAAGAGCACCGCCCCAGCTTACGTTAGCGGGAGTATTTGCAAGCGGAGTCCATAAATTGGTTGAAATGGTATATTTCCAGAAAGTATTAGTGCTGCCACCCCTTAATGCATACATGGCACCATTTGTATATGCCAATGCACCACCAGCTCCCACACTGGCAGGTGTGGTTGACATAGCCAACCATGTATTGAGTAAAGTGCTGTATTTAAAAAACTGGTTTGAAGACCCACGAAGAGCATAAATATCATTGCCGTCTGTACCCATAGCGCCACCGCTTGATATTACTGCCGGTGTTGCTGCCATGGCTGTCCATGAGTCGCTGGCAATATCATACCTCCAGAAATCTGTCCTGGAAGCACCCCTTAGTACATACAGGTATTGCGATGTGGGGGTAAGCCCTGCGGTTTGTGCCAGCGTTGCATCTGCGGTAGCCACAGGGTCTATCCTGTCAAGTACTTGCGAAGGGTCTCCAAGGTAGAGTTGCTTGATTACCGTTTGCCCGTAAGCCGGAGAGCTTACATACAAAATGCCACAAACGGCTAAAAGCAATACCCTTGATATTGCCTTTTTTTCTTTCATTAGCAGAACTAAATTACGCTTCATGTCTTTATCGGTTTTGCCATCCCGTTAGCTAACCCGTATTATCATCGGTGGCTGCTGGTAAGGAAATGGATTTATGGTGTTCTTGATTATTGTGCAGTGTGGTGATTATGAAGCCAATGGCAGGCAAACCGGCAGCGCCAGCAGTGCTGTAAGCAGTAATGTGTACAGGATGGTAGGTACTGTACAAAAACCGGTTTTGTTTTTTACGCATTGGATTGGATATTACTATTCCGGAATGATTCCAATTCCGGGAACTAATACATAAAACGGTGTTTTTCCAGATATTATTGTGAAAGTTGTTGTTCCTGTTAGCAGGTTTAGTATAAAAGAAGCTGTCCCCAACTATGTTGGGGACGGCTTCTTTATCTTTTATATTTAATTATTCAGCAATTACTTTTTCAGTAGCAACAGTTACACCGTTTACAGCTTACAGTAGCAGTATAAAAACCTTTAGCCAAACCGTTGTTAATTCTACTGTGTTAGCACCTTTTGCAGCGATCGTGTTTTTTACAGCTACTGTTTTACCAGCAGCATTTTTTACAGTGATGGTAGCGTTACCATTTTGATCAGCATTAAATTTTACTGAAGCAGTTGTAGCGGTTGCAACTTCGTTATTATTTATAGTAAACCACCATTGTGTTGCTGTAAGAAACGGTACCGTTAGCAGCGATTGCTTTTACACGGTAGTAAGCTACTTTCCTTCCAGCTAATTCAGCAGCGTTATCATTGATACGGAAGTTAGAAGCAAAAGCATTGTTTACCGTAGCGATAGTAGTGAATTCGTTGCTGTAAAAAGAACGCTCAATTTCAAAGTTGCTGTTAGCAGTAAAGCTTAAAGCAACTGTATTGTTATTTACTGAAGCTGTAAGAGTAGCAGCCGTAGAAGGATTAGTATTGTTAGCAAAAGAAGAAGTGATTGTGAAAAGAGCGATGATTGTTGTAGTTAAGTTTTTCATTTTCGTAGGTTTTTGATTTTGTGTTGTTGCTATAATCAATTCCTACATTGTGCCGAAAAATAAGTGCCTTGTTTTCAATGAGTTACAAAATGCCAAAAGCCAATTCCTTCCGGATGGTGGAAGGGGATTGTAAAATATGGAAGGGATATTTGGAAAAATGGGTGCGAAGAGGATTGTAATTATTACTTTGGCAAATTCAATAGGCTTTCAACCTTTTTCACAGAGATGTAATGTTGGCGTTAAGTAACAAAGCGGCACAGGCCGATGGGCTTGCGCCAGAGGGGTACTGAGTTTGGAAACCATGGGTAGCAGTGGGGCATTCATATTTTTTAAATCAGTACATAATAATTTTTTTGATACAACGTTTATTAAATCGCCCTGTATATAAAGGCTTGTAAGATCCAAAATGAAAACCCCGTTTTTTACGGGGTTTTTGCTTTTCGTTCCTGCTGGCATTTTTGTACCGCCGGGGTTTCATAATAAAGTTTTTAAGTAATACAGTAAAATGTGAAAACCACGGAGGGATAGAATAATTAAAAGAAGTTTTATAAAAACGATTTTTTGTTATGTGAATTGTAAATAAAGCAATGCAGCTGCTGCTACAGTCATTAATATCAATGCTGCAAAGCCAAGAATGTTTGTCAGCCTTCCATTTACGTTTTCCCCCATTATTTTTTTATTGTTGGATATATGAAGGATAATAGCAATCAGCACAGGAGCTGTAAGCCCATACAGAATGGCTGTATAAATCAACGACTGAATGGGAGTTATCCCGATATAGTTTAATGATAAGCCAAGTATGAGCGAAATGGCAATGATAAAATAAAATGCTTTTGCTTCATGAAATTTTTTGTCAAGCCCTTGTTCCCACCCAAAGGTTTCGGTGATGATGTAAGAAATAGAACCACTCAAAACAGGGATTGCGATAAGCCCAGTCCCAATTACACCGAAAGCAAAAAGAAGGTAAGCCAGGTTTCCAGCTAATGGCTTTAGTGCCATTGCTGCTTGTTCCACTGTGTCAATTTGATGGATGCCACCTTTAAATAAAACAGTACCGGTGGTAAGAATAATAAAATACATAACAAAGCCAGAAATGGTCATTCCAAAATCCACATCCTGGTTTATACCATGAATTATTTTTTTATTTACCATTAGATGCTGCCTTTTATTTTTCATTTCTTCCACTTCTACAGAGGCTTGCCAAAAGAACAAATAGGGTGAGATGGTGGTGCCAAGTATGCCAACGATAATTGCAATAAAAGCTTTGTCAAACTTTATTGTTGGAAGAAATGTAGCTTTAAGAATTTCGGCAATATCCTGCTTATACAGGAACGGGACTATAAAATACACCAACATAACAATGCATAAATACTTTAATACGGATGCTATTTTTTGATAGGGCAGATAGATTATGAGGCCGAGAAGAACAATCGTAAAAAGAACACTGAAATAATTAGCATCAATAGCCGGGAACAGCAGATTGCCTACAGCACCCATACCTGCAATATCAGCACCAATATTCATTACAATAGCAGGAAAGCTAAACAACAACATCAAATATAAAATAGGCTTTGGGTAATGCTTTTTAAGTGTGCCGGTTAAACCTTGTGACGTTACTAAACCAATTCTTGCACACATTTGCTGAATAGCGGCCATTAAGGGGAAAGCAATAATTGCTGTCCACAAAGTTGAAAGCCCGTATGCAGCGCCAGCTTGAGAGTAAGTTGCAATGCCAGAGGGGTCATCGTCGCTTGCTCCTGTTACAAGCCCGGGCCCTAGTTTTTTCCAACTGCCTGTAAGTTTAGATAAAAAGGGTTTTGCTTTTTTCATTTTTTCAGTAGTTGTTTAATTGCTGGCAAAAGAATAATCAACATTATGGTGAATGCTGTAAGTAGATTTAGTTGAATAAAGAAATTGGGGTTGGCACCCTGATGAAAAAACCAATACAAATTACCCGCTGCACAAAGCATTGTAATAAATATTATAGGCAATATGCTCTTTACTTTTGGTTTCATTTTTTAAATAAGCGCAAATACATGTTTCAACAGATTTATAAAATAGTGCCTTTTAAAATGATTGCTGCTATTGTGAAATAAATAACCAACCCTGTAACGCCTACCAATGTTTTTATAAGGGGTCAAGATGAAGTAGCCGGGCCTAATTTACATTTCTTTAAGGCAATCGGCATCATGGAACCGTTTTATTCCGCCCGGAGTTTCCCCATAAATTTAAAACTTTCCAGCCAGGCCTCCACCATGAGCCTTGCAGCAAAGCCGTGGCCCTGCGCTATCCGGGCAGGCTGTTCAAATTTATATCATCCATCTCACGGAAATTCAATACTGGGTAAATGCCTTGCTACCGTAAATATAAAATTTAGCAGCGCACCAGATATTTAATTCATGCTGCCTACTAAGTAGCGACGGGTTCTGCACCGCACATTTCTGATAGAATGGAAACCCGCCTGGGAACTTTTATATTTTAGAGTGGGAGAAATTTGATGGGAAAATCCGGACGGAATGAAGGCATACCCATTTGTTCATTGCTATTATTTCGGTTGTTTTTTATAGATTTAGTTTCTAACTGTATCAAAATAGTATATGTATTGTATCGTTAGCGAACACCCCAAAAACTGTTTATCTTATAAGCTATTGAAAACCAATTCAAATTTTTCTGGCACATTGTTGCTTATCTCCTATAGCGAAAAACATCCCGATAGCTATCGGGAAAAAACTAAAAGTCATGAAAAAGCAAAATCAAGGTTACTTAACTTATGTAACTAAAATGGAACTCCAGAAATTAACCACTGTTACAGAAGAAACAATTGCAACAGATTTTAAACAAGAAGAAAAGAAGCCTTTCACTTCTGCTGATTTATGGAATATCCAGCGCAACAGGAGGGCTTTTGTTCACAGAAGGTTTATCATGTAACCCAGTCCGGCCTGGACGGCCTGACTGGGCTGTACGAAACCGGACAGTTTTTGTATCACAAGCGTACAGTATCATGGCAAAACTTATCTTAAGCTTATGAAAAGCAATGATTTAGGATTTGGCACAGCTTTCACTAAGCAGGTACATATATAAGTAACAGCCAAAGCGATTTTTAAAATTTACAACAGGAACACATGGACAGGGTAATAGAAAAAAAATTCTGGAACAAAAAGAAGATATGGACGATTGCCGGTATTACTGCGGTGGTTTTGCTGGGCTTTGCCAGTTTTTATCTTACATCAGGCAATTCGAAACTGAATGTAGCAAACAGACAGGATAACCATCAGCGAAATTAAAGAAGGGCCTTTCCAGGAATTTATACCGGTAAATGGGGTGGTGATGCCTGTTACTACTATTTACCTGGATGCAATGGAAGGTGGCAGGGTAGAAGAAAAATTTGTGGAAGATGGCGCCATGATGAAAAAAGACCAGCCTATTTTAAGATTAAGCAATACAGACCTGGAATTGCAACTGGCCAACCAGGAAACACAGGTTTTTAATGTGTTGACACAAATGCAGATCAGCAAAAACAATGCAGACCAAAATTCTATCAACAGGCAAAACCAGGATGCAGAAGTGGACAATGCTTTAAAAGAAGCAGAGCGTTTGTACAACGTAAATAAAAAATTATACGAACAAAAAGCGATCGGCTTGCAGGAATATCAAAGCAGCAAAAATTTATACGATTACCAGCAACGAAGAAAAAAATTAACTGTAGATATAATGAAAACAGATGCTGTGAGTATGAAACAGCAGGTGAACCAAATGGGCGAAAGTTATGACCAGATGAAAAAGACTTTGGCATTGATGCGTAAAAAAGTAGGCGACCTGATTGTAAGGGCACCTGTTGATGGACAACTAACATCATTAGACGCAGAGATAGGGCAAAATAAAAATAAAGGCGAAAGGCTTGGGCAGATTGATGTAACCAATGGATTTAAAATAAGAGTTGATATTGATGAACATTATCTCTCCCGTGTTTTTACCGATTTAAAAGGTGAAGCGTTGATAGCAGGGAAAAACTATATACTGACAATTAAAAAAGTTTACACACAGGTTACCGGCGGAAGGTTCCAGGTAGATATGATGTTTGCAGACAGTGTTCCTTCGGGCATACGCCGTGGACAAACATTGCAGATACGCCTTGCATTGAGCGATGAAAGAAAAGCATTGCTGCTTGCGAAAGGCGGATTTTATCCAACAACCGGCGGCAACTGGATATTTAAAATAAATGAAAATGGTACGGTTGCTTATAAAGTGGATATACAATTGGGCAGCCAAAATCCAGACTATTATGAAGTGATGCAGGGATTAAAAGTGGGGGATAAAGTAATTACCAGCAGTTATGAGAACTATGATAAATGCAGGAGCTTGTATTGAAAAAGCCTTAAACTTTAAAACAAATAAGATGATTAATGAGTAAATGATGATGTGGAAGATACAATGATTATTAAAGATATAATGTACCGCTCCTTCTCCTTCAGGAGAGGGAGAGGAGGGTGAGGTAAAATTTTTAAGCCATCTAAAACAAAATTTATGAAACCAAAAATGCTGAAACTGCTGATGTTCTTTCTGCCATCAGTTTATTTGGTTCATCAAAAGAAAACAGTGATAATATAAAGCAAGTTGCATAGTAAAATGCATGCCTGCTGTAGAATGTGCATCACAGTGTGTTGAAAAAAAGGGAGAGGAAGTAATTGCATATCCTTTTGCACTTGCCCCTGGCAGTTATATCTTCTGTTACTTTAAAAAAATAAATCACTATAATCTCAAAAATAACTATGATAAAGATTAACTGACCTGGAAAAAATCTACCGCACAGAAGAAGTGGAAACGGTAGCATTAAGCAAACTGTCAATTCAAATTAAAGAAGGTGAATTTGTTGCCATCATGGGCCCATCGGGCTGTGGTAAAAGTACTTTACTTAATATACTTGGTTTGCTGGATGACCTTGATGGAGGAAGTTTTGTTTTCAACGGCACAGAAGTTTCAAAATTCAACGAACGCAAAAGAGCCGACCTGCGTAAGCACAATATTGGTTTTGTGTTCCAGAGTTTTAACCTGATTGATGAATTAACCGTTTTTGAAAATGTGGAACTGCCATTGATCTATACCGGCGTAAAAACTGCCGACAGAAAAAAACGTGTGGAAGAGGTATTGGATAAAATGCAGATCATGCACCGCCGCAATCACTATCCACAGCAATTAAGTGGTGGCCAGCAGCAACGTGTAGCTGTAGCAAGGGCGGTGGTAAACAAACCAAAAATAATTTTAGCGGATGAGCCTACCGGTAACCTGGATTCATCAAATGGTAATGAAGTAATGCAGTTACTTACTGAATTGAATGAACAGGGAACAACAGTTATCATGGTTACTCACAGTGAGCATGATGCCCGCTACAGCCACCGCATTATCCGTATGCTGGATGGACAGACAGTGACAGAGAATATTTTAGTGTAGAAGTTATTAGTTAATTGTGAATAGTTAATCGGTGCGTTTCACTTTTACCATCCTGCTTATAACTAATAACTAGTCACCAATAACGAATACAGCCATGATAAAAAACTATTTTAAAATAGCCTGGCGCAATCTTATCAAGAGCAAAGGCTACAGCGCTATTAATATTGGCGGCCTTGCCGTGGGCATGGCAGTGGCAATGATGATTGGCTTATGGATATGGGATGAACTCTCATTTAATAAATACCATAAAAACTATGACCGCATTGCAAGGGTAATGCAAAATCAATTATTCAATGGCGAAATACAAAGCCAGTTTTCTAACCCTGCAGTTTTATCAGGAGAAATAAGAAGAAGGTACGGCAGTGATTTTAAATATGTGCTGCAGTCTTCCTGGAATTTTCAGCATACACTTGCGTACGGCGAAAAAAAATTATTGAAGTCAGGATCTTTTTTTGAACCCGGTGTAGCTGATATGCTATCATTAAAAATTTTGAAAGGAACCCCAGATGGATTAAAAGATGTGAATTCAATAATGCTTTCCGAATCTGTGGCCAAAGCTTATTTTGGCAATGAAGACCCAATTAATAAAATACTTAAGTTAGATAATAAGTCCGATTTAAAAGTAACTGCCGTGTATGAAGACCTGCCTTACAATACCTCTTTCAGGGAACTGACTTTTATTATGCCCTGGGAACTTTATTTAAACCTGAACCCTGATATAAGGGCAATGGAACACCCGTGGGGCAGCAACTTTACACAAACCTTTGCTCTTATGAACGACAATGCAGATATGGAAAAAATATCTGCCAAAATAAAAAATGTAAAACTTGATGCTATTCGCACCTGATGAAAAAAGATTTCAACCGGCCATGTTTTTGCAGCCAATGAAAAACTGGCATCTGCATGCCGATTTTAAAAATGGAGTAAACAACGGAGGACGTATTCAGTATGTATGGTTGTTTGGCATTGTTGGTTTGTTTGTATTGCTGCTGGCCTGTATCAATTTTATGAATTTAAGTACGGCACGTAGTGAAAAAAGAGCGAAGGAAGTAGGCGTAAGAAAAGCAATCGGCTCAGCCCGTAGCCAATTGATAGCACAGTTTTTCAGCGAATCATTTTTGGTGGTGATGCTTGCCTTTGTTTTATCATTAGTGTTGGTTACCATATTCCTTCCATTCTTTAATGAAGTGGCTGATAAAAAAATATCCATGCTGTGGCAGAATCCCGTTTTTCTGGCTGATGGGAATTGGCTTTAGCATTTTTACAGGGTTGGTTGCAGGAAGTTATCCTGCTTTGTATTTATCTTCTTTTCAACCGGTAAAAGTTTTAAAGGAACATTCGGGTTGGCCGCTTTGCATCCATTCCCAGGAAAGTGTTGGTGGTGATGCAGTTTGCAGTTTCCGTTATTTTAATTATCGGAACTATTGTTGTGTACCGGCAGATACAACATGCTAAAAACAGGCCTGTTGGTTATAATAAAGAAAGCCTCGTAAGTTCTGGCACCAATGAAGCATTGCACAGCAAATTTGAAGCATTGAGAAATGAATTAAAGAGCAGCAATACAATTGTGGAGATGGCAGAATCAACCAGCTCCGTTACTGAAGTGTGGAATAGCAACGGCGGTTTTAAGTGGGAAGGAAAAGATCCTAACCAGGCGGTTGATTTTCCTAATACAGCCGTTACGCCTGAATTTGGAAAAGTAATTGGTTGGCAGATAAAAGAAGGCCGTGATTTTTCAAGAGATTTTGCTACCGATAGCTGCTGCATTTATTTTAAATGAATCTGCCGTAAAGTTTATAGGATTGAAAGACCCTGTGGGCAAAACCATTATATGGAACGAAAGCCATTCAAAGTAATTGGTGTTGTAAAAGACATGCTGGTGGAATCTGCTTACCAGCCCATCCGTGCCTCCATGTATCATTGCAGTTACGAACAAGGCAATACTGTATTGATGAAAATAAATCCGTCGCTTTCTGCCAAGTGATGCCATTGGTAAAATAGAAAACATTTTTAAAAAATACGATCCGGCCACTGCTTTCGAATTCAAGTTTGTGGATGAAGACTTTGCCAGGAAATTTGGCGATGAAGAACGCATTGGAAAATTAGCCAGTGTATTTGCTATGCTGGCTGTTTTTATTTCCTGCCTTGGTTTATTTGGCCTTGCCTCTTTTGTTGCAGAACAACGTACCAAAGAAATAGGCATCAGAAAAGTAGTAGGCGCTTCTGTTTTTAATTTATGGAAACTGTTGTCAAAAGATTTTGTGATGCTGGTAATTATTGCCTGTGTAATAGCAGTGCCATTGGCATGGTATGGAATGAATAGGTGGCTGCAACAATATGATTACAGGGCAGCTATCAGTTGGTGGATTTTTGCAGCAGCGGTCGCAGGCGCTTTATTGATCACCATACTCACCGTGAGTTTCCAGGCAATAAAAGCAGCATTATCTAATCCTGTAAAAAGTTTAAGAACAGAGTAAAGTATGTAAGCCATGATAAAAAACCTCCTCCTTATCGCCATCCGGAATTTCAGGAAAGACAAATGGTACAGCCTGCTGAATATATTGGGACTTACCATTGGTATAACGTTTAGTTTATTTCTTATTTTTTATGTGGTGGATGAACTTAACTACGATCGGCATAATGAAAAGGCCGATCGCATCTGCAGGATAGTTGCCTATATTCAGGAGCCGGATAAAAACACTAACTGGACATCCACCCAGCTTCCATTGGGGCCAACTTTAAAAAAAGATTTCCCCGAAGTGGAAGAGTCAGCAAGGTTTTTAACAAGGGAAAGAACCCTTTTTAAAAATGGCGACAAAAGTTTTTATGAAAAAAAACTCTATTACGCCGACAGCAATGTGTTCAAAATATTTACCCATAAATTTCTGGAAGGCAATCCGTCAACTGCATTGAATGCACCCGGCAGTATCGTGATCTCAAAAACATTGGCTGAAAAATATTTCGGAAAAAATACTTTAGCGGTGGGTAAATCGCTCCGGACTGTTTATGATGTGTATAATGTAACTGCTGTAATGGAAGACATGCCAAGGAACACACACTTATATTATGATATGCTCATCTCATCTTCCACCATTTTAAAAGGCAACGATAATATACAAGGAGGCTGGGGTGGTTTCAACAACTTTACTTATGTGTTGCTCAAACCAGGCAACACTGCGACGGCATTTGAGAAAAAATTACTGCCCATGTATGATAAATATATGGCACCAATTTTTGCACAGTTCAATATCAAAATCAGGTATGGTGTACAGCCCATTACTGATATTCATCTTCATTCAGATTTGCAGGGGGAGCCTGAAGAACTGGGCAGCATGAGTTATATCTGGATATTTTCTGCTGTTGCTTTTTTTATGCTGTTGATTGCCTGTATCAATTATATGAACCTTACTACTGCAAGAAGTGCCAGAAGGGCAAAAGAAATTGGCATAAGAAAAGTAACAGGCTCATCCAAAAAACAATTAGTGCTGCAGTTTTTAAGTGAGAGTTTATTGACTGCATTTATTGCTGTGTTATTAAGTGTGCTGCTTGTTATTTTGTTGTTGTCTTCATTTAACAGTATATCAGGAAAGGTATTTACACTTCAAACATTGCTGCAGCCGTTCAATATTTTTTTATTGCTTGCCATTGGTTTATTTACAGGATTGGTGGGCGGCAGTTATCCTGCTTTTTATTTATCAGGGTTTAAGCCGGTGAGTATTTTAAAGGGGGCTTTGTCAAAAGCATCTGGTAACGTAAACCTCCGCCGCACATTGGTAGTACTGCAGTTTTCTATCTCCATGATCATGCTTATCTGCACCTGGGTGGTGTATAAACAACTTTCTTATCTCAGTAAAAAAGACCTCGGCTTCAGCAAAGAACAGGTGATGACCGTAACAGTAAATACCGGTGAAGATGAGCGGGGAAAGATACAGGCAATGAACAATGATTTCCGCAGCCTGCCGGGTGTAAAGGCAGTAGGAACCGGTAACGCCTATCCCGGCAGCGGCAACATCAGCCTGAATCTCTTTACCGTAGAAAGTAAAAATGGTTATGTTGATAAAGGAGTTGAATGCTACCAGGTGGATGAAAATTTAATGCCTACCCTTGGTATCAAAATAGTAAAAGGAAGGAATTTTTTAAACCTGGCGGATACACTACACAGTATAATGGTGAATGAGGCAATGGTGAAACATTTTGGATGGGATGAACCGCTTGGTAAAAGGGTGAAATTCCCTGGAGACACTTCAGGCAATTACCTGGAAGTGGTAGGCGTAATGAAAGACTTTAACCAGAAATCATTGTACAATCCTATTGCGCCGCTGCTGTTATTTTACTCAGCTAACAACCACATGATACAATTGAAGATGGATGCGGCCAGCATGAAATCATCTATTGCAAAAGTGGAAGCCACCTGGAAAAAATATTTCCCTAATCTTCCTTTTGAATATAAATTTTTAGATGAAGACTTTAATTCGCAATATGCGGCAGATCAAAAACGAGGAAAAATATTTGCGGCATTTTCTATTCTTACTATCATCATCACCTGTTTGGGTTTGCTTGGGCTTACTGCATTCACTACACAACAAAAACAAAAAGAGATAAGCATACGCCGTGTGATGGGAGCCAGCACATCGCAGGTGGTAGCGATGATTACAAAAAATTACTTGTGGCTGTCACTGATAGCTGCTGCCATTGCTTTCCCTGTGGCTTGGTATTTTATGCATAAATGGCTGGGTGTTTTTACATATAGTGCCGGTTTGTCTGTTGTTCCTTTTATATTATCAGCGTTAGTAATTGTAATTACTGCAGCAGCAACAGCTACATTCCATTCTGCAAAAGCCGCATGGACAAAACCAGCGAAAGTTTTAAGGTCTGAATAACTTTTAATTATCAAAGCCATGATAAAGAATTATTTCAAAATTGCCTGGAGGAATTTGCTAAGGAATAAAGTATTCTCCCTTATAAATATTAGCGGCCTGGCATCAGGGCTTGCTTGTTTTATCCTCATTGCCTTGTATGTGGCCGATGAATTGAGCTACGACAGGGTTTATAATGATGCAGAACGCATTTACCGTATAAACAGTGATATGGTTTTTGGTGGCAACAAACTGCACCTGGCTGTTACCAGCGACCCAATGGGTCCCACACTTAAAAGAGACTATCCACAGGTGGAAGAATACGTTCGTTTTTATAATCCCATGGGTATTAAGAGGATAAAAAAAGATAATGAATACATACGGGAAACAAACACTGTGTATGCTGATTCTACATTATTTAAGGTGTTTAGTTTGCCTGTTTTTACAGGTATTACGAAAACTGCCCTTAACGAACCCAATACGGTTGTAATAACAGAGAAGATGGCCAAAAAATATTTTGGTACTACTGATGCTATTGGAAAAACAATTGCAGCAGGCGATGATGCCAGAGAAGTGTATAAAGTGACGGCGGTTATCAAAGACATGCCACATAATTCCCATTTTAATTTTGATTTTATTTTTTCCATGGACAATGTGGAGTACCAATGGAACAATTACCTGAGCAATAATTTTCAAACCTATATTCTTTTAAAGCCCGGCACCGATTACAAGGCATTTGAAAAAAACTTCGGCCAGGTGATTGATAAATACGTATTGCCACAGGCAAAACAGTTTATGAATATCGGG
Source organism: uncultured Chitinophagaceae bacterium (assembly GCA_963814445.1). Taxonomy (GTDB): domain Bacteria; phylum Bacteroidota; class Bacteroidia; order Chitinophagales; family Chitinophagaceae; genus Ferruginibacter. The sequence goes on from CAWFCU010000001.1 coordinate 535,680, forward strand.
TCGATGGATGAGTTTAAGAAAGGAGGCAATAAGCTTGAATACTCACTGATGCCGCTTACAGATATACACCTGCACAGCGACCGTACTGGGGAGATGGGCGTGAATGGCAATATACAGTATGTGTATATTTTTTCTGTGATTGCATTGTTGGTGTTGTTGTTGGCCTGTATCAATTTTGTAAATCTCAGTACGGCACGTTCTGCCAGCCGGGCAAAAGAAGTGGGCATCCGCAAAGTACTGGGCACAGAAAGAAAATATCTCATTAGCCAGTTTTTAGCAGAATCAACTTTGACAGTACTTATTTCTACTGTTATTGCAATAGTTATCGTTTGGCTCACCATTTCCTGGTTTAATGATTTGTCGGGAAAGAACCTTTCGTTTGCAGAACTTTTTCAGTCGAAGTATATTTTCTTTTTGCTGGCATTGCCACTACTGGTTGGTATGGCGGCAGGAAGTTACCCGGCATTTTTTCTTTCGTCATTTAAACCCATTGCTGTTTTAAAAGGAAAAGTAAATGCAGGGTTCAAAAGAAGCACTGCCCGTAATACAATGGTGGTGGCACAGTTTTTCATTTCCATATTCATCATTACAGGGACGATTGTTGTTTACAAACAGCTCAATTATATACAAACGAAAAAATTGGGATTCAATCGTGACCAGGTGCTGGTGGTGAGGGGAACGATGGCACTGGGCAACAACAAAGATGCATTTAAGGAACATGTTTCAAAACTAAGCGGCATCAGCGACGCAACGTATGCAGGTTTTTTGCCGGTAGCCAATTCAAGCCGTTCTGACAATAGTTTTTCAACAGAAGCAGTGATGGATTCAAAGAATGGTTTTAATATAGAAGCCTGGGATATTGATGATAAATACATCCCTTTTTTGGGAATGGAGATGGCAAAGGGCAGGAACTTCTCCAAAGAATTTTTAACAGACAGCAATGCAGTTATTATAAACGAAACTGCTGCAAGGTTAATGGGGCTTGACAATCCGCTCAATAAAAAACTGTACACCTATTTTCAGGGAGGAAATATTACCAACCAGTTGTCTTACAATATCATTGGAGTGGTTAAGGATTTTCATTTTGAATCTTTAAAGGAAAATGTAGGGCCATTGTGTTTTCGCTATGGAAAAAGCGACTGGGCTGTAGCCTTTAAAGTGAGCACCTCTAATATTCAAAACCTCATTGGTAGCATTGAGGGCAAATGGAAATCGCTGGCACCGGGCCAGCCGTTTGTTTACAGTTTTATGGATGATTGGTTTGATGATATGTACCGGGTGGAGCAACGCACCGGCAAACTCGGGCTTGCATTCGCCGTTATTGCAATATTGATTGCCTGCCTCGGTTTATTCGGCCTTGCAACTTTTATGGCAGAGCAGCGGATAAAGGAGATTGGAGTGAGAAAAGTACTGGGTGCCACGGTGGGAAATATTACCGGAATGCTGTCGAAAGATTTTATAAAATTAGTATTGTTTGCTGCCATCATTGCATTCCCTGTAGCATGGTGGGCCATGAACAAGTGGCTACAGGATTTTGCTTACCGTGTGGATATTGGCTGGTGGGTTTTTGCAGTGGCAGGCATTGTTGTTTTATTAGTTGCGCTGCTTACGGTGAGTTCGCAGGCAATAAAAGCAGGTTTAGTGAACCCGGTTAAAAGTTTAAGGACAGAATAAAAAGTAATTATTAAGAATTGAAAATCACTTCAACTCAACATTGAACGCAATGGCTTTTCACTTTTTAATTTTTAAACCATGATAAAAAATTATTTCAAAACTGCCTGGAGAAATTTACTGAAGAACAAATCTTTCAGTCTCATCAATATAATCGGGTTAGCTGTAAGTATGTCGGTTTGCCTTTTGATCATCATGATTATCGCAGATCAAAAAAATTATGACCAGTTTCATGTAAATAAAGATCGTATTTACCGGGTGCATACCATAGGTAAAAACAATAATTCAGCAATGAAAACCATGGCATCCTCTGCATTGCCATTGGGAGAAGTACTCAGGAAAGATTACCCTGGCGTGGAAGCAACAGCAAGCCTGGTAAAAAATATTGGTGGTGATATTTTTTATAACGACAAGATAGCATCAGGTGGTGGTTATTTTGCTGATGGCAACCTGTTTAAAGTACTGGATTTTAAACTGGCACAGGGCGATTCTAAAACAGCATTGGAAAATCCGTTTTCATTAGTGATAACTGAAGAGTTGGCATCACAATTATTTTACAACGAAAATCCTGTTGGTAAAGTAGTTAAGTTTAATGATAAAGGAATTAACCCCAGCGGACCGGAAACAGGCAATAAAGAAACAGAGTATGGCCAATTCACTATCACGGGTATCCTTAAGCCTGCTGAAGGAAAAACCAACCTGCCTTTTAAATTACTTGCATCTCTCAGTACGTTGCAATCGCTTACAAAAGATTCAGTATTGAATTATCCACCCAATGATTGGGGAAATATATGGTCTAACTATACGTATGTGTTACTAAAAAAAGGCAAGACAGAAAGGGATCTGCAGATGATGCTGGATGATATTTCTCACCATAAATATCCTAAAGGAAATGGTAACCAGTTTGCATTTAAAGCAGTTGCATTAAATTCTATTAATGGCGGAGATGCCTTTGGAAACATGACGAATATTTCAATACCTAATGTGGTGCTGATGATATTAAGTGTATTGTGCCTTATTGTAATGCTTTGTGCCTGTTTAAATTACACAAATCTTTCCATTGCAAGATTATTAACAAGAGCAAAGGAAGTTGGTATCCGTAAAGTTTCTGGTGCCACACGTAAACAGGTATTTACACAATTTATTACGGAGTCAATATTGGTGTCAGTTATTTCTTTGTTTTTTTCCATCATCATACTTTTCTTTTTAGAACAACTTTTTTCCGGGTTAAATTTTAATAAGTATCTCAATATTACTTTCAGCCACAATGTTGAATTGTACCTTCTTTTTATCGGTTTTAGTTTATTGGTTGGGTTAGTTGCAGGTTTATTGCCATCCATTTATATCTCTTTATTTAATCCCATTCACATTTTTAAAAATTTCAACAGTATAAAATTATTTAAGCGGCTAACCATACGTAAAGTTTTATTGGTTGTTCAGTTCTGTGTATCGCTGGTCTTTATTATTTCTACGGTGTTGATCTATTCCCAAACCAACCATGTACTCAACTTCAATTATGGGTTTAATAAAGATAATGTTGTGAATGTGAAGTTGTACAAAACAGAAAATTATTCAAGATATGTGCAGTCCATTTCTTTCAATAGAAATATAGCTGCGGTTGCAGCCTGTGCTTATGCGCCTGCTACCGGTACTCATAATGCAGGATTGATTTTTAAGAGTGATAACAAAGGCGACAGCATACAGGCAAGTTATATAGACATTGATGCAAAATGTATTGATGTTTGGGGCTTAAAATTAATTGCAGGAAAAAATCTGCCTGCAATCCCATCTGTAATTGGTGAACAATATATACTGATCAACGAAAAGATGGTATCAGATTTCAAATATCCTTCTGTTAAAGCAGCTGTAGGGCAAAGGGTATTGATAGGAGACAACAATGTAGAAATTGCAGGTGTTGTAAAGGATTTTCAATTTCTTGATGTTACCCGTGGTATACAACCATTAATGCTGCGGAACAGGCAAAGCGAATTTGGTTATGTTACCATTAAGATAGCAGGAAGTAGTATTCCGGAAACACTTGCTTATTTGCAAACTGCCTGGAAGAAAGTAAACCCTGATACAAAATTTGAATACGAATTTTTAGACCAGCAATTACTGGTAGCTCATTCCATGCTGAAAGATATTGCCGGCATTGTAGGGCTGCTTGCATTTTTGGCAGTATTTATTTCCTGTCTCGGATTGCTCGGTATGGCTACTTATACGGCTGAGACAAAACAAAAAGAAATTGGTGTAAGAAAAGTGCTTGGCTCCAGTGTTTCCCAGATCATTTTATTATTATCAAAAGGGTTTATGATCTTGTTAGGGGTAGCAGTACTTATTGCTACACCCATTGCTTATATCATAAATAATATGTGGTTAAATTTCTTTCCATCAAGGGTAAATATCAGTCCGGCAATTTTATTCTCCTGTATTGCAGTGTTGGTTTTCATCAGTTTTATGATCGTGTTTTCACAAGGATGGAGAGCATCGAAGATAAATCCTGTAAAGAGTTTACGAACCGAATAAAGAACTATTGCCATGATAAAAAATTATTTTAGAGTTGCCTGGAGGACATTGGTCCAGAATAAACTGTACACCACATTAAATATTGCAGGGTTAACATTTGGGATCACCTGTTTTTTATTGATCGGCCTTTACCTGTTTGATGAACTTACATTTGATCAGCAACACAGTAAAACCGATCGTATTTACCGTGTTATTGAACATAGGAATACAAAAGGAGAAGAACTTACAATTGCCGGCGCAAGTTATAAGTTAGCAGAAGAGTCGAAAAAAGCGATCCCGGAAATTGAGCGGACTACAAAATTTCAGAGAGTAGGGCGGGACAATGTTTCAAACCCGGAGAATAAAAATAAATTTAATGAAACTATTTCCTTCGGTGATGAGGATCTGCTCAAAGTATTTGACTTTGATATGTTGGGTGGAGACCGGAATACTGCTTTAAAAGAACCCAACTCCATTGTAATTACAGAAGAGCTGGCACAAAGATTATTCAACAACACACAGGTTACAGGCAAAACACTAAAAATTGATTTCCTGGAATCACCGCTGAAGATTACCGGCGTTATAAAAGATCACCCTAAGAATTCAAGTTTTGATTTTAGTTTAATGGTATCGGAAAATACTTTTAAAACTAATGAATCATATATGGAGATGATCGCTTCCGATTGGTCTTCCAACAGCTTTAGCGTATATGTTTTACTGAAAGAAAAGGCCAAAGCTGAAACCGTAGCCCCCGCAATAACAAAATTAATTCAAACCAATTATACACCAGAAGCTGGTATTACAATGGCATACAGCCTGCAGCCATTAAAAGATATTCACTTGTATTCTGAAAATATAGCCGACGGCGCAAGTAATTCAAATGTGGCAGCTACCGGGCAGGGTAAGTTACTCTACCTGAAAATATTTGCAGTGGTTGCGCTTTTTGTTCTGGTAATTGCCTGTATCAATTACATGAATTTAACCACTGCCAGGGCTTCCAAAAGATCAAAAGAGATAGGGGTAAGAAAATCGGTAGGTGCGCTTTGTAAACACCTGGCTTTTCAATTTCTTTTTGAATCACTCATTGTTACATTCATTTCTTTTGCTTTATCTGTGATCGCTGTAAATCTTTTGTTACCGGCTTTCAATCAATTTACCAACAAACAACTTTCACTCTGGCTATCGGCAGATTACAGGGTCTGGCTATATGCAATTGCTGCAACCGTTATTATCGGGTTACTATCCGGCAGTTATCCTTCTTTATTACTCTCCCGGTTTAAACCGGTATCCCTGTTAAAAGGAATGAAAATAAATGACCGGGCAGGTCTCAGTTTTCGTAAAGTGCTGGTGATTTTTCAATTTACCGTATCGGTAGTAATGATAATAGCAACCATCGTACTTTTTCAGCAGGTGCGTTATGTAAACAGCAAAGACCTGGGATTTAACAAAGAACAACTTGTGGTTGTGGATATAAATTCAGGTGCTGTTCGCAGGGGTGCAGAAACAATTAAAACGGAGTTTAGTAAAATCCCCGGTGTAAAAAATGTATCAGCAACATCCAGGGTGCCTGGTGAATGGAAAAGCCTGCCAACAGTTAAAATTAAAAGTGGTGCGGAAGGCGAAGACTATAAAATATCTTACCTGATAGGCGCAGATGAACACTTTGCAAAAACATTTGAAGTGGAATTGCTGAATGGTAGAAATTTTTTGAATGATAATGATACATCATCCGTTATGCTTAATGAAACAGCTGCAAAACTGCTTGGTATAAAGCAGGCATCAAACCAGTTAGTCGATATTCCCACAATGGCTTTTGGCGGAAGTTATTTTCCTGTAAGGGAAACAAATGAATCTTTTAAAGCCCATGTTATTGGTATTGTAAAGGATTTTAACTTTCGATCTTTGAGGGAGAAAATTGCACCGCTCGTACTGGCGTATGAAAGAAACCCGGTACATAATATCGATTATTACACTGCAAGGATAGATGGGAAAGATGCTGCAGCAACACTTAAGAAAATGGAGGCTGTACTTGCAAAAACAGATGCCAACCATTTATTTGAGTATCATTTTTTGGATGACCAGTTGGCGCTGTTTTATGCCGAGGATAAAAGGCGTGAAACACTGCTGATCTGGGCTGCGTTAGCAACTGTTTTTATTGCCTGTCTCGGTCTTTTTGGATTGGCTACTTATACAGCAGAACAACGTGTAAAAGAAATAGGAGTGAGGAAAGTATTAGGTGCAAGTATTACACATCTTGCTTCTATGTTATCAAAAGATTTTTTAAAACTAGTATTAATAGCAAATGGTATTGCTTTTCCGATAGCATGGTGGGCCACTGATAACTGGTTACAGGAATTTGCATACCATATTGACGTTAAGTGGTGGGTTTTTGGGTTGGCAGGTATTTCAGCAATTATTATTGCTTTGCTTACAGTAAGTTTCCAGGCAATAAAAGCAGCATTGGCAAACCCGGTAAAAAGTTTAAGAACGGAATAGCTGCTTTTACTTCTTGTACGCTATCAAACACAAACTGTCCGTTTTCGAACACTTTTATATCTTGGGTTACTGAAACCCTTTACAGGCAAGCGTTTGCAGAATGGCACAACTGTTGAAATCATAGAGCCATTAATTAATCTTTTGCCATGATAAAAACATATTTCAAAACCGCTTTCCGCAATTTATTACGCAACCGTAAACATGCCACGCTCAATATACTTGGGTTGGGCGTGGCGATGGCTGCCTGCATCATTGTGTTTTTGGTAATACAATACGAAACCAGTTATGATAAACACCTGCAGGGTTACGATAGTATTTACCAAATTGTAACCAAAGACAAAGATGCGAAGGCGAACATTTTACCGATGGCGTGCCTTTTCCTGTGATTAAATATTTCCGGCAGGATAATCCGCAATACCAGTTTGCAGAACTGATGCAGAATTATGGCGTGCAGGTAACAGTGAAAGAAGGGAATGGAGCAGAGAATAAAAAATTCAGGGAAGAGAGCGGTGTTTTTTTTGGCGATCCTGAATTGCTGAAAATGTTTGAAGTGAAATTTTTATCCGGCAATGCTGATGTGCTGAAAGATGTGAACAGTGTTGCCATCAGCAAATCCATGGCAGAAAAATATTTTGGCAACTGGAAAAATGCAGTTGGAAAAATAGTAATATCTTGATAATGATGAGCACGATTATTGCAGGTTGCCGCTGTGTTTGAAGATGTGCCGCAAAACAGCGATTTTCCTTTTCAGTTAGTGGCTTCTTACGAAGGCTTTATTGCCTATGACAAAACATGGCCATTTACTGACTGGGGTTCCAACACCAGCAACCACCAGGTGTATGCAAAGCTACCAGCTGGAGCAATATAACAGCATTGAACCAGCAACTGGCGCAGTTTGAAAAAAAATACAATATCATAACAAACAGGGCATCCACAAGTCAACATTTTCTTCAACCGCTTAAAAAATATTCATTTTGATGAACGCTTTGGTACTAATGGTGACTCATACCACCAGCAAAACATCTTTATATACACTTGCATTTATCGGTTTGCTGATAATACTGATGGCCTGTATCAATTTTATAAATCTTTCCACTGCACTGGCTGTAACAAGAAGCAAAGAAGTGGGCATAAGAAAAGTAATGGGCAGCAGCAAAGCACAGTTAAGCATGCAGGTGCTGATTGAAACAGCAGCGTAGTATTTGTATCTGCTGTAATAGCTATTAGTGCTTGCATGGATAGCATTGCCATACATAAAAAATATTATGGTGGTGCAGCATAAACTCAGCCTTTTTAATGCAGGCAGTATTTTATTTATACTGCCATTATCACTATCATTACCATTATACTTTCCGGTATTATATCCTGCATTTATTATGGGCAGGTTTAAACCAGTGGAGGCAATCAAAAATAAAATCAATACTTCCAAAGTTGGCAGTGTTTCATTGCGCCGTGTATTGGTGGTATTGCAGTTTGCCTTCTCACAAATATTTATCATCGCCACCATCATTGCCATCAGCCAGATGAATTTTATCCGCAAAGCAGATTTGGGTTTTAATAAAGACGCTACGCTGGTGGTATATATGAATGCAGACAGTGTCAGCCGCAGCAGGCACGATGCATTCAGGGATGCATTGAAAGCAAGAAGCGATGTAAAAGAAGTGAGCTTTGCCTTTGATGCACCCAGCAGCGACAACTCGCTGGGACAGCAATTTTGCTTTTGATAAAATGGAAGACAGGGATTTTAATGTGCAGCTAAAATAGGCTGATTATAATTATGCAAAAACCTATGGCTTGCAGTTGGTGGCCGGTAGATTTTATGAGGCAAAGCGATACCTGCCGGGAATATGTGGTAAATGAAACGCTTTTAAAAAAATGTGGCGTTACAAATCCGCAGGATGCCATTGGTAAAATGTTCCGGCTTGGTGGCAGAAGGCCTATGCCGGTGGTGGGCGTGGTAAAAGATTTTAAGCAGGCTTCTTTGAGGGATGCTGTAACACCAATTGTATTTCTCCCAATAAAAGGGTTTACCAGAGCGCCGGCATAAAATTATCCAGCACCAATCTGGGTAAAACAAAGGATGAAATAAAAAAAATCTGGGATAAATATTTTCCGGAGTATGTGTATAACGCTTCTTTCCTGGATGAAAATATCAACCGTTTTTATGAGAGCGAAGAACGCCTTAGTGCTATGTATAAAGTGTATGCAATGCTTGCCATCTTTATCAGTTGTCTTGGGCTGTACGGCCTTGTTAATTTTATGGTGGTGCAAAAAACAAAAGAAGTGGGCATACGAAAAGTGCTTGGTGCAAGTGTGCAGAGTATTCTTTATCTATTTTCAAAAGAGTTTACTATTCTTATAGCAATTGCATTTGTAATAGCAGCGCCTGCTGCCTGGTATTTAATGAATAACTGGCTAAAGGATTTTGCGTACAAAATTCAATATTGGTATAGGGGTATTTATGGTAGCAATTGTTGCATCATTATTAGTTGCGTGGATAACCGTAGGATATAAAGCCATGAGAGCCGCAACAGCAAACCCTGTTAAAAGTTTAAGAACAGAATAAAGTATGTCTATGATAAAAAACTATTTCAAAATAGCCTGGCGCAATATTGCAAGGCATAAAGGGTATTCAGCAATTAATATTTTTGGGTTTGCAATTGGTATTGCTGCCTGCCTGCTCATTTTGCAATATGTTTCTTTTGAGTTGAGCTATGAAAATTTTCATGTAAACAAGGAGCGTATTTACCGTGTGCAACAAGACAGGTATGATAATGGAAAGCTCAGTACTCAATGGGCTGCTGGTGCTTACGCTGCGGGCAATTCGTTTAAAGATGCAATTCCTGAAATAGAAGATTATGTAAAGCTGGTGCCTAACGGGCAGGTGATAACCGAGATAAGATAATCAGCCATTAAAACTGGAAAAGGTATTTTTTGCAGGTTCTTCTTTCTTTAAAATATTTACTTATCCGCTGATGCAAGGCAATGCAGACAGTGCATTAACAGAACCATTTACAGCAGCGCTTTCCGAATCATCTGCAAAAAAAATTTTTGGCACAACTGATGTGGTTGGGAAACCGCTCAAACTAAACCGTAACAGCGATTATACTATTACCGCAGTTTATAAAGATGCGCCGGTAAATACACAACTGAAACCGGATATTTTACTTTCTTATAAAACATTTCAAAAATGGCAGACAGATTCGCAGGCAATGGGCCGGAAACAGCCTGGCAATGGGATGGATGCCTTACCTATGTATTGTTGCGTAAAGATGTAGATCCTGCTGTAGTGGAAAAGAAATTTGTTCCCGTTGTTAAAAGGTTTACAGAGGAGGATATGAAAAGGTACAATGCAGCGTTGACATACCACCTGCAACCATTAAAAGATATTCACCTTTATTCGCATTACATAATGGAACCAGCTGCTAACGGCGATGGTAAAACCGTTTACCTGTTGTTAGGTATTGCATTTTTTATTGTGGTTATTGCATGGGTAAATTATATCAACCTGGCAACAGCACGAGCCATCAGCAGGGCAAAAGAAGTTGGTATACGAAAAGCAATGGGTTCCCAACGCAGGCAATTGATATTTCAATTTCTTTCTGAATCTGCTGTATTAAATGGCAGTTGCATTATTGATCGCATTGGTGATTGTATTAATTGCAATTCCTGGGTTCAATCAATTTATCCGGACAGGAACTTTCATTTTCATTATTTGGTAAAGTAGATTTTTTGGGTGGGCTTGGCGTATTGTTTTTGACAGGCGTATTTTTCTCAGGCTTATATCCTGCATTTGTGTTGTCTGGTTTTAAACCGATTGAAGTATTGAAAGGAAAAATGACAAGTACTTCACAAAGGTCCGTTTTTGAGAAAATCGTTGGTGGTATTCCAGTTTGCAGCCTCGTTGTTTTTATTGATCGGAACTTTTACTGTTTACCGGCAGATACAATACATGCGTAAGACAATCCCTTGGGAATTAATATAGATCAAACATTGGTAATTCCACAACCACCAGTACTGTACTGATTCTACTTATATACAGCCAGATGACATCTTTTAAACAAACATTATAGCAGCAATCATCTATAAAAAATGTAACCGTATCTACCAGTATTCCCGGTGAAGCTGTGGGCTGGAATGCAGGTGGAATAAAATTGGTTGGCACAGATGAATCAACACAAAAACAATATCGGGTAATTGGCGTGGATTATGATTATATAAAAGCATACGAAGTGAAATTAATTGCCGGCCGGCCATTTTCAAAAGAATATGGAACAGATGAGCATTCTGTAATTTTCAACCGTAAAGGAATTGAGCAGTTGGGATTTAATAAACCGGAAGATGCATTGGGTAAAAAAATTGATTTCTGGGGAGAGCAATATACGGTGGCAGGTGTGGCAGAAAATTTTCATCAGCAATCATTAAGAGAAGCTTTTGAACCGTTGATATTTCGCTTGATTCCTGATATACGTGGTTCTCTCTCTATAAAAACAAATACTGCTAAGGCTACAGCAAACAGTTGATTTTGTAAAAGCAGAATGGAATAAATTTTTTCCGAGCAATACATTTGAATATTTTTTCCTTGATGAACATTTTGATGCCCAGTATAAAGCAGACCAGCGTTTTGGCCAGGTGTTTGGATTGTTTACAACATTAGCAATTTTAGTTGCCTGTATGGGTTTGTTTGGGCTTGCTTCTTTTACAACATTACAGCGTACAAAAGAAATTGGCATAAGAAAAGTATTAGGTGCTTCTGTAAGCAGCATATTACAATTACTGTACAGAGAATTTGCTCTCTTATTGCTGATCTCATTTTTTATAGCAGCGCCATTGGCATGGCTCAGTACTTCCAACTGGTTGAAGGGTTATGCTTTCCGGATAAATGTGCAATGGTATTATTTCGGAATTCCTTTTATTGTAATTATTGCTATTGCTTTGATCACTGTAAGTTTTCAATCAATAAAAGCAGCGGTGGCCAACCCGGTAAAAAGTTTGCGGACAGAATAAAGTTTTACAATGATAAAAAATCATTTCATCATAGCTACCAGGGCACTTCGTAAAAACAAAGTGTTTTCAGCAATCAATATACTGGGTTTGTCTATTGGCATAAGTGCATCACTGGTAATTTATTTACTGGTTAATTATCATTTTACATTCGACAAGTTTGAAAAAGATAATGATCGTATTTACAGGGTGGTATCCAGAATTTAATTTTTCAGGTGAAGTATACCACAACTCAGGTGTTACAACTCCTATGGGACCAGCCATAAAAAAGGAATTGACAGGTATTGAAGCGGTAGCGCCATTTCGGACATCTGATGAAGGAATGAAAGTAACTCTACCTGCTCAAAATAAAAGCGACCAGCAGGTTTTTAAGAATCAAAATGAAATTGTTTTTGCAGATGAAAATTATTTTAACCTTATTGGCTATGAATGGTTGGCTGGTTCTGCAAAGAGCTCTTTGAATGAACCATATCAAACAGTAATTACGGAAAAAGTAGCGGCACTATATTTTCCGGCATTGCCTGCAGCACAAATTATTGGCAGGCAGATAAATTTTAACGATACCATACTAACTACAGTAACAGGAATAGTAAAAGAAATACAGCAGAATACTGATTTTAGTTTTAAAATATTTATCTCAAAGGTTACGTTGGAAAAAACAAGCCTTAAACCAAGAGGTTTGGAAGAATGGAATAATACTAACGGTGCTTCACAATTGCTGGTAAAATTATCACCTGGTACATCAGTTGTCCAAATAGAAAAACAAATGTATGGGCTGTATGATAAATACCGGACTAAAGAACATGGAGATAATAGTACGCAAAAATTTATACTTCAGCCACTAAGCGATATTCACTTCAGCAACGATTATGCTGCATATAATAAACCACATGCAAACAAATCCGTATTATTTAGTTTACTGGCTGTTGCTTTATTCCTGCTGTTGCTGGGTTGTATCAATTTTATCAATCTTACTACCGCACAAGCTTCACAAAGGGCAAAAGAAATTGGTGTGAGAAAAACAATGGGAGGTTCAAAAATCAACTGGTTGTACAGTTTTTCAGTGAGACTTTTTTACTTACCACTATAGCGACTATTATTTCAATTGCATTAACACCCTTCATTTTAAAAGCATTTTCAGGGTTTATACCCGATGGCGTTGCTTTAAACATCATCGCGACAGCCTTCAGTATTATTATTTTTATTGTTGTTAATTATTGTAGTAACAGTTATTTCTGGTTTTTATCCTGCTATTATTCTTTCGGGGTATAAACCTGTGCTGGTATTAAAAAACCAGGCTTATACAGGTAGCAATACTACAAGGCAGGCATGGTTGAGAAAATCACTAACTATTTCCCAGTTTGTAATAGCACAGGTTTTTATTATGGGTACTATCCTTGTAAGCAAACAAATAAATTTTACACTTAATAAAGATCTTGGGTTTAATAAAAATGCTATCCTTTATTTCAATACCAATTATTATGATACCACCAATAGTAAAAAATATTGATGAATAAATTACGGATGCGAGCCTGGGATAGCGATGGTGAGCATTAGCTACTTCGCCGGTTTCATCTTTTAGTACCTGGAGCAGTACTATGAAATATAAAGACGGTAAAAAGGAAGTTGATACTGATGTACAATTAAAATATGGCGACAGTAATTACATAAAATTATTTGGACTGAAATTGCTTGCCGGCAATAATAATATCGAAAGCGATACAGTAAATTCATTTATCATTAATGAAAAATACCTGCAGGTACTTGGGTTTAAACAACCACAACAGGCCATTGGAAAATATTTGGAATGGAGTGGAGTAGCAGGTGCCGATAACAGGAGTAGTGGCAAACTTTCATCAAAAATCTTTGCATGAAGAAATAAAACCATTGGCAATTGGCAGTTGGGGTAATAACGAGAATACCATCAGTATATTATTACAACCCAAAAATGCGGCAGGTGATAATTGGAAAACTACCATCGCAAAAATTGAGAAAGCATGGAAAGGGCTTTATCCTGAAGAAGATTTTTCTTATACTTTTTTATGATGAAGATATTGCTTAGTTTTATGAACAGGAAAAAAACACATCCAGCTTATTAAAATGGGCAACAGCATTGGCAGTATTGATTAGTTGTCTTGGTTTACTTGGGCTTGTAATATATACCACTACACAACGCACTAAAGAAATTGGTGTAAGAAAGGTATTGGGTGCTTCGGTAAAACAAATTGTTCAGCTCATCTCAAAAGATTTTATTGTACTTGTATTGCTGGCATTTGTAATAGCTGTTCCCATTGCATGGATAGGTATGAATAAGTGGCTGGAGAATTTTGCTTATCGTACCGGTATCAGTTGGTGGATATTTTTGCTGGCTGGAAGTTTAATGATAGTAATTGCATTGTGTACATTGGCATTACAAACAATAAAAGCTGCCATTGCAAACCCGGTAAAAAGTTTACGGACAGAATAAAATTATTCTATGATAAAAAATTATTTCAAACTGGCGTGGAGAAATATCCGCAAGTATGGGTTTTATTCTTTTATAAATATTACAGGCTTTTTGCAGGAATTATTTTTGCAATGCTCATTGGCGTGTATGGTGGCAGGAGCTGCAGGTAAATAAAAACCTGCGTAATGCAACGCAGCAATATATGTTGCAGAGCAAATGGAAGGATGCTAACATGGGGCCTGATATTACAACGCTGGGGCCTTTGTCAAAAAGGTTAAAAGAAGAACACCCTAACCTTGTGGCCAATTATTACCGCTGGGATGGTATTACATCCGGTGTAACAAAAGGGAATAAAAGTTTTAGGGAAGGGATACAATTGGGTGATAGTGCGCTTTTATCTATGTATGGTTTTAAATTATTGCATGGCAATGCAGCTACAGCATTAAGGGAACCATACTCGGCAGTAATTACAGAACAAACAGCTATTAAGTATTTTGGTAAAACAGATGTGGTTGGTGAAAGCCTTAGTATTCAAAGTTTTTCTGGCGAAAAAGGGAGTTTGCCGTTGCGGCGTATTGAAGAACACAGCAGAAAATTCTGTAATTACCCTGAATGAAAATAATAACAATACTATTTTTATCCCTACTAACACCTACCAGTATTTTGGAAGGACAGGCTTTGAGGACTGGAACAATGTTTACATCCCATCTTACATCGAATTAAAAGAAGGTGCCAGCCTTGCAGCGCTTGATAAAGCCATCAACCAGTTAATACAAACGCATGCGCCGGATGGAATAAAAGCAAACCTGAAAGTATATGCTGTTTCTTTACATGATTATTACATCAATAAGAATAATGCGACAGTAAAACGCATGCTTTATACTTTGTCACTGGTGGGATTATTTATCTTATTAATGGCAGTTGTAAATTTTATCAATATCGCCATCGGAAGCTCAGGCAACCGCATAAAAGAAATTGGTGTAAGAAAAGTAATGGGCAGTTTGCGTTCCCATCTCATCATGCAGTTTTTAGCCGAGTCATTAATATTGGTGCTGTTTGCCACGATACTTGCAGTGGCAGTTTACCCATTTGCAAAAGATTTGTTTGCATCAATGGTGGGCAAGCAAATGCCTTCGCTTGCAACATTTCCTTTGTATTTCCTTTTCATACCGTTAATGCTAAGCCTAATGATTGGTTTCTTGGCAGGCATTTATCCGGCAGTTGTTTTATCTTCTTTAAAAGCAGTGGATTCATTAAAAGGGAAATTGAAAACAGCCAATGAAAAAGTATGGTTGCGTAAATCGCTGGTAGGCTTTCAATTCAGTATTGCATTGGTGGTATTGATCGCTGCTGCCATTGTTACACAACAGGTAGATCATTTCTTCAATAGCAATTTAGGATACGATAAAGGATATGTAGTTGCATCGCAGGTGCCAAGGGACTGGAGCACCGGAAGGAGTGCAAAAAATGAAAACCATCCGCAATGAATTTGCTGCTATGCCGAAGGTAAGTGGATGTGGTATATCTTACGAAATTCCCAATGGCATGAAGGTGGCGATCCTCCTGTTTACAGGGCAGGTGCAGATTCCACCAAGGCTATTGGTATGCAGATCATTGTAACAGATGAGAATTACTTAAAGACCTACGGCATAAAAATTATTGCTGGTGAATTCTTTAATAACAGTGAACTTGATTCAGTTAAAGTTGTGCTGAGTGAAAAAGCTGTTGCAAAATTAGGCTTTAAAAATGTGAGGAAGCAATAGGTCAGCAGATGAAATCCCAGACGATCCGATCACATTTACAATTAAAGGAGTAGTAAAAGATTTTCATTTTAATTCAATGCAGCAGGGCTTGCAGCCCAATGATATTTTTCAATGTGTAAATGGCATTCTTCATCGTTATCTTTCTTTCAAACTAAAACCGGGAAATATTGCATCCTCAGTAGAAGCGATACAAAAAAAATGGGCAACGCTGTTGCCCGGCTCTCCTTTGAATATATTTTTATGGATGATACGCATTGAAGAAAATGTATGCCAATGAACTGCAGATGAAACGGGCTTCGATACAGCTACGGGATTATCAATGGTGATCGCATTGCTCGGTGTGTTGGGTTTGGTAACACAGAGTATTCATAAAAGCGTAAAAGGAAATTGGTATAAGGAAAGTGTTGGGAGCTTCGTTGCAAAATATCTTATTATGTTTGTAAAGGAGTTTGCTTTTATAATGTTATAGCCAATTGGTTGCCTGTCCCTTGGCTTACTGGATGATGAACAGCTGGTTAAATAATTATGCCAGTCAGTATTGCCGTTTCAGCAACAATACCATTGCTGCTGTATGGGCTAACTGGCTGCTGTTACGTAATATTACTTATTTGTCTGCAGGACTATAAAAACGGCGGTGACAAAACCGGTAAAGAGTTTAAGAACAGAATAACCCTTTTATTTTGGTAATAAAAAAGCCTGCAATTTTATTTGCAGGCTTTCATTTTTTTGAACTTAATTCTCTTTCGGCTTCTCATTTCTCTTTGCCACTTCTTCCAGCAGCTTCAATCCAAGTAAACCGCTGATAGGTCCATTGCCTCCTTCACCGCCACCGCTGATTAAAACATCAGGCATGATCTTGATATGCTGTGCACCGATAGACTCCATCACTTTTAATTGTGTAAAGTTATCGCCACCCATAGCCTCAACAGAAAGTTTGTAAGATTCCGCATTTGATTTACCAATCGCTAATATCCTTTCCGCTTCTGCATTACCAGTGAGTGATATTTTTTCAGCATCTGCTTTTGCCAGCAATTCAATTTGCTCTGCATTTGCTTTTGCCAGCACACGTATTCTTTCTGCATCACCACTTGCCAGCAGTTTCAAACGGTCAGCTTCCGCAGTAGATTGCAAACGTACACTGTTGGCTTCACCGGTAGCTTTCTTTACAGAAGCATCGGCAATGCGTTCAGCGATCAATACACCCTGGTCAGCCTTTACAATTTCTTTTTGTATATCAGCAATAGCAGTTTCTTTTTCCAGGCTTTGTCTTGTTTCCTGCGCTTTCTTTTCTGTTTCGTAAGTCACTTTTTGTTCTTCTGCGATCTTACGGTCAGTCAATGTTTTCATCAAACTTTCAGGTGGCACAATGTCGCCAATCAGTGTATCCACTCCAAACACATTGTACTGGTCAAGCACATGGCCAATATGCTCCTTAGCCGATTGCTGCCTTTCTTTACGGGTACCAAGGAAAGCAATCACATCACTGTCCTGTGCACTGTTACGGAAATAGTTACCGATGGTTGGTTCCAGCACCTGGCTTACAAGGTTATTCATGTTACCAAACCTGGCAATCACTTTTGGTGCTTCGGTGGTTGGTATATGAATGATCTGCGACACATCCAGGTTGAAAGGGAAACCGTCTTTACTTCTCACCGTAATGGTGGAAAGATGTTTATCTAATTGATGGCTTTCGCTTCTTGCATTGGCCCAGTTTAAAACCAGGTTGGTGGTTGGCACCAGTTCCACTTTCATAATAAAAGGATTGATGGGGTATTTACCTGGCCCTAACGGCTCGGCCCACACGCCTTTCTGCCCTTTTGAAACAATATTGCCATGCTTAAATTCTGCACCACTCAGGTCAACACCTTCGGCACCCACAAAACTGATAACAACACCTACATGGCCAATTGGAATTTCTGTCATCTTAACCATTTCAATTTTTGCAAACCATGGGTTAAGGAAATAAGTACCTGCCAATATCACCTGCTCCTGCAAACCCTTGTACCCATTATTGTTTATAAACAGGTCAACATCCTGGAACTTATTATGCCCCCCAATGATACCACCTGCAATCTGTCCTTCCAGCAGGGAGCTGCCTTCCAGTGTTGTAACCACACCTACAGCATTATCAGGAATGCTTGTCATTTCTGTAAGCTCCACACTAAATAAAAATGTGTTGATACGGTAAGAACCGGGAGTAATGATGGCTGTCTGCCGCCCTTTGCGGCCACCATTTTTTAAGAATGCTTCTGCATCCTGGAAACTGTCGCATTCTACTTTGCGGCCCAGTACAGAACCTGTTTCCAGTTCTTTACCATCCTTTGCCAGCACAAGGCCCAACTGACCCGTAGGAATGATAGTGAATGGTTGGAAAGTAATATCATACTGCCATATCCATTTGGCAAAATACACGCCGGGTGGTAATGTTTGCGCCTGGTAACCTGCTTCGCCTTCAGTAGCAAGTATGCGGCCTTCGGGCAGTTCCTGTTTACCGATCAGTACAAACTTTTTTGTTACCAGTCCAATCCTGTCTTCGGGCACTATTACCACGCCAAAGAATACCCTGAGGATAAATTTGTAAAATATCAAAAGAAAAAGGGGGATGCCAATGATCAATCCCCATTTGATCAGTTCCTGTGATTCCATGTTTTTTGCTGTTTAATGATGAAAATAAATATTACTATGTTATAAGCAGGTAAAAGATGTCCACGTTTGATGAACAAATTCTTTACGGCTGTTTTTGAACGCTTGAGAGTAAACCCGTCTGACCTGCGGTACCGACCGAAAAGCATGATGCTAAAAGATATACAGTACAAGTCCCGACGTTTCAGTCGGGATGCTGACTAAAACGTCAGCATGAGTGACACAACGATGAGCCTATGAAAAACCATCGCTGGTATCAAAAAATTGACTTTCTTCTCTTAAGAAAAATTTACGCCTGCGGTGGTGAAGTATTAAAGTTTGTGAGTATAAAATCGCAGAGAAACAAAACCACTTTCGTACCGGGTTCCATTGTAGTTAGCATTAATTTGAGATGTAAAGATTATATAATACCAGCAATTGCAAACCAAATGAGGGATGAATGGTAACCGTAACCAGTAGCCCAACGCAACTACTGAAAAAGAACCCGTACAGCCGGTGCAAGTTTTGCTGCCCACAGGGCATACTGTTCTCCAGAAGGATGTAAACCATCATTTGCTATAAGCGAAGGATAGATAGTGGCTTGCCGGGAGTCGCCGGTAATATCAATATAGTTCACCTGGTACAGGTTGGCAATACTTTTATTGATTACGTTAAAAGAATCAATTTGGGCAGCAATCAGTTCTTTGTTTCTTCCGGAAGCAAAAGGCGTAACGCTGTAATCAGGTATTGAGAGTACAAATACATGCTGCTTGTTATTGCCGGCATACTGAATAGAACGTTCTAACAATATTGTAAACTGTTGGCGGTATTCTTCCTGTGTACGTCTCTGGTACTGGTTGTTTACGCCAATAAGTAAGGTTACAATATCATACTGTGTTTTTGATGGAGGATTATTATCAAGTCTGAATAAAAGACTACCGGTTGTCCAACCTGTTTGTGCTATTATTTCTGGTTGTTCAAATGCAATATTGATATTGTTTAGCATGGACGCCGTTTGCACAGGAAATCTTTCATTTACTGCTACTGACTGGCCAATCGTATAAGAATCACCAAGTGCCAGGTAAGTTCTTTCAATAACAGTATAGTTGTTATTGGTTGTGTCAGTTACAGGTGGTATGTAAGGTAAAGGGGTATTGACCGCTGGCTTTTTACAGGCAAGCAACAGTACCAGCAAAGTAGTTGATGATAAAATTGTTTTTAGCATACATACATCAACGTATTTAACAGGCAAATGGTTTAAACAAAAATAAAAAAGGGCTCTCTATGAAAGCCCTTTAAAATTTTTATTATTAAATATTACTTGTATAAAACCTGGTAATATTCATCTGCCATCCTGTTACTGTCAAACTGTACCTGCACATCCCTCATGCCGTTTTTCATAATATCTCTCCAGGTATGTTTGTCATCATAATACAATGGAAGAATTTGTTTTTCCAGTATTTCATACAATTGATTCAAATCATACTCATCCTGTTCCTGCACATGTACTTTTTCATATTCAATTGGCGGCACCACAAAACCATTGTTGCCATTGTTTATAAATTCACATATCCAGCCATCATTGGTACTGAAGTTAATAGCCCCATTCATTGCTGCAGTCATACCACTGGTTCCGCTGGCTTCTCTTGGCACCCGTGGATTATTCAACCAAATATCTGCAGCTTGTTTTAATCTTTTACTCAGCGATAATTCGTAACCAATGCACACAGCAACATTTTTATATTGCTTGCTTAAATGTACCAGGTGATTAAAATCATTGATCGCCGGATAATCCAGTGGATAAGGTTTACCTGCCCAAATGATCTGCACTGGATATTTTTTATTGGCCAATAAAGCTTCAAAACGTTTGTGGTCCCTTGTGAGCAATTCTGCTCTTTTGTATCCAGCAAAACGCCTTGCCCAAACAATAGTAAATACTTTAGGGTCAAATAATTTGCCTGTTTGGTCTGCCACCAGATCCATCGCCCTCTTTTTCAAAAACCATTTACGGTCATCAAACCATGTATCATTACTTTCATTCATGGCCTTATACAATTGTTTATCGGCCCAGTATGTCCAGTTTTGTGCGTTGGTGATTGATTTTATCTGGCAAATGCCTGTATACTTGCCCCACATTTTCCTGCTTACTTCGCCATGCAGTTTTGATACACCGTTTGCCAGCTTTGCAAAACGCAATGCGGCTAAAGAGTGATTGAACTGATCGTCTGTGATGCCAGTAAGTTTACGTACATCATCTAAATGCATACCGCAGAAATAACTCATCTTCTGGCAAAGGAAGATGTCATGTTTTTCATTGCCGGCTTCTTCAGGCGTATGTGTAGTAAACACTAACCGTTTTCTTACATCTTCAAGATTGCCAAACTTCTTGTATAAATAAAATGCAGCGCTTATACCGTGTGCTTCATTCAAATGATACAATTCAGGATTGAAATTAATTTCATCCATCAGTTTGGCGCCGCCTACACCTAATAAAATAAACTGTGCAATTTTTGTTGCAGTGTTGCCATCATACAAACGGTGTGTGATGGTTTGTGACACGTAATCATTCTCCGGCAGGTCGGTGCTTAATAAAAACATCGGTGCCGATTTGAATGTTTCAGGATTGAGGTACCAAACCTTTACCCAAATAGGAGTATCATGAATGGTAACCTGGAACTTGATATTGGTATCTTCAAGAAAGTTATAAATTTTTTCATTCCATTGTACCTGTAGTGTCTGGTCTGCATTGCGTGCCTGGTCGTAATAACCATACTTCCACAAAATGCCAATGCCTACCATGTTTTGTTTCAGTTCGTATGCACTACGCATGTGAGAACCGGATAAAAAACCCAAACCACCACTGTAAATTTTTAATGGCTGGTGTACAGCAAACTCCATTGAAAAGTAAGCAATCTTTTTACTGTAGTTCTCATTAACAGCGTACGGAACTTTGAAATTGGTAAAATTCATATTGGACTAAAATTAATGAGGGGCAATATTAGAGTTTTTTTCAGGAAAAACGGGGATTGGAGTGAAATATTGTGTAGTAGCTACACAGCATTTACAACATATAAACAGCAAACGATTGTTGATTAATATTCATCAGGTTATTATAGCAGTTACTTCAATCTCAATCAGCAGATCATCATCGATCAACCTTGCCACTTCCACCATTGTTGCCACAGGTTTTATTGTTGCAAAAAATTCTCCATGTGCTTTGCCTGCTTTTTCCCAATCAGCAATATTGGTTACATACATTCTTGTACGTACCACATCATTTAATGATGCACCCAATTGCTGTAATGCTTTTTCAATTTTTGTAAAAATGAATTTTGTTTGCATATACACATCACCTTTACCTACCAGTAAATCCCCATCCATTGCTGTGGTGCCTGCCACTTCAATTATGTTTCCAATTTTTACGGCTCTTGAATACCCAACTATATCTTCCCATGGGGAACCGGAACCTACCTGTTGTCTCATTGTAATGCGATTTTGTAATACAATTTACAATCTTCAGGTATTAATTTGGAAGCAATCAATTTAGTCTTGCCTAATTTAATTTTTAGCTTACATGAATTTGCAGTACATTTATCCCTTGTAAAACTTACCAGCAAAGATTTAAAAGAAATATGACGAAGCCGCTTCATAACGACCAATCGCTTAGTGAGGTACACCAAAGTATTGATACCACCACAAGTAAGCGTACTGGCTGGAGGAAAGTATTCAGCTTTTTAGGCCCGGCTTATCTTATCAGTGTGGGGTATATGGATCCGGGCAACTGGGCTACCGACCTGCAGGGTGGAAGTAAGTTTGGCTATAGCCTCATCTGGGTTTTGCTGATGAGTAACCTGATGGCATTGCTTTTACAGGGGCTTGCTGCAAGGCTGGGTATTGTAAGAGGAAGAGACCTGGCACAAGCCAACCGGGAGGCGTATCCCAAAAAAATAAACTATGCTTTGTATGGCCTGGCAGAAATAGCCATTGCAGCTACTGACCTTGCCGAGGTGCTGGGGATGGCCATCGGTATTCAATTACTTACCGGTCTTCCATTAGTTTGGGGTGTAAGCATTACTGTGCTGGATACTTTTTTGTTGCTCTTTTTGCAAAAACTGGGTATGAGAAAAATGGAGATCTTTATCATTTGCCTGGTGGCAATAGTTACCATTTCATTTTTAATTGAGATCATTTTAGCAAAGCCCGATGCAGGCGAGTTGGTAAAAGGGTTTATACCACACCTGCAAAATGAAGAAGCGTTGTACATTGCTATCGGCATCATTGGCGCTACAGTAATGCCTCACAATTTGTATTTACATTCTGCATTGGTACAAACAAGAAAAATAGCTCCAACAAAACAGGGTATTAAGGAGGCTATAAAATTTAACCGGATTGATAGTACTGTTGCACTCAACATTGCGTTCCTGGTAAATGCCGCCATACTTGTATTGGCGGCTACTGCATTTTTTAAAACCGGTAATTCGCAGGTAGGCGAAATAAAAGAAGCACACAGGTTACTTGCACCTTTGCTTGGTAACGGTTTGGCACCTATACTTTTTGCTGTGGCATTAATTGCAGCCGGGCAAAGCAGCACCATCACCGGCACACTGGCAGGGCAAATTGTAATGGAAGGTTATTTGCAACTTAGAATAAATCCGTGGGCCAGGCGATTACTTACAAGGTTGCTGGCAATTATTCCTGCATTAATTGTGATATTAATTTATGGCGAAGAACGGGTAGATGCACTGTTGGTAATGAGCCAGGTGGTGCTGAGCCTGCAATTAGGCTTTGCCATTATACCACTGATACATTTTGTAAGTGATAAACAAAAGATGGGTGATTTTACTATTAATACTATTACAAAAATAGCCGCCTGGTTAATTGCTGCAACACTCATTTCTCTTAATTTAAAAATGTTGCTCAATGAAGCAAAAGATATTTTTGCTGCCGATGCGTTACTTCCAAAAGCTCTTGTTGTGGCGGGCGGATTATTTTTTATTTCACTGCTGGTTTACATTATCATTCAGCCCATCATTACAAAAAATAAAAAAGCTGTTGCCATTGCCATACATCCTGAAACAAAAATTATAGAGGATATCAAGCCACCCATATTCAATAAAATTGCTGTTGCACTTGATTTTTCTGTACATGATGAAAAGCTGATTGCCTATGCTTTAGGGCAGGGAAATGCAAACAGTAAATACTTCCTGATACATGTTGTGGAAAGTGCATCTGCCAGTTTACTGGGCCAGGACAGTAATGATTACGAAACACAAAAAGATATGGAAAGGTTGCAGTTGTATGCAACACAATTAGAGAAACAAGGACATTCAGCAGAAGCTACTCTTGGTTTTAATCGCCGGGCATCAGAAATTATAAGGATAGTAAAACAATCAGGAGCCGATATGCTGATACTTGGGGCACACCGCCACAGCGGCCTTAAAGATTATTTGTATGGAGAAACTGTAAACAGTGTGCGGCATGAATTACAAATACCGGTTTTGATAGTAAACATATAGTACTATCAATTCCCCTCCGATATGGGGAGTTCTACAAAGAAGCTGGTGCCTTTATCTTCACTTGTTTCAAACCATATTTTTCCATGGCTTTGTTCTACAATGCCTTTGCACATAGCAAGCCCAAGCCCGGTGCCTGATGTTTTGGTAGTAAAGTTTGGTGTAAATATTTTAGACTGCATCGCTATAGGAATACCATTGCCATTATCTTTTATTACCACCAATACTTTATCGTTTTCCAATTTTTGAATGATGTCTATTTGTGGCGTTTTGTATTCAGGTACGGCCTGTATTGCATTCTGTATAAGATTGGTGAAAAGCCTGTTGATATGTGTTTTATCTGCATTGATCATCACAGCGCCATTATACGGCTGCCAGTTAAGCTCTAGATTTTCTTCAGCGCCATGCAGGTGTGTTACGCCTTCCATCAGTTCATTCAAATCAAATACTTCATTGCGTGGGTTGCCAATATTTGCAAACTGGGAAAACTGTCCCGCTATCTGGCTCAGGTGATCAATTTGTTCCACCAACGTACGGGCAACACTTTTACTCAGGTCCATTACATTGCTGGCATTGTTATCAATTGCTTTTTGCAGGTACTGCAAACTCAGCTTCATTGGTGTAAGCGGATTTTTTATTTCATGTGCCACCTGCCTTGCCATCTCACGCCATGCACCTTCTCTTTCACTCTTTGCAAGAGCAATCGCACTGTCATCTAATTTTGCCACCATCTTATTATACTCTTCCACCAGTTCTCCAATTTCGTCTTTTCTTTTCCAGCGTATTGCTTCATTTATTTTGCCAAGGTTTACCTGTTTCATCCTGTTGCTGATAAAAGTAAATGAACGTGTAATACGGTTAGTGATAAATAATGCCACAATACCTGCAATCAAAAATATAAATGCATTCAGGTTGATGATGGCAACAAGGAAGTTGGATATTTCCTGCCGCAATTTTGTTTCCGAAGTAAAATAGGGGATGTTGAGATAAGCATATTGCTGGCCATTACCATCAAGCACCGGCACATAATTACTAAGGTATTCAAGCGTACCAATTTTTTCATCTTTAAAAAATTGTATTTCCTTTAAAGTATGCAGGTGGTAATATGCTTCCGGATCCATAAGGTTGCTTACAATACCTTTACTATATGGCAATGGCAATGATGAAACTTTAAGGTTGCCATCAAGATCATACATATTGATATCCACAGAATGTATTTCAGAAATTTTCGAAATGGTTAGCTCCAGTTTATCCCGGTAAGCAAGGTCATATAATTTTACCACGTCATCAAATACCGCAATATCATTCAATGAATTTCTTACTTCATTCTGCATTACCTGTATAGTGCGGCTAAGGCTTTCACGATTATTGTTGTAATACCTGTCAATAAAAAAAAGAATGGTGGCAACACCTACCACAATAAAAGAAAGCAAACTCATAAAGATGATGGTGGCATGTACCTGGTTGCGTATGCTCATTTGCCAGTATTGCTTTACATGTCTCCATCTTAACCGTGAACGTACCAGTGAATTGAGAAGCCAGAAAAAACCGGTTACAAATAGAAATGCACAAAACAAGTATGAAAATAGTGTGATAGACTCAATGATAAAATTGACTTTTTTTGCAATGATCACCGCTTTATCGGGCCCTGCCTTATACCATAATTCATCGTAACCATCTTTTGTATGCTGTTCGTATTCATCTTTTGGCAATTGCTTTGGTAATAGGTGAGATGGAAATGCATAATCATTATGGCTGCTTACCATTCTCAATTTATTATATACCGCAAAAGAGTAGATGGGTGAGTTTTCGATTGAAGCATTGTATCCTTTCAAAAAAAGTTCGGGGTATAATGCATCGGTACGGTATTTTTTTGGTGAGGCAAGGATAAATAAATACCCAAGCATTTTACCGGTACTGTCTGTAATATCCTTTTTGCTGATGTAGTTATATTTATCGTACGATACATCATAATAAAACAAATCTGGCACAGCGGTTTGCTTGCCTTGTGTGCGCAGGATGGTATTAAGTGTGGTGAACGTGGTGGAGTCCTGGTTATACAAGGATTTTTCATTGCCATCAAACGAATAAATTCTTGTGTCATATTTATTAAGGTAACCTGTGAAGTTCCTGTTTAGCAAACTGTCTTTGATAACCTTATTGGCGGTGGCATTACCAAGCCTGTCAAACAAAGGGCCAATCACTTCACTCCTGAAATCTGTTAGTACCGTATTCATCAGCCTTTCGCTTGCCGGGTCGGCCTTTGAAGAAAGCACATCAGCATAGTGTTTTCTTCTTTCAATTTCTTTTGTATTGTTTTCAATTATAATAATAATGCTGATGGATATGGAGAAAAAGAATAACCAAAAGATTAGCCTTGAAGAAACAATTTGCGATGCAAAAAAGTAAAGCTTTCTTGTATTGAGCAGCAGTAAATAAATAAGTAGCCATATCAATACATTCAATTCAAATATCACTCCTGGGCTATTTATCCTGAAAGAAAGAAATGCCAGCCCCACAATGGTAACAATAAGTATAAGCGACATAATGCTTTTGGGAAATAATGGCTGCAGCAGGTAGACGACGATCTGCGATAAAAGAAAAAAGCTAATAGCCATGCAACCCAATACCAAAAAGCCAACCACTGAATATACATTCAGCGTAAAAAAGTTTACTACATCAAATGATATCTGTGAGTCAGATACCATTGACCTTATGATATTGCCACAGGTGAATGCCGATGCAAGCAATATTAATATGCCAACTAAAACCACAAAGAATTTTGCAACATTGCCTTTTACTTTTATATAGATATTTTTTTCCTGCATGTAGTGGCGCACAAAAAGCATCACCCATAAAAAGAAAACGGCATTGATCAACAAATCACCGAGTGATCTGAATATGGTATTGGCAGCATAAATTTTCGGATCGAATAAGTCATATTGACGCAGGTTTACCGGTATTGGTAAAAAATAGCTCAAAATTCGCAGCAATACCATGGCAGCCACTAAAAAGAAAACGCCTCTATAAAAGCTTTGCTGTACAAAATTGTTGGCTACCATCTGTATAAATAACAACAGCAGTATAGCAGCAGTTATCCTTAATATAGCCGCCACAATATTATTACCCTGCACACCACCAGGCGATTTTTTTAACAATGAAAAAAGGAAAGCACCATCCTTTGATTTCACAGCATTGTCATTTTCTATTTCAGATAATGTAAAATCATTTTCCAGGCCCTTGCCTGTTGTAAAAGAATTTACCAGGTATTCGTTGGTGATGGAATAATTCCATTTAACCGGGATCAATGCCAGTACAGTAAGATTGTTTTCCTGCATTTTTCTCCATACATAATAACCATTGCCCAGCATTGTAAATCCACCCCTGTCTTCCTGCAATAGAATTTGTGCATCGGGCTGCACCACCTGTGTATTCCAGAAAAGAAGCCGGTATAAACCCAATTCATCTTTATCATACACAAAAAGAAAATACTTTTTATTAATTACCTGCTGCAGTGTTTTTTCATCATACTCTTTTGTTATTAATTTTTGTACAACACTTTTGTTTGCGGCAAGCGTATCAAAATAATTTTCCTGTTTGTGAATATAGGCAGACATCTGCCGCTGTACAGCACCAACAGAAGAATTGGCTGCCCAATAATTATCTATTATAAAGGAAATAGTTACCAGCCACGCTGCCGTTAGCAGCAGGTAAATGTTTTTTCGGAACAACTTTTTAAAAGGTGTTATATTTTTCAATGGTGCTTACGGCTGATGTTTTATATGATTCCACATATCGTCCATTTCTTCCAGTGTCATTTCCTGCAGTGGTTTGCCTTTTTCCAAAGCAGCAGTTTCCATTTTGGTAAAACGTTGAATAAATTTTTTATTCGTCTTTTCAAGGGCATTCTCTGCATCTACCTGCAAAAATCTTGCAAAGTTTATCAGCGAAAAAAATACATCGCCCAGTTCCTCCTCCGTATGTGCCACATTACCCGATGCTATTGCTTCCATTAACTCTTTTTGTTCTTCTTCCACTTTCAGCCACACCTGTTCTTTATTTTCCCATTCAAAACCTACCTGCTTTGCTTTTTCCTGCAGGCGCATAGCTTTCACTGTGGCAGGTAATGCCTTGGGTACTCCGCTCAAAACAGATTTCTTCCCTTCTTTCATTTTCAGTTTTTCCCAGTTGCGTTTTACATCTTCTTCATCATTCACCTTTACAAGTCCTGAACCTGAGGAAGGAGCATAAATATGTGGATGGCGAAAGATGAGTTTTTCACACACCCCATTAATTACATCATCAAGGGTAAACTGGTTCTGCTCCGTGCCAATCTTTGCATAAAAAACAATATGAAGTAAAATATCACCCAGTTCTTCTTTTATTCCTTTCCAGTCGTGGTCAGTTATAGCATCAGCCAGTTCGTATGTTTCTTCAATAGTAAGCTGGCGTAAAGTATCAATTGTTTGCTTTTTATCCCAGGGGCATTTTTCCCTCAGGTCATCCATGATTTTTATTAACCTGTTAAAAGGCATTTCGTTATTATACATTTCTACCCTGTTTACTGAATTTGGTTAAAAATAATCAAAAAAGTTGTCGGCAAAACTTTTGTTATAACTTGTGCAGGTGATGTGTGTAAATAAAAAACATGTTACCTTAATTTTACTTTCTTTTGAAACAAAAATGAAAATGAACAAACATTTTTTCACTGTCATTTTTTTTGCTGCATTAGTGCAACAGAAGGCGCAGGCCCAATTTTACCACAAAGACATTATCAGTATAAAACAGGCAAATGATGAAATATTGTTGTTCCGGCAGCAGAAAGTAAAACACGTTATTGTGCACAGCTTTGAAGCCGATGGCGCAGCAAGCGAAGGATTTTCCTGCGAAAAAAAGATAAGCAAAGATTACCGTACGGTTGAGATCATTACTGGTTCTGCAGGTACTGCCAGTTCTACATTAGTGTCAACATACAACAGCAAAGCACAACTGGTACAATCATCAGACAGTTCTGAAGTAACCGCCGCATCCACTTTGTATGAATACGATGATAAGGATAACATTAAAAGAATTACGGCCTATAACCACAGCAGCGACGATGATTTTGCCACTTCGCTAAAAGAAGTACATGAATATACTTATAATGAAAAAAGCAAGCCGGTAAAAATGCTGCGGATAAAAAATGACAGGGATACAATGGAGGTTGAGTTTTTACTGGATACAAATGGTAATGTAACAGACGAAATTGAAAAAATACCTCACGGAAAACATTATTATTACTATTACAACGACACGAACCAGCTTACCGATATTGTACGGTATAATGTCATCACAAAAAAAATGAAACCTGATTTTGTTTTTGAATATAATGACAAAGGCCAGTTGGAAAAGATGTTATCTGTGGATGAAGGCGTTGCCAAAAGTTATTATGATGAAAAGGAAGCGGCCAGTTATTTTACCTGGCGTTATTTTTATAATGATGAAGGCTTGAGGATAATTGAAAAATGTTATTCAGGCAGGAGCAGGCTGCTGGGGTATGTGGAGTATGAATATGAATAAGAGCAAAACCCTCCCGATAAAATCGGGAGGGTTTTTACTTTATACTTGTTGTTTACCGCTCAGTTTTAGTTGCCTCCTTTAATCCTTCTTGCTTCACTTTCCAAACCTGTTTTCCTGTCTCTCGATTGTTTTATCTGGCTGCTGCCAAAGCGCCAGGTAAAGTTTGCACGGAATGTGCGGCTTTCCCATTGGCCACGGCCATTTACATACAAGCCACCAAAATCATTTACAGATTTCCAGGGATTGGTAAAGAATATATCAGTTACTGATAATTTAATAGATGCCCTCTTTTGCAATAATTGTTTTTGGATACCAAAATCAAGGTTACCCATCGGTTTCACTTTCCAGGTACCACCCCAAATTGACGGGCCATTAAACCAGCCGCTTATTTCTGTTGTATAGTCTTTACCAAGCGTAAACGACTGCTGCAGGTAAGCGCCATACATGGGAATATTTACTTTCACATCATTTTCTCCAATTTTCCCTCTGAACTGCTGGTAATTGCCCCACAAATTAATATAGCCATTCCACCATGGTTTTATCGGTGTAGGGGCGCCAATGTTAAAACTTATAATCTGTTGCGATGCCAGGTTCTTTTGTTGCAAATAGGTAGCATTGCGTATAGTATCTGTTGCCTCTGTTGCAAAGTCGTTTACATAACTATAGCCAAGTGTTGTATTGACAAAGCCCATAAATGTATGAGTTAGTTCCACATTATGAGTGTACTGGGGTTTCAAAAATGGGTTGCCCCTTTGATAGGTTAATTCATCTAGTTTATTTTCAAACGGGTTCAGGTCCTGGTATGTTGGCCTGTCTATCCTGCGGCTGTACGTTAAGTTCAGTGAATGCTTTTGATTGATGTTCCACGTTACAGCAGCAGATGGAAACAGGTTAAAGTAATTGCGTTTTACACTATCCTCTGGTTTCCTTACTCCATTTGCTCTTGTTAATTGGCCATCACTGTTTGTTTGTTCGCCTCTTACACCTGCCTGTATGCTCCACTTTTCATTCAGTTGCTGTTGGTAATTAATATATGCTGCATTCACATTTTCTTTGTAAGTAAATGAACTGCTCCGGTCAAGTTGCATCACAGGTTTGTTAAGCGCTGTATCAGTAAAAAAGTCAAATGTGTTTTTTGTATTTACAAAAGATACTTTAGCTCCGTAGCCAAGTTTACCTTTTCCTAACCTTTGTTCAGCATCAATTTTTGCTGTATAAATATCAATGTTTGTTGGCGTATTATTTCTGTTTACCACCAAGGCATTGTTTATCGGGTTGGGGTATTCGTAGCTGTTTGGCTGTATGCTGCTGCCCTTGCCACGAAAAATGCCATAGTCTGCATCAAAGTTTATTTCACGGCCACTGGTATCGGTATACCTGTAATTCAGGTTGAAGTTGGCATTCGTTCTTTTGCCCGGTATTCTATTGTTTGCAACAAGATCGTATCGGTATATATTGGTAGGTACATAGCTTACAACAGATCTGCCATTGCTAGCCCAGTTTGTTTGGGCAAAATTCCCATTTGCCATCACACCAATTGTATTTTTATTATTAATGAAGTAGTCAATGCCGCCTTTTACATTATAGCTCTTGTCATCACTTTTCATAACATTAACCTGGTCATATAGTGTATCCTTCTGTATCCTGTACAAGGTCATTTTAGTTTCATATATTCCAATATTACCTCCTGCGTTGCCAAATACATTTATTTTTTTATCCCTGTAGTTAAGGTTTACAGATCCGTTGCCTTTGGGTGTATAACCTTGTACAAAACCTGTATTAATGCTTCCGTTGGTGCCAAATTTTTTATTCTTCTTCAGCCTGATGTTTACAATACCTGCATTCCCACTGGCATCATATTTAGCACTGGGGTTGCTTATCATTTCTATCGCTTCAATATCATTGCTGTTGATACTGCGTAGATAGGCCGCTAAATCTTTTGTATCAAGCTGTTGCATTTTACCGTCAATGTAAACCCTTACACCCGTTTTGCCTTTCATGCTGATGTTATCGTTATTGTCAACCTGCACACCAGGGCTTTTCTGCAACAACTCAAGGGCATTGCTTCCCTGTGCATTAATGCTGGCTTCTACATTAAAAACAGTTTTATCTGCTTTTACTTCAATCAGCGGTTTTTTTGCAACAATAGTTACTTCTTTTAATTTACCTGTACTGTTTTTAAGGGTAGCAGGCTTAGCTGTTACTACCTCGCCGCCTTTCTTTTCAAACACTTCAGAGTATTGCTGTTCAAAACCAACGCTGCTGTAACTCAAAAGAAAATTGCCTTCTTTTGAAGTATTAATTTCAAAATCACCGCTTGCATCGGTAACATCCGTTTTTACCAAACCGGAATCGGCAGCATTTAATAAAGAAACGGTAACTGATTGTAATGGCTTACCGGAGCCGTCTTTTACATTACCTTTTACACTTGATTGGCCTTGGGCAAAAGCACTGACGGCCAGTAATAATGTAAACAGGTTGAAGACAAGAAAGAACTTTCTCATAAAGATTAATTTTTGTTTTTCATGCTATTTTGAAACGCAAAGAAATTTGAAAAGTTACACATAGGTGTTTCTTATTGGATGAGTTGTAATATTTGTTGCATGAACGGCTCAGGGTATCACATCAGTATGCTTTAAAACTCTTTTTCAAGTAGGTAAAGCCTTTGTTAGGATTAATTTTATTCAGTGAAGCCATTATAATTTTGCTTGTTGAAAAAGAAAAAGCAATAGATTTGATGCTGGCAAAGCCGGCAGGCATAAAAGGTTAACCATTTATATCACACACCCATGCAAAATTTTTCAAAAGCAGAACGAATTGCAGTAGCACTGTATTTCATCTGGTTTTTTTTACAACTGGCTTTATTTTTTTATGCTGATGAAGGCCCGGAAAATACCCTCTTTTGGCCCTTTACATCAGGTAATAAAGCACTTAAATCCACTTATGATGTGTTGGAGTTTGTGATATATGCAGGAGCGCCGCTTATTTTTTTTATAGCTTACAGGATTGTATTTGGCAATGACCGTGAAACATCCCCGGGCAGGCGCCATTCTTCTTCCAGTTTTTTTATTGCTTTTTTAGATGAAAAAATAAAGGCAGAGGAATTAACGCAAAAATTAAATGAACTGCAAAACCGCACTGTTAGTTATAATCACCTGAACGAATTAAAGGCTGACAAGGAAAAAGCCACCAGTCATAGCGTAAACAATTGGTTTGACAAGATCGAGGTAAAAAAGAAGTATAAAGAGTTTGAAGGCTGAGTTCCCACAATCAAAAATTTTGCAAACTAACCTGCTATCCATTAAAAAAGTATAGGCAGGTTTGTATTTGTCGGGATGGCCCCGATTTGTAATCGGGCCGACCTCCTGTAATATCTTTATTTTTTTCTCAAAATTTTGTAAACAAAAAAGCCTATCCATTTTAAATGAATAGGCAGGTTTGTATTTGTCGGGATGGCAAGATTCGAACTTGCGACCTCCTGGTCCCAAACCAGGCGCGATAACCGGGCTACGCTACATCCCGAAACTAAAACTTTAATATATTCAAGAACTCTTTTTTTAAAAACCTGCGGAGAGGGTGGGATTCGAACCCACGGTACAGTGTTACCCGTACGACGATTTAGCAAACCGTTCCTTTCGGCCTCTCAGGCACCTCTCCAACCTGCCCTAATTTTTTTAAGGGGTGGCAAAAATACACTTCCACACCTTATCTCCCAAAACTAAATATAAAAAAGCGGGATTTTTTTTCCTGGCTTGAAATAGTTATGAATTTATTCAGCGAAACCGGCATTTCCTGTAGCGCCTCAAAATTGGGCTGGGGGCTACAACGGACTGAACAATACCTCTTTTATCAAGTACAAACTAAAAAGCATAGATTTTTCTGGTGTTTTAAATTTTTACCAGGTTATTCTTTTTATTGCGTTTATTTTTTTCGGGCAAAGAGGCCAGCATCTCTTCTTTCAGCACATCTACTTATTTTTTCTTTACATAATTGCGGTGAGTTACAAGGCTTACTTCTCTAACCGGCACCGGGCTTTTAAAATGCCCCGCAGAAGGGGAGAATGATCATTATACACAACCAGGTTTATTGTTCAGCAAAGTGATGAATGATTGTGACAGGCATAATTTAGTAAGCAATATTGTAGGTGCAATGAGTGGCATATGCGGTCCAAAGAAGGATTTAATTATATACAGGCAATTGTGCCACTTCTTCAGGGCTGATATGAAAATGGGTGCTGCCATTGCAAAAGGATCAGGTGTGGATGCAGATGCAGTGATGGGAGCTATGAATGGAAACCATGCTGAAAAACCTGCAATGGAATCGGCATAAATATATTAAACCTATGAACTTGAATGGCCGTCTCCAACCTGTCGGGGACGGCTTCTTTTTGTGCATTATATTGTGGTTAACAATTATTTTGTTGCCTGTGTTTTTTATTTAATTTGCCTGTATCATAATCCGCCACACTTCATCAAATAGAAAACTGCTTACACACTAAACTATTTTGCATGAGAAATTTTTTACTTGTTCTGCTGTTTGCATTTGCATTAGGTCAAGCTTTTTCACAAGTCACTTATATTGGCATTACCAATCACAATACAGGCTCAGGTTCAAATAACCTGTTTAATAATTATGTGGCAACAGGGCAGCAATGTTATATTGATTGGGAAGTATATTCAGATGGCATGACGGATATGGAAGCCTGTGGTTTCAGGAGTGATTCAAGATTAATATTAAGACGGGAGGATGATAATGATACTACTTCTGTTGTTGCATCAGCTCCTATCATTGTGCCGGGCATCTGTGCCGGTAAAACTGGAAACAATGATCATTATTATGCAGAACTGTCTTCTTATATAGATAAACCAGGAAGGTATTCAGTGGAAATACAAGCGGATTTACCCAACATGACTTATCCTTTTGAAAATGCAACTACTAAAACCACCTGGAATTATTTATGCCCTTCTGCATATTACCTGGCGGGAGTAAGCGGCCCAACAGGAAATTATTACACGCCATCAGGTAGTTGTGCCGGAGGTCCTGGCTTAAGCGATCCGCTTGGCGGGCAGGGTACAGATATGCTGGCGGAAATCTTTCCAGCATTGAAATATTTTACAGTGGGAGAGGTGGGTACTTACAGGGAGATGGTGGTAATGAATGGTAACTTTTATGATTTGTCAAAAGGGAAGTTTCAACCAGGTAACCCAACATTGCCTGCAAACCTGAATGGCACAAACAGTATTCCCTCCTACGGCATTTGTCCTGTTGTGGCTGCACCACAAATAAACCTCGGTGGAGAGATAAATATTTTTAAACGTACCGATTGCAGTGCCGATGTTACCGGTGCGGCTTTGTTTTACAGGCTGTATAAAGATGGCACTCCGGTTACGGTTGCCTTCCAATCATTCAGCCTTGATTTTAAAGATGATTGCCCTTCCAGTGCCAATGGCCCGGAAGGGAATATTTTTCCAACCGGCGGCTCTTGCCAGAATGCAAATGGTATTTTAGACCAACGCTGGCAAACAATGAATGGCGTAAATAATATTCTGCCACTATCATTTGCTTTAAATGATACCGGCTTTTGGAAAATGGAGTTGTTTACAGAAACGTATATGAAAGATTGTGCCGGCACTTCATTTACAAGGCGTGGCGATACAAGTACTACTTCATTTACTGTAAACAATCCTGAAGTTTCCGGTTCTCCCTGCGCTAATGTGATACCAGTGATCTTATCAAGCTTCACAATTACAGCTTCTGCTAATAATAATTTACTTAATTGGAAAGTAGAAGAAGCAACGCAGGTAAAAAACTTTGAAGTACAGCGATCTTTCGATGGTCATACTTTCCACAGTATCGCCACTGTACTTTATGTAAATGGCAAATCCGTATTTAATTATAGTGATGCAGCTTATCCCGGCACAACAGTTTTTTACAGGATAATTGTACATGAGTTAAGCGGTTATTCTTTGTATTCATTTATTGTAAAAGCGAACGGCAAAAACAGTGGCATTAAATTGGTTGTTCAACCTGCTTCACAAAGCATGATGGTAAAGTTGGAAAATTTTAATAAAGGAAAGTATGATCTTGGTATTATAAATACCGCCGGCAGTTTGGTATCACAAAAGCTGATTTTTATTCCTGCTAATGGAAATACAAATGTTGCAATAGCATTAAAAACTGAACTGGCGCATGCTGTTTATTATGCTGTGATAAGGGATGAACAGGGAAGTATTATTGCCAAAAGCAGTTTTTACTATTAGTATTTAGCAGGGGTTGTGTTAAAAAAATACTGCCTGCACCCGTTTCAAAAAAGAAAAACTAATTTTGATATTCATTAATACAGAAAATATGAAAGCGGTTTTATTGACATTAATACGAGGGAATTTTGTAATATTCCTGCTTATATTTATTTGTACTGGTGCTGCGGCGCAATACAAAGAATTCAAACTCTCTTCAGATGGTGACACCTTAAATGCCATTGATAAAAAGGATTTAAAGCAGGGTAAATGGGTGAACTCTGTTGGAGAAATACGTGGTGAACCGGGCTATGATGAAGAAGGTATTTACAAAGATGATAAGAAAACCGGCCCATGGAGAAAATACACAGCCAACGGCGACATTATAGCGATTGAAAATTATAAGTTTGGCGGAAAGGATGGTATTCAGCAGTATTTTTCTTTTCTTGGTAATTTGGAAAGAGAAGAATCGTGGCGTGGCTACAACCCCGATGCTCCATATGATACCATACCTATATATGGTACCGGAAGCAATGAAGTGGTGGAATTTAAAATTGTAAAAGCAGAACAATACAGTGTGCCACATGGCGATTGGAAATATTACAATCCACAAGGGCATATTGTTAAAATAGAACATTATGACCGTGGAGGTTTGCAAAAAGATGCAGCCGATAATAAACCTGTGGTGGCAGAAAAGAAAACAAAAGGGAAAGAAAAACCACAGGAAATATTGGACTATGAAAAGAAATACAGCAAGAAAAAAAGGGCCCAGATGGAAAGAGATGGGAAGACTTCTTTATAGTTAAAACAAATTGAAATAAGAACGCTATTGCGGTGGCGTTTTTATTTACTAAAATATTTTTTATTCCTTTTCTTCTAAATCTTCTTTTACATCTTCCGGTATTTTCACCAGCAGCTTATCAATACGTTGGCCATCCATATCAATTATTTCAAAAGAAAAGCCACGCCAGTCAAAAGTATCGCCGGTTTTGGGTATGCGTTCCAGTTCATGCAGCACAAAACCAGCTACTGTATCAAACTGGTGCTCATCTTCATTCATCCATTCCGTTTTTTCAAACCTGCTGAGGAAATCATAGAACGTTACCTGTGCATCCACTAAATAAGTGCCATCGCTGCGTTCTGTAATTTCATATTCTTCCTGTCCGCTTTGAGGCACATCACCTACAATGGCTTCCAGAATGTCATTCAATGTTATCATTCCTTCCAGTGTGCCATATTCATTTACAATAAAACAACTATGAATTTTTGTTGTCTTTATTTTTTCAAGCAACTGGTAAGGCGTATTATTTTCAGGCACAAACAAAGCTGGCTTTACCAGGTCCCTCAATTTTATATGCTCCTCCGCTTTTAGTAATTCTTTTATGTAGATGATGCCTTTAATATCATCTACGGTTTTATCACATATCGGGTAAGTGGAATAAATAATGTCGCTGGCTTTGTCAATGATTGTTTTTACTGTATCTTCTATGTCAAACCATTCTATCTCTGTGCGGTGCGTCATCAGTGCCGTTATTTTTCTGTCGCCAAGGTGAAACACCCTTTCAATAATTTCTTTCTCTTCTTCTTCAATAGTGCCATGTTCACTCCCTTCGGTTATCATCGCTTTAATTTCCTCTTCAGTAACAGCACTATCAGCTAGCAGGCTTGATCTTAAAAATTTTGAATATGAGTGCAGTGATATTATTGAGCAACCAAACCACAGGGTACATCACCGTTGATAAAAAATTAACCGGGCCTGCCACTACCCTTGCAATTTTTTCGGCCCTTAACATACCAATACGCTTGGGTACCAATTCACCTAAAATGATAGAGAGAAAAGTAACAAGCACAATTATTACAGCAGTGGAAATATTCTCGGCATACGGTTTTAATGCTTCAAACTTTGCCACATAAGGTTCCAGGTCTTTGCTGAATTTTTCGCCGGAATACACACCTGTTAAAATCGCAATAAGCGTAATGCCTATTTGTGCAGTTGATAAAAACTTCTCAGGGTTATCAATAAGGTCAAGCGCTATTTTCGCTTTTTTATCACCTTTATTGGCCTGGCTTTCAAGCCTTGTGCGCCTTGCACTTACAAGAGCAATTTCGCTCATTACAAAAAGCCCGTTAACAACAACAAGTATAAGTAGAATTAAAATTTCAGCCATGTTTTATTGCAGCTTTCTATTGATCGAAAAAAAGCTGATTGGTGCAAATATCAGTAATCTGTATCAAATGACTTTTTTAATGTACCACTGCCATGTGTAAAGCAAAATAAAAAGGCTCCGCCAAAGGCAGAGCTGTAGTTTTTTACACAGGGGTTTTATCTTTTGATAAAGGCAGCCGTTTCCTTTTGCCCATCGCTGAATATTGTAACCATATACATACCTGCACTTATATGCTGTGATGGTATTGTTATTTTGTTGTTGCCGGGTGTAATAGGGTGTACACGGGTGCTGATTGTTTTTCCGGCAACATCTGTAAGCATTACGGTAATTTGTTTTGATGTAGTGCTTTGGTAAACCAATGCTGCATTGCCCGGTGCAGGGTTGGGGTAAACAAACCAATTAGATGGCGTTCCTTTTTTATAGTTGATCCTTACCACTTGTGAATAATCCACAGTGCCATCCATGTTCAGCACTTTCAGGCGATAAAAATTGCTACCTGTTGCAAGCGATTCGTCTGTTGTACTGTATTCGCTGCCGGAAATATTTTTCGGGGCTACATGCTTAAGTAAAGAGAAATCTTTACCATTCAATGATTTTTCAATTTCAAAATCACGGATATTTTCTTCAAATGAACTTCTCCATTTCAACAATCCTGTTTTATCTTTTAATATGCCTGTAAAATAATCAAGGCGAATAGCCAATACAGTTGTTGGTACTGGTATGCAACCCTGGTTATTTATCCAGGTGGTACCGCCCAGGCCATTGGGAACAATGATACCTGCATTGCCAGCTGTTGCACCGCCACCTGGGTCATAATCCTGCAAAGAAGAATTATAGCTGGCTATGCTTAACGTATCACCACCGAGATAAGTATGCAAAGCACTTATCCTTCTGCTGCTGTTGCTGAAGTAACCACCGCCAGTATTAGAGCAAGAGGAACCGCTGCCGCTGCCAGTACCAAATACAGCATAGTAAGTTGCCACAGGGCTGCCATTGCTGCAATGATTACTGAAGTTTAAGTTGGTAGAGGGATTATTGAAACCACACAAATCTGTTGTGCCCCTGTAACCAGCTCCAAGAAAAAATATTACGTTGCTGTTAGCAGGAATGATGTCGGTAGAAGGCACTGGAAGAAAAACAGTGCAGCCTGCAATATTATTTAATGTGTCAAGCAAAGCATTGATATCAGTTGCATCACCCGGAACAGAAGGATACCGGAAACCATAACAGCTCAATCCATCATCGCAGGCCTCATTAGGGAAAGGTGAAAAAGTTGGGTAAGGTGTTGATACGGCATTATTGCCTCTCCACCAATAATTATAATTAATAACCGGATCGCCACCAACACCATTGGAGTTGGTGGATGGGTTATAAGACCCAAAAATAATATCGGCAATGTTTACGGGATTGGCTCCGGTTTTAGCCACAATAAATTCATTGTGTTCATCTCCACCGCAGGGATTGATAAACTGGGTACTGAGTGTTAGCTGTGCATTGGCTACGGTAAGCATTGCCCCAAAAGCGATAAGAGAAAAGTAAAGTTTCTTCATTTGTTAAGTTTTGTAATAAACAAAGTCCTGCTTCTGCAGCAGCAGGCATACCGGTAAAGTGTTTCAATAATCGTTTTAAACGGGGAGTTTTTTTGGAGGGTACTGAATCCACTGCAATATTATTTAAAAAATGGGGGAAAACAACACAAATTTGTATTAAACAATATTTGTGAATGACATATTTTCAATAGTAATATTAACGGAGCCTGTCGCTTTCTTTTATAAGCTTCTCATCTTTATTAATACTTCTTGCGGCCAGCAGGAAAAATAAAATAACACACATATGAAGTATTGAAGTGAGAGCATACGTGCCTTGCGTAAAAGAGCTCACCTGCCGGTAATATAGAAAAATAAGCAAGGCTTCCAGTACCACGCCTGCAACACAAAGCCTTAATTGGGTGGTGCGGTTTTTAAAAAGGCCAATATTTACTAAAGCAATTACACCAACAAATATTGTTACAATAAGGATTAAATAACCTGCAGTAAATCCATTCAATTCCCGGTAAGGAATTGCAGGGTCTTGTATGCCGCTGTAGTATGGCAGTTTAATGGTAAGTAATGCGGCTACACCAGCCAGTAATAACCAAACAGTTTGTATTCGTTGCAGCATAAAGAAGAAGTTTAAAATTTAAGGTTTAAAGTTTGAGGTTATTTAAAGTAATTGTGTGTAAAGAACTTTAGACCTTAAACTTTAAACAAATTAACCAAGTTCAGGATACAGCGGAAACTGTTCCATAAACTCATTCACCTGTTTACGTACAGCGATGATCACATTTTCGTCGTCCGCATTCATCAGCACTTTGTCCACGGCATCCACCACAAACTGCATATGGCCTTCTTTCAGTCCTCTTGTTGTTATTGCAGGTGTTCCAATACGAATGCCCGAAGTAACGAAAGCGCTTTTATCATCAAACGGCACCATGTTTTTATTCAGCGTAATTTCTGCTTTTACCAGCACCTGTTCTGCTTTTTTACCGCTGATATTTTTATTTCTAAGGTCAATCAGCATTAAATGATTATCTGTTCCGCTGCTGATCAGGTGATACTCTTTATCAACAAAAGCTTTTGCCATTGCCTGTGCATTGCTTACCACCTGCTTTGCATACACAGTAAATTCATCAGTCAATATTTCTCCAAATGCTATTGCTTTTCCTGCAATAATATGTTCAAGCGGCCCACCTTGTATGCCGGGGAAAACAGCCATATCGAGCAAATTGCTCATTTGTCTTATGTTGCCTTTCACATCTTTTAAACCAAAGGGATTGTCAAAATCTTCTTTCATTAAAATAATACCACCTCTTGGGCCACGTAAAGTTTTATGAGTGGTGCTGGTAACAATATGACAATGCTCAAAAGGAGATGCCAATAATCCTTTAGCAATTAAACCTGCCGGATGTGCCATATCGCATTGTACAAATGCACCTATTTCGTCTGCCACCTTTCTTATTCTTGCATAATCCCAGTCACGGCTGTAAGCACTGGCACCGCATAAAATGAGTTTTGGTTTAAACTCTCTGGCTTTTTGTTCCAGCATTTCATAATCTACAATGCCGGTTTCTTTTTTTACACCATAAAAATGTGCTTCATATAATTTGCCCGAGTAGTTAACCGGCGAGCCATGCGTAAGGTGTCCACCCATACTCAGGTCAAGACCTAAGATCCTGTCGCCGGGTTTTAATAAAGCAAGTGCTACTGCTGCATTGGCTTGTGCACCACTATGTGGCTGCACATTGGCATAACCGCAATTAAAAATTTGTTTTATCCTGTCAATGGCTAATTGTTCAGTCTGGTCCACAATTTCACAACCGGCGTAATATCTTTTGCCAGGATAACCTTCAGCATATTTATTTGTCATTACGCTGCCGCAAGC
The DNA here is from genome assembly GCA_963814445.1 of uncultured Chitinophagaceae bacterium. GTDB lineage: Bacteria > Bacteroidota > Bacteroidia > Chitinophagales > Chitinophagaceae > Ferruginibacter. Next base: position 577,083 of record CAWFCU010000001.1, read on the forward strand.
CTGCATTACCTGTAATGAGGTAAAATTTTCGGAAGCTATCAGTTCCACACCATGTCGCTGGCGTTGCAATTCTTTGTTGATAATGTCAAAAACGAGGGAATCTCTTTGCATTTATTAGGTTTGAGGGTGCAAATATACAGGTTAGAATGAAGTGTTGGGTAAGCAAAACCGTTGCCTTTACAACTTGTGGAATTATTTTATTTGCTATTGAAGTTTTAAAGATCCTGTATTGTTTTTCGCCTGGTACTGCGGAGTTTTTTAAAATGTGATGCAGGTAACCCACTTACTTTTTTAAACTGTGTTGATAAATGAGCTACACTGCTGTAGTTGAGTTTATCGGCAATTTGCGTAAGGGTTAAATCTTCCAATACCAGCAATTCTTTTACCTTTTCAATTTTAAGGTTTATGGTAAACTGTTCAATGGTGTTTGCCTGCATAGCAGAAAAATAACTGGAGAGGTAGGAGTAATCGTAGTTAAGTTTCTTACTAAGATAATCAGAAAGGTTATTTTTAATGTTACTGCTATTATCAACATATTCAGCAATCACAGCTTTTATCTGGTCAGCCAGTACACCTTCCTTATTTTTCACCACTTCAAGCCCAGCCTTTTTTATTTCACTGGCAAATTGCTTTTGTTGCTTTTCAGATAATTTTTCTTTTACATCAGCTTCGCCTAATTCTACTTTCAGGGGATGGACACCCATTTTTTCAAGTTCTTCCTTTACTAATATTTTGCAGCTTTCGCAAGCCATATTACGGATATACAATTTCATTGTGAAGCCTTGTATTGATTAGGAAGTAAAAGTAATTTTTTTAAACAACAATTAAATAACAGGTTTAATACCTGCACATTCAGGTTGTATAGACACAGTAAGCAGCGGACCGCCATCGGGTTCTTTTATTACAAGCGTAGTATTACCAGAGTGTTCAAAATGATAAAGCCTGGTGGAATAAATCTCAGACTGGAGGTGAGTGGCTTTTACAAATTCTAAAATATACAAAACCATTTCTTTGGGTAGTGTTATTATCTGCACTTCAGAAGAAATTATCAATTGGTTTTTATTATTGTGCAAAGTGATTGTTGCATTAAAAAGAGTAATACCTTTTTGTAGAGCAAGTGTATTTTCGGAAATGAATTGTTGTAACTGTAGTGCTGAATTGTTTTCCATAATTAAAAGCTGCACAAGATAATTTACAACGTTTCAAAGGCTGTTATACAATTTTCTGTATTTATTATATAATTTCAGTTGTTCTATTTTGTAAAAGAATTTTTAAACCTGCGTAAAGTGTTTTTAAAAAACTTCTCCTCCTTCATAAAACTGAAACCTGTTTTAGCAGTAGGCTTTTTATTTGCCTGCAGCAGCCTTTTGTTTGGCACATGGGTAGCTGCCATACCCGATATTAAACAAAGGCTTGGTTTTACTGATGGTAGTTTGGGATTGTCATTACTGTTATCGCCGTTAGGTGCTATCACTGGTGTTTTTCTTTCAACAAAAGTGTTTTCAACAATCCCTGTGGGCAAATGGATGCTGGCAGGATATATAATGCAAAGCCTGGTAATGGTTGCATTAATTAATTCCAGTAACCGGCCTATGTGCTGGTTAAGTTTATACTGCCTTGGATTGGTTAGTTTTTTAAATGGTTTATCTGCCAATGCAACGGTAAATATCATGGAGAAAAAATACGACAGGCTTTTAATGAGTACCTGTCATGCATTATATAGCCTTGGTGGTTTTGTAAGTGCAGGTTTTGCAGCATTGATGTTTACAGTTTCTGTTCCATCTGGCTGGCAAATTATAATAATGGCTTTAATAATTATTACAGTGAACATACGCAACAGGCATCACCTGCTTGCCAATAAGGATATTCTCCATTCGGGCTCGGGTTTAAAATTGCCTTCATTAAGTATCCTGAGCATTTCTTTTATCTGTATGGTGCTGTTTATGGCAGAAGGTTGTGTGGCCGATTGGAGTGCTATTTATTTTAAAGAAATATTACATGCTCCAAAAGAACTTATTAGTTTGGGCTATGCTGGGTTTTCCATTGCTATGACGATAGGGAGATTAAATGGCGATAGTATCGTGTCTGTTATGGGTAGTAAAAAAACTGTGATAGTGGGAGCTGTTACCGCAGCAGCAGGTTTTGTATTAGTTGTGGTATCACCTTTTATTGGCCTTGCCATTGCCGGATATGTTATTATAGGATTTGGTTGTTCCGGAATCGTGCCAATTTTATTCAGGGCTTCGGCAAATATTCCGGGTGTAAGTAAAGTGGAAGGGTTTGCAATGGTAACCACAGGAGGGCTTATAGGCTTTTTAGCCGGGCCATCTGTTATTGGTTTTATTTCAGAAAAAACAGATCTGTCAAAAGCATTGTCTTTATTAATTGTAATGATGCTGCTGGCCGCTGTTGGTGGCTGGAGAAATAGGTTTTTGACAGATAAAAAGATGAATCCTGCGGAAGAAAATTTTGATGAGCAGCTATATTGATATATGGAACTAAATAATGGGAAGTTGTTTTCATGTACCGTTTACACAAAAATCCCTACTTTCACAGTCCGTTTTAAAAAAACCAGCATTTCTGATTGTGAATAAAGTATCACGCCACTGGTGTGATTATTATTAAAACATGAAAGCAATAATTCCAGTGGCGGGTGCAGGCACCAAGCTTCGCCCCCATACCTATACACAGCCAAAGGCTTTGATCCCGTTGGCAGGAAAAACCATACTAAGCATCATTATTGACCAGTTGCATGAAGCAGGGGTTAATGATTTTGTTTTTATCGTAGGCTACCTTGGGGATAAGATACAGGACTATGTAAAGGCAAAATATCCACATCTCAATAATTACTTTGTTTACCAGAACGAACGCAATGGCACCGGCTACGCTATTGACCTTACCAAGCAAATTGTAAACAGTGATGAAGAAGTGATCATTGTATTAGGAGATACCATTGCTGAATACAATGTAAAGGAAGTGCTGGATTCCCCACATTCCATGCTGGGGTTAAAAAAAGTGGATGACCCACGCAATTTTGGTGTGGCGGAAGTGGATGATGACGGTATGATAACAAGAGTGGTGGAAAAGCCTGCCATACCAAAAAGTAATTTGGCATTGGTAGGTATTTATAAAATAAAAGAAACCAGCACACTGTTCTCCTGTATTAAAAAGATCATTGAACAGGGAGAAAAAACAAATGAAGAATTTACACTGACCGATGCATTGGAATGTATGATACAGCAGGGTGCAAAATTCCAATTCTTTAAAGTGCAGAACTGGTTTGATTGTGGCAAGAAAGAAACTTTACTGGAATCAAATGCCACCATGCTGAAAAAATTTGGCGGTACTATTCACGAGCAGGAAAAATTTGAGAATACCATTATCATTCCACCGGTAAGTATTGGCGAAGGCTGCGATATAAAAAACTCTGTTATTGGCCCTAATGTTTCTATTGGTGAACATACAGTGCTTAATTATACCATTATAAAAGAATCTATCATTGGTTCTTTCTCTAAGTTATATGATGTTGTATTAGATGAATCTCTCATTGGCAGCGATACAGGCATAAAAGGAGAAACCCGTTCGCTGAATATTGGAGATGATACGGATATAGACTTAGGATAAGAAATTGCTGCATGGTTACATTGTTAAATTGTTGGCGATGCAGGCAATACTCTTTTTTTGAAATGCTTTTATATTTGTCAGCATTGCTTTTTTGTTTTCCATTTATCTTTATTGCTGGTTGAGATTGTATTGTTCTTATCAACAATGTAATAATGCAACCATTAAACAATATAACAATGCAGCCATTGAACTCAACCGCATCACATCTCTCTTCAATATTCAATACCCCATCATCCAGGCAGGGATGATATGGGCCAGCGGTTGGCGGCTCGCCAGTGCCGTTAGTAATGCAGGAGGGCTTGGTTTGCTGGGTGCCGGAAGTATGTACCCGGATGTTTTAAAAGAGCATATTCAAAAATGCAAGGCTGCAACGGATAAACCGTTTGGTGTAAATCTGCCTTTACTGTATCCTGATATTGACAAACACATTCAAACTATCATCGAAGAAAAAGTTCCCATTGTTTTTACTTCTGCAGGCAACCCCAAAACATGGACTGGCAAATTAAAAGAACATGGCATTACCGTAGTACATGTAGTAAGCAGCAGCAAGTTTGCTTTAAAGGCACAGGAAGCAGGTTGTGATGCAGTAGTGGCAGAAGGATTTGAAGCAGGTGGGCACAACGGGAGAGAAGAAACAACAACAATGGTTTTAATTCCTGCTGTTTGCAATGCAGTAACGATCCCGGTAATTGCTGCAGGAGGTATTGCTACCGGCAGGCAAATGCTGGCTGCAATGGTTTTGGGAGCAGAAGGCGTACAAATAGGCAGCCGCTTTGTTGCCACACCGGAAGCTTCTTCTCATATTAATTTTAAAGAAACAGTCATCAACACAAAAGAAGGCGATACACAACTCTCGCTTAAAACAACTTACGCCGGTTCGGTTGATTAAAAATAAATTCTTTGAACAGGTGCAAAATGGCGGAAGAAAAAGGTGCTTCGGTTGAAGAACTTCAAAATTTATTAGGACGGGGCACGGGCAAAAAAAGGTATGTTTGAAGGCAATCTTGATGAAGGCGAACTGGAGATTGGGCAGGTGAGTGCGATTATAAAAGAAATAAAACCTGCGGCTGATGTGGTGAAAGAGATTTGGAATGATTTTTTACCGCCTTAAAATCACCTCTTAACTAATTTTTACCCAGTCCTCTTGTAATTATAAATGGCTCGGCCTGGTTCGAAAGTAACCGTTTGACTACAATTCCTTACCTCCGCTCAACTTTCTTCCAAAAAACGGAAACTCTCCAAAATAAAATCTTCAATTCTTCGTTTTAGCTTGTAACACTACGTGTGTGTACCCGAAACTGAAACTAACTAGTTGAATGTTAGCTTCTTTTCGCTCAATCCACCCCTAAAAAATGAAAACTGCTAAGGTTTAAAAAAACTTGTTTACCAATAACCAGGAAGAATGAAGATCATCCAGAGGTCCTTTTGAAAAATTATTTACTTTTGCTTTGCCTTACTATTATTGGCGGCAATATCCTGGCACAACCGTTCAGCAGGGTATGAGCCAATGGTGCCATCTTCTGTGAACCCCACTTAGATGACCAAAAGTGGTTTTGAAAGTTTTTTTAAAGACAATAACCAAAAACAAAATGCTCCCGGCGGCGACCGCACTAAAGAAAATCCTGAAATAAGAAAACGCTTAGAAAATAAAAAATTAGAGAAAGACAGTACACAGAGCGATAATTTAAAAAGAGCTTATTACCGGGGCGATGATACTTATGGTGCTAATATTTTTCAGAACAGCGCCATGAATGATATATCAGAATTATCCATTCCGCCTTCTGATTATCCAATTGGTGTGGGTGACCACATCATTGTTTCGTTGTGGGGCGGCGGCGAATACCAGGAAGATTATATCGTGGCAAGAGATGGTGCCATTTTTCCATCAGGACTTGGAAAAATAACAGTGCAGGGATTGACATTTGAGAATGCACAGCAATTGGTATACTGCAAGGTTCAGTACTGCTGTGCCTGCCGGTACTAATATACAGGTTACACTTGGCCAGCCACGTACCATTAATATAAATGTAGTGGGAGAGGTGATGAACCCCGGCCCGAAATTATTATCTGCTTTTTCAAATGCTTACAATGCTATTGGGTTAGCCGGCGGCGTTACGGAATATGGAAACCTGAGAGAGATATTGGTAAAGCGTAATGGCAAAGTGGTGGAAGTACTGGATGTATATAAATATTTGAACAGTGGCGATGTTGGCAAGAAGAATATACCTGCAGAACAATGATTTTATCCTGGTGACTTTTGCTCAGAAAAAAGTATTGGCAACCGGCCAGTTTAAACGGCCCATGTTTTACCAGTTAAAAACCAGTGAAGGCATGAAAGCACTGATGCAATATTCTGGTGGTTTTACATGCGGATGCTTATTCATCGGCTGTAAAAATTATCCGTTCAGAAAATGAAAGACAGGTGATACATGATGTAAATGCCACTGCCATCATTAAACTGAAAGACCAGGATTTTGAATTGATGGATGGCGATATTATTAAAGCGTTGATATAGTAAAGTCTGGCATTATAAATAAAATTGAACTGAATGGCGCTGTGGCTTATCCCGGTATTTATGAAATGAGGGAAGGCGACAAATTGTTTGATATTATCAACCGTGCCGGTGGTATCACAGGCAGCACTTACCTGCCAAGGGCATACATTTTTCGTGGTGCAGGCGATTCCACCAATATCAAATCAGATAAATTAGAAATAAACCTTACTGATTATAGTAGAGAAAATGTAAAGAGCGTTAACAATGTGCCGCTGCAGCCAAATGATATGATACAATTATTCAGCACCAGCGAATTTGGCGAACAGCAGTATGTGTTTATTGATGGTGAAGTAAGAAAAGAAGGCAAGGTGAAAAAATATGGCGGTATGACATTGCAGGATCTGATCTATTTATCCGGCGGTTTAAAACCATCTGCCGAATTTGGCCGATTGGAGATTGCCAGCATTGTGGATATGGATAGTGCAAAGCAGGGATTAAAACCAACCCGTACAGTTGTAAGATCATACAATATCAATTCAACATTAGAATTGGATTCAGTAGCAGCAAAAGTTGTGCTTGCGTCCGTACGACCAGGTCCATGTAAGAAAAAATCCCAGTTTTTCGTTGCAGGAAAATGTGCAGATAGTCGGGCTTGGTAAAATACCAGGGCGCTTATCCAAGGCTGGATAAATATGAAAGGCTTTCTTCTTACATAGAAAGAGCAGGCGGATTAATAGAAAATGCTAACATTGAGTGGCGCTATGCTGTACAGGAGAAAAGGCGATTATTTAAGAGAAAGATATTTAACCAGGCCAAAAAAAGATTCAACCGGAAGAATAATTGGCACGGATGAAAATACTATTGCTCAATAACCTTGAACAGCCGGTAAGTATTGATTTGAAAAAAGCAATGGAACAAAAAGGTTCTCAGTATGATATTGTATTGCAGGACAATGATATTATTTATATTCCGGAAATAAATCCTTTTGTATCGGTACAGGGAAAGGTGCAGTCGCCGTTAAAAATTGCATTTGATAAAGACCATACCAATCTTAGTTATTACATAGACAAAGCTGGTGGCTATAGCATGAGGCCATGGCGCAAAAGGATTTTTGTTACCTATGCCAATGGCAAAAGCAAACGCACCAAAGAATTTCTTCTTTATGCATTTTTATCCAAAGATTGAAGAAGGCTGTGTGATAACAGTGCCGGAAAGACCAGAAGGAAAAGATGTTGGCAACGCTGTGGTACAGGGATTAACAACTGCTTTACCAATTGTAATGACTTATTTACTCTTAAAATAATTAATTACCCGCTAGTGAACTCATACAGAATTATTACAGGCGATTGTAAAAAAAATAAAGCGGTATAAAATAATCATACTGGCAGCAGGCGTTTTGTTTGCATTGCTTGCTATTGATGTATACAAATGGCAAACGGACAGCTTATACATCCAAAGGCAACATTGTTTCCTTTATTATCACCAAGTGATAATAATATTTCAAACAGTATGCTGCAGGGTATTTTAGGATTGAGTGATGCACCAAAATCATTCAGCAGCGAAGCTACCATCAATATTATTGAACTGGCACAAAGCCGCCGGATAAGAGAATCTGTTGTAATACACGGCTGCCAGAATTTGGCAATAAAACAGTAGGCAGAGTTGATAATGGAGGATATGAATGAACATCAGTCTTTTTATCAATCTGCATATCGATATTCCAAAAGACAGTGTGGCACTGGCAATAAAAGCGTTCAGAAATTATAAAACCGGATATCAATGCTAAAGATGAGTAAGAATGGTGTGCTTGAATTGTATTATACCGGTTACAAGGAACAATACATCACACCCATATCAAATGTTATTGCTTGACAAACTGTCAAATTTTATATTGAATTAAAAAGACAAAAGGCATTGGACGATTATAATTTTACATTGGATAAAATTGATTCCTTGCAAAGGATGATCAATGCGATGGACAGGCAGGCAATAGGTATGCAGCAGCGTACTATGTTTACCCCGGAGAATTACTGGAGTATGCCATTCCAAAAGATAATGTGGTGTCAGAAAAAACAAGGATACTCCGCCAACGGGATATGTATATCAATAACCGTGACGAAGCAATATGGCGTTTGCAAAAAGTAACACCCATTATTGCCATGCTGGATAAACCCACAGCGCCATTTGATGTAAAAAAGCAACCCATAATTTTATTGATGATAATTGGTTTTATCGGCGGAAGTATTTTGGGCACACTGATACTTATAAGCGGATTGATATACAGGTATGGTAAAGATGAAATGTATAAAAGTATTTTTGGTAAATAGAGTAATGTAAAGTTTACAAAGATGGCGGCCGGAGGCCGCCATCTTTTTTTATAAACCATTTATAAGATCTTTTTTATGATTTTTTAAAAGCCCATTTAAACATTTCTTTCCAGCTTGCTTTTTTGCCATACATTAAAATACCGGTGCGGTAAATTTTTCCAGCCATCCAGGTGGTAAAAATAAATCCGCCAATAACAATGCCATGGATGCAACTAATTGGTACCAGGGTACATCGCCACTGGGTATCCTGCCCATCATTACAATAGGTGAAGTAAATGGGATCATGCTTGCCCATACCATTACAGGGCTGTCAGGTGTATTGATATTGCTTGATAAAATGATAAAGCAAAAATGATCGGCATGGTGATAGGCAGCATTAATGACTGTGCTTCCTGTGGATCTTCATTAATAACACTGCCAATGGCTGCAAACAAAGAAGCATAAAATAAATAACCACCTAAAAAATAAAAAACAAAACAACTGAATACCAGCAGCCAGTTTACACTGCTGAATACCTTGCTCAGTTCTCCAAACTTTCATGCCAAGCCTGCATTGTTGCCGCTTACCGGCATTGATTTGATTTAGCTTCACCGGCCTGTTGCAGCAATTCTTGCTGGATAAAAATGCAGAAGCGGCGGTTGATAATATCGTCATTAATATTGCCCACAAAACAAGCTGTGTTAATCCCACTGCTGCAATGCCCAGTATTTTCCCCATCATCAGTTCAAAAGGTTTTACACTGCTTACCATCACTTCTGCAATACGGTTTGTTTTTTCTTCCATCACACCCCTCATTACCATGGCACCAAAAATAAACATGGTGATATAAATAAAATACCACTGCCAAAACCAACACCATAATTAACTGCTGCATTTACTTGTTGTGAATTTCCTTTTTCATTTAGTCACCCTGTTTTCAATACTGTAAGCACCGCATGAAATTTTACTGATGCTGTCAAGTACTTCTTTACGGATACCTTTTTGTTGCAATTGGTAGTTTTCATAAGCCTTGTCAAGTCTGTTTTCAATATACATCTTTTGTATCAATGCCTATTTGCTTTGCAGAATGGATAACATACTTTTTACCGCCGGATCGTTGCTTAAGATCAAGTACAGCATCGTATCCTTTCGTTTGATAATTATTACTGTCAACACTTGCTAGGAAATCGAAAATTGCAATCTGTGTATTATCATGCTTTTAAATTGGGTTTGAAATAGCCCGGGTCATTTACTACAGCAATTTTTTTAAGTTTTTCACTTTGAAGAACATGCAAAAAAAGCACTGCCAAAAATGAAAAGTATCATCACAATCGGTAACAAGAAAGTAGAAAGCAAAAATGTTTTATTTCTTACCCTTGTGACGTATTCTCTTTTTATTATTAGTGAATATTTTGTTCATATATGGATAATGATTTTATCGAATTATTAATGATTGATATGATTCATGATTATATTGTGCAATTTGCTCATTTGCTTACTTGCCAATTGTCTTTTCCTATTGCACTTTTTGAAACTGCCTTGCTTCCGGTGTACCTTCCACCAGTTTTATAAAAATGTCATTTAGTGATGGCAATACTTCATTAAAAGAATTGAATGGCAATATCCTGGTTGATAAAATATTTCAGCACATCATTCGGGGTACTGTCATGTTGTAATTTCAACAACAGTTTATCTGGCTGGTGTTTTATCACTTCAAAAATAAAAGTGGCCAGGTTAAGTGCGTTGGTTTCAGCACCCAGTTGAAAAATATTTTCTTTAAACTGGTTCTTTATATCTTTTACCGTGCCATCTAAAATTTTTTTCCTTTATTTACCAAAACAATATGGTCGCAGATCTCTTCCACCTGTTCCATACGGTGTGTACTGAAAATAACAGTGCAGCCTTTTTGTGCCAGGTTAAAAATTTCATCTTTTATAAATTGGCATTTACAGGATCAAGGCCACTGAAAGGTTCATCCAGGATAATCAGTTTTGGTTCATGCAAAACAGTTGTAACAAATTGTAGTTTCTGGCTCATGCCTTTGCTCAGGTCTTCCACTTTTTTATTCCACCAGCTTTGCATTTCAAATTTTACAAACCATTCTTTTATTTTGGCCATCGCATCAGCTTTGCTCAAGCCTTTCAATTGTGCTAAATACAAAGCCTGCTCACCAATTTTCATTTTTTTATACAGGCCTCTTTCTTCCGGCATGTAACCGATATAGCGTACATCATTGATGGGGTCAAATTTTCTGCCGTTAAAAATAATATTGCCTTCATCAGGATAAAAAATGCCGGTGATCATTCTCAGCAAAGTGGTTTTGCCGGCGCCATTAGGGCCAAGTAAACCAAAAATGCTTCCCTGTTTTATGTCAAAACTGATGTCGTCAACTGCTTTTTGTGTGGCAAAATATTTACGGAGGTTTTGCAGTTCAAGAATGTTCATGGTGCAGAAAATTAGATTGGCAAATGTATAGGGTGAAAACGATATAAAGGTAATTTTTTTGCTAAAAGGTAAATGAAGAGAAAAAGAATGTAAAAAAATGTTGGCTAAAATGGTAGAATAAGAAAAAAAGGGCGGGAAAAGCATAAAATCTGTATATAACTACTTTTCTTATTAATGCTTATAGTTTACTTCTTTAACTTATTTTCTATTTTATGCTATTAGCTTATCAGCAATTTGCTTTGCCACTCTTTCCCCATCCATGGCAGCGCTTACAATACCACCTGCATAGCCAGCACCTTCGCCACAGGGATATAAATTTTTTATTTGCGGATGGGTCAATGTTTCATTATCTCTTGGAATACGGACAGGGGAAGAAGTACGGCTTTCTGTTGCCACCACCACGGCATCGTTGGTAAAATACCCTCTCATTTTTTTCCCAAATGCCTGGAAGCCTTTTGCCAGACAGTCATAAATAAAAGAAGGCAATACTTCACTTAATTGAGTTGATTGCAATCCAGGCTGATAAGCTACAGCCAGGTAAGGAAGAAGAATGGTTGTTCAAACTAAAATCAACCATGCGTTGTGCCGGTGCTCATAAATTTTCCCCCACCGGCTTTAAAACAATCCTGCTCCACCATTTTTTGAAATGCCATTAATAGCAAAGGGCTGTTTTCTAAACCATCTACACTTTCTAAACCTTTAAACCCTTCAATTTTTTAAATTCTCTCCATGCATCTTTTTCATCCACAGATACCACCATGCCACTGTTTGCATAAGGATTATTTCTTTTGCTGGGGCTCCATCCATTCACCACCATTTCTCCCGGCGCAGTAGCTGCAGGCGCAATAATACCACCGGGACACATACAAAAAGAAAATACACCACGGCCATTAACCTGTTCTACCAACGAATAAGAAGCTGGTGGTAAAAATTCTCCTCTTGCATCGCAATGGTATTGCACATTGTCAATTAAATTTTGCGGATGCTCCACCCTCACTCCCAATGCAAAAGGTTTTGCTTCAATTAAAATATTTTTCTATGAAGCAATTCAAAAATATCTCTTGCAGAATGGCCGGTTGCCAGTATCACAGCATCAGCAGAAAATGTATCGCCGCTTAAGGTCTTTACAGATTTTACTGCATCATTTTCAATAATAAGATCAGTTACTTTTTGATTGAATAAAAATTGCCCGCCGCAATCCAGTTATCAATTCCCTCATGGCAGTAATAATATGCGGCAGTTTGTTGGTGCCGATATGCGGATGAGCTTCGTATAAAATTTTTTCTTCAGCACCAAAATGAACAAAGAGGTTTAATATCCTGTCAATATCGCCACGTTTGTTGCTTCTTGTATACAGTTTGCCATCGCTGTAAGTGCCGGCACCACCTTCGCCAAAGCAATAATTACTTTCCGGGTTTACAATACCTTCTTTATTTAATGCAGCCAGGTCCCTTCTTCTTGCCCTTACATCTTTTCCTCTTTCTAAAATGATGGGTTGAATGCCTTGTTCTATTAATTGCAGTGCGGCAAACAAACCTGCCGGGCCTGCACCAATAATAATTACTTTTTTATCTGCCTTGCTTACATCTTTAAAATTGAATGACTGAATTTGTTCTTTGATGAAAAGGTTCATCAATAAAGGCATTGAGGGTAAGGTTTACCCAAATGGTTCTGCTTCTTGCGTCAATTGATTTTTTGTGAATTTGAAAACCGGTAACAGCGGATAATTTTTTGCCGGTGGTTCTGGCAATTAATTTTTTTATTGCGGCATCATCGGCTGCTTCATGCGGAAGCAGTTTGAGAGAGATTTTTTGTTGCATGTTATTGCCGGGTTTTTATCCCGGAAGATTAATCGCTTATTTTTTTCAGTATTTCATAGCCTTCATTAATGTATAATTTGCCTGTTGCCTGGTTTATTATCACATCATTAAAGTAATACTGGTCTATAATTTCATCCGGGTTTGGGGATTTACGTGTTCTGATAAAAACTATTTTGTTTTTATCAAAGTAGTAATCCTGTAGTTTAAATGTGCTGTCGCAGCCGCCGGAATAGGAAAGCCTGAATAAGTTATTATTTTTGTCATCCTTGTACAACACGGATTCGCCACATGAGCTGCTATCCTTTTGCAGGTTTGGAAAACGACGCTCAGTTTTGGTAATACTAATTCCTGATCCAGGGTTAATACTACCTTCCATAATTACCGAGTCAACATACTTTATGTAGGTGTTAATAGAGTCGATATATTGTTTACCCTCTTGTGCATAATCTTCTTTATGCAAACCAAGGATCAACAATAACCCCAAAACTGTTCTTTTTATTTTCATCTTTTAAAACGGCAGATCATCAATCGCATCCGGCGATGTAGCAGTAAATGTATCCAATGGCTCCATATACTCACTATCAGTAGAAGGTTGTTTATCGGTACCTGGTTTTAATATTTGCTCAATCCTCCAGGCATCAAGGTTGGTGAAGTAACTCACTTTCCCTTCTTTTTCCCATTTTGTACCTCTTATATTGAAATGCACTTTTATTTCATCGCCAACATTCACTTTGTCAACAATGCCTGTTTTATCCTGTACACATTGAAACTTTGCGTAGTTGGTAACCGTTCTGCCGCCAATATCATCAGTTTTCTCCACCACAAATTCCCTTGTTTTAAAAGTGGCGCTTTTTTGCATTTCATCATATTTGATAACCAGCTTGCCCGTTAATTCGTAACTCATAAAAAATTATTTTCGCTGTAAAAGTAATCCTAATTCGTAATAAAATTTTTATCCATTCGTTTTGATTTGGCAATATAAAAATGGCTACCTTGTCCGCCTTTAAAATTCATAGCCTGCATGAGCAAAACGGTTGTAAAATATTCGCTTCTCTTATTGGTGTTTTTTGCAGCAGCCTGCAAAACATCTTACCAAACCACGGCAGTAAAATATATAGATTACCGCATTAATAATAAGCAGCCAGCTAATAGTGAAATCAATGAACTGTTGAAGCCTTATGCCGACAGTGTAAATAAAAGCATGAATGATGTGGTGGCCGTAGCCGGCATGGCGCTGGAAAAAAATCAACCGGAAGGTACTTTGGGTAATTTACTGGCTGACGCAATGCTGGCCAAGGCAAAAGAAAAATTTAAAACCAATGTTGATGCCTCCTTCATCAACAATGGTGGATCAGATTGCCTTCCATAGCCGCCGGCAATATTACAAGAGGCAAAATTTTTGAACTGTCTCCATTTGACAATATAATTGTTTTGCTTAAGGTAGATGGCAAAACACTGCACCAGTTTTTAGATACTGTTGCCAGCAGGGGTGGTTGGCCCTCATCAGGCTGTACATACCAGCTAAAATATAAAAGAGCCGTTAACATAAGTGTTGGCGGAAGGCCCATTCAGGATAATTCGGAATATACTATAGCTTTAGTAGATTATGTTGCCAATGGTGGTGACAACTGTGATATGCTGAAAAAAATCCCACAACAAACCAATGGCTATCTATTCAGGGATGCCGTGATTGAATATTTTGCAGACATGCAGAAACAAGGGAAAAAACTTACAGCCAAAATTGAAAACCGTGTTACCAATGCAGAGTAGAAGAAAATTTTTGCAACAATCAGCGCTTGCTGCAGGTTCATTACTGGCATCAAAATCAGTATTTGCAGGGCTGGGTGATATTAATGATGTAACAAAACTTACCATACTTCATACAAATGATGTGCACAGCAGGCTGGAAGCTTTTCCAATGGATGGCGGAAGAAACCAGGGGCTGGGTGGTGTGGCGGCAAGAGCAGACCTCATTAACAATATCCGCAATGAAGTGAAATCAGATGCGTTTGAAGGTTTCACCAGTATAGATGATAATATCCTGTTGCTGGATGCCGGTGATATTTTCCAGGGAACACCTTTCTTTAATATATATAAAGGCGAGCCTGAAATAAAAGCAATGAGTGCAATGGGGTATCATGCTGCTACAATAGGCAATCATGATTTTGATGCAGGGCTGGAGAATTTAGCCACACAATTACAGCATGCAAAATTTCCTATTCTTATGTGTAATTACGATTTAAGTAATACCCCCATGGAATTTAAGACACAGCCATATACAATTTTTAAAAGAGGAAGGCTGAAAATAGGTGTTACAGGAGTAGGTATTCAGCCAAAAGGGTTGATACCAGATAACCTTGCAGGCAATACAAAATATTTAGACCCTGTAGAAAACCTGAACCGTGTTGCCAATAAGCTTAAGAAAGAGGAGAGCTGCGATATGGTGATTTGCCTAAGCCATCTTGGTTACACTTATAAGGAGAATGAAAATAAAATGTGTGATTTGATTTTGGCGAAGGAATCAGAAAATGTGGATTTGATCATTGGCGGGCACACCCACACTTTTATGGATGAACCGGCGGTGAAGAAGAACAGGTCCGGGAACGATGTCATCATAAACCAGGTAGGCTGGGCCGGCATTATGCTCGGCCGGCTGGACTTTGAGTTTTCGAAATTGCAGCAGAAAAGTTTAGCAAAATCACGTACTGTGACGATAGGTAAAAAAACAAATGAATAAAAATTTTTTTTTTCACAATTTCTATTGATATTCGCCTTCCCCACAATATTTTTTTATTCGTACATGAACAACATTTTTTTGCAGTAAGATTTTAAAAGGATTAACTCATTATATAAATTGCTTAAGGAGTAATGGTGAAAGATTTTGAAAAGGTATGGACCAACTGTTTAGAGATAATCAAAGACATTGTAGAATGGCAGCATTTTAAAACATGGTTTGAACCGATAAGGCCTGTAGCATTAAAAGAAAAAATTTTAACGATCCAGGTGCCAAGTCAGTTTTTTTTCGAGTACCTTGAAGAACATTATGTAAGCCTGCTTGCAAAAACGCTGAAGAGGGAGATGGGAAAAGATGCAAGGCTGGAATACAGGATAATGGTTGACAGCGGCAACAGCAAAAGCAAACCGCTTACAATGGATGTTCCAGGAAACGGATACAAAACATTTTCAAACAACGAAATGGATTTTCCCCTCGTAATAAATAACCCGGTTAAAAATCCCTTTGTGATTCCCGGCCTTAAGAAGATGCAGATAGATCCGCAGCTTAACCAGGCCTATACTTTTGAAAGCTTTATTGAAGGTGATTGTAACCGTGTGGCACGCCGGGCTGGCAAAACTGTTGCAGAAAAACCTGGTACCACTTCATTTAATCCATTGGTTATTTACGGCGGTGTTGGTTTGGGGAAAACACACCTTGCCCAGGCAATAGGAAACGAGGTAAAAAGACTACACAATAATAAAGTGGTGCTGTATGTAAGCTCTGAAAAATTCATCAACCAGTTTATTGACCATGGCCGCAATGGCGCCATCAACGATTTCATTCATTTTTATCAACTGATAGATGTACTCATTATTGATGATGTACAGTTCTTCAACAGGGCAGAAAAATCCCAGGATGCTTTCTTCTCTATATTCAACCATCTTCACCAAAGTGGTAAACAACTGGTATTAACCAGTGATAAACCACCAAAAGACCTGGAAGGTGTACAGGAAAGATTGCTGAGCCGCTTCCGCTGGGGCCTGAGTGCCGACTTACAGGCACCGGATTATGAAACCAAGATTGAGATACTGGAGCGTAAGATGAAAAACGATGGCCTGGAGATGCCAAAAGAAGTTGTTAAATATATTGCCTACAATATCAACAGTAATGTAAGAGAGCTGGAAGGCGCTTTAATATCATTGTTGGCACAATCTTCGCTAAACAAGAGGGAAATAGACCTGGAATTAGCTAAAAAAGTGTTACGAAATTTTGTCAAATCATCCAGCAAAGAGATCACCATCGAGGCTATACAGAAAATGGTGTGTGAATACTTTGATGTGCCGTACGATAAACTCCTTCAGAAAACACGTAAGAGAGAAATTGTGCAGGCCAGGCAGATTACTATGTATTTATCAAAGTCATTTACAAAGAACTCCTTAAAAACAATTGGTGAGCATTTTGGTGGAAGGGATCACACAACTGTGATACATAGTTGCCAGACGGTAAAAGATTTAATGGACACAGATTCATTATTTAAAGAAAGTGTATTGGAACTGCAGCAAAAAGTACAATTAGCAGCGATGTAAAAAATAATTTCGTTTGATAGAAAGCCGGGTAACTCCCGGCTTTTTTATTTAGTTTTAAACGGTGAAAATAATTTTTGATGATAGTGCTGTAAAAGAAAGTTTGTGGCCATTAACAGCCACAAGAAATGCAGCTGATATACGGGTTGGAATTTTAACTACCAGGGAAAAATGGGAGTTGTTACTCGCTGGTCGGCTACAAACACCGGCCGGTATCGTAGGTCACACCGGCACAATCACCGCATCTATTATCCCTTCAATACAAACTGAATTTTCCATTAGTGATGATGGAACAGTTTTAATAACTAACGAAAAGGAAACCTGCAGAAGCATTCAATATCCCTGGGATATTTTTCAACTCAACGATTGGGCTTTACGGCAGGACTTTGAACTACTTACAGCGAAAAGAACGACACAAAAAATTTCACCAACAAACCAGGTAATTGCTCCCGAAAATATTTTTATTGAAGAAGGCGCCACTGTTGAATGCTGCATTATAAATGCTTCCACCGGACCGGTGTACATTGGCAAAAACGCAACTGTAATGGAAGGCTGCATCATCCGTGGGCCATTTGCTTTGTGTGAAGGCGCTACTTTAAAGATGGGGGCAAAAGTATATGGCGCTACCACCATTGGCCCTTATTGCAGTGCAGGCGGCGAAATAAAAAACTCCGTACTGTTTGCTTACAGCAACAAAGCACACGACGGATATTTGGGCGACAGTGTTATTGGTGAATGGTGTAATTTGGGTGCCGGTACCACTAACAGCAATGTAAAAAATACTGCAGGAGAGGTGAAGATGTGGAAGAATGCAGCAAAAGATTTTACACATGTTGGCATTAAAGCAGGGTTGATAATGGGGGATTACAGCCGGGCTGCCATCAATACTTCTTTTAATACCGGAACAGTGGTGGGTGTATGTTGTAATATTTTTGGCGAAGGGTTCCCACCGAAGCTGGTAAATAATTTTACCTGGGGCAATGAAAAATATAAATTTGAAAAAGCCCTGCAGGATATTAGTAACTGGAAAAAATTAAAAGGTAAATCCATCTCTGAAGAAGAAAAAGAAATTTTAAAACAATTATACAATCAATCACATTAAACATGAGAAAGCAAATAGCAGCCGCTAACTGGAAAATGAATTTAACACTTGCACAGGGCAATGCACTGATAGATGATATCCTGTCATCATCATTGACACTTGATCACAATCATATTGCCGTGTTTGCTGTGCCATTTCCATACCTCATCAAAATAAAGGAACGACTAAAAGGAAAAGAAAATGTTTTTGTTGCTGCACAAAACTGCTACTCAAAAAGATCAGGTGCTTATACCGGTGAAGTGAGTGTGGAGATGCTGCAGAGTATCGGCATTGAATATGTAGTACTTGGGCATAGCGAAAGAAGGGAGTATTTTAATGAAAGCAACAGCATGTTAGCTGATAAAGTAGACCTCTGTTTTGAATATGAATTGAAATCTATTTTTTGTTGTGGCGAAGCTTTGGAAATAAGAGAGGCTGGTACACAAAACAGTTATGTAGAAAATCAAATTAAAGAAAGCCTGTTTCATTTATCTGCGGAGCAAATGACCAATTTTATTATTGCTTACGAACCCATTTGGGCTATTGGTACCGGTAAGACGGCTACCAGTGCACAGGCACAGGAAATGCAGCAGCACATCCGTAGTGTGATTGCAGGTAAATATGGCGATGCTATTGCACAATCAGTTTCAATTTTATATGGCGGCAGTGTAAAGGCTGCTAATGCAAAAGAAATTTTTGGGCAGGCTGATGTAGATGGAGGATTGGTTGGGGGTGCTTCGTTGATAGCAGCAGAGTTTGTGACGATTATTAATGGGTTGAAGTAATTGTCTCATTTAAGATGTATTAAAGAGATAAATCTTTTATGCTTAAGACTTTTAAAATATGGAGTTTATTAGGCATTATTTCTTTTTTGCTATTTATCATCTGTATTTTTTTACCTTATAGGCCAGTTGATATTCATATAAATAATTCTTTTTTTGTTAATACTGTAAAATTCATTTTAATCCTGCTTGCAGTATTGTTCCTGTGTCTCTTTTTGTTATATCTTTTTATCGTAGGTCTTTCTAAATGGGAAATGAAGAAGTTTCATATTATTGGAACTATAAGCTTGTCTTTAATAATTATAGCAACAATACATAACGCATCAAAGGCGTATAGCCCGGGATTTTCAGATTGGGAGTTTTTTGAGGTTAACAATATAGTACTGGTTATTACAATTGTTTTTCTGATATTACTTCAATTCTTTTTTATTTTTTATTTGGCAGCTAAGGCAACAAAAAATTGGCACAAATAATTTTTGTTATTCAGTTTTAATAAAGCTAATGTAATTATATGCCTTACCCCGGAGGGTTTAATCTGATTAACGAGGGTGAAACCCGTCGAATCCATAATGTAGAAAAAGCTGCCAAAAGATATGCAGCATAAGTGAGATTATTCTTTTCTTTCCCCAAAAGAAAAGAATAACAGAACAAGTTCACAACGATGTTGAGTAAAGAGATAATGCCCGCTACCAAAAAAATTACATCAAATTCAGCGCCTTGGCCAGGAAAGTACAGTTAAAAGGCAACACCATGGAGCAATAACCACCACCAATCTTATATACAAAAAAGAAAGCAGCTACAGAAGCCAAAAACAAAACCCAGTAAAGCCCGGTTGATTTCTTAGAGGATGATGATGATACCATGTGTGATAAAAGTTTCGGCAAAAATAGGGTAAACCGGCATTTATACAAATGCTGCCGACATAAAATTTTAAATGCGGTTAAAAAATCAAACGATTGCAGGAAATCACCTCGCCTTTCTTTGTGTATTTTTTACATTTCCATAATAAGGTTTTATATTGCCGCTCCATAATTCTTGATGATGCTACTCAATTTCTATTTACGTTTTTCCACCAGGTTCGGGCAGTCGTTATTTGTTTGCGGCAGCCACGCTGCTTTAGGCGACAATGATATTGCCAAAGCTGTGCCGTTGCAATATTTTAATGAAGAATTCTGGTATGCCCATGTGGAAATAGAAAATGCGGCGGAAGAAAATATTGATGTGGAATACCGCTATGTTTTAAGGGAAGACAACAATAATGAAATTGTGGAATGGGGCAATGACAGGATCATTGAACTGCCAAAACTGCACAGCAAAGAAGAAGTGGTGCTGATGGATACCTGGAACCATGCCGGCGAAATTGAAAATGCTTTTTTCACCAAGCCTTTTAACGAGGTGTTGCTGAAAACAAAAGAAACTGCCGCCAAACCAAAAGAAGTAAAAACATTTACACATGAGTTTAAAGTAAAAGCGCCGATGCTGGCAGCAGATGAAGCCATTTGCATTGCAGGCACCGCCAAAACTTTAGGCGACTGGAAAACAGAACCACCCATTTTGCTGAACAAAAGCGATAACTGGTGGGATATAAAATTGAATTTTGGTAAAGACAGTTTACCCATTGCTTATAAATATGGTGTGTACAACACCGCTACAAAAAAGTTTATCCAGTTTGAACAGGGCAAAAACCGTACGCTGCAGGTGGACACTAATAAAAATAAATCCACCATTATACATGATGGCTTTGCCAACATTCCTTACAGCAACTGGAAAGGTGCCGGGGTAGCCATTCCTGTTTTTAGTTTGCGTACTGCCAATAGTTATGGAACTGGTGAGTTTACTGATATTAAAGAATTGGTGGATTGGAGCAAACAGGTGGGTTTAAAACTGATACAACTGTTGCCAGTAAATGATACTACTGCCACACATACCTGGACGGATTCTTATCCTTACGCTGCCATCTCTGCTTTTGCATTGCATCCATTGTTTTTAAATCTGGAAAAAGTAGCTGGTAAAACTGCTGCTATTGTAAAAACATGGAAGCAAACAAAGGAAGAACTGAATGCATTGCCCGAAGTGGATTATGAAGCAGTGCTGAATTTTAAATATGCAGCCATAAAAGGACTGTATGAAAAGCAAAAGGACAAATTCAAAGACGACATAAAATATTTTGAGTTCTTCGAAATGAACCGCCACTGGCTGGTGCCTTATGCAGCGTTTTGTTATTTGAGGGATAAATACAAAACTTCCGATTATAACCAATGGAAAACACACAATGTGTATGATGAAGATACCATACAGGAACTGGCTGATCCTACTCAAAAGCATTACGACAGATATAGCGCTGCATTATTTTACGCAATATCATTTGCATCTGCAATTGAAAGAAGCAACTGCGTATGCACATAAAAACGGCATCATTGTAAAAGGCGATCTGCCTATTGGCATTTACCGCTATGGTTGTGATGCATGGATGGCGCCTGAATTATATAATATGAATGCACAGGCTGGTGCACCGCCGGATGATTTTGCTATCAAAGGGCAGAACTGGGGCTTTCCTACTTACAACTGGAAGAAGATGCAGGAAGATGGCTTTGCCTGGTGGCGCCAGCGCTTTGAGCAGATGAGTGAATACTTTGATGCTTTCCGTATTGACCATATCCTTGGTTTCTTCCGCATCTGGAGTATTCCTATTGATGCAGTGGAAGGCATTATGGGAAAATTTGTGCCGGCGATTCCCATTCATATCAATGAACTGTATCAAAATAATATTCCGTTTGAGATTCACCGTTACTGCAAGCCATACATCACTCAGCAAATAGTAAAGGAGCGTTTTGGCAGCGAAGCAGAATATGTAACCAATACTTTTTTAAATTGGGTGGATGGAAGTTTTGAATTACAGGAAGCCTGCAACACACAAAAAAAAGTAGAACAGTATTTTGCCGGCCTTGCCGATTCAGAAGCCAACAATTTTATAAAACTTGGTTTGTACGATCTTATCAGCAATGTATTATTTTTTGCAGAAGAAGGTTCACAAAACCAGCAATTCCATTTCCGTATTGGAATGGAAAACACTACCAGTTTCCGTGACCTGGATGATTACATCAAACCACGCCTGAAAGAATTGTATGTAAATTATTTCTTCCGCAGGCAGGATGATTTTTGGCAGAAAGAAGCCATGCACAAACTGCCCGAATTAAAACGCAGCACCAACATGCTGGTTTGTGGCGAAGACCTTGGCATGGTGCCGGATTGTGTGCCTGATGTAATGCAGCAACTCGGCATATTAAGCCTGGAAATACAACGCATGCCCAAAGATTCCAGCACCGAATTTTTCCATCCCAAAGATGCACCTTACATGAGTGTGGTAACGCCTTCCACACACGACATGAGTACCATCCGTGGCTGGTGGGAAGAAGACAGCGCCAAAACACAACGTTTCTACAATACCATTCTTGGTAAATATGGCGCCTCGCCATTTTATTGTGAGCCATGGATAAACCGTGACATCCTCATACAGCATTTGTATTCGCCTGCCATGTGGTGTATTTTTCAAATACAGGACATACTCGGCATGAGCGAAACACTACGCCGTGAAAACCCACACGATGAACGCATTAACCAACCCGCCAATCCCAAACATTACTGGCGCTACCGCATGCACATTTCATTGGAAGATTTGATGAAGGAAAAATTATTTAATGAAGAGTTGGGAGGTTTTGTAAAGGCGAGTGGGAGGTAATTTTTTTGTACTTAGCTGTGGAATATGGATTAAGCTGTATTGGCGTCGCACTCTTGTACGAGTTATCTTTATTGAACAAAAGGCTGCTTCAAAATTTCTTTGCTTATGAAAATGAAATTTTTCTTTCTTTTAACCCTGATATTTTTCTCTTTTGTCTTACAAGCACAAACAGTTGATTCATTTAGAATAAGATTGCTTTATAAAGAAAAATCACTTTCAATACTTACGGGCTTATCCTCTGGTCAATATGTATTTGCTGAGATAGGATTATCAAAAATTACATCAGGTTCAGATGGGCATCATCCTTTCATGAGTGGCTACTTTATCTCAAATGAAATTAAATTAAGCGATAGGACAGTTGTTGGGCCAAAAGTTGGCGTATGGGCCGCAGGCGGTATGTCTGGAATAGCAATGGGGGTAAATGTGATTTACTACACAGATTTTAAAAATGGCAGTTTAACGTTCAGGCCAGAAGTAGGTATTGGTATGGATTTATTTAAGATTGTCTATGGATATAACCTGCAATTGACAAACAAATCATTTGATAGAATTAATACTAATCTTGTTTCATTAGTTTGCTTTTTCAAACTAAAAAAGAAACGTAGTATATAAGAATACAATTTCTTGTATCATTTTCTGTCCCGGCGGGGTTTTCGCCCTCATTTTCTCCAAATTAAAAAAAGCTTGAAGCGAAACCCCGACGCAGAAAAGCACCTCAAATAATACAGTCAACCTCAATAGTTTTATACCTTCATGCAATGGCAATAAAACTAAAACACAGCGATACATACTCCACATTTATTTCCCTCTGGTCCATTTGTCCCGGCGGGGTTTTCGCCCTCATTTTCTCCAAATTAAAAAAAGCTTGAAGCGAAACCCCGACGCAGAAAAGCACCTAAATAATACAGTCAACCTCAATAGTTTTATACCTTCATGCAATGGCAATAAAACTAAAACACAGCGATACATACTCCACATTTGTCCCGGCATTTGTCCCGGTGTAAGCTCCCCATTTTTAGTACGACTTTAAAAGTAGAATATTTTATCATTTTAATAATGAGTTGTAAATCATTCTGTTGGGCGTAGTGAAGCGGAGGCGTAGCCGAAGCGTAACGGAGCCCGACAGAAGGAATGGCCGTTTTGTGCTCTCTGGTATATAGATCGTTGGCGACAAACCACCCAGTGCATCATGCGGTCTTGGTATTGTTATAATCATCTACCCATAGCTGCGTTACTTCTCTTACTTCATCAATACAATCGAACAGATAAGCATCTAAAATACATTCCCTGTATGTTTTATTAAACCTTTCTATGTAGGCATTTTGCGTTGGCTTGCCTGGCTGTATGTATTTAAATTCGATTTCGTTTGCCTGCACTCCATGCCTGTGCTAGTTTTGCTACAAACTCTGGTCCGTTATCCATACGTATTTTCTGTGGCTTGCCATAGCGGTTAATCAAATGTTTCAGTACCCATATCACACGGCTGCTTTTTAATGAATAATCTGTTTCTATAAATAGTACTTCACGGTTGTAATCGTCTATCACATTAAAGGAACGGAACTTGGTGCCGTTGCTTAATGCATCACTCATAAAATCAATACTCCAGGTTTGTGTAAAACTGGCTGGTATAGCTAATGGTTCTTTGATCCTTGCCAGCAATACGTTTCTTTACTTTACGATGAAGCGGTAACCCTATTTGTTTATACACCCTGTGTAATTTTTTATGATTAATAACTTGTACCTGCAGTTGCGGATGCGGTGATAACATTTCCAAAAGCCTTCTACTTGGGTTTTGCTTGGCAAGATGCTGCAGATCCTGCATAATGAATTCGTCATCTTTGACAGATTGATAGTGCAGACTGCTCCTGCTTAATTTTAATAAACGACACGCCTTGCTGATGTCTTTGGGCCGTTCTAGTTCGCAACTGCTCAACAATGATTCTTCTTTTATCGCAAGGCTTTAAAGCTTTTTTTCAATGATGTATTTAGCGACGTCTAACTCCATGGCCAGGTTGGCATACATCCTTTTTTAACCGGGCATTTTCTTCCTCCAGCTCTTTGATCCTTTTTAACTCGGTAGCTTCCATGCCGCCATAACGCTGCCGCCATTTGTACAACGATGCTTTACTTACGCCGTGTTCACGGTTAATCTCTTCGGCAGATTTGCCAGTTATCAAATTCTTTGAGGATGCCTGCTATCTGAGCAGGACTGAATGTGCTTTTTTTCATCTTTTACAGTTTTTTAAAGTTAAACAATTCTGTCTACTTTTAAAACGTACTATTTTTGGGGGAGCTTACACCGGCGGGGTTTTCGCCCTCATTTTCTCCAAATTAAAAAAAGCTTGAAGCGAAACCCCGACGTAGAAAGTACCTGCACAATTATACACCCACCCTCAATAGTTTTATACCTTCATGCAATGGCAATAAAACTAAAACACAGCGATACATACTCCACTTACTTTATCACATTCACCTGCACACAATGGTTGCCACTTTTTGAAATCACTAACAGCTACGATTTGGTATATAACTGGTTTGCCGTTTTAAAAGAAAAATATAAAGCAGGTATAGTTGCCTATGTAATTATGCCCAATCATCTTCACGCCATATTACATTTTCACAACGAAAATTTCGACCTTAACAATATTATTTCAAATGGCAAAAGATTTATGGCGTATGAAATGATTAACCGCCTGCAAGTTTCCGGCAATAATGAAGTATTAGACAAACTTAGCAGCCTGCTGTCAGAACGAGAGAAGAAGAAAGGGCAGTTACATAAAGTTTTCAAAGATTCATTTGATGCCAAAGCAATCATTACACAACATTTTTTATTACAGAAGATTAATTACATCCACAACAATCCAGTAAGTGGCAAATGGCAGTTGGCAAAAGATTTTGTGGAGTATGAACACAGCAGTGCATCGTTTTATGAGATACAATTAGTAAGGCGTTTTAAACCGCTACATTATTTGGACTTGTAAGAGTGGTTGTCTTAGAGTGTAAGAGTATAACACGGCGGGGTTTCGCCATAAAGTGTTTAATATTTGTGAGGTAATGCTTGCGAAAACCCCGCCGGGACAGTAACAAATCATTTGAGCGGATCAACACACATATTTTTTCAGTTGCCTGGTGTTTTAAATTTAAAATGAAAACAGTAATTGTGAGATACAACAAAAAGCCCCGGTAACAACCAGGGCTTTCAAAAATTAGTTTTATTGTTATTATATCCCTGTTAAAAAATTATCCGTTATATAATCCGCCACTTCCACCAGGTTTTTATTTTTTTCATATACTGCCAACTGCCTGTCGGCACCAGTGCCGTTCTCTAGAATTTTATGCACATGGTTAATAGCATGTTTGCTGCCGAGATGAGGTACCACATCATCCACAAAATCCAGCAATTCATAAATCAGCACACGGGTGTTTACTTCGTTTTCTTTACCAAAATCAATCAGGCTGCCATCAATGCCATAGCGGCTGGCACGCCATTTATTTTCGTTGAGCAATGCCCGGGAGTACATCATAAAGTTCAGGTTCTGGCTGCTCAGTTTATACAGTTTGGCGCAAATAGCCTGGAACAACGCGGCAATGGCAATGGTTTCATGCACCGTCATTGGTATATCGCAAATGCGGAACTCAACAGTATTAAAGAAAGGATGTACCCGTAAGATCCCACCATATTTTTTTTGCATTGTCAATACAATTGGTTCTTATCAGCAGGTTTACATAATTCTCATACGCTTCTATGCTTTCAAAATAATCGGGTATGCCGGTACGGGGAAATTTATCAAATACTTTTGTACGGAAAGATTTATAACCTGTTAGCCTTCCTTCCCAAAAAGGGGAGTTGGTGCTGAGTGCATACACATGCGGCAAAAAATATCTGGCAGAGTTGGCAATATGTATGGCCATCTGCCTGTTTTCCATTCCCACATGTACGTGCAGCCCAAAAATTAAATTGCTCCGGGCAGCTTCCTGCAGTTCATTTACAATTTCATTGTAGCGTACATGGTCGGTTATCAACTGGCTTTCCCAATGGCTAAAAGGGTGTGTGCCGGAAGCGCCGAGTTTAAGCCCAAGGCTATCGCCAATGCCGCTGATGGTTTTGCGTAGCGTAGATACGTCCATAAATGCTTCATCCACGTTCTGGCAAATATCAGTGCCCACTTCCACCACAGCCTGGTGCATTTCGGCCTTTACTTTATCCTTTATTATTTTTTGCCCCTCATGTACAATCTTCTGTTCATGGCTTTTCAGTTCCCTTGTTACCGGGTCAACCACCATGTATTCTTCTTCCACGCCAATAGTGAAATTTTTGTAGGATATGTTTGCCATGTTTTAATTGATAAGTTGAATGAAGTTGATATATTTAATATTGATACATTCATGCAGTGAGCAGACTGAAATCTTATTACTTATCATTAACCATTATAAAAAGCTTGTTTATTGGCACTCCTTTTAATATATTCTCCCCAGTTAAATTGTCTGCGCCATCTACTTGTGCCATGTGCTTTTTCAATGGCATAAGTGGCAGCAGTTTCCACCACCCATTCAAAATTTTCTTCCCCTACACTGGTTCTTTCTGCATCAGGTGCAGGGTTACAAAAATCAATAGCATAAGGAACACCATCTCTCAATGCCAGTTCTACTGTATTAAAATCATACCCTAAATAATGATTGATGCGTAATACAATGTCCGTCATCATTTTTAATTTGGCTGCATCAGGTTTAAAGTCGGCAACATACCGCAGGTGATGTGGGTTACGTGGTTCATAACTCATAATGCGTACATATTTTCCGCCAATGCAATAACAGCGGTAATATTCTTCAAACACAATTTCTTCCTGCAGCAGCATTACCAGTTCGCCGGTTTCTGCATGTTTCTCAAAAAAATCATCCACGCTTTCAGTTTGTACACATTCTTCCATCCGCCGCCGGCAAAAGGTTTCATGTAAGCAGGAAAACCAATATAGTTAAAAATGCCGCCCCAGTCTAATGGATAAGAAAGGTTACTGAAAGAGTCTGCGGATAGTATCGGCTGGCAGATCCCTTGAAGGCAGTATCACAGTTTTGGGAACAGGCACATTAATTTTTGTTGCCAGACAGTTATTGAAAAATTTTTCATCAGCACTCCACCAAAAAGGGTTGTTGATAACAGCGGTGCCACAAAGTGCTGCATTTTTTAAGAAAGCCCTGTAAAAAGGAACATCCTGCGATATGCGGTCAATAATAACAGCATATCCGCTGCTTTCGCCCTGCACCACTTTTTCAATGTATACTGGCTCGGCAATGATACCTTCAATATTTTTACTGTTTACCCTTGCTACAAATGCTTCCGGGAAACTTCTTTCTTTTCCGTGCAGGATGCCTATTTTTTTCATAAAAGAGAAATTGAGAAGTTTTACAAGATTGGTTTAGCTGTTACCAAATATATTTTCAACACTGCCTATTTACCAAATATAATTATTCACAGCATATGTTAAGAACAGTTCATGGAGTGTGATGGTTCATAAGCCAAAAGTTACATGTTATCTAGTTATCTTTACCTAATGAATTTCAGCTGTATACCATTATCAACTTTTCCTTATTTTTGAAAATATGCTTAGGGAAAACGTTCAGTACATTACTATCGAAAACCATGTTATTGATTCCATTTATTTAAAAAGGGAAGTAAAGGTTGATTGTTATCTTCCGTTGAATGTGGCACAGCCTGCACAAATGAGTTTGCTGCTTATCAATGACGGGCAGGACCTGGTGAAGATGGAATTTGAAAAAATACTGGAAAATTATACGAAGAAAATGAAATAGCACCGTTGCTTTGTGTGGGCATGCATTGTCGGTACAGACAGGCGCAATGAATACGCTACAGCAAAAATACTGGATTATAAAGGCCGTGGCGCAAAAGCAGCAGCATACAGCGATTTTGTAATGGAGGAAGTGATCCCTTTTATCAGGGAAACCTACTTGTTGCTTCTTTTAAAGAAAAATCATTTGCAGGTTTTTCATTGGGTGCATTAAGTGCATTGGATATTGTATGGAACAATCCAGCAGAGTTTAGTAAAGCTGGGTGCTTTCAGCGGCAGTTTTTGGTGGCGTGATAAAGCACAGGAGGATGAAGATTTTGATGAAGCATAGCACCGCATTATGCACCGGCAGGTAAGGGAAGGAGATCATTATCCCTGGCTGAAATTCTTTTTTGAAGTAGGTACACAAAGATGAAACGGCTGACCGCAACAACAACGGTATTATTGATGCAATTGATGATACCATCAGTTTGATCGCTGAATTAAAAAAGAAAGGTTATGCCGATACCGATATTGAGTACCTTGAACTGGAAGATGGTAAACATGATGTGCCGACATGGGCAAGGGCTTTTCCTGATTTTTTGAAATGGGGATGGGGAAGGCAAGAAGGCAAATAGGCAATTGGCAAAAAGGCAATTGGCAAAAAGGCAGCGAAGCAGGAAAGCAAAGAGGCAAAGATAAAAAATGATTCAGTAAAATAGTATTACACTTAACAGCCTTTGTAATAAAAGTATTTCTACATGAAAGTGAAAGCCATCAGGCTCATATTGTTTGTATTTTATTTGTTGCCGGCTTTGCACAGCAGCAGCCAGACAATTCATTTAAGTGGCAGGTATGTATTGCGTATTCCGCCTGATAATGAAAAATTGAATTTAGAAATTTTAAAATGGGATTCACTGGCAAAGAAAGATGTAAGGCAGGTTTTTGAAAAAGGAAAATACATTGTTCAAACCCGGGCAACAACTTATTATTTTGAAACGGATGAAAATAAAGATTTTATTGGCGATATAATAATACTGGGCAATCATTATGGTGCCGATAGCGTGATGATTAAACAGGAAAGATCAAACCTGAAATCTGTAAGGAGGTATTGGCATAATGAGCTTTTGATGGAAAAAATTTACCTGGGCGATAGTATTTTCAGTTATAAACAAATATTTAATGATGGCAGCTATTATATAGGGAAATCGAGGCTGAATTATTATGGCGAAAGAAATGTTGAGCATAATGAATATGACAGTTTGAACCGTCCTGTGGAAAAATCTTTTCGGATAGGCGATACCTTATTTGAGAAAAAATATAAACTGGGCATCCTTAAAAGTGAGAAGAGGATAAGCAGGGAACCGGAGTTTTTATATTATGCTGATGGTAAACTTGTAAAGAGGGAAGTGTACAGGCAGGAAGGAGATAGCTATTATCGTTTTGTATATGATGCTAAAGGCAAACTGATAGGTTCAAAAGAGCCAGTAAGCAGAAATGAAATTTTTGGTACGCCTGCAGAAAGTGTGCCCATAGAACAATAAGAAGATAATATTTTATCAGACCATAAAATAAAAAAATGTCACCGTTTTCACTGTGACATTTTTTATTAAAGTATAAAGCCTAACTCTTAGTTGAAAGAATATCTTACACCAATTTGCCCCTGCCACCTTGAACCAAACGCTGGAGTATATGCAGCGCCTGGAGTAAAGTTGTAACCTTTACCTGCAAACGCACCAGAAGTCCTGTTGATGGTGGTTAAAAGATTGTAAGCCTGGTTGGTTACAAAATTTTGCCTTCCCCAATCTTTGTTGATCAAATTGGTAAGGTTAAAAATATCAAATGTAAACTGCAGGTCGTGTTTATTGCCTTTTACATCCACTACAAAATCTTGTGTTATCCTCATATCAATCACATGCTCCCATGGTGTGCTGCTGCCGTTTCTTTGTGTGTATTTTCCTTTACGGCTGCTTAAATATTTATCATTGTCGACAAAGTTCATAAAGGCTGCTAATTGCTGTGCAGCAGTCGCTACTACCGTAGTGCCGCTGATCCTGTCAACAAATTTTATTTCATCGGGTGATGCTGGAACATACAAAAGATCATTTCCAAAACGGCCGTCACTGTTCAGGTCGCCATTAACCAAATAAGTAAACACCTGTCCGGAGTTGCCATTGTAAAATAATCCAATATTTGTTTTCAAATGTTTTGCATAAGAAAAATTAGCAGCGATCAAACTGGTGATCCTGTGTTTCAATTGGTAGTTAGAAGTAGCCAATTGCGGATTGTTAGGATCGCCTACAACCTGTACAAACTCCCAGTTAGATAATGCAGTGGAACTTGCACCGCTGTTCAGGTCTTTGGAAACATTATAGTTGTAACCAACCTGTGCATACAACCACTTCATTGTTTTGCTTAATGTAAAGCCAAGGTTTAATGCATAGCCTTCGCTTGTATTACTGATGTAAAGAGCATTTGTTATTGAAGTATTTATTCTTCTTGCATTGGTTGATGAGTTAAATGCAATCCTTGAATCATACCCATGATTGTAAGCAGAATCAACATAACCAACAGAAGGTTTCATATTTACATCTTCATACTTTATGTTGTTAATGGTTTTTGAAAAAATACCTTCAACGGTAAGGTTCATGTTGCCAGGTAATTTTTTATCAATACCTAAGTTAGCCCTGAAAACCTGTGGCAATTTAAAATTCTTATCAATAAGATTTACTTCAAAAGAGCTGCCTCCGCTGCCCAGGTTGCTTTGTTGATTAACATCCGGGTTAAAGCCATTGCCACTATTTACATCATAAGGAGATGCTGTTGGTGTTTGATCGGTTTGGCTGATTGTTTTCTGCAATAAGCCAGTGCCTCCAAATTGGTTAGATATCCATACAAAAGGCACCCTGCCTGTGAACATGCCTACACCGCCTCTTAACACGATACTTTTGTTGCCTTCCACATCCCAGTTAAACCCAACCCTTGGTGCCCACAAAATTTGTTTGTTGGGAATATTTGATGTGCTGTATTTTCCTTTAAATGTAGAGTCAACAATTTTGTTGTATCCAGGTATTGAATTTATGATCGGCATATCTGCCCTCAGGCCAAGTGTTATCCTGAACCTTGAGCTTGTTTGTATTTCATCCTGGATGTAAAAGCCAAGTTGTGCTGCATTAAATCTTGCAGCAGGTAGTGAATCTGTAGCTTTATTTGCAGAATAACTTACATCAAACTGTCTTGGGAAATCACCATAAAAATCATTGAGGCTTGCAAAGCGCCAGCGGCCATTGAAGTTATTAATAAACAGGTTCCTGAATTTAAAGAATTCATTGTGTGTACCAATGGTAAATGTGTGTTTGCCCGAGAATATTTTGAAATTATCTGTTACTTCAAAAATATCCTGGTCAAGCTGGTTGGCAACTGAACTTCTGTCAGTACCCAATTGTACCGTACCACCGCCTTTGCTTATTTCAACTGAAGGGAACAATGAACCATAGGTTGTGCGGAAGTCCCTTATTTTATGCCGTCCAACAATCAGGTTGTTAGAAAATTTTGAACCAAACCTGCTTCTTACTTCAGCAACGGTAATATTTTGTTTGTTATTAAAACGATAAGTGTTGTTACCAAAACGGAAAAGCGATGTTGATCTTGAAATATTATCATCATAGGCTTTAATATAATTATGCCTGATGGTTAAGCGGTGATTTGTATTGATATTCCAATCAAGCCTTGCAAAAGCTTTGTCACTTTGTGTTTGTGCACTGAATTCTCCAAAGGTTCCCGGGTCATAATTATAACGGGTACGCAATGTATCTACCAGTTGTTGTGCTTCTGCAGTAGTTAACAGGGAACTGCTGTCGCCGGCGTTGTAAATAGTAGGTGCGGATCTTCTTGCCATTTCTCCATTAATAAAGAAGAACAATTTGTTTTTGATAATTGGCCCACCCAGCCTGAAGCCATATTGCTTATCGCTGAACGTAGCTGTTTTAGCATTTGAAATCGGGTCTTTACCTGTGAGGCTTTGATTTCTGCTAAAATAATAAACAGAACCTTCTATTTTATTGGTACCAGAACGTGTAACTGCATTTATACCTGCACCGGTAAAGTTGCCATAAGTAATATCATAAGGTGCCAATACCACCTGTATTTCCTGTATTGCATCTATTGAAATAGGAGTGGTACCTGCACCACCACCAGGAGTACCTGAGCCAGATAAACCAAATACATCATTATTTACAGCGCCATCAATAGTAATGTTGTTGAATTTGTTGCTCATCCCTCCAAAAGAATTACCGTTTGCCTGTGGTGTTATCCTCGTATAATCCTGCAGGCTCCTGCTTAATGAAGGCAATGCAGCAATCTGTGCTTTACTTATGTTAGTGGAAGCGCCGGTTTTTCTTTTTGCTGTGCCGGTAGTGGTTATCACCACATCAGTAAGAATAGTGGCAGAAGTAGAAAGCGTGGCATCAACTGTAATGTTTTCGCCAAGTGGCAGGTTAATATTCGATTCGGTATAGCTGCTGAACCCAACATTAGTTATTTCAACTGTATAAGGCCCGCCCGGTATAAGGTTTACAAGATTATACCGTCCATCTTTACCGGTGGCAGTTTGATATGTGGTGCCGGTAGCTGTGTGGGTTAATTTTACTGTACTGCCGGTAAGTATTCCGCCAGTATTGTTTTTTACAGAACCGTTTATACTACTGGTGGTAACCTGTGCGGTAACAGTAATGCTGAAGATGGTTATTAATGCAATAAACATCCCTACTTTTTTTCTCATATCCATAGTTTCAAAATTTGATGCAAAGGTGAATAGATAGCATTTAATACAAAAAGTTGTTTTGGTTAATTAATTCTTACCATCAACAGAGTGTAATTCTTTGGTAAATGCTGCGGCTGAATCGCCGTTAAATAAAATTTTAATGTTAGAAAATCCCCCCGAAGAAAGCGCAAATATAAGCAAGTAGTCAATAAGCAAGGCGGAATAAGCAAAAAGGCAATGGGCAAGATGTCAATAGTCAAGTTGTCAATAGGCAAAAGGGCAAAAAAGGCAAAAAAATCATACAAATCATATCAATCAAAAATCAATCATCATTAAAAAAATCTCTATCATATCTTTTCCTTATCAAGCAAATCCACCATCCCCAATCTGCATTACCTTTGCGTCAAATTTTGAAAATTATGCTGGATAGTATTGAAAGTGCGATTGAGGATATAAAAAAAGGCAAATTAGTAATAGTGGTGGATGATGAGGACAGGGAAAACGAAGGCGATTTTATAACTGCTGCTGCTAATGCAACACCGGAGGTTATCAATTTTATGAGCAGGCATGGCAGGGGATTGATATGTACACCTATTAACGAAGAACTGTGCAGAAAATTTAACCTTGAGCCGATGGTGACGGACAATACATCTTTGCATGCCACGCCTTTTACCGTAAGCATTGATCTATTGGGGCATGGTTGCACCACGGGCATTTCTGCCAGCGACCGTTCCAAAACAGTGCAGGCTTTAACTGACCCTGCAACAAAACCGGAAGATTTTGGGAGGCCAGGGCATATTTTTCCATTAAGGGCAAGAAAAGGAGGAGTGTTGAGAAGGGCAGGCCATACAGAAGCCACCATTGACCTGGCAAGGCTGGCGGGCTTTGGCGAAGCTGGTGTGCTGGTAGAAATAATGAATGAGGATGGCACCATGGCAAGATTGACTGAACTGAGGGAGATCGCAAAGAAGTTTGATCTGAAATTGATCTCTATAAAAGACCTGATCGAATACAGGCTTACAAAAGAAACACTGATACATGAAGAAGAAAGGGTGCAGATGCCCACAAAATATGGATACTTTGAATTGATCGCTTTTAAGCAACTCAATACCGGCGATGTTCACCTGGCTATTAAAAAAGGCGACTGGAAAAAAGAGGAGCCAATAATGGTAAGGGTACACAGCAGTTGTGTTACCGGCGATATTTTAGGATCGCTGCGTTGCGATTGCGGAGAACAATTACATGCCGCAATGGAAATGATACAGGCCGAAGGAAAAGGATTGGTGTTGTATATGAACCAGGAAGGCCGTGGTATCGGGCTTGTCAATAAATTAAAAGCTTACAAACTTCAGGAACAGGGAATGGATACAGTAGAAGCAAATTTAGAATTGGGATTTGATATGGATGAAAGGGATTATGGTGTGGGTGCACAAATACTCCGCCACCTTGGTATTACAAAAATGAAGTTGATCAGTAATAACCCCAAAAAGAGAGCCGGGCTTTTGGGCTATGGGTTAGAGATAGTGGAGAACATTTCTATTGAAGTAAAACCTAACGAGCACAACAAAAAGTATTTAACCACCAAGAGAGATAAATTAGGCCATACTATTTTAACCGGCCATAAATAAAGTTATTGTTTGCTGAAGAGTCATCGTTTAGATGCCCATTCAAAGAACATCACGTTTGCAATTGATTTCCATATCTTATTAAAATCTCTCCGGTAAGCAAGGCTCAAGCCGGTACGGTTACGCTGGCCAATTAAGTCATAATTAGTGCGGTTAAAACCAACAACCCTTATACGGCCATTTTTTGTCAGTATCCATTCCACTGTTACATCCGGAGTAACCAGTACACTTGTATTTTGGTTTGCATAAGGATTATTGTAATCAACATTAATACCTGCCGAAATAATAAGCCTGCCGTTGAGCAGCTTGTAAACCAGTTTTCCTCTTGCAGCAGCCTGTAGTTTTTCTACGTTTGTCTGCAGGTCTTTTCCAAGGCTTGTATTAAGGTCAACATCAATACTAAGACCAGGAATTTTTTGTATTAATGTATTTAATACTCCTGAAACAACACCTGATACCACGCCACCGATTGTACTTGATAAAGCGTTAACGCCACCACTTGCAGATAAGAAATTTTGATTGGTGCTTATAAACTGGTTGAAAAGAAGCAGTGAAGTGATCTGTTTGTTCAATTCATTTTCATCATTTTTAAACTGATCGAGTTTTTTTAAAACCAAAAAATCAGTTATAGGGGTACCGGCTGGCAACTGGAGGTTAAAAGTTATTTTGGGTTCCAAAAGCGTATTGGTAAGCGTTGCCAGTACCCGTAGATCAGACTTTTGATTGAAACTGTTTGTACTTCCGCTAACATTGCTGTTGGCTGATAAACTGCTGAAGTCAACATTCTTTGCAAGGTATTCAGCAATGATATTAATATTTGCTTTATAAGGGTCTCCGTTCCATACTATGCTGCTGCCATTTTTTACAGCAAAATATTTCTTCAGGAATGTTTGAAAATTAAAACTGTATTCACCCTCTGTAATATCATACCTGCCATTAATGGTAAGGTCTTCTTTGTTGCCCACATTTATTTTTAACCGGCCATTGCCTGTTCCTTTTATCACATCGCCTGTTGCTTCATCCAGTATCACATCCACTTTGCAGGAAGGGTTTGCAATCAGGTCCATCCTTACTAATACATTGGCGGCTGATCTGCTTTTGTATTTTTCTTCC
Source organism: uncultured Chitinophagaceae bacterium (assembly GCA_963814445.1). Classification (GTDB taxonomy): domain Bacteria; phylum Bacteroidota; class Bacteroidia; order Chitinophagales; family Chitinophagaceae; genus Ferruginibacter. The sequence continues at coordinate 612,956 of CAWFCU010000001.1, forward strand.
ATGGCTGTACCAAACTGTACAAAGTCAATATACTCCAGGGTTTCATTTTCAATACTGTTGCCACTTACAATATATACATGGCTGCTGTCTGTTACCGAAGGTTCGCCTTTTATATCCATCAATATATTTTCCTGTGTACCATTCAGCGCTAGTGAAGCCCTGCCAATTACTTTTCCATAAAATTGGGGGTTGTCTTTCCGGGTGGTGTTTAATACAAGAAACCTGTCAGTATCGGTTTGTAAAGAAACATTATCAAACTCAATATCCTTAAAAAAGCGGTGATACATTTTGCCACTAAGCGTTGCGGTATTGTTGAGAGTATCTCTTAGCTGGATATTTCCAAAGTCAATTTCATTGGGATTAAAAATGATACTCTTGTTTTTAAAGCTGTATTTGCATTGGGTATAATTTACAATCATTGATGCTTCCTCAATAACTGCAGTACCTGTTATCAATGTATTTTTTCCATCGCTGTTGATGGCAAAATCTGAAGTGTTGGCTATTCCTTTAATGTCGCTGAACAGGTCGCCGAGGTAAGTATTTAAAAATGACAGATCCAATTTTTTGGATTTCAGGGCAATGTTGGTTTTTACACCCGTGCTGTCTTTTAAATCAATTGTTCCTTCAATGTCCAGGTCATTATCCTTATTCTCAGAAGTTGTTTTAGTATATAAAGTGCCTTTGTCCACATCATAGGTGCCTTTTGAATTCAGGGTGCCTATTGAATCGGTTCCAAATTTGAAGCCTTCTGTTTTTAAGTCATAATTAATAAACGGTTTGCCAAATGGATTTTCAACTTTGATAATACCGGAAGCCTGCCCTTGTAATGCAGGTTCTTTAAATCCAAATGCTGCAATATCATCCACATGCACTTTTGACAACTCTACCACTATATCATTACTGTTGCCGGTATCAGAAGGCTCTGTAGAAATTTTTATTGTCTGGTTGCCATTTACAAATTTTACATTGCTGGCACTTACAACTGATTTACCGATCGTTATCTCCCCATCTTTTTCTAACTGCCACTTGTTATCGTTAATGATAAACGAGGAAGGGAAGAAATGTACTTTCACCCCATTGTTCATGGTGGTAACCTGTGCATTTACAGATGCTTCGCTGATAGTTTTGCTGGCGCTTGTTTTTAAACTTATATCCGATACATCGTTGGCAGAAGTAAAGGAGAGGTTTACCAAAGGCAGGTGAAGGCTGTCGGTAATGGCAACGTCTTCTGCCGCAATGGTTGTTGCTAATGAATCAAAATTACCTTTACTCTCCAGCACCACATTGTTGAACTTTTTCTTATCATAACTAAACTCCGGGATGTCGGCATGTATATTCAGTTCATTGTTTTTCAGTTTCAGGTTACCGCTGATGGTACTGTTATTAAAACCTTCCAGGCGTCTATCCGCAAGCTTTATATATTCATCAATATTTTTTGTGTTTATTTCGAAACTAAAATCCTGGTCGCTTACCTGGTAGGATGGTTTTTTGATGTAACTGGGATAATAGCGGTTGAGAAAAGTTTGAAATGAATTCGGCAGATCCAGTATGTTAAAATTGCCCATGATGCCAGCATCCACTTCATTTGATTGAAGCGATAAATATTTCTGTCCGTTTTCAATCTTTGATACCAGCACCAGCGAATCAAATGACATTGGGTTGCTATTGTGCAGCAGCGAAGCATCCTTTACTGTAGCTTCCCCTAAAAAATTATCAATATTACTGCCGGTAAAGTTGAAATTAAAATGGCCCTTCAAAGAAAAATCTTCTTTTGTAAAACCTAATTTTTTAAAATCGGCATTTGCCAATAATGCATCAAATCGAAAATCCGGTTCCTTTCCATTAAAATCAATAGTACCCGTGAGCTTATCTATTTTGAGATTAGGATCGTCGATAGAAGCAAGACCATTAAAAAGTTTCTTTTTAAAACTTCCGTTGAGGGTGATGTTTTGATAATTGTATCCATCATACTCAACGTTTCTTACATTGCCATTAAACTTTGCATCTAATGTTTTTGATGATATGCCACTGCCGTTTACTTTGCCATTAAATGTGATAGAACCAATTTTACCATCATCTAAAAATTGCCCCAGCCTGAAATTTTGTGTGGATAGCTGGCCTGAATATACAGAAGGTTTGCCTGTGGGTAATTTAAGGTTCAGGTCGCCGGTAACCGTACCAAGGTTGGTATTGATGGTGCCAAACGTAACAAAATCATAAATAGTGCCGGTGAAATTTCCTTTGAACGAAATATTGCCAAGGCGGCTGAGTTTTGGCGGGTCAACTTGTTTTAATGAAGGCACCAGCAAGGTAAGTTCATTGTAATTTGTTTGAAAGCCCCTGGCCGTAAAATCAATAAAAGCGCTGTCAATTTCAGGAAGCCCCTTTATACTGATATCGCCATTTACAAAAGTATTTCCGCTTTTAATAAGCATTTTATTTGCAACAAGGTTATCAATGGTGCCCCTTGCATTACCACTAAAGGTGAAAACACGTTTCCATGATTTTGCCTCTGGTGCAAAAAAAGAAAGATCATCCGTATTGAGTTCGCTGTTTACAAAATTGCCCTGTAGTTTTATCTTGTGAAGAAAATGCCCCATGTCATCATTAAAATCTTCGTACCGCATGGAGTAGTAATTACCAAGCCTGCTTTTGTTGGTAACCAGGTCAAGTTCTTTAAACTCCATTATCTCCGGGGTAAATTTCATTTTTGCCTGCAGTTTCTTTACCTCAAAGCCACTTTGTTCATTAGTGGCTAATGTAATATTGGTGGTTAAAGTATCGTTGGCAAAGCGCAGGTTTTCCATATCTGCATTTATACTGCCAAAGCGTAAGTGGCTGCCATCAAACATATCAGTGTAAGCTGCCCGTTCTGTTTCTGTATCATTGACAAATGCGCCATTGCTGATATGTAATTTTTTTACTGACAATACTAAACCGCCTTCATGTTTTTGGGCTTCTTTTTTTATGTATGGTGGTGGCACCCACCCACGCCTGTCTCTTTCGCCTGTGTAATCAGAAATACTAAAAAATGGTTCATCAATATTTAATTTGCTGATGCTGATGATGCCCTTTTTTAAATCGAATGTATCAGCAAAAAGGCTCAGGCTTTTTAAAGAGCCAACCTGGTCTTTTCCTTTCCATCCATCAATTTGCCTGAATGAAATATTTTTCAATTGCAGTTCTTCTACTTTCAGGTCAATACCACCTGTTGTATCATTTTCCTTTTTAGGGCCGCTGAAAAAATCAATTAAAAACTGGTGGTTCCATATAGTATCTTTTCTCCGGTTCAGATTTATCTGTGCATCTTCCAGGGCTACATAGTGCAGGGTTACCTTGTCTTTCAAAAAAAACCAATCGGTTATTTTGATGCTGGCGTTTCCGGCATAAAGCAAAGTGTCTTTGTGCAGGTCTTCCACATACAGGCCTTTCAGGTCCAGCTTATCAAAAAAATGAAAGTCAACATGGTTAATATTGATTTTGGTGTGGAGTTTCTCCGAAAGGTTATCAGTAACTTTTTTTACCAGCCAGGTTTGCACTGATGAAAGGTGCAGCGTAAGCCAGATGGAACCGAACAAAAGGATAAAAAAGAGAAAGAAACCCAGCTTGTGTTTTAGTTTTTTAAAAACAAACCACCAGGCCGTGGCATACCCAAGCAAAACGGCATAAAAGATCCATAAAGGAAGGGCTGGCTTAACGATTATGAACAGCAATGCAAGCACCACCCAAAATACAAGGGTAAGGAAAATCCATTTTAATATGTTAAGGCTTTTTTGCAGTTGGAATTAATAAAGCTGTAAAAATAACGATTCGCCCTGTGAAGGCAAATTCAGTACCAAAAAAGAAACATTAAAGTTTAGGAGGTATTTATTTCAATCTTCGTTTTGAAGGATGCTGTTTGCTCATGAAAATACTATAAATAAAAATTTTTTTCCCGGTTGTTTCATACGTTACAGAGTAAGGGAACCTTTGCAATACACTACTTCTTACGGGTTTTTGGTAGTAAGAGTGTGTTTTTAGGGTTTATCAATAACTGGTTGAAAAATAATTCAAGCGCTTCAAGAAATTCTTCGCCCAAACCTTTTCTCCTTGATTCATACCAATCATACGCATCTAAAATTTCAAGCTTTGCCAATGGAGCTATTTCTAGTTCATACAGCATCCCGTAATTTTTTATTCCTTGCCATTTTCTTTACATCATCCCATTTATACATTTTTGCTTCGCCTGCCATTACTTTTTCCCTTTCAGCAAAAATTAATTTCTTACGCAGGGTATCTGGATTCATTTCTTCTTCCAGAAAATTATACATGGCGATAGCTTTTTTATCCTCCATTGTATCAACAAACTCATGAAGTTTTTTTCTGATAGTTTTAACGGACATACAAATATTTTTACGAATTTCATTTATTCTTTGGAATAGAAAGGCTTTTCCATTCCTCATTCTTTATCATTTTGGCTATGTAAATAATTTGTCCTACATGATAAGGATAATGCGCCAGTTGCCGGTTAATAGCATCCACCACATTTAACCCTTCACCCCTGATATAAATTGTTTTCAGCAGGTCATCTTCTGCCAGATTTTTTATGGCAGCAAGGCAGCAGGCCCATCCTTTTTCCCATATTTCAATCAATTGTTCTTTTGATAATTCTTTTGTTTCAAATTCAGTGTCCCTGTTCCGCCAGTCTTTCTCCCCATCTGCGGTTAAAAAATCCGTCCAGCGGCTTATCATATTGCCGCTTACATGCTGAATGATGATGGCAATACTGTTGCTCTCTTCATTGGGTGTAAAATGAAAATCTTTTGTGTCTAAAACAGTAAAGGTTTTATCACCCAGTTCTTTGTAGTAAGAAAGCCTTATGATAACGGAATCAAGAAATATAGCGGCTACATTTTGCATGGATATATTTTAGTGAAGTAAAATTACAAAGCCTGTTCAGCACTTTCCTCCTTTCTCCCCAGCCAGTTATTAAACACTGTATAAAAAACAGCAAGGATAATAGCGCCTTTAAACATACCGGTAAAACCCCATGCCACCATGCCGCCAATTACTCCTAAAAACAAAACAAGAAAAGGAAGCTGCCCGCTTTTGGAAATAAGCAATGGCTTTATAAAGGAATCAATTGCCACCAGTGCAATACCAAACACAATCATAAGAATACCCAAACCGGTGTGGCCCTGCATAAACAGCCATATTATTAATGGTATCCATACAGGCAATGGTCCTACCTGGATGATAACAAGAAAGAAAACCAATGCGGCTATGCCTAAGGGAAAGGGAATGCCTGCAATGAGCAAACCAACCCATGCAAACAGTGCTGCAAAAAAAGCCGTACCCATAATACCAACTGCCACACCTTTAATGGCCATCGCAGTAGTATGCAGCAGTGATTCGCTTTCGTGTTTACCCAGGATGTGTTTGAGTGCATTAAAAACAGGCGCTACTATTTTTTTGCCGCCAGCCAAAAAAATGGCTGATACAATAATGCCCATGATGATTTCGCCGGCAGCGCCAAACACGCCAGCCCCTTTGGTAACAATGCCATGCAGCACTGCACTTATCTGCGGTTCATGCTGTGCAATGGTTTCTTTTGGCTGCTGCTGCAGGTTGGTATAAAAATTTGTTACTTCATCACCCACCAATGGCAGCTTGCTGATTGAAGGATGTAATGGCGGCAGGCCGTTTTCTTTTACGTTACCTACAAACTGCTCAATATCTTTTACATGATGGCTTAATGATGAAATAAGATATAAAAAAGGTTGTGCAATAATCAGGATGAGCAGCAGTGCATATACAGTGGCGGCTATTTTTCTTTTTCCTTTTAAAAGCAAAACAAATTTTTCAAACACGCCTGCAAAGGAAATAGCAAAGATGAGTGCGAAAGTAAAAATGCCGGTGAATACCCTCAATACATCAAACAGCATGTACATAAGGCCAAGAAAAAAAATTACCACAATCACTGTTTCGATGGTGCCCCTTGGGTTTTTGAGCTGCATAGACGACATAAGGATAGTTTTGATACTGCTTAAAAGTAATAAAAGAAAAGCAGCAAGAAATCGAAAGGAAGGTAAAATAATTTAAAGTAGTTTAGCAGTAAATACCTGTAATGAAAAAATATACTTTAGTTTTTTTGCTTCTTGCCTCTTTGTGTTGCCAGGCCCAGCTAAAAAGCCCCGATGAATTTCTTGGCTATCCGCTTGGCAGTAAATTTACGCCGCACCATAAGATCGTCAATTACTTTAATTATGTATCTACTGTTGCAACAGCTCAAATGAAATTGCAATCATACGGCGAAACCAATGAAGGACGGCCACTATTGCTGGCTTTTGTGGCATCGGCAGAAAATTTTCCGAAACTGGAAGAGATAAGAAAAAATAATTTACGCCTTACTGGTTTGCTCAATGATAAACCTGCTGATGTTAATGCACCAGCAATCGTTTGGCTGAGTTATAATGTGCATGGCAACGAAACCAGCAGCAGCGAAACAGCCATGAAAGTGTTGTATGAATTACTTAACACATCTAATCTACAAACAAAAGAATATTTAAAGAATACTGTTGTAATTATTGATCCCTGTCTTAATCCTGATGGCCGTGACCGTTATGTGAACTGGCAGATGCAGATGATTGGCAAAGATGCAAACCCAAACCCAAATGCAAGGGAGCATAGTGAACCCTGGCCCGGTGGACGGACCAATCATTACAATTTTGATTTGAACAGGGACTGGGCATGGCAAACACAGGTAGAAACGCAGCAGCGCATGAAAGTGTATAATGACTGGATGCCGCATATACACAGCGATTATCATGAGCAAGGGTATGATAACCCTTATTATTTTGCACCTGCCGCAGAACCTTACCATGAAGTGATAACGCCTTTTCAAAGAAGCTTCCAGGTGGAGATAGGAAGGAACAATGCAAAATATTTTGATGCTAATGGCTGGCTTTATTTTACCAAAGAAATTTTTGATCTCTTTTATCCTTCGTATGGAGATACTTATCCTTTATATAACGGAAGTATAGGAATGACCTTTGAACAGGCCGGTCATGGTCGTAGCAGTACCGCAGTTATAACCCACACCGGCGACACATTAACTTTAAAAGACAGGATTGCCCATCACTATACAACTACCATGGGTACCCTTGAAGTGGTGTCAAACAATACGGCAAGGCTGGTAGCTGCATTTAAAAAGTTTTTTGATGATGCAAAAACGAATGGGGCAGGGGAATACAAAACTTTTGTAGTAACAGATGTAAGCAACAATAAGATCAGGGTACTAAAAAAATTGTTGGATGCAAACAATATCCGCTACAGCTATAGCAGTGGTGCAGCAGTAAAAGGCATTAATTATTTTACACAGAAGGAGGAAATGTTTACCACTAATAAAAGTTTGGTGATAAGCACTTACCAGCCAAAAGCTGTGCTGGCAAAAGTATTGTTTGAACCAAGATCAAAATTAGTTGATTCGCTTACTTATGATATTACGGCATGGTCGCTGCCTTATGCGTACGGGCTACAGGCTTATGCCGTAAGAGAAAAACTGGCCGTGGAAAACAAAGAAATAAATGGCGCTATGTCTTTGCTGCTACCGGTAAATGTGTATGGTTATTTGATCAGGTATAATTCGTTTGAAGATGCCAAACTTTTAGCCTCTTTGGTAAATGAAGGAGTAAAGATCCGTTATGCAGCAAGGGATTTTACTGTTAACGGAAAAAACTTTTCAAAAGGTACGCTCATTGTTTTACGAAAAGGCAATGACGATAAGCTTTGGATTTTGCAGCAGGCTGCAAGAAAATTTAATGCAGATGTTACAACTATCGGATCTGGGTTTATGGATAGTGGTTTTGATTTGGGCAGCGAAAAGATCCGGTTTATTAAAAAACTAAATGTGGCCTTAGTATCTGGCAAAGGAACTGATGCATCTGGTGCAGGTGAAATATGGCATTTATTCGACCAGCAATTGAATTACCCCATCACATTAATTAATGCTGATGATATTGATAATGTAAACTGGAAGGATATTGATGTGCTGATCGTACCAAGCGGCCGGTATAAATTTTTAAGTGATAAAGAGGCTTCAGCAGACATAAAGAATTGGGTGAAACAGGGTGGTAAAATTATTGCGATTGAAAATGCGGTGAAGCAGATGGCGGCAGGAGAGTGGGGCATTAAGTTGAGAAAGGCTGACGAAGAGAAAGAGAAAAAAGAAGAAAAGAAACCAACTTATGCAGATTTAAAACAGTTTGCAGAAAGTGAGCATGATGGTATAAAAAGTTTTATTGCTGGTGCTGTTTATAAAGTTGACCTGGATACAACGCATCCTATGTCATTTGGATTGGGTAATAATTATTTTACATTAAAGCAGGATGATAATGTGTATGAGTTTTTGAAAGAAGGCTGGAATGTGGGCGTGATAAAAAGTAATAATTATGTAGCAGGCTTTGTGGGTAGTAAAATAAAGGATAAGATAAAAGATGCAGTCCTGATTGGAGAACAGCCATCTGGCAGCGGTGACATCATTTACCTTCCTGATAACCCCGTTTTCCGTAGTTTTTGGGAAAGTGGAAAACTATTGCTGGCGAATGCAGTATTTCTTACCGGTCAGTAAAACATTTATACTTTTAAAACGTTCAATACTCATTATGAAACAGTCTATCAGTTTAATATTTGCCGTTATTATTTCCTGTACAGCTATAGCGCAGGAAAAAGTAAATCACCGGGATCTGCTTGAATTAAAAAGCAGGATGGAAGGGTTTTTTACCAGCGAACTGCAGGCAAAAACAGATACCAATTATTATAACATTCACCTGCACATGGAGCCAATATGGGAAAGAAGTGAAGATGGTTACTGGTTGTATGTGGAGCAAGCTGTTGCTGCCGCAGTAAACAAACCTTACCGCCAGCGTATTTATCATTTATACAGGCAGGATGATATTACATTGGTGAGTAAAGTTTATGAATTACAGGAACCATTGCGTTTTGCAGGTGCGTATAAGAATACAGAATTGCTAAAGGCGCTTACCAAAGATTCGCTGATAGACAGGCAGGGCTGTGCCATTTACCTGCAAAAAAATGCAGAAGGAAATTTTATAGGCTCCACATCAGCTAAAGAATGTTTGAGCAGTTTACGTGGCGCAAGCTATGCCACAAGCCATGCCACTATTTATGAAGACAAACTGGTAAGTTGGGACCGTGGCTGGGATAAAGACGATAAGCAGGTATGGGGTGCTGAAAAAGGCGGCTACCAGTTTATTAAGCAATGGGAATAATTAACTCAAGTACAAACTTCTTGTGAATAATTGTCCCGTCACTTGTGACGGGACAATTTGTTTTATGAATGGCACGACTTCAATCTTTCCATAACTTACATTCGCAGATATTACAAAGGCTTCCGAAGTTTTCAAAACTTCGGAAGTCTTGTTAAAACTTACATTTGCAATTCAACTCACTGTATGAAATTTTTTATTACCTCTTGCTTATTGCTTTTTGCTTATTGTTCTCATGCTCAAACTCCTAAAACCTTTACATCCTCCGAAATTTTACTGCAATTAAAAAAGCTGAATGTGCTTGGTTCTGTATTATACATTGCTGCACATCCTGATGATGAGAACACAAGGTTGCTGGCATACCTGGCAAATGAAAAAATGTACCGAACCGGTTATTTAAGTTTAACAAGAGGAGATGGCGGGCAAAATTTAATTGGTGATGAACAGGGCATTGATCTTGGTTTGATAAGAACGCAGGAATTATTGGCCGCAAGAAGGATTGATGGTGCAGAGCAATTTTTTTCAAGGGCGTATGATTTTGGTTTTTGTAAAAGCCCTGAAGAAGCACTGGCAACATGGGGACATGATAAAATATTAAGCGATGCGGTATGGGTGATCCGGCAATTTAAACCCGATGTTATCATTGCCCGTTTTCCTGAAGACAGCAGGGCAGGGCATGGGCACCATGCAGCATCTGGTATTCTTGCCCGTGAAGCATTTGATGCAGCCGCAGACCCAACCAAATTTCCTGAACAATTGAAAGAAGGTGTTACTGTTTGGCAGGCAAAAAGGATGCTGTGGAATACGTTCAACTTTGGTGGTAACAGTACACAGAATGAAAGCCAGTTTAAAGTAGATGTTGGTATGTACAATCCTTTGCTGGGAAAAAGTTATGGAGAGATGGCAGCGCTCAGCCGCAGCCAGCATAAAAGCCAGGGCTTTGGTGTGCCTGCACAAAGAGGAACGATGATTGAATATTTTGAAACGATAAAAGGAGAGAAGCCGGTGAATGATTTGTTTGATGGTGTGGATGTAAGCTGGAACAGAGTGAATCAAAAAAATATTGAAGATTCCATTGCCGGGATTATTTCAAAATATCATTTGCAAAATCCTGCTGGTATCATTAAAAAGTTTAGTGAGTATTTATAAAGCAATTCAGCAATTAGATGATAATTACTGGAAGCAGCAGAAATTGAAAGAATTGCAAAATGTAATTGAAAATTGCAGTGGATTATTTTTAGAAGCAACGGCAACAGGCACAGTATGCAGTGCAGGGAGATAGTTTAAAAATAAATGTTACAGCTAACAATCGTTTAGGATTAGAACATAAAAACTGTAAGTCGATGTCAATGATGCCTGCAATGCATTCGACGAACCTTGATTCATTAAAGAATACGAACACAACTATTTCAAAGCGATATCAATTTTTATTAAGGCAGATGAAAAACTTACTCAACCCTATTGGTTAGAAAATCCAATGGACAAAGGAAGTTTTAATGTTGCAAATCAGCAGTTGATTGGCAAAGCAGAAAATGATCCGATTAGTGTGCAATTTAAAGCGAACATTGAAGGAATTGATTTTACATTTTACAAAACCACTTCGTTATAAGTTTACTGATCCGGTAAAAGGAGAAATTTATCAGCCGGTTGTTATAGTGCCTTCTTTTACCATTAAAGTTAACCATGAATTACTGTTACCAAGGATTAATGGTATTTAGGATAGCTAATTGGCAAATCACTAATTACCGTAGAGACCATTGACGTTCACATTGAAATAGAAAAAAACTGAGACCAAGTGTTGAACATTATGAGTAATTTTACAAGTTGACTAAAGGTGTATCGGAACAACGTATTCTATAATACTTCGTCTTATAGACATTAATGTTAAAAGATTTCCCAACAGGGAAGTTAACTTCAGAAAGCTTCATTCAGGAACAATCTAAGATGCTCAAAGAAATTAATTACGACCATATTCCTTCAATAAAATATATTTTACAGCCCAAATTCAAAATTAGATACTGATATTAAAAAGAGAGGAAGAAATATAGGTTATATCCCCGGAGCAGGCGATAAAGTTCCACAAGCCCTGGAACAAATGGGCTATAAAGTAACGATACTTAAAGAAACAGACATTACAGCTTATAATATTAAACAATTCGATGCCATTATTACAGGTATAAGAGCCTACAACACCAATGACTGGATGACCAATGTGTACGAAACTTTAATGCAGTATGTAATCAATGGCGGTGTATTACTCACTCAGTACAACACCAGTAATTTTATCAGCAATGTAAAAAGCAAGATCGGCCCTTATCCTTTCAGCATCAGCCGCAACAGGGTAACAGATGAAAATGCAAAAGTGAATTTCTTATTGCCTGATCATCCGGCGTTAAATTATCCCAATAAAATAACAGAGAAAGATTTTGAAGGCTGGATACAGGAACGTAGCATTTATCATGCAGAAAAAATTGACAGCAATTACCAAAGAATCATCAGTATGCATGATGCCGGGGAAAAAGATGATGATGGCAGCCTTATCATTGCTAATTATGGTAAAGGAAAGTTTGTTTATACAGGTGTGGTGTTCTTCCGTGAACTACCTGCTGGTGTACCGGGTGCATACAGGTTGTTTGCTAATTTAATAGCGCAACCACCAACGCCGGGCAAATCAGCAGCAAAGCAAAAATCAATTAGTAATAAGAAATCAAGTCAACCCACATTGAGTGGCAAAAGCATTCATCAATAAAATGGACGATCAAAAGTCAAAGTCATACTGGAATAAATGGTACTTAGTTGTACTTGTGTTTTTATTAGCACAGGTAATTTTCTATTTCATAATAACCCAATATTTTAAGTAAGCCACTCGTATGAGAAATGATTTGTCTTCAAACTATTATACACAAAAAGCCCCTTTAGGGGTTGGGGCATTATGAGTGCCATTGATTGGATCATATTAGTCACTGCTCTTTGCACCATCATCATTTATGGTGTGTATAAAAGCAGGCATACAAAAAACCTCGATGGTTATTTTTTGGGCAATAATACTTTGCCATGGTATTTAGTGTTGCTCAGCATTATGGGTACACAGGCAAGTGCCATTACTTTTTTAAGTGCGCCCGGGCAGGCTTATACCGATGGAATGCGCTTTGTGCAATACTATTTTGGGTTGCCCATTGCCATGATCATTATCTGCATTTTTTTTGTTCCTGTCTTTAGAAAATTAAAAGTTTATACAGCGTATGAATTTTTAGAGAACCGTTTTGATATAAAAACAAGAACACTTACTTCCGCATTGTTTTTAATTTCAAGAGGCTTGTCAACCGGCATCAGCATTTATGCACCTTCAATTATTTTGAGTTCTTTACTGGGTTGGAATATCTATCTTACAAACCTCGTAATGGGAAGTTTTCTTGATTATTTACACTGTAACAGGTGGTGCAAAAGCAGTTGCTTACACACAGCAATTGCAGTTGATCATTGTTATTGCCGGAATGTTTTTAGCTGGATACATGGTGGTGCATCTGTTACCTGCTGATATGAATTTTACTGACGCATTAAAATCTGCAGGTGGCTATGGAAGAATGAATGTAATAACAACGGGTGTTACAAATGGCAAATTTGATTTTAAGGATACATACAATATCTGGAGTGGTGTTATTGGAGGTTTATTTTTAGCACTCAGTTATTTTGGTACCGATCAGAGCCAGGTAGGCCGCTATCTTACTGCAAAAAGCGATAAGGAAAGCAAGATCGGTTTATTGGTAAATGGCCTGGTAAAAGTGCCCATGCAGTTTTTAATTTTACTGGTTGGCATATTGGTATTTACTTTTTATCAATATCACAAGCCACCGGTTTATTTTGATGATGTACAGGTAGCTGCGGCTAACAAAACAGTTTATAAAGATTCGCTGCATACGCTTGAATTGCAGTACAATAACCTTCTGGCGCAAAAAGATTTTAAAATTGCCGATACGGTAAGGTTACAATATAAAAAAGTTATCAGGGAAGCAACGGGTAATAAAAAAGCAAACGATACCAATTATATTTTTCTTCGTTTTGTAATTGAGAACCTGCCCAAAGGTTTGGTTGGCTTACTAATAGCAATGATATTCCTTGCATCATGGGGCAGCATTGCAGCAGCATTAAATTCATTGGCTTCCTGCACCGTGGTGGATTTTCATAAAAAGTTTATTAATAAGAACTGTACTGAAGAAGAAGACTATTCCATTTCCAGATGGTACACTTTTGCATGGGGTGTATTTTCCATCATTGTAGCCATGTTTGCTTACAACATAGGTAACAGCCTTATTGAAACAGTGAACATACTGGGGTCAATATTTTATGGCGTAATACTTGGTATTTTCCTTGTTGCTTTCTGGATGAAAAAAATACGGGGCAATGCTGTGTTTATAGCGGCCGTCATCTCTCAAATACTGGTAATTGTAATTTACTGGATAGATATTGTTTCTTTCCTCTGGCTGAATGTAATAGGCGCTGTGCTGGTGATTGCATTAAGTGTGCTTATACAAGCATTATACCCGGCAAAAAAATAATCTCCGGCTTTCATCGTTTTTTTATTGTTATTTTCATGTTTGAAAACCAACCCCGTTAACAATGAAACATTCTTATTTGAAAAACCTTTTATTACCTTTTGTATTCCTCTTTTCTTTTCAATTGGCGAAAGCGCAGGAAAAAAATGAAAGCATCATCAAAATAAATGTGCCGGCACTTTTCTTTAAAAACTTTTCGTTTCAGTATGAAAGAGCAGTTGGTAAGAAACAATCCTTTGCTGTAGCGGTAAGATACAGGCCAAAGAGCAGTATTCCTTTTCAGAAAACTATCCAGGATTTATTTACTGATACAACTATCAGGTTAGATTTAGCAAGACTCAGTAATTTTGGAATTACACCCGAGTATAGATTTTATCCCGGAAAAAAAGGAGTATTCCGGGGTTTGTATTTGGGCCCCTTCATTAGTTATAATAATTATTCAGGTGATGCACCTATAAATTATTGGGCATACAATTCTCAAACTAATCAATTCATTCCTAAAGTGGCGGTTTTTAAGGGTAGTATAAATACATATACAGCAGGCTTACAAATAGGTGCTCAGTGGCATTTCAGTAAGAGGCTTTCTTTAGATTGGTGGATTGTAGGTTTGAATTATGGAATTAATAGCGGCGATTTTAAATACAGGGAACCTTTAACAGCTGATGAGCAAATTACATTGAACGAGGTAAAACTAAGGCCTATGAAAGAACTTCTTTCCTCAGTAATTAAGATAGATATATATGAGCCACCAAATGACAATGGTGCTGCATTTAAAACTTCAGGCCAATGGTTTGGAATAAGGGCATTCGGCATTAATTTAGGCTACAGGTTTTAGTTGCTTTATCTCACAATCACAACATAACCTATCACTTTCTTTTCTTTCTTTATATCAGGCTGAATAATGTAGTAGTAAGCACCAGAAGGTTGCTGCACTCCTTTATAAGTTCCATCCCATGGTTTTGCATAACCCTGCGATTGAAAAACAATTTGCCCCCAGCGGTTAAATACAGTAACCAATGCAGCATTGTTTCCGGCAATGGCAGGTATTCCCCACGTATCATTGGTGCCGTTGCCGTCAGGGGAAAATGCAGAAGGTATATACAAATCTTTTAGCACCCTCACACTTACAGTGTCTGTAGCTTCACAGTTGCCGGGGCCGCCGGTTACTTTTAAAGTATAAAGAATGTTATTGGTGGTATTGGTAAATGGCTGCAATGCATCCGTGGCGCTTAAGCCTGTGGCAGGGCTCCATTCGTAAGCGAAGTTGCCAATGTCTGCAACGCTGGCAAGCAATTGTTTTACCTCCGTGTCTTTTTTTGTAATAAAAGGACCAGCATCAATATTAGGGCTGCTGTACACCGTTAGTGGTTCATCATGTGGTAAAGAGCCGCAGCCATTATTATCAGTTACAATTAATGAAACAGTATAATTACCGCTGGCGTACTGGTTGGTAACAGGCGAAGCAACCTGCGACCTGCCATTGCCCAAAAACCATTGCCAGCTTTGTACAGTGCTGCTGCCGGTGTATGTAAACACAATATCTTTTTGTGGGCAGTAAGAAGATGCACTCACAGAAAATGAAGCATTGGGGTTTTGATTGATGGCAGCAATTGTCTCTCTTGCTGCATCACTTTCACAGCCAGCACCGCCGCTTACAACCAGTTTTACAGGGATGTTGGCAGCAGCAGTATTGTAAGTATGTGTTATTGCATCAGCAGTATTTACTGTTTGCTGCTGGCCGTCGCCAAAATACCAAACAGCATTTTGTATGGTATTGCCATTGGCAGTTACGGTTGGTGTAAAAATTATGCTGCTGTCTTCACATAATTTTCCAGCAAAAGCAAAACTTACTTGTGGTTTGTTATTCACTTTCACCGTAGTAAAAAAACTATCGCTTGCACAGCCCTTGTCAGATACCGCCACTAAAGCAACATTGTAATCCTGCACCACATTGTAGGTGTGATAAAATGGATTGTTGTTAAATAAAGTATCGTTATTACCATCAGCAAAATCCCAGCGCCATTCAATGATGCTGCCTTGTGTAATGCTGCTGCTGTCACTGAATAAAACAGAATCGCCGATGCAAATATTTCTGTCGTAGCCAAACCTTGCTTCAGGCTTTGGAAAAGTAGTGATGGTTTGCAATGTGTCATCAATGCAGCCATTGTCTGCAATGCCCTGCATCATAACATTATGATTGCCCGGGGCAAATTTTTTGTAACTGATAATAGCAGTGTCTTTACTGCCATCATCAAACAGCCAGGTGTACAGGTTGATGTTGTAGCCATTCACATCTGGCAAGCCCACAAAAGATGCTGTATCAGTGCTGCAGCCAGCATAGATAATTGCAAAATCAGCCTTCGGCCCTTCTTTCACCACCACTGTCACAAAACCTTTTTCGCTCTGGCTGCAATGATCAATATCCGGGGAAGAATAAACAACCGGAATGGTAAACCTGCCTGTATCGCTGAAAGTATAGTTGCCACTAAGCGGATAAATAAAATATTTTCTGCCATTAATGATTTGAGAATCCGTAGGCACCGGGTTACTGATAGTGGTATCTGTTGCAGGGGAAATGCCTGCCACCTGGCTAAACTGCCATTGCAAAGATGTGGCTCTGTAGGCTAATTTTATATTAAACTCAAAAGGCGATTTTGGACAGGTGAATGTATCGGGCTGCCCGTTGCTGTTATATACATTGCTTATGCTGCCAATGCTGTTTAAATTATTAATAAGCGTGCCGGCAATGTAACCATAGCTTTCAAAAATGGCAGAGCCATATATCATAGCCCCAAAAGCAGAATCGCTTTCAATAACAATTTGTGAGCCGGGGCCAAGCAGCCTTCTTGCAACTACAGTATAGTTGCTGTTGTTTGGGTGTACTATTCTTTGCGATGCAGGTATGGCAGCGCCATTCACCCTCAGTGAAGCAATGCCATTGTTCGGAATAATGATAGTGAGATAGTTTACAGTAATGTTTGCATTCTTTGTATTGTAAACCCTTGTTTTCTTTATTCCTTGTTCTATCGAAGGCAAAAACATCAGTTCCGGGTCGCCTTGCGGAGATAAAGCTGTGCCGGTGCATTGGTTACTGTTAGGTGTATATTGCCCTACTAAAACAGGTTTGTCAGATTCAATATAATCCCCACTGGTGCTGGAAAATTCGTAAAATAAATTTCGCTGCAGGCCTGTAAGCTGAACACCATTTCTTTTTACCACAGCAGCGGTGTCAGAAACAATAACACGGTAATAATTAAGGAACGGAGTGGTCAATGCATTGCTGGTGGCAATAATGCTGTGAAAAGTAAGATAGCGTGTGCCCCATGCGCTGGCAGGAAAAATTTGTTGTTGTGCAATTTCGCCACCGTCAGTAAGACAAAGTATAAACCGGTTGCTGCCGCTGAACATCGCCACCGGGTGGCATTGCCCGTCAGCACCTGGCACAGAAACAACTTTGCTTCCGGTAAGGTCGCATACATTTTCCGGGCTTATTTTACCAATCACATTGTACAATTGGCCTTTGTTTAAATCCACGGTGATGGTTTGCCCGGGCAGCACACCACTCTCTGTGGTATCTGACACCGTTATTTGAAGCCTTGTGTTGTCTTCGCTGGCAATTGCATAAAACCAGTTTTTGCCCCAGTCATTGCCAACAGGCGGCTGTTTAAAATTTACAGAGTAATAAGTATAGCCATACGTGTCCACAGGTAACAGCATAGTGGCACCAGAAAGCTGTGTGTTGTATTGATGTGCATACACCACTATTGGTTTGTCGCTTACAATATGTATGCCTTTGGTAAATACACCTTCATTTAAAATACGGCAATCTTCTGCGCCTGTTTTTGGGAGTAAAATACTTGTGTTTACACTGCCTGCCGGTATATTCACCGTCTGGCTCCAGGAGGTACTGTTTACTGAAACTGTTACCGTGGCTGCTTCCTCTGCTGAAATGTACAATACCATTTGTTGGCTGTTTACACCGTCATAATCCCCCACAGTAAAAGAAACATTGTTGCCATAGCCCAGCCAGAACTCTGTGCCACGGTTCGACTTGTCCTGTGCATAAGCACAAAAGCTAATCAGAAGAAATATCAGCAGCAGTTTTTGTTTCATTGTAAAATTATTCCCGGGCAGGATCTTTTCCTTTGTACAAAGCTACTTTTCCCTTGAGTGGCGCAGGTAGGTGTTTATACTCAATTTTTATTTTGAAATAAAACACTCACATATACCAGCACCATCCATTTTACCTTTATGCCGCCAAAGCTAATTCCAATACCTGTTGAAAATGCACCTGCCCAAAGCATCACCAGCTTTATAATTAAAATTCTTACACATGAGGAAATTTACACTACAAACTATTGCGTTTTCAATTTTGTTTTTATGTGCCATTACAGGGCTGCATGCACAGCTTGGCAGCAACCAATGGAAGTACAGTAACCCAAAGCCATTTGGTTTTTGGTGCTGGCAAATGTCTTATGCCGATGATAATACAGCCTTGGCAGTAGGCGAATTTGGAGGCATTGCAAAAACAAATGATGGTGGCGGCACCTGGGAATATTTTGCTTATACAACCACCAATAGTGCTGGTGAATTATTAAGGCCGGGTTTTAATGATGTACAATTTGTAAACTCAAACCTGGCGTATGTGGTGGGAGATGATGGCGTGATGATAAAAAGCACAGACGGAGGTATTAACTGGACTAAATTGACCACCCCATTTGCTTCTGTAACAAACAGGGAATACAATAAAATACACACCGTTTGTTTTTTAGATGCTAATACAGGTTATATCGGTGGGGATGGCGATTCAGCTACTCAACAACCCACTATTTATAAAACTACCAATGGAGGCGCTACTTGGCAGCCGGAGTTCCAGTTTCCTGCACCATCGGTATCATGGCTTAGCGCTTCAGTTCTTAAAATCAGGTTTTCTGCTTCAGGTATTGGTTATGTAACCGGAGCCAGCGGATTAGTATGGAAATATGATAATGGCGTATGGTCAGATTATTCAATCACCGACTCCACCATTTACCCCAACGTAAGCCAGGGGCCAGATACTGTGTTGGTTCAATGGGGCCCGGAACCTACGGATACCTTTACGCAAATATCCACTTATGACGATTATACCTTTGGGCTGCACCAGCAAAATTACCGTGCCATTGCTATTGTAAACGATACTGCTGTTGTGGTAGGCACACAAAATAATGGAGGATTAATCAGAATAAATACCAGTACAGCCACCGGCAGTTATTTAATGCTTAATAATGGGTCATCAGGCTCTTCCGTTTATTATCCATTAAACAGCCCCCAGATTTATAACCTGATTTGCAGGGACGGTAATTTTATTGCTGGCACCAGCAGTGGCGGGCAAATATTGATTTCAAAAGACAAAGGGTTTACATTCTCAGCAAATGATGTGTACACACCAGGCACTGATGAGGCAGATAATGGATTTTTTGGTATTGATATTTCACCTTCAGGTAGAGTAGGTTTGTGCGGACAAGGCGGTGTAATTGCAGATTCACTTACGCAATGGAGAAAACCTTACATATTAGTAAGGGGAACTGGAGGGCTTAGCGAAGTCCAGTTTGTTGATGCCAATTATGGCATAGCTGCTGGTAATGCTGGGGCAATGTTGCGTACCAATAACGGAGGCAATACATGGGAAGATGTTTCAAATCCAACTTTTGCGCCATGGGACTATTATACTGGTCTTGTTTATTTGTCGCCGCAGGTATTAATTGCCTCTGCCAACAATGCTCAGTTATACAAAAGTGTGGACAGAGGCTCTTCTTTTGATTTGCTGTATGCACAGCCTGAAGCTGCTTCCATTGATGCAATTGATTTTATTAATGAAGACACTGGCTGGATAACTGCCAATGTGAGGTATCCTGATAATGTAAATTTTGTGGACACCACTCACCAGTTTATTTACCACACAACAGATGGAGGCAACACTTGGGATACAAGCACCACGGTGTTCCCTTATTCAACATCCTATTCAACAAAAAACCAACTGAACGTAATAAAGTTTTTAAATGGAAACCTCGGCTATGCAGGTGGCGATAATGGCGAATTGTATAAAACAACAGACGGCGGTATCACATGGGTAAAACAAGTATTGCCTGCTTACGCAGAGAACAAACCTATAAAAAGTGTTGCCATTGTGGATGAAAATATAGTGTATGTTTCGGGTAATAAAGCTTTCTTTTTAGATAACCAGGGCAATTTTGTGGTTGAAGGCGCTGTAGTAATGAAAACAGTAAATGGCGGGGCTTCATGGGCAATGTGCAATGCCTGGTTGCAGCCAAAAGACAATTATCCAAAAATATTAATGTACAATGCCAGCGAGGGTTTGTTGTTTGGATCTGGCGTAGTGTATTCAACTGTTAATGGGGGCGACTCGTGGACACCGTATTACACCACAACAGGCAATTTTGCAGGGGATTTCGAAGGTGCATCTTTTGCGCCGATACCCGGATGTACCAATGGTATTTGCAGTAAAGTATTTGCAGTGGCCGGCAAAGATATTTTTAAACTTGATGCAGATGTGGTATTACCGGTGAAATTCAGCAAACTAACGGGTAGCGGCACCCCACAAGGCAACCAGTTGTTCTGGACAGCATTTACACAGGAAAATGTAAGCTGGTTTGAAGTTGAAAGGTCTGATGACGGAGTTAGCTTTAGCAAGCTTGCTGAAAAAATATATCCCGGCACAGCAGGTTATCAAAGCTATCAATGGCTCGATAAAAATGTAACAGGCGGAAGAAATTATTACAGGATAAAAGCTGTTGAAAGAACCGGGGCTGTTTATTACACCAATATTGTGGTGATAGCTTCTAAAAAAGCGGCGCAATGGGCTTATCAATTAAGCAACGGTAATTTAATACTAAATAATCCAAAAGCGGAGAAGGGTAATGTAGCTGCAACATTAGTAAATGCTGCAGGGCAGGTAGTGGCTTCAAAAAGCTGGAACCATAGTGGTGGTGCATTTAACCAGCCAATGCAATTGCCTGTAAATGCAAAAGGTATTTATGTGGTAAAGGTTGAAAATGCAGGCACTGTTGCAACATTTAAGATATTTATTCAATAATTTTTTTCATAGTATAGTTTAGGTAGATCCAACGTCTCATCATTAGAAAAATCTGCAGTAATTGAAATTTGTCAGCCTTTGTAAAAAGGCTGACGTTTCTTTTACAAAGTGCTTACCTGTTTGTGAAGCCTGTTGCTGCTATTTTGTATTTTTACTTCGGTCACCACAAACAGGCTAAGTATTTTATGTATAAAACGGTAAGGGCAAGCGCTTTAAAATTCAACTGCTTAATGGCAGTATTGTTTTTACTTTCTGTAAAACTTACAGCACAGGTTGACGAAAAAAAATTATTGCCAGCTGAAAAGTTTGATACAATATCCATACTGAGGTTAATAAAACAGGGAAGCAGTTTAACAGATAAAAAACCAGAAGATGCGTTGCAGCATTTTATAACGGCGGCAGAGCAAAGCAGCATCCTAGGTTTTACAACAGGTTCTGCTTTGGCAAATGCAAAAATAGCCCGCTGGTATTTTGGAAATAACTCAGATAAAACGATTGAATACAGCCGCAAAGCCCTGCAATATTTTGAACAAAGCAATGCTTCTTTTGCTGACGAAAAAGCAGATGTTCACTTGTTATTGGCAGAAACATTTGATGAACAGGGCAGGCAGGATTCATCCGCCTATTATTATTACCTGCTGAGTGGCGAAATTGAGTCGGGTAGTATAGGTGATGTGAAATTGAAGATCGACCTATACACCAAGCTGGCCATTTTTCTCATCAATCTTGATTATGGCACCAGTGAGAATGACGAATACTTTGTAACGCTCCGCAATTATGTTGATAAGGCAAAACTTGCGGCAAGTTCTTTAAAAGACAGTAACGATGCAGTAACAAGCGTTTACTTTTTGCAGGGTGCTTATTTTCATGCATTGAAAAAATTTGACAGCGCAAGGCATTACTACCTGCAATATGTGGATGAACGGGAAAAGATGGGACAATTGGGAATCGCAAGAAAGATATCTGCTTTTACAAATGTATCTGACACCTACCTGCAGGAAAAAAACCCAAAAGGGGCAATGCAATTTGTAAGTAAAGTAGAAGACCTCGGTAAGGCACCAGGGAAAAGCAACTACCTCGTTTTCTTTATGCAGTTTAATAACCTGCTTAAAGGGAAAGCATTGTATCAATTGGGGCAGTACAAAGAGGCGATTGCATTGACAAATGAAGCACTCGAAAAATTAAAGACCACCGGTGCACATCTAAGATCGGAGTTGGTGGATGCCTGCAAAACATTGGCTGATAGTTATGAAGCAACGGGTGATTATAAAAATGCCTTACTACAAAAGAACCGGTACATTTTTATGAGCGACAGCCTGATGCGGAAGGACAAAATTGATATGGTGAACAGGCTTCAGATCCGTTACCGTATTGTGGAGAAAGACAAAGCGCTGGCAGAACAAAAATTAAAGATTGCTGAAATTGAGAACAGGGTACGCAGCAGGAATTTATTGATAGTGGCGATTGTTTCGCTTGTATTGTTTTCAATATTAGGTTTTGCTTTATGGAGAAGAAAAAATATTCATAAGCAAAGATTACAGCAGGAGAGGATTGATAACCTGCAGCAGAAAATGGAAATTGAAAGGTTGAATGCAACAATAGATGGAGAAGAAAAGGAAAGGACAAGAATAGCAAGAGAACTGCATGATGGAATTGGAGCATTGCTTACAGGAGCCAAAATGAATTTTGAACTGGTGAAGAAGAACAGCCAGTACGAACACAACGCAGATTTTATTGAAGGCATAAAGTTGCTGGAAGAAACAGCATCAGGTTTAAGGGAAACAGCACACAATATTATGCCTGAAGTATTGATGCAGGAAGGATTGAGTAATGCAGTACGCTCTTTTTGTGAAAGGATGACAGGCAAGGGTGGCACGGCAATAAGTTTTCAAACACTGGGAGCATCAGAAAATATGGATGCTTCTTTTGATCTGCCTGTGTATCGTATTATCCAGGAATTGATACAGAACATACGCAAACATGCTCATGCATCTGCAGCGCTGGTACAAATGAACTTTCATGAGGATGGTGGTATTGATATAACAGTGGAAGATGATGGGGCAGGCATGGATGTTAGTAAGGCAAATAAAACAAATGGAATGGGTTTGAAAAATATCAAGGAACGGGTGAAGCAATTAGGTGGCCGGATAGATATCAACAGCAGTGTAGGAAAAGGCACCAGCGTGTATCTTGAGTTTGAACCCGGAAAAAATAAAAGTGAGATATGATAAAGTTGGCAATAACAGACGACCAGGTGATCATTTTAAATGGCCTGCAGAAAATCCTGGCTGATGTAAAGAACATCAGTATAACGGGTGTGTATAATAACGGCGATGAATTGCTGGAAGGAATTGCAAAAGTACAGCCGGATGTTCTTTTGCTTGATATACAGATGCCAGGCAAGAGTGGTATTGAACTCGCCGCCATTATTACAAAGCAATACCGAAACATAAAAATTATTGCCCTTACCAATATTGATGTGGTAACGCAGATAAAGAAAATCCTGCAACTGGGTGTGATGGGTTATTTACTAAAAGATGCCAGCCCTGAAACAATTATTGACGCCATAGAAACAGTGCATGGCGGCGAACAATACATACAGGAACAGTTAAGACAGCAATTGCTCCACAGCCTTTCTGCCAGCAATGCAAAACAGATAGTAACAAGGAGGGAAAAAGAAATATTACAATTGATAGTAGATGAATTTACCAACCAGGAAATAGCGGATAAACTTTTTTTAAGTTTACGTACAGTAGAAAATCACCGTAATAATCTTTTACAGAAATTGGATGTAAAAAACACAGCAGGCCTTGTTAAAGTAGCCATACAGGAAGGGCTTGTATCCTGAAGAATAAAAATTACTTCAATAAAAAATCCTTCCCGGTAATTATCGGGAAGGATTTTTATTTTATCAGAATCTGTTGTGATTAATAATCTTTATTGTAACCACCACCGCCGCCGCTACGGTTTCCACCGCCGCCGCCATAGCCACCACGGCTTCCACCGCCACCGCCATAACCACCACCGCCGCCGCCTTTGCGGAAGCCACCGCCTCCACCACCGCTGCCGAAGCTACGTTTTTTGAAACCACCACCACCACTGCCTTCAGGCTTTGGCTGGCTTTCGTTTACTTTTAATTTACGGCCCTGTACTTCAAAGTCGTTTAGTGCTGCAATAGCTGCATTAGCTGCATCAGCGTCATCCATTTCAACAAAACCAAAGCCTTTGCTGCGGCCGCTTACTTTGTCTTTAAGCACTTTTGCAGTAGTTACTGTTCCGTACTGGGAAAAAAGGGAATTCAGGTCTTCGTCGGTCATTGTCCAACTAAGATTACCAACATAGATGTTCATTGTAAAAACTTTTTATAATTAATTAAAAACCATAATGGCTTAGTTGGTACAATAAACTGAGAATTAAATCCTTTGGGGTATATTATCAGCCAACGACTAAACACTAAAACATTAAAGCAACACAAATATAGGGCTTTCTTAAAAAAAATACAGCTTTCTCCTAAAATCTTAATTGTAAGGCTTATTCAGGCAAAATCAGCTTACAATCAATAAAAAAAGCGGCTCAGAGTGAGCCGCTTTTTAAAAAATATCTAAAGAATTATTCTGCTACTACTTCAAATTCAACCTCGGTTTCGTTGCCGTTACCAAAATCAATCTTTGCCTTGTAAGTGCCTAATTCTTTTACATCATCAATAATGTGGATGCGGCGACGGTCAATTTCGTAACCTTTTTGCTCCCTGATAGCACGGGCGATCTGAACAGAAGTTACGCTACCGAAAATTTTACCACTGGTACCTGTTTTAGCACCAATTTTTAAAGCACCTTCAGCCAGCTTAGCAATTACACTATTGATCTCAGCCAGTAATTTGGCTTCTTTCTTAGCTTGTTGTTTTTGCTTTTCTTCCAATTGTTTTTTGTTAGAAGGCGTAGCTTCCACAGCAAATTTTTGTGGAATCAGATAGTTACGGCCATAACCATTTTTTACGGTTACCAGTTCATTAGCACCGCCAAGGTTGTTTACATCCTGAATTAATATTACCTGCATTGTTTTGCATTTTTACCCAATACTAATAGTTATTATCAGCACTTTCTCCACTAAAGGATTAGGGTGGTGAAAAAAATTATTTTAAAAGATCTGTTACATAAGGCAGAATAGCCATTTGACGGGCTTTCTTCACTGCATCGCTCACTTTACGCTGGTACTTCAAAGAGTTACCGGTAAGGCGGCGTGGTAATAATTTGCCCTGTTCGTTTAAAAACTTTTTCAGGAACTCGGCATCCTTATAATCAATATAGTGGATACCCATTTTCTTAAAGCGGCAGTATTTTTTTGGACGCTTCTCAGCTTTGATAGCTGTAAGATATTTTATCTCATTTGGTTTTGCCATGATTATGCCTCCGCTTTTTCAAGTTTTTCAAATTTTACGCCACTTCTCTTTTTAGTATTGTACTCAACGGCGTATTTGTCGAGTGCAGTGTACATGTGACGCATGATTGACTCGTCACGTAAAATTTGTGTTTTCAACTTTTCATTGAAGCTGGATGGCGCACTATATTCCAGTACCCAGTAAAGACCAGTGGTCTTTTTGGCAATGGGATACGCCAGTGATTTTAGTCCCCAGGGATTGGTGTGCAATACTTCCCGCCATTGTCTGTAACTAAGGCAGCGTATTTGCTCTGAGCGGCTTTAAATTCCTCTTCAGAGAGCACAGGGGTAAAAATCACCATCAATTCGTAATTGTTCATTTCCCTGATTTTGGCCCCTAACCCCTAAAGGGGAATAAGAGCAGTTAAAAATATTGTTGATCCCGGTGAATTTTTCAACGGGGCAGCAAAGGTAAGGGTTTGAGGCTGAAAAGCAAAGGCAAATTTTACCACTCCGCCCCTTAAGGGGAACTTAGAACTCAAAAGCTTAAAAATCTTTCATTTGCATAGGATTCACAACCTGCTAAAGACTTAAGAGCTTGGAAATTTCAGTGTCTGTATGGTTCCCCCTTTAGGGGGCGGCGGAGGGGGTTACTCTTATTCCCTCACTATGGCTCGTAAACTCCGGTGCATACATACATTGAATAGTTGTAATGCCATTGCTGAAATCACCCTCATGCGTTACAAACAACGGATATTCAAAAACATACGTGCCTTTATTGAGCCAGCTAAAAAAGAAATTGGTGCTGGCATCTTTGGTGCTTTCGTAATAACCAAGCCCGCCCTGGTATTTATATCCACTGATAACATTCAAGGTTCCATGCAGGCGGCTCTCATATCTTTCATATGAACATATTCCATATCACGGTCAACACGTAATTCAATCCGCACTTTTATTTTATCACCCACTTTTAATTTTGCTCCATCTTGTAAAGCATCCAATACAGGGCCTTTATCAGTATTTTTTTCTACAAATAATTTTTTCACCAGTTTTAAAGGTGTTTCCGCAGAAGTGATTTTATCAAGGTCTTCAAAATATTGCCAATAAACAGAACCCCAACCCCCTAAAGGGGGTACTTTAAAGTCCGCTGACTTTATAGACACTTCTATATTTCCCATCTCTGGTTTTACTTCATCGCCATCAATTCTTTTTTTGAAATAACCAGTCCCTGCTTCTGTTGCATCATCCGAACTTTTAATAGTTGTGCTACCTAAATTGATAGTTACTTCTTTTTCTTCTTTTAACCAATCGCTTCCATTTAGTAATAAAGCATAACAAGCTTCAGCCGTTGCTTTGGTGGTTCCCCAGTTTTGTGTTTGCTTTTGTTTCAGCAACCAAGTTTTCAGATCATCAATTGTGTTTTGATCTTTATCAATCTCAGTAAATGCTTCAACCATCAATGCCTGGCTTTCTATTGGCGCCTGGTGCCAGAACCAGCCACGGTTTGTCCAGTCTTTCCAATACATTCCTAATTCTTCATGATTGATGGAATTTTCTTTTAATGACTTGATGATGGCTTTTGAAGTTTTTGTGTCTCCATTTCTTTGTAATGATAAAGCGATCATCGCCTGCATATATTTTCCATTGCTCAGCCAATATTTTTGTGATTGTTGTTTGTAATAATTAAATGCAGTTTGTGAGGCTGGTGCAACAGCTGTTTCGGTAAAGAAGCTACGCATGTATAAATATTGAATAGCTGTATAATTGAGATTGTTTTGACTGAGTTTCACTTTATGCTTTACTAACCAATCATAATCTTCTTTTATTTTTTTATCCAAATAAGGAATGGCTTTTTTTACAATCGCCATGATGTCTTTTTGCTGCTGGCTTTCATTTGCAGCCAAGGCATTCAACTTTCTTAAATGCCCAATGCCGGTAATGATGTATTGCGTAATATACCTGTCATCTGGCCCGCCTTTGAACCATACAAAACCGCCATTGCTGCTTTGCATTTCTTTTAGCTTTGCCAATGCTTTGCCTGTTTCGCTGCTCATCTTCACCATGTCAAATAGTAAAGCAATATTTTTTTTTTGCTGTGCTTCATTTTGTGCATCCATCACCCAGGGAGTTTCCTGTAATAAAGCAGATTTTAATTCTTCATTTTTTTGAAGATTAGAAAGCAAAGCAGCCGTATCAACGCCCCCTGCCCCCTGAAGGGGATTGCTCCATTTTTCAAATACAGCTTTTAGTTTAGGAATAGAATTAGTTACATAAGAAGCCAATGTATTTGCATAATAGCGGTTGAAAGTTTGCTCTGCACACTCATAAGGATACTCCATTAAATATGGCAGCGCCTGCACTGCATACCATGCAGGATTACTTGTGTATTCAACAGTCAATGCATGAATGCTGATTGTTTTACTATTGCCACTATTCAATAATTTTTCAAATTTGAAATCTTTCTTTGTGGTGTTCCTCAAATTCAAAGGCATGCTTTCTGTAACCAATGTTCTGTTGGTGAGAACAGGCAAGCTCATTTCTTCTCCATCACTGAAAATCCATTTGACTTAGCAACAATCCTATAAGTTAATGCACTGTTGAAATTGATGGGAATTTCTATTGCAAATTTTACCACTGTACTTTGATCCTGCTGCTGTGTTAAAGTATTGAGTTGATGAAATATTTTTAAACAAACCATCAACCGGTTTATTGGTAGCGGCATCAAACAATTCTAAAACAGCTGTTCCATTAATTGCATTATCGCTAAGGTTTACAATTTTGGCACTGAATTCCATTTTATCGCCTTCCCTCATAAATCTTGGTGCATTGGGCTGCACCATCAATGGTTTTTGTGTTACCAGTGTTTTTTCTGCATAGCCGCTTTGCAGATCTTTTGTATGCGCCAGTGTCATCAGTTTCCATTGCGTTAATGCTTCGGGCATGGTAACACTGAAAGAAACATTGCCTTCTGCATCGGTGGTAAGATCAGGAAAAAAGAAAGCGGTTTCGTTGAAGTTTTTGCGGATTTGGATTTCATTATTCGAAGAGATTTTATTCTCAATATTTTGTTTGTTAAATGAAATAGAATCTGATATTGTCATATAAATCACCGCTTCTAAATTTGCCAGATACTTTTGAGAATTCTGCATTGGCTGCCATGGGTGCAGTAATCATCATGTCTGATTTTTCCAACACAGCTTTATCGGCCCAGTTAATTGCCCCAGCTTTTTTCCAATCAACATATTCATTCCCATCTTTGGTTTGTTTCACATAACCATACATTTTTGCCAATCTTTCAAGTTCTGAGGAATACAATATATCGTAGGATTTGTTTAGTGAAGCTAACTGCGGATAAATTTCCTTGTTCAAGATCTTCAGAGGAAGTCTTTTCAAATCCATTTTCTGTCCAACTGATATTTTTAAACAATCCTGGCCAAATATTTATTCCACTCCATCTATGTTCTTTAAACTGATCCAAACTTGCATCATACATTCCCGCCAACATTTCAGCACTCACTTTTTCTCCCTTGTTGCCGCTTATTTTTACAGTCCATTTTTCATTGGCACCGGGCAATAGTTTATCACGGAATGTTTGGTAAGAGATATTGAGTTCTTTATTGCTCCACGGCACATCAAAATTTTCATTGCCACTATATACACGGTTGTGTTTTACAAATGCATAACTCATTGCCATGCCGCCACGGTCAGCTTCAGTTATTTCATAATCAAACACTGGTTGAGCAGAAGGCAAAGATGAGGTTTCAACAATTTTTGTTTCACTCCTGTCATTCATCCTGTTCATTGTATGTATCAGCCATATTTTACTAAACCCTGATTTGATATCATAGTTTATTTTTTCTCCCGGCTCTGCTTTTGCTTTGGTAACATTTACAGTAACAGGTTCTGTATCTGTTGTTTCTTTTCCTGTTAGCAAAACATATTTCTCAGCCTTCACATCTTCACCATACTTATCTTTCCCAGTTGCAGTCACTTTATACCAGCCAGCTCCAAACGAGAAACCAGAAACGAGAAACGGTTTATTAGAAGAGTCAGTTTTATCAAACACTTTATCTCCAACAGCATAGTTCTTTACCTCCTTCTCATTTGTATAAACATCATACGGAAACAACTCATAGTATTCATCCTTGCTCATCACAAACTGGTCCGGCTGTTCCCAATATCTTTCCCTGTAAATTTTGCCGGGGCTTTTTAATTGTTGAATGGTTACGGTTACGTTTGCCTTCTCTTCAATATCATTCAGGTTGGTGCTTCTCACTAAAATATTTTTCAAACTGTTGGCAGTTAATTTATCATCTAGTTTTATTTCTAATTGTAAAGATTGGTACGCCACCGCCACAGAGGTTTCACCGCTTCTTGTCTCGCCATTCAAATCCGTAACATCAGCGCTTACTTCATAATAAAAAGTTGGTTGGTCTTTTTTATTGATGCTTTCATCAGGCAATGCTTTAAAAGTGATATTGAATTCTCCTTTGCTGTCGGTTGTTGCATTGCCATTTGTTATTTCCACTTCTTCATTTCTGCCATAAGGCATGGTTCTGCCACCACCTTTGCGGATGTAACCCCATCCCCACCAAATTGGGATAACGCACTTTACGAACCACCCGGTATTTCACCGCAGCGCCATCTACATTATTCCCTGCATACGCTTTTGCAATGCCTGTAACTTTTATACTGTCATTTACCCTGTAAGTGCCAGCCGGTTTTTTAACTTCCACAGAAAATTTAGGGCGTTTATATTCTTCCACATTAAAAGAATAATAACCATTACCTGCAGAATCATACAAACTGAATTGGCCATTTAATGAACCTTCCGGTAATTTGAATGAACCATGATAAGAACCATATTCATTCGTTACCATTTTCAATTCATTTATTTTTTGCCCGTTTGCATCTTTTAATTGCAAGGTTGAATTGAAGGAAGTAATTACTTTGCTTTCAGCCGCTTTGTTTGCTTTTGTAATTACAATTCCTTTAAAGTAAACGATTTGACCCGGACGGTAGATAGAACGATCAGTAAATAAAAAGGTTTGCGTTGTTTCTTTTGGCTGCTCATAACTATTGTAACCATAATAATCATTATTGTTTTCATCCATAAATAATTCATCACTGCCATTGGTTACCTGCAATTGTATGGTACGGTATTCTTTTGTTTTCTTCAGTTTGAATAAACCATTTTTATCAGTATTATATTGTTCAGCCTTTATATTTTCATATTCACCTTTTGCTGAATTATATTTTGATTCCCATACCTGCACTTTACTGGTTGCAAGAGGTTGTCCATTATCACGGTTCAAAACATAATAATCATTTTCATTGTTGTGGATATAACTGATATTGCTTACATAAGTCAGTTGTTTGGCAATAATGTTTTTATCTAAGGAAAAATTTTCATTCAATACTTGCCAGTAAAAAGTAAACCCCATTGTCTAACGCATCTACTTTTATTTCGGTTGCATGTTCCTGGTAATCCAATGGATCAGGTAAGGCAACATTCCAGCTTTTTAAAGGTTTCATGGCAACATAACCCTGCCATATTTTTTCATAATCCCTTCTATCAATCTTTTTAATTTCTTCTCTTGTTATTTTTATTAAACGGAAATATACCTTTTGTACATTTTTATATTTCACCAATGTGCGGAAAGGTTGCATCGGCACATTTACTTTTTCTGTTTCCAAACTCAATGATGGTTGCAAAATGCTGTTCAGTAAATTTTGTGCATTGATACCACCTTCGCTTTTTGGATATTTTTTTATGGCTGCTTCACACAATTCTTTCGCTCTTTTTATTTCATACTGGTTACCTGTTTTGGTAAAAGGTTCAAAATCCTGTCCTTTATCATAATAAATTTTTGCCCTTAAATACATGGCCTGTGCAGAAGCTTCATTGATTCCGGAATTGTTCTTCAATATTTTTTAATGCTGCTTCGTATAGTTTTTCTTTGTCTTCATTCACCGCATGTTGATATACAAAATTCAACCGTATCAGGTCAGCATCTAATAAAGCATCATTCTTTACATCGGCAATATGAAAGATCAAAATATTCCTTAGCAGATCCAACGCATGATAATGCAGCGAAGCCGTGTCTTTTGTTTCAAAACGATGCTGTGCAAATTGTGGTGCCGGTGCAAATGCTATTGGATCATTAATGGTGAATTGATAAGCAGGTTTGGTAATATCCCTTTCATCCGTCATAAAATAATCCAATGCCCTGAAGGCAAGAAAATCATACAAGGTAGGGCGGAGGTTCCTGGTGTTTTCTCCTTTGATAATGATGGCATCAAACCCATCCAGCTTTGTTGCTTTTAAAATACCTTCTGTTTTTATATCTAAGAGATGCTTTGTATAATTTGGTAATAACCGAATGCAGTTTTTCCAAACTCCAGGTGCTGATATCTTTGCTTTTTTCTTCTTTTAGTTCGGTACGGTTATAAAATTGCCAGCGGTGGTTTTGTAAATACTGCCACATCATTTCTGCCTGCATACTTTGTAAAATATTTTTTGCAGGCGCTTTTGCTTTTGCAATCAATGTATCGACAAAAAAAATATTTTTCTCCTGGCTTTCTTCTTCCCTCATGTTCCTGTACTTTACCTGGTACATGCAGCTTTTTATCTGCTGTGCATCATTCTTGTCTTTTATCGCCAGGTTATAAATACCAATTACTTCTTTTAAAGCAGAAGCGGTTAAGCCTTTCTTTTCAAAGGCTTCCACTTTTTTCCATTGTGCTGTATAGTTATTGTTTTTTTGTGCCATTGAAGTACTGATGATTGCTGTAATAAATACAAACAGCAAGGCTATCTTTTTTACAAACATGATTTAGTTATTTAATTACAAGATACAATTTGTTGCTATGTGGTTGCAGAACCTTTCAAATATAGCAACTGCACTGTGATGAACAACCAACTGTATTTACATAAAAACCAGGCAAACATTTTCTTTAACTATTTATTAGCCTTTTAAAACAACCCATCGGCACAGCGTTTGAAAATTGTATAACAAAACCAAAAATTATGAAACAGATATTTACCCTCTTAATCGCCACTATCATTTCAATAAGCATGTATGCTTATCCTTATGGTTCAAAAATGAGTATCAGCAGCACTTCCAATGCAAAACTGAGAGTGATGGTAGATGGCAACCGCTACAAAGCAAATAACAATTCCGTACTTATCAGTAACCTGCAACAGGGCTACCATACGGTAAAAGTGTACCGTCTTATTAGCGGAAACAGGCCCGGGTCACCTAATAGCATTAATGGCAATTACAAACTGGTATATAATGCTAACGTGTATGTGAAGCCACAATACCATGTTGATATTACCATCAACCGTTTTGGCAAAGCCTTTATTGATGAGCAGCCTATTGCTGCAGCTTACAACAATGATGACGATGATGATTGGAATGATGATAACTGGAACGACAATAACTGGAACAATAATGATAATAACTACGGCAGGGAAATGAATGTACAGTCGTTCAGCAGTTTTAAACAGGTATTGGAAAAGGAAAGTTTTGATAACACCCGTATGAATATTGCAAAACAGGTTATCAATACAAACTACTTTACAACTGCACAGGTAAGGGAAGTATTGGAGTTGTTCAGTTTTGAAAACAATAAACTTGAAATTGCAAAGTATGCCTATAAGAATACGCTTGACAAAGGCAACTATTTTTCACTGGCAGATAGCTTTACCTTCAGCAGCAATAAAGATGAACTGATGCGGTATATACAGAATTACAGGTAACCAGGATAAAACTTTAAATGAAGGGCCGGACGAAAGTTGCGGCCCTTTGCTTTTTAAGAAGTTTCCCACAAAGCACACAAAGAAGCACTAAGAAAAGCCCTGTTGGCTTTGTGCCTTTGTGGGAAATAATATATTTGCTCCCAAACAAGTTCAGCATGGACAATAATACCTACACCATCCCTATCCGCTACCGCAAAATGGAAAACCTGCATATTGTTTTCTGGCTGTTGAAAGATATTAGCTGGTGTATGATGTGGCGGCCATTGGGAATTGCTATGATTGTACCAACACTTGCAATTGCCATCATCATTGCTTACCGTACCCGGCAGTATATGAGCGAAGTGTGCCATAATATCTCCATCGCTTTCTGGATATCTGCTAACTCATACTGGATGATCAGTGAGTTCTTTCATTTTGAAACCAATGCATTGTTTGGCGGATACACTTTTAAGCATTTAGCTATTGTTCCATTTGTACTGGGCATGCTACCGCTGTTGTATTATTATTTGTGGTGGAAGCCACGGCATAAGGGAGAAGAGGAAACGATGTAAGTTTTGTGCCAATACTTAAAACTTCACAATGCCATTCTTAACCGCATACATCACCAGCCCAATCCTTGTTTTTACATGCAGTTTTTCAAATAAGGTATCACGGTAGCCATCAATAGTACGTGGGCTTACGGATAGTTTATCGGCAATTTCTTTATAAGTAAGTTCGGTGCAGCATAGTTTTAAAAATTCCGTTTCCTTGTCATTCAGTTGTACCAGGCTGTTTAGATCATCTGTTATATCACCCATTTTATTAATGGCATAAATAAGTTTGCCATTTAATAATTCTGAATAATGAAAACCCTCGTTCATCAAACTTTCAATGGCTTTTCCCAGCTGGGTTGGGCGGCTGTCTTTTAAAATATATCCTTTGGCACCGCTTTTCAACATGCGTATAATGGAGCTTTCATTGTTATACATACTTAATGCCAGTACTTTTACTTTGGGGTAATGGCTCCTTAACCATTCTGTAGCCACACAACCATCCATCTCAGGCATGTTAATGTCCATCAGAATAATATCGGGTAATTTATTGGGGTTCAGTTTTTCAATCAGGTCTTTTCCATTATCGGCTTCAAATAATACTGTGTGGCCAAGTGTTTTAATAAGCCCGGCAAGGCCGTTTCTGAGAAGGATATGATCATCAGTTAATACAATACTTGCCATGTTTGCGGTTAAAAGGTTTCGGTAAATGCTGGTTTGGTTTCTATTCAATACTAATGGCGGGCCATTATTTAATGATGAATGTAGTGAAAAACCGCTTTAATCAAACTGGCTTTGTTGGGATATTTTTTAAACCGATACTTTTTTTGATGGGTGGTGTTTTGTGGTTGCGTAATTTCATCATTTTAATAGTGAAAATACGGTTGTAGATGTACGCATTTTTTGAAAGATTCTTTTTTCACAACTCCGGTTGCGTTATCAATAATAAATTTTGCTAAGCGATTCAAATTGTTCCGGCAGCATTTCAAAATTGCACCATACTGTTTCTTACCACATACATAGCAAGTCCTACCCTGGTTTTTACATTTAACCTTTCAAAAAGACTGTCGCGGTAGTTGTCAACCGTACGTGGGCTCACATGCATTTTGTCTGCAATCTCTTTATAAGTTAATTCTGTGCAAATGAGTTTTAAAAATTCTGTTTCCCTTTCATTTAACTGCACCATGTTTTTTATTTCATTTCTTTATCGTTAATTGTGCTGATGGCATTTATCATTTTGCTGTTTACAAGTTCGTTGTAATAGTAGCCTTTGGCAAATAGTGATTCCAGGGCAAACTTTAATTCAGAAGGGTCGCTGTCTTTGAGTATATATCCTTTTGCGCCCGATTTCATCATCCTTATGATGGCTGTTTCTGTATCATACATGCTGAAAGCCATTACCACTACTTTGGGGTGGTTATGTTTAAGCCACAAGGTGGTTTCAAAACCATCCATTTCGGGCATATTAATATCCATCAACACCAACTCAGGTAAGCTGTCATGACTAAGCTTATTTATAAAATCTTTTCCATTTGCAGCTTCAAGCATTACTGTGTGGCCAAGGCTTTTTACAAGTGCAGCAAGCCCGTTACGAAGTAGTGCATGATCATCAACCAGTGCAATAGTTGCCATAGTTTTCGGTTTAGATATAAATTAAATGTCGGGGTTATCAAGTTTTACTTGTATGCTGGTACCTTTGCCGGGACTTGATTCTATATGCAGCGTGCCACCAATCAATGTAGCCCTGTTCTTCATGTTTTTTAAGCCAATACCTGTATCAGCACTATTTAAGGAAGATTGTTCAAAGCCTTTGCCATCATCAGCCACCACCATCCTGAAAACAGCAGGTTCATACAAAAGCGATATTTCAATGTTTTTTGCACGGGCATGTTTTACGGCGTTGTTTATACTTTCCTGCACAATACGAAACAGCACCATTTCTTTTTGTGGTGGCATCCTGTATTTATTTCCCGATATATGCAGTTGTGTTTTGTAAAGGCCAGTGTTTTGTATTATTCTCATTTCATTTGCTATTGACTCCTGCAGGCCGATTTCCGTTATTTTTTCGCCAAGAAGGCTCCTGCTGAGATCCCTCAAATCGTTAATGGCTTTGCTTACTAATTCTTTTGTGTCGTTTACTTTACCGGTTATAGTTTCGTCAGCAACAGCAGGAAAGGTGTTGAGGTGGAGTTTAGCCAATATCAGCACCTGGCCAATGTTATCATGAATTTCCTGAGCGATGTTTTTGAGGGTTTGTTCCTGTATTTCTACTTGTGTTTGCAGTATCGCTGCCTGGAATTGAGATTCCATTTCCAGTTTTTCTTTAGCATACCGGTTTCTTCTTCTTTGATAGGCCAATGCATACAATATGATGATGAAACCAAAAAAAAGAATAAGCGCCGTGACCGCGGCAACTATTACAATTATTTTTTCCATTTTACAGGTTGAATAAAGCCAATAATATACATGCTGTACAAAACAAGATTAAGGTAATGATTAATTTTAAGCAACTGCTTTGCAACAACTGCATCAGATTTTAAAAAAGAAAAGTAAACACCCATTACCATAAGACAGCCACCGTAAAATAAAAGATTGGCGCCATTAACCCAAAAAGCGGGATAGTTTACAAGGTTAAGGGTTTCGTCTGACCGCAGCAGTTCCCAAAAGAAAACAATTACCCAAACACATATAAAAAAGGCACAAACGCAAAAGTCCACAAAGTCGGCCCCAAAAAATACACCACTGCCCATAGTGTAATAAAAAATTGAAAACAGCAGTACCAACGGTATTGATAACAAAATCAGCTTACGGGTAAGTTTGCTATGGATAAGGTGGTAGTAAAAGAGCGCCAGCAAAGAATACTCAACAGGCTGGTAAATGTGGAATATAAAATTATGTCCCTCTACATCTTTCAATTTAAGTACCTCTTCAAATACCTGTGCGGTAATAGCAAAAATAATTACAGGTATAAACAAGTAATAAATTTTATTAAGTTTTTTGGAATTTAATAAAAGGGCTGCCAGGCAAAGACCCAGCAACCCGTAATAAACAATTTTGATTGAAAACATCGTAATTAAGGTGTAAGATAATCGGTAAGTACCTTATTTAAGTCTTTCATTTCTTTAAGCATTGGCCATGTTTCCACTGGTGCCACCAGTGCAGCTGGAATATGATTTTTATCAGTGCCTACCAAAATAAATGAGAGCGTATTTGCGCCTGTTTCATAACCCAATACCCCTACTAACTTTTCTGACTTATCAATCAGGTCTTTTAATTCCTGGATGTCAATTTCAAAAGCTAGTTTTTGTGTATCGTAAATGTCAGTAGGTACAGGACTGTTAACAGGGTCTTTAATAAAATCTGATACAGATTTCATCCATGCTTCTGATCTTTCTGTCATGTCCCTTGCGTTGGAAAAAGAAATTGTTGCCATAAAAAAGGTTTTTTTGGTTAGGAAATATAATTGCACCACAAGTTTATTAAAGCAATTGATATTTCAACCAGTGTTTTCACCATTTTTTCCGGGTGAAAACACCGTTTTTTAACCCGTTATTTTGTTGTATAACGATTTTGTGCTTAATTGAAACGCAGGGAGCCCGGCTTAGCTTTCTCTATGTATATTTGCAGCCTCCTGATAAGTATCGGGATTAAAAATGCCTGATAGCAGTACAAACTTTGAAAGAGTAGCGTCGCCAATGAAGCTCAATCAGGGTTCAACTGCCGGTAACAAAATAATCAGTAACTTAATAATTAATAATTAATAACTCAATATGTACCGTTCTCATACCTGCGGCGAATTAAGAATGGCCGATGCAAATAAAGAAGTAACACTCAGTGGCTGGGTGCAAACAGTGCGTAAGTTTGGCAGCATCACTTTTGTTGACATTCGTGACCGCTATGGTATTACGCAATTATTGTTTTCGAAAGCCTGAATGCAGCAATTAGATGCCAATCCACTGGGCCGTGAGTTTGTATTGCAGGTGAAAGGAAAAGTAAATGAACGCAGCAGTAAAAATGCCAATATACCTACCGGTGATGTTGAGATTTTAGTGAGTGAGTTTACCATTTTAAATAAAGCAGCAACACCGCCTTTTACCATACAGGATGATACAGATGGTGGGGATGAGTTGCGGATGAAATACCGTTTTCTTGATTTGCGCCGCAATGCAGTAAAGAAAAATTTAGAGCTGCGCTATGCCGTAGGCCGCAGCACCAGGAATTATTTGCATGAAAATAATTTCATGGATATTGAAACGCCTTTCTTAATTAAAAGTACACCGGAAGGTGCAAGGGATTTTGTGGTGCCAAGCAGAATGAATCCCGGACAGTTTTATGCACTGCCGCAAAGTCCGCAAACATTTAAGCAATTGCTGATGGTGAGTGGGTACGACCGTTACTATCAAATTGTAAAATGTTTTAGAGATGAAGATCTGCGTGCCGACCGCCAGCCTGAGTTTACACAGATAGATTGTGAGATGAGTTTTGTGGAGCAGGAAGATATATTGAATATGTTTGAAGGTTTGGTAAAACGCATTTTTAAAGATGTAAAAAATATTGATTACACAGATATAGTGGAACGCACAACCTGGGAAGAAGCGATGTGGATTACGGTAACGATAAGCCCGACATTCGTTTTGAAATGAAATTGTGCAACCTGAAATTTCCTGCACATACATTTCCTGCAAAAGAAAATATTGTCTGCATTGATAGCTGGTGAGTTTGCTGTGTTTAATGATGCAGAAACAGTAATTGCTATTGCTGTGCCGGGTTGCAGCGAATATAGCCGCAAACAAACGGATGAACTAACAGAGTGGGTGAAAGCGTCCGCAGATTGGCATGAAGGGGTTGGTGTTTATAAAATGCAATGCAGACGGTACTTACAAAAGCAGCGTAGATAAATTTTACAGCGAAGAAAAATTAAAAGCCATTGCTGATGCAGCCAATGCAAAAGCTGGTGATTTGATTTTGATATTAGCTGGCGCAGAAGAAAAAACAAGGAAAGCTACCAGCGACCTGCGTATGTATATGGCTGATAAATTGGGCATGAGGAAGGATAATGAATTTAAATTATTATGGGTGCTGGATTTTCCTTTGTTTGAATATGCAGAAGAAGATAACCGCTGGGTGGCAAGGCATCATCCGTTTACATCACCAAAGCCAGACCATATCAGTGTGATGATAAACAACAACCCGAAGATTGAAAATGCAGCGGAATATTTAAAACATCCTTATGCTGGTATTAAAGCCAATGCGTATGACATGGTGCTGAACGGAAATGAAATTGGTGGTGGTTCTATCCGTATTTTCCAGAGGGAATTACAGGAAAAAATGTTTGAAGCATTGGGAATGGATAAAGAAGAGCAACTGCATAAGTTTGGTTTCTTGCTTGGGCGCATTTGAATATGGTGCTCCTCCGCATGGTGGCCTGGCTTTTGGTTTTGACCGCTTGTGTGCTATCATTGGTGGCAGCGAAAGTATCCGTGACTTTATTGCCTTTCCTAAAAATAATAGTGGCAGAGATGTGATG
Organism: uncultured Chitinophagaceae bacterium; assembly: GCA_963814445.1. Taxonomy (GTDB): domain Bacteria; phylum Bacteroidota; class Bacteroidia; order Chitinophagales; family Chitinophagaceae; genus Ferruginibacter. Next base: position 652,067 of record CAWFCU010000001.1, read on the forward strand.
CTGGATGCACCAAGTACGATTGATGCCAAACAGTTTGAGGAGTTGCAGATAAAGCTGGATTTGAAATAAAATATTTTCTTTAGCTTTATACAACACAAAAACAAAAGCTATGCAGGATAAGAAAATAAAAAACAGTTCAAGGAAAAGGAGCAGCCGGGTAAAAGAAGATAAAAAAGTATCGGCGTTCTTTGGCAAGCTTCCCCATATTGAAGATGGGTTAACCTATCAAAAAAAAGTACGCAGTGAGTGGAAATAAACTTTTGTTAGATACCAATATAATTATTTATGCTTTGAAAGGCCTGGCTGATGTCAGGCTTTATTTTGATACAAAGCCTTATGTTTCTGTAGTTACAGAAATTGAAGTGTTGGGAGTTAAGGATTTAAGTGAAAAGGAAACCAAGGTAAGAGAAACCGCAATCGAGTTTTGTAGTGTTGTATCCTTAAGCAATAAAATAAAAGCAAAAGCAATTGAGTTAAAACGCAGCATAAAGATGCCTATACCTGATGCGATAATTGCCGCTACTGCGATTGAAGAAAGCTTTACATTGGTAAGTGCCGATAAAGGATTTAAGAGAATAAAAGAATTATCGTTAATCTTAATTGAACCTTGATGTAATTTATATACAGGCAAAAAGATGGGAGGGTGTGGTTGGCAGGCCGGAAGTACAAAAATTTGTTGGGGCATTAGCCGGGCAAAGAGCTAAGAAAGGAGTATTTATAACTACATCGAATTTTACAAAGGAAGCAACTGATTATGCACAGCAAATGGATACAAAAATTGTGTTGATTGACGGAGAAAAATTGTCTCAATACATGATTGATTACAATTTGGGTGTATCTGTTCAAAATGTGTATGAAATAAAAAAGATAGACACTGATTATTTTGAAGAAGACTAATTTTCAGGTTTAATTTTTTACTTTGAATGCCGGATGCACCAAGTACGATTGACGCCAAAAAGTTTGAGGAGTTGCAGATAAAGCTGGATTTGAAATAAGTATTTAAATTAATGTGGAAAATATTCAGGACGGCAAATATTATAGAGATCATTGCTATTATCTCCTTGTTTGGATATGGTATTTATCAAAACCCTCCATCGCTTAGAAACCCGGAAGATATTGCGGTTTCTATTTTTATTTGTGCTTTTCCTCTTGTTACTGCACTTAATGGCATCCACAACATATCATTGCTGGGCTATCAAATTACGGGAAGAAAATTATCGTTGGGAAGAAAAATACTTTTTTGGTTTTTATTGATGTTTCTTTTTGGGGTGCTCTGCTTAGTATCATATGTACTGGTTTCATCTTTTGCTAACTGGAAACATGCACAGGATCAAAACCTTTTTGATGATAAACGCATTGTTATAAGGGCGATAATAATGTACTTTTTAATGTTTGTAATTGTGCTGAATGGAATCTATATCAGTTGTATGCAGGTTTTACTTTTCTTCCGTATAAAACGGAATTATGAATTTAATAAGGGCTTATTGGTTGATGAAATTGGTAAAGAAATATCCGAATAAATGATATCTCATTCCTTTTCTGCAAGCCAAATCAATCTTAATTTATCTTTACCAAATGAATCTTCCCCCACTCGCCGAACGCCTCCGCCCCACTACATTAAATGAATTGGTAGGCCAGCAGCACCTTACCGGGAAGGGAAGTATTTTACGCACTGCTATTGAGCATGGAAAAATTCCATCTATGATCTTATGGGGGCCGCCGGGTGTTGGAAAAACAACCATCGCCAACATTATTGCTCAAACATTGCAATCCCCTTTTTATCAACTCAGCGCTATTTCATCAGGCGTAAAGGAAGTAAGAGAAGTAATTGATACAGCAAAGAAACAATCAAATGTTATTTTGTTCATTGATGAAATACACCGCTTTAATAAAGGCCAGCAGGATGCATTGCTCGGTGCTGTAGAAAAAGGCATCATCACTTTAATTGGCGCTACAACAGAAAATCCATCTTTTGAAGTAAACAGCGCCTTGCTCAGCCGTTGCCAGGTGTATGTTTTAAAATCATTGGATGAAAATGACTTGGTTCAATTGCTGAATCATGCGTTGAAGAACGATGAAGTGCTGAAAACAAAAAATATTCAGCTAAAAGAAACTTCGGCACTTATAAATATATCAGGAGGTGATGCAAGAAAATTATTAAACCTGTTGGAATTGGTTGTTGATGCTTTAGGCGAAGGGGAAATTACAGATGATAAAGTAATGGACATTGCCCAGAAGCGAATTGCTCTCTATGATAAAAAAGGAGAGCAGCATTATGATATTATTTCTGCATTTATAAAATCAATCCGTGGCAGCGACCCCAATGCAGCAGTATATTATTTGGCAAGAATGATCGAGGGCGGAGAAGATGTAAAATTTATTGCAAGAAGATTATTGATCCTGGCAAGCGAAGATATTGGCAATGCAAACCCTAATGCATTGCTGTTAGCCAATGCCACATTTGATGCAGTGAATAAAATTGGTTATCCGGAATCCCAATTGATATTATCTCAATGTGCCATTTATCTGGCAAGCAGTGCAAAAAGTAATGCTGCCACTGTTGCTATTGGCGCTGCAATGAATGCAGTAAAACAGCACGGCGATTTACCTGTGCCCCTGCACATTACGAAATGCGCCTACCAGCTAATGAAAAATATGGATTATGAAAAAGGTTATGAGTATTCCCATAACTATCACAATAATTTTTCGCCACAGGAATATTTGCCCAAAGAAATAGCAGGGCAAAAGTTTTATGAACCAGGCAACAATGCAAGAGAAGAAGAACTCCGCAGGTTTTTGCAAAAGCTATGGAAGGAAAAATATGGGTATTAAGCTTTATGTTTCATTTAACTGATATTGGTTAATTTTCCTTTCAAAATATAAATATGGCTTTTTATAAAACCCTGCTGGTATTTTTTGCTTTGGCTGTAATTGGTTCCTGCAAAAAAGAAGCAACCAACAATGGAAATACTAATGTGGTGCAGGCAGCCACATATTTAAATGTTGCTTATGGCAGCGATGCGTTGCAAAAGATGGATGTGTATTTGCCGGCTGGCAGAAAAACAGACAGTACTAAAGTGATGATACTGATACATGGTGGTGCATGGGCCACCGGCGACAAAGTTGACTTTGCTTCCTTTATTGATACCATTAAAACACGTTGGCCCGGCTATGCCATTTTTAATATCAATTACCGGTTGTCGGGTTTGGGTACAAATGTTTTTCCCACACAGGAATTAGATACCAAAGCTGCTGTAGATTTTATTTACAGCAAAAGAGATGAATACCTCATCAGTGATAACATTACCACGATTGGGGCAAGTGCAGGCGGGCATTTAGCACTGCTGTATGCTTATAAATATTCAACGCAGGCAAAAGTAAAACTAGTGGTTGATTTTTTTGGGCCATCTAATATGAATGATTTATATGACAATCCCGGTCTTGTGCCACCGGCAAACATTGCTGATATAGTAGGAGCCACACCTTCTTCAAACCCTGCTTTATACTTTCAGAGCAGCCCGTTAAATTACGCTACTATCAGCGCCGCATGCCCTACAATTATTCTGCAGGGCAGCGCCGATCTGCTGGTAAATGCCACCAGCCAGTCAAAAGCATTACGGAATAAATTGACTATTGAAGGTGTGCCGGTACAATATGTGGAGTATGCCGGCAAAGGGCATGGTGCCGACTGGGATAGCAACACTTACTTTGATGCGTTTACTAAAATACAGGCATTTATCAATCTTCATAATCCCTGATGCTGTTTGAAATAATGCCGATGCACTTCCATAAAAAACCACATTCACCTGTTATAATAAAAATTGTATTGCTGCTGAGCCTTATTTTTTTCTTTGGCCATGCAGCAGCACAATTGCCGATAGCAGATTTTGATGTACCTGTTGTAAAAGATGCTAAAGCTGAAAACAGGCAAAGGTTGTATAAAAGTTTGGTGAACGGTATCAATAGAAATTTATCATTGCCATTAACAGACAGTACAGAAGAAAACTGGATGGATGCATTTTATTCTATAGAGTTGCTGCGGTACAGGTCGCCATGGGTGGAAGGTAAGATGTATGAAGCGTTTAAAGGAATAGAAAACAGGAGCGGTTTTTTTCAGCGTTCGTTGATGGAACTTGTTTACGATGCTTATCCCAATTCTTTTGAAAGAGAGGCGGAAAAATTATTGATCTCATCGCCAGATACAAAATGTATTGCCATAGCTGCGGAATATTTAAGAAGGAAAACAAAAAAATGTTCTACTGTAATGCTTCATGCGATTAATGCAAGAGTGCAGCAATATCCAAATGATCCTGTTTTAAATGCATTAAATGTCCGGGTCTATGATACAACATCAGTAATGCCGTCATTAAAAGATATACTTCATCATTCTTTTTTTACCAAAGCAAAAGTTGCTTTTAGTTTTCAAAGAAAGAACAGGAATTATCCCGGTATTACTATTGTAAGGGATAGTGCAGGCAATTTTGTAAAAGATGCTTATGGCAATATTTTTTCTGTAACACAGCTGGCAAGAAGTATCAATAACCTGCCGGGATATGTAAGCAATGGTAATACACCACAGGGCATTTTCCGCATGTATGGATTTGATATAAGCAAAAGTATTTTCATTGGTCCTACTCAAAACATACAGTTAACAATGCCTGCGGAAACAAGCATCAGACATTTCTTTAATGACAGCACAATAACAGATTCATTATGGACAGAAGATTGGTACAGAAAACTGCTGCCTGTAAGCTGGAAGAACTATACTCCATTTTTTGAAACGTTGTATGCCGGCAAAGCTGGCCGTACAGAGATCATTGCTCATGGCACTACAGTTGATCCTGGTTATTACAAAGGCACCACTTACTATCCACTAACGCCAACCCTTGGCTGTCTTTGTACAAAAGAGACCTGGGATGAAGAGACGGGCAAAAGAAAGCAGAGTGACCAGCAGAAATTGGTAGATGCTTTATATAAAGCCGGTGGTGCAGATGGTTATTATATTGTATTGGAACTGGACGACCAGCAAAAACCTGTAACGATAGATGAATTGTTGCCTTATTTAAAATAATGAAATGAAGACTGACATTGCATCAGGAAGTGATATTGAAAAGTTTACAGTTGCTTTTTATGAAAAAGTAAAACAGGATGAAATCATCGGCTTTATTTTTAATGATATAGTAAAGATGAATTGGGAACATCACATACCGGTGGTCGTAGATTTTTGAGAAAGTATTTTACTCGATAATCCTGTATATAAACGAAATGCTATGGAAGTGCATTATGCCCTCAATCAAAAGCTGCCATTAACAAAAGCACACTTTGACAAATGGCTGTAATTATTTTCATCAACCATTGATGAACTGTATGAAGGAAAAGTTGCCGCAATGGCAAAAACAAGAGCAAAAGGTATTGCAGATGTTATGCTTTTAAAAATGAGCTCAATTAATAGTAACCGTTCAATTATTTAATAATACTATGCTGCGTTGGGAATATAAAAGTTTTGACGGGTTAACTGTAACCGAATTGTATGCCATTCTTCAATTACGCAACGAAGTTTTTTCTGTAGAACAAAATTGTGTGTACCAGGATGCTGATGATAAAGACCAGCCGGCTTTTCATTTTTGCGGCTGGGATGAAAATAAACTTGCAGCTTACTGTCGTATTTTACCTAAGGGAATTTCCTACGATCATCCGAGCATTGGCCGTGTTGTTACTTCTCCCCAACACCGGAAAAGTGGCTATGGAAGAGAGATGATGCAACTGGCAGTTACAAAAACAATTGAACAGTTTAATGATCCGGTGATCATTATCAGTGCCCAATCTTACCTCAAAAAATTTTACGGATCCATTGGCTTTGCACAAGTAAGCGATGAATATTTGGAGGATGGCATACCACATATTAAAATGCAGTTTGGATAGGCTGGGAATTGGCATAATTAAAGCGCCCGTTTTTTAGATACATATACAATAATCCACATCCTTTTCCGTTTTCATAGGGTAGTAATGTTGTTTTCCGTAGAAAAATGCGTAAAACAACCTTAAAATCCAAATCGGTATCGGATGAAAAACTTTTTACACAAATTTTTTATTAACAGCATTGTTTGCCTTGTATTTTGTTGTTTGGTGCATATAACCGCAAAGGCACAACACTTTCAGCTTGGCCTTGGCAATGCAAAGGTTGAGGCCGGTGTAAACTTTGGCCCTACTTTCTTTTTAGGAGACCTTGGCGGTAAGGTTGGCAAGGGCACTACTTTCATAAAAGATCTCAATTACGAATTGACCAAACTGATGAAGGGCGCTTTCATTACGGTATATCCAAATGAATGGCTTGGTTTCAGGGTGGCTGGGCAATATACTTATGCAGAAGGCATTGACAGTATCATCAGTACACATGGTGTGGATGAACTGTGGCGCAAGCAGCGTAACCTCGATTTTAAAACCAATATGTGGGAAGTGTATGGTGCTGTAGAATTTTTCCCGATACAATATTTAAAGCGCAATGATGAAGAATACGATCCAAGGTTCAGGCCATACATTTTTGGCGGCGTGGGTTTGTTTCATTTCAACCCCAAAGGAAGTTTAAAAGATCAGAACGGCAATGTAACCTGGCATGAATTGCAACCATTGCGTACAGAAGGGCAGGGCTTTGCACAATACCCTGACAGGAAGCCTTATAAACTAACACAGATGAACATTCCATTTGGTGCAGGCTTTAAATATATCCTTGGCGACAGGGTGAATGTGGGGCTTGAATTGCTTTACCGGAAAACATTTACTGATTATATGGATGATGTAAGCACCACCTATATTGATCAGCAATATTTTGCAATGAACCTGCCGGCTGCTGATGCAGCAATAGCGAAGGCAATTTCTGATAAAACAATTGGTTATGTAACTCCGGGTGTTACCCGTTTTCAACCGGGAGATACACGTGGGTTTCCACAGCACAATGATGCTTATTTCTCTTTCCTGTTCAAGCTGGGTATAAGGCTTGGCGATGGAGGTTATGGAAATGATGGTGGTGCTAACCATGGTGGTTATGGTGGAAGATGGAGGAGCTCTACTAAGTGCCCGGTGCGTTTTTAGAAAAAGCGAACAACTAAAATCCATATTTATGAAAAACGGTTTACCCGTTAATCCGCTCTTATTTAAAATGGTGGTATTGATAACCTGCTTTATGCTGGTGATGCTCTATAATAAATCAAAGGGAGCAGATATCACGGATAAAAAATTCCCTGTACAGCATACAGTGGCTATGAAATAATAAGCGGTATTAAAAAAATTATAATAAACGCATTCGCTTAACGGCGGATAAAGTGGCAGAGACGGAGGAAAGTCAAACCAGCGAAGCATGTGCAAACGATACATGCTACCCCTGAAACCACAAATTTTCTTTTTCTTGCTCTGTCACTGATTATTACAACAAAACCCGGATAACCTCCGGGTATTTTTTTGTCTTTACGTTATAATGCCGGTTACTCAATCGTTTATCAAAAAAAATTTTTTTTACTGCATTGGGTTTAACTTCATAAGCTAATAGTAATGGCACTCAGCCAAATCCTTAATTTTCTTTGTATGTGGTATAAAAAAACAATTGCACTGCTTTCAACTTTATTTATTGTTTGCAATATTTCTGCACAGCAAATACCGAACAGTGATTATGGCGGTGGCAATGCAGCTGATATATTCCAGGTAAGAGAAGAAATAACTCCGGAACAAAGGGAAGCTATTAAACGCAAGCTGCAGCAAAATGAAAATATGCTGCGTCAACAAGGTAAGCTGCCTGTTGCATTATCAACTATGGCGCAGGCATTTTCATGGCCCATTAAACAGATGCTTAATTATAATGATCCCGGCTTTTATGGTATTTCAAATTATATTGACGAAAACACCAACTATCCGAACCAAATTACAGATTACAATTGCGGCACAAGGAGTTATGATCTGAGTTCAGGTTACAATCATTTAGGTACAGATATTTTTACCTGGCCTTTTCATTGGGATAAAATGAATAACAATAAAGTGCAGGTAGTAGCTGCGGCGCCAGGAACAATCATTGGTAAAGATGATGGCAACTATGATCAAAACTGTAGCTTCTGTACAGGTGCCTGCGACTGGAATGCAGTGTATGTGCTGCACAGCGATGGAAGTGTAGCATGGTATGGCCATTTAAAAGCAGCATCGCTTACAACAAAAACTGTAGGCAGCACAGTAGCAGAAGGAGAGTACCTTGGTATTGTTGGCAGTTCAGGGAACTCGACTGGCCCACATCTGCATTTTGAAGTGTACACGAACACATCTTACACACAATTGGTTGATCCATGGGCAGGGCCTTGTAATACTATGAATGGAAATACAAGCTGGTGGGCAAATCAAGAGCCTTATTTTGTGCCAACACTTAATAAGATTATGTCTGGCTCTGCTGCACCTGTTTTTTCACAATGCCCGGGCGGCGAAGCCACTAACCAAAAAATAAATTTTGTGTCAGGAGAAATAGTTTATTTCTCTTCTTATTATCGTGACCAGCGAAATGGAGAGTTGACACAACACACAATTTACAAACCGGATAATTCGGTTCATCTTACATGGACATTTACACTAACAGGAGAGTATATTAATTCTTACTGGTGGCATTCAAGATCACTACCTCTTATTGCAGAGCCTGGTATATGGAAGTATGAAGTGTTGTATGGTAACAGGCAGCGGGAGAGCCTGTACTTTAATGTAAACGGAGGGCAATTGCCTCTTTGCCCAAATAACAATAATACTTTATCTGCAAATATTTCCGGCGCCACTTACCAGTGGCAGGTAGATACAGGCGGTGGTTTTGTCAATATAACTAATGGTGTAAACTATAGTGGTGTAACTACACAACAACTGCAACTGTTTAATATTCCATCATCATTTTATAATTATAAATACAGGTGCGTTGCAAATACTTCTCAGTATAGTAATGAACTTACGCTTAAATTTACCAGCTACTGGCTTGGTAAAAAGAATGATAAATGGGAAGAACCTGCCAACTGGAGTTGTGGTAATGTGCCGGATGCTAATACAGATGTGGTAATAAATGCAGGAACAACTTTTAGCCCTGTGGTTAATTCGCAGGCGTTTTGCAGAAGTACAAGATTATTTTCTGCATCTGCTATAAGGGTGAATACAGGGTTTAATTTAACAGTTACAGGAAAGTGATGCAACAAAGCAGGCTTGAATAAATTTATTTATCATCATCCGAAAAAGTGGATGGGTCGTTGAATAAATGCCAATCATCAGGCAGGTCATTGGTTTTGTCAAATGCTTTGATCCATTGAATGAATAATTCTTTAAAAGCAGCAATTTCATTTTTTAATACATCGGTATATTTTTTTTCAATGCCATGCATTTCTTCACAAGCCCATAGCTGTGTTTTTAATTCCATCACATTCACTTTTACGATCACAGCTTTTTCCATCATCAATGAATATATATCAATTGCCATTGCTCCTCTTATTTTCACAGGGATCTTATAAGCATTTTCCAGCATTAAGGTTTTGGTGGTTGAGATTTCATCCTGCTCTTCTGGCAACAGTTCCGTAATACTTATAGTGATATTAAGTATGTCAACTGCTTTCTTATACAATTGACGGCCATAAATATTTACTGGCTTCAGCCTGTCTTCGTCGTCATCATCAAAATCCTCATCGCTAAAAAACCTGCCAGGATTATCAATGCTCATGTGTTTAAAATTATCAATTAAACAATTATCATTTATCCATTAATTCAACTCCGCCTTCAAATAAATCCCCGTAAAACTTTCTTTCACCTTCACCAATCCTTCCGGTGCACCCTCATACAAAACCAATCCACCACCATCACCACCTTCCGGCCCAATATCAATAATATGGTCCGCTACTTTTATCACATCCATATTGTGTTCTATCACCAATACAGAATTGCCACGGTCAACCAGTTTATTAATTACATCCAGCAGGTGCTGTATATCCTGAAAATGCAAACCCGTTGTAGGTTCATCTAAAATATAAAATGTTTTGCCTGTATCTTTTTTACCAAGCTCTGTTGAAAGTTTTACTCTTTGTGCTTCGCCACCGCTGAGTGTAACAGCACTCTGCCCAAGTGTGATATAACCCAAGCCAACTTCCTGCAGCACTTTTATTTTGCGATAGATAAAAGGTACGGCATTAAAAAATTCCACTGCTTCATCCACCGTCATATTCAATACATCGCTGATAGATTTTCCTTTGTAACGAATCTCCAATGTTTCCCTGTTGTAACGTTTGCCATTGCACTTTTCACAATGCACATATACATCCGGCAGAAAATTCATTTCAATCACTCTCATGCCACCGCCTTCACACACTTCACATCTTCCGCTCTTTACATTAAAAGAAAAACGACCTGCCGTATAGCCACGGATCTTTGCTTCAGGCACCATCGCAAACAATGTTCTTATGTCAGTAAAGAAACCACAGTAAGTAGCAGGGTTGCTTCTTGGTGTTCTGCCAATCGGGCTTTGGTCTATCTCGATCACTTTATCAATCTGCTCCAAACCTTTTATCGCTTTATATTCTAAGCGGATTTGCTTTGCTGTTATAACAAAACTTACTCAGCAGCGGATACAATGTTTCATTTATCAAGGTTGATTTACCACTGCCACTCACACCTGTAACAACAATCAATTTCCCCAATGGAAATTTCACTGATACATTCTTTAAATTATTTCCTTTCGACACCAGTCAGCTCAATAAATTTTCCATTGCCTTTTCTTCTTTCTTTGGGAACAGCAATACTTTTTTCACCGCTTAAATATTTTGCTGTTTCCGATTTTGATGCCAGCACTTCCTGTGGTGTGCCCATCGCCACAATCTCTCCACCATGAAAACCAGCCTTCGGGCCAATGTCAACGAGATAATCACTCGCCATCATAATATCCTTATCATGCTCCACAACCAACACACTGTTGCCAATATCCCGTAAGTTTTGCAAGGCACTTATCAATCTTTGATTATCTCTCTGGTGCAAACCAATACTCGGTTCATCCAATATATAAGTGATGCCTTGTAATTGGCTGCCAATTTGTGTTGCCAATCGTATGCGTTGGCTTTCGCCACCGCTCAATGATTTAGAAGGACGGTTGATAGTTAAGATATGTCAATCCAACATCCAGTAAAAATTGCAAACGCTCTCTTATCTCTTTCAGCACATCTTTAGCAATGGCATTTTGTTTATTGTTCATCCGTAATTCCAGGCCATCAAACCATGCAGCCAGGTTATCTAAATTCATTTCACCTAACTCTGCAATGTTGCTGTTATCGATCTTAAACCATAAACTTTCTTTTCTCAATCTTGCACCAGCGCAGGTGCCGCATGTTTTTAATTGCGTAAATTTCTCCACCCATTCTCTTAATACATCAGTGCTGTTGCTGGAAGAGAACCATCTTTTCAGCATCGGAATAATACCTTCATAACTCCCGGTATATTCATTCGGCACTGTATCATCACTCAGATCCATTTCCAATGTCGGGCTGATGCCTTTATCGCCAAACAGCAACAGGTCCATTTGTTCCTGCGGCATATCTTTTACCGGCTTGTCCAAATTTATTTTATACTTTCTTGCAAAAGCCGTCACCTGCTGAAACACACTGGCATCCCGTTCTTCACCCAGCGGTGCAATGCCGCCTTCCTTCACACTCTTGTTTTCCATCAGGTATCACACTCTCCATATCAATGGTGTACACATTGCCCAAACCTTTACAGGTTGGGCAGGCACCATACGGACTGTTGAATGAAAATGCATTTGGAGAAGGTTCTTCATAACTGATGCCGGTATCAATGCACATGAGTTGCTTGCTGAAAACATAACAACCCCAACCCCCTCCGCCCCCTGAAGGGGGAACTCAGAAGTCTCTGATGATTCAAACAACTCTTCATTTTGTGCAGCACTCTCTCTCTTACTTTTTGAAAGACTCTTCAAACTTTTAGAGTCTTTCAAAGTCTCCCCCTTTAGGGGGCGGAGGGGGCGTGTGGATGGGGTTCTATGAACATCAAACCCTTTCCCATCTGCAAACTCTTCTGCACACTCTGGCTCAGGCGAAACTGCATATCATCCGTTACCGCCAGCCTGTCCACCACCACTTCTATATCATGAATTTTATAACGGTCCACCTGCATCTTTGCCACCAGGTCTTTTATCTCGCCATCAATACGAACTTTTACAAAACCTTTTTTGCGGATGTCTTCAAACAGTTCCCTGTAATGCCCCTTACGGCCACGGACTAACGGTGCCAGTACAGTTATTTTTTTTCCTTCGAATTTTTCAAAAATATTCTGCACTATTTCCTCTTCGCTGAACTTCACCATTTTTTTACCGGTGTTGTAGCTGTACGCTTCACCAACCCTTGCATACAGCAACCGCAGGAAATCATATATCTCAGTTACGGTGCCTACTGTACTCCGTGGATTTTTATTCGTGGTTTTTTGTTCAATGCTTATCACCGGGCTCAGGCCGGTTATCTTGTCCACATCGGGGCGTTCCATATCACCCACAAACTGGCGGGCATAAGCGCTGAAGCTTTCCATGTAGCGGCGCTGCCCTTCGTTGTAAATAGTATCAAATGCCAGCGACGATTTACCGCTGCCGCTCACACCTGTAAACACCACCAGTTTGTTCTTGGGAATGCTGATGTCAATATTCTTTAAGTTGTGCTCCCTTGCACCAAACACTTCAATAAATTCATTGTGATTTGTTTGTTCCGTGAGGGTCTTTCTTTTCTTTCGCCATTGGTATCTCCTAAACTGTAAATATACAAACAAAGTGGCGGCGGTTTGGTTGAGGATGGTGGTGTGGATTATTTTTTTGTACTTAGTTTTTATGCCGGTATTTTCCTGATTTAAAATAGCTTTATATTTATCATATAAAAATCACCGCATGTTTAAACATTTTTTTATTGCCATAATATTACTATGGTGCCATAGGCCAGCACTCCATGCCCAAATCAATTATGCCGTTGTGCAATGCATCTCCGGCGAGTGTGCCAATGGCGAGGGCGTGGCCGACCTGGAAGGATTTCATGTGTACCGGGGTAATTTTAAAAATAGCAAGCCCGAAGGGAAAGGCATGGTGTTGCGTTACGAGCAGTCTAACGAACTGCCGGAGTACATCGGTGAATTTAAAAATGGCATTGCTAACGGCACAGGTGTGCAAATGATGGAAACAAATAAAATTTATGCAGAAGGTACATTTGCTGATGGCTGGTTCAACAAAGGAGAGATACATTTTGAAAACCGCTGGACAGCAAAAATAAATAAAGTTACTACAGACGAAAACTATCCCAAATATACCGGCACATTATATGATGGCACAACAAAGAAAAATGATTTCAGCAATTTTGATATATATGCATTAAAAGAAAAAATGTATCCTAAACAGGATGTTGCCGGCAGTACTGTTAACCCCAACTTAGGTACCGAAATATCTGCCGATATGAAAACCCTCACCAATGTATTTGAAAGCAAATTTGACTTAACAGACCGGGTCTATGTCCTTTATATGGAATTGCTTGATTGCCTGCCGGATGATTTCGATTGTGCCGAAAACCGGAATGATGCAATTACCAGCATGATACAATTTTATACAGAGCAGGAGGCAAGGGATTTAGACAAAACGGTAAACAGGCTTTTTATGAATATAGCTGAATACAGGAACGGCAAAAATATAAATGAGAAGCAACGGAAAGATGCAGGCGAAGTACTCAATGTCTTCAACAGGTTGAAAGGACAATACATTGAAGGGTTTGCCAGGGAGGTCGTCAGCAATATCAGAACGGCAGTGAAGGACGCACAAAATGAATCCAGCAAGGGTGGCATTTCTGTAATGAGGGTAAACGCAAGAGTGGCAAACAGTTCAAGAAAGGAAAGCAGGGAACGGATATTTGAAATATGGAAATCTTTGACTGCAATCTTTTAAATTCTTTGTCATGAAAATATTTACGCTCAAAATATACGTTGCTATACTGGTAAGTTTAATTGCTGTAACGCCGTTAACTGCACAGGACTTTTCTACTGACTACAAATGGTCCTCTCTCGACCGGTTGCAGATAGTAACCTGCCGTGATGATGGTTTTGCATGCCTTAGCCATAGTATAGGCGGCTACCAGAACCATGCTGTCATTAAGTTTAATGCCGATGGAAAATCAGTGTTCCGCTATGAAGCAGAACCCGAAAAGATGTTTGGTAAATTCATTAAAAAGGGTGCAACATATCAACGGAAAATGTTTGAACTGAGCAATGGTAATTTAATTGTTTGGTTTTCGGCTGCTAAAGAAAACCGGTGCCCAATTGATCTGTATTACTATATCCTGAGCCCTGCCGGTAAATTGCTAACCGCTGCCAATGTGCCTTTTGAAAAATATAAGGCAAGGGACATTGAAAACCCGGCGCTGGATGATGTGGTGATGGTAAATGATAATGAATTTGTTTTGTCTGTAAAACATGGCGGTTCCTGTAAAGAGATTTTCAACAACAGCCCAATCAATAAAAACTTTCTATTCAATATCAATACCGGTTCTATCACTGCTTTGCACGATTTAAACGGGCACCGGGTTGTCAACTGCATTGCCGGCAACAACAGTATATACCTGCTTACATTACCCGTCAGGTTTTACAGGAATGACGAGGGTATCAAAACTGAAGCTTATAATAGTCGGTATAACCTGTGGAAATTCACCAGTAGTTTTCAAAAGCAGCAGCACGTTACTTTATGGCAGTATCCCGAAAATAATACTTACATGCAGCGTATGATGCTGCAGGGCGATATCTTGAAGGTGTTCTTTTGCCAGCGTGCGTTTGAAGACGGTGAGTTTGGCTACCAGGAGTTTGATGTGTATAGCTTGTACACCGGCCGTAAAAAGTCATATAAAACACAACTGTACCCACATGATGTATATGCCGCACATGATAAATATTTTTTGCAGGGCAGTACAGTTATTACAGATGCCACAGGAGATGACATGATATTTTTTCATGTGGAAGCAGCTAAAAAATCAGGCTATGGTGATGACAGAACCATACATGCACAGGTGGTGCAGGATGGCGTGATTAGAAATGAAAAGATGTTGAGAGTGCTGGAAGAAAAAAGGCTTTTTGCTGTAAGCCAGCCCAACAGTAAGGGCACCTATTTAATGGGAAGCAGTTATACTCCAAGAAACTTTATGGGCAATTTTTTCACTGATCCGTTATTAGTGTACTCCTATGATGGTATTAAGTTAGATGCGGCAGAAAGAAAAGAACAAAGCAGAAATGTTATCGAGGCGATGAAAACAAGATTCGTCAAATTACCCTCGATACCGCAAGGAACGCCATTGCTGGTGGCGGAAATGGATAAAAAAGATTTTTACGCTGTTGCCGCAAATAATACTCAAAGAACGGTTGTGGCAGGCACCTACTTAATGCGCCGTGGCGATGGTTATTACACTGGTTATATTACTGACGAAAATGGAAAATCATATTTTGTTTATGGGGCAAGATTTTTCCCTTCCAAGGGCATAAAAAAATCTGTAAACAATTCTGCAAAAGCTGCTGATGACAATGCAAAAAAAACTTCTGCAAATCCTAAAGTGCCTGCAGAAGCCAAAAAGAAAAGCCCTGCCACTACTGCCGGTATAAAAAAGGGCAAAAGCAAGTTGCCCACAAATAAACTTAGCCGCAGCCGGCCTTATACTTTTAGAATTCTTAACGAAACACCTTTGTGGGGAAAACCAACATTTAATAAGTTGTTTGCAGAAAGCCTCCTCAAACAAGGCCTGATCCAGGCCGATATCGACAGTATCTATACACTCGTAAATAAAATGCCGCTGGTGGCTGATGAAACAGATGACCAAATTGCAGCTCTTTGGAAAGCTTATATAGTTGCAGAGACATACGGAGATTACCTGGTATGGGTACCAAGAGATGAAAACCTGGATATGGAAGAAGATTACATACCTAATGAACCAGATGGTTTTTTTGTTTCGATGGCAATCAGTTATTCGAACCCCAATGCTGACCAACTAGCTTTTGCAGAAAGAAAAAGAAGAAGACTGAATGACCCTTCAGTGCCCGGGCCAAAAAGGGCCATCATGGATGGAGAAACAAAATACCTTGATGGACTGAGCCGCAAGAATTCTTATACTATTAGTAAACTTTCAGATAAATTAAATACGGCCATGAACAAATCATCGTACCACTACTTTTGCTGGGACGAAATGAAAGGCCTTGGCCTGAACCGTGCCCAAATAGATAAGATTGGGAATATACTGAACAACCTGCCATTGCCAATAAATGAAATTAATGATAAAATAGCAGAACAGTGGAAAGCATACATTATCGTCGGAACAAGTAATAACTACCTTGTGTGGATACCCCAGGATGAAAATATGCACATGCCCGAAGAATACCGGCCAAAAGACCCGGATGGGTTTGCTGTGTTTGTATTTAAATGATATTGATGATGTTAAATCTTTCAAAAAGAATCATAAAACAATTGAGTGCTTTCCTGAGTTTGCAACTATTACTGTCCGGTAAAAAACAAGCTTGCTGTTTGATTCTAGATGCACATTGCATTACCTCATTTATTTCTTAAAAATTTTGTTAGCAGGCTATCTATGTGATCAACAGAAGTTGATTATGGTAGTATGGTTTTGATTTTTTGAATGCATTAAACAATACTTTTTCCGGAGATTTTAAAAAACTGAACAAATCAATGTATGTCATAAGATGAAGCCTGACCATTGCTGCCAGATTTGAAAAAGACCATTTGGCTGCTACTCCTTTCTTTACAATTTTTAAAAGTAAATCAGCTATTAACGAACACCAGATTTGTATTTTAATTGCATTCTCTGAATCGCCCAGAAAATATTTAAGTGGATAGTTTTGTTTCATTCTTTTAAACAGTAATTCAATCTGCCATCTCTTTTTATAAAGGCTGGCAATTGTAGTTGCTTTCATTCTAAAATTATTGCTGATAAACTCATACTCTTCACCACTCTGAATATCCCGATACCTTACGAGCCTTGCAACTACCTTGATTCCTGAGCGCCAGCCAAGTTGAATCTGCTGGTCACTAATAATAGAGCCATCATTACTTTCAATTGCATAATTGTTTAGCACTTCATAAGTAAATAGTTTTCGACGGCGTGACACCCATGTTATATTATCGTTGGTAAAGCGATTTAAAGTAGTGAAATCATAATAGCCTCGGTCAAAAACAATGATAGAACCTTTTGGCAAATAGACTTCTTTAAGAAACTGTGAATCATTGGCTGCTGCTGCACTGTAGCGTATCATACAAGGCACATCCTGGTCGCTTCTGATGAGAGTATGTACTTTAATACCTCCCTTCCTTTTACCAGATGGATTTTTGCCGGAGGTACGAAGTACTTCCTGAAATAAAGAAATAGTAGTTGCATCGAATATGTATAGTTTTGACACTTTATTCTTTCTGCTGTCCGATAAAAACTCAGCATACTTCTTATATAAGCTGTAATAAATCTCTCCAAAAACATCCGCTTGCCGCCGGTTGTTTGCATCTGATATAGTACTTCGTCTTGGGTGATAGCGGATACCAATATGCTTCAATCGTTGCTCTGAAGCCAGCATACCTGTCGCTACTTCCCTTAATGAATTACAGTTGTTGAAAATTGAATACAGCAGCGTAACTAGGTGTTCATAAGTACTGAAACGTTTTGAATACCTGTCGGCTGAAAACTTATGCGCTATACTAAATACTGAGTCCTTTGAAATAAATTTTAGTAGTTGAGTAAAGATCGGCTGTCCGGTAAAAAAAGTACTTTTGTTCATTGGTTGGTTTTTTGTGTGGTAACTCAAAACTACCAATAATGGGAGGTCATTCGGCCTCCTTTTTTATGTCATGTGAATACTTTTACCGGACAGTAATAGTTGTACACTCAGGATAACATTGCAAAAACGCTGGATGTAAAAAATGATAGGAATAGCCAATACTTTTTTGTAAATTTCTACATCATATACAAACCGGGAATTTTTTATGAAAAAATTTTACATGGTAACGGTTATACTGCTCACTTTTTCTGTGTTGTTTCCAGAAAACACAAATGCTCAATCTATTCCAACAGTAGCTGAAGTAAACAGCTTTATCAATAACAATCATTTGCTGGTAACGTACCGGGAAGGGGAAGTTCTTTATGGTACTTATTATTTTATCGAAATTCATTATTGCCCCAATGGGTACGGGCTTTATGGCAAAACAGTAAAAAAAACCGTACTGGGAAACGAACAAAAGAGCAATTGGCAGGAATTTGGAACCTGGAAAGTGATGGAGTATAATGGGAATACAGGGGTTTATTATAAAACCACCGCAGGGCAGGAAAATTTTGTTCCTGTTTATCGCTTAACCAATGGGAACCTGTCAACTGGGGAAGGGGTTTCTATTGTAAAACAAGGGCCAGCAATTTGTAATTGATCCGCCGCTATTGCAGTCTAAAACATCACACCAACTTCACATTAAGCGCCACCGGCCCTTTTGGCCCATTGCCTGTTTCAAAAGTTACTTTGTCGTTTTCGTTAACAGCTTGTGTAAGTGAATTAACATGTACAAAAAAACTTTCGGCTGTTTTGTCATCCTTAATAAAGCCAAATCCTTTTGCAGTATTAAAAAAAGTTACTTTCCCTGTCCTAATGAGTTCTTCAGCAGTGAGCTCCCTTTGTTTAGGTACACCTATCTCAATATCCTCTGCATTATTTATTCTCTTTTTAGATGGGTCGGGTGGGGTGGAGGAAAGGTTGCCGTTTTCGTCAATATACGCCATCATACTGTCAAGGTCGTTGCCCTCTTTGCGGTTCTCTTTGCGTTGCAATTTTTTTTCTTCTTTACTTTTCTTCAGTTGGTTTTTTTTTGCTTCTCTTTCTTTCTTTTGCCAGTTGTCTGCCATGCTTGAATTTATAGATGATGATTTAGATGATTGTTACTGGAGAAAGTATTTTAAGCTTTCTGCATAACAGGATAAAGATAAATGAAAGCTCTTTAATTCAAGCAATGTGTCTTTGCCAGGCAATGAGGCAGGTAAGGATTTTGAGTAAATAAGTAAAAGTGCTGCCAAAAAGCACACCCACCCTTTTCATCTCATCCTCTTTCCTCAAACAGCACTCTTTAAACCTAAAGTCACTCTTTCCGCCTTGCGTTTTCACCTCACACTAATAAAATAAAGCGCCATTTGGGAGAACAAAAGCGTCAACAACAATATTCTCACATACTCTTTCTTTTATGCCTTGTTAATCTTTACAGATGCCATCAACAACGAGCCAGCCAAACCATTTTCCGTTCTGGCATTATTTTATTCTCACTCAGTGAGTTTTTCTTTTGCACGGCAAACAGGTGGTATAAGTTTGTGTAGTACCCGTTGTTACTGTTTTTATCTAACAACTTCACATACCGGCAAAGTATGAAAGACCGTTCTGTAATATTTTTTATTGTGTCAGTGCTTATCTGCATTATAGTAGGTATGCTCACTTCACTGCAATAAAAAATTTGATAACCCTGGTAGATACTCTCTATCCTTGTTCAAATACGGGCATGAAATCTATTTGCCATTGTATTGTATTTGCTCCAACGATGAATAACCGGGATATAAAGCTTTTATTTAACACCTGCTACCATTTTAAAGGGCTACCTTGAAGAATACTGAAATTAAACCGTTGAGTTCGATTCAACTCCAGCCATCATTTCAACTAAAAAATATTATTATGCTGCTTAGTAAAGAAAACCTGTCAGGAAAATACCAATGGGCAACGGATTATAAAAATTCACTGTTTACCGGTTCTCCCTCCCGCCGCCTGTTTGACCGGTGGAATGGCTTCCAGGTATTATTTATGATCAACTGCATTGCAGCTTTATCAGAAAATTTTTCATTAAAGAAAGCAAAAGAAGTGGAAGACCTTATCATTAACGGGCTGCCTTTAACTATACAAAGTGAGTTGACTGTTTTTAGCTGGCTACGGTTGAATGCTATAGCTGCAAAATGAATGCAGGGATGCAAAGCATTTGTATTTTCAATGTTTATGTAAACATTATCACCTCTATTCAGTAAACAAATTTTCTGTTACTGGGTTTGCCTCAAATCTCCTTCTGTTACAAATACTTTTGAAGGCTTTACAATAATTCTTGCACCAGGGCCAACCCTTTGAGAGATGTTCAGGTTTAAAATACATTGGCCACCAACAACAGGATCAATAATAATTTCGGTATCGCCGGATATATCTATTGGAGGTATGGTATTGCCCACCCAGTTGGAAGCATCCGACCAATAACCATTTCCATTAAAAACATAAGTAGTGGTATTGCAGGAGGCCGATTCAATGATGGGAAGGCTTTGAAAACTCTGCAGCATAATTTCATCCATATCGGTTGGCCTTACACACAGCCATTGTTGTAATAAAGATGCATACACACTTCTAAAATCATGTTGCATGGCTATGTTGTCATCTACAGTTGCTGTTGTTGGTATTGCAGGTGTGGTACCCAACACCGTTGTATTTACTTTTTTGCCAAATACAAACATAGGCGCTGCTGCACCATGGTCGGTACCGCCACTGCTGTTGCTTTTTATCCTGCGGCCAAATTCAGAGAAGGTCATGCCAACCACCCTGTCTTCAATTTGTAAAAAATTCAGATCATCCTGGAATGCTTTAACAGCCTGGCTTAGCTCTGTCAATAGATCGGCATGCCTGCCAACTGTGGTATCAGTATCTGTTTGCAAAGAGTGGGTGTCAAATCCTTTATGCTCTACTAAGTAAACCCTTGTTTTTAATCCGCCTTTAATTAACCGGGCAACAATTTTTAGTTGGGCTGCCACAGCATTATCGGCAGGGTAGGCCGCCTGTTGTGTAACACTTAGTGCCGCATCTTTTATCACGGTGGAATAGAGTTGTGTTTGCTTTACAACAGAGCGTATATAAGATAATTCTTTACCTGCATTGTCGCCAGGCAATGGGTCTTCCACGCCATTTAAAAAGTTATAAAAATTAGTAGGGTCGCTGATGCTCATGCCCATATTTACAGAAGAACCCTGCAATGCCAGTGAAGCGCTGCTGCCAATTTGTATAGCCAATGGGTCGGGCATTCCGCTATTGGGGTAGCCATTGGGGAAAGCATCAAATTCATATTCTAAATACCTGCCACCCCAGCCACTGGTTAATATTTCATCGCTGTCAGAACCGTCATCCATATATCTGTAGCCCTGAAGTGGGAATAATTTGGATTGGGATAACCAACAGATTGTATGATACCTAATTTACCTTCATTGTACATTGCCTGCATTCCTGTTAAAGAAGGATGAAGCCCCATCGTACTGACACCTGTTAATGGCAATATCCTGTTTTGTGGTATGGCAATATTTGTTCTTGCATTGTAATAGTTGGCATATACATCAATGGGTACTACCGTGTTTAATCCATCATTGCCGCCTGTTAAGCGTACCATCACCAGTACATGGTCGTTCATAGGAGGTGCACTTGCCAGCACCCGGTGCAGCATTGTATTGGCAGCAAACCCTTTCAGGGAAAAACCATTCAACAACGTTGTTGCCGTTGTTGCTGCCATTGCTTTGCCTATAAAATTTCTTCTCTTCATTCCTGTTAGCTTAACAAATTATGATAATTGATACTCTGGTAACCGCATGATATATTGATACAGGTTTTTAAGTTTTGTTTTCACAATATTAGCATTGGCAGTATCAGTAGGGATAGCTACAAACGTATTCCAGGCTGTAGTCCAGTAATTATCATTTGCCTGCCCGTCTAACAGTATATCTGTTTTTATCTTATCTCTTGATTCCTGTGATAACGGTATTCTTAATAAATAGGTTAAAGAATCTTCCACCAGTTTGTTTGGATTTGACGGGACCGGCATACTTGCTGCAAACACAGTGGTATCAATAATAATGGTTACACCGCTTTTTGTGAAGCCTGTTGCAATCATTGTGTCACTATAAATATTTCTTTTAGGAAGTGTATCAGCATTTATCCATATCTGCTGGTATTGCGGTGCCTGGTAATAAGCAGGCCAGCCTGCTACATTGGGTGGCTTGCCCCAGTTCCTGCTGCATATTAGTTGCAATTCACTTGTAGTTTTTCCCACATATTGTAGTTGGCTACATAATCTGTTGCTACTGGAAAAGCAACACTAAATTCCCTGCAAAGGCTTACAACAATATCAATGGGGTTTTTTATCATGCAGCCCTTGTTAACAGCATCAAAAAAATGTTCGCTTTTTAATAAGGCTGCCAGTACAGGTTTTATTTCATTGCCACTATTCCTGAATATTTGCGCTAGAGGGGCAATTACATTTTGTTCTGTTGCAGCATCAATTTCATAGTAAACAAACCAGCGGTAAATTTTCCGGCAAATATGTAATGACACTTCTTCTTTAGAAAAGATCATTGTCAGCAGATCATCTAATTCCAAAGCTCCATCTTCCTGTGTACGGCCGGTGATAACTGTATTATTATAAAAAGAAGAAAATTGTTTGTTGGTGCTGTCGTGCCTGTTTGCCCTGAACACGTAAGTATTGTTGCTTGTGTCAACGCCCCAGCCCGTTAAAACTTTAGCAGCTTGTTTCACATCTTCTTCAGTGTATGGTGCTGTTGCATTATCAGCTCCTTTTCCTACGGTAAATAATTCCTGTAATTCACGGGCATAATTTTCGTCGGGTGCGGTATTAATGTTGAGGTAATTATTCAGGTATTTCAGCATACCTGTATCTATGGTGATTTCTTTTACAAACTGCTTAAAATTGCCCAAAGCATTTTTTCGTAAAATGGTATTGTTTTGATAGCAGAAAATGCCACTGCCCACCGCATCCATTTCTATTACAAAATGATTGTGCCACATCAGGGTCAGTTTTTCCAGGATATTTCTTTCCTGGTTTACCATTTGGCCAATCCACCAGTTTTTTAAAGAGTTTCGTCTTTGCGCATTACTATCAGCCTGGCTTGTAAATACCCAGGTTTGGCCTATTGGAATACCAGGGTCAATATCTGCATTATATGTTTTTACCGGCGGGAAGTGGAGCGGTTTGTGACGGGGTTACATTCAGTAAATAATCAACTGCCTGGCTCATCGTCATACCCCTAAAAAAATCAACATCTGCTTTTTTTGCGCCAAACATGGTACGCTTTAATAAGTGGATAATGGCTTCTGTATCCCATGTACCTGCATATTGGTTAATGCCAGATAATGTTCTGAATAGTTGGGGATTGGAATGTTTTCGTTTTGCTTTTGAAGCAGTTAAGAAGGCCCTTCTATCCATTTGGCAGTTAGTTTTGTGAAGTATCCATCAAATTTAAGCAGATTGACAAAATAATTTTCTAAAGGTTTAATTTGTGGCCAACATCATTTTAATAATTTATTGCCTTGATGAATAGCAATAGGAGTATTTATCTCACCAGGGTAATAATAATACCGATTACAGCAACAATGGCTAATATCAAGGTGATGATATTTTCTCTCTTACGTTCGCTTTTGGTTAATGTTTTCATGTTTTTTTAATATGGTACGTTAATAAGCGACAGCTGCTTTTATGAGCAATCGCATGCAAAAATTTTCTGTATTTCCTGCCAGGAAATAGTGACGGCGAAATGGCTTGCAGATTTAAAAAGGAGATCAGGGTGGAAATAGAAAAATAAAGAGGACCAGACTAAAGGATAATAAAAATATCCCTTTCAGCCTGCAAAGGGATATTTTTATTTGAACAAGATATATAAAGCTGTTCTTATTTCAGTTTGGTAAAATCACTTCCGCTGAACAGTTTTGCCAGGCTGGGGTCTTTTGTTTTTTTCCATTCTTCAATTTTTGACTCGGGAACAATACGCCAGAAATTTTTTGTTTTCATTTCTTCGTAATCTTTCCATTGTACAAACAAACCCATGATGGCATTACGCTGTTTAAAAAAAATATTTACAGCCCTGCCTGTTACGTTCTTTCGACTCTATAAATTTTCCAATAACATCATTTGTCATAAAATAATTTTTTGTGTTAATAAAATAACTGCCCGTCACTGTAAGCACCGGGCAGTTGTAGTATATTACCAGCTTTTTGAGAAAGAGCGCTTTTTAAAAGCAGGTTTGTCTTCCCTTGGCTTTGCTTCCGCAGCCTTCATCACACGGCCATCGGCTGTAGAGCCATCCACTTCAGCTAATGCTTTGGCAGCAGCAGCGTCATCACTCATTTCAACAAAACCAAAGCCCCTGCTGCGGCCGGTTTCTTTGTCAGTAATTACTTTGGCAGAAGTTACTTCACCAAAGCTTTCAAAAAATCCCCTCAAGTCTTCATCCTGAATGTTGAAGCTTAAGTTTGAAACATAAATGTTCATTTACTAAAAAATTATAAATAAAAAATATTGAGCAAAAGGCAACAGAATAAGAAGACTAAAACAGCGGCAGAAAGAGTGCTTAGCAGAAAAAATCATTTGCATTATAAATTGCGATAAACTCAAATTAACGGGGCAAATGTAGGCTTTTTAAGCCAAAGGGTTTGATTTAGTTTTAATCACTGTTCTATTTTCTTATATCACCAGCAGTTTTTATTAATGAGTATGCTTGTATTTTTTACATGTATCAATCCAAAGTACAGGTAACAAACATTTTGTATCATAAAAAGGCTGCCATTATAAGGCAGCCTTTTATATTAGTATAAAAAATAGTCAATTAGTATAACCATGTAAGCCAAGCCAAACCGTCAGCAGCACTCACCATGTGGTAAGCAGGTGCCACAGGGTCATCACTTATCTGTACAAGATAATAGCCTTGTGGGATTGCAAACTGCGTTCTCAGGCTTACATAAATTGGAGCGGCGGCTGCTGGAACAGTTCCCAGTGTACCCAGGTAAGGGAAAGTAACCCGTCCATCAGCAGAGAAAACCGGTGGCCTGTAAGCAGCGCCAAACCTGATAGCTGCACCACCACTTGCGTTAGGTGTTATCGGCGATAACAGGTCGTAAGTAACACCGCCTGATGCACCATACTCTGGCCAGAAAATACTAAACCCAAAGTAACCGGGAATATTCGCTAATCCATGAGCATCATCTATTCCATTTATATGGAAGCCATTTTCAGTGATCCAGTATGAACCATCATCCAGTGCAAAATTCCACCATCTTGCAGGGGCTGCCAGATCCACTTTTATTGGATTAGTTACCACGCCTTTAATTGTTACAGGCTGTCCATCACCGGTAGCTGTAATGGTTTTGGTAGCTTGATCAAAGCTAATGTTGGATAATTCGGAAATGCTCCTGCTGCCAACCTGTATTGGCCTGCTGAATAAAAGGCCTCCCAATGTTAAAGTATAGGTAGCATCCCTTGTGGTATCTAACAGGTTGCCATTATCATCAGTCCTGATAATATAAGAACTTCTTGCCTCAATATAAGCATCTGTAGAATCAGTTCCGTTTACGTTAAAACGTTTGTAGTAGTTAAGTATCTTATTGATCGCTAAACCTGCGGCCAGTTCACCGTTTACAAAAGCATCTCTTTCGGCCTGTGTAGCTCTCGTAAGTGTTGTTTTAGTACCATTAAACCGTCCTACTAATTCAATTACATCATCTGTGCTGTTGGCTTCATCAAAGTAAAACTCAAAGTCAGCTTGTAAGCCAGCGCCTGCCTCGCCACCTGCAGTAGCAGGGTTAGGGTCGGCAAGCAGGTGTATGTAAGAGTAAGTATCAAAAAGCAAACTTGGCTGTTGCAAAGCTTTAAGCCTGAAACTGCTTTCTTTTATAGTAGTAGCAGTGGTAGAATCAAAACTGGATAACATTTTTACCCTGTTTGAATCATTGAAGGAAAAGTAGAATGTAAAGTTGCCACCTGCATTTGTCCTTACAACCGCTTTCCAGCCATACTGTGCGCCAGAAAGTTTTGATTGTTGTTTTGCAAGGGCTGCATTAATGCGTTGGTCTGCCGATTGACTGAATACGCTTGAATTGTCAACCTTTTTGCAGGATGCAGCCAGGATTAACAAACCGCAAAAACCCAAGATAAATTTTTTCATGCTGTGTTAAATTAAATATTATTAATAAAGTATAGAGTTAATTGCTTCACGTGTTCTTGCCTGCAATTCATAAAAATCAATATTCCATGCCTGGTCAAAATAGGTTACCAGTGCAGTTTCTTTGTCCCTGAGCCTTTGCCTTGCCTGTGCAGCAGTGATGCCGGTAGCAGTAGTGCCGGTATAGTTGATGCTGTTTACATAATTTTCAAAATACTGTCTGCCATTCACGAGCAGGAAGGAAACCATTTCAGCCCAGTCGTCATCCCTGCCAGATTGAGCATAAGGAGTAATAAAACCTGCATCATGTGCATCCTGGTTAGTTACGTTAAGCCAGTCAGAAGTATATGAGTTAGCACTTGTTGAGCTGAATGCAAGAGGCACCCTTACATTTTGATCAAGAATATGTGCAAATTCATGCTGGATGGTTTGGAACATCCTGATCACTGCGGCAGTATCTGTATTAGCGTTATAGCCGGGCATTCCTTTGATACGGAAATTATTCATATCATACAATACCACTTTGCGGCCTCCTTCTGCTGTACCTAATTTTATTGAGCCACGGTCATAAGCAGGGCTTCCTACCAGTATAAAGAACTTTGGCGAAATATTCCTCACAAATTGTAAACCTGCCTGCTCCAGGTAAGTTCTTATCCATACTTTGTTAATGGCATCCATTGCAGGTATCACCTGGGCTTCATCTGGAGGTACCAGTGTTTTGTCCTGGTCAATTTCTCCCTGGTCCCATTTATATTTTACACCAATATTATACGGTACAGTAAGTGTATCGTATATCCATTTGTCAATGCCTGTTTGCACCCATTCATCACCACCTAAGCCAGAAATATTTTCTAATGGGCCAAGTGGGTCTTCTTTTTTGCAGGAAACAAATAAAGAAGAAGCCATAATGATCGCAAAACTGAATTTTAAAAATTTCATATAATTATTTTTTAAGTATTAACGGGGATTTTGTGCCAGGCCTGCCTGTAATGATGATTGTGGAAGCTGTATCACTTTGCGTGGGTCATCTGGCGAAAGTGTTATAAAATCATCTGGTAAACTACCACCTTTTTTAATATTATGGCTAACAGGCAATTTATACCTCAAAACATCGAACCACCTCATGCCTTCATGCACATAGTCCATTCTCTTGTAATAAAGAATAGCCTGTACTACACTTGGTAATCTTTTGCTTGTTGTTTCTCCTGCTACTTCAGGAAACACAGTATTTATTTTGGTGTCTGTTATATTATGTGTAGTGGTATTATAGGCCGTAATACGCCTGCTGGCAAATGTATTCAGCAATGCGATAGCACCTGCTACATCCCCTGTGTAATACAATGCTTCGGCGTGGCTGAATAATACTTCTTCAACAGCAAATAAAGGAACCATTACATAAGGCTGGCCAAAGTTGGCATCTACTGTTTCCCTTACAAAATACTCATCAATTTTGGGCATCAACTGGTGTGTGCCGGAAGAGATGCTGTATCTTTTGTATGCTGTAATGCCACCAGATAGCAGGTCTGTTCTTGGATATACTTCGTCTGCTTTTTCTTGCCCAACTCCCCAGCGTGCAGAATAATAATTACGTGACCACACCGAAGAAGTTTCAACCAGCAATAAGTTAGAAGCTTCTGAAGTTCTTGAATATACTTTAAACAGTTCAGTAACGTCCTCAATAGTGTTATAAGCACTTGTTGGGTCGTTGATGCCACGAAGGAAAGAAGCATAATTACCACCAGCAACTACCTGTCCTGCATATTGGATCACTTTAGCGTAATCTTTTTTAAATAAATAAAAGCGTGTGGCAAAAGCTGCTGCTGCCGCAATGTTGAAGTGAAATTTCGGAATGTCGTATGCTTTATCTTCCAGTAAAGGCATGCCTTCTAAAAGATCTTTTTCAATCATTTCATATACATACTGCACCGTTTTTCTTTCATACTGTTTGATCACTACATTTTCCGGTACTGTTACATACGGAATGCCCGGATCAGAGGCGGCAGTAGCAGGATCGTAAAATTTGGAGAAGAAACAAACCAGCATGAAATGTGAAAATGCCCTGGCTACAAGAGCTTCACCTTTTTGATTTTTATAATCATCCGGGTTAGCTACTTCGCTAATGGTTTTAAGCGCCTGGTTTGCTGCAGCTACCGAAGTGTAACAGGCATACCAGAAAGACTTCGGGAGAATCCTGCTGATTTTCTTTGGTGTCCCTGAAATAGTACACATCATTAAGTAAATCATCAGCACCGCCATTGCCAATATCTTCTACGTTGTCAGACATTGTTTCTGCAAATGCCTGGTAGTTACCTTGTGGGTAGGCAGTGCTCAGGAGTTGAGAAATTTTTTCAGGCGTATTTATTTTTGCCCTGTTGTCTGGTTCTTTATCAAGAAACTTATTGCACCCCGACATTGCTATGAGCAATAAGCAACAGGGGATATATAAAAGTTTATTTTTCATAATTGTTTAATTTATTAAGATTAAAATGCTGCTTTAAGTGAAATAACAAATTGTTTCTGGATTGGCTGTGCCACACCGCCGGTATTAAAGAATTCCGGATCCTGGCCTTTCAGCTTCTTGTCAGAATAAATAAGCCATGGGTTGTTAGATACCACTGTTACTGCAAAAGAACTCATACCCCATTTTTTCACTAATGACTGTCTTAAATTATAGGTCAGCGAAACTGTTTTAAGCCTCATAAAAGCACCAGACGCCACCCTTTCAGAAGAATAGTTATAAGTGTTGTAAGGTTCCTGTCCTGAGCCATTGGTTAAGTATGCCTGGTAAGCATCCAGTATGGAAGGAATGCTTGTAGTCTGTTCATCTCCCGGCATTTCCCACCTGTCCAAAAATTCTTTTGGCATTGCATCAAAGTCAGAATAACCTGTTCTGAAAGCTGGATAAAGTCTGATCTTATTTCCACCTTGATAAGTAATAAATACATTCAATGAGAAATCCTTATAAGTAAAGGTGTTAGAAATACCACCTGTATATTTAGGATCCACCTGGCCTTCATATTTCAGGAAGCTGATGTTTTGATCCTGGAAATAAACATCGGGCCCAATTGAATCATTTTTGTCTATATCCTGGCCTACATAAAACTGGGGAACACCAGTAGTTGGATTTAAGCCTGCAAACGGAATAGAGAACAAACTGTTTACAGGATACCCTTCAGCATTTCCCCCCTGTGCCTGTATCAGGTTAAATATAATAGGTTCATTCTTGGCATTGGTAATAAGCGTTTTGTTATATCCGATTGTGAGGTTCGTTCTCCAGCTCCAGTCTCTTTTCTTTATCACTGTTCCGCCAACTACAAAATCCAAACCCGTTGATGTTAAAGTAGCATAGTTAGCAGCTTTAAAAGCTTCACCACCTATACCCGGCGTACGGATAACGCTTATCAAATCAAAACTTTTTCTGTCGTACCAGTCAATAGCCGCATTGATCCTACCCTGGAACAAGCCTGCATCAATACCAATATTTTTCTGGTAGTTCTTTTCCCAGGTAAGTTCAGAGTTTTCAAGATTGGCCAGTATAATAACAGATTCCCTGTCTGTTGGGGCTGTCCTGTTACTGATAGCGCTTCTTAAAACAATATCAGAGTTGGTAGCAGGGCCTAAGCTTGCAGTTAAACCGTAACTACCCCTTAGTTTCAGGTATGTAATGGAGTTGATGTTTTGTATAAATGGTTCTTCTTCCAGGTTCCATGAACCACCAAAACTCCATGTGGGTAGCCAGCGTGCTTTTGGAGACGATCCTAATTTGTTTGATCCATCATAACGAACTGTTCCGTACACGTTGTATTTCTTTTTAAAAGTGTATTGACCGTTCAGGTAAAATGCTGCAAACCTGTCAAAATCTTTGGTCATACCGTAATACGGGAAACTGCTCTCAATGGTTTGCTTCAATATTTTATAATCTACAAAAGGTATCCCGCCATTATCATATTGATAGCCATATCCTGTGTTAGAAAAATTCTGGCGGTCGGTATATTTTACCTGCTGGCCAAGCAAAATGTTCACTGTATGCTTTTCATTAAAAGTGTTAACATAGTTCAGGCTGTTACGGAAGTCAAAGTTTATCAGCTGGTCTTCTGTACGGTTATAAAAACCACCATAAGGTAATACTACAATAGCTTCTGCTGCAGCATTATCCGGGTCTTTATAAAGGAATCTGTTATTTGCCCTCATGGTTGCATTGTCTGCAGCCCTGTAGGCGTTTGCCATATTGGAGTTTTCAGTTATTTCATGTTCCCTGGTAGATTTTACATACCTGAGGGCGCCAATGAAATCATACCGGAGTGTTTTGCTGAATTTATAACCTAACTCACCTTGTAATTTAAGATCAATTACATTAATTTTCAGCCTGTTATTTTCTAATTCAGTAAGGATATTGAAAGGGGCAAAATTTCTTCTGAAATACTCTCTTTCGCCATCTTCATTAAATGCAGTAAGTGTCCTGCTTGTATTAAGAGCATAGCTGAAAGGGTTAATATCAAAGTTTCTTTCATATTGTCCATTTACAGGGTTGCTTACCCTGCCGATGCTGCCAGGGGCATTCTGCTGACGAACAGAAGCTGTTGTTAAGAAACCACCTGATAACTTATCTGAAAAATTATAGTTATTTCTGAAGTTCAGCGTATAACGTTTTACATTATCAGCAATCGTCCATCCATTATCTCCATAAAAACTGGTAGAAAAGAAAGACTGTGATTTATCTGTTCCTGAAGAAATGCTAAGTGAATGTTCCTGAACAAATGATGTTTTAAATAAAAGATCAAACCAGTCGGTATTGGCTGTTCCGTATTGTTTAAGGAAAGCAGCTTTTGCCGCTGGTGTATTTTCTAAACGGAAATTACCATTTTCATCGGGTGTATTAATGTAATCGAACATTTTTCCATATACCCCAAAATTGGCACCACTTAAAATGTCTGATGAAAGGATGCCCTTACGTTCCAATTCTCCTAATACTGACATTTGCTGAGCCGAGTTCATGATATTATAATCAGCATACTGCGGCTTAAGCTGGGTAGTAAAGTTTCCTGTATAAGCGATAGTTGATTTACCGGTACGTCCTCTTTTAGTGGTAATTACAACCACACCGTTCATTGCCCTTGCACCATACAATGCCGTAGCCGCCGCATCTTTCAAAATGTCGAAACTTTCAATATCATTTGAGTTGATACCTGCTACAGAAGAGCCTAACAGGGTAGTAGGGTCACCACTTGATAACTGGTCGTTTGATATATTAATAATATCTTCCAGCACCACGCCATCCACAACCCAAAGCGGTTTGTTGTCGCCATTAAGAGAAGTAGCACCCCTGATCCTGATTTTTGGGGCACTGCCAAAAGTGCTGGATACGTTTTGTACAGATACACCAGCAACACGGCCTTCAAGCATACGGCTGGCGTCTATCACACCACTCTGCCTTACATCATCTGCCTTAATAGTTACAGCAGAGCCTGTAAAGTTCTTCCTGTTAATACGTTGAAAACCTGTTACCACCACATCTCTCAAAAGGCTTGCATCTTCTACTAAGGTGATGTCAAGCGCTTTGCCGGGTGTTACTTTTACTTGCTTTTTCTCGAAGCCAACATAGCTTACTATCAAGTGTGGCATTGGCTGGTACGCCATTTAATTGAAATTCTCCTGCACTATTAGTGCTGGTTCCATTTTTTGTTCCTTTTACGACTACAGATACGCCTGACATTGGTTTGGAGGCACTATCTACGACTTTACCATTAACAGTCTGGCCATTAGCTGCCGTAACAGCAAAAAAAGCCAGAAAATTGATAATGGCAAGCCTGCAAAAAACAAAGCGGCTGAAAAAACCGGGTGGTTGCTTCCTCATAAATTGTGTTAGTTTTTAGTAATAAAAAATCTCAGTTAATTAATGGGCAATTTTTCTCAAGCTGGATTATTTCATGAGGTTTGATACTACAATAGAGAATTGTGTAAGTATGTTGGCCTTTTGAAATATAAGGGTCAAATTTAGACAAAAAAATCACACGTTACGCTGCACTTGAAAACCATTTTTCCACCATGGCATTAAAAATCAAACCAATTACAAGGGTAAGTAAAAGATGCTGGTATCTTTTGCACCATTACAGTTGATAAAATAAAAAACATTTACTGGTAAGCTTAAATAATTTCAAACGTAATGCTGTTAAACTTAGTAAGTAGCAAATTTTGTTGCAGCAAGTTATATGCAGGCATACACTTGTTTTTTTATTTTATTCTCCAGCCATGCGTTGATATTAATAAAAAAAGGCGCAATTAAAATACATTGCTGCAGCAATAGGCTGTTTCCGTCTTTTTAATTGCTGGTACTTACAACATAAGCAGGATACAATGATCCTGTATTTTATCGGGTAAAAGTTGCTTACAAAGTTTATGCAATTCCTTTAACCATTTTAGAGTTTTAATAATTAACGATTATGGGAAATAATAATAATATTATCTTACCTGCCTTTTATCACTATAACTTTTAACAATGAAGAAAGCATTACTGTTTGTGCATGCCTGTTTGCTGGCATGTATGGCACTGGCACAGGCACCTGTAAAAAAATACCCGGTTGTCGACATCCCGTTTAAAAAATTTGTATTGAGCAATGGCCTCACGCTCATTGTGCATGAAGACCACAAAGCACCCATCATTGCATTTAATGTGTGGTACCATGTAGGCAGCAAAAATGAAAAAATGGGCAAAACGGGCTTTGCACATTTGTTTGAGCACCTTATGTTCAATGGCAGCGAAAATTTTAATGATGATTATTTTAAACTGATGAGCCAGATCGGTGCCACCGATCTAAACGGCACCACCAACAACGACCGCACCAACTATTTTGAAAATTTTCCTGTAGCGGCATTGGATAAAGTGTTGTGGGTTGAGAGCGACCGTATGGGCTTTATGGTTGGCGCTATTGATAGTGCCAGGCTGAATGAACAGCGTGGGGTGGTACAGAATGAAAAACGCCAGGGAGAAAACCAGCCCTATTCTGTGGCTGAAGAACTAACGGTAAAGAGCACCTATCCTGCAGGGCATCCTTATTCATGGACGGTGATTGGCAGTATGGAAGATCTGAATGCAGCATCGCTGGATGATGTGAAAGAGTGGTTTAAAACATACTATGGCCCTAACAATGCAGTGATATGTATTGCCGGTGATATTAAAGCAGAAGAGGCATTAGAGAAAGTAAAAAAATATTTTGGCAGCATACCTGCTACGCCACCCATTGCAAAACATACAGCATGGACAGCAAAGATGACAGGCAGCCATTACCAGGTGGCGCAAGACAGGGTGCCACAGGCACGCCTGCAAAAAACATGGAACGTACCGGGATGGGGTACCCCGGAAATGACTTACCTTAATATGCTGCTTGATATTTTAACCAACGGTAAAACATCGAGGTTGTATAAAAGATTGGTGTATGATGACCAACTGGCAAGCAATGTATTTGCATGGACACAGGAAAATGAAATAGGAGGGCAGTTTAATTTGTTTGCTGATGCAAAACCGGGTGTAAGCCTTGATAAAATAAATAACATCATAAACGAAGAACTAAAAAAAGTACTTACCACCGGAATAACTGCGGCTGAATTGGAAAGGGCAAAAACACGTGCTTTTAGCGGCTTTATAAAAGGTGCTGAACGTATCGGTGGTTTTGGTGGCAAGAGTGATATCCTGATACAGAACGAAGTATTTGGCGGTAGCCCCGATTATTTTAAAAATATTTATAAAAGAATTGCTGCTGCCACAGCCAGCTGATATAAAAAATGCGGCTGCTGCATGGCTTACAGATGGTGAATACCGGCTTGATATTTTGCCTTATGGAGAATACAGCAGTGATGAGGATAAACTTAACAGGAAAGAGCAGCCAGCTATGGGAACTGCTGCAGAAGTAAAATTTCCTGCAGTAAATGAATTTACATTAAGCAATGGGTTAAAAGTTTCTTTTGTGCAACGGAAAGCAGTACCGGTTGTAAACATGTCGCTGATGGTGGATGCAGGCTATGCAGCAGACCAGTTTGGTTTGCCAGGTCTTGCCTTACTTACAGGGCAAATGCTTACAGAAGGCACCAAAACGAAAACAGCATTACAGATAAGTGATATGCAGGCGGATCTGGGCGGTGAAGTTTTCAGCTATTCGGACCTTGACAAAACTTATGTTGGCATGAATGCCCTCACCAGCAATATTGATGCATCACTTACTTTGTTCACTGATGTGCTGCTCAACCCTTCATTCCCTCAAAAAGATTTTGACAGGGTGAAGAAAGAACAGTTGCTTAACATAAAACAAGAGCAGTCGCAGCCGGTGCTGATGGGTCTGCGTATTTTACCAAAACTGTTGTATGGCAGCGGACATGCTTACAGTAATCCTTTCACCGGTAGCGGCACAGAAGAATCAGTAAATAAAATTGTAAGAGATGACCTGGTGAAATTTCATCAGTCATGGTTTGCTCCCAATAATGCTGCGTTGATTGTTGTTGGAGATATGAGTGTGGAAGACCTGAAAGCAAAACTTGAAAAAAGCCTGGCATCATGGAAGTCAAAAACAGTGCAACAAAAAAATATCAGCAATGTTGCTTTGCCAGCACAACCAAGAGTTTATATTATTGACAAGCCTGGTGCATTGCAGTCAATCATTTTTGCAGGAGAAATTAGCCCTTCTGCAAAAGATCCCGACAACGAAGCAATTGGTATGGCAAATAAAATTTTGGGTGGTGAGTTTACGGCACGTATCAATATGAATCTTCGGGAAGATAAGCATTGGAGCTATGGTTCTTATTGTTTTAATATTGATGCAAAAGGGCCCAGCTTTTTCTGTGGGTATGCGCCAGTGCAAACAGATAAAACAAAAGAGTCGGTGGTAGAATTAATGAAAGAGATAACACAGTATGTGGGTGATAAGCCTGCCACTGAAACGGAGTTTAACAAAGTAAGAGGCAACTCCATTTTGGAATTACCCGGTAGCTGGGAAACAAACACGGCGGTGCTGGGCTCATTACAAAGTGCTATTAAGTACGAGCGTGGCCTTGTGTATCTTAACACTTATGCTGCTATGCTGCAAAACATGAAGCTTGCAGATATACAAAGCGCTGCTAAAAAAGTAATACAGCCCAATGGCCTTACCTGGGTTATTGTTGGCGACCGTTCAAAAATTGAAAAGGGCATACAGGAATTAAATATCGGTGCTATCAGGTATATTGATTCAGAAGGAAAGGAAATAAAGTAGAATGAAATAAAATAGTAAAAGCAAAGACCCCCGGTAATAGCGGGGGTCTTTGCTTTTAATTAATGTGAGTTTTGTTGTCAATAAACTTTAATGAGCTGGAATTTTTGCAACCTTTTTTAATGGGGCACAGTCTTACTGCCGATTCCTTTCATAGGATGGCTTTTAACCGGGCTGGATTTCTATCCAGCCTTCTTACGTTAATGGATGTACGATATTTAATAATTGAAAAATTATTTACTTTGTACTGCAATTTTATTTTCAGGGTATGTTTGTAACTGTTGTTTTACAATGGCAGCAAATTTGTGTGAATATACTTTTGCTCCCCTGTCATTCAAATGCGATGGGTCGCTGAATAATTGTGGATGATTGGTAAAACTGGTGTCAGTTAAAAAATTATAAAAATCAACATGATTATCTGCAGCAAGTTTTTTTACTATTTCAATTGGCAGCGGCGATTGCCCATACTTTAAATACATGGGTGAAAAAGTAATGAGCAATTTTACGTTGGCAGCTTTGCAATCTTTTATAAATGCTTCAAAGTATCTTACTTTCAGCGTATCGGCAATACTGATGTCTATTGTATCTGGTGCAGGCCCGATAGTTTTATTCCATGTACGCAGCAACGGTACAAAACCTTTTGCTTTTACTTCTTCATCCGCCTTGCCTGAAGTATTGCCTTTGAAAATAGTGAACGCCGCAGAGTTGTAAGGATATATTGCCGATAATAGTTTAAGCTTTTCTGTTTCACCTTTTAATTCTACTATTGGGCGTATTTCCGGATGTGTGTCATAATAAGGCAACAGTGATGAAAGCCTGTCGTAACTCTCTTGTTTTTTCTGTATATCAAACAAAGTAAAATCGAGGATAATTATTGCAGGGGTATATCTTTTCAATACGCTTTTTAATACTGCATAATGATAAAAGATGTGGCTGCCATCCCTGCCTGTATTGTAATATTCTATTCCCAGTTCTTTTTCAAAAACTTCAGGTGTGTAATGGTGATTTGCTTTTGATGAGCCAAACACAAGCAATGGTGCCGTTGTTTTTTCTATTGAATAAGTAGTGCGGTACATAACGCCGGATGTTTGTTTGAAATAAAAATGTTTCAACAATTTTCCGCCCACCTTGTCGCATACAAATACAATTATAAACAGCAGTGCTGCATTTACAAAGAAAAATACCCAGGGCTGTTTTTTTGCTTTATATAAAAATGCTTTTATCATGTATGCTGCTGGTATTAAAATTGAAAATAAATGAACTGGCCACCATCAAAAACACCAAAGCCAAGTATTATTAATATCAATGCTGCATAAGCAAGATGTCTTACCAACCTGTTTTGATGGTTCATAATTGTAATGCTGCCACGATAGTATTCTTTCTTAAACTCTACAGCCAGTAAAAATAAAATGCCAAGCAGGCAATAAATAAATGCCGACATATTATCCATGAACACGGGCCCTTTAAAGTGGCAATTTTTTTAACGATTGAAAACGCATCAGACACTGTATTGGCCCTGAAAAATATCCAGGCAAAACTGGCGAGTGCAAACGTAAAAAGTATTTGAAAAAGTGCATTGAGTTTTGTGGCTTTATCAAAACCGGTGGCACTTCCTATTTTATCTGTCAATGGTTTAGTTATCAATGCTGCCACTAAATAAAATCCATTCAGTGCTCCCCATATTATAAATGTCCAGTTGGCACCATGCCATAAGCCGCTTACCAAAAACACAAAGAACAAATTGAAATACCACCGGGGAATAGAAACCTTGTTGCCGCCAAGTGAAATGTAGAGATAATCTTTAAACCAGGTGGAGAGGGAAATATGCCAGCGCTTCCAGAATTCTGCAATGCTTTTTGAAAAGTAAGGACGGTTGAAATTTGTCATCAGTTTAAAGCCCATCACTTTGGCAGCACCAATAGCAATTTCAGAATAAGCGGAAAAATCACAATAGATCTGGAACGAAAAGAATATGGTGGCAATAATAAGGAAATACCACTGTGCAGATCGGGATTACCATATACAGAGTTTACATAAATAGCCAGCCTGTCTGCAATCACTAATTTTTTAAACAAACCCCACAGCATCATTTTTAATCCGTCGCTCACACGTTGGTACTCGAACGAATGTTTTTCATAAAACTGGTGCAACAGATTTTGTGGCCGCTCAATAGGGCCTGCCACCAATTGCGGATAAAACATTACATACAAAGAGTAAATACCAAAGTGCCTTTCAGCTTTTTGATTCCCACGATATACTTCAATGGTATAACTCATAGCCTGGAAAGTATGGAATGAAAGGCCAACAGGCAAAAGAATAGACAGGTAGGGTATAGGATTTGTCCAGCCAACACCATGCACTAAGGCTGTAATGTTATCATTAATAAAATTGTAGTATTTGAATACTGCTAGTACACCAATATTGGCAATAAGGCTTGCTATTAAAAAGAGTTTTCTTTTCTTTCCCCCAGATTGTTCAATATATATGCCGGCAAAATAATCTATCACAATTGTAAAGCCAAGTATTAAAATATATACCGGCACAAACACCATGTAGAAGTAGCAGCTTGCCATCAGCAGCAAAAACCACCTGTATTTATGCGGCAGCAAAAAATACAATGCAGAAACAACAATAAAAAAGGCGCAGAATTGCAGGGAGTTAAACAGCATTTGTTACAGCAGGTTTACCGGTATTGATGTTCGTGTTTTGAATAACTGTTATACTTTCAGCTTACAGCACAAAAATCAATTTGCAGCAAGATAACTTTCAATGATAAGAATATTTTAAAATAACTCAAAACTTTATTAACGCTTTTGTGAACATAATATTTTGCCAGCCAGCGCCATACAAACAATATTTTTATTGAGATAATTAGTGAAGTTTGTATAAACTCAATTTTTATGGCCATTACTTATACAGATACCATTATCCCTTCAGCAGAGCAGGTGATAACATTGTACAATGCTGCCGGGCTGCCAAGGCCAACCAATGATGCAGGCCGCATACAAAAGATGTATGATAATTCAAACCTCATCATCACCGCATGGGATGGAGATAAACTGGTAGGTGTTAGCCGTTGCATTACCGACTGGTGCTGGAGCTGCTACCTGGCAGACCTGGCGGTGCAACCGGGTTATCAAAAAGAAGGCATTGGCAAAAGATTGATAGAACTGACAAAAGAAAAAGTGGGAGCCGAGGTGATGATATTATTGCTTTCTGTGCCTACGGCAATGACATATTATCCGAAAGTTGGTTTTACAAAAGAGAGACAGGGCGTTTGCTATTTTCAGGGAGAGGTAGGCAGCTTTACATAATGCTACTTAAAAAATAAAGGGCAGTAACAAAACCCAAAGTATAAATGAAAATAAGCCTCATTTTTTGCCCAATTCTCCTATATTTGCAGCCCAAAATGATGTCGGGGTAGCTCAGCTGGTTAGAGCATCGGATTCATAACCCGAAGGTCGGCAGTTCAAGTCTGCTCCCCGATACTAAAAAACCTCTCAATCTGAGAGGTTTTTTATTTAGCTATGTAATAGTTGCAACAACCTGTTGTAAATTTTATCTGTATTAGGTAAAATCGCCTGTTCCAGACCAATATTCATAGGAATAGCAGGCACATTGGCAGCTCCCAATACTTCCACAGGAGCATCAAGATATGTAAAGCAATGTTTGGATATTCTGCCTGCCAGCGCTTCGGCAAAGGAATTATTTTGCTGTTCTTCAGTCAATATCAAACATTTGCCATGCTTTTTTACAGTGGAAAAAATCAGTTCTTCATCCAACGGAAATAAGGTTCGCAGATCAATGACTTCCACATGCCCAGGTAATTTTTTGGCTGCCGCTGTTGCCCAATACACACCCATGCCATAAGTGATCACACAGCAGCTTTCGCCATCATCCAATTTATCTTCATCAGCCTGCAACACAATATTTCCTTTTCCTAATGGAATAATATAATCACGGGAAGGCTCAATTGTTTTGGCTTCTTCAGTTCCCGGCACTTTGCTCCAGTAAAGGCCTTTATGTTCCAGCATCACCACCGGATTAGGATCAAGAAAGGCAGCTTTTAATAAACCTTTCATATCTGCAGCATTGGATGGATACACAATTTTAATTCCTTTAATAGTAAGCAAAGTACTTTCCACACAGCCACTATGATAAGGCCCGCCGCCGCCATAAGCGCCGATAGGCACACGTATCAACGTTTGCACAGGAAATTTGCCACAACTTAAATAACAGCTTTTCGAAATTTCTGTTACCAATTGGTTTAAGCCGGGATAGATATAATCTGCAAACTGTACTTCTACAATTGGTTTTAAACCCACAGCACTCATGCCAACAGTAGAACCAATGATATATGCTTCCTGTATGGCAGTATTGAATACACGATGGTCGCCAAACTGTTCTGCTAAAGTGGCCGCTTCCC
Source organism: uncultured Chitinophagaceae bacterium (assembly GCA_963814445.1). Lineage (GTDB taxonomy): Bacteria > Bacteroidota > Bacteroidia > Chitinophagales > Chitinophagaceae > Ferruginibacter. The sequence continues at coordinate 691,774 of CAWFCU010000001.1, forward strand.
TGAAAACACCTCCTAATCTTCTGCCCACATCCTGCCCATATAAAACAGCTTCAGGGTATTCTTCCATTATTTCCCTGATGGCAAATAAGGCTGCATCCACCATCAACACTTTTTCTTTATCATGAGGTTTGCGTTCACCTTTTTCTTCCGTAACAGGTGTTGGCACAAAAACAAAATCTTCTGCTTTTGCAGGGTCTGGTTCTGGAGAAGCTACTGCATCTGCAAATTGTATGGCTATCATCTCCGCATTTGTCTTTTCTAAAAATTGCAAATGCTCTTCCACTACGCCAATCTCCAGTAGCCTTTTTCTTAATTTATAAAACGGATCATCAGCCGCATGTTTTTCCAGGTCTTCATCTGTTCTGTAAAATTCTTTTCTTACGCCGCTGGTGTGATGCCCAAGCAACGGAACTTTTGCATGAACTAAATATGGATGCTCTTTTTTCTCTCACTTCATTCACCACCCAGTTCATTGTTTCAAAGCTCTCTTCAAAATTGCTGCCATCAATAGCTTACTGCACTGATGCCTTTAAAAGCCTGTATAAATTCATACGCATTATTGGTTCTTGCTTCTTCTGATGATACACTGATGCCCCAATCATTATCCTGCACTAAATAAATAATTGGTAATTGGTGCAATGCAGCAAACTGGAAAGCTTCGCTTACTTCACCTTCTGTTACCGATGCATCGCCTAATGAGCATATAACTACCGGTGCTGTATGACCCAAATTGCTCTTTATTTTTTCAAGATATTTTATTCCCTGTGCAATGCCTGTTGTGGGTATTGCCTGCATGCCTGTAGCACTGCTTTGATGAATGATGGTTGGTTTATCATTACCACGGTAATTGGGATGATTATAATATTCCCGTCCGCCGGTAAAAATATCTTCTCCTTTTGCCAGCAATTGCAGCATCAATGTATATGGACTAAATCCTAAACCAAGCATCATGCTTTCGTCCCTGTAATATGGGCTTACATAATCGCATGGTTGTAATTGAAAAGCAGTGGCCAATTGTATGGCTTCATGCCCACGGGAAGTAGAGTGTACATATTTGCAGGTCTGCCGGTTGTTTTCATAAATAGCCGCCATCGCTTTGGCAGCACACATCAGATCAAATGCTTTTAGCAACACATCGTTTGTCAACATTTTTCAAAAGTAGCGGATAAAATGAAATGGGAAAAAACAAAACCTTAATGAGATACATTAAATTTTCGATTATGACCTTACTCATATTTAAAAGTAAAACCCAGCGCCTATCTTTGTCAAAATTTTCCAGTTGAAGTATTTTGGCGCTATATTATTCTTACTTGCTTTTTTGGCACAAACATTCAGCAAAACATTTATTGTTGCCGGGTATTATGCCAATACAGCTGCCTACGCCAAAAACTGTGAGAATAAGGCAAAGCCAAAAATGAATTGCAATGGTAAATGCCAGGTGATGAAGAAATTGAAGCAGGAAGAGAATAAAGACAAACAAAACCCCGAAAGAAAAGCAGATAACAAAGACGAAGTACTTTCTTCAAGGTCATTCTTCACCACACTTTCTTTCAACATTCAACCTGTTAATACTGTTTATCCTTCTATAACTGCAAGCAAAGCTGTACAAATGCCCCGTGCATTTTTCCATCCACCAGGCTGCAACGTGTAAGCAACCCACCATCATTATTTTTCGTTGCATTACCTAATGCAATGTTCCTATTTACTTAAACATATAATTATGGTTCGCCATGCAAACAGGCTTTCCGTAATTAAAAATATACAAAAAGGCATACAGGCTGTGCTTGTATTGATAGCAGTTGCCATATTGTACATCAATTACGAAAGCGTCATCCAATTTTTTAAAAACTTTTAATTTAATACTGATAATGAAAAATATTATTGTTGTTTTAGCAGCAGGGGCTTTATTCGCTTCCTGTAAAAAAGAAACCGTTACACCTTCTGAATATGATAGTAGCAAAAAAGCTGAGTTATCAATTGAGTTTGATAACGTAGCAGGTGCAGCTGACCTTGAATTAATTACTGGAAATTATACCAACCAATCAGGAGAAACTTTTAAAGTTTCAAAGCTTAAATATTATGTAAGCAATTTTAAACTTACCAATGTAAATGGAACAGAATATACAGTTCCACAAGACAGTTGTTATTTTTTAATTGATGAAGAACAATGAATCAACTCATGAACCTGTTTTGAGGATTCCTGAAGGAGAGTATAAGACATTGACTTTTACTTTGGGCGTGGACAGCCTTCGCAATACAAAAGATATAAGCCAACGCACCGGCGTGCTTGACCCAACTGGAGCAGGTGCTGATATGTACTGGAGCTGGAACAGCGGTTATATTTTCTTTAAGATGGAAGGCACATCACCTGCTTCTATGATGGGTGATTATATGTATCATGTTGGCCTTTTTGGTGGCATGTCAACTCCAACTATCAACAATATCAAAACTGTTTCGCTTGACCTGACCGCAAGGGGTACCCCAAAAATAAAAACAGGCAAAGAGACCAATATTCACCTGATGCTGGATGTTCTTAAAGTGTTTAACGGAAGCAGTAACTTTAGTATTACCGATCATGCAATGGTAATGGTTGATCCGTTCAGCACCACTATTGCCAATAATTATGCAACGATGATTAAACACGATCACACAGAGAATTAATTACAATGAATAAAAGGTACTGGCTTATAATATTCTTCTTTCTTGCTGGCATTGTTGCCTGCAAGAAAGAAGTTATTGAAGCATTTGAAGGGTTTAAAAAACCTGCTTACTTTCCAGAGCCTGCGTATCATTTTGAAACCAACCCGGTTACTAAAGAAGGTTTTGAACTCGGTAGAAAATTATTTTATGATCCCATCCTTTCGGCTAACAACACTATCAGTTGCGGCAGTTGCCATATTCAAACATCTGCCTTTACACAACATGGCCACAAAGTAAGCCATGGCATTTTCGATCAGCTTGGTACAAGGAACAGCACACCTGTGATGAATCTTGCCTGGAGCAATACGTTTATGTGGGATGGAGGAATAACTGATCTTGACCTGCAACCCATAGCGCCTATCACCAATCATGTGGAAATGGGTGATACGATGGCGAATGTGTTAAACAAACTGCAAAGGCATCCGCAATATCCTTCCATGTTTAAAAATGCTTTTGGTACAGAGAATATCACAACGGCTAATTTTTTAAAAGCACTGTCGCAGTTTGTTGTGATGTGTGTGAGCGATAATTCAAAGTATGATAGTGTGATGCGTAATCAATCTTCTTTTACCAATGATGAAGCTGAAGGCTATGCTATTTTTACACAAAAATGCAGTGCCTGTCATACAGAGCCATTGTTTACAGACAATTCTTTCAGGAGCAACGGGCTTTCATTAAATGCAGTTGGGGATGTTGGCCGCTTCAGTATTACCTTGAATGAAAACGACAGGTTTAAATTTAAAGTGCCGAGCCTTCGCAATCTTGATTACACGCCACCTTATATGCATGATGGAAGAATATTTACTTTGGAAGGTGTGTTGAATCATTATGAAACCGGCATCAACCAATTCCAGAACCTTGATCCTTTGCTACAGCAAAACACAAGGCCTGGCATTGCTTTTACTGCTGATGAAAAAACAAAATTGCTTTTATTTTTAAACACTCTCAACGATAAATTTTTTGTTACTGACAAAAAATTATCAGAGCAATAATTTTTTATGAAAAAAATAATTATAACAATATTTATAATCACAATAGCCTTCACAACAAAGGCCTGTGATATTTGCGGCTGCGGTGTGGGCAATGGTTATATCGGCATCTTGCCGGAGTTTTATAAACACATATTTGGTGTACGTTACCGGTTCAATTCTTTATATACGCATCTTGGCGTAAATGGAAGTTCCACCTATTTAACCACCAAAGAAAAGTACAGCGTTACAGAATTATGGGGAGCATGGTCTTTCAAAAATAAATACCGTGTGTTACTGTCGCTGCCATATAATTTTAGCGAAAAGAGTAGCCATACAGCAGCCAGTCAAAAAAACGGGATTGGCGACATTACTGTTAACGGGTATTATCAACTGCTGTATAAAAAGAATACATTAAAAAAGAACAGGTTGCTGGTGCAAAGCCTTTGGGTTGGTGGAGGAATTAAATTACCAACGGGGGAATACAATCCTTCTGATAAAAGTATCACCGGTTCACAGAATACTAATCTCTTTCAATTGGGTACTGGTAGTGTTGATTACTTACTTGCAGCAATGTATGATATAAGATTGCAGGATGCAGGCCTTAATGCTTCGGCAACGTATAAGTTTAATGGTAATAATAAATATGATTATACTTACGGCAATAAGTTTACATTGACCACGCAGTTCTATTACAAATTCAAATTTAAAAAACTTGGTCTTGCACCTAACATAGGTGTCCAGTTTGAAAGAGCACAAAAGGATATAGACAATCATTTTGCAGTAGATCTTTCCGGCGGGCAATTATTGCTTGGTGGAGTGGGAGCAGAAGCCAGTTATAAAAAATTTGCCATGGGTGCTAACTGGCAAACACCGTTATCTCAAAATTTAGCAAGCGGTTTTGTAAAGGCAAATAACAGGATGATGCTGCATGTGGCGTATGTATTTTAAAACTTTATTCATACAGATCGCCGGCCTGTTGGGATAGTATTTCACGGTATTTATCAAACAGTTTTGTTTTTGAGATAAAGCCCATGAATTTTCTTTCGCTGTTTAATACAGGAAGGTACCAGCTATGGCTTATGTCAAACTTTTCCATCACCGAATGCATGTCCTCATCTTCTTTCAATACAGTGGCCGGCTTTTTCATCAGTGATTTCACAGATACTTTTTCAAACTGTTCAGGATGAAATATCTTTTGCTTTACATCATTTAGTTCTATGATGCCCACAAACCGCTCTTTAGAATCTATCACAGCAAATATATTTTTCTCACTGCGTTTGATTATTTCTATCAGGTCTTTTAATCTTTTATCAACTTGTATAGTCTCGTAAGTGTCTGTCAGCATTTCGCCAAGCCTGATGGAAGTAAGAATGTTTTTTTCTTTTTTATGAGTGAATATCTGTCCTTCCATGGCCAACTTTTTTGTTTCCATTGAAAACGGCTGGTAACTTTTTACTATAAAAAATGAAATGGAAGAAACGATCATCAGTGGAATAAACAATTCATAACCATTGGTGATCTCTGCAATTAAGAAAACTGCTGTTAACGGGCAATACATTACGCCACTTAATACGCCTGCCATTCCCACCAAACTAAAATTACTTTCAGGTATTTTTATCCAGGGAGTGTTGTTCAGCAATTTTGAAAATGCAAAACCGAGATAAGAACCGGTAAATAAGGATGGAGCAAAATTGCCACCATTACCACCGCCGCCAATAGTCACTGCTGCAGCAATGGGCTTGAATAAAACAATGAGTGCTGTAAAAGCAAACAGGCTCCAGTTATCATTCAGCAATGAAAAAAGGCGACTATTATCTGTGAATGTATTTAAGGTGCCATTTGCCACAGCTTTCACACTGGTATATCCTTCGCCAAATAGTGGAGGAAATAAAAAACACATCGCCATTAATATCACTCCGGCCATCATTGCTTTCATGTACGCATTCATTTTTGAATGATGCAACCTGCCTTCCACCGCTTTAAAAACCTTTGCATAATACAGGGAAACAAAACCGGCCAATACTCCCAGTAAAACATAATAGGGTACATTATTGTAATCAAAATTTTGCTTTAAAATAAAATTGAAGAGTGTTTCTTCTTTCAAAATAATTTTTGAGCACAATACACCTGCAACAGAAGCAATGATCAATGGAATAAAATAACTCACCACTGTTTCGGCCAGCAATATTTCGATAGCGAATATTACTCCTGCAATGGGCGCATTAAAAACGGCAGATATACCAGCCGCAGCGCCACAGGCAATTACCAATGTACGTTCCTGGTAGTTCAGGTCACTGATACGGGCAAGATTTGAACCCACCGCAGAACCTGTTGCAACAATTGGCGCTTCCAAACCAGCAGAGCCTCCTAATCCTACAGTAACAGAACTTGTAACAACATGCAGGTAAGTATGGCTTAAAGGAATAAAAGATGATTTACGGGCAATTGCTTTTAATACCATTGCAATGCCTTTTTCAATTTGTCCGCCAAAAAAATGACGAACAATAAACACACACACAACCAAACCAACTGCCGGAAAAAGCAAATAAGCGTAACGGGTAACAGGAATGGATTCGATCCAATGCTGAAGATAATGTACCAGTATTTTCAACAGCACTGCAGCAAGGCCAGATACCAGGCCCACTAATGTAGCGATCACCATCACAAACTGTACCCTGCTCAGTTTTGTGCGAAGGTAATTGATGATGGCCTGGTATATTTTTTTTAGAGGCGACAAATAATATACTTCTTACAGAAGGCGGTAAAGATAGGCGATAACAAATTGTTGAATTACAAAGCCTGTATAAGCTGCCTTTGAGTGCAGTTTTTATTCTGAAAAAATATTTTCTTCATTCCCAACAGGTGGAATAAAAAAAGCGTACCAGTAAGTGTACACTATCCCGGGATCATTTTTAAACAATTTTAAACAATACGAATGAAGAAGATGAATATATTAAAAATGCTGGTAACAGCAATTTGCTGCAGCGCCGTTGAAACATTTGATGTACGGGTAAGAAATATTGACTACCGTTTTATTACGGGAATAAAATACCGTCATAATAAAATAACTGTTGGCTTATTTTACCAGCATGGTTTACGGTCAACCTGTATGGGAAATATAAACAACAAAAACAATAATAAATTATTAACCCTTAACCTGTTGTACCAGTTAAGGTAACAGTACTTCATTTACATTTGGTAAAGCCTGCCTGGCAGGGAACTATTCTGCCAGTTCTTCCGCTTCTTTTTTGTCAATGGCAGATTTAAGCATTCTTACAACAGCACTGTCTGCGTAAGCGCCAGCGGGATCAAGATCATACCAGTTTCCTTCTTTTGTTTTGTATAATTTATATTCAGTGCTGTCATTAGTTGACCCGGCTATTGAAAAACTATACTGCTGTAAAAGGGCAATCCCATTCCCTAAACTATTAGTAAGATCAAACGGTTTGACAGAATAATTGTACTTGTCACCGTTTTCTACAACTATTGTATTACTGAATAAATTCTTCAGGGCCTCTCTCATTTCACAATGTTAAATCATTTGGGATGTTTTATGAAACGTAATTATTCACAAGACTTAGGGGAAAACTCATTGGGAACATCCAGTAAGTTCTTTGTTGCTTTCTCCATATCCCTCACAGGAACGATGGCTGTGGCGCCTGCTGCCGGTACTTTTGATGTCTCCAAACCGATGCCATTGTTGTTAAGTAAGGGGATATTTTCTACTCCGGGTAAAGTCCTGCCATTTTTTAAGCTACATTTTTTCTGGCATTCATTTGGCGTTCAAAAAAACAAACAAAAACTTAAGTCATGCAGAATACTACCAACAACCCGTTAGATAAAAAATCAAGCGTGGGTGAAATAAAAGATGAAATTAGAACTGTAATTATAGATAAAGACGCACCTGAGTTAAATAAAAAAGAAGAAGAGGAGAAGGATGAGATTGAAGAAGAAGTGAAAGAAAGTTTCCAGGATGAGGATGTGCCGGTGGAACCTGTTGTTGGAAACGATGGACTTGAGGTAGGTGGGGAAGGTTGAACTTGCACAGATTATAGAGTTCTACATTAAAACCATTTTGATGGAAATAACAAAGCCCCGATTAAAATCGGGGCTTGTAGTACTCGGGAACGGAATCGAACCCACACTCCCGTTGCGGGGAACAGGATTTTAAGTCCTGCGTGTCTACCAGTTCCACCACCCGAGTGACACATTGTATTGAAAAAAAATCCCGAACAATGTCGGGATAATTTTCTGAGCGGAAGACCGGGCTCGAACCGGCCACCCCGACCTTGGCAAGGTCGTGCTCTACCAAATGAGCTACTTCCGCATTATAGTTTGAAGTTCAACGTTTAAAGTTGAAATAACCTTAACTATTAAACCTGAAACTTTCAACTGTAAAGAACTTTTTTGTTTTTTGGGATTGCAAAAATAAGGGTGTTACACTTACAATACAAAAAAATTTTATTTGTATTTAGGGTTGTATTGGGTGCTTTCAGGAACAGCTACATCAGGTTTGCCCTTATACCTGTGGGTATACAAACCATAGCAACCACCTAAAATAAAAGCCAGCAATAAAAAAACCTGGCAGAAAAAGAGAAAACGGGATGAAGAAACCCAGTTGTGGGCAAAATCTTTATGCTTGTTGTCAATAAATTCTGGTTGCATATAAATGATTTACGGTTGCAAAAATAAGGTTTGGGTTTGAAAAAAAATTATTTACCAAAAACAATTTCGGAAAACTTTGTTTTGCCTTTTACAAAATGCTGCCATACGACAGATCCTTGATACAATCCATCTAGTTTCCCTTTTTTGAAACGGGAAATACAGATTTCTTTTGATCAAAAAAGATCCATTTTACAAAATGAACATGAGCCCTGCAATAGCGACAAAATAACCACCGTTTCCCCTCAACAGTCCTTTCCATGCCGCTACAGCATCCAGCATGAATGCGTGAAAGGAATTTTCCATACTGCTTCGTTAAGAGGTAAATTTTTCGCCAGCATAATCAGGTTGTTCCTGAAGTTTAAAAATACTTTCAGGTTATTTTCCTTTGGCAAAGTGCCGCCACCAATATGATAAACTACAGATGCTGGCTGAACATATACTTTATATCCTGCCAGTTGCAACCGCCAGCAAAAATCAATTTCTTCCTGGTGGGCAAAAAAATATTCATCCAAACCACCCAGTTGCATGATATAATTTTGATCTTACAAACAAAGCAGCGCCACTTGCCCAAAAGCAGGGTTCTGCATTATCATATTGTCCTTTATCTTCTTCTGCAATATCAAAAATTCTTCCTCTTGAAAAAGGATAACCAAATTCATCTATCCATCCACCACAGGCACCGGCATATTCAAAATGCGTTCTTTTGTTGTATGATCTGATTTTTGGCTGACAGGCGCCAATGGTTTTATCATTTTCCATCAGGCTAATGATGGGTTCGATCCAGTTTGTGTGTTACTTCCACATCACTGTTTAATAAAACATAATAATCCGCTTTTACTTTTTTTAAAGCCGAATTATATCCTTTGGCAAAACCTTCATTGCTGGTATTGCAAATAATTTCCACTGAAGGAAAATTGTGCACAGAGATAGTTTACTGAATCATCGGTACTGGCATTATCTGCAACAATTATTTTTTTATTGGGATAAGAGGATGCCAGCAGTGCAGGTAAAAATTGCTGCAGGTATTTTTTTCCGTTCCAGTTAAAAATAACAACTGCCACCAAAGGGAAGAGGATTCAGCATTGTTATTTGAATTATATACCTGCTCCATGTATGTATTGACCTGCGATGATTTATACAAACATAAATCATTTATCAGTTTTGAAATGGCATTTAGCTTTTTGCTTTTATATTAATGCTTATTTTTAGCACATGTTCTCACAGCTTTTAAACTGGCGCACAGGTTTGGCAATTGTTGCTATTGCCATTGTTACCGGCACCATTTTTTACTCCAATTACCTGGCAAAAAAAATTGCACATGATGAAAGAGAGAAAGTGGATGTGTGGGTGCAATCGCTGCAAACAAGGGCTGTGGTAAACGAGCAGGCCGCTATTGACCTTACCAATACAATCGCCTCTCACAATACTGATATTCCTATTATTGAAACAGATGAAAAAGATAATCCTTCTGGCCAGGGACTTAATCTTGATAGCAGCGAAATAAAAAAAGACAGCAACTATCTTAAGAAATTAGTTCAGGAATTTAAAGGGCTGCATGACCCTATCATACTTGAAATAAGCAAAGAGCCTTTGTTGGTAAACAAATATTATTATGGTGATTCAAAGCTTTTAAAGGAAGTACGTTATTATCCCTTGATACAGTTGTTTATTGTAGCAATGTTTATCATCATTATGCTGATTACCATCAGTACAAGAAATAAATCAACACAGAACCAGGTTTGGGCAGGCATGGCAAAAGAAACTGCCCACCAGTTAGGTACGCCATTGTCTTCACTGCAGGGTTGGGTAGAGTTATTGAAAGAAAATACAGCCAATGAAAAAATTGTAACTGAAATGGAGAAGGATGTTGACCGGCTGAAATTAGTAAGTGACCGTTTTGGAAAGATCGGCAGCACACCACAACTGGAAGAGAAAAATATTGTGGCACAGGTTAGTGAGATGATGAATTACATAAAACGCAGGGCGCCTGAAAAAGTTAGCTTCAGCATCAACACGAATGGAGAAAAGGAAATCACTGCACTCATCAATGGCCCATTATTCGATTGGGTAATTGAAAATTTATTAAAGAATGCATTAGATGCAATGGAAGGTAAAGGAAGTATCAGCATCAATATAAAAAATGAAACCACACAGGTAATTATTGATATTACTGATACAGGCAAAGGCATCAGCAAGCAAAACATTGCAAAAGTTTTTAAACCGGGGTTTACCACCAAAAAAAGAGGGTGGGGGCTTGGGTTAAGTTTAGCTAAAAGAATAATGGAGCAATATCACAAAGGGGAATTGTTTGTAAAAAATTCGGAGCCTGGCAAGGGAACTACTTTCAGGATCGTATTAAAGAAATAGCAATAATTTTTTAGCCAGTTTATCTTTTTTCTGTTTTCATTCATTCAATATATATTTGCAGCCCTTAATCCCATCTGCCGGGATAGATTGCCCGGGTGGCGAAATTGGTAGACGCACCACCTTGAGGTGGTGGCGCTGGAAACGGCGTGCTGGTTCGAATCCAGTCTCGGGCACAGACCTCCTCAATTTAGGAGGTTTTTTTATTTGCTCATTTTTTGTTCCGTGGGTATTCTACCATAGTTTTAAGAAAACGGAAGAACTCTGCTAGCACTATTTCATTAAGGTTAAGTGTATACGATGATGGAAAACGTTGGTACGAACCATTACACAATTTGAAATTATCCAGCTCGTCAAATGTATCAGATAGAGAAACAAATAAACAATTAGTTAGACAAGCGGAAGCATGCGGAAACTTTGATTAGCAAACTGCTACCCGATCAAACCAATCAGCTATACCTGTCAAACTATTAAATACAAAAGCTTATAAAATAACTACCGGAGGCGTTGTAAATCTATTGCAGGAAAAAAATAAAGTTTGAATTAAGGCAGCTTTCTGTCGCCAGAATAGTAAAGCGTTTCATAGAATCTAACCCCTTAATTGCATTTGGATAGAGTGATTTTTGGCGGTATAGCAAAGTTGTTGATGCTTATCAAATATTCAGCTGATGCTTGTCATGTTTTTTTGTTTAGGGCTGAAATAGATTTGTGAAAAATTAACGATATGTACCAGACTACCTACCGGGAATTTGATACAGTGATGAAGGCGGTAAAGTACCTGCCCTGTGTATCGCTCATCTTTCCATTTGAGCCAAAAATGAATGCGAAAGCGGAACTGGAGTACCAACTGAAAGTGATGGTTGCAAAAGTGAGTGAGGAACTGATAAAAACTTATCCCGAAGAAAAAGCAATGCCGGTTTTGTTGAAAATTAAAAATATTCTGAAGACCATCAATTATAATACCCATAAAAAAAGCATTGCTGTTTTTGTATCACCGGTAGTGGAAAAGATTTATTACCTCGATTTGCCGGTAGAAGAGAAGATAATCATTGACGATTCTTTTGAAATAAGAGACCTGGTCTACAGTAAAAAAGAAATACATAAATACCTTTTAATGATATTATCAAAAAATATTGCGAAAATATATCTTGGTAATATAACTGAATTTATCCGTCTCACTACCAACAGTGCAGCCAACATCATAGGTTACAATATGGACATGCCTGAAAAAGTTGCCAATTTTTCTGATAATGAGGAAATACGTGAAGTGCACCTGGAGAAATTCCTGAGGCATGCTGACAATACACTCTCACTTCTTTTAAAATCTACTTCATTGCCTGTGTTGGTAATGGGAGATAAAAAAGTTATGGGGCATTTTAAAAAAATAACGCATAATAGTGACAGCATCATTCAATACATACATGGTAGTTATGAAGATGCAACGGACGCAATATTAAGAGAGAAAATAGCTCCGTATGTTCAGGACTGGAAAAGCATAAAGCAGCATGATCTGCTTCAGCACCTTGATGCTGCAAGGAGCGCCGGGAAATTAACCACAGGTATAAAGCAAGTATGGAAGGAAGCTGGTAACCGGAAAGGTCGGCTCCTGGTAGTGGAGAAAAATTATATGTACCAGGCACAGGACGTTACAAATGAAGAAATAGATAAGACAACAGCACAGGGGCAGCAATCTTTTTTTATAAAAGACGCGGTGGATGATGTGATTGAAAAAGTGCTTGCAGGCGGAGGAGATGTGGAATTTGTGGATTTAGGAATACTCGATAATTATGAACATATCGCATTGATACAATATTATTAAACACAAAATAATTTTATATGAAGACAATAATAGCAGCCACCGATTTTTCAGGCGCCGCAACCAATGCAGCCTTGTATGCTACTGATATGGCCGTTTCCTTGCATGCAGATTTACTGCTCGTGAATGTATGGCAATTACCTGTCAGTTACGATGGTATGGTAATACCGGTTTTGGCAGATGATTTGATGGAAGATGCAAAAAAAAATATGAAGGCTCTGGAACAACAACTGGCGCATAAATCAAAACGAAAAATCAACATTGATTCAAAAATAGCGGTGGGTGATTTTTTTACGGAGTTTGAAAAAATATGTAATAAAGTAAAACCTCACCTGGTGATTATGGGGAGCCAGGGTACTACTGCTGCTGAGAGAGCAGTTTTTGGTAGCCGCACTGTGCATGCCATGAAAAAGCTAAACTGGCCATTGATCACTGTTCCAACCCGTGCTTCTTTTTCCTCGATAAAAAAAATAGGCCTTGCCTGTGATTTGAAAAAAGTAAATGAACTTTTGCCGGCAGATGATTTGAGAGACTTTGTAAAAGAGTTTAATGCCAGCCTGCATATACTCAATATTGGCAAAAAAGAAACATTTGACCCTGATATAGTTTTTCAATCTGGTGTGCTGCAGGATATGCTTAGGGATATGAAACCAGATTATCATTTTATTGAAGCCGAAAATGTGGATGAAGGAATTATGGATTTTGCCGAAAAAAATAAAATTGATTTGTTGGTCGTGTTGCCTAAGCGTCATAGTCTTCTTGATAAACTGATCCATAAAAGCCATACAAAGCGGCTGGTATTGCATAGTCATGTGCCGGTATTAGCCTTACATGAATAAACTTCCCTGAATTAAGTCTGTGCAACCTGCGGCTAAAAAATTTACAAACGTAAGAAAATGTAAAGGCGGGATATAAACTTAATCACCAATAACTTCCTTAGCATACTGATGAGATCCGGAGAAAAGGCTGCTGCCCGTTTTGATATGGAAAGCATTCATATGTTCCGGGTAACCTACAAAAAACTCCGTGCTTTTTTGAGAATGCGTAGCGGAGATGTAGCTTTCAATCAAAAACTAAAAATCAACCGGGAAATAAAAACTGCTTACAGGGCGGCAGGAGAAAAACGTGATTTGCAATTGCACCAGGAACACGCCAGGAAGCCGTCAAAAAAAATAACGGTGCATATTCAATCTTTCAACTATACAGAGGTGAAACAGAAAGAAAAAGCATTCTTTTTGCCAAAGCTTATTGCGAAATAAATTTTAGCAAAGCGAAGAAGGAAATCCTGTCTTCCATTCCACTCAACTTCAGCTCCGCATCTTTTATACTGTTTATAAAAAATAAATGGAAAGTGGTAAATACAATTATATCCAACGGGAACCGATGGCTACAATCAGAATATGGAAGCATTAAAGCACAGCATTTTCTTTAGTGGGTACTTCAAAAAATTGGAAAAGCAAAAAAAGAAAGAGGTTGAAAAGAATCAGGCAAAAAAATAGCATTCCGTATCTCGAGAAAGCAGAAGTGCCAGTGATGTTCGAATATTTAAGATTAATGACAGCAAAGCTCCGGCTGCTGTAATTACCTCCAATTTAATCAACACTATTGGTGTTTCATGGGAATATAGAATGTTTAGTAGCTTCTTCACTCTTAAAGATAATTACCAGGCGGGAGTTCAACCGCTCCTGCAAACTTGTGGAAATAAAGAGTTTTTGTTTAATTATTATGGCTAACTTTCCTTGTTCAATTTAAACAAAGCCTCTCAATTATGAAGAATCTCATTCTTGTAGTGGAGGATAATGGCCCCATTCGGGAAAACACAACTGAAATACTTGAGTTAAGCAATTACAGGATAATAACAGGCTGTAATGGAAAAGAAGGTTTAGATATTGCGCTTGAACAAATTCCTGATTTGATCTTATGCGATATTCAGATGCCAGTAATGGATGGGTACCTTTTGCTGGAACTTGTTCGGAAAGAACCTGCACTAAACCATTCCAAGTTTATATTTTTTACTGCATCTGCAGAAAGGAAAGAGATTGTTAAGGGCCTGGAGATGGGTGCTGATGACTATATCGTTAAGCCATTTTCAGGAGAAGATATGCTCCGTAAAGTGCAGAGTGTATTGAATCCATTTCATTACAATCCCCGATAGCCAGCAATGGATATTTCCTTTGTAGAAAAATGCCTGTAGTAGTATGTAAAAATAAAAAGAGGGCCAGGATAAAAATCCAGCCCTGTTTTAAGTCTAATATCCTGTGAAAAACCTGTAACAAAAAACAAAAGTAATAGCACCATGTTTGCCAGAAAATGTTAGCCGTCAATAATTACTATGATTCAGGACAGCTTTTTAATTTAATTGCCTGCAATTCCATGTGCAGGTCATTATGAGTGAGAATTGCATTATCGGTTTAGCTATAGCATTTTTCTCGATGAGAGGTAGGTGCAGAGAAAATGCCCCACCAATCTTTAATGAATGGCGGAGCAGTAAGATGAAAATGACTTTTTATTTAACTGCAATATGTTTGCTGAGAGTCATTTTTTTTGCATCTTCTTTTTTAGGTAAAACTATTTTTAAAACACCATCTTCATACCTGGCATCAATTTTTTCCTTGTTCACTTCATCTGGTAAAGTAAAACTCCTTGCAAAAGAAGAGTAGCTGTATTCCCTGCGGTTGTAACGTCCATCTTTATCTTCTTTCTTTTCCTCTTTTTCACAACTGATGGTGAGCATGTTACCCTCCACATTAATGTTGAAATCATCTTTTTTCAAACCCGGTGCTGCCAGCGAAACTTTGTAGTCATCCTTTTGTTCGGTAATGTTTACAGCTGGTACCGTCATTTCCCTGCTCAATGCACTGCCCCCGTCAAACCAATCATTAAAGGGAGAAAAAAAATCATTAAAAAATAATGATGGGGTTCTTGAGCCTGTTTTTGCTAATGCTTGTGTTGTCATGTTAACCTCCTTGTTTTTTAATTGTTTTTAATTATTGTTTGTAGCACAAAAGTATTTTTTAAGATGTCGGATAACAACGACGGTGGTCATTGAAATTATTGAGAGTGGTCATGGAAATTAACGGAGGTAATAATTTATAATGATCCGGGTATTGAATGTTTTTCCCTTATAGCTGTTGCAGGTTCTGTAGCTACGGGTAATATCGCCAGCACTATTACACTGGCAATGGCTGCAGAAAAACACCATACTGAAATAATATTTTCATCAAAATATAACTTCGTAAAAAGGTAAGATGAAAAAATAACAATACCCAAAGCAGCGTTTTTTTAACACCTGAAATAAAGAACGGCAGCACAGTTGGTATAAAATAAAGAACTCCGCTGAACCACGCAGAGGCTACCGTGAAGTTTAACTGGTAGTGAATATGACTGGTGCGTATTTCAGCCTGCACCGGGAAAATAATAAGGCATCCTAAAAGATAAATTGAAATCAGGATACCCGTTACAGCCGGGATGACAAGCATCTTCCTCCTGGAATGATCTTTTTCCATCATCAGTATTGATACAGGTACCAGTGCCGGCCAAAGCACTTGTGCAAAAAGAGGAAGAGCCTCGTTGCATAAGGACCACACCTTGAGTAGTTTGGATTCGTAAGCGAAAGCCATACAAACCCTTCTGCAAATTGGTGTACAGCGAATAGCAGCGGTATGCATGCAAACAGGATATATGGAGCTGTACTTACTTTTTTTATTGAAAGAATACCTGCAGCCAGCAAAACTGTTCCTGCTGCAAAACTTGCACCCGTTGAAAAACACATAATTATAATTTTAGACTGTTATGCAGTGCTTTGAAAAAATGACTGTATGTAAAGAGAAGGCTAATATTAAACAATGTACATGATCATAATGCGAATATGAACTGACAAGTGTCAGTCATCACTTTGAGCATCATCAGGATAATTTGTAACGCTTTACCGGTATTTTGTTTTTCTAATATTTGAATACATACAATGAAAGCACTTGTAATTTCAGGAGGCGGCAGTAAAGGCGCCTTCGCCGGAGGACTTGCAGAATACCTGCTAAAAGTTTGCAAACAGGAATATAAAATTTTCATCGGCAGCTCAACCGGCAGCCTTTTGGTTCCATTACTTTCTATTGGCGAAATTGAAAAATTAAAAAAAGTGTTTACTAGTGTTACCCAAAAAGACATTTTCAATAATTGCCCTTTTCTCTTAAACAAGGTTAATGGCGTTTACAAAACAAAGATCAACCACCGGGGTATTTTACAAATGTTTTTGAAAGGCAAAAAAACATTTGGCGAAAGTGAAAACCTCAGGAGCCTGATCTTTAATAATATTACCGAAAATGATTTTGAAAGTATCAGGAAGAATGATGTGACTATAACGGTATCCAATTTAAATACTATGGGAGTTGAATATAAAGAAGCAAAAGATTGCAACTATACAGATTTTTGTGAGTGGATATGGGCTTCCGCTTCCCTGGTGCCCTTCATGAGTCTCGTCTGCAAAAATGGCTTCGAATATGCCGACGGAGGGATGGGCAATATTGTTCCAATATACCAGGCCATACAGAAAGGAGCCACTGATCTTGACATCATAGTATTAAAGACAAATCAAAACCCGGAAAAAAAATTACCCGTCCGGAATGCTTTAGATCTTACCTCCAGGGTATTTTCTTTTATGCTCAACCAGATAGTAACCGATGACCTTATTATTGGCAGGCTGGAAGGTTTGAACAAAAAAATCAAACTGAATTTTTATTACCCCGAAGAAGAATTAACAACCAACTCACTGATATTTGACCCTGTTTTGATGAAGCAATGGTGGGATTATGGCTATAAGACGGGTGAAAAGAACAAGCCCGAATGCAAATATCTTCAGTTATAAAAATACGGAAGAAAAGAGGGGGCCAATACTATTTGCCGGTTCATTCAGTTAGCTAAAATATCGAACTCCCTGTCAGATATTTTGTAAATTTATTGTCGTGTTCATTGCCTTGATCTTTGGCATTTCACAAACTGTGTTCTCTTATATTTATTTAAATTAGATGCTCAATCACTTATTGAAATACTGTTCTATAATTCTGTTTCCAGCCTTGCTGTATTCCTGCCGTTCACTTTCCTTTTATGGCGATACTGACAAACCATTTTTTTATTCCGATAATAAAGTTATTCCATCCCCGGAAGTACTTGATTCGCTTACAGTGGTAACATTTAACATTAAAAAAGCCAGGAAAATTGATATGGCGGTCTCGGAACTTCAGGAGTTAAAGAAGAAATCGATTGTTGATATTTACCTGTTGCAGGAAATGGATGAAAAAGGTGTTGAAACCATTGCTGCAGATTTAGGCTTGAATTACCTGTACATTCCCATCGCATACGACAGGGCGGATAAAAAAAATATTGGTAATGCTATTTTAACCACAGGGACGATACAACATCCCGAAAAATTGATACTGCCTCACGCCAAATGGCAGAACCAGCAGCGCCGTGCAGTAAGCATTGGCGAAGTAGTTATTCATAAAAGGAAAATATTGGTATTAAGCGTTCATACAGAAACTGTGGCGATGAGCAGGAAAATGCGAATGGACCAGGTTGATTCCATTGTAAATTATGCCAGGCAACAGTCGACGCATTATGACTATGTTTTAATAGGCGGAGATTTTAATACGGCATTCCCAAAATATGCCCATTCAGTTGTAACGAAATTCAAAGACAATGGTTTTGACTGGTCAACATCTGGGGTTGGCAGCACCGCTAAGGCACTTCTGGGACTTGTAAAACCAACTAATGACTACTTGTTTTCCAGTGGATTTACAGCCGTGAACGCTTATGTTGTTCGAGACTCCAAATCAAGCGACCATTTGCCTGTATTTGCAACATTAAGGTTTTGAGATTATACAAATCCCTGAGAAGTTTAAATAGTGATGCACTTTATTGGATAGTATGACAAAGTATTTTGTTGTATTAAGAAGCTTTTAAGGTCTTGTTTAAAAATCACTTCTTTCTTTAACAATAAACTAATCCATCCAAACTATACTGCCATTTTTTTTCAATACAAAGTTTCATAACACAAAAGCAATAGTACAAGAGTGAGATGACAGCACTCAATCAACCGCATGATTGCCATCACGGTTTTTGATTAAGCTTTTCTTTAGTTTGGAATAATTTTAAATGAGATGCTTTTTCCAACTGACTTTGCATTGAAGGATACTAAACAAAATGAATAATGCTTCGCTGGTCTTTTAAATTGCTTATATGCCTTCTGTTTATCAGTTTTGATATTCCCCTGTTTGCACAGCAATATGTTATTGCTGCAAAACAGCCTGCAACTGTTTGCACATCTCTAAAGATATTGCCTGATACGTTTATTAAAAAAAAATTCGGGCGGGCCAGTGGGGAGTTACTGCTGGCAGAGATAACCCCGTGGATAATTGATGAATATATCCGGCATGTAGATTACACAAAGATATCTCTGCATACGCTTGGTTATAATCTTAATCCAAAAAACTGGGCATGGGATGGTGACGGATTTACCACCAACCAGTTTGGGCATCCTTACCACGGCAGTTTTTATTTTAACGCCTTTAGAACAAACGGTTATAACTTCTGGCAGTCATCACTGGCAACCGTTGCAGGTAGTTATATTTGGGAAACGGTGGCAGAAAACCAGGCACCGGCACCAAATGATCTTATCAATACCAGTTTTGGTGGAATAGTATTGGGAGAGATGATCTACCGACTCTCAAACAGGATGATCAATAATCATATGAATGGCAGGAAAAAACAGGTGACTAACATAGCGGCCCTGATCATAAATCCCATGGGTGGCCTTAACGGGTTACTGGACAAGAAATGGAATACTATACCAGCCAGGTCGCTGAGAGACAGCACAGCAATGAGTACAGAATTTGATATAGGTATAAGAAAATTCAGGGCTAATAGTATTACTAATAATTTTGTATTTCATGGACGTGTAAGGCTTAACTATGGCTCCGTATTTGAAAATTACAAAACAACTTTCAGCAATATTTTAATTAATGTGGAATTTGGGAATGATGACAGCTCCAAAATTAATATCGTAAGTATTTATGGATCATTAAGAGGTTGGCAATTAAGTTCACATAATAAAAAAAAACAGGTTGCCCTACTATCGGCTAACTATGACTTTATACATAACGAAGCTTTTTTTTATAGTGCACAAAGTGTGAGACTTAGCTTGTACTCAATATTTTTGGTAACCTCAAAAGTGAAAATTAATACAGCAATAGGTGGAGGGTTGGTACTATTGTCTGCAGTGCCGGATGAATATGGATACAAAGAAAGGTATTATGATTATTGCTGGGGTGCTGGTTTTAATGGGAACTTCAATGTCAGTTTTAGTAACCGGCTTTTTTTGGGCATCAACTACAGAGGAGGGTGGCTGAAAACACTGGATGGTAATGCTTCACATTATTTTCTGCATACTATTAACGGCGAAGTAAGGTGCAGGGTGCTAAAAAATATTTCACTCTGTGCTGAGCCGGGATATTTTTCATTAAAAGGCTTTTACAATCAATATAATAATGTAAATAAAACCTATCCCTATCTTAGGATTTCTTTAAGATACAATCTTGAAGTAAAATAATAAAAGGCTGAAAGAAAATCACTAACTAACAATAAATTAGTTCCCGCTAATAAACCGGTTGGGAAAAATATTCGCATTACGATTTAAATGGAAACTGCCTCAATATATTATTGAGGCAGTTGGCAAAAAAATTGTTTTTTTCTTACTCATCTTCAAATGCATATTCAGGTGCTTCTATTTCTATCATGCTGTCCACACTTACCACACCCGGTGCATTCCATGCAGCAATTTCTGCATCTTGTTTTTCTGCCATTGAACGCACTTTGCCATGCAATGTTACTTCTCCACTATGAACAGCTGCAGTTATTTTTCCAGCGTCGATGGTAGCGCTTCTGAGAAAGGCAGCATTGATTTTTTGCTGAACATTTGATGCTGTGGCTGCTGGTTTGAGCCTGATAGAATTGATCACAGAACGAACACCATTTAAATGCTCAACCGCTGATCTTGCATTACTGCGTTGATACTCCCATTCTACTTCACCATCAAGTCGCACAATACCATCCTCTACTTTGATCTTGATCTTTTCCTGCTGCACAGCATTATGCCACTTTAATGTATTTAGTACAGCTTCAGCAATTTCGGCATCCGTTTTTTTGAAACTGGGAGAAATACCAACCTGTATGTCTTCTGCCACTGCTTTTACTCCTGCCACCCGGGCAGCAGCTTTTTCAGCAGATATTTTTTTTGAATAAGTATCCACCATACCTGAGAGTGTAACAATTCCATTTTTTACTGACACTCCAATTTCGGACGCATTTAAATATGGTTCCCATTTAATTTCATCCATTACATCTTTTTGAATCTGGAAATCGCTTTTCATAATTGTAAAATTTAAAAGTTTAAAATGATTTTATTCATCAAAGAAACATTGAACTGGTTTGCCTGGCAATGAGCTGCATCAACACGTTTGTTGATGATAGTCAATATTACTTTACATATAATTTTATTGTAAGTGCAGAAACCCGTTTAGCCTGCCATTCTGAGATCACGTAGATTTTTTAAATAGAAGAGCACTTCTTCATCACTCACTTCTTCAAAATCTTTATAAAATGCACCTACACCGTTAAATATTTCCGGAACAATTACCACAACCACTTCATCTGCTTCTGTAGATAATTTTTTTATGGCGCCTTTAGAGGCTACAGGAGCACCAATAATAATTTTCGCTGGTTTGCTTTTACGCAGCACATTTACTGTAGCTAACAAAGTATTGCCTGTTGCAATTCCATCATCGATCACAATCACAGTTTTGCCTTCCATCTTCTCTGGTGTTCTACCGCCCAAGTATCTTTGATACATTATTTTTAAACTGCTCTGTATTTTGCTCACTTCACCCAGGATATATTCTTCGCTCACATCATCATGTGGCGCCACAAAATAGTCACTGAGGCTTGCGGCACCAATGGCATATTCCTTATTTGCCGGATGACCAATTTTTTTTGTCAGCACAACTTCCAGTGGTAAGCCAAGTTCTTTTGCTACAGCATAAGCCACCGGTACACCACCACGTGGCACTGCCATCACCACACCTGCATCATTGCAGTGTTTTTTCAACTTTTGTGCAAGCATCATACCTGCTTCCAATCTGTCTCTGAACATGCTGCTTTATTTTTTTGATATCCGCAAATGGTGGTTATATATCTTCTTTCATATTTCTTATCCAGTTGCAACAGGCTGCAGGTATTTTTCAAACCAACTGCAAGCCAGTTGTGAAACAATTTCCATTTTACCATACTCTTCAAACAAATGTGCCGCACCTACAATCACTTCGAGTTTCTTTTCGCATTGCAGTTTTGTATATGCTTCCCTGTTTAGCTGCACTACATCTATATCAAGGCTGCCAACAATCAAGAGTGTTGGCGCATTTACTTTATATAAATCATCTCCTGCAAGGTCTGGTCGTCCGCCTCTTAACACCACCGCATGGATCTGTGGCAAAAAGGCTGCTGCTTTTAACGCTGCAGCTGCACCCGTACTGGCGCCAAAATAGCCGATGCAACATTCTTTTGCGGCGGGGAATTTTTCCAGCCACTCAGTTGCACCGGCCAGTCTTTTTGTAAGTAGCGCTGTATCAAAACGGTTGGCGTATTGTATATCTTCTTCCTCAGTAAGCAGGTCAAAAAGCAAAGTCCCTATGTTTCTGCTTTGTAAATATTTTGCCACCATCTGGTTGCGTTTGCTGAACCTGCTGCTTCCGCTGCCATGTGAAAAAATTACAATTGCTTTTGCCTTAGAAGGAACGATCAGTTCGCCCTCTACCGTTACTTTGCCGGTATTTATATTCACTTCGCTGTCAAAACGTGTGGTCATTTTATTTTTTTAGCCGGGTAATACTATGGGGCTTTTGGCATGTATATTTATTTCGTGTTCGGCCAGTTGCGAAAGGCGATCATCTATTTGCTTTTCATCCACTTCCGCCTGGTGAAACACACTTGCCTGCTGCACCATACCCAGTGCATTAGCAAAAGCCGCTGCACTGCCATACATGCTTATCTTAAAGTGAATGATAGCCTGTACAGAAGCCAGCAGGCAGGCATCTTTAACTGCGGCATCTGCACAGCAATTAAGTTTTTCTGTCGCTTCCTCTGTAAAAGCCTGCATTATCCTGTTACTTAAACTCAAAGAACTGATTTGCTCCACTTCAAAAAAGCCCTCAAGCATTTTTACATGTTGCTGTACAAACTCAAAGTATCTCTGCAATACCGTTTTTAGTTTTAATGAATCAGCATGGTTTATCCATTCAGGTAAATAATTCTTTAATTCTATTTCTGCACTCGTAAACCTCCGGGCATCAAAACCCAGCAGGTCGTGCAGGTTGGTGATGGTTTGTTTATCTTCTGTCATAATGTTCCTGTTTTAGTTCTGCGAAATTAACATGCCGGCTATGGTATTTTGAATGATGGCAGTCATTACAAATATTGACAGTGCTCATTGGGGCACACGCTTAAATAAAGTTGCTTTGATAAAAATTAGCAACCGGAAAAATAAAAAAAATGAAAGAGCAAAAAGATACCAGGCTAAAGCAAGGGCAGGGTTTAAAACCCATTTCACAACATATCTTATCGTCAATGCTTCGTTGTGGTTAATTTGGTTTTTTACCGGCGGAGTTAATAAATATCCCTGGCCAATCTGGCCAACAATTGGTTGGGGCATTGGCATCATCTCAAATTATTTGAGTGTGTACAAGTTCAGCAGCACGGCAGAAAAAGAATATGAAAAATTAAAAAGGGGAGAACAGTAACTGCAAAAGTATTGTGGCAGCATTGGTGTGAATTAAGAAAAGCATAGGGTGGAATATTTTAATGTGCTTAATACTTTGTCCTTATAACTAAAAGCAGAATTATGAAAGGTGTCATCATTTATAAAGGAAAATATGGATCGGTAAAACAATATGCTGAGTGGCTTGGTTGCGATTTGAATATTCCTGTATTTCCGTCAGACAATATCAAAGGAGGGCAGCTTGGAAATTATGATTTTGTGGTGATGGGTACCTCTGTTTATGTGGGAAGGTTATTAATAAAAGATTGGCTGAAACGTAACTTAGTTGTATTGCAGAGGAAGAAATTATTCCTCTTCGTAGTGTGTGGTACTCCTGGGGATAAAAAAGAAAAACTGCAACGCTATATAGAGATAAACGTGCCTGCCGAGATAAGGAATAGCTGTGATATATATTTTTTACCGGGCAGGATGAATATGAAAAATCTCTCAGGATTCGACAGGTTGATGATGAACATCGGGGCCTTGTTTGCTAAAGGTAGTGAAGCAAAGAAGGAAATGCTGATGGAATATGACGATGTAAAAAAAGAAAACCTTTATGAACTGGTTGCGGCGCTTAAAAAAATCAACGCTGAGAAAAGAACAGTTATCAGCATGTATAAAGCCGAAAGCAGAAGTAACTGATTCTTTTTCTATAATAATAAAGACCATGGGCCACTATTTTACCAAACAGGTTTCATTTGATGAAGATGAGATATTAAGCGTCATAAAACAATGGGCTTATCCACTAAAAAGCAAAGCAGATTTGGGGCCGTTATTCAACCGTATTGGTGATGCAAGGATTGTAATGTTAGGCGAGGCCAGCCATGGTACCCATGAGTATTATACATGGCGGGCGCATATTTCAAAAAAATTAATTGAAGAAAAGGGCTTCAATTTTATTGCGGTGGAAGGTGATTGGCCCGACTGTTATAGCCTCAACCGTTTCATAAAAGGATATGACACTGATAATAAGAGTGCTTTTAAAGTATTGCATGCTTTTAACCGGTGGCCCACATGGATGTGGGCAAATTGGGAAATAGTGGCATTGGCAGACTGGTTACGAAAGTACAATACCGGGTTACCGGCTGATAAGAAAGCTGGTTTTTATGGGCTGGATGTATATAGCCTTTACGAAAGCATGCAAAGCATTATGCAATACCTGGGTAGAACAGACAAGGCTGCGTTGAAAGTAGCTGAAGCGGCATTCAGGTGTTTTGAGCCCTTTCGTGGTGATGAAGGCCGTTCATACGCTGGCACATCACGGTTTGTGCCGGAGTTGTGTGAAAATGAAGTAGTGCATCTGCTGAAAGAAATTCAACAAAAACTACCTACATACAATACCGATCATGAAAATGTTTTTAGTGCAGAACAAAATGCATTAGTGGCAGTGAATGCGGAAAAATATTACCGTGCAATTATCAAAGGAGGCCCACACAGCTGGAATGTACGTGACCGGCACATGACGGATACGCTGGACAGGCTGTTAAAATTCCATGGCGAAAAATCAAAAGTGATAGTGTGGGCACACAATACACATGTAGGAGATGCAAGGGCAACAGTTATGGCAGATGAGGGTATGTTCAATATTGGCGAACTGGCAAGATTGCATCATCATGATAAAGGAGTGGTGCTGGTGGGATTTGGCACTTATACCGGAACGGTGACGGCTGGACGAAACTGGGGGGCTCCAATGCAAACCATGCAGGTGCCGGAAGCCATAAAAGGTAGTTGGGAATATCTGCTGCTAAAGGCAGGAAAGGGAAATAAATTACTGCTGATGGACGATTTTGCAGGTAATGATGCAATGATGGAGAATCATATCGGCCACCGTGCCATTGGCGTAGTGTATAATTCCCAATATGAGCAATATGGGAATTATGTGCCAAGCATTTTACCCTTGCGCTATGATGCATTTATTTACCTAAATGAAACAATGGCTTTACATCCGCTGCACATTGGAACCGATAAGAAACAAATACCGGAGACATATCCTTTTGGAGTATAATGATTAACAATAACAGGTATGATGCAGATTGAAAAAGTAATTAATTACAGAAAGATGGAAATTGCCAGTACGGCATTTGAGAATCACGGAATGATCCCGGTAAAGTATACCTGTGACGGAGAAAACATAAGCCCACCGCTCGACATAAAATTTATTCCTGAGAATGCAAAATGTCTTGCATTGATTATGGATGATCCTGATGTGCCACTTGGTACCTGGGTGCATTGGACAGCCTGGAATATTCCGGTAACACATTATATAAAAGAAGATGAAGTACATAGCGTGCAGGGTATTAATGATTTTCAACAGTATC
Organism: uncultured Chitinophagaceae bacterium; assembly: GCA_963814445.1. GTDB lineage: Bacteria > Bacteroidota > Bacteroidia > Chitinophagales > Chitinophagaceae > Ferruginibacter. The sequence goes on from CAWFCU010000001.1 coordinate 717,466, forward strand.
ATTACGGTGGCCCATGACCGCCTTCGGGTACACACAGGTATTTTTTTAAAGTATATGCACTCAATAATTAGCTTGACTTGCCTGCTGATAGCAAAAAAGATCAATTAGAAAAAGTAATGAGCGGACACATTATTGGTTTTGGGGAAATGGTTGGCCTTTATAAAAGAAAGAAATGAATTAGCCTTCACTGCACAGGCAACGATAGTTTGAGATATTAATAGAGCCGGTGATTGAGATTCATACTCACAAATAAAACTTTTTATGAAAAAAATATTACTGCTTATCCTGATGACAGGCAATATTATTACTGCATCGGCTTTCCGTATTGAGTATGGAGATAACATTATAATCTCGACAGCTGTTCATGAAGACTTATATGTAACCGGCGGCACTGTTACCATCAATGCACCTGTATATGGCGACCTGGTTATTGCCGGCGGCACCGTCATTATCAATGATACTGTAACCAATGATATTATTGCGGCAGGCGGTAATGTCACCTTCAATGGATTTGTGGGAGATGATATACGTTGTGCAGGCGGTAATATCCATATTTATAAAAATATAGCAGGAGATGTGGTGGTTACCGCCGGTACCGTTACCATTCATAAAGGCGCTACCGCCGGGGGGGTTATTACCGGTGGTGGTAATGTTACAGTTGACGGGAACGTGGATGGAGAGGTGAGGAGTGCTGCAGGCAGGTTGTTTTTAAATGGAAATATTTCTAAAGATATTGATTGCCGTGGGGGTGATATTACAGTGAATGGAAACATTACCGGCCTGTCTGTATTATCAGCAGACAATATTATCATAGGATCTAAAGCTGTATTTTATAATGATGTACGTTACTGGAATAAAAGGGGCAACCTTGACTTCAGAACTTCGTTGATAAACAGCAAAGCAACTTATGACCCTTCATTACGTATGCAGACAGGGCGATGGTATTTTCTTGGTGCCGCTACCGTATTGGGAGTATTGTGGTATCTCGGCATGGCATTACTGATGATTTTTCTTGTGGAATACCTGTTTTCATTCTATATGAAAAATGCAGCGGATAAAGCCTCTTCCGGTATGTTAAAATCATTCGGTGCAGGGCTGCTTTTTTTTATTGCTATACCGGTAGCGGCAGTTATAGCTTTCGTTACTTTGATCGGAGTACCGGTTGGCCTTTTGCTTTTACTGGGTTATATCATTTTGGCCCTGCTTGCAACCGTTATCACTTCGGTAGTAACCGCCAACTGGTATAATAACCGTAGTGTGCAGGGTTGGAACAGGCAGCGCCTGGTATGGGCAGCTTTTGTCTTTTTTATTTTGATAAAGTTACTCTCTTCAATTCCTTTTTTTGGCGGGCTTTTAACGGGCGTGTTGGTTTGTATTGCATTTGGCAGCATCATTCTTTTGTTTAACTGGCGAAAGAAAAAAGCCTGAGCCGGCTATGCTGCAATTTATGTAGCAGGCTCATCTGGGGAATATCAGTTTTGTATTGCGTAAGTTAATTTTCATGGTGCAGCAATAAAGATTCTCTTTCCGAAACAGATTCTTACAGCAGTTATTATTTGACCAATATCAATAACCTGACTAATGATAATCATTAATTGCTGTTCCCGGTAATTATATCTTGTTGCCTGTTACGGCATTTTAAATTTTTTTAAAAATTACAAGTAAGAAAAAATGGCAACAACTATTGCAACATATTATATGGAAGAACTGGATGAATGGACTTATAGAATAAGCTCTTGCACAGAGGAGATAGAAAACCTCCGGGCAAAACTTGAAGATGTGATCCGGCGAAATTCCATCAAAAATATTGCTGAGAAAGTGGAAATACACCTGGCTTCGCTAAATAAGGCGACAGCGTTTTTTAATAATATCCTGGACTCAATAAATCAACAGGAAAAGTTATTAAAAACAGACAGCATGCTTATTGATAATACTTTGATAAAAGACAGCATAGAAAAGCAACAGGCTGTCTTGCGCCATAACATGCAGGGAGTGGAAAAGGAATTCATTGATGTGAAGTTTAATTGTCATTATTTCCTGTCTGATATTATTAAAAAAAGATAGTGGCTGAAAAGTTTTCTTTACCGCTTAAGCGATGGGGAATAATTGGTAAATATACTTTTATGAATAACATATTGGTACTTGCTGATTTCACTCCTGTTTCAGTAAATGCAGAGGAGTATGCAGCATCGCTGGCAAAGATCAACGGTGATGAACTCCATCTGCTGCATATATATAAAGATCTTATACCGGTAACCGTGGGGCCCGAGCCATGGACCATTACAGTTAGTAAGAAGCAGAAGGCAAATGAAGCCTTGGTAAACAAGGAAGTTAAATTCCTGGAAGAAAAGTATTCAGTAAAAATAACAGGAGATATCAAAAAAATATTTACAGGTAATTCGGTAATTAAGGCGATAAAAGAGACGCAGGCCCACCTTATTGTAACAGGTGTGAAACACCGGGAAAACCATAAGCTTCCAGGGAGCTCTATATTCAGGCTACTCAGGAAAGTAGGTATTCCTGTATTATTTATTCCTGATGGAGTTGTATTTACACGGCCCAAAAACATAGTATTGGCCGTTGATTTTAATGAAGAAGTTGATAGTACCCTGTTTGAACCTCTTTTCAGTATCATTGAAAAATTTAATGCTTATTTAAGGGTATTACATATACAGGAACGTGGAGCGGATATAGATCCATCCGAATTAGAAGGCAAACTGAAACTGGGGTATATTCTTTCGAAGGCCAATTACCTGTACGACAAAGTTGAAAGCGATGATGTAGAGGCGGGAATTCTACAGTATGTAAAAAATCATCCGGCAGATATACTGGTAATGACAGCACGTAATCATAGTATTGCCGAACAGATTTCAAAACCGCTTCTTACCTCATCCTTAATTCATAAAATACGCCTGCCGATTTTGGTGTTGAACAATAATTAAAATATACAAATACCAGGCATGCTGTATACTCAGGCTCTGCGGTATCGATTGGTTAGTCCATGCCGTTAGATTATTTAATCATAAATTTATTTGCCTGCTAATTGTGCATAAACATCTTTCAGTTTAAGCAATTCATTGTCTTGTTGTAAAAGTGTTTTAGCAGTATCGTTTAAGAAAACATAATTCATTTTATCAGGTTTGTCTGAATGCTTTGCCCTGTAATACAAGTCATGAGTAATATCGCCCCATGCATCCTGAAGCCGGGTCCTTATTTGTATTTCACAGATCATTTTTTCCGTTGCCGCTTCCATTTGTTTCAGGCCTGGGGAATTAATATTGGCCAATACATGCAACGCACGGTAACCGGAGGCCTTTGGCTTTGTAATATAATTTTCAATCGAACTATTTATTATCTCAGTTTCACCACGCTGCATAAAGTATCTCAAAATGCCGGAACAATCATCCAGGAACCAGCACGTAATTCTTGCACCAATAAAATCATTGACAACGGTAGCAGGATGGTTGAATTGCGGCCAGCCCTTTTTCTCCAGTTTATTTAAAAAACTGTCAAGTGTTTTTATCCTTGTATTTACAATTAATGCTTCCGGTGGCAGGTGTTGTGCTGAGGTATAAGCCAGGCATAGTTGTGTAAGCTTTATCTCAAGCAATGTTTTTATTTGTTCGGTTTCCCTGCTGTGTGTGGTGTAGTAACTGATTGCAAGGTCTTTTAATTCTTCTTTTGTCATTATTTTTGAACTTAGTAGTTAAGGCATTATTCAGGGAAAGTTAAGGAGTTTTAAAAACAGAAAAGGAAGACAGTTAGAGTTGTTGACAATACTGCAAAAACTAAGAATGAAAAAAGAAAGTAACGGGCATTGCAATGATGAACGAAACCCTGAAGGTTTTGTTTAATATTAATTTACTACTTATAAAATTGGATACATATCCTGCAGCCTTTATTTAAATCGCTTTCGATGGTTACTTTGCCATTATATGCTTCAGCCCGGTGAATAATGTTGCTGAAGCCGATGCCCCCATCTTTCTGAGTTTGATCAAACCCTTTTCCATTGTCAACGATTTCAAGTGTCAGCAACCCTTCAACTACCCCAAGCCTTGCATAAACATGACTGGCAGCCGTATACTTAATTATATTACTGAATTGTTCCTCCACTATGAATGGCAGGCACAACAGGTGTAAACGTATCTGCCTTTTCCCATAACCTCACTTCATCTTTTAGTTTTTCGATCACCCGTTCCCGTGTGTCCTGTCCCAGCACCCCCATTTGCTCACAATAAAAGTTTCCATAGTAAGCAACAATTCTTTTAAAAGGAAGTATTGCGCCCTCCCTGGGTACTACTGTTTTTACCGGCCAAAGTTCTGAGCGGTCATGGTTGGCGAGTTGCTGCATCTTTGCAATATATAAAACACTGTCATTTACAATTTGTCCTTCTGTTACAGGAGAATCTCCAGGCAGCACAATACAAAACAACCCGGCCCCAAATTTTTCTATCAAAAAACGACAAATCATATTACGGTATTTTATTTCAAGATTACATACTGCAATATAGCGGCAGGATGACGGTGTCATGCTGAGCAAAGTCAATACTTATAGTGATTATCATCAACACAATTCTATATATACCTATGATGACAATTTCATTGATAATTGATTCCTGTCATTTATTCCGGTTCTTTGTAAGCTTACCTTGTTCAATAAAAACTCAGTTATGAAAAATGCATTGTCGGTAGCAGGAATAATAATATTAGTGTTGTCAGGCTGTTCATCAGTAAAGATCACCCATTCATGGGAATCAACCGTTGCACGCCAAAAGGAATACGGCAAAATAATAGTAGTGGCATTGGTAAAGGAAAATGATCGCAATCTCAGGGAGAAGATGGAAGATCATTTGGCAGATGATCTCACAAACCTGGGATATAATGCAGTTTCTTCTTTAAAGGAAATCGGCCCTAAATCTTTTGAAGGTAATACAGAAGAAGAAGCGCTCAGCAAACTCGAGGGTAGTGGCGCAGATGCGGTAATCACTATTGTATTACTTGATAAGGAAAAGGAACGCAAATATGTACCTGCCACTGTTATTTATTCTCCTTATTATAATTACCATCGCCGGTTCTGGGGATATTATACGGTAATAAACAACCGCATTTATGAACCAGGTTATTATTCAGAGCAAACAAATTATTTCTGGGAAAGCAACCTGTATGACCTTAAAAGCAAAGAACTCGTTTATTCTGTGCAGACAAAATCATTTGATCCCGGCACTACAGAATCCATGGGACATAAATATGGTAAGTTGATAGCGAAGGATATGGTAAAGCATGGCCTTTTAATAAGAAAAAATTAAATGATGCTATTGTGTATTGTATAATATTACTTAAACCGGCCTGTTCATTAAAAGTACAGCCGCTCCTTTTACCCGTCCGCTCCTCAAATCATCAAGGGCTGTATTCGCATCAGTCAAACTATAGGTTTGTATTGCAGTTGTGATGGATATACCGGCGATCAGGTTAAAAAGTCTTTGCTATTTTTCGAGGGTAAGATTTCCAACCGAACGTAAGGTTCTTTCGCACCACAATGTATTGTAAGAGAAATATGGTATGTCACTAATATCTGGTTCAGGGCGTATACCCGGAACCGGCAGCCTTGAAAATACCAATGGCGTACCTGGCTCCTTTAAAATTATGGCATTCATTGTTGAAGGAATAGCTGAATATTGTTGCATCACTGCATGTATAAAAGTTGACTCTTATAACTTGAATATTTATACTACTGTTTTTCAAACCTGCCGGTCATTTTTTTTATCCTGATCCTGTACATGGTATATTTGATCCGGGTACTGTCATCAACCGCAGCCGTAGTGCCATGTTCATGTTTATGAACTGTACTGCTTGTCATAAGTGGAAAAATAGTATTCAGAAATGCTTCCCTCGCTCTTTCGGATTCTTTATTCTTTAGAATTTCGAAAGTGCCATATACTATAACACTTTGCCAGTTCCTCATATCCGTCATAGCGTCAACTTCAAAGCAAACGTTTTTATTCTTCCGCAGGATATCGAGCTTTTTGCCCTCATTTGTTTGTCCGTAAATATATACGCCGTCATAGCAATAGGTAACAGGTACTATATACGGTTGCTTACCTTCAGTACATGCAAGCCTTCCGATTACCTGGCTTGAAAGCAGGTTGTTGATCTGCAGATCATTTAGTTCTCCCAACATATTTTTTGTTTTTACAAATGTAGCCGACATAAAATTTACCTTTCATGACAGCGATCATTTGCCCGGGTGATAATGCTCAACAAGAATCTATTGAAGGAAGTAAGAAGACTGGTAAGTATTTCTTATATATCTATTTACCTCAATCAATAATTATAAGGTTATTTTTTATTCTTTTATGTACTTCAGGTAATTCATCACCATAGCCAAGGATCACAGCAAGATGAATATGTTCCCCTGGCTTTGCAGGTAACATCGAATAGCTTTTTGTATGCTTTAAATATTTTGCAAATCCTACAGGGCAACTGTCAAGTCCAAGCGATTTAGCAGCCAGCATCATATTTTGTACGCACATGCCAACATCTAAAGCTGCCCATTCATTATCTTCCGGAGCAGTTATAAATATAACTGCCGGGGCACCATAAAATACCGGGTCAGCTGACTTAGAAAAGGTTATACCGGTGGCAGTATGAAAAAGAGCGATAGCCATTTTTATGATCTGTTTCAGCCCGCTTTTTAAAAAATCCCTGGCAGCAGCTTTCTTAATTTCAACAGACATTGATCGTATGGTTTCTTTATTGGTAAAAACATAAAATTTCCACGGTTGTTTATTCATTGCAGATGGCGCCATCCGTCCTGCATCGATCACTGTTTCAATAAGACTCACAGCAACAGGCGTTGCCTTGTATTTTCTTACAGCCCTTCTTTCATAAATGGTTTGTATTGTCGCTGTTGCACAGGTGGGTTCACTTGTGAGTGTTGTTTTCATTATTTTATTATTTTGATCAAAATAACCGAAAGCCGGCCTTCTTTCCCATGACAACTGTCACTTTGTTCTCAGACGCTCATCATCACTACATTGACAGGTCCTTTGTTGGGGATCATTGTTTGAATTGAGAGTAGCCAGGGCTGTCACTATTGTTATCTGTTACACATGCGAAACTTTCGCATGCACTTTACTGGTAAATATTTTTGCTGGATCACTGCTGCAGTGAATATTTTGATGAGTGCGGTTTTGTTACTGCCGGGATTTCATGAACAAAGTATAATTTAGCCTGGCAATTACATTTTTTAAAAATGCATGGAGGTGTTTCGGCAATTTGAAAGTGGATCGCAGCTACCGAACTGACTTTCCTTTGAGTATATGATTAACACCATAAATAATGGATACAAGTATTTTTATAGATAAGAGAAGAAAACCAAACCAGGAAGATCTCATCATTGCACTTGGAAAGAAATATGTTTTCTGGCAGCATATTCATGACGAGGTTTATATGAAATATCCAGATGATGTAAGTGAGTGGAATTTTTCCGGGCCAAAATATGGCTCGAGTTTCAGAATTAAAGACAGGAAGAGGATAATTATATATTTATTGCCGAGAGATAAAAAAGTACTTGCGGCATTTGTTTTTGGACAAAAGGCGTTTGAAAAAATATTCAGTAGTACTATCTCTGATGAAATTAAACTCAATTTACAAGCAGCGAAAGTTTATGCAGAGGGCCGGGGGAGTAAGGATAGAAGTCAGTAATAGAAAAATACTTAAAGATTTCAGCTTGCTGATAGATATTAAATTGGCTTGTTAGTATTAGAAGATTCAGCATAAAGTATTTCTGTATCGCAGCATTGTTTATTTAGCTATTTACTCATGTAATGCCAGTATGGGCAAATGAGAATGAATTACTAATTGTTTTGAAATACTTTTTTTAAACAGTCTGTGCAATAAAGTATGGTTTTTCGGTATTATTATTAACATGTCCAGTTTATTGGTTTCAGCAAACTCTTCAATGCCTTTTTCGATATCACTGCTGTTGATTAAGTGGTATACTGGATTCAGCTCCTTCAGCATTGCCCTTAACCAGTCTGACTCTTCTATAATGTCGGGGTTAAAAACTTCGGCGCTGGTTTCGCTGATATGGATTACATGTAATTCTGCTTTTAATTCTTTTACAATATTTTTTATCTGAAGAAATGGAATAGTCTCCGGAACACTTACAAAATCGCATGCAAGGCCTATTTTTTTGATTGATGAAAACCTTGCGTTTTCAGGCACTGCAAGCAAGGGCCATTCCAGTTGCCGCAGCCCCCCGGTAACTGGCGCTATACCGAAAAACCGGCTTAATTTGTCTGCTGTCTCCCTGCCCATAACAACAGCATACGGGTTTGTATGTTTACAAAAATTTTCTATGGCCGGCAATACATCGCCCTGAACTACTTTCACAGAAACTTTTATTCTGTCCTTTGTGCGGTCAAGAATATCGCTTCTTAATTTTGTTAGTCTTTCGGTCTCAAAACTCTCAGTTTCGTCCGGACCATAAATTATTGCCGGTGTATCACCAACAATAACGGGCAAAGGGTATATATGCAACAATGAAATTGAGCAGCCAATAACACAAGCCATATCGGCGGCATAATTTGCAGCATTAAGCGAAACAGGTGTAAAATCTACAGGAACTACAATTGTTTTCATTACAATTCATTTAGTGGTTATCTTATTCTATCTATGGGATATCAATATATGTATTTAGTAATTTTCAAAATAATTGCGACCTGGTAAACAGGCCGGTGATAACCTACAGTTTTTAAATCCATTATCCTGCTGCATTTTGTTGTATAAAGAACTTGTACAATTGCGTGAGGATAAAAACAATCACTTCTTTTAAAAAGTTAAAACAGAAAGCTCCAAACAAAAAAATAATTAACCACACTACACTGGAAATTTGCCTGAATTTTCTAATGCCCGAATTAAGTTGCTTCATAGGCTGTCCTGATTTTACCACAAAAATATTTTGCGCTGTTGAACTTGTAAATGATCATGAACAGTATTCATAGTGACAGTGATCAGTAAGCCAGATTGAAATCACATATTATAATCACGTTTATCATCGCATTAATTTTGTCAAATATCAATCTTTGTGTATTGGTGCAGTCATTAATGCCAATCTGGTGAATTGTTAAGCGGTGAATTATTAAATACAACCTTCATCAATCCTGTATACAGATACATGGCTTTAGTTTCTTCTATACCTCGATAGCTGTTATTCAACTGGCTTCAGTTTTGTGATTAATCTGCGACTAAGGCCCTTCTCCTGGTTCAGGTATTTCATAAGGCGGCGTTTCATACGGGTCTTCATCTGGAATAATATCAGGGTTCTCCTCAGGAACAGGTAGCTCTTCAGGATCAACCGGTATTGGTTTCTCAGGTACTTTAGGAATTCCAGGTTTTTCAACCGGGGGATGTGGAGGGGTCTTTTTGGGTGTCATTATTTTTTGTGTTTAAAGTAAACGTATCGGGATGATTAATTATAAAACAGTAAGGTTAGTAACGCTTGTATTGTTTTTATACTACTCCCGTGTTCAGAATTTATTTTCAGTATGTTTTACAAATGTTGATTTCATCCGGGTAAAGCACTATTGAATTTTTCCATTGGAACAATTCGTACTACTGGCAGGCTGTAAAATGTTTGTACATGTGTTTGAATGTTATTGCTGTGTTGTAAAGCAACAAACACTTGCACATGTTTTCAATGAAATATGTCAATCTTTTTGATGACTGTGGTCATTTGATTGGTATAACATGTTTGTAACCTTTGTAAAAATAAAGCAAGTGCTTGCACATAACGAATACCGGGAAGCAGTTGCATAACAATAACAAAAAATTATAAAACAATGGCACCTAAATTATTCTGTCAAAGTTGCACTATGCCAATCGACAATGATGCAGATAAGGGAAATGAAAAGGACGGCTCTAAAAGTAATCTTTACTGCAGGTACTGTTATGTGGATGGCTCCTTTATCAATCTTTCAACTACGATTGAACAGATGAAAAATATCGTAGTAACCCAAATGCAAAAAAATCATATACCAGACTTTATAATTCAGCAGTCTCTTCATATGCTTCCGCATCTGAAGCGCTGGAAAGTAAATTCGGAAATTTAACAGGAACTGTCAGGCAGTTTTGTGTAGAGTTAACGATGATCAACTTATTTCAAAAATGTAAAATATAAATCCATGAAAGAATATTCAGTTTACCCGGGAGAATATATCCCTACGGAAGAAACAGAAATAACGATGGCGAAACTAAAAGACACAGGCAGAGTTCCCTTTGCTGCACCGCTTATGAATATGGATGAGTACGATAAAGATTATAAGATTGAAATAGGACTGCCCGGGGCATTCAGGGAAGATATTAATATTGATGTGCTTGAAAATGTTTTGTCAATAATAGTATTACATAAAAAAAAGGACACAGATAAAGCCAGTACATTGCAGGTTCATGAATTTGATAACAGCTTTTTGGAAAGACAGATATCATTGCCTGCAAATGCGGACACTGAATTTATTGTTGCAGAATACAGGGAAGGGTTGCTTAGACTTTGTGTTCCAAAAACCAATATGCCTGTAAAGCGTAACAATCACATTGCGGTTTATTAAACAGGCAGCTCATGAGTTTTTCTTTTGCATTTCCTTATACTATTAACCCCTTGTTTCAAAAAAAAGTAGCTTACTTCTGCATGGAGTATGGTATTCACCAGCCTTTCAAAACTTATGCGGGCGGGTTAGGCTATTTAGCCGGGTCTCACATGCGTAGCGCATATGAATTGCAGCAGAATATAGTGGGTATAGGTATCCTTTGGAAATTTGGATATTACGACCAGGTACGGAAAGCAGATCAAACCATGGATGTATTATTTGCAGAAAAGAATTATGGATTTCTCCAGTCAACGGGTATTAAATTCATGATCACTATTTCAAAGCATGAGGTTTGGGTTACGGCCTGGTACCTTCCGCCGGAAGTGTTTAAAACAGCACCTTTATTTTTTCTTACAACAGACCTGCCCGAAAATGACCACCTGGCCCAAACGATCTCACATAAATTGTACGATGCTAATCCTGAAACTAAAATAGCCGCAGCTATTTTATTGGGAAAGGGAGGTCATCTACTGCTGAAACTATTGAATTGGGAGCCCGCCATTTATCATTTAAATGAATCGCATGGCTTACCACTTGCTTTCTCACTTTATAATCAATATAAAAACCTCAATGAAGTAAAGAACCGGTTGGTTTTTACCAATCATACACCCGAAGCAGCTGGTAATGGAAGATATAACATAAGCCTGCTTGAACAAACAGGTTTTTTCTGCAACGTGCCTGTAACTGAGGTTAAGGCGATCACACAAACACAGGGAGAGGAGCTTGATCTCACACTAACTGCATTACGCTTCTCCAACCGGGCAAATGCCGTTTCAAAAATGCATAAGCAAACATTGGACAGGCTTTGGGGTCATCAAAAAGATGTCTGCGAAATAATTGCAATCACCAATGCACAAAACTATTCTTACTGGCATGATGAAATTATGTATGCTGCATTAGAAAAAAATGACGATGAGAAAATTCTGGCTCAAAAAAAAACCGGGAAAATAAATTTGTTTGAGGAGGTAGCCGATCAGTGTGGTGAAATATACGATACCGGTGTTTGCACAATTGTATTTGCTAAACGTATTGCCGGCTACAAAAGAGCTGAACTTTTGTTGCATGATATGGAACGGTTTCACAAACTCGTAACCGATAAAAAACGACCCGTACAAATTATCTGGGCCGGTAAGCCTTATCCAATGGATTATACAGCTGTAGGTGTTTTTGACAGGATCGTTAATGTATGTAAACAATATTCGAATTGTTCAATACTTGTTGGCTACGAAATGAGTTTATCAAGGCTATTAAAAAAGGGGGCTGACATATGGCTGAACCTGCCAAGGCTGACGCATGAAGCATCTGGAACCAGTGGTATGTCTGCTGCTATGAATGGCACCGTAAATGTTGCCCTGCCAGATGGTTGGTTTCCCGAGTTTGCGGCTGACAAGTTAAATTCATTTGTGGTGCCTCAATGCGACATAAACCTCCCCGAGCATAACCAGGATGATCTTGATTGCGCCAGCTTATATAACGTTCTTGAAAATGAAGTTTTACCAATGTACTATGACTATCCTGGCAGATGGCTGGAGATCATAAAAAAAAGTTTGACGGATATTATACCACAATTTGATAGTAACAGGATGGCAAAAGAATACTATGAACAGTTATACAATCACTAATTATAATGGCTGCCTTAAAAAATCTATCGCTGTTCTAAAATAAAGACTGCTGTATTTTTTATACAGCAGCCTTAGCATTTATTTTTTATGACTTGTTATATCTTTCCACTTCTTCCACCTCATCTTCTTCCACTCTTACCAATACAAGGTGTTTAGGATTTTCAAGATTTATCACCCATATATTACGCCCTGCCTCCTTTACATTTGCCACCCTTATTATATCAAATTCGGTATATGTTTCAAGTATTGCTTTCCTGATATTTTCAGGCAGATTTACTTCTGTGCCATAGCTTATATCATATTGAATACTACCATTTTTTCGGTACAGTGTTCTGTGCTTCATGTCTTTCTGAATAAATTTGGCCAGGTAATATTTATTCATTTCATACCATTTTAAATTCTGTGCATCGGGAAATGCTTTTTTAAAAGATTTATCCACTTCAGCAGGCACTTTTGCTTCTGTAGCTATGGTTACAGGTTCGAGTGTGATAACAGAATCTTTCTGTTGAGCAAGAAGAGGTGAAACCCCTGTGCCTATAAGGAACGCAGCGACAATGATTTTCTTTTTCATAAATTTTTTGTTTGATGTTGTAAATAGATTACTTATTTAATGCAAAGGAACATTATGGCTTGATGAACAACAATGAGCGCTGTCAATTATTTGCTTGATGGTGATCAGTTGAATTATTTGGATTTTTTATTTGAGTACGTTTATAAAATCTGTTTTGGAGTAAGTGCCAGGCGCTGCATGGTCACCACCTTTAAATTCGAAATTCACGTAGTTGATGTTGTTTAGTTCACAAAGGTCGTAAGTAACTTCTGTCATATAAATATCAGCACCGGTGGAACCTAATTGTTCTGTGAGATATTTGCTTTTATTTATTCTTACAAATATTGTATCGTTGGAGATCTTATCAAGAGCCAGTTGGATTTCCGGGTAAGAAACGTTCAGATGGTTTATAATGAAACCTGAATTCAAAGAGTCATTTGGTAATGGTTTTACTTTGTTCATTCTTAGCTTTCCGGACATGTCTTCAAACTCTGCCTGCCACAGGTAATGCATATCTGCTGCTGCGGCTTCCGGCTCAATGGTTATAGAAAGGGGTTTGTTTGTTTTTACGTCTCCGCTGTTTTCTTTTTCGTCTGCATTGCGGCAGGCACTAAAGAAAACCACCATTGACAATACAGGTATAAAATATTTCATGATTGGAAAATTTAATTTATGATTTTTGATTGCGTGAATGAGAACGGAAAAGATCAACACTTATTAACTGCGATTAAATTGTATGCAAAACTAGTTTGCTATTTGCCCCTGGTCAATGATGCCTTGCAGTAATAATATTGACGCTGATCATTAAATACACGTTAAGGGTGATATTATTGACCGGAATCACCGGCAATAATGACCATTGTTCTTGAATCAAAACTTAATGAACAGTAATATTGCAGATGATAAATTACCATAAAAAAGATTCAACAAATACTCATATGCCTGCAGAGTTAAGCATACAAATGCAACATGAAAGTGATTCATGGAAACGTAAGCTTGTTTTCTTGTCGGATGAAAATACGTACCTTAAAAGCAGGCTGATCTCATTATTGAAAAATGACAACGCAGAATTATTATCAAAAGCAGAAGAATTTAACGAGGGTTTTTTAACAAACGATGAGATGATTAATATGCTACAAATGGATATCGCAGAATTTGACAGGTTGCTGAATGACGGGCATTCCGGCGGGTATACATTTATAAGTCATCTTATAAGTAAGCTGGTACAAATGCGAATTGAAACAAATACTGCTGAGAAACATTTTAACGCACTGAAGGATAAATTCAACGATAGTTTGGTGAAGGTGTTACAGGCCAGGATCAATTGACGAGCTGTTTAAGCTTTTCGCTGTTTATAACAGATATTATCCTGTCATTCATTGTAATAAGCTTCTCACTTTTGAAATCACCAAGTGTTCGTATAAGGGATTCCGTGGCAGTTCCTGCAATAGAGGCCAGGTTTTCCCTTGTCATATCAATTGTAAATGAACCATCCGGTGCAGCCTGGTATTTTCTTTGTAAAAGAAGGAGGCAGTCTGCCACTTTTCTTCTTAGTGAATTATAGGCAAGACCTAGTAATTGTTCTTCTTTCTCTATAATATTCTTAGCAAGCAACTGCATGAATTTCCTCATCACTTCGGGCTTTCTTGAAAGTAAGTCATCAAAATCTTCCTTGGGAATTACGGCCAGTTCCGTATTTTCCAATGCCTCCGCAGAATCTTTATATACACCGCCTTCAAGCAGAGCTACATGGCCAAGGAAATCACCTGCATTAAATAGTTCGGTTGCAAATTCCTTTCCTCCTTCATTGCATTTATATGCTCTCACTTTGCCTTTTAAAATATAATAAAGGCGTACCGGGTGATTGCCCTCTGAATAGATCAATTGTTTTCTTTTAAATGTATTTATGTTTCTCCCCGATGTAAAATCTTTTAGTGCTTCTCCGCCCGATGTTCTTTCGAGGAGTATGGACAAGCCTTCGAGGCCCGGGGCAAGTTCCTGTTTCAGACTTTCAATTTTTTTAATGCGGCTGTTTACGGCATTCAGCAACTCAGTGCCGCTAAATGGTTTGCTGATATAGTCATCTGCGCCAAGTTCCATACCTTTCCGGAAATCACTCCGTTCAGTTTTTGCTGTAAGAAAAATAAAGGGTGTGTTTTTAATAGCATCATTTTTTTGAACAGCATGTAATACCCCATAACCATCCAGTTCCGGCATCATGATATCACAAATAATAAGATCCGGCTTATGTTCAATTGCTTTTACTAAACCTGTTTTTCCATTTTCTGCCACTATCACTTCGTAGTTGGAAAGTTCCAGTATCTCAGCAGTATTCGCCCTTATGTTTTCATTATCCTCAATCAGTAAAATCTTTTTCATTTTATATTACTTTGGTGAAAAGTCACTTTAAACTCGGTTCCTTTATCCAGTTCGCTTTCATAGTCAACTCTTCCATTCATTAATTCTGCATACTTTACAATGATATGCAACCCGAGGCCTGTGCCCTGTATATTAGTGGCATTGGAACAGCGGTAAAATCTTTCCATCAGGTGGCTCATTTCATTTTTAGGTATGCCGATGCCCTCGTCTTTTACTGATAGAAGTAGTTGCTCTTCGCCTGTACAGGTGGTTACAGTAATAGGAGAGGAGTCGCCCGAAAATTTACTGGCATTAGAAATTAAATTCATTATAATATGCTTCAGTATTCCCGGGTCAAGACAAACATTTTCTTCTCCTGTATGTTGATAAAAAATATTTTGACCGGCTTTAAGATTGTTTTTCATTTCCGTCAGCATATTTTGAATCATGTCTTTAATGTTGAATACTGATAGCTTAACATGGACCTTTCCCTCTTCAATTTTCCCTACACTTAAAAAATCATCCAGCGTATCGCTTAACAGGTTTACAGAAGAGAATATACGTTGGAGATGTTTTTCTCTTTTAGCCTGGTCTTCTGTTGTTGTGTATTTTTCAATAAGAAATGCAGAAGAAAGAATTGTACTCAGCGGAGTTCTGAACTCGTGAGAGGCAATAGATACAAATTTTGATTTCATGTCGCTAAGGAGCTTTTCTTTCTCCAGGGATTCACTTAGTTTTCTTGTTTTAGTTACTATCTTGTTCTCCAGTTCCTCATTTATGTGTTGCAACTCCAGTTGATATTCTTTTTGTTTTGTTATCACTTCTGTAAAAAGGATCATTCCACCAACATTTTGATTGTCTATGTACCATGGGCAGACCTCCCATTTTATCCAGTCAATACTTCCATCTAATCTTTCAAAAACTTCTTCATCACAACTAAATTCTTCACCTGCGAGGCACCGTTGATATATATTCCGCCATTCCTCTGGTATTTCCGGAAAAACATCATAATGGCTAAGACCTTTAATATCAAGATCATCCAGCCGGTAGTCTTTGAGCCAGCGCCTGCTTACCATAATGTACCGCATGTCATTATCAAACATTGCAATTGCGGCGGGGCTATGTTCTATCAGGAGCCGGGTGTATCTTTGATTTGACAGCAACTGTTCTTCCCTTTTTTTGCTTGCACTATTATCTGAAATATAAGCGATCGTAAAGTTTTGTTCTTCGTATGCAAAAATGGCAAGGCTCACCAGGGCAGGAAATTCTTTCCCATTTTTTGTTACAGCAAAAATATCTTTCCCTGCACCCATTGGCCTGGTTGCAGGATATTTAAAATACACATCATGATGCTTCTGGTGTATAGCATGAAAACGGGAAGGAATGAGAGTATTGATATTCGTGCCAGTCAATTCGTCTTCACTATAGCCAAACATGCTTAATGCAAATGGATTTATCATTTCAATATTGCCCTCTGTATTTGTAACAATAATGCCAATGGCTGCGTTGCTGAACAGCTGTTGAAAATAAGATGGAGTAGATGTTATTTGGGGATATGATTGCATTTGATTGTAAAGAAAGAGAATCGAAATGCTTATTTGGCTGACGCCCGTCATCCGGAAAAGTGATAAAAGGCAGGTGACTCAATTGTAAAGATTGACCGGGCCGATTTTTCCGACAGTACCGAAATACTCTTATCAGTACATCCGCTGAATGTAGCGGTGGTTATTCCAGGCATGTATTACAACTATTAGTCTTTTTCGTAGCGCCCTGATTTTTCATTGATAACTATCCTGTAAATAACAGGCTTGCTATACCCGGATAAATGCGGATGTACACTTTCTACTGCCATCTCCGGTTTCATCACAGTTTCACTTACTTTTAAATGCAGCATTCTATCGATAAATAATTTCATTGCCTGGTACCTGTCCCGTTCATCCGTGAGCTCCTGGAATATACCCCAGGTAATCACGCTTTTCCAGTCGGTAAGGTTTTTTATCACATCCACTTCAAAACATACCTCTGGATTCTTTCGCATGATGTCAATTTTTAAACCTGCAGACGAATGGGCTATAATAAACCTCCCGTCATAAACATAATTAACGGGAATGATATAAACTTTTTGTTGATCATAGCAGCCAATCCGCCCGATCACATTCTCTGTCAATACAGATTCAATTTGTTCCGTGTTTAATGTGCCAATCATTGGTCCGTTTTAATACGCCTGTAAGTATTTTTCTTTTCCTTTTTTAAATTATCAATTCCATTTAATAAACATCCAGGTTAAATGATATGAATCGATACCCTGTTCAGATGCAGATGCTGTAGCGGCAAAACCGTCAGGAACGATGATTTTTTCGTGTCTTTCGTTCTTTTAATATTTGTCGTGTGCAATAAAAAGCGGTGCACTTATTTGATTAAGTAAAGTATCTGCCATGCTTTTGCTGAACCATCTTGATATCATTCCCCTGCTGTAGGCCCCGGTTACTATCAGCTGGTTTTCTTTCTCTTTTTTTAAGTGGTCTGTTATTTCATTTGCCGTGTATCCCTGCAATACTGTATACGATACTTTTGGATAATGCCGTTTCATAAATTCTTTCATCAGCTTGTTGTCTGGAACATGAAGGCTGTTTGAAGGTTGTTTTAATGATACTACTTCAACAGGAAGCTGTGCAAATTGGCCAAACAGGTAGCTGAACATTTTTATTGCATGCACGGAAGATGGCTGGCCGTCATACAACAGTTTTATTTTTTCTATGGGCTTATATTGGGAAGGCACTATTAAAACAGGGCAATGGGCACCTTCCAGCAGGTCACTTATAAAACGTGTTGGCAATTCTTCATCGTAATGTGTAAGCGTTTCCGCTGAATTAATGATCAGCAGATCTGAGAAGATGCTTTCATGCCGGAGTTCCTCTAATGCAGTATTGCGGTCGTGATGGATTGAATGTTCAACTCCCATTCTTTGGCAGGCTTTTTCAAAATCAATTGCTGCTTTATTCCTTGTGTTGATATCCTTTTCATGAAATTTTTTCAATTTGGTTTGCGACACACCCTGTTTTACAATAAGCTCATAGATTTTGTAGCTGGTGTATGTTGGATCATCCAGGAATATTCCTACCAAATGAGAATTGAGTTGTTTTGCCAGCGCCATAGCATATTGCTTTGTGCTATCTGAATATTTAAGCCCGTCAAAGGCAGCGATGATTTTTTTCATGTAAATACCTTTATTATATTGCCGGCATTTGCCATTTGTATTACTTTATAACAGTTATTCCTGTGTCGCAAGATATCATGGCAGTATGATATTTTACAATGATCAAATTGAGGAAACTAACTGACTCTT
This sequence comes from uncultured Chitinophagaceae bacterium, assembly GCA_963814445.1. Classification (GTDB taxonomy): domain Bacteria; phylum Bacteroidota; class Bacteroidia; order Chitinophagales; family Chitinophagaceae; genus Ferruginibacter. The sequence continues at coordinate 735,988 of CAWFCU010000001.1, forward strand.
GTCATAAAAAGGGCAAATGGGAATGACATGAGTACAGTCAAGGCATGTAGTGATCGGGGTCATCTTTCAGGAGAACTGTAAAATGTAGTTTTGATTTGCGTTTTCTGAAAGCGGAAGCAATTATCAAAAACATACCATAAGGAAATATGAAAAGTAAAACAGGAGTACATTTACTATTTGAAGTTAAATTGAATTGGCAAAGCGGCACCAATGGTTTATTAACCGCAGCTAAAACCGGAGAGGCAATTCACATTACGGCTCCCTCTGAATTTGGTGGGACTGGCAACGCCTGGAGCCCGGAGCATTTATTTCTGGGTGCTGTAAGCAGTTGTTTTATGACCACGTTCGTAGCTTTTGCAAAAAAGTTCAGATGTGAGATCACGAATTTTGAATGTGAAGCTATTGGGCAAATTGAATTGATAAATGGTAAATTTAAATTTACTATGATAAACCTGTACCCTAAAGTATTTATACCAGCTGCATCTGTCAAAGAGAAAGCAAATCTTGCTCTTGAAAAAACACATAAATATTGTATCATAAGCAATTCTGTAAATGCACCGGTTTTTTATCATAGTACAATAGTTATTAGTACCAATGATTTATCAGAAAGAAAAACTGCGTAAATCCTCTTTTAGCAGAATTATTCAGGATAGATCCCTTGCAGCACATTAAGATATTTCTCTTGATACCCACACTTTTCGGGTTTGTAATTTTACTTGGCCATTTACGCTAAAGGTTGTTGTTATTTTAGATTTTGTGCAAACAGTAATAGTCTATTTGTTACCGCATGAAAGTTATCAGTACTGCAGCCGATACGGATCAAACTGAATCAGGAGGATCTATTTTTTTGGAGAGAATTTTTCATACACATCTTCGTAAAAGGTAAGCCTGCCTTCTGCATTAATGCCAACAGGGTTATACCATACCAGCACACTCATTTCTTCTTCAGCTGCTATCACAATCGGGGACTGATTAAGCAGGCAGTTTTTTTCATCCAATGTGCCTATGGCAATACTGCAGAAAAGATCCATTACTTAGTTACTGATTCTTTTCGTTTAAGATACAGCGGTGTGAATTTAAAAGATAACGCTGGAATAAATTTCCTGAAATGAGCTTGGTGGGCACTCATCTATTAATAGCAACTTTTAAGCCTATTTCTCAATAAAAAATGCGCCTTTTATGGAGGCGCATTTTTTTTAATTGCCATTCTTTTATTTCCTGTTTACCAATACAGTTTGTGTTGTCCTGCTTCTGTCAGGAGCAGTGATCTCTACTGTGTAAGTTCCTCCGCCTTGGTTCGTGTCCCCACGAACCATTTCCGCTTTCCTTCGCTTTGTCGTTTTCATTCCAAAAGGTAATTGTTAACTTTAAAACATGCATGATAATAACTCATTTCACAAACGCAAATCATTTATCGATATCGGTGAAATATTTTTCTGGACAGCTACTGTCAATAACTGGAATCATTTATTAAAAGAAGACAAGTATAAGCAAGTCATTATTGATTCACTTGCTAATTTAAGCGAACGGGGAATTAATTGATGTATTTGCCTTTGTAATTATGCCAAATCACATTCATCTTATATGGCGCACCAATAAAATGAATGGTAAAGAAACTGCCCAAGGTTCTTTTTTAAAATACACAGCTCATCAGTTTAAAAAAATATTACAACAACAACCAACAGACTTAGCAAAATATGCTGTAAATGCCAGTAATAAAAAGTATGAGTTTTGGCAAAGAGATTCGCTGGCAATTGATTTATATACAAGGCAAGTGACGCTACAAAAACTGCATTATATACACATGAATCCATTATCTCCGCATTGGCAATTGGTAACCGACCCGGCTGATTACTTATGGTCATCTGCAAAGTTTTATGAAAGGAGTATTAATGAGTTTGTCTTTTTAAAAAGTATTTGGGAGGTGTTTGGATGATTGGTTGCGGAGAAGGTTCGTGGGGACACGAACCAAGGCAAAGGCCATTTGATTTAAAATCAAAAAATAAACAAACTTTTGCATTTGTAAGGTTGTTTATTAGCTTAAATATAATACTACTTATTGATGCATCAAATTTTCTCCGCTATTAAAAGATGAAACTTCTCATTAAAGGGCACAAAAAAACCTCTCATTGCTGAAAGGCCGTTTTGTTTGTTGCTGGTGGTTTATAGGTTGAAATCTCTTTTGATCGCTTCTACTGCTTTGGCTACATCGCTTTCTACTTTCTTTATAAGCGTTGCCATGGTGCCGTTATCTTCATTGGCCTTGCCCATCTTTTCCAATTCACGGATGAGGGTTTTAGAAGAAACAATGCCCATATTGTCAATGGTGGGTTTTATACGGTGTGCAATTTCGCCTACCGATGCAAATTGCCCTTCGGCATGTTTTTCTTTCATGTCGTTTACAAATACCGGTATCTGCTCCACAAACATCTTCAGCATTTTATTTATGAAGTCTTCATTGCCACGACTGATTGTTTTTATCTCTGCAATGTCGTAATAAACCGGTTCCGGTTCTTCGGTTTGTACGTCGGTTTTCTTTTGTTTATTTACCGATCCGTTGATGTTGAGCATTCCTGCGATCATTTTCATAAGCGCTTCTTCTTTAAATGGTTTGGCCAGATAACTATTGAGGCCTGCTTCAATACATTTTTCATTATCGCCTTTAATAGCATTTGCGGTCAGTGCTATCATCGGCAGATCAGTGCTGATATTTTTACGGATATATCTTGCAGCATCAAAGCCATTCATCACCGGCATTTGAATATCCATTAATACCAGGTCAACTTTATTATCTAAAAGATACTCTACTGATTCCTGCCCATTAGCTGCTTCTACAGTTTCCGCAGCATAGTTTGCCAGTATGGTGGTTGCCAGCAGGCGGTTCATTTCATTGTCATCCACCACCAATATTTTTTTGCCGGCCAGCATGTTTTCTGCAGCCACAAATACTTCCTGCGATGGCAGGTCATCTTCACTGCCTTTAGGGAAAGTAACTACAAACGATATAGTGGAACCAAAACCTTTTTCGCTCTCTACATTTATCTCACCGTCCATTAATTCAATTAATTGCCTGCAGATGCTCATGCCCAGGCCAGTACCGCCGTATTGTCTTGTAACGGATGCATCTTCCTGTGAAAATTTTTCAAATAAACTATCCCTGAATTTTTCTTCCATGCCTATACCGGTATCTTTTACTGATACCTGTACTGTTTGGCTGTTTCTTGCATCATTTATTACTTCCAGTTTAATATCAACGCCACCTTTTTCGGTAAACTTTACTGCGTTGCTGATAACGTTTAATAATATCTGGTTAAGCCTGTAAGGATCACCTATCAGTACTTCACTTATCTTATCATCTAAAATGGAGTTGGTTAATGCAAGGCCTTTTTCTTCTGCTTTGTGAGTAAGCGCCTGTATAGCCCTTTTGATAATTGACCTTGGTTCAAATGCTATTTTCTCTAAGCTTAATTTCCCTGCTTCAATTTTGGAGAGGTCAAGTATATCATTGATGATAACCAATAAATTTTCTGATGCACCATTGATGGCATCAAGATAGAAGAGTTGTTTTTTGCTGAGACCTGTTTTTGCCAACTGTCCGCTCATACCTAAGATAGCGTTCATTGGTGTACGTATCTCATGGCTCATGTTGGCAAGAAATACTTCTTTACTCCTGGTAGATTGTTCTGCCTGTTCTCTTGCTACGGTCAGTTCCAGTTCCAATTGTTTTTGATCTGTAATGTCAAGATGTATTCCTACAGAACCTACCAGCTCTCCCTGGTCATTGTATCGTGGCGCTCCACTTACCAGCCACCATCTTACCTGTCCACGTTTATCTTTCACCACTATTTCATACGCATCTGTAGTACCTCTTTTTCGCTCTTCATTTTTTTGCTCCATCAATTCAATGTTCTCACCCTTCGCAAAAATTTGTGCAGCTCTCTGGCCAAGCAGTTCGCTTAATTCGTAGCCACTCATTTCACAAAAACCATGATTGGCAAATAATATTTTTTCTTCTGTGTCCACTTCCAAAAGGCCGAGGTTCATGTTATCAATGATGCTCCTGTATTTTTCTTCCCTGATTTTTAAAGTGGTCTCTGCAGTTTTTTCCAATGTTACATCGGTGTATTTCCACAAATGGCCTTTATAAATATTATCTGTACATACAGGTATATACTGGCGTTTTAAAAGACGGCCATCCTGCATTTCAAAAATTTCATCCATTGCCGGTTTTTGAAATTCCAGTAATGTCATTATCTGTTCTTCAAAAAAGTCGGGGTCATTAAACAGGTCTTTTGTTGAATCCACATATTCAGCACCGTTTTTACCTTTCAGGTTTTCGTGGTGCATGTCAATGCCAAACATTTCACAGTACTTTTCATTGGCCAATACAATTTTCCTGTTTTCATCTTCCACCAGTACACCGTTTTGCAGGTTGCCGATCAATGATATAAGCCTGTGTTCTGATTCACTCAGTTTTTCATCCGCTTTTTTCCTGTCAGAAATATCCATCATAAGGCCGGTAAATACTTTGCCGCCTTCTTTTGTAAAATGACTGAATGAGCAGTTGATAGAGCGCCACACCAAACCTCTTCCGGGCAATATCATTCTTGATTCTGTATAAAACTGCTCCAGTGTTTCGGCAGCCTTATCCAGCGCATTATTCATTTCATGAAAATCATCCGGATGAACAAACTGGGTAAGTTTATGGAGGTGGTTGGCACGAACGCCAAATATCCTTTCGAATGAAGGGCTTAAGTAAATAAGTTCATGGCTGCCATCTTCTTTAGATACATATTCAACCAGTATGCCCGGCATATTTTGGGCTATACGGTGTAGTTGGTCAATTTCATTACAATCCTGTTTGCTGTCGCCTTCGGTTGGCATCATTGCCACCACTGGTTTGTTCCCGGGAATTGCAGTAAGCGGCTGCCTGCCTGTAGGCAGGGTTTTCTCCTGTTTTTTCTTAGCAGATGGGGCCTTACCGGCTTGCCATTTTTCACTTACATTTTTACGCATAGGATGTTTTTTGAAGCTTTGCAGGGGTTTGGTTTAATGGATTCTTATTTATCCTATTCAAGCACTATTTCTTTTTGCTGCAGCATTTTATAAATGGTTGACTTACCAATGTCAAGTTTATCAGCCACCAGCATTACATCATCCTCATATTTTCTCAGGTAATACTTAATGATATCACAGGTATATTGCCGCAATGTTTTTTGTTCCATTGTAAACACCTCGCCAGATTTGGTGGAGTTATAAGTGATGTCATCTGGTTTTATTTCGCCATCGGTACACATTACAGCAGCCAGTTCCATCATAGCTTTCAGTTCCCTTATGTTACCGGGGAAATGATAACCCATCAGTTTTTGTTTTGCTTCTGATGAAATAGTAACCGGGCCAAGTTTATTGTCTTTTGCAAATTCATCTGTAAAATGTTTTGCCAGCAGCAATACATCATTACCCCTGTCCCTTAATGGTGGCAATTCAATTGGCAAACCGATGATACGATAGTAAAGGTCTTCCCGGAAGTTGCCTTTCTTTACTTCATCAGCCAGGTTTTTATGTGTGGCCACAATAAGCCTTATATCTAATTTTACTGTTTCATTTCCACCAACTCTTATTACTTCTCTTTCCTGAAGCACTCTTAATATTTTACTTTGCAAATTCAAATCGAGCTCTGCTATTTCATCTAAGAAGATAGTACCGCCATTGGCTTCTTCAAACTTGCCGGCCTTTCTTGCTACGGCACCTGTAAAAGCGCCTTTTTCATGCCCAAACAATTCACTCTCCACCAGTTCTTTTGGAATGGCCGCCATGTTTACAGCAACAAATGATTTCTTTTTTCTCTCACTATTATAATGTATGGCTTTTGATACCACTTCTTTACCGGTACCCGTTTCGCCAGTGATAGAAATATTAATATTTGTTTTGGTGGCTTTTTCCATCAAGGCAAATATTTTGTGCAAAGCAGGGCTGGTGCCTTTTATACTTTTTTCGAAAGCATATTTTTGGCCCAGTTCTTCCTTTAGATCTTCTACTTCTTTCTTAAGGTTGCCCATTTTGCGGATGCGTATTACAGCATTCCACAACATGTCTTTTGTATTCTCATCCTTTACTAAGTAGTCGGTAACACCCGCCTTTAAAAGGTTCACTGCCACAGTCACTTCTTCCTGTCCGCTGATGGCCACCACAGGAATGGAGTCATCCACCTGTTTGATTTTTTCATACAGTTTATCGCCTGTATAATCAGGCAACGAAAAGTCGATGGTAATAAGGTCTGGCTTTTTGTGAAGATTGGCTAAGCATTCTTTGCCCGTAGTAAAACGGGTAATGACATAGTCCTCATTCAATGAAAGATGGTACTCTAAAATTTCTCCGTACCACGGATCGTCTTCAACGATAAAAATCTTGTATGGCTCCATAGACATCAGTGTTAAATACTGGGGGTTAGTTGTTACAACACTAATAGATAACGACAGAGTTGGAGAATAATTGTCTTTATTTTGGAAAAATCCAGAATTGGAAAAGGATTACGATATGTAGAATTTATACCATAAAAAGGTAGAAATAGATGATTAAACTAAAAAAGCTAACTTTAAATATCAAAAGATTGAATTATGGATAACAACCTGGCTTTACGAAAAAAAGTAAAAGCATATATAGATAAAGCTGACAGCAAAACACTAAAGATAGTTCATGCAATGCTTGAAGCTGAACAAGACTATGACGATTGGGACAACATTCCTGTGGAATTGCAACAGTCAATTGAAAAAAGCCTTAAAGAAGCTAAAGAAGGAAAATTGATACCGCACGAAGAGGTAGTTAAAAAATACAGCAAATGGTTTTCAAAATAATATAGACACCAACAGCACTGAATAGCTACCTTGAAATAATGCACTTTCTTGAAAAGAACTGGACTGAAAAGGAAATAAATGTTTTGGCAAGAAGTGTAGATGATAAAATTAAACTGCTTACAACTTTTTCAAGAATAGGAAGCCCTTTTACAAACGCAGAAACCTCAGAAAAACGCAGGTGCATACAAATATCCAACTTTATTATAAAACAGTACCCAAGGAGCAGCAAATAATACTTATTCAGTTTTGGGATACAAGGCGAAACCCGAAAAAATTAAAAAAATTAATCTCTAAATGATTTTTATCTACTAAATAAAAATCCCAGCTGTTAGCTAACAGCTGGGACAAGAAATTTTAAATATAAAATATTACGCTACCGCCTTATTCACCAACCCTGCTGCTTCACTTAATAATATAGCGCTCTGCACTTTCAATCCACTGTCATCAATCAGTTTTTTAGCCACATCAGCATTAGTTCCTTGCAGGCGAACAATAATTGGAATTTCGATATTGCCAATTGATTGGTATGCATCAATAACACCTTGTGCAACCCTGTCGCAGCGAACAATACCACCAAAGATGTTGATAAGGATGGCTTTTACTTTCGGGTCTTTTAAAATGATACGGAAACCAGCTTCTACTGTTTGTGCATTGGCAGTACCGCCTACATCAAGGAAGTTAGCAGGTTCGCCACCACTTAATTTGATCATGTCCATTGTTGCCATAGCAAGACCGGCACCATTCACCATACAACCTACATTGCCATCTAGTTTTACAAAGTTCAGGTTGAATTTACCAGCTTCCACTTCGGTTGGGTCTTCTTCACTCATATCCCTTAATGCAGCAATATCAGGATGACGCATTAAAGCATTATCATCAATATTCATTTTGCAGTCAACCGCAATTATTTTATCGTCACTTGTTTTAAACAAAGGATTTATTTCAAGCATACCACAATCCAATCCAACATACGCATTGTATAAATTGGTTACAAACTTTACACAATTTTTAAATGACTCACCACTCAGGCCTAAATTAAAAGCGATCTTTCTTGCCTGGAAACCCTGTAATCCGCCGCCTGGATGTACCCATTCTTTAAATATTTTTTCAGGCGTATCATGTGCCACATCTTCAATGTTCATTCCGCCTTCGGTGCTGTACATTATTACATTCTGTCCTTTGGTACGGTCTAATAATATAGACAGGTAAAATTCTTTTACAGGATTTGGGCCTTCATAATAAACATCCTGTGCCACCAATACTTTGTTTACCAGTTTACCAGCAGGGCCAGTTTGTATAGTAACCAAAGTGCCACCTAAAATATTTTGAGCTATCTGCCTGATGTCTTCTGCATTTTTACCAACAGCCACACCACGTTGCTCTGTGCCTACAATTTTTCCTTTACCACGGCCACCGGCATGTATCTGTGCTTTAACTACAGCAAACTTGCTGCCGTATTGTGTGTGTATCTGGCGGTAAGCTTCTTCTGCTTCATTTGCTGTGTTGCAGGCTATGCCTTCCTGCACAGGAACATTGTATTTTTTTAGTAATTCCTTGGCCTGGTATTCGTGAAGGTTCATGGTATAAAAATTTTGTGTGGCGAAGATAGGGAAGTGTAATTAGTTTAAAAATGCTACAGGTGATTTTTAAAGCGCTTATTAACGGAAACGTTGTCGCTTACTAAAAAGGTCTCCCACAAAGGGTACTAAGTAAACTTCTTTGTTGGCTTCGTGCTTTGTGGGAAAATGTCCTGACTGTTTAACGATAAGCTTAACAGTATCTTCACTTACCTTTGGCGCTCATTTTTGCAGCGTATATATCAATCAATATGTCTGCTGAAACGGTAACTGAACAGATGAACAAACTGCTCCTCACATTTTTGCTGGTTTTTATTTCTCCTTATTGCTTTTCACAGGAAGGCCCTGGTTCAGATGCTGTGAACAGGCAGTATGGCACTGGCACACAAGGGGCTGATTTCTCTACACAGGACAGCATTGGGTTTGAACACCGGGATGATGCAAAAGATTCGATAACCATTACCTATCGTTACCTTGATTCCATCCGCAGCCTTAAACTTGACAATCCAATAAATGATTACTACAAGTATTACATTGTTCCTTACACCTGGCAGTATTTAGGAAACAGTGGTGCGGCAGGATACTCTTTTATTTTTTCTCCCAATACCAAAACAGGCATTGATCCCGGCTTTCATGCTTTTGATGCCTATAAGTTTACAATAGAAAAAACAAGGTTTTTTAAAACCACCAAACCTTTTACACAGATCAATTATCAACTGGCTTCGGGCAAAGAGCAGATGATAAATATTATACATGCCCAAAGCCCCAAGCCTAATTTGAATTTTGGGTTTGAATACAGGCTGCTGAATGCACCGGGTTTTTTTGTAAACCAGGATGCCAACCATAATAACTACCGGCTGTACAGTACTTACCAGGGAAAAAGAAAACGATATGCCGCTTCTTTTTTTATCATGAGCAATTCCATCAAAAATTCAGAGAATGGCGGCATGGTTAGCAATAGCTATTTGGATACTTCTATTTATAAAAGGCGTTTTTCCATCCCGGTTAATTTATCGTTCAGTAAAAGTTACACCCCCAATCCTTTTAAAAGTTTTGTGAGCACGGGAAATAAAAATAAAGAGTTCACATTTTTTTTAAGGCAGAGTTACGACCTCGGTAAAACTGATTCTGTAGAAGTAAATGATTCTACAACGGAATATCTTTTTTATTCAAAGCTGCGTTTTCAGCATACGTTTACTTATACCAGCATGAATAATACCTATATAGATACACTGGTATCAGGTGGCCGCACCATCGACTCACTTGTATATGAAAGATGGTACGACACTTCTGTAAGCGCTGCTGCAAAAAGGTTTGAAGTAACAGACGAATGGAAGATCATCAGCAATGATTTTTCTGTGCTGCAGTTTCCGGATACAAAAAATTCAGGGCAGTATTTATTGGCAGGCGCAAGGCTGGAAAACATAACGGGAACTTTTTCGTCGGGAAGTAAAAACTTTTACAATATTGTGTTACATGGCGAATACCGGAATAAAACAAGAAATAAGCTATGGGACATTTTAGCAAGGGGAGAGTTTTATACTGCCGGCAACAACAGTGGCGATTACAGCGTGTATGCCTACTTAACACGCTACTTCGGCAAGCGCTGGGGCAATGTGGGTGTTACTTTTCAAAATGTAAACCGCAGCCCTTCTTATATTTTCAACAGCAACTCTTCTTTTAATTTTGGAAATGATATTTCACTATCAAAAGAAAATATTACCACTTTTAAAATAACCGCCGATAATCCATTCATTAGTCTATCTGCTGCTAATTATTTTATTACCAATTATACTTACTTCACTGGTTATTATAAAAAAGATCAGTTCAGCCGCATCATTAATATTTTACAATTGGGTGCGGCTAAAAAAATAAAGCTTACCAAAAGATGGAATCTTTACAGCGAAGCAAACGTTCAAATAACCGATGCTGCTTCGCCAATAAGATTACCCCTGGTATTTACAAGAAACCGGCTGGCTTATGAAGGGCTGTTTTTTAAAAACCTTTATTTAAGTACCGGGCTTGAGGTAAGATATTATACGCCATTTAAAGCGTACGACTATTCCCCGGTGATGGGACAGTTTTTTCCGCAGGATAGTATAACCATCAGTAACCGCCCTGACGTGAATGCTTTTTTTCATTTCAGCATAAAAAGATTTACCGGTTATTTAAGGCTTGAAAATTTGAACAGCGTAAGCTTGAGCGATGGCTTTGGATTTACCAGGAGCAACTTTGCGGCGCCACATTATATTTATCCCGGCTTGCTTTTCAGGTTTGGTATTCAATGGAATTTTGTGAATTAGACACCCCCTCCGCCCCCTAAAGGGGGAACTTTAAAGGATACAATTATTCAATCCTCATTCTTAGTAGCAATCATATTACATTCTTTGTTGTTAAAATCTCTTTCCTGAGAACAATCATGTTTTTTCAGCCTGGCAAAAGGTTTACATTTGCACTGTAATGAAAAAATTCATTGTCGCCATATTAGCCTTTCTATACCTCGGTGTTTCTTCTGGCATTGCCATGGAGATACATTACTGTATGGGTAAAAAAGCAGGTGTGGAGTTATTTGGAAACGACAATGATAAATGTGGCAAATGTGGAATGAAGGAAAAGAAAGGCGGCTGCTGCAGTGATGAACATAAATTTTACAAGCTTAACGATTCTCATAAAAATGTTTCGAATGATGTAAGTTTTGAAACACCGGTTGTGTTTATAGAAAATCCTTTACCTCTCTTACAGTTTCCTTTTATAAATGATCCGTTAACAAACGAACTTCAAAATCATTCTCCTCCAATTTATACAGGCCCTTCTGCCTGTATCCTCAATTGTGTTTTCAGATTATAGAATCGAATTTGTTTTTCAGGCCTGTTTAATAACGGGCTTTCTGTGCTGTATGCACATTCTCAATTCTATTTTATTAAACTGAAAATTATTTATCATGAAAAAGTTTATGATCATTTGTGCGGTATTATTAACTGCCACCACAGCCACATTTGCACAAAAAGCGAAAGGCAACACCCAAAAGAAAGAGAAGAGCAAAACGTTTGTAACCTATACCTGCCCGATGCACCCGGATGTAAAAATGAAAAAACAGGGCAAGTGTCCCCAATGCGGCATGAACCTTACTCTTTCAAAAAAAGAAGAAATGAAACTTAAGGAAACAACAGTTTATAGTTGCCCCACGCATACCGAAGTAATAAGCGACACTGCGGCTACCTGTCCTAAATGCGGCGTAAGCATGACCGCTTCAAAAAAAGAACAGATGAAATGGAAAGATGTAAATGGATATAAATGCCCGATGCATCCAGACGAAGTAAGTGGCAAGCCGGGCAAATGCTCAAAATGCGGCATGGAGTTAACCAGGAAATCTAATTGAATAGATTGAAATATCCAGGGAGAATTTCAATGGGGTCTCTTCCTGGGTTATTATATAATTTTAAAAGTAATTATTATGAAACACTTAATTTTTATTACTGCATTGTTTTTAACGATAAATGCCAATGCACAAATAACAAAAGCAACATTGCAGGCGAGCGGCCTTACCTGCAGCATGTGCAGCAATGCCATCAATAAATCACTGCAGTCAATTGACTTTATAGAAAAAGTAGAGGCCAATATTAAGAACTCAAGTTTTGATATAACATTTAAACCCGGCAGCAAAGTAGTTATTGACGAGTTAAAAGAAAAAGTAGAGGATGCTGGTTTCTTTGTTGCTTCTCTCACTGCTTCTGTCCGGTTCAATAAAGCAGAAGTAGCAAACGACAGCCATATTGAAATTGATGGCACCACGTTTCATTTTCTCAATATAAAAGACCAGACTATTGATGGTGATAAAACCATCAAACTGCTTGACAAAGGTTATGTAACTGCAAAGGCTTTTAAGCAAAACAGCAAGTACACCACTATGGAGTGTTATAAAACAGGAAAGGCTTCAGCCTGTTGTGCCAAAGGAGACCTTAAAGAGGGTACAAGAATTTATCACGTAACGATATAAAGAGTTACAACCTGCCGGCAGGCAGGTTTTCGTTTACAGTTTGTGTGGTGTATGGCTACACAAACTGTAAACTTTTATCTAACACTTCATTTTTTATTTAATGAAAAAAATAGTTGTTTTAATATTTATATCGTTTGCTTATAAAGCAAATGCACAGGAGTTGTTTGTGTTTACAGAGCCTGCCAGTAATATGGCAGCAAAAACCGTTGGCATACGGTTAAATAATTACTGGATGAAGGACAATGCTGCCGGCAAGTACAATTATCATTTATTGCCTGAACTGATGATTGGCGTTTCAAAAAAAATAATGCTGCATGGAGAAATGTTTTTAAGCAACCGTGATGATCAATTTACTGCTGAAGGTGGAAGTATGTATTTAAAATACCGCTTCTTTAGTATTGATGAAGTGCATAGCCATTTCAGGATGGCTGCATTTGGAAGGTATAGTTATAATAACAGCGATATTCACCAGCAGGCAATAGATTTTTTCGGGCATAGCTCGGGTTATGAAGGTGGAATGGTGGCAACAAAATTGGTTAACAAGATTGCCATCTCAGCCAGCAGTTCTTTACTGCATGCGACAGATAATGGAGTTGAAAAATTTCCATACAGCAGCAAAGAAAGAAATGCGTTGAATTATACATTATCAATTGGAAAGTTGATGCTGCCGAGAGAATATACAAGCTATGATCAAACCAACTTAAATTTGATGTGTGAGTTGCTGGGGCAAACCAATTTGGGAAACAACAAAACTTATCTTGATATTGCTCCGTCTTTACAATTCATATTTAAAAGCAGGATGAGATTGGATCTGGGCTATCGTTTTCCGGTAGTTAATCAATTGACGAGGACGGCGGATAGGGGAATGGTAGTGAAATTTGAGTATAACTTTTTTAATGTATTTTGATGTTGAAATTCTTTAAGTTCATATTATCATTCTTTCAAAAGAAAAATTGTTGCAAATGAAAATTGTAATAGCATTTGTTTTATCTATTAGCTGTATTGTGGTAAATGCCCAGGTGAAAGTTGGCGGTATAGCGCCTGAAATTGCTTTGCCTGGAATAAATGGAGATACAATAAAACTTTCTTCCTTTAAAGGGAAAATTGTGATGATAGATTTTTGGGCAAGCTGGTGTGGGCCTTGCAGGAAATCAAATCCACATGTACAGAAACTGTATGAAAAATTTAAGGATAAAGGTTTTGAGGTATTGGGCGTTTCAATTGATAACAGGAAGGAGTCGTGGCTCAAAGCCATTCGAAAAGACAAAATAAAATACACACAAGTGCTGGATGGTGAAGGCTGGGATGCCAACACTGCTGTGAAGTATGGAGTGGATGCAATACCGGCAACTTTCTTATTGAACAGGGAAGGCGTTATTGTTGCAGTTGATCTTGAAGGCAACGAACTGGAAGAAAAGATCAGGGAGTTACTTAAATAAGTGTTACAGCACCTGCACAATCAAAAACTTTAAATAGTGAGTGTACTCCTGTCCTCTTATAATGGGATGGTCTGGTGATTGGGCATTAAAAACAACCTGCCGCAATTTTCTTTTGGCATCTTTGGCTGCGGCATAAATAGTATCTAAAAACAATTCCGGTTGCACAAGATTGGTACAACTTGACGTAACTAAAAAACCTCCGGGCTTTACCAATTTCATCCCTCTCAAATTTATCTCTTTATAACCAGCCACCGCTTTGTCAATGGTGCTGCGGCTTTTGCTGAATGATGGCGGATCAAGCATTACCACATCCCATTGTTTATTTTCTTTTGTCCAGTTTTTTAATACATCAAATGCATTTACACAAATGAATTCACATTTATCTTCCAGTCCATTTAATGCAGCATTTTTATTGCACATATCAATAGCGCTTTGTGAAATATCAAGGCCGGTAACTTTTTTGGCACCAAAGAAAGCAGCAGCTATTTCAAAAGAACCAGTATAACAAAAGGCTCCGAGTACATTTGCACCTTTTACAATATGCTGAATGGCTTTTCTATTGTCTTGCTGATCGAGAAAGAAACCAGTTTTTTGCCCGTTGGCAATGTCAACATGAAGTTTAAACCCGTTTTCATTGATAATAATATTGGTGTCAAACTCCGCAGATAAAAATCCTTTTTGTTGTTGCATTCCTTCCAACTCTCTCACCGGTACATCATTGCGTTCGTAAATTCCTTTGGGAGAGAATATTTTTTCAATGGCCTTTACGATGGCTGGCTTCCATACATCAATACCAAGTGCTAAAGTCTGGATAACAAAATAATCATTGAATTTATCAATAATTAATTGAGGCAGGTCATCAGCTTCACCAAAAACGAGGCGGCAGTTTTCTGTGTAGCCGATCTGTTGACGGTACTCCCATGCTTTTTGTATGCGGCGGAGAAAAAAATCATCATCAATATTCTCGTTCTTATCCCTTGTAAGCAAGCGCACCATTATCTGCGATTGCGGATTGGTATATCCTCTCCCGATAAAATTTTTATCATGCGTAAGCACATTTACAATTTCTCCTGCCTGTGGTGAAGCATCCAGCAACTTGCCACGGTTTACTTCATTACCAAAGATCCACGGATGGCCAAGCTCCACTCTTCTGCTGATATTTTTATTAAGGATAATACTTTTCATGGCGGCAAAGGTAAATGATTGGTGGAGGAGAAGTGAATCAGGAAAAATCATGGATTACATCAAATAAAAAAGCCATCACGATTTTGTAATGGCTCAATATTAAGATTTAAAGCGGGGAAACTATTTTACTTCCATCTTCAGCAACATTTCACTTTCAATAAAACCTTCCAGTTCATCACCTACCACACATTCGCCTACGCCGGCAGGTGTGCCTGTAAAGATCAAGTCGCCAATGTTTAAAGAAAAGAAAGTTGATATATGGGCAATGATAGATTCAAAATTAAAAGTCATCTGGCTGGAGTTAGCCTGCTGCACCACCTCTTTATTTTTATACAGGCTGAAGTTGATATTCTTTTTATTAAAACCAGGAACGATATCAATAAATTTTCCCACGGCGGCAGAATTATCAAAGGCTTTTGCTTTTTCCCAAGGCAGGCCTTTTGCCATCAGGTCGTTTTGAAGATCCCTTGCAGTAAAATCAATACCAACTGTAATACCGTTATAGTAATTGGCTGCATGGCGCTCCTGGATATATTTTCCGTTTTTTGAAATGCGTAAAACCAGTTCACATTCGTAGTGTAATTCGTTGGTGAACTCAGGGTAATAAAAAGGGGTATGGCTTTGCAGCAAAGCACTCTTAGGTTTCATAAAAATCACCGGCTCATCCGGTACATCGTTGCCAAGCTCTTTGGCATGTGCCGCATAATTACGGCCAACACATATTATCTTCATTGTTTTGCAGTTTAAAGGATACCAGGTTGAAAAACGAATATAGACAAATCACGTAAAAAAACAACTATGATACAGGAAATTTACTATGCAACTTATTTAATGGCAAGTTTATTCACTTCTGTCATAGTTTGTTCAATGCCTGTTGTTGCAAATTTTTCTATTACATCAACGCTTTTTTGAATTTTTAATTGTACCACAGGCAGTTCGCTGGCGTTCCATTTGCCCAGGACAAATTCGGCCTGCATGCCTTTGGGATAATTATTGCCCACGCCAAAGCGCAACCTTGGATAATTATTATGGCCTAAAGTGGCTTCAATATCCCTTAATCCATTGTGCCCGCCTGCAGAACCTGAAGATCGTAAGCGTAACTTGTCTAAGGGTAAAGCAATGTCGTCTAAAATGGTAAGCGTATTTTCTACGGGTATTTTTTCTTTGTCCATCCAGTATTTAAAAGCCTTGCCGCTAAGGTTCATGTAAGTGGTGGGGCAAATGCAAACAAAGGGCTTGCCTTTAAATTTTACTTCTGCTACATAAGCCAGCCGGGCCTCTTTAAAACTGCCACCATGTTTCTGAACAAAGGCAAATACTACATCAAAGCCAATATTGTGCCTTGTGTTGGCGTATTCGTTACCAATATTCCCCAGTCCAACAATTAAAAATTTACTCATAACGGCGTGAAGATAAAGTATGCTGTGGTTTTGCAAAAAAAAGCAGCGCTTAGGTTTCCCACAAAACACACAAAGCAGCACAAAGTGTTTTCTTGTTTTCCATTGCAGATGATAAAATGAATCTGGGTTTCCTAAGGCCATAGAAAACACCAAACAAAATACTTAGTTTTCTCTGCGCCTTTGTGGGAAATAAAATAAAAAAATCCAACAACCTTTCGGCTCATTGGATTTGAGGGTATAATTTGCTTTAAATAACTAATGTTATGGAACTGATATCCATTTTACAAAAGCGATAAATTTTCGTGACATTACCTGCATGTAGTTAACCTGCGGTGCAGGCATACTGAGGGTGTTTGTTTTCATACTTTTTATAGGTTTAGATTAGAAAATGTACGGATACAGATATAAGAAACGGTTTCTTCTATCTAACAGGTTAAAACGTATAGCACCCATTTATATTGTGATGCATCCAAAAAAATCTAAAAGGAAAATGATATAACATTGCAGTAATAAATTATAAGGCGCTGAAAAAAATTACCACAAAACTGCTGATACTTCTTTTAATGAGTTCATTTGCAGCACAGCAGGCAAAAGCACAGCATAATACCATTAACCAGGCAAGGCTCAATGGAGTTATTATCACCGAAGCAGCTATTACCACTGCAGTAACAATAGGCATTCATTATTTGTGGTATAAAAAATTCCCCAAAAGCCGGTTTCATCTTTTTAATGACAATGCAGAATGGTTGAGCATGGATAAAATTGGCCATGCTGTTACTGCTTATAATGTAAGCGCTATACAGTATGATGTAATGCGGTGGAGTGGAGTGGATAATAAAAAGGCGGCATGGATTGGAGGGATTACTGCTTTAGGGTGGCAAACGATAGTTGAGATATTTGATGGCTTTAATACTGAATGGGGTTTTTCAAAAGGTGATATGCTGGCAAATATTACCGGCAGCGCTTTGTTTGTGGCGCAACAATTAGCCTGGGGCGAACAAAAGGCAAGGTTGAGATTCTCTTTTCACAAAACGATCTACGCAAAATATAATCCTTCGGAATTGGGTGCTAATAAATGGCAACGCTGGCTCAAGGATTATAATGGGCAAACCTATTGGCTTTCTGTAAACCCATCCTCATTCATGAGCAGCAATACTTCTTTTCCACAATGGTTGAATGTGAATATGGGTATTGGAGCTGATGGTATGATTGGCGCAAGAACAAACCCTTCCAAAATAGGAGATGTTGTGATCCCGGAATTTAAAAGACAGCATCGCTTTATGTTTTCTGTAGATGCAGATCTGAAAAGGATTGATAATAGAAATATGGAACCACGTGTTTTGCTTACTGTTCCAAATGTAATGAAAGTACCTGCGCCTGCATTGGAGTTTAAAAAAGGAGCAGCAGTCAAATATCATTGGTTGTATTACTGATAATAATATCCCACAAAGGCGCAAAGGAAACAAAGTTTTTCTTAGTGAACTTAGTGGGCTTTGTAGGAAACCTTCCTGAAAACTGCTACAAACATAGAATCTGCTTTTATCTCATAGCCAAACAGGTTTTTCATCTCAATCAATTGCATCCCCGGTTGTTTGCTGATGTATTCAACAACTTCTTCATTTTCTTTTTTAAAAACAGAGCAGGTGATGTAAAAGAACAAGCCATCATTATTTAAATGCTGTAATACATTAACAGCAATTTTTTTCTGCAGGTTTGAAAATTCCTCAGTAGAAGATGTGTCAAAAAAGTAAAGTTGTTCTGGTGTCCGGCTCCAGGTACCGCTGCCGGTACAGGGTGCATCACAAATAATGATATCGTAGTTAGATGCAGGGGATGTTTTTGTATTGTCACTTATATCAGCAATAAAGTGATGATAGTTTTTTATGCCGGCATTTTTAAAGCGTTGCTGAAGATTGGCAATAATGCTTTGCCTGATGTCTGAAACGGTAAGTTTTATTTTTTCATTCAGTAAATCATATATCAAAATTGATTTGCCGCCACTGGCAGCACAGCAATCCCAAACTGTAATTTCTTTTTTATTTGAAGAGAAATTATTTGCCGTTATATAATGTAAAACCTGCTGCGAATTATAATCCTGGATAACAACTTCTTTATCTATGGCCAAAATATTTTCAATTTTAGTTCCGGAAGTAAATTGAACAGTATTATCATTATTCAAAAAACTATATTCAACTCCGGCAGCTTTTATTTTTTCAACAGCAGCATTTTTCGTTTGCGGACGTATCCTTACAAATACTCCTGGCTGTGTTAAAAACGATTTGCAAAAGGCATTGGAATTTATTGCATCATTGAGTTCATCTTTTAAAGGAAAAATATCTTCAAAGGATAAGCCTGCCATTGCAATTTTATCTTCGATTGGATTTGTTATTGCATTAGCCCATTCCGGTTTTAATTCCTGTATCAATGCAGATGGTTCATGAGTAGAAATAAATAATGCTTTGATAATATTTTCTTCAGCCAGTTCTTTTTTCAGGGCCAACCCAACCCTGAAATAACTGTAGCAAAGCGCCGCAATTTGTTTCCTGTCTTTAGCGCCATACTTTTTTTCTTTTGCAAAAAACTGTTTTATAAAAATGCTGAAAGGCATTTCTCCTTTATACAAATGGAGGATGTTTAAAGAAGTGTTTATATAAGAATGATATCGCCCCATGTTGAAAAAAATAACGGCTGGTTAGATGGCCAGCCGTGTATAAAAAATATTTTACATCAATTAAATTTCAAGAAGGCTTTTCACCGGGTCTTTTCCAAAAAGTAATAAAGCTGGGTTTTCCAACAACTCTTTTACCCTTACTAAAAAACTCACAGACTCTCTTCCATCAATAATGCGGTGGTCGTAACTCAATGCCAGGTACATCATTGGCTTTATCACCACTTGACCGTTTACCGCCATTGGCCTTTGCAAAATATTGTGCATTCCCAAAATAGCAGATTGCGGAATATTTATGATCGGCGTACTCATCATGGAACCAAATATGCCGCCATTGGTAATGGTGAAAGTTCCGCCAGTCATTTCTTCAATCGTTAATTTATTTTCTTTTGCTTTTGTAGCCAGCTCCACTACTTTCTTTTCAATGTCGGCCATACTTAAACTTTCTGCATTTCTTATTACCGGCACCACTAAACCTTTGGGTGCACTTACGGCAATAGAGATATCACAGTAATCGTGGTAGATAATATTTTCGCCATCTACGTAAGCATTCACGGATGGCCATTCCATTAAAGCATAAGTGCAGGCTTTTGTAAAAAAGCTCATAAAGCCAAGGTTTACGCTGTGGCCTTCTTTAAATTTATCCTTGTATTTGGCCCTTATTTCCATTATGGCACTCATATCCACTTCATTAAAAGTGGTGAGCATAGCCGTAGTGTTTTTGGCTTCCACCAAACGGCGGCTGATAGTTTTACGCAGGTTGCTCATCTTTTCCGGTCTGTCGGTACGGCCAAATATGGCAACACCAGGTTTTCTGCCTGGGTTACTTAATGCTTCCAGAACATCCTGCTTAAATATTTTTCCATTACTCCCGGTTGGGGTAATGCTTTTGGGGTCAACTTTTTTATCAGCTATTATAGCAGCGGCTACAGGGGTTGCTTTTACATCACTGGTTGGGATTTTTTCTGTTTCCTTTTTAGCAGATTTTTCGGCTGCCGGGGCAGGAGCAGCCTTTTTCTCCTCCACTTTAGCAACAGCAGCCCCTTCTGGCCGGGCCGCATCTGTGTCTATTTTGCAAACAACATCACCAATTTTAATGGTATCTCCTTCGGCTGCCAATGTGGTTAAAATACCCGCCTGTTCTGCATTTATTTCAAAAGTGGCTTTTTCGCTTTCTAATTCTGCAATCACCTCGTCCCTTTCAACCCATTCTCCTGTCTTCTTTACCCATTTTACCAATGTTACTTCTGTAATACTTTCACCAACGGTAGGAACTTTTATTTCTGCCAGCATATTTTATTTTTAAGAAGGGCAAATTTCGGCTAAAATAAATGATAATTAAAACAGAATTTTTATTCCGGGGCAACAAAAAAATCAAATTCACCCGATTAGGGTATGCTAAATACCAAAAATGTTTTTTATCTTCACCGCATCAAATTCATTTATCCTTTTATTCACCGTTTACTAACTGTACCCCTCCTGATACTAAAATTATTTTTTTGTATTACCAATTAACTTGTATTTTTATTTTTGGAATTAACTGTTAACAATCAATAAACTATTGCTCCATGAAGCTTAAAAAATTACACCTTGCGCTGATGGCTGCCGGTACTGTGGTTTGCAACATTGCATCTGCACAGCTTTTTATCGACCAGGCAACTTTCACAATTCAGTCTGGCGCTACCGTTACTGTTCAGGGCGATGTAACCAGTAATGTGGACATCCAGGGTGCAGGTAAAGTGATCCTTAAAGGAACTGCAAACCAGAATGTGAACATGAATGGTTTCAGCATTCCCAGCCTTGAAATTGACAATACTGCCAACGTAACACTCACTGGTAATGCAAAAGTTGCAGGTGATGTGCTGTTTACAAACGGAAAGGTTTTACTTGGAAATAACAGTATTTCACTTGCCAGCGCCGGTACAATTACCAGTGCTACCAGTGCAAAGTATTTTGTAACCAATGGAACCGGCAGGGTAATTAAGGCTGCTTTAGGATCTACTGCATTTACTTTCCCAATCGGAAATTCAACTACAACTTATACTCCACTTACAGTTGCTAACACTGGTACCGCTGATAGTATTGGTGCAAGGGCATCTGCTACTGTATTGAGCGGCGGTGCCACTGGTACTGCTTATTCAAAAGAAGTGGTTAATAATACCTGGACAGTTACAGAATCTGTTGCCGGTGGAAGTAACCTTGCTTTAACTGCAGGTTGGAGTGCTACAGACGAATTAACCGGTTTCGACAGGACAAGGACTGGTATATCTACATATCTTACAACCCCTGCTGCCAGCGTGGGTTGGGATTTGCTAAATTCCCAAACTGCTGCTGCCAGTGGCGCAGGCCCTTACACAGCTACACGTTCTGGTTTTACAGGTGTGGGTACTTTTGCCGTAGGTACAAGGCCAGTACTTTCTCCGTTACTGGTTTCTCCAAAAGTGTTCTTGCAAGGGTCATATAATACAGGTACAGGTGTTATGGGTGATGCTTTACGTTTAGCTAACCTGATACCAGCAACTGAACCATATTCATCTGCTACCGGCGGTACATTAATTACTGCTGCTTTAAAAGGTAGTGGCGGCGGAGAAACAGCAGCAGGCACTGTTATTGGCGCTGCTGCCGGTGCTTCAACTAATAATACAATTGTTGATTGGGTATTAGTACAATTACATAGAAGCAGCGATGCTGTTGTAGTTTCTCAAAGAGCTGCATTGCTTCAGAGAGATGGTGATGTTGTTGATACAGATGGCACATCTCCTGTAAACCTGGCTGGTAATCCTTTAGGAAGCTATTATGTTTCAGTTCGCCACAGGAACCATTTAGGGGCAAGAACTGCAGCCACCTTATCACTTGCTAAAGTAAGCACTACAGGTTACGACTTTACAACTGGATTAGGCCAGGCATTTGCCGGAGCCGTTACAAATAACGCAATGGCTACCCTTACTGCAAGTGTATTTGGTTTGTGGGGTGGTAATTCAAATACCGACATATTTAGCCGTAAAACGGGTTCTGCTTCTACAAATGACTATTCGTTGTTCCTGGCTGCGGTTTCAAGTGTAGCGGCGCCAGGCCCAACAGCTGTGTACAGAAGAGAAGATTTTAATCTTGATGGTAATGTTAGGAAAACCGGATCTGCTACAACAAATGATTATTCAAAATTCCTGAGCATGTTAGGTTCAGCAACTATAATTACTCAACCATCATTCTAAAACTATCTAAAGCTATATAAGATGAAGAAAATATTTATAACATTAATGGTTTCGCTGGTTGTAACAGGAGTTGCAATAGGCCAGGGGAAATTTGCGGCCAGCTTAACCAACACCGGCAATTTGATCACATTTAAATTAATGCCGGATCAAACAGTTACTACAGGGTTTTCAACGATAGAATTCTTTGTACGTTATCCAGATCCATCACCTGTTTTTACTTATGGTACAGTTACAGTAAACACTGCAGCTTTTCCAGGTATGGCTGGCAATGGTAACATAGGTGGCGGCGCTGCTGGTTCTGGTGCCTGGGAAATCGAAAGAGACAATCCTGCATATGTAATTCCAGGTTTTCACGTTGACCACTTTATTTTCACTGCTCCTGCAGTTGCAACCACACCGGCTGCATACACTATGTCTACTCCTTATGATTTGCTAAGTGTTAGTTTGGAAGGTACTCCTCCAAATACAGTTGACCTGCAATTTGTATCTGATGATTTTGAATCAACTTATTATTTGGCTATTACAGACCAGAATGGTGGCGATTTAAGGCCTGCGTCACTTGCAAATTATTTCTTCCCAACTACTCAAACAACTGCAGGTCCAAGCGGTTCTACTATCTATTATCAGGAGTTAGTAAACGTTCCTTTGCCAGTTAAATTCTTGAATTTTACTGCTACAAAAAATAAAGATGCTGCATTACTTACATGGTCTGTAGAAAATGAAGATGTAAACACTGTTAGCTACGAAATTCAAAAAAGTGTAAATGGCGTTGACTTTACTCCATTAAAATCTATACCTGCTTTAAATAATGGAAGAAGCAGCAATGTTTATTCTTTTACACAAGACAATTTATCTGCTATCCGCTCATCAGGCGTTATTTATTTTCGTGTTAAACAAACAGACCGTGATGGCAAATTTGTTCATACTGAGATCAGGAGTGTAAAACTTGGCGGAAAAGACTTATCAGTTGCTGTTTATCCAAACCCGGTTAAAAACAACGCCAGCGTAAGTTTTGACCTGGATGCAAATGCTGATGTAGCAATTTCTCTGGTTGATGCTTCAGGTAAACAATTATTCACAAATCAATTGCAGGGTATTAAAGGGGCAAACCTTACTTCTATTAATATGAGCAAAATGGCTCCAGGCAGCTACACATTAAAAGTGCAGACTGGAACTGAATTAAAAGTTATTCCGGTTGTGAAAGCATCAAATTAAACTTCTACAATTTTATCAATAAAAATAAACCCCTCATTGAGGGGTTTATTTTTTTATGTACACTAAAAGGTGATCGATTTATTAATGTATCAAATTTCAAAAGCCGTATCAATTAATGCAGCCTGCTCTTTAACATGAACTTTATTATAGCCAGTAGCAGTAGAGGCACTGGCAGGGCGGCTGATGATGTAGAAGTTGATATTTTGTAAATTCATACGCATAAATGTTGCCGCACCCATGTTTGATGGTTCTTCCTGCACCCAATACCAGATGGCTTTGCTATATTTTTTATACAATTCGTCTAATTGATTTTGAGGTAATGGATAGATTTGTTCCAGCCTTACAATCGCCACATCTTTCCTGTTTTCTTTTTGCTGTCTTTCTGCCAGGTCATAATATATTTTACCTGAACAGAGCAATACTTTTTTCACTTCAGCAGCATCAGCAACAAAGTTGTCGTCTATCACTTCTTTAAAACCACCGGTAATAAATTCATCAATGTGGCTATAAGTTCCGTGATGCCGCAGGTTGGCCTTAGGAGCAAAGTTAATTAGTGGTTTCCTGAAAGGCCATGCTAATTGCCTGCGTAGCGCATGGAAGAAATTAGCTGAAGAAGTGATATTGGTAACTACAATATTCAATTCTGCACCCATTTGTAAAAAGCGTTCCATCCTGGCACTGCTGTGTTCCGGTCCCTGGCCTTCGTAGCCATGCGGAAGCAGCATTGTAACACCATTCATCCTGTTCCATTTTTGTTCTCCTGCAGCAATAAACTGATCGATCATTGTTTGAGCGCCATTGCAAAAATCACCAAACTGTGCTTCCCAAATTACCAATGCATTCGGGTTAGCCATTGCATAACCATATTCAAAACCCAATACGCCATATTCACTCAATAGTGAATTATAAATCCGGAAACGGCCAGTAGCACCTTCAATGCCTCTTAACCTGCTGTATGATTTATTGGTTACTTCATCCTGTAATACAGCATGGCGGTGGCTGAAAGTACCACGGCGAACATCCTGTCCGCTCATGCGTACATCTTTTCCATCTAAAAGCAAACTGCCATAAGCCATAATTTCACCGGTAGCCCAATCAACTTTCTTTTCATCATTATACAGTTTTACTTTATCCTGTATAATTTTTTCTACTTTTTTTAATGGCTTAAAATCAGCAGGCCATTTCATAATAGACTGGAATACCTTTTCAAAATCGCTGCTGCTGATTGCAGTTGATGGCGATTGTTTAAAATCATCTTCTGTTGCCTTTCTCAAACTTTTCCATGCTAATTCAGGAGCCTGGTAATGATAAGGCAGAGGGTTTTGCTTTAGATCATCCAAACGTTCCTGCAGATCGGTCCAGAATTTCTTTTCCATTTCCTTGGCCAGTTCCTGTGCATCAGCTTCGCCATTGTTTAATAAAAACTTAGTATATACTTCCCTTGGATTAGGATGCTTATCAATTAATGCATACATCTGGGGCTGTGTAAACTTAGGGTCATCACCTTCGTTGTGGCCATGTTTGCGGTAGCACACCATATCTATAAATACATCACAGTTAAACTCCTGCCTGTAACGGGTGGCAAGCTCAACACATTTAACTACTGCTTCTGCATCATCTCCATTTACATGCAATACAGGTGCCTGCACCATTGAAGCCAGTGAGGTGCAATAATCGGAAGTTCTTGCATCATCAAAATCAGTGGTAAAACCAATCTGGTTATTGATTACAAAATGAATGGTGCCGCCGGTATGAATAACCTTTCAATCCACTCATTTGTAAAACTTCATACACAATACCCTGTCCTGCAACAGACGCATCGCCATGGATAAGTATAGGAAGTATTTTATCATATTCACTTGCATATAAAACATCAGCTTTTGCCCTGCTAAAACCTACCACAACAGGGTCAACTGCTTCCAGGTGAGAAGGGTTGGGCATTAATTTCAGGTGCATTGTTTTGCCATCTGCAGTCTGTACTTCACTACCATAGCCCATGTGGTATTTCACATCACCACTACCCATTGTTTGGTCAAGCGTAGCAGTACCTTCAAATTCACTGAATATCTGTTCGTATGTTTTACCCATGATATTCGCCAGTATATTCAACCTTCCACGATGAGCCATACCAATCACCACTTCTTCCACACCACCATTGGCAGCCATAGTAATAATGGCATCTAATGCTGCAATAGTAGTTTCTCCACCTTCTAATGAAAACCTTTTCTGGCCTATATATTTAGTGTGAAGGAATTTTTCAAACATCACACCCTGGTTCAATTTCTCCAGTATCCTTTTTCTTTTTTCTATTGGTAATGGTTGCTGAAATTCTTTTTCCATTGCGTTGGTAAGAAAATCAACTTTCTTCTGGTCACTGATGTATTTGAATTCGATACCTACATGACTGGCATAACATTTTTCAAGATGAGCCTGTATGTTTCTTAGCGTAGTTGGCCCAAGTCCCAACATATTGCCTGCGTTGTAAACAGCATCAAGGTCAGCTTCTTTAAATCCATAAAACTCCATTTCAATATTGGCGCCCCTGTCTTTTCTTTTACGGATGGGATTGGTTTTGGCTAATAAATGACCTTTGTTCCGGTAACCCAGGATCATGCGGTAGGCCTTTATTTCCTTCATCCAGTCAATATTGGTTTGGGGTGTTCCGCCTGCTGCCCCTATGCCTTCGGGGTTTGTTGTTGGTGCGGAAGCTACAGCAGAGCCACCATTAGCATTTGAAACGGCATAGTCGAAACCATCAAAAAACTTGCGGAGGTCAGCATCAATACTGTCGGGGTTTTTTACGTAATCCTGGTATAAGCTTTCAATATAAGCAGGATGAGAACTGGTGATATACTGGAAATCCTTCATAGAAAAGCGAATTGTTATTATTGAGCTGACAAAATTAGTGGATTAAGCCGGCGGTTTAAGTAATAATGTTCAGTCTTTATTACCATAGTTCAAGCCAATTGCAGGTATAAAAGCCGATAAGCCTTACATTTCGGGGGATTTTTAAAAAAACCTTTCCTTTCGTTGCTTGCTTTTTGGTTCATTCCCCTATCTTTGCAGCCCAAAAATAAAATAACAATGGCAAACCATTCAGCTACCAAGAAAGATGTACGTCAGAGCCGCAAGCGTAACGAACGTAACCGTTATTATGGTAAAACCACCCGTAACGCTATCCGTGACCTGAAGGCAATTGAGGAAAAAGGTGCTGCAACCAAAGAATTACCATCAGTTGCATCAATGATTGATAAATTAGCTAAAAGAGGTACAATTCATAAAAATAAAGCCGCTAACCTTAAGAGCAAATTAGCTAAGAAGGTAAACGCTTTAGCAAAGTAATTTTGTAATTACCTTTTAAGATATTATAGCCTGTTAACAACCGTTGACAGGCTTTTTTGTAGAACGCATCCGCTCCCGGTAAAAATTTCATTCCCTCAAAATGGAATCATTATTTTTGATAGTACAAACAATGTATCATGCGTAAACTATTACTTGCTGTTTCTTCTTTTGTTTTACTCCAAAATACAAATGCACAGATCCCGGTTGGTTATTATGACAATGCTTATAATGGCACTGTACCTAAAACCTGTGCAGATTTAAAAACAGCCTTGTTTACAATTATTACAACTGACACAGTTGCCCTGCCTTTCAATTCGCCTTCTGGTGGGCCTTTTGATACAAGAAATGCAATGGTTATGCTGGATATTCACAGGAATGATGATAATACCGCCGACATAATGTGGGATATGTACACCGATAACCCCACCGGCCCGGAATTATTTTCCTTTACACCCAATACAAGTTTATGTGGAGGCAGTTTTCAGTCTGAAGTGGGCGCTTGCTATAATAAGGAACACTCTTTTCCACAAGCCTGGTTTAACAATGAACAGCCAATGCGTAGTGATATGCATGCAATGTTTGCAGCTGATGGCTGGACGAATGCCAAACATGCCAACTGGCCTTATGCAGAAGTGGATAACAATGCGGTGGAATGGCAATCTGCTTGCGGGGCAAAACTTGGCAACAGCCTTACTTCCTCTAATGGATATACAGGCAAAGTGTTTGAACCGATTGATGAATATAAAGGCGATTTTGCCCGTGCTATGTTCTTTATGGTAACCTGTTACGAAAACCTTGCAGCCGGCTGGCAGGGGAATGAAGCGGCCGATTCTGTTTTAAACGGTACTACATGGCCCTCATTGGATAACTGGGCTATCAGGCAATGGTACAAATGGCATGTACAGGATCCTGTGAGCCAGAAAGAAATTACCCGTAATGATAGTGTGTTTGTATTACAGCATAACAGGAACCCTTTTATTGATCATCCTGAATATGCAGCATTGATATGGCAATGCACAGGATTACTGCCGGTAACTGTTACTGATTTTACTGCAGTAAAAACTTACGCAGATGTTTTACTGCAGTGGAACGTAACCATGGAAACAAACTTTAAACACTACGAAGTGGAAAGAAGTATTGATGGAGTTACATTTAATAAAATAGGAGTTGTAACGGCACAAAACAAATCAAGTTATAATTTAACTGACAATAGTTTGCCGGATGTAAAAACTGTATTCTACAGGTTAAAGATGGTAGATATTGACGGACGCTCAACTTACAGTAAAACAGTGAGTGTAAAATTAAACAGGAGGAACAGGGATATTACCATTTATCCTAACCCGGCTGTAAGTGAAATTAGTATTACGTTACAGCAGGCTGTGCAAGCAAACAGCATGATAAAGATTACTGATATTACCGGTAAAGAATTGTTGAGGCAAAATGTGGTTGCTGGCCAGGATAATATTAAGCTGAAAGTGAATCAACTGCCTGCAGGAAGGTATTTTGTTTTTGTTCTTAGTACAGAAAATATGCTATACGATTCATTTGTAATAGTGAAGTAAAAACTTTCGGATTTAGACCATCTTGTAAATTTTACCAGGGAGGCTTGCAACAACTCCCTGCATTTCCAGCATTAATAATGCGGCGGCCACCGCACTGCTGCTCAATCCACTTTTAAAATACAACTCGTCTATATTTATACTTTCCTGTTGCTGTAAAATATCAACAACTATTTTTTCATCGGGGCTTAGTTCAATAAATAATTCCCTTTGTTTTTTTGCGGCTGGTTTTGCAATTGGTTTCCAATTCATCATTTCAAGCAGATCACCGGCGCCATTTATTAATGCAGCTTTATTGTTTTTGATAAGATAATTGCAGCCTTCACTTTTACTATCACCAATACGGCCGGGAACTGCAAATACATCTTTATTATAGTTGTTGCCCAATTCTGCTGTAATTAATGAGCCGCCTTTTTTTCCTGTTTCAATTACCACCACACAATCACTCATACCTGCCACAATGCGGTTCCGTTTTGGAAAATTTTGTTTGTCAGGATTGGTTTGGGAAACAAATTCTGTGATCAATCCGCCATGCTCCACCATTTGTTTGGCAAGGCTTTTATTTTGAGAAGGATATATCCTGTCTAAGCCATGTGCAAGTACTCCGGCTGTTGGCAGATTATTTTTTAAAGCAGTTTTGTGTGCAATGGTATCAATGCCAAATGCAAGGCCACTCATGATCAAAACATTTTCTCCTGACAGGTCTTCAATTAATTTTTCACAAACTGATCTGCCATAGTCGCTGTTGTTTCTTGTACCAACTACAGAAATGATCTTTGACATATTGAGATCAGCATTACCACGGTAAAATAACAGTACAGGGCTATCGTAACAATTCAATAACCGCTGAGGGTAATTTTTATTGGTAATAAAGAGCGGTGTTATCTTATACTTTTCAATAAAGGCAAGTTCATCCTCGCTGCTCTGGAAGTTGTCAAATGCTTTGATGCTGTTGGCTCGAATGGTGCCGATGCCCTCCATATGCTCCAGGTCTTTCTTCTTTGCCTTAAAAACGGAGTGTGCATCGCCATAAATATTCACAAGCGCTTTTGCATGCACATTGCCAATATTGGGAACAAGTGACAATGCAATTTGATAAAGCAGGTCGTTGGTCATTTTGGGAAAGGGAATTTTTAAGGAAGATAATTCACTTTTTTAAAATATAAAAGAGATTATATGAATAGCTGACAAGGAAGGCCTTATTGATACAACTGATATTAAAGATAAGGATGAACCAAAGAATGATTAACTTTAGACAAATAAAACACTATGCAAAAACACTTCACAATAAACTTCGTACCAATTATCAATGGTAAATTTCAGGAACAAATGATAACTGGCACGCCAGCCAATGATATTAAATTAATGTTGAACAGCATTATAAGTAAATTGACGGATAAGCTTAAAGATAAGTATGAAACAATACGTGTAGAGATAGTAAACATTGTAACAAAGCCTGTTTCAGAAACGGAGTATAAAAGGCTTGAATCTTCGTTTTTTAAATTTGAGTAGTTTTTATGTCCTTTGAGTTAATTACTTACCACACTCATCTCCGTCCTCCTGTTCTTCGCCCTGCCTTCTTCTGTAGTATTATCAGCAATTGCTTTTGTTTCGCCAAAGCCTTTGGATTGCAGCCGGTCTTTTGCTATTTGCCGGCTGGCTAATAAATATTTGATTACAGATAATGCCCTGTTATTAGAGAGTGCAATATTATCCTGTGGCTTACCAACATTGTCTGTGTGGCCGCTGATCAGTATTTTTAAATTTGGGTTATCAGCCATCAGTTTTATTACACTATTCAATTCTGCCATTGATCCAGGTTTCAGATCTGTTTTCTTACTGTCGAAGAAAATATTCTTTAAAACAATGGAGGCGCCGGGTTCAATAGGCTGCAATGGAATATCTGCCGTTAATACAGAATCAATTTTATTGCTGCTCAGATCGTAATTTTCTGAAAAGAATAAGTATCCTTTCCGGTTTACATTAAATGCATAGTCTTTTCCTGTTGGCAAAGTGGTAAGGTAATTCCCTTCTTCATCGGTCTGTACCTTGCTTATTAATTGGCGGCTTATGATGTCCGTTAGTTCAACAGAACTCGGCAGGCCTTCTTTGGTTTTGGTATCAAATACTTTTCCTTTCACCCACAATGTTTTTGGCGGACGGATATCTTCTCTTAATTCAAAACTATAAACATCAAGTCCTCCACGGCTGTCTTTGCCTTCACCTGCATAGTAGGCAGTTTTTCCATCAGCAGCTACAATGAGTGAGCCTTCGTCGTCAATTGTATTGATTGGGTAACCAAGATTTACCGGTTCTCCCCATGCAGTATCACCTTGCTTTTTTGTATAAAACAGGTCATCAATTCCATAACCCATGTGGCCTGTGCTGTTAAAAAAAAGCGTTTGATTATCTGCATACATAAAGGGGCAACTTTCACTGCCATCAGTATTTATGGTGGGGCCAAGGTTTACAGGTCTTTCCCACCGCCCTTTTTCGTTGCGGTGGCTTACCCAAATATCTTTACTGCCATATCCTCCAGTCATATTACTGCTGAAATATAGATCCCTTTTGTCTGGTGATAAAGCAGGTGCTGATTCCCAAAAATCAGTATTTACTATTGGCCCAAGGTTTTCAGGATCGCTCCAGCCGGTCTTTGTTTTATGAGAGATATACAGGTCAAAACTTCCCTGCCCGCCGGGGTAATCGCCACCGGCAAAAATTATCCATTCTCCATCCTGAGAAATGCTTTGTGCACCTTCATTAAAATTAGTATTTACACTTCCTCCCAATGGCTTTGCTTTGCTCCAGTTGCCATTAATTAATGTGCTTTCATAAAAGTCTTCGTCATTATTCACCCTTCTTGTAAAAATTAATTTACTTCCGTCAATAGTAATAGACGGGTAATATTCTAAGTACGAAGAGTTGATACTGTCGCCCATATTTTTTGGCGTAAATACATAATTGCCTGCCGGGTGTTTTTTTGCATACTCAATGGCAAATTCATACACCGATTTTCTGTAAGCGCCTGCTTTAAGGCTTTGCTGATTAAGTTTAGGGGTCATCAAAAATGTATTCACAGCATATAAAGCCTTTTCAAATTGTCCAGTGCCAGCCAGTGAAATAGAATAAGGCAGAAAATAATTAGAGGAAAAAACGGAATCCAGTGCAATCCCTTTTTCAAAAAAGTAAACTGATGAATCATAATTTTTCAGATTGGCATAAATGCCTGCCATTGATAAATAAGCACTCACAAATTTTGGATCAATACTCATGGCTTCATTGATCTTTGCAATTGACTGGGCGTATTTATAATTTTCTGCATCTTCAATCCCACTCATAAAGATCTCAGCAGCTTTTGGATTTACTTTTTCAGGATCGTACCATTGGGAGTAGGAAATAAGAAATAAGAAATTAGAAATAAGAAATAAGAAAGTGGCCTTGCAAGCTTTGATTGATCTTTTCATAGTCGAAGTTGAATGAATGAAGGTAAAGACAAAATGCAGAAAGGATTGCCAAAAAAATCTAAACTTTCCGCTAAACCCACTAAACTTCTAAACCTCCAAACTTTTTTACGGTACATTAATATACTTATGTATCTGCAGCGATAATTCCCATTGAGGGTGTTGCTTGATATATTCTATTATTACAGGAGTTATTGTATTTGCTTTATCCCATTCCGGTTGTAGATACAATTTGCATTGTGGTGAAACAAGGGCCGCATATTTTTCTGCCCATTCAAAATCTGATTTATTAAACACCACAATTTTTAATTCATTGGCAAATGGTACAACCTCTGGCAATGGTGCTTTAAATTTTTTTGGCGATAAACAAACCCAGTCCCAGAGCCGCTTAATGGATGTGAACCGGATGTTTCAATATTGGTTTCAAAACCTTGTGCCTGTAATGCAGCAGTTAATGCAGCAAGGTTATGCATTAATGGTTCACCGCCGGTAATTACAACCAAACCTTTATTGCCTGCTGAGTTTGCAATTACTGTACTTACAATTTCATCAACACTCATTTGTGGATGTGCATTGGCATCCCAGCTTTCTTTTACATCGCACCATACACAGCCCACATCACATCCGCCCAGGCGAATGAAATACGCTGCCCTTCCCTGGTGAAATCCTTCTCCCTGTAAAGTGTAGAAGTGTTCCATTACAGGAAGTGTTTGTATGTGCTATAGTATGTTTGTTCAATATTATTATAATATTCAATAATCAATGTTCAATATTCAATGCTCAATGAAACTATGAGGTTAATAAAATCATACATCAGAAATCATACATCATAAATGTTTTTGAATGCATGCATTATAAGTATTCATCAGCAATGCTCCAATCGTCATCAATCCTACACCGCCGGGCACCGGCGTAATATAACTGCACTTAGGCGACACATTTGCAAAATCAACATCGCCTTTAATGGCAAAGCCGCTTTTCTTTGTTGCATCTGGCACTCTTGTAATACCAACATCAATTACCACTGCATCCTTCTTTCACCATATCAGCTTTTAAAAATTCCGGCTTGCCCAAGGCTGCAACAATAATATCTGCCTGCAGGCAAAGTTCTTTCAAATTAGGTGTGTGACTATGGCAAACCGTAACAGTGCAGTTGCCGGGGTAGGCATTCCTGTTAAGTAAAATACTGATGGGACGGCCCACAATATTGCTCCGGCCAATTACCACTGCATGTTTACCTCCTGTTACAATTTTATAATGTTCCAGCATCAGTAAAATACCATAAGGTGTGGCAGGAATAAATGTTGGCTGCCCCTGTACCATTTTACCAATGCTCATTGGATGAAAACCATCTACATCTTTATCAGGATGAATCAGGTTGATCACTTTTTCTTCACTTATTTGTTTTGGCAATGGAAGTTGAACAAGAATGCCATCCACATCAGCATCGTTGTTTAAGTTGTTCAATGGTTTTTATTAAAACTTCTTCTTCAATATTTTCATCCAGCCTTATCAAGGTACTTTTAAAACCAACCTCTTCACAATTTTTTACTTTGCTGGCCACATAGGTTTCACTGGCACCATTACTGCCAATTAATACGGCAGCCAAATGAGGTGTTTTTTTGCCTTCTTCTTTTAGTACTGTTACTTTTGTTTTCAGGCCGTCTTTTACAGCCTGCGATACTATTTTGCCATCTAAAATTTGCATGCCGCAAAATTAAAGGTTTGCCGCCACGAATAATACCAATTTACATGAATGAATAATTTATTAATCTGCGAATCTGCGGCAATTAATAAATAATGATTGCGCCGCAGACTTTTATTTCGGAATTAAGAGATTTCACGCCTATTTCTTCTTACATTGCTCTTACTAAAACAGCTTGCTTAATGAAATTCCTCATAACATATTGTATTGTTTTCTTTGCCGGTTCACATTTCATTTACGCACAAGCTTTGCGACAGCCAATTTCGGCCGTTTACCTTGGCCTGGGTGCATACAGCACACAGCAAAACGATGTGTTTTCTTTTGTAAATAACCAGGCAGCGTTGGCGCAATATGAAGATGCAGCAGCAGGTGTGTATGGTGAGCGCCGTTTTATGCTTACAGAAACAAGTGTTTATACAGCTGCTATTGCCATCCCTTCGGCATTGGGAAATTTTGGCGTAAGCGTAAGGTATATGGGCTACAAAAATTTTAATGAAAACCAAGTTGGCCTTGCATACGGCCGCAGCCTCGGAAAAAAAGTGGATATAGGTGTTCAGTTTAATTATTATGGTTACAGCGTTCCATCATATAATAGCGATAACACAGTAAATTTTGAAATAGGTGCCATGGTTCACCTGACCGATAAATTAAATGCAGGCCTGCATGTTTATAATCCTGTTGGCGGAAAATTTTCTAAAACAGATGAAAAACTTACTTCTGCTTACAAAATTGGTTTGGGCTATGATGCTTCGGAGAAATTTTTTATATCGTGCAGAATTGGTAAAGGAAGAAGATTTTCCGGTGAATATGAATGCAGGGTTTCAGTACCAGTTTGCTAAACAGTTTTTTGCAAGGGCGGTATTGCATCTGCCAATTCTGTTGCCTATGAGGGTTTGGGTTTGTCATGGAGCAATTTGCGGTTAGACATCAGTGCCAGTTATCATCCAGCAACTGGGTGTATCGCCGGGTTTGTTGCTGATATACAATTTCAAATCAAAAACAACCCCTGAAACAAAACAATAAATTTTTTTTGATGAAGCATTTGATGAGAAAGTTTTCTTTTGGAACAAGCCATATTGCTTCGTGGCGGCATCGTTGCAAGCGAAGCTTTGTTGATGTATTGTTTCCACAGAAAACAGTATATCAATCATTACTTTCATCTGCACACC
This sequence comes from uncultured Chitinophagaceae bacterium, assembly GCA_963814445.1. GTDB lineage: Bacteria > Bacteroidota > Bacteroidia > Chitinophagales > Chitinophagaceae > Ferruginibacter. The sequence continues at coordinate 770,771 of CAWFCU010000001.1, forward strand.
AATATGCATCAACTACATTAAACTATAAGCTCTTTTGTAAAATTTTTAATCTTTCATTCTTCCTTATTTTTTCTTTTCTTCTTTTCCCTTTTAGCAGCGTAGCCCAGGTACCTTCCACCACCACCGAACAACAAATGGAAGCAGTAACAGAAAACAATGAAGACAATGAAACACAGGATGATTCTTTCTTGCAACCATTGCAGCAGTTTTTAAAATCACCAGTTAATCTGAATACTGCAGATGCTGCAACTTTAAAAGAACTGTTGATATTAACACCACTGCAAATTCAAAATATCATTTCTTACCGAGCATTATTTGGAAAATTTATTAATATTTATGAGTTGCAGGCAGTGCCGGCATTGGATATTGCCACTATTGAAAAGATCCGTCCTTTCATCACGGTAAGCAATAGCCCAGATTTTATTGGTTCATTCAGCGAAAGATTGAGCGGTGGCACACACAGTGTGGTGGCAAGGGTTACACAGGTGATGGAAAGATCAAGAGGTTATTTGCTTGATTCCACCACTGCCAATAATTATTATCCTGGCTCACCACAGCGGTATTTTTTCCGGTATAAATACCAATACAAAAATTTATTGCAGTTTGGTGTGGTGGCTGATAAAGATGCAGGGGAAGAATTTTTTAAAGGCACTCAAAAGCAGGGCTTTGATTTTTATTCAGCTCATTTATTTGCAAGAAATATTGGCATTATCAAAGCATTGGCATTGGGAGATTTTACGGTGAACATGGGGCAGGGCCTTACACAATGGCAAAGCCTTGCATTTAAAAAAAGTGTGGATGTGCTGAATGTAAAAAGGCAGTTGCCTGTTTTACGTCCTTACAATTCGGCAGGTGAAATAAACTTTCACCGTGGTGTTGGTATTACACTTGCAAAAAAGAATATTGAACTAACTGCGTTTATTTCTTACAGAAATATTGATGCTAATTTTGTAACCGATACTTTGAACAACGAAGACTTTATTTCCTCCCTGCAAACAACTGGCCTGCACCGCACCAAAAGTGAAACGGATGACAAGGGTGCCCAGAAGCAGTTGGCCTATGGCGGTAATATTGCGTATAATAAAAATAGGTTGCATCTTGGCGTTAACATTATTCAGTATCAATTTAAATTCCCTATCACAAAAGCAGACGATCCTTATAATTTGTATGCATTATCTGGTAAAAATATCGGCAATCAAAGTATAGATTACAGTTACACATTCCGCAACCTGCATTTTTTTGGCGAAGCTGCAATGGATAACAATAAGAACAAGGCTTTTGTAAACGGCTTGCTTGTTAAGTGTGGCATCGCAATGTGGATATGAGTTTTGTTTACAGGAATATCTCACCCGGTTATCAATCGCTTTATACCAATGCTTTTACAGAAAGTACTTTTCCAACGAATGAAAAGGGATTGTACACAGGTATCAGCATCCGCCCACACAGTTTTTGGCGGTTAGATGCGTATGCAGATTTTTACAAATTTCCCTGGCTTAGATATTTGGTGGATGCACCCACTATCGGCGTTGATTATTTAGCACAGCTTACTTACAAACCAAACAAACAATTAGAAGTATATGCCCGTTACCGTACTGAAACCAAAGCCTAAAAATTATAATCCTGATGGATACTATCACTGCCCCGGTGGTGCCAAAGCAAAGGCAAAATTTCCGCTGGCAGGTAAGTTACAGGATCAACTCCGAGTTTACTTTCCGTAACCGGGTAGAACTGGTTTGGTACGACAGGAAAGGCGGTGGCAGCACAAAATGGTTTTTATCTTATGCTGATATTGTATATAAGCCCATGATGAAAAAATATTCCGGCAATATGCGGCTCAGTATTTTGAAACCGGATGGATACGACAGCCGCATGTATGCTTATGAAAACGATGTGCTGTACAGTTTTTCCATCCCCGTTTTTTACGATAAAGGATACCGTTATTATATTAACCTCAATTACGATTTCAGTAAAAAATTAAGTTTCTGGTTCCGGCTGGCGCAAACTATTTATAAAGACAAAACAACTGTTGGCACTGGCTTAGACGAAATAAACGGTAACAAAAAAACAGAGGTAAAACTGCAATTTCAATATTATTTTTAACATGCTGTATTGAGCAGCAGTTTATCACATCATTTCTGTCAGTAATCTAATAAGGCATTAACGAAATTTTTACATTTCGTATAAATCCCTATTTTTACACGATTATCAAAAAACCAAAATTAACTAATGAGAAGAATTGCATTTCTGTTTACTATGCTAATGCTATGTGGGGTACTGGCGTCTGCACAAACCCGGGTGGTGACCGGGAAGGTTACCGATAAAGACGGGGCTAATGTGCCTTTTGCTACTGTAAAGATCAAGAGTACAAAATCAGGCACACAAGCCGATGACAATGGCAGCTATTCAATAAAAGTTAAAGACGGGGATATTCTGGAAATATCGGCTACCGGTTATAAATCAATGGAGGTTTTAACCGGTACACTTTCTGTTGTTAATTGTGTAATGGATAAAGCTGCCGGCAACAACCTGGTAGAAGTGGTTGTTACAGGTGCTTATGGTAAAAAAAACACACTTAAATCTGCTACCAATAACACACAAAATATAAGTGCCGATAAATTGAATACCATCAGGCCTGCTGCTATTACTGATGCATTGGCAGGTAAAGTGGCTGGTGCACAAATAAGGAGCCAGTCAGCCGCAGCATTGGGTGTGGATGCTTCAATAAGGATAAGGGGTGAGGGCACAATGTATGGGTCTGGTGTTTTGTACGTAGTAGATGGAACGCCGGTAGCTTCAGGGCGATATAAATACAGATGACGTTGAAGATGTAACCGTATTAAATGGCGCAAGTGCTGCCGCCCGTTTTGGCCCGGCAGGTGCCCAGGGAGCAATAGTAATTAATACTAAAAGAGCAAAAAAATTCAACAACGGTATTGGTTTGGAATTAAATACTGGTGTGCAGTTTGACAAGATATATGTTTTGCCAAATTATCAAAACTCTTATGCTGGTGGTTCTTATTCTGACCTGGTGCAATACAAATGGCAGGATGGACAACCTGAAGCATGGAAGGCATTAGATGGTAAATTTTATCGTGACTATTCAGATGATGCAAGCTGGGGGCCACGGATGGTGGGCCAGGAATATATTCCCTGGTATGCATGGTATCCTGGTAGTGAATATTCTTATAAAACAGCAACACTTACTCCGCAGCCAAATAATGCAAGGGAGTTTTACAATACAGGAGCTACTTTCCGGAACAACATAAACTTTTCAAAATCTGGTGAGGGTTTTAATGCAAGGATTTCATTTACCAATGTTGATCAAAAAGGCATTACCCCAACGGAGTATTTAAAGAAAAATACTTTGTCGGCTAATGGTACTTATGAATTATCAAAGAATTTTACTGTAGGTGCCAACATTAATTATGTTAACCAAAACAGGAGGGCAAGCAATGATGATGGCTATGGCAACCAAACAACAGGTACTTTCAACTCCTGGTTTCACAGGGACCTGGATATGGGCAAAATCAGGGAACTGAAAGATCTGCGTTCCCCTGAAGGTATCCTTGCAAGCTGGAACCACTCAAACCCTGAAGCATATTCATCATCATCACCTAAAGATTTTTATGCTGGTAATTACTGGTATAATTTCTATGATTATCTTGACCAGGCATATACTAAAGACAGAAGAGACAGGCTATATGGCGATGCCTCACTTACATGGAAACCAAGTGCTGATTTCAGGGTAAGAACAACTTTCAGGAAAAACCAGGTTACAGCATACGCAGAAAGTTATGTTTACAGGATACTGGAAGATGGCGGTGTACAAACAGGTAGTGGCGGGCCATTAAAAAACTATTATGGCACTAACCAAAGTAACTCCAGGGAAGACAGGTATGAAGTACTGGCATCTTACAATAAAAAAATAAAAGATTTTAATCTTGGATTGGATGCAGGCGCAGAAATTGTAGACCAGGAAAATAAGAGCATTGTACTTGCCACACAAAACGGTCTTTATATTAAGGATTACTTTGTGGCTGCAAACTCTGTAGATCCTCTTGCTTATTCAAATGGCAGGAGTAAATCACAAAGAAGAGCTGCTTACCTTTTTGGTAACCTCAATTATAAAAACTATTTATTCTTCGATTTTACTTTAAGAAAGGATTGGTATTCTGTGCTTCCTGCAACTACTAACTCTCTTTTGGTAAAATCTTTTGGATTGGGTTTTGTATTCAGCGACCTTACAAAAAACACATTGCCTTTCCTGAGTTTAGGAAAATTAAGGTTGAATTGGGGCGAAACACCTGAAGCCCCCGGCCCTTATTCTTTAACAGCAGATTGGTTTACCATTGGTTCACAATCATGGGATAATATTTACAACAACCAGTTATACAAATTCAGGTTGATGAGTACCCCAAATACTATTGCCAATCCACAGTTGTTAGGTGCTATCAATACTGTAAAAGAAATTGGGGTTGACCTGAAGTTCCTAAAAAACAGGATTGGTATAAGTGCTTCTTATTATAATGCTATTACAAGAAAATCTCCATTAGCCATTCCAATAAATGGTGCAAGTGGTTTTACAACTAAAACAGATAACGTAGGAAGAATAGACAGGTCGGGTATTGAAATGCAGGTAAGCTTTACACCAATACTAACAAGAAATTTTACCTGGGAATTAACCGGAACCTATGCTTTCAATGTTGACAATAAGGTTACTGAGCTGGCACCGGGTGTTGATCGGTTGGGTGTTTCTGGTGGTGCTTCATTCTCAGGCATTTCACCCCCGGTTGCATATAATATTGTAGGCCAGCAATGGGGCCAGTTAGTTGGCGGTGGTAAAAAGAGAATTAACGGTGTGCCGGTTATTACTGCTGATGGGCTTTTTGTTCGCCAGGAGGAGGTTAATTTCGGTAGTGTTTTACCAAATTATACTGGTGGTTTTCAAAACACGTTCAGTGTATTTAAGAACTTTATTTTTAGTGTGAATATTGACTTCCAGTCTGGTGGTAAATTCTTCTCATTGTCTGATATGTGGGGCTCTTATGGTGGCCTTACTGCAAGAACCGCTGTGCTAAATAATAAAGGCAATCCTATCCGTGATGCGGTGCTTGATGGTGGTGGTGTGCATGTGGTGGGAGTTGACGAAAATGGCAAAGCTGCTGAGGCTTACGTTGATGCTAAAACGTATTTCCGCAACATGGTTGACAATAACATGTTTGATGACTACATCTATGATCTCACTTTTGTAAAAATGCGTGAAGTAAGCTTTGCATATAAAGTGCCGGCAAGCAAACTAAAAGTTGGCAAATGGCTGCAAAATGCCACTTTCTCTATTATGCTCAGGAACCCATGGATCATTTACAGGACAACTAAAGATTTTGACCCTGCTGAAATTTCAGACGTATATGGTGAAGATGGGCAGTTGCCTGGAACAAGGTCTATTGCCATCAACTTAAAATTAGGGTTTTAATTAAACACACATTAAACATCAAATAATGATGACAGGTAATATAAAAAAATATTTATCTTTTGGTATAGTGGTAGTAGGGTTAATATCCTGTGGTAAAATAAGTGAGTTTGGTGATACCAATGTAGATCCAAACAGAACGCAGGTTCCTTCTACCGCAGCATTACTTTCAAATGCAGAGGTTTCCATGGCGGGCTATGTAACTTCCACAAGGGGAGGGTTATACTGCCAGTATTTTTCAGAAACACAATATCCGGGTGTATCGCTTTATAGTTTGCCAAAAGTTGATTTTGATTTGGAAATTTCAGCTTCAATCAATGATTGCCAGAATGTGATCAATTATAATCTTGATAGTGTTTATCAAAAACAAATGCAGGACTATGGCACCAATGCCAACCAGATTGCGGCAGCAAGAATTATCAAGGCTTATATGATGTGGCATATTACAGACAGGTGGGGTGATGTTCCTTACTTCCAGATACTGCAGGGCAGCGCTAACTTAAGGCCTGCTTATGATACACAGGAAGCCATTTATAAAGACTTGCTGAAAGAATTGAAAGAAGCTGCCGGGCAGTTTGATGGAACAGGTTTAGCAACATTAAAAGGCGACTTGTTGTTTTTAGGAGAAACAAGTAAATGGCAACGGTTTGCTAACAGCCTGCGTCTTTTGATTGCATTAAGAATGAGTAAAGTGTATCCTGATCCTACTGGTTATGCAGCAATTGAATTTAATGATGCCCTCCTTGGCAACAATATAATTAATGCTACAGACAGCAGCGAAAATGTTACAATCAATTATCCGGGCAGTTCGTATAAAAATGCCTGGTTTAACTTGTACAATGGCCGTTCAGATTATGGCCAAAGCGACAGGTTTGTTGACTTTGCATTTACACTGAGCAATGGCGATTACAGGTTGTTTCAATGGGGCACCAACTACCAGTTAGGTTTTCCTTTTGGTGTTTCAAGAGAAGCCGCAGTTTCATTTGGTAATAATAACCCGGGCTATTCAAGAATTTTGGCAAGTACTGAAAGAACAGAATCTTCACAATTATTGATTTTAGGTTCAGCCATAGTAAATTTTGCATTGGCCGAAGCAGTTCAGTTAGGCTGGATTGGTGGGGACGCAAATACTTATTACAATAATGGTATAAGGGCATCATATAGCCAGTGGCACATTACAAAAGACCAGGTTGACATTGACCGGTTAACCAATTACCAGGCAACGGTGGCATTAATTGGTAATACAACTGCAGATCTTGAATCAATACATGCACAGCAATACCTGGCCTGGTATCCTAATGGTACTCAGGGCTGGTGTGAGTGGAGAAGGACAGGTGTACCTGCATTAAGCCCAACAGTAAATGCGGTAAACCCATCTAAGCAAATACCAAGGAGGTATGTGTATGGCGACAGGGAATACAGTACAAATGGAGAACATGTTGCAGAAGCAATTGCAAGAATGCCAGGTGGCGACTCACAGGATGGAAGGGTTTGGTGGGATCAATAATAAAGAGCAAAAACACGAACTAATTAATTCTAAATTACGAATCATGAAGAATAAATATTTTTCACTTGCAGTTGTTGCCCTTGCAGCCATCGCTTTTGCTTCATGCAAAAAGGTTGTGAGCCCGGTTCCGTTAGGGGATGCCGGCAATACTATTGTAAGGGTAATGAGTGAAGACTATGAAACAGAGTATCCGGGTGGATACCAGTTTGTTTCCCTGAAAGCTTCTTCAGAAACACAGCCTTATGATGTGGTGGACGTAAGAAGGATATTACCTAACAATGATGCATTAAACAGTACATTGAATGTTCAATTAAGGGAAGACCCAAGTGCCATTGAAACTTTTAACAGCATACATGGTACCGCTTTTATTCCTTTGCCTGGTGCATATTATTCTGCCAATAGTATCAACCCTAAAATAGGTACGGATTTTAATGTAACATTCAACCCCGGCGAATTTTCGAAATTTTTAAAGATTGATTTTGTAAATGTAAATGGTTGGGATCTTGCAAACTCTTATGCAATGGCATTTACAGTGATAGGTGCTGATAATGGCGCACAGGTTACGCAGGATGTACAGCGTGATACAGCCAACCGTATCAGTTCTTACAACAGAACAATTGTAGTTGAAATTGGTCCGAGGAACCAGTGGGATGGTATATACGAATTGAGGGGATACATTTTAAGGGCTGGTGATGCAAGCGCTACCGGCACCGTAGGCCCTAAAGAAATCGGGCTTGTTACTACCGGAACATATGCTGTTAAGTTTGACCGGAGCCATGGATGGGCAAACCAGTCAGTTATTGGGTTGGCTGCAACTATTGCCACCCCCACATACACAATTGACCCTAACACTAATTTGATAGAGATTACAAGTGATGGCGGGCCTTTCCCTGATGGAACTATGAATGCCCCTGGCTATACACCTAGATACGATCCTGCTTCGAAAACATTTTATGCTTATGCCACATGGTCTGCTGCAGGCGCAACTGCAAGGTTAATGTCTGACACATTGGTATATTTAAGAGACAGGTAATTTTCTCATTGGAATAATATTTTTGAAAGGGCTTCTTCGCATGGGCCCTTTCTTTTTATCTTTACTTTGCAAAAAAAATAAAATGGCAAATCAACCAACTCAACCAGAACAACCCAACCAACTCAATATTGAAATTTCAGAAGAAGTATCCGAAGGAGCATATGCAAATCTTGCAATCATTACACATAGCCATGCAGAGTTTGTAATAGACTTTGTAAATGTAATGCCCGGAACACCCAAGAGCAAAGTAAAAAGCCGTATCATACTTACACCTTTTCATGCCAAGCGCTTTATGAAAGCTATGATTGATAATGTGAAAAAATTTGAAACAGCTAACGGCACCATACAGGATATGGAACAGGTAGAACTGCCATTTACATTTGGCGGGCCTGCAGCACAGGCATAAAGAAAAGTTTAAAAGGTTTAAAGTTTAATGGTTTAAGGTTTTCACAATTCAGAAAATCTTACAAATTTCAATAATATTAAACATTTAAACCTTAAACTGTCTTCCTACATCAAACCTTCGTCGGAAAAACTGTAGTATCCCTGTTCACTTACAATAATGTGATCTATTACTGCTATATCAAGATACCTTGCGGCTTCTTTTATTTTGATAGTAAGTTCTTCATCGGCACGGCTGGGTTTTAAACTGCCTGATGGATGATTGTGGCAAAGTATAATGGAAGTGGCTTCGGCATCCAGTGCCTTTTTAAGTATTATCCTTGGGTCGGCAACAGTGCCGCTGATACCACCTTTGCTTATAATTTCAAAGTGGTTTACCTTATTGCTTTTGTTTAAAAATATCACGGCAAATACTTCATATGTATAATCCTTGATCATTGTTTTTAAATATTCAGCTATTTGTTTACTGGTAGAGATAACCGTTTTTTCAAGCGGCATGCCGGCATGCCTTCGCCGTCCAAGTTCCAGTGCAGCAGCAATGGTAATTGCTTTTGCTTCCCCAATACCTTTTATTTTTTGAAATGCTGCTAATAGATAGTTTTCCTAGTTCATTCAGGTTGTTATTGCCAAGCCTTAATATTTCTTTGGCAAGGTCAACTGCGGATTTTTCTTTATAACCATTGCTGATAAGTATGGCAATCAATTCCGAATCGCTTAATGCCTCTGCACCTTTGGTAAGTAGTTTTTCTCTTGGCCTGTCATCCACTGCCCAGTTTTTTATTGAGTTGGAAGTTTTGTTGATATTTTCCATACAATAAATTTAAACATCAATTTTTAAATGATAGCTTTGCAGCACTTTATTTCAAAACAACACCACACTGCTAATATCTCATGGAGCATAACCATAACGCAAAAATTTTTTCCGGCACTAATTCACAATACCTGGCAAAAGCAATCGCAAAAAAATTCGGCGCACCATTGGGAAATGTAAAAATTCAGCGCTTTAGCGATGGTGAAATAGGAGTGGAGTTCCAGGAAAGCATCCGGGGGCAATTTGTTTTTTTAATACAAAGTACTTTTTCACCAACGGATAACCTGATGGAATTATTGTTGATGATTGATGCTGCTAAAAGGGCATCTGCTTATAAAGTAATTGCCGTAATGCCTTATTACGGTTATGCAAGGCAGGACAGGAAAGACAGGCCAAGGGTAGCCATTGGTTCAAAATTGGTTGCCAATATGCTTACTGCTGCCGGTGCAGACAGGGTGGTAACTATGGATCTTCATGCGCCGCAAATACAAGGCTATTTTGATATACCGGTTGATCATCTTGATTCATCTGCCATTTTCATTCCTTATATAGAAAGCCTGAACTTAAGCAACCTCACTTTTGCAGCACCGGATGTAGGCAGTGCCAACCGTATCAGGGAAGTAGCTACTTATTTTGAATGTGAAATGGTGATTTGTGATAAACACCGTAAGCGGGCTAATGAAATTGCCAGTATGGTATTGATTGGAGATGTTGCAGACAGGGATGTTGTTTTGATTGATGATATCTGCGATACCGGAGGAACACTTGCAAAAAGTGCCGGCTTATTAAAGAAAGTGGCGCAAGAAGTGTAAGGGCATTTTGTACACACCCGGTATTAAGTGGTAAGGCTTATGAAAATATTCAAAACAGTGTGCTGGAAGAGTTGGTTGTGTGTGATACCATTCCGGTAAAACCTGGTTGCGATAAAATAAGAGTGGTATCTACAGCCGAATTATTTGCCATTGCCATTCGTAATGCACTTGAGAATAAGAGTATTAACAGCCTGTTTCATCAAGAAGCAGGCTTCAGAACAAGAAATAGCTTTTAATTTTGCAAAAGGCTATTATTTGCTCTCATAAGTGCTCTAAAATTCGTAATTTATTACTCATACGTTCTCATTTTTCCCTACCTTCGCCGCTCAAAATTTTTTAAAAATGAAAGCAATTACAATCGAAGGACAAATCAGGACCGAATTTGGCAAATCAGCCACCCGCCAACTTCGCTCTGAGGAAAAAGTGCCAGCTGTAATTTACGGAGGTGCTACAGAAGTTAATTTTGCTGCCGATGCTGCAGCATTCAGACATTTAGTTTACACACCAGATTTTATGGTGGTAGATGTGAAAGTGGATGGCAAAACTTACAAATGCGTATTAAAAGACCTGCAATTTGACAAAGTAAGCGACAAACTCATCCATGTTGATTTTCTTGAACTGGTTGATGACAAAAAAGTAACTGTAACATTGCCATTGAAATTTACAGGTGCACCTGCCGGTGTAAAAGCTGGTGGTAAGCTGGTCACCAAAATAAAAAGCCTGAAGGTGAAATTGTTACCTAAGTACTTACGTGAAAACATTGAGCTTGACCTTTCTGGCCTTGAACTGAATGGAAACGTAAGGGTACAGGATGTAAAGGCAGAGAATATGGAGATAATGAACTCACCACGTATTCCTATTGCATCTGTAACAATGACCCGTCAGTTGAAACAGGAAGAAGCTGCTGCTACACCTGCTGCACCTGCTGCAGCTGCTGCAAAGCGCTGCTGCTCCTGCCGCTGCAAAAGCTGCTGCACCTGCCCTGCAAAAAAATAAATTAACTAAACAGCTTATACATTGCCCTCCAACATAATTGGGGGGCATTTTTATTAATACAAATGGCAAACGGTTAACTGCAAAGTTTAATTACCTTTGCCCACTTAAATTTTAAATATGGGAATGGATAGAAATACGGTGATTGGGTTTGTGCTGATTGGTTTATTAATGATGGGGATGTTTTACTTTAACAGCCGTGGGCAAAATGAGGCCCGGATGATAGAGGTTCAAAAGAAAAAACCGAAGATTCCCTTGCAAACCTGAACAAGCGGCCTGATAGTGCAGTAAAGATAGATTCTGTAAATGCAGCGAACAACCATAAAGTACAAACCGCAGGCGGTTATCAAAACAGCATTAACCAACCAGTAGTTGAAACAACTGTAGAGAATGAAGTTGTAAAAATTACTTTTACTAACAAGGGGCACAGCCCAAAATAGTTGAATTAAAAAAGTACAAACGTATTGATGGCACACCGGTTGTTTTGCAAAGCGGGGATTTTAATAAGCTTGGTTATGATATTATGACAGGTGAAAATAAAAAAGTCTCTACTGCTGACCTTGTTTTTGCACCTGCAGTAAAAACGTAAATGCTGATAAAAGCCAAACAATTGTTTTTTCGCTTAAAGATTCAACAGGCAAAGAAATAACCCATACATATACGCTTAAGGCCTGATGATTATCTCGTAGATCTTGACTATTACCGGCGCTGATAAAGCGATTACCAAAAATTCACTGAATCTGATCTGGCAAACAGAAACACGCCAGGTAGAGCATGACATAACATTATGAAAAACAACAAATGGAAGTGAGTTATTTTTCAGATGATAATTTTGATTTTGAAAGGCCTGTTTCTGCCAGCGACATAAAGTTTGAAAAGCCAGTTGACTGGATTGCTGTGAAGCAACAATTTTTTATTGCTGCTTTGATCAATAAAAATAAATTTAAAACTGCGGAAGTTAGATGGACAGTGCCTGATACTGCAACACATTTACTTGCACAAACCACTTCAAACTTTACGGTAGAAGTGCCTGCAAATACCGGTATTCCGTTGCAGCTTTATTATGGCCCCAGTGATTACAATATCCTGAAAAAATATAATAATCAAATGCAGCAAATAGTGCCTTATGGAAGCGGGCCTTTTGCTTTTGTAAAATACATTAACAGGCATTTTCTTTTACCTGTATTTGATTTCCTGCGTAAGAATGTAGCCAGCATGGGCATTGTAATTTTGCTTCTTACCTTATTTATCCGTCTCCTTACATCTCCAATATTGTATAAGAGTTATTTGAGTGGCGCTAAAATGAAAGCCTTAAAACCGGAAGTAGATTTATTAAAAGCAAAGTTTACAGACAAGTCGGGTACGCTTGACCAGCAGGCTTTTAGTATGGAGCAAATGAAACTGTGGAAATCGGCTGGTGTAAGCCCCTTAGGTGGTTGTTTACCGGCATTGTTGCAGATACCGATTTTCATGTCGTTGTATTATTTCTTCCAGTCAAATATTTCATTGCGTGGAGAGAGTTTTTTGTGGGCAAAAGACCTTGCGGCTTATGATTCTATTTACACATTTGGCAATATCCCTGTTCTTAGTACTTTGTATGGCGACCATATAAGTTTGTTTACTATCACAGCAACAATTACCAGTTTATTCATCTCTATTTACAGTATGAGCACCATGCAGGATAACACCAACCCTGTAATGAAGTATATGCCATATATTTTCCCGGTGTTGATTGCTGGGTGTCTTTAATAATTTACCGTCAGCACTTACATGGTATTATACTGTATCAAATACTATTACACTGTTACTGCAGATAGTTATTCAGAAATATATCATCAATCATGAAAAGATATTGGCACAGATTGAGGAGAACCGGAAAAAGCCGGTAAAGCAAAGCAAACTGCAGGAAAGGTTGCAGGCCATGCAGGAATCACAGAAAAAAATGCAGGAAGCAAAAAGCAAGACGCAGAAAAAGTAATTAAATGTTAAAGCTGCTTTTAATGTAGCTTGTTCATCCGTTGGGTCAACAGTGATTAAGGTAATTTGAATAAGTTTGGCATGTGGTTTTATTATTAGATGCAAACTCTCTAAAATGAAAAAGAAAAAACTTGCTATATCTTTTGTTTTGCTTCTGTCAGTTGTAACAGCCTTTGCCCAAAAGGCCATTTCAGAGGCAACATTCACTTACGATATTGCAATACAAAATACAACGGATAAACCTGCAGGAATTACCAATGCTACGCTTACAGTTTTTTTAAAGGGACTTGTGAGCCGTACAGATATGTCGAGCAATCTTGGCAGCGAAAAAACTATTTATGATGCAAAAGCAGGTACTGCAGTTATATTAAAAGAATATAGCGGTCAAAAATTAATGATCACTCTCACAAAAGACAACTGGAAGGAAAAGAATAAGAAAACAGAAGGCGTTTCATTTACCGACCAGGCTGAGAAAAAGGAAATACTCAATTATCAGTGTACTAAAGCTGTAGCAAAATTGAGTGATGGCTCTGTAATCACAGTGTTTTATACTAAAGATGTAACTGTTCAAAATAAAGAATACGACCCACTGTTTAAAAACTTAAATGGTTTGCCTTTACAGTATGAAGTGGAAACGGGCAAGCTTAAATTTACTTATACCATCAATAAAATTGATCAGAATAATTTGCCACAGGCTAAGTTTGATCTTCCAAAAACGGGTTACCGCGTTATTACTTATGACGAAAATAAAAAGGGCAATAAAAAACTTCAATAGTATTCCAAAAAAAATCCCCAACATTTGTTGGGGATTTTTTTTGGAATAAGTTCTTTTATTTTTTCGACCTGATGATAAGCTTTACGCCAGCATATCCCTGTTTTACATCAGGAACAGCAAGTTTGGATTTATAAGGGATAAGGTAGGTTGTATTTCCCTTTTGATAGGTCATTAAATTATTGTTGATAATAATAGCATTATTAACTTGACGGGTTGCAAGGAAACTTCCCTTATAAGCCAACCCATTTTTAATGTTTGACAAAATTGAACTCTTCAGGCTGGTAGCTGAAGTACTAATGTTCAAATTTGTTTTTGCCTTATTACTTTTTTTACCGGTTCCCCTGTCAGCAAATACAACGGTAGTAACGCTGACAAGAGCCAGAATTATAGTCGCTTTTTTGATGAACCTATTCATTTATAAATGTTTGAGTAAAACTAAACAAATCTTTGTTAAATAACCTTCCGTTCATGTATTATTTTACATATTCTTAACGATTAGCTTCAAGAAAAGTTACAGCAAACTGATTTTTATATAAAATTCCCGTAACTTTCGAAAACCTTCGGCACATGAGCAGTTACAATTATCGCCAAAACAGGGAGGAAATACAGGAATTACTCCACCAATTCGAAAACCTGAAATCCGGAAAATCCCACTCCTTTCTTGATGAGGAGGCTTTTGAAAAAATCATTGATTATTACGATGAAAAGGAGGATTTGGCAAAAGCGCTGGATGTAACAGAGTATGCCGTGGAAAGATATTCTTATTCATCTACCATGCTGTTAAAAAGAGCAGATCTGCTGATTGCCTCCAAAAGATATAAAGAATCACTTGCAATGCCTGCAATCAATCGGAACTGCTTGACAATAGCGATATCAATTTGTATATTTTAAAAACAGATGCTTACCTGGCGCTTGACAGGCAGGAAAAAGCTGCCAGCGTACTGGAAGCGGCACTGGATTATTTTGATGGGGATGAAAAACTGGAATTGCTTTTTGAACTGGCTGATGTATATGATGATTATGAAAATTTTGACAAAGTTTTCGACTGCCTGAAATTAGTGTTGGAACTTGACCCTAATAATGAAGAAGCCCTTTATAAAATTTGTTTCTGGACAGATTTTACCGGCCGCAATGAAGAGGGTATAAAATTGCACCAGAATATTATTGACCAGTTTCCTTATAACGAATTGGCGTGGTTCAATTTGGCAGCAGCATACCAGGGAA
Source organism: uncultured Chitinophagaceae bacterium (assembly GCA_963814445.1). Lineage (GTDB taxonomy): Bacteria > Bacteroidota > Bacteroidia > Chitinophagales > Chitinophagaceae > Ferruginibacter. The sequence continues at coordinate 785,775 of CAWFCU010000001.1, forward strand.
TAAAATTGTATGAAAAAGCAATTGATGCTTACCAGTATGCCGTGGTAATTGATGAAAAATTTGACTATGCCTGGCGAAATATGGGAGATGCTTACTTAAGGCTGCGCCGGTATAAAGATGCTATTGAAGTGTTGCAAAAAGTGCTGGAACTCTCAAGGCCTGAAGATGTAATTTATGAAGCTATCGGTCATAGCTATGATAAGCTGCACAACTATGCACAGGCAAGGTTTAATTACAGGAAAGCCACACACCTTAACCAGGATAACAGCCAGTTGTTTTTTAAAATTGCCGTTACATATATGAACGAGGGCATTTGGGAAAGTGCTGTAAAGAACCTGGAAATGCCATGCGTATTCACCGCAATCAGCCTGAATATAACCTGGCAATGGGGCAATGCTATATGGAGATGGGCAGTATAGAAATGGCGGTACAGTATTTTGGAAACGTGGTACGCACAAACCAAAAAATATTTATGGCTGGATGGAACTGCTGAAATGCCTTTATAAAACAAATTGTTTTGAAGAAGGAGCAGAGTATGTGAACCATGCTTTAAAAATGACAGGACAAAAACCAATTTTCTTTTTTTATAAATCGGCTTTTCTTATTGGCAATGGGTAAAAGCAAAGAAGCCATTATCCAATTGGAAAACGGTATGGCAAAAAATCCAAAACTGATAAAAAAACTGATTGACCTTAACCCTTCTATCCTGCAAAACCAGTTGATAGTGGATGTGATGGCAAAGTTTAAGAGGAATAAATCAATCTGATATTTACGGGCAATGCTTACTTATTAATGGTTATTATAACCATCCAATACTCATTTAATCTTCAATAATTATCTTTGCGCCTCCCGATAACAATCGGATTAAAAAAAGAGCATGAATTTTTACCTTGACCAAATTCCTGAAAGAACTGCAAGCCCAAGAGAAAATGGCCTCACCATGGTGATGGATAAAGGGCTGAGTATTGAAGAAGCCAGACATTTTATGAGTGTTTCTCATCCTTATGTTGACCTTGTAAAACTTGGTTTTGGAACTGCTTTTGTTACTCCTAATTTAAAGGAGAAACTGGCTGTGTACCAGTCTTACAATGTGCCCGTTTATTTTGGCGGAACTTTATTTGAAGCTTTTTTAATAAGTAACCAGTTTGAAGATTATATCAATGTTTGCAAAGAATTTGGCATAAAATACATGGAAGTAAGCGATGGCTCTATCACAATACCGCATGCAGAAAAATGCGGCTATATAGAAAAACTTACCAAGCATGGTATTGTGTTGAGTGAAGTGGGCAGTAAAGACGCAGCACATATTATTCCTCCATACAAATGGATTGAATTGATGAAGGCTGAGCTTGAAGCAGGCGCCACTTATGTAATTGCAGAAGCAAGAGAGGCTGGTAATGTAGGCATATACCGTGGCAGTGGGGAAGTAAGGGAAGGACTGGTGCAGGAAATTTTAACACAGATACCAGCAGAAAAAATTTTGTGGGAAGCGCCGCAAAAAGCACAGCAATTATATTTTCTTGAATTGATTGGTTGCAATGTAAACCTTGGCAATATTGCGCCATCAGAAATAATTGCCCTCGAAACAATGCGTATTGGTTTACGTGGAGATACGTTTCAGTTTATACCTCGATAAAGAGTTTGTTTAATGCAGAATTATATGGATTGATCGGATATCCTTTGGGGCATTCTTTTTCAAAACAATATTTTACAGAAAAATTTGAAAGGGAAGTGATTGCTGATTGCATATTTGAAGCATTTCCAATTGAATCAATTAATGAATTTCCTTCCTTGCTTAAAGAACAACCCCTGACTTAAAGGGATTATGTGTTACCATTCCTTATAAAGAACAGGTGCTGCAGTATATTGATGAAGTATCAGATGAAGTAAAAGCAATCGGCGCTACCAACAGCATAAAAATCCATGATGGAAAAATAACTGCTTACAATACAGATATTGTTGGTTTTGAAAAATCATTTGTAAAATTATTGACAGCCACATCATACAAAAGCGTTGGTACTTGGTACCGGCGGAGCTTCTAAGGCTGTTCAGTATGTATTGCGTAAACTGGAAATTGATTTTTTAGTTGTTACCAGAAATAAAGCAAAACGAAAAGCAGATCACTTATGAAGAAATTGATGAGGCAGTAATGAAAGAATTATCCTGTCATCATTAATTGTTCACCTGTTGGGATGTATCCCAACGATAATATTGCTCCTGCAATACCATATCAATTTATTTCAGCCAACCATTACCTGTATGACCTGGTTTACAAACCTGCAGAAACATTGTTTTTAAAAAATGGAAAGGAGAGAGGAGCGGCTGCAGAAAATGGTTATGAGATGTTGTTATACAGGCCGAAGAAAGCTGGCGCATCTGGAATAATGATTAATTCGCTGCTAAAATATTTTTGGCTTCTTCGCTTAACGATAAAGGCTTTTTGATATTGTAATCAAAACAGATCATACTTGTTTTTGCATTGGCTAATAAAACATTTACTCCATTTCTTATCAGTTGTCAACTGGTAATACAATTCAAAACTTACCCTCGATATTTCTCCGGCAAATATTGACACTGAAATTATATCGCCATAAAAAGATTCATTTTTAAATTCTACAGACAAGGTCACCCATGATCAAGCCCTGTACCACCAAAATTTAATTCTGAAAAACCTTTTTGTTTTAGCCATTGTAACCTTGCTTCATGAATAATGGAAACAAAAGCATCATTGCCAACATGGTTGCCGTAGTTAACATCTGTGATCCTCACCGGTATTTTTATTTCAGTAAGTTTTAAGGAAGGTATCTCAATTTTTATCCTTGCCATGCTGAATTATTTATTGGATAAGAAATGCAATCAATTTTGATATTGCTTTTTTTCGATGGCTGTAAATATTTTTTTCTTCTGTTTCCATTTCTGCAAAACTTTTACCGCTGCCATCATGGAATAAAAATAGCATCGTAGCCAAATCCTTTTTCACCCACTTGTGTTTTTAAAATATTCCCTTCGCAAATACCTTCAAACTGTGTTTCTTTTCCATCCAGTATGAGTGATATTATTGTTCTGAAATGGCTTTCCTTTTTTTATTGTCGCTCAAGTTTCACCAGCAGTTTTTCAATATTGTCTTTATTGGTTGCATTGTCGCCTGCATACCTGGCGCTTTTTACTCCGGGTTCTCCATTTAATGCATCTACAAACAGGCCAGTGTCTTCGCTAAAACAATTTTTACCTGTCAATTCAAAAATCGTTTTTGATTTTGTAGCGGCATTTTCTTCCAGCGTATCAAAAGGTTCCGGTATATCTATATCAATGCCTGCATCTTTTAATGAAACCACTTCAAACAGATCTCCCAGCACTTTTTTTATTTCAGCCACTTTGTTGGCGTTGTTAGTGGCAAATATTAATTGAGTGATCATCTTCTAAATAGAGAAAATTTGTTTTAAACAATTCCACAATTTTGTTTTTTCTGCTTTATCATTTTGCAGTTTACTTAGAGGCGGTGTTGTCAAATACAGTTGATTGTTATATTTCTGAATTTGATAATCAGGAAAGGATAAAGGCAATTTTATTTCAGCTAGCACCAATGCCAAATAAAAATATTTTCTCTGCATTCAATTCTGCAGAAATTGTTTTATAATCGGCATCTTCATTTTTATGCAGGTTAAAAATACCTACATCATCCATATTGAGTTTGCAGGCAGCTAAAATGCCCAATAAAAAATTAAGTTCCTCATCAGGCAGATAAGCTGTTTCATCATTGCTTACAATTATCATTATGCCTTTTGCATTTTTCCCCAGGATGTTTATTGAAGAAGAACCGGTGGTTTTTTCCGCCGCCTGTGTGCTTTTCAACTCAACCAAACTTTTCCTGAACAGGTCTGTAATGGTTGCTGGCGGCAATTGAATATTATCTAAACTCATGAAGCAATGATTTGTACCTGATATTTTTTTGTTTCTTTGCCGTAAAATTAAGGATAATGGAAGCCACAAAAGATTTTAAGATCACACTCACCAAACACAGCAAATTACAAGACATTACACTCGAAAATATTCCTTTTGGCAAATGCTTTACCGACCACATGCTGGTGGCAGACTATACAAATGGGCAGTGGCAAACCCCGGAGATATTGCCATACCAACCATTACAGCTTGACCCATCGCTGGCAGTACTGCATTATGGCCAGGCCATTTTTGAAGGTATTAAAGCGTACAAAGGGAAAGATGGTTCTGTACAAATTTTCAGGCCTTACGATAATTTAAGCGATTTAATCTTTCGGCAGAACGCATGCAGATGCCGGAAGTACCCGAAGAAATTTTTATGGAAGGGCTACGTACTCTCATTGATATTGATAAAGATTGGGTGCCTGATTTTAAAGACCATTCTTTATACATCAGGCCGTTTATGATCAGCAGCGATAATGCTATTGGAGTAAGGCCAAGTGAAAATTATAAGTTCATTATTATATTATGCCCTACAGGTCCTTATTATGCCAAGCCAATGCGTATTTATGTAGAAGAAAAATATGTAAGGGCTGTGCCGGGTGGTATTGGTTTTGCAAAAGCTGCTGGCAATTACGGTGCAGCTTTGTATCCTTCTATGGAAGCTCATAAAAAAGGCTACGACCAGGTGCTTTGGATGGATGCTTATGAACACAAATATGTACAGGAGTGTGGTACTATGAATGCATTTTTTATCATTGGTGATAAAGTGATAACGCCGGGCCTTGAAGAAGGAACTATTTTGGCAGGTGTTACAAGGGATAGCGTGATAACGGTTTTAAAAGAAATGGGCTGGACTGTGGAAGAAAGGCCATTGACAATTGATGAAATAACTGATGCACATAAGGCCGGGCAGTTGAAAGAGATTTTTGGTACCGGCACTGCAGCTACTATTGCATTAATAAAAGAGTTGGGTTATAAAGATTATACAATGAAGTTTGATGTGGATACCTGGAAAATAGCACCAGAAGTAAAAAACAGAATGGATGATATCCGTTATGGAGTAACAGCGGATAATCACAACTGGCTGTGGAAAATATGAGGTAATTAATGCAGCAACATAAAATTTTGAAAGGGGATACAATAATGTTTCCCCTTTTTCGTTAGTTGTAATAAGGATAAGTGTGCCTGAGTCCGTAACACTTTTCTTTACTACCCGTTAACCGTATTCTGTGAAAAGCTAGAAAGGTACCCATTCTTGTTTTAAACCTGGATTAACTGTCCTATACCTCCCTTTAGTTTTTCAATCTTTAATTTTTTTGTGTGAAACCAGTAATGTTTCGCAAGGCTCAAGTGTGTTTTGTACCTGTATGCATAAGCAGCAGGGCTGATCATTTGTAAAAACTAAAATGTAAGAGTATGAGAAAACTTTACCTGTTGATTGTAACCATACTGTTGCTTAATCTTGTTTCGCCGGTGAAAACGCTGGCGCAGAGTTGCACCAGTTTTTTTGCTTCCTGTACTCCACATGAATCAAGATGTGCCGCTACCGGTTCAATAAAAGTAAATGCCGGTGGAGGCTCTGGCAATTATAAATACAAAGTAACTGGTGCTGTCAATACAAATTTTACCAGTACCGATTCCATTACAGGGCTTTCTGCTGCTGTATATACAGTTACCATAAACGACATCAACACTAATTGTAACATTGTTATTCCTAATGTGGTTGTGCCCGGCTCTTATACCGATCCAAGGTTCACCCTCAATTCTGTGGACGTAAGTTGTGATAATGGAAATAACGGAAGTATCAACCTGGCCACACAAAATTTTGGCAGGGCCCCATTTACTTATTCTATCGTGTCGCCTTCGCCTTCCGGTGTGGGTACAACCAACTCCACCGGCACATTCAATAGTTTAATTGCTGGTGTGTATAGTATAAGGCTTACTGATTCCTGCGGCGGAATACAAACAAGATTAGTTACCATACGCAATTACACCTGGAAAATTGATTCCGTACGTTTTCAAAAAATTTCATGCGATACTGCGACTGGTTATATCCGGGCAAGCGATAACCAGGGAAACATCAGCACCATCACCGGCATACCTGGGTTGTTGTATGGTATTGTAAGAAATGCAGGTGATACTATCTGGTCTTCCAATCCAAACTTCACTTTTTATATCGGTAGCCAAAATAGTTTTGAAGCAATAGTTAAAGACGCTTGCGATAAGATCAAGAAATTTCCTGTGCTTGTAAGTTTTCTACCTTCGGTGGGTAATACTGTAAACACTTATGGATTTACCTGCAATACTTTTTCGGCAAATATTACTGCTGTTACAAATTTTACAAACCCACGTTTTTGTTTAATTGATACCAGTGGTACAGAGCTTGCCTGCAACAACACTGGTATATTTACTGATCTTGCTTTCAGCAGCTATTGCATCAATGCTTTTGATTCCTGTACTGATACCACTATCACAAGATGTTTTACGGTAACACCACAAGCCGCAAGTGTAAATAACAGTGTATATATAAGCAATAAAATTTGTGCAGGGTTTACAGCATCTATCACCGGGCAAACAGGCTTAACAAATCCTGAATATTGTTTGTATGATTCTACAGGTAATGTGATGGAATGTAATGCTACCGGTATATTTAATAACCTGGTGTATGGAGACTATTGTATTAAAATCACGGATACCTGCCGTGACACAACTATGCAGCGATGCTTCAACCTAAGAAAACCGGTACCTGTTATTCCATTAGACATTCCTCCATCTTATTATACCTGTACAGTTTTTGGGGTAACCGTTACCGGCGACAGCCTTACTAATCCATTATTTTGTTTGATAGATACTTCAGGTAATATTATTATCTGCAACAATACAGGTGTTTTCGACAGCCTTGCGTACGGCGATCATTGTATCAGCATTTATGATTCCTGTTATGATACCACTATTGTAAGATGTATTTCAGTGGCCGGGCCAGAAATACTTAATACTTATACTTCTGAAATAACCAACAGGGCATGTTCAACATTTACTGCCACTATATTTAACTCAAGCCTTATCGGGCCGCAATATTGTTTATATAGATCAGCAGACAGTAGTTTGATTGCCTGCAACAGTATTGGTGTTTTTGATAGTCTTGCTTATGGTTCTTATTATATAACGGGACATAGTGCCTGTCCTGATACTTCTTTTATCTACAACATTGAGGCTTATCCGCCACAGCCTTCGCTGGGAGACAATGTAAATATCAGTAACAGGGCCTGCAGTACATTTTCTGCAAATATTACAGGCCAGCAAAACCTTACCAATCCGCAGTATTGTCTTTATGATAGCAGTAATACTGTGATTGTATGTAATACATCAGGCGTGTTTGATAATCTTTTGTATGGCAGTTATTGTATTACAGTGGACGATGGTTGTTACGATACCATTATTACAAGATGTTTTTCAGCACAACCGGTGCCGATAGGTTTGTCTGTATCCAATCGTAAATCATGTAACTATGGTTTTGCAGTTTTAAGTATCAGTGTTACTAATGGCGTGGCACCATATCTTGTAAAAGTAGTTGAGCCGGATGGCGATGAATTAATTTCCCGTGTTTATAATACCACTTCTATCAGCATTGATACTATTCCCGGGTTGCTTACCAGCGAAGTTTACACCATCATTGTTTCTGATAATTGTGGCAATATAGATTCTGTAAAAACAGGCGTCACTCCCAGTATCGTTTCACATGCAGCAAATGTAATTCCCCAATGCCCAAGCTCTACCTGGGTAAATGGCTCCGGTACTATTGAAGCAATGGCAGCATCTAATACAGCTTCTCTTACCGTAAGGATAATCAAGAAAGATAACATAACGCTTTCACCACAATTATCGCCAAGTAATGTTGTTGGTGCGGTTTACACGTTTAATAATTTAGGCCCCGGCAGTTATATTATCCGTTACAGGGTAAATGACGGCTGCGGTAAGTATTTATATGATACGCTTATTGTTCCGGCTTATCAATATCCTTCACTTGAAAGATCTTCTGCTTACCAATGTGATAATAACGGGTTTAGTATCGGCGCTGTAGTATCATACGGTGTGGGTCCATATTTATATGAAATTATCGGCAGCACCCCGGCAGCACCAGCTATTACAACATCACCACAAACCAATCCCTTTTTTAATATCAATAATGGCTCTGTTTATTCATTGGTACGGCTAAGGGTTTTGGATGCCTGCGGCAATGCAAGCCTTGAAGATGCAAGCGTACTTCCATTAGCAAACAATGGTATCTCCAACGACTATAATTGTTTCCAGATAAGTACCACATTAAGTGTTGATAATATTTACACTTCTACTTATGCCTGGTATAAAAAGCATACAGTGCTGGGAACTGACAGTACATTCCTTGACAGCACCAGCAGTATTTTCCTGCCTTATGTGGTGCCGGAGGATACAGGCTTATATGTGTGTCACATCAATATCAACAATGGTTGTATAAAGCGTACTTATTATTACCGCCTTGATGGATCCTGTTATCAGTATTTAGCTGTAACGCTGAAAGAATTTTCGGGCCATTATAATGAAAGCAATGCAATACTTAACTGGAAAGTGGAGACAGGTTCAGATATAAAACGTTTTGTGCTGGAAAGGAAATATAATAATGCTTTCAGGCAAATAGGGCTGGTAAATGTGGGTGTTGATCCGCCTGTGGATGCAACGTATTCTTTTACAGATGCACCACCAGATCCGCTACTTAACTATTACCGCCTTAAAATGGTGCGGTATAACAATACTGTTGTTTACAGTAACGTAGTTAGTTTAAGCAGGGTAAAAGAGCCAGCAATGGCCAATATCTACCCCAACCCGGTGCAGGACATTGTAACTATAGAGTTTAAAAAAGCACACCGCTATAATATTAAGCTGGTAACCCTGGCCAGCCAGGTATTGAAGGAGTTTACATATAATGCCGGGATAGGCAAAAGGCTTATGCTACCCCGGCCAAAGGAAACTGGTACCGGTATTTACATTATAAAGATCACAGACCTCACTGATAACCTTGAATTAGCCCAAAAGCTGTTTTTCAGGTAAAAAATACTGGCAGTCGATGCTGGTTTGACAGGTTATGCGGTCTTCCCACGAGGGGAGGCCGCTTTTTAATTAGGCGGATTTAAGCCCCGGGGTTAATTTATCCCTCATTTTATCAACAAAGTCAGAAAAAAATCCTTTTTAATGTTTCATTTTTAAATGAGAATACATACCTTCGCCGTCCAAAATTAAAAAGGTCAGTAATGCCTACAATACAACAGTTAGTAAGAAAAGGAAGGACAATCATCACCGCAAAGAGCAAATCAAGGGCTTTGGATGCTTGTCCACAGCGCCGTGGTGTATGTACAAGAGTGTACACAACTACCCCTAAAAAACCAAACTCGGCTTTGCGTAAAGTTGCCAAAGTGCGTTTAACCAATAAAATTGAGGTGATTGCCTATATACCTGGTGAAGGCCATAATTTACAGGAACACTCAATCGTGTTGATCCGTGGTGGAAGGGTAAAAGATTTGCCAGGTGTACGTTATCATATTGTACGTGGCAGCCTTGATACTGCTGGTGTAAAAGACCGTAAGAAGAGCCGCAGTAAATACGGTACCAAGAAAGAAAAAGCTAAAAAATAATGCCCCTAACCCCTAAAGGGGAACAGAAAAATAAATATTTAAAAACGGTTGAGTAAAGTTTTAATACTTGAAGAAATTCAGCCTAAAATCAAAATTAAACAATGCGTAAATCACAACCGAAAAAGATACCCTTAGCACCAGATCCTAAGTTTAATGATAAACTGGTTACAAGGTTTGTAAATAACTTAATGTGGGCTGGTAAAAAAAGTGGTGCATATATCATTTTTTATGATGCTCTTGACAGGGTAGGTAAAATAACCAATGAAAACGGTTATGATGTTTGGAAAAAAGCATTGGGCAATATTACGCCTGGTGTGGAAGTAAGAAGCCGCCGTATTGGTGGTGCTACTTTCCAGATCCCTGCTGAGGTTCGTGCCGACAGGAAAGTTTCTTTAAGCATTAAATGGATGGTTCGCTACAGTCGTGAAAGAAATGGTAAGAGCATGGCAGAAAAACTGGCTAACGAAATAGTAGCAGCAAGTAAAGGTGAAGGTGCGTCTTTCAAAAAGAAAGAAGATACACACCGTATGGCTGAAGCCAACAAGGCTTTTGCTCACTTTAGAATTTAATAATTCAAGCTATAATATTTGTAAAGGCTGTTCTTAAAAGAACAGCCTTTCTTAATTTTAGGCATAGTCAAACCAAACGCCTTGAAGAAAAAAATCGGGCTTCCTTCGCCCCGGTTCGCACACGAAACGTTTTATTTGCATTCGTGTGCCGAACGCAGGCATAAGGTTTGATTCAATTGCTACATATATACTAAAGACATATAAAGAAAGAAATTTAAATAATGCTGACAGCAGCTTTTACAGGCTTTTTTGGAAAAACCCAATTTGCTTTTGGAGGTGGAAGGAATATTTTACAGACGATAAATACAAACTACCTTATAAAAACTGGGAAGAAATCAAAAGAAAAAGAGGTTATAATCTAAAACACCCTACCACACTTCAACAATTTTAAAAAAATAAGATATTTTAAAAGTGTTTTATTGATAGAGCAAAAAATAATTTATCTTTCGAAATTCATAAAACTCAGAAAATAATAGTTAAAAAAGTACTTGTATGAAAAAAATTATATTGCTATGCATGATATTTTGTAATCTTACTACATTTTCTTATGCCCAACCTCAATCTACAAATAGCAACGCAACAAGTTATTCCCAGTTATCCCAGATTGATAGCTCGGAATTTTTTGTTTACGGGATGCTAATTAATAAGACAGTTAAGCCAAAGTATAATCTTGACCGGATGTATAGTGCAGGAGGTACTTTCTGGACGAACGTTTTCATTTATAACTCTTCCACAAGAAAGAGTACTAAGTTATTTTCACAGGCTTTAACTCTGGTGTATCCTTTCTATGCTGGCTATTTTTACAATCGGGACTATGATTTTGGAAGTCAAAGCAACTATACATTTAGCGCAATGGCAAAAGATATACTGATTTTATTAGTACGGGCTGATAATAATAATGATGGGATAATTGATGAAGATGACCCACTCAGTATGTATCTGGCAAATAGATCGGGAATAAGTCTTACACAGGTTACACCAAAGGCAATGAATCTTACATCATGGAAAGTAGCCAAAGACGGAAAAACGGTTCTTGTAAAGCTTCAAAAAGACACAAACCTCGATAAAAAATTTATTGATGAAGATGAACTGCTTTATCAGATTGATTTGAATGAAGATATCAATAAAGTAAGAACCACTCAAATAGTTCCATAAAAAAGGTAGCATTGAGTTTTAAAATAGCATTCTTGGAATGCAACTTATTCCTCTTTTAATAATCCATTAATCATTTCTTCAAACTCCTTTTTATAAACAAGATAATGTTCACCTGTGGCCGGGCCGTTAAAGCCGGTATCCTGCTTTCTAATTTTTCCTTTTTTATCAATGATAATGGAAGACGGGAAAAATTTTATGTGGGTAAGTTCAGGCAATGTTTTTTCGGTACGCAACGAATCGGTAACTGTAACTTCTGTATTTAAAATTTCATACTGCACATTAAACCTGTCTTTAAATTTCTGCAGGCTTTTCAGGCTTCTTTCCCAGTTGGTGCTGTATTCATACGCCAATGCAATCACTTCCATGCCACGTTGTTTATTGCTGTTGTAATATTCACTTAAAAAAGCAGTTTCATCCATACAGTTAGGGCACCAGCTTCCCATCAGTTGTATCACCAGCACTTTATTTTTAAATTTTTCATCAGAGATGGAAACCTGTTTTCCTTCAAGGTTTTTAAAACTAAAATGCAGGCTTTCTTCTCCGGGCTTTACAAATATGGCCACACTTTCCAATGGCACTTTTGCATTGGCATCCTTTACAGCAGTCCATGCTTTTGAAAAAGAAGCACCTGAATAAAACATGCCGCCAGCAATTGAATTGCTATCGGTGATTTTTGCAGTAATCAAAAAAGCATGGCTGCCATCAAAGGCAGAAAGAAAAAGTGAATCGCCGGATACAACACCATCGAGATAGCGGTAATCTCCGGTGGCATTTAAAAAAGTGCCTGTTAGCCTGTTACCCTTTTGTACAAATTCGCAACAGAAAGCTCACCTGGTTTACTATTGGCAAACTGTACAGCCCACCGGCCGCTTATGCTATACTTTTGTTTGATTGATTCAAATCTTTTTTTGCCTGGCTATGGCAGTAAATGGCATTGCCTGTGTTTTTAATGCACCGGCTTTAAGCCATACGCCATTAAATTTTTTCCCGTCCTGCTTTACTTTCAGTTGCGATTCAAATACCGGCATGTTCAGTAATCATGGAATCGCCTTCGTAATAAATATTATTAACCTTTATTTTTTCTGCGGCATTTTGTATTACCAAGCATATTTTTCCTTTTTCATTTTTTTGTTCAAAAGTAAAAGGTATTAGCCTGCCATCGTTTCTTTGTAATGTGGCCACCCATGTATCCATCTGTGCAAAACACAACTGGCAGCTTAACAATGATGCCAATAAATAAAGTTGATTTGTATAATAACGGTCGTATCATCTTATTTCAAAATAAACGGTGCAGCAATATTAATGCAAGGAACAGCATTTACAAACAGGAGTTTACTATACGGCTTACCAATCGGGGAAATATTTTTTAACGGAAGCCGGCAGTTTATCTTTCGCTTTACTTTTGTTAATGAAGTTGCAGCCATTGCAGCAACAACACATGTAACTTTGGCAAATAAATTAATATAAAATATGGCAGGCATATTAGACTTGGTTGGTAACACACCATTAGTGGAATTAAAAAAACTAAACCCCAATAAAAACGTAACCATTTACGGAAAGCTGGAAGGCAACAACCCCGGTGGCAGCGTAAAAGACAGGGCAGCATATGGAATGATAAAGGGTGCATTGGACAGTGGAGAAATAAAAGAGGGAATGACATTGATAGAAGCCACCAGCGGTAACACTGGTATTGCTTTAGCGATGATTGCAAGTTTATTTAATGTGCCTATTGAATTGGTAATGCCAGAAGATGCAACAAGGGAAAGAGTATTGACAATGGAAGCATTTGGCGCAAAAGTTATTCTTACACCAAAAACACAATCAATGGAAGGCGCTATTGATTATGCAACGGATAAAGTAGCAAAGGTGGTTATATAATGCTGAACCAATTCGGCAACCCCGATAACCCTAATATGCACTACAAAACCACCGGCCCTGAAATATGGCGTGATACTGATAAAAAGATAACACACTTTGTTTCTTCAATGGGAACTACCGGAACTATAATGGGAGTTTCTAAATTTTTAAAAGAAACAAATCCAGACATACAAATTGTAGGTTGCCAGCCAACAGACGGTTCTAAAATTCCCGGTATACGCAAATGGCCGGAAGCTTATCTCCCAAAAATATTTGACCGCAGCCGTGTAGACCGTGTTATTGAAATAGCAGAAAAAGATGCCCGTGTAATGGCAAAAAAATTAGCCCGTGAAGAAGCTATCTTCAGTGGTATGAGCAGCGGCGGTGCAGCCCATGCAGCCATTGAACTGGCAAAAGAATTAAAAGAAGGTGTGATTGTATTTATTGTTTGCGACAGGGGCGACAGGTATTTAAGCTCAGACCTTTTTGATTAATTACTATACACATACACAATTTCTTATTTGAGTAAATAGTTCCCCGTTTCTACACAGTGCTAATTGTATTATAGCGTATTTTTCTCTGGCACATTTTTCCATAAATATATTTTGAATTTATTTCTAAAAATTTTAAAAATATATATCATGGGAAATTTACTTTATGTGATTGCAGTTATTTTAGTAATAGCATGGGCTATCGGCTTCCTCGGTTATCAAGCCGGCGGATTGATTCACATTTTATTAGTGATCGCATTAATAGCTATCATTTTAAAAGTTATCCGCAGGGCAGCAGATTGAGAAATAAAAATAAAGTCATTTTATGAAACCGAATATTGGAATTTCTGATAAGAATTTAAAAGGCATTACAGGTATACTTACCAATGTGCTTGCAGATGCAATGGTATTGTATAGCAAAACAAGAAAATTTCACTGGAATGTGAAAGGTGAAAGTTTTATGGAGCTGCACAAGTTGTTTGAGTCGCAATACAAACAATTGGAAGAAGCCATTGATGAAATTGCAGAACGGATTAATAAATTAGGAAGCCCTGTAATTGGAACCTTTGCAGAATTTGTTGAACATGCATCTGTAAAAGAGGCGCCCGGAAAATATCCCGATAGAAATGGAATGCTGAAGGAATTACTTACCGATCATGAATCAGTGATAAAAGCACTCAGGAAATTTGTGGATGAATGCGATGAAAAATATGAGCGATGCAGGAACCGCTGATTTCTTAACCGACCTGATGAAAGAACATGAAACAATAGCCTGGACATTAAGACGCTATTTTAATTAACTGTACCCAATCAAAAATAAAGGCTCTTGTTTGAATACAATGGTTCTTATATCTCAAGAAGCATGTCTTGATTTAAACCGTTGTATTCAAATTGGCCTAATTTCACAAAGCCCAGCTTTTTATAAAAGCGCAGGGCTTTTTCGTTTGTGGCTTGCACACCTCCCCATAAAATTATTCTCCTGATAAGTTTTTGCCTGCAGTGCTTCAGTATATGATCAAACATTAATTTGCCAATGCCTTTTCCCTGCCAGTTATCGGCTACCGAAGGAGCATAGGTACAACAGTCATTTTCAATATTGGGATATTGATATGCTAATAATCTATTTCTGTCGTGATGAAGTATTCCTTCTTTTATAATTGAATAGGCAATAATGAAGTCACTGTTTGTATCTGTTGCAACAAATCCTGTAACATCATTGGAATTATAAAATTGAATGGCGGCATCAGCATCAAAAGAATGTGGGCCAAACCGGCTTTTTGTTTCAGCGCTTAAATTGTACAGGTAATATAGCAGCACATCAAAATCTGATGACACTAATTCTCTTAGAATAATATTTTCATGAGAGGGAATCAATTAATATGCTGTTTTATCATCTTTGTGTTGCCATTGATGAAAAACTTTTAAAGCATTGGTTCTGCCCAATGGTAGAATAGGGATTTTTCTTTCTTCAAGTGAAGCATTCATTTCATCGTATATCATGGAATCATCAAAGCCAATGTCTGCCGCATCCTGGCGGTTGTTAGCATAGTAAACAATTTTTGGCCTTGCCCAGTAAATAGCGCCCAGGCACATGGGGCAGGGTTCGCAGGAAGTATATACTTCACAATCGTTCAATTGAAATGTATTTAAATTTTTGCAGGCATCCCTTATGGCCGTTACTTCTGCATGTGCCGTAGGGTCGTTGCTGGAGCTTACTTTATTATTGCCGCGGCCTACAATTTCATCATCTTTTACTATGATGCAGCCAAAAGGGCCACCTTCATTATTATCCATCCCTTTTTGTGATAAGGCAATGGCTTCCTGCATAAATTTTTCTTCTCTTGTCATATTGATCAAATGTTAACACGTAAATATACTAAGCACAGCAATAACTCAATCGTTCCCGTACAGCTTTTATGGATAAATATGCTGTTTAGATGACAAATCCGGAAGTAAAGTTTAAAAATATTTTATTAATCCATCATTCCGTCCTACATTTGTCCATCATTTAGAGTAGACTTAACGAATTCTATGACTTACATCTCCTGCAATATTATTATGCACTGTAAGCGCTGTTGCACCCGAAAACAGTGTTGTTGTTAAGCTTTTCCTTCACAAACAATCCCAAACTTCAGAAGAAACAAAATGGAACCACAAAATGAAATATCTAAAATTACTCTACCAAATTGGTGGACTAAAGATTTCAGACTTTCTGAAGTTATTGGTTGAGCAATACCCGGGACAGGTTACATTCTCTACCAGTTTTAGTTACGAAGACCAGGTTATTACCCATGAAATAGTAAGTAATAACCTCCCCATAAAAATATTTACGTTGGATACAGGAAGGCTTTTTCCTGAAACGTATTCTGTATGGAGCAGCACTAATGCATTGTATAATACACCCGTAAAAGCATATTATCCTAACGAAGAGTTGTTGCATGATTTTGTTGCAGCAAAAGGCCCTAATTCTTTTTATGAATCTGTTGATAACAGGAAGCAATGTTGTTTTATCAGAAAAGTAGAGCCTTTAAAAAGAGCGCTGGCTGGTAATGCAATCTGGATAACAGGTTTAAGAGCAGAACATTCACCTGACGGCACGACTTACCAATGATCGAATGGGATGAAGGTAACCAGATCATTAAATATCACCCAATCCTACACTGGACAACAGAGGAAGTAAAGAAATATATCAATGAAAATCATATTCCATACAATCCGCTTCACGACAGGGGATTTGTAAGTATTGGTTGTGCTCCCTGTACAAGGGCGATAAGGCCGGGAGAAGATTTCAGGGCCGGCCGTTGGTGGTGGGAAGATGCCAATAAAAAAGAATGTGGGCTTGCATGTGCATGAGCCTGCAACCGGGGAAAAGAGTTAGATAAATTCTAAAAATTACAAACCGTACAATATATAAAGCTATAAGCAGTTAATAAACAAATTTTAAAATGGCAGTTGATAATAAAAATTGGGGCGATTATTTAGACCAGTTAGAATCTGAATCCATTCACATTATGAGGGAAGTGGCTGGCCAGTTTGAGCGGCCTGCATTGTTGTTTTCCGGTGGCAAGGATTCAATAGTGTTGGTGCATTTGGCTTTGAAAGCTTTCCGTCCCGGTAAGTTTCCTTTTCCATTGGTGCATATTGATACCGGCCATAATTTCCAGGAAGCACTTGATTTCAGGGATGAACTGGCTGATTCAATCGGGGAAAAATTAATTGTAAGAAAAGTAGAAGATACCATCAAAGCAAAAACTTGACTGAACAAAAAGGAAAATTTGCCAGCCGCAATGCGTTGCAAACTTTTACTTTATTAGATACAATTGAAGAATTCAAATTTGATGCCTGTATTGGCGGTGCCAGGCGTGATGAAGAAAAAGCAAGAGCGAAAGAAAGAATTTTTTCTGTGAGAGATGAATTTGGCCAATGGGATCCAAAACTGCAAAGGCCGGAATTATGGAATACTTACAATGGCCGAATTCACAAAGGCGAAAATGTTCGTGTGTTTCCTATCAGCAACTGGACTGAACTGGATATATGGAATTATATCCGCAGAAATAATATCGAATTGCCTTCTATTTATTTTGCACATGAAAGAGAAGTGCTGGAATATGAAGGGCAATTGGTGGCAACATCAGAATTTATACAGGGTTGATGATACAGATAAAGTGATCAGTAAAAAGAAGTGCGATACAGAACAGTGGGAGATATGACTTGTACTGCTGCAGTAGAATCAAATGCTATCAACATTAGATGATATCATCAGAGAAATTATTGCTACCAAAACAAGTGAACGTGGCGAAACAAGAATTGATGACAGGGTAAGCGAAGCAGCAATGGAAGACAGGAAGAAGGGAGGATATTTTTAAAGCCCTCCGCCCCTAAAGGGTGAATAAGTGAAAGCTCTTTTAATTTTGAAGTTCTAATTTTTATAACCATCAGTATTTAGCAATAACAAATACTGATACAAATCTAATTCCACTTTAGACAGGCAAATGGATATATTAAGATTTATAACCGCAGGAAGTGTAGATGATGGCAAAAGCACATTGATCGGACGTTTATTGTACGACAGCAAATCGATCATGATAGATCAACTGGAAGCAATTGAAAAGCAAAGCAAGAATAGAGAAGATGGTGAAATAGACCTGGCATTGTTAACAGATGGATTACGTGCAGAAAGAGAACAGGGCATTACCATTGATGTGGCGTATAAATATTTCAGTACACCAAACGCAAGTTTATTATTGCAGATGCACCGGGGCATATACAATACACCCGTAACATGGTTACAGGTGCTTCCAATGCAGACCTGCAATCATTTTGGTAGATGCCCGTAATGGTGTGGTGGAGCAAACAAGAAGACATTCTATCATTGCATCATTGTTGAATATTCCGCATGTGGTGGTGGCATAAATAAAATGGATCTGGTTGATAACTCACAGGATGTGTACAATAATATTGTGATTGATTATGCAGAAGTGGCAAAAAAACTAGGGTTGAAAGATATTACTTATATACCGATCAGTGCGATCAATGGAGATAATATTGTAGAAAAGTCTCCCAGTCTTTCCCTGGTACGAAGGAGAATCATTATTACATATTTTAGAGAATGTAGAAGTGCCAAGTGATATCAATTTAACTGATGCAAGGTTCCCGGTGCAATATGTTATCCGTCCGCAAACAGAGGATCTGCATGATTACCGTGGTTATGCAGGAAAGATCATCAGTGGTGTTTATAAAAAAGGAGATAAGATAACTGTACTACCTTCCGGGCTCACAAGCACTGTCAGTGCAATAGAAGTTGGCAGGTAAAGAAGTGGAAGAAGCTTTTGCTCCCCAAAGTGTAATGCTGCATTTGGAAGATGATATTGATATCAGCAGGGGAGATGTAATTGTGCATACCAACAACCAGCCCAAAGTAGAAAATGAACTGGAAGTATTGTTTGCTGGATGGGTAATAAACCATTGGCTGCAGGTAATAAATATTTGTTGCAGATAAACAGCCGTTTGGTAAAAGCGGTGGTAAAAGAAATTGAATACAAACTGGATGTGAATTCACTGGAGCAAGAACCGGCACCGGAACAGGCACAATTAAATGATGTGGTAAGGGCAACGATAAAAACAGCTTCACCGGTTCCCTTTGATTCGTATACAGAAAATTAAGAGTAAATGGCGGAGCGATTTTGATTGATGAAACAAGTAATGTAACAGTAGGTGCATGTATGATTGAGTTGATTGTGAATAGGCAGTGTTATTCACTTAAAAATTTGCGATCAGATATAACCGGAACTAATAAGATGGTAAACTCACAATTCACTATTGACAATTCACAAAATGAGTACAAATTTTATAAACAAGCTTTACCAGCAACATCAAAAGTCGAGCAAGACTTTTCCAGACAAAGCATTGTCGGCAGAATTTATTGATGGGTTCTTTGAATTTTTATTTATACCGGAGCGGCAGAAAAAGCATTCTGAATTTGAGTTGTCGAAAGAATTTGAATCATATAAAAGCCATTTGTCAACATTGATATATGATGTGATTGGCAGATGGGAATAGAACACAGGAAATAACAAACAAATTTTTTGATGACGTACCTGGAATATTTGATGCCTTATTAAAGGATGCAGAAGCCATTATTGAATTTGATCCGGCAGCAGAATCAATTGAAGAAGTATTGGTGGCGTATCCTGGTTTTTATGCAACAGCGGTATACCGTTTTTCCCACCAGTTATGGGAGCAGGGTGTAAAAATTTTACCAAGGGTTTTTGCTGAATATGCACATGGCAAAACCGGTATTGATATTCATCCCGGCGCAACAATAGGCGAATCATTTTTTATTGACCATGGTACGGGTATAGTGATTGGTGAAACAACTGTGATTGGCAACAAAGTAAAAATATACCAGGGCGTTACATTGGGTGCATTGAGTGTAAATAAAAGTGAAGCAAAATCAAAACGCCACCCAACGATTGAAGACAATGTGGTGATTTATTCCGGTGCAACAATATTAGGTGGCGATACAGTGATTGGAAAAGACAGTGTGATTGGTGGGAATGTATGGCTGACGAATAGTGTATTGCCAAGATCAATTGTGTATCATAAAAGTGAATCAACAATAAAGGATATGCAAAAGCCCATGCCGGATGTGTTGAATTTTGTGATATAAAGCCCCCTCCGCTCCCCTAAAGGGGAATCAGATGAAGAAGATGTTTGAGGATGTTGGTATTTGAATGTTTTAAACCCCGTAGGGGCGATATATTGGTAGCGGTGGGTGTAATCCGCCGTGTAAAAGAAAAATGTAATTGATGAGGGACGATGGCGAAGCTATCGTTGAAAAATAAAATGTGGGAAAGGATGAATATAGATATACCGTACAAGAGTGCGACGCCAATGAAGATGATTAACGATTAAATGTTTTAACAATAAAATAAAACCAACAATGAAAGCAAATAACATTTTAGAAACAATTGGCAATACACCCCATGTTCGTATCAATAAATTATATGGTGATGCACATGAAGTATGGATAAAATTGGAACGTAACAATCCCGGTGCAAGTATTAAAGACCGTATTGCATTGTCAATGGTGGAAGATGCAGAAAAAAAAGGTTTACTGAATAAAGACAGTGTGATCATTGAACCAACTTCCGGTAATACAGGTATTGGTTTGGCATTGGTTGCAGCAGTAAAAGGATATAAAATTATTTTGGTGATGCCGGAAAGCATGAGCATTGAACGCAGAAGATTGATGGCAATATATGGTGCTGAGTTTGTATTAACGCCAAGAGAAAAAGGAATGAAAGGTGCGATTGAAAAAGCAACAGAATTGGCAGCATCAACACCAGGCGGATGGATGCCGCAGCAGTTTGATAATCCTGCAAACGTTGAGATACACCGCAAAACAAGTGCGCTGGAAATAGTCAATGATTTTCCGGAAGGATTTGATTATTTAATAACAGGTGTTGGAACAGGTGGGCATATAACAGGTGTGGCAGAAGTGTTGAAACAAAAATTTCCTAACCTGAAAGTGTTTGCAGTGGAGCCGGAATTATCACCTGTGTTAAGTGGTGGTGCGCCAGGCACCGCACCCGATACAAGGTATTGGTGCTGGCTTTGTTCCTTCTATTTTGAATAAAGGATATTTTAGATGGCGTGATACAGGTAAGTAAAGACGATGCATTTAAATATGCTCAACGCATTGCAAAGGAAGAAGGGATATTGGCTGGTATTTCTACAGGTGCTTCATTGGCTGCAGTGGCAAAAAAATTACCAGAAATACCTGCAGGTGCAAAAGTGCTGACATATAATTATGATACTGGCGAAAGGTATTTATCAATAGAAGGATTGTTTTAAAAATTAGTGCCGGCTAATAAAAGTGCTGGCATTTTTTGCAATAAATTATTCTACTAAAATAGTAGGCTATGCAAGATAAAAGTAAACAAAATTGGAAAAGTAATATTGGCTGGCGCAGGTTGCGGCGACCCGGAACTGATCACTGTGAAGGCTGTTCGTTGGTTGCAGCAGGCTGATGTGGTGCTGACGGACCGCTTGGTGAGCAAGGAAATTTTGAGAGAGTATGTAAGTAAAAATGCAGAAATAATTTATGTAGGTAAACAATGCCGCCGTGGTTTCAGCACACCGCAAAAAAGTATTAACGAATTGATTGTTCAGTTTGCTAATGAAGGTAAACTGGTGGTGCGTTTGAAAGGTGGTGATGTTTCAATGTTCTCAAACATATTGGACGAACTGGAAACAGTTGTTGAAAATAATATTCCCTATGAAATTGTGCCGGGAGTATCTGCGGCGATGGGTGCAGCAGCATACGCTGGCATACCACTTACCGCAAGAGGATATTCAACTGCGGTGAGGTTGCTGACATTTTATAAAAATGATGTGGTGACGGATGCATACTGGAAGGAACTGGCGCAGACGGACGATACATTGGTTTTTTATATGTCATCTGAAACATTGGATGGAGTAGTGGAGAATTTATTAAAAAATAAAATTGCTGCTGATAAATTGCTGGCAGTGATTGAGCAGGCAACAACACCATGCAGCAGGTACATATAAGCAGTTTGAATGAATATGAAAATAAGTTGAAGGGAAAAGTTTTTGCTTCCCCTACATTGGTGATGATTGGTAAAGTGGTTGCACTGCATGAAAAATTTGGCTGGGTGGAAAATGCAACGGAGCAGGAAGAGTATTTTAAACCGGTGGAAGATGTACAATATGAACAATTGATAAACGAAAGCATCAATAACTTACAATAACTAAAAATCAACAACAACTAGAAATGCTTGGAGATAGCAAACTTAAAACATTACTTGACCTTATCAATACTTCCACAAAGAAGAATTGATATGGATGAATGGCTATTTGAACGGAGTGGTACAAGGAAACAGTTTCATCATCAACTGAAACAGTACCAGCAGCTGCAAACTCCTGCTGTAAATAAAATTACCATTGTATATGGAACAGAAACCGGTAATTCAAAAGACTGGCAACAGAATTTGCAATGAAAGCAAAGCAAAATAAAATTGTTGCAAAGGTGGTTGGTATGGATCAGTACAGGCTTACTGATTTAGCAAAGGAAGAATATTTACTGGCAGTAGTAAGCACTCACGGAGAAGGAGAGCCGCCAATAGCAGCTAAAAAATTTTACGATCACATTCATAACAATGGATTTAAGTTGGAAAAATTAAAGTACAGTGTGCTGGCATTAGGGGATACTTCTTATCCTTTGTTTTGCAAAACAGGGGAAGATGTGGACTGCAATTTAATAAACTGGGTGGACAACGAATTGCGCCGATACAAAAATGTGATATTGAATATGAGGAAGATGCCAATAGCTGGTTCAATACAGTATTAAAACAATCTGACAGTATCAAAAACGGAAACCAAAGTTGCAGCCGTACCGGCAGGCGTACCTGTGCCTGCAAAGAAAACCGGCAAGCAAATTTATAAGGTGCTGTAACACGCATATCAATTTAAATGACCGTGGCTCAGATAAAACAACCTGGCATATAGAACTGGCAGCTGAAAATTTACAGTACCAGTGCGGTGATTCAATTGGTATTGTGCCGGAAAATGATTCACAGATGGTAACGGATATTATACAGGTAACAAATGCTGATGGCAATAAATCTGTTGAGTTCAAAAAAGAAAAAGTTACGGTGTATGAATTGCTGAAGAGTAAAGATAAATATTATTTATCTCACTGAAAGATTGGTGCAGCAATACGCAACCATAACAGGGCATACTATTCCGGCAGGAAGAGCAGATTTGCTTGACCTGGTAAAAAAATATCCTGTTAAGAATGCAGCACAGTTTGAAGAAATATTAGTTGGGCTGAATGGAATGTCACCAAGGTTGTACACCATTGCTTCATCACCTGCAGCGCATGAAGGTGAAGTGCATATTGTTGTTGCAAAAGATGTGTATGAAGTGGATGGTAAAAAAAGATTTGGGCTTTGTTCTGATTATCTCGGTCAATTCAAACATGGTAAAAAGCAACCATTTTTTATTCAACCCAATAAACGTTTCAAATTGCCTGCAGAAGATAAGGATGTGATAATGGTAGGTCCGGGTACTGGTATTGCTGCATTTCGTTCTTTTCTTGCTGAAAGAGATGCAACAGGCGCTGCTGGAAGAAACTGGTTGTTCTTTGGAGAGCAACATTTCACTTCCGACTTTTTATATCAAACCGAAATACAGCAATGGTATGATACAGGTGTACTGACAAAGATAAGCCTGGCTTTTTCAAGAGATCAGCAAGAAAAAATTTATGTACAGCATAAGATGCTTGAACATGGAGAAGAATTATACAACTGGTTAAAAGGCGGTGCATCATTTTTTGTATGTGGTAAGAAAGACCCGATGAGTAGTGATGTTGAAAAAACGTTGTTGAGTATCATTGAAAAGTATGGAAACAAAACACCAGAAGGCGCAAAGGAATTTTTAGAAGAGTTGGAAGAAAGCGGCAGGTATGAGAAGGATGTGTATTAACCCCTCCGCCCCCTAAAAGGGGAACCAGCGAAGATTAAAGCGGAGAATATATAGCGTTTTATGAATGCTTAAGCCCCGTAGTGGCGATATATTGGTAGCGGCGGGTGAAACCCGCCGTGAAAAAGAAAAACAAATGACGAGAGACGATGGCGAAGCCATCGTAAAAAGTAAAATGTGAGAAAGACGAATAGATAAATGATAGTACAAGTGAGATTATTCTTTTCGTTCACCGAAAGAAAAGAATAACAGAACAAGTTCACAACGATGATGATAAAAGAAAAAATGTTCGTTACAAAAAAATAAAAATGTCAGGACAAAGTAATAAACCATCAGCAATAGAAGGAATTAAACTCGCCAGTGATGGCCTGAGAGGAACTATACAGCAAAGTTTGAAGGATGAAATTACAGGCGCTATCCGGGAGGATGATAAGGCGGTGATAAAATTTCATGGTATGTACGAGCAGGATGACCGTGACAGAAGAGAGGAGAGAGCTGAAAAAAAATTGGACAGGCTGTATTCATTTATGATTCGTCTGCGCCTGCCTGGTGGTTTTTTAGCACCGGAAAAATGGGTAGCAATGAATAATGTGGCGGATGAACATTCAACCGGGGTTATTAAAATTACCACAAGGCAAACAGTGCAGTTGCATGGAATTTTGAAATCTCATATTAAGCCAACTATCAGTTCTTTTAATGAAGCGTTGCTGGATTCTATAGCCACCTGTGGAGATATCAACCGTAATGTTACCTGTGCCTCTCATCCAAAACAATCTGCTATACATGCGGAAGTGTTTGGTTATGCAGATAAGATCAGCCAGTTGCTGATGCCTAAAACAAAAGCATATTACGAGATATGGCTTGATGAAGAAAAGATAGTTGATAAAAAAGAAGAGGAAGACCCATTATACCTCGATAAATATTTGCCGAGAAAATTTAAAATAGGTATCGCCATTCCACCAAATAATGACAGCGATGTTTTTACCAATGACCTGGGTTTGGTTGCTATCATCGAAAATAATAAGCTGCTTGGTTTTAATGTAGCTGTGGGTGGTGGTTTATCAACAACACATGGCAATGCAGAAACGTATGCAAGGTTGGCAACAGTGATTGGTTTTGCCAGCACAGAAAATATTTTGAAAGTGGTGTATGAAGTTGTAACCACACAAAGGGATTTTGGTAACCGCAGCGATCGGAAACTGGCAAGGTTGAAATATACGGTTGACAGGATGGGCGTGGATAATTTTAAAGCCGAAGTAGAAAAGCGTTGCAGTTTTAAACTGGAAGAAACAAAGCCTTATACATTTACAACAAGAAGCGATTATTACGGATGGCACAAAGGCGAAAATGGCTTGTGGTATTACACTGTATTTGTAGAAAACGGGAGAGTGTTGGATGATGAAAAAATCGCTTTGAAAACTGCTTTGCTGGAGATTGCAAAGACAGGCAAAAGCAATTTTCTTTTTACCGCTACACAGAATGTGATTATTGCTGATGTGAAAGAAGAGGATAAAGAAGCTATACAATCTTTGCTGGAAGAATTTAAAATTACAGAGCATACAGAAGGCGCTTCGATGATAAGAAAGAACGCTATCGCCTGTGTTGCATTGCCAACCTGTCCATTAGCATTGGCAGAGGCACAACGTTATATGCCAACATTGCTTTCTAAAATAGAACCTCTACTAACAAGATATGCTTTGGGAAATGAAGAGATCGTTATTCGGATGACTGGTTGCCCGAATGGTTGCGGCAGGCCTTATGCTGCAGAGATTGGTTTTGTTGGCACTGCACCCGGTCATTATAACCTGCATATTGGTGGTGATAACCAGGGGGAGCGTTTAAATAAATTGTATAAAGAGGCGCTGGATGAATCTGCTATACTTTCTACACTGGAAGGTTTATTTGCTGTTTTTAAAAACGAAAGAAACAAAGAAGAGAGATTTGGAGATTTTGTAATGAGAAGGCAATTGGTATAGTTTCGCCACGACCCGATAGCTATCGGGTTTCACTAATTGCCACGAATGTTTTTTATTAGTGTTCATCCTTGTAATTCGTGGCTCATTCTTTTTTAGTACGAATGATTTTATAGATTTTTATCGCACTCATTAATATAATTGCAAACAATACGAGGCCAACTACTCCCCAGATCCAGCTCATACTGGTTTTTACAGAAACGATCATCACAATAGCGATGAGAAATATTGTTGCTACTTCATTCCAGATACGAAGTTGATTGGAACTGTATTTAAAAACACCTTTCATTTCATCACTGTAAATTTTTTGGAGTGTAAAGTGATAAGCATATAAGCCTGCAACAAAACCAAGCTTCACCCATAACCAGGTGGGAATGTTGCCGTATAAAATCCCCATCCATGTGCCGAATATTAAAGTAAGAATTGCCGATGGCCATGTTATGCCCAGCCACAGCCTTTTTATCATGATGGAAAATTGCTTTGTAAGGATAGATCTTTCCGGTTCTGATTTTTCATTGGCTTCCGTATTGTAAATAAACAACCGTACAATGTAAAACATGCCGCTAAACCATGTAACGATGAAGATGATATGGAGGGCTTTTACGTAGTTGTACATTTTTGATTACTTTAATTGCAGGTATTTTTCAATGATATATTTATTTGTTTATCCCGTAGGGATATTATATTGGTAGAATGAGGGTGAAAATTATGAATAAGTTCCGTAGGAACGCAAGACATATTCATTAATATTCTTTCGCCCCGATGGGGCTTCGTTAAAATTTCTGTATATTTTCCACAAGCTTTTATCCCTAACGGGATTTGAAAAATTTCAAGAGAATGATACAGGCTATGAATTTAATATCATTTCTCTTTCCCCGCTATTGATTTCCTTTACCCAATTCTCTAAAGTATTTACCCAAAGCGGATGCACATTCAAACAGGGAATCATTTTATAGCTTTCCCCGCCTGCTTCCATAAAAGTTTCTTTGCCTCTTTCTTCCAGTTCTTCCAAAGTTTCCAAACAATCACTGATAAATGCAGGCGAAATGATAAGTATTTTTTTTATTCCTTCCTTTGGCATTTGTTCTAAACGAACATCTGTAAATGGTTCCAGCCAGCCCTTGCCTAATCTTGATTGAAAGGAGATACTGAATTTTTCTTTTGGAATATTCAAAGCCTGTGTTACCAATCTTGTTGTTTCAAAACATTGATGACGGTAACAGGTTTTATGCGCTGATGAATTTACATTGCAACAATCATTTACTTTTTGGCAGTGGGAATGGGTGGGATCAACTTTTACCAAATGCCTCGCCGGTATGCCGTGGTAACTGAATAAAATATGATCGTATGCTTCATTCAAATGTGGCTTTATGTTTTCCGCCATTGCATGAATATAATTGGCTTCATCATAAAATGGTTTGATAAAGGAGAGTTTGAAAGGGTATTTATTTTTTGCGTACAACTCTTTTGCATACTCCACAGCTGTTTCATAAGATGCCATCGCATAATGAGGATACAATGGCACTGCAATCACTTCTTCTATATCCGGGTGTTTCTTTAGTAAATTATCAAATGCCGCCGCAGGTGTGGGGTTTCCATACCGCATCGCAATTTCGATGGGCTCTTCAATTTTTTGTTGTAAAGCTGCCTGCAGTTGCCTGGTGAGTACAATCAACGGAGAGCCTTCTTTTGTCCAGATAGTTTTATATGCTTCTGCGGAAGCATGTGACCTTTTTGGAGTAATTAAGCCTTTCACTAATAACAACCTGAACAGGTATGGATAATCAATTACTCTTTTATCCATTAAGAATTCGTCCAGGTAACGTTTTACATCTTTTACTTCTGTGCTGTCCGGTGAACCAAGGTTCATTAAAACAATTCCTCTTTTTCCCATACTTAAAAATTGGTTTGCAAAAATAACCGATGCCATCAGCAAAAGTTCGTTATCTGTTACAAAAAATCAACAACTGATGTAAATCATTTCATCAATTGATACAACTCATACTCTAAAATGACAGTTCTATGACAAAGAAATTAGTTTACACCGGCTTCCAAAAGTATTTTTGCCTCGTTAAATTCTTACCACCAATCAATGCCAGAAAACAGACAGGATATAGCTAATTTTTTCATCGCCGGAATCAACTATAAAAAGACGGAGGCCTTACTGCGTGGGCAGTATGCCATTAACAACGATCAATATGCCAATCTACTTTCCCTGGCACCTCAATACGGACTGAAAGAATTGTTTGTATTGAGCACCTGCAACCGCACAGAAATATTTGGTTTTGCCGATAATGCTAATACATTAGTTCAATTGTTGTGTACACAAACACAGGGTTCTGCTGAAATATTTAAACAGACCGCTTACATTAAAAAAGGTACGGATGCAATTATGCATCTTTTTAATGTTGGTGCAGGTTTGGATTCACAGATACTCGGCGATTATGAAATTGTGGGGCAGTTGAAACAGGCCGTAAAATTTGCTAAAGAAAAGGATTTTGTTGGTGCTTATTTAGAGAGGATGATCAATGCGGTTTTGCAATCTTCCAAAACAATCAAGACGAATACCGGGCTAAGTGGTGGAACGGTTTCTGTTTCTTTTGCTGCAATACAATATATTAAAGAAACTGTTACCAACTTAAGCGATAAAAAAATAGTATTGGTGGGAACAGGGAAGATTGGCCGCAATACCTGTAAGAACCTAGTTGACTACCTCGATACAAAAAATATCACACTTATTAACCGTACAGAAAGTAAAGCTGAACTGTTGGCAAATGAATTGGGCTTGCAGTATGCTGCTGCTGATGCAATGGAAGAGGAGATAAGAAGTGCTGATATTATTTTGGTGGCTACCAATGCTCCACAACCGGTGATATTGAGATCGCATTTGCAAAACAGCAGCAATAAACTTATCATTGATCTGTCTGTTCCTTATAATGTAGAGTTGAGTGCAAATGAATTGCCCGGTATTACTTTGGTGAACGTGGATGAGTTATCAAGAATAAAAGATGCAACGCTGGAGAATAGAAAAGCGGAAGTGCCAAAAGCAAAGTCCATCATTGCAGAGCATATTAATGAATTT
This sequence comes from uncultured Chitinophagaceae bacterium, assembly GCA_963814445.1. Lineage (GTDB taxonomy): Bacteria > Bacteroidota > Bacteroidia > Chitinophagales > Chitinophagaceae > Ferruginibacter. Next base: position 814,515 of record CAWFCU010000001.1, read on the forward strand.
GTTGACTGGCATGAAATGCGTAAACATGTGCCGGTATTAAAAGAAGTAAAGAATAAGTTACAGGAAATGCATAGTTGTGAAATGTATCTTTCTTATACTTCAAGAGAAAATACAACTGTCTGCCAGCCCGGTGATAAAATTCAAAAGGTCATTAATGGAATGGCTGTAAAAATGCGTACCCAAAATCAACGTGGCTGTAATTATATAGAAGCTATCAATGAGTTTATAGCAACCGGTACAAACTAAAGTGATGGACAAAGTGATACGTATCGGCACAAGGGAAAGCCAGTTGGCAGTATGGCAGGCAACACAGGTTCAGCAACTTCTTCAGCAATATAATTTTTCCTCCGAACTGGTTTTTATAAAAAGTGAAGGTGACATTGATCTTCAAACGCCTTTGTATGAAATGGGTGTACAAGGCATATTTACAAAGAGCCTCGATATAGCTTTATTAAATAATAGAATTGACATTGCTGTTCACTCAATGAAAGATGTGCCTACGCAGTTGGCGCAGGGTATTGTGCAGGCAGCGGTGTTGAAGAGAGCTTCTTATAAAGACCTGCTGGTTTACAAAGGAGAGTTATCAGTTATCAGTTATCAGTTGGGCTATCAAAATAATAAATGGACTGCTTGCCCATCACCGATAACTGATCACCCATCACTAACAATAGCTACAAGCAGTACCAGGCGCAAAGCGCAATGGCTAAATCGTTTCCCAAATCATACGCTTAAAAATCTCCGTGGTAATGTAAATACAAGATTGCGTAAAGTAGAGGAGAGCAATTGGCAGGGAGCCATATTTGCAGCAGCAGGTTTGGAAAGAATAAATCTTCGTCCTGCAAATTCAATTGAACTTGATTGGATGTTACCTGCACCTGCACAAGGGGCAATAATGATTGTATGCAGGGAAGGAGATGGGTTTTGCTTAGATGCCTGTGAGAATTTTAATGACAGCAATACCGCATTGTGTACAAAAATTGAACGGGATTTTTTAAGAAAATTATTGGGAGGATGTTCTACCCCAATAAGTGCTTTGGCTGAAATTGAAAATGATAAACTGATCTTTAAAGGGAACCTGCTATCGGTTGATGGTAAAGAAAAAATGGAAGTAGAAAAACACGCAGATACTTTCAATGGATTTGACCTGGGAACAAAAGCAGCCATTCATGTTTTGGAAAACGGCGGAAAAAAAATAATTGACGGTATTCATGCAGCAAAATAAAATTGAGATATTATGTACAAGGCCGCTGCCTGCAATGTTGGTGGATGAAGCAGCAGCTTCCGGTATTGCCATTGATGAAAGGTCTTTTATTGAAACGGAAAGTATTTTATCTGTAGAAGTACAACAGGAAATTGAGTTGGCTTCTACTGAGATCGCTACGGTTGTTTTTACCAGTATGAATGCAGTAGATGCGGTTACTATTTTTTTGGATGGGCACCAGCCTGAATGGTCAATTTATTCTATTGGTACTGCAACCGGAAGGTTGGTAATGGAATATTTTGGTGATGAAAGAGTGGCAGGTACAGCCAACGATGCTGTGGCACTGGCGGAGTTAATAGCAGAAGACAGGTTTACAGATGAAGTGACTTTCTTTTGTGGCGATCAACGCAGGGATGAATTGCCGGATATTTTAAAACAGCATGATATTGAAGTGAATGAAATTGTGGTTTATCAAACAATTGAAGTGCCCAGGAAGATTGATAAATTTTATCATGGTATTTTATTTTTCAGCCCGAGTGCGGTAAGAAGTTTTTTTAAAGTAATAAGTTGGCAGAAAAAACAGTTGCCTTTGCAATAGGAAACACAACTGCTGCTGAAATAAAAAAGTTTTCAAATAATAAAATCATCATTAGTGATGAACCCGGAAAAGAAAACCTTGTTCAGAAGATGATGGAGTACTTTACTTAACAGGCGAAATGTTTTTTCCACACACGACTATGACACAATTTAAAAAACGATTTACTATTAAGAGCATTGAGAAAAGAACAAGTTGAACGTCCTCCTGTATGGATGATGAGGCAGGCAGGAAGATATTTGCCTGATTATATCAAGCTGAGAGAGAAATATGATTTCTTTACCCGTTGCCAAACACCGGAACTTGCTACACAAATTACACTGCAACCCGTTGACCAGGTTGGTGTGGATGCAGCTATCATTTTCAGTGATATTTTGGTGATACCGCAGGCCATGGGCTTGGAAGTGTTGATGGAAGAAGGTAAAGGACCATCATTACCAAAGATAATTAAAACACAAAGTGATATTGACACATTAATAACTATTGGTGCCGAAGAAAGTTTGAAATATGTATATGATGCATTGTCGCTGACTAAAAAGGAATTGAATGGCCGGGTTCCGTTAATTGGTTTTGCCGGAGCACCGTGGACAATACTTTGTTATATGGTGGAAGGCAAAGGAAGCAAGACCTGGGATAAAGCAAAACAATTTGCCTATACTCAACCTGTGTTAGCTCATTGTTTATTGCAAAAGATAACTGACATAACCATTGATTATTTAAAACACCAGGTAAAAGCAGGTGCTGATACAGTGCAGGTATTTGACAGCTGGGCTGGTGCATTAAGCCCGGCAGATTTTAAAATTTTTGCACAGCCTTATTTATTTCAGATTGCGGATGCGTTAAAAGATGATGCACCTGTAATTTTATTTCCTAAGGGAAGTTGGTATGCGTTGAAAGATATAAGTGAAAGTAGCGCAAGCGGTGTTGGTATTGATTGGTGTATTACACCACAGTTTGCAAGAGAATTAACGCAGAATAAAATTACCATACAGGGTAACTTTGACCCATCAAAATTATTAGGAACTATACCGCAGATTAAAAAAGAAGTGAAAGAAATGATTGATGCGTTTGGTATACAAAATTATATCGCCAATCTTGGCCATGGCATCACACCAAATGTACCTGTTGACAATGCAAGGGCTTTTGTAGATGCAGTGAAAGAATATAAACCGTGAATGTTTAATAGTTAATGGTAAATAGAGACTGAAATTGGAAACTCCCATTAACGATTCACAATTCACTATTAACATTAAATATGAATGTAAAAGAACAATGGATAGCGATCATTCACCAGATGCAGGACAGTATCTGTACTGCATTGGAACAGTGTGATGGCAAAGCAACTTTCTTCGATGACAAATGGGAGAGGGAAGAAGGGGGCGGAGGAAAAACAAGAGTGATTGCAAATGGAAATGTGTTTGAAAAAGGGGGAGTGAATACTTCTATTGTGTTTGGTGATGTTACTGATATGATGAGAAGCCAGCTTAAAGGTTCACCATTAGTAGACAGGGGTGTTAAATGGTTTGCCTGTGGAATGAGTTTGGTGATACATCCTGTAAATCCCTTTGTGCCAACAGTACATTGCAATTACCGCATGTTTGAATTGTATGATGAAAAAGGGGAAGTGATTGACAGGTGGTTTGGCGGTGGTACTGATTTAACACCTTACTATTTATTTGAGGAAGATGCAAAACATTTTCACCAAACCTATAAAAATGCCTGTGATAAATTTGATGTATCGTTTTATCCTGCATTTAAAAAGGAATGTGATGATTATTTTGTGAACTGGCACAGGAATAAAGAGAGGAGAGGAATTGGCGGAATATTTTATGATTATCAAAGAGCGAATGAAAAACAGGATGTTGATTTCTGGATGAATTTTGGAAAGACTTGTGGAGATGCTTTTATTGATGCTTACATTCCAATTGTAGAAAAGAGAAAGAACAGCTCTTATACAGAAGAAAACAAACACTGGCAGGAAATAAGAAGAGGAAGATATGTGGAGTTTAACTTAGTGCATGACAGGGGAACTTTGTTCGGGTTAAAAACAAATGGCAGGATTGAAAGCATATTGATGAGCTTGCCACCAACTGTTCGTTTTGAATATAATTACCAACCACAATTTGGAACAGAAGAGCATAAATTACAGGAAGTATGTTTACATCCAAGAGAATGGTTGAGTGAAATAACAGAAGAAGAAAGAATTGCCTGGGCACAACGTTCCAATACTTGTTAAACAAGTTTTAAGTTCCTTAGGAACGAAATGTTGGTGGAAAAAGATAAAGTTTACAAAAGCCCCGTAGGGGCGGCATGTTTTAATAAAAGTTATTGTATGTATTTACAAAGAAGAAACAGGATATTAAGAATATCAACCGCCATAAGAGATATGGTGAGAGAAACTGTTTTAACGCCAAACGATTTCATCGTCCCTCTTTTTATTGATGAGGGAGAAAATATAAAAACAGAAATCGCTTCCATGCCAAACTATTATCGAAATAGTTTAGACATAACTGTGAAAGAAGTAAAAGAACTGTGGAGCATGGGATTGAAAAGTGTTTTGTTATTTGTAAAATCAAAAGATGAATTAAAAGATAACACTGGTAAGGAAGCCTGGAATAAAGACGGCCTGATGCAACGAAGCATCAAAGCAATAAAAGATGCTGTGCCTGAAATGTATGTAATGACCGATGTGGCATTGGACCCTTATTCATCCTACGGACATGATGGTATTGTTAAGGATGGGAAAATTGTAAATGATGAAACAGTGGAGGCATTGGTGAAGATGAGTATCAGCCATGCAGAAGCCGGCGCTGATATGGTGGCGCCAAGCGATATGATGGATGGTCGTATTGGTGCAATAAGAAAAGGCCTGGAAGAAAATAATTTTATCAATACAGGTATCATGGCATATAGTGCCAAATATGCGTCCTGTTTTTATGGACCTTTTCGTGATGCATTAGATTCTGCTCCGGGCTTTGGTGATAAGAAAACATACCAGATGGATTATGGCAATCGCATTGAAGCAATAAAGGAAGCATTGATGGATGTGGAAGAAGGAGCCGATATTGTAATGGTGAAACCTGGATTGCCTTACCTGGATATTGTAAGAGAAGTGAAGAATGCAGTAACTGTTCCGGTGAGTGTGTATAATATCAGTGGAGAATATGCCATGATAAAAGCTGCTGCTGCAAGAGGATGGGTTGATGAGAATAAAGCCGATACTGGAAACATTGACTTCAATTAAAAGGGCTGGGGGAGATTTGATTGCAACATACTTTGCGAAGGATGCCGTAAAACTTTTAAACCACTAAGACATAAAGGCGCAAAAGTAACACTAAGTTCTTTGTGAATCTTGGTGTTCTTCGTGCCTTTGTGGTTCAAACACATAAAGCATGTACAACAAAAGCATAGAACTTTTCGAAAGAGCACAACAATCAATTCCAGGTGGTGTAAACTCGCCAGTAAGAGCATTTAAGAGTGTTGGTGGTACACCTGTATTTATAAAATCTGCCAAAGGCGCCTACCTCTACGATGCTGATGGAAATAAATACATTGACTACATCGCATCCTGGGGACCAATGATATTGGGCCATGCTTATGAACCTGTTGTAAAAGCCATACAGGAAAAAGCATTGGGCTCTACATCTTTTGGAGCACCGACAGAATTGGAAATTGAAATGGCCGAACTTATCATCAGCATGGTGCCGAATGTGGATTTGATAAGAATGGTAAGCAGCGGAACAGAAGCCTGCATGAGTGCTATCCGTTTGGCAAGAGGATATACAGGAAGAAATAAAATGATAAAATTTGAAGGGCATTACCACGGCCATGCCGATTCTTTTTTGGTAAAAGCTGGAAGTGGTGTGGCTACATTTAATATACAAACAGTTCCGGGTGTAACAGCTGGTGTTGCCAACGATACACTAACGGCAGCCTACAACGATTTGGAAGCGGTGCAAAAATTGGCTGCTGAACATAAAGGAGAAATTGCAGCTATTATAGTTGAACCCGTTGCAGGAAATATGGGTTGTGTTTTACCAGAGCCCGGTTTTCATGAAGGCTTGAGAAAACTCTGTGATGAAGAAGGTATTGTTTTCATTTTTGATGAAGTGATGACAGGCTTTCGCTTATGTGCCGGTGGTGCACAGGAAAAATTAAACATCAAGGCTGACCTGGTGACTTATGGAAAAGTAATTGGTGGTGGAATGCCCGTTGGTGCTTTTGGTGGAAACAAAGAGATCATGCAGCACATTGCACCGTTGGGAAATGTATACCAGGCTGGTACTTTAAGTGGGAACCCTATTGCAATGATTGCCGGGTTTACCATGCTAACGGAGTTAAAAAACAATCCTTCTATTTATAAAGAGCTGGAAGATAAAACTGCTTACCTCCATAAAGGTTTGGATGAGGTACTCACTGCATGGGAAATAGAGCCTTTCAGAATAAATCGCTTTGGTTCTATGATAAGCCTGCATTTCAGTGACTTTCCTGTTACTGATTTTACAAGTGCTGCTGCTGCTAACAACCAATTGTTTAATAAATATTTTCATGCAATGCTGAAGAGGGGAATTTACCTGCCACCTTCAGCTTTTGAAAGCTGGTTTCTGAGCAATGCCCTCACCTATGCTGATTTAGATGAAACAATCGCTAAAACAAAGGAAAGTTTGGCCGAAATAACTTCATCAATTCCATAAAAAAATAGTTGTCATCCAGGGCAATAAAAAATATTTTTCTATTAGTCTACTAATTTAGTAGGAAATCGCTATTTTTGTTTTTCACAGTACACAATAGTTTAAATATGATTAATAAAGAAGCACCAGGAATCAATGAAGAGGCTGCCCTGGCAATGGGGGATGATGCTAATTTGCTGTTCCCTGTTTTTCTTAAACTAAGGCAATTAAAAGTGGTTATAATTGGCGGAGGCTATGTGGGCAATGAAAAACTACAGGCAATCAATAGTAATTCCCCCGGAACTGTAATTAAGCTTGTTGCGATTTCCATTAGTGAAGAAATAAAATTGCTTGCACAGCAACACAGCAGTATCAGCCTTATTGAAAAACCGTATGAAGCAGCTGATATTGATGAAGCTGATATTGTATTCGCCGCATTAAACGACAGGGCTATAAGTGAGCAGGTAAGCATTGATGCAAGGCAACAGGGTAAATTAGTAAACGTGGCTGATAAGCCTGAGCTCTGTGATTTCTATCTTTCATCGGTGGTGCAGAAAGGCAATCTTAAAATTGCTATATCCACCAATGGAAAATCACCCACTATGGCAAAGCGGATAAAGGAATTGCTGAATGAAGTGCTGCCGGAAGAAATAGATGAACTCCTGCTGCACATGCAGCAAATAAGAAATAAAATCAGCGGCGATTTTACTGACAAAGTGAAACAACTGAATGAAATAACAAAGACCCTTACAACAAATAAATAAATTTTATGCAGGAACAAATTGCAGGACAAACAATAGAAAGTATCACTCATTCGCATGATGTTGTGCAGGCGTCTGATGACCTTGTATCATCAAGGTATAAAACTGTAACAAAGTACAGTGCTGCAATTTTAATTGTTACGCTTATTATATTATCTGTCTTTCTTTTTTTATCACCAGAACAATTACTTGGGCTACAGCAATCATTGCACAGCCAACATTATCTTTTTTACTGGATGGTGTTGTTGGGTTTTGTTGCAGAAATGGTGGCAGGTTCAATGGGTATGGGTTATGGCGTTATCTGCACTACCATTTTACTTATATTAAATATTCCGCCTGCGGTGATAAGCGCCAGCATCCATTCTGCCGAGTCGTTTACGAGTGCAGCCGGTACAGCAAGCCACTGGCAATTAGGAAACATCAATAAAAAATTAGTGAAGTCGCTGGCCATACCTGCAGTAATAGGTGCAGTAATAGGTGCGTTGGCATTAACTTATTTAGGAGAGCGCTATGCAAAAATGACAAAGCCATTTATTGCTGTATACGCTATGTACCTAGGCATACGCATTTTACAAAATGCGTTTAAGAAAAAAGAAAAAACAGGAAAGCCGAAAGCTGTAAACATAAAAGCCCTCGGGCTTATTGGAGGTTTTATAGATTCGTTTGGAGGCGGAGGCTGGGGGCCGTTAGTTACAGGCACGTTTATAAAAAATGGCCATACGCCAAGATATGTCATTGGCAGTTCCACTATGGCAAAATTTATTTTAACCGTGGCCAGCGCCATTACGTTTATTTTTACCATAGGCATACAGCACTGGAATATTGTTGCCGGACTTTTAATCGGCGGTATTACCACGGCTCCTTTTTCAGCAATGCTTACTGCAAAACTTCCCTCTAAAGTAATGTTTATTGCAGTGGGCGTGGTGGTAATTGCATGTAGCTTAATTACATTGTTCCGGGCTATTTTTTTATAAATTATTCCTACATAAGCTTTTCTGTTTACTAAGCATCAGTTAAAGTATGAAGCAACTATATTTTATTTTTTTTCTTATCGTATCAATACAGGCAGCAGCACAGCATACTACTGCTCATGCTAATATGCTTTGGTTCAACTATAATAATTATATGCAGCTGAGTGACAAATATACTTTGCTGAATGATGTGCAGGTGAGGATGTGGGATTGGGCAGATAACTGGAGCCAGTTTGCAGTAAGAACAGGTGTTCAGTATAAACTTAATAAATATTTTTTACTTAGTGGCGGTTTTGCCTGGTTTGGCACCATGCGTTCTTCAGCCGGTCAGTTAGTATTGGCAAATGAATGGCGGCCATGGCAGCAAATTGCCCATCAGCAAAAATGGAATACAACCAGTTTTATACAAAGGTTGCGGACAGAGCAACGTTTTCTGCAACAGGTGGATAAAGGCAAAAGAACAGGTGTGTATAATCATGTGTTCAGGCTCCGCTACCGTTTTGAATTTGGCTGGCCGCTGGCAAAAAACAAATTTGATTTTCATGCAGGTAATGAAGTGATGGTAAATCCTCAGCATATTGGGAGCAGTATGTTCTTCGACCAAAACCGGTCTTTTGCTTTTGTAAATTATAATCTTTCAAAAAAGATATTCCTGCAATGGCAATATATAAAAATATTCCAATGGCGTGCTGCCACTAAAGTAATGGAAAACCAGGATGTATTCCGTTTCAGTATCCATCACCGCATTAGTAATTTCTAAAATAAGGCTGCATTAATTTTTCACTTTGCAACCCAGGTTTTAAATTGCCTTATGAAACAGTTTTCTTTTTTCTTGATTTGTGTTTTTATTTTATCAGTAACAGTTGCTGCTCAAACAAAATCAACAGAGCATTTTAATAAAGTATGGCTGGCTTATTTTAATCAGACAAGGTTCAGTGATAAATGGGGTATGTGGGCAGATGTACACCTGCGGACAAAAGATGACTGGATAGATGGGTTTTTTCAAAATATGTACAGGCTGGGGGCCACTTATTATGTAACGGATAATGTAAAGCTTACAGCAGGTTATGCATACATCATAGATTTCCCAAGTGACAACCATAAAAATATTTCCACTTACGAACACCGCCCATGGCAACAAATACAATGGCATACAAAATATGGCAGGCAAAAAATGATGCAGTGGTTTCGTTTGGAAGAGAGATACAGAAGGAAAATTTTAAATGATGATGCACTGGCAGACGGCTACAGTTTTAACTGGCGCCTTCGTTACAACATCTGGTACGAAATTCCTTTTTATAAAAATGGCAGCGACCCTAAAAGTTGGTCTTTAATTTTAAACGATGAACTGCATATTAACTTCGGTAAACAAATCGTAAATAACTACTTCGACCAGAATCGTTTTTTTCTCGGGTTTAAATACCAAGCAGGTAAACAAAGCAACCTGCAGTTTGGCTACATGAACTGGTTTCAGCAATTAGCTGCTGGTAATAGATACCGAAATAGTAATGTAGCCCGTATTTTCTTTTTCCAGAATTTTGATCTGCGTAAAAAGAAATAGTATCCCACAAAGGCACAGAGGAGAAAAAGGAAAGAACTTTGTTAGCTTTATGGAAAATATCCTTTTCTGATAATTTTATTTCACAACTCATTTCTAAGTTTTACTTTCGCAGCAAAAAAAATACAACATGAGCGAAACAACACTTACCACAGGAGAAATTCATACCAATAAAGGCGTGATGAAATTTGAATTGTACGATGATGCAACCCCGATAGCAGTTGCTAATTTTAAAAAACTAATCAGCTCAGGTTTTTACAACGGCCTCAGCTTTCACCGTGTGATACCAGACTTTATGATACAAGGAGGTTGCCCAACAGGTAATGGCAGTGGCGGCCCAGGCTACACTATACAGTGTGAAACAAAAGCGCCTAAGCAATACCATGACCGTGGTGTTCTTTCCATGGCTCACCGTGGCCCTAATACCGGTGGCTCACAATTTTTTATCTGTCATAGCCGCAATAATACTGCTCATCTTGATGGTGTGCATACCTGTTTTGGAAAAATTATTGACGGCCTGGATGTGGTTGATGATATAAGGGGAGGAGATACAATTGAAAAAATAGTACTCAACTAAAGTGTCAAAATTGATTTTAGAAAAGCCTTTCTTTTTTGAAAGGCTTTTCTGTTTTTGCTACCTGGCCGTTAATATCTTTCAAACAGCCATCCAAAGGGTTTGTTTCGTTTTTCATGCTTCAACTTAAATTTAACGATCGTATTTTCCTGTATAAATTTTACTGCTTCCTCTACAGAATCGGTTACCAAAAACAGTTTGTCGTCACCTGCAGAAATGGTGCTCTTTGCTTTCATCAGCTCAATGTGTTCAATAAGCTCCTTGTGAAAGGCCTTGTCAAATATTATCACCGGGAACTGTTCGATCATTTTTGTTTGTATCAGGGTAAGTGCTTCAAAATATTCATCTAATGTGCCAAAGCCGCCGGGCATTACTACAAAGGCATAGGAGTATTTAATAAGTAGTGTTTTACGGACGAAGAAGAATTTTATGTTCACCCATTTATCAAGATATGGGTTAGGATGTTGTTCATGTGGTAACACAATATTGCACCCGACACTTCTTCCTCCAACATCTTTGGCTCCTTTATTTGCCGCCTCCATAATGCCGGGGCCACCACCAGTCATGATAGTAAATCCCAATTGAGCAATTTTTGCGGCCAATTCTTCTGTTTTTTCATAGTAGGGATGGCCATCCTTAAATCTTGCCGAACCAAAAATGGTGACACAGGGGCCAACAAAATGCAGTTTTCTGAAACCCTTTATAAACTCAAATAATACTTCTATTGAAAACTTAAATTCTTTCCAGCGGCTTTGTGGGCCTTCTAAAAATTTAATTTCTGATTTTGTCATGTGGCTGAATTGATTCTCAAACCTAAGCGTTTTTATAATTGAATCAATAAGAGCTTATATTGAAATTTATTTTCCTCAAAATGGAAAAATTTTGCATTATCTGGACAAAATAACAACCAGTTATACTGAAACCCTTGCCTGTAGCGGCTTTTTATTCTGGCACAGCAATAGCAATCTCCCTGTCAAAATAGTTTTATGCAGGAAGGTTATCCATTAAAGATTTTTTTAGTTGATGAAGATATGTTCAGCCTCGCCATTTATGAACAGCATTTCCGAAATATGAAATGCAGCAGGTTTACTTCGTTTAACAGCATTGCACAATGTGTAAGCCGCTTTGATGAAAAGCCACAGGTGATTTTTCTTGACTACCGTACTAATCCTGAGAAGGGTTTGAAAATAGTGAGTGCAGTTAAAAAAACAATTCCTGAAGCGTATATCATTTTGATCACAGGCCCCAGCGGCACATTGGAATGTTTGTTCTCATTACAGCAGGGTGCTTTTGAGTATATTATCAAAGACAAGAGTTATCCCATTCATATAGAGAATGTGTTGAAGCGGATAAGTAAAATGGAGAAGATCGTTTACAAGAAGCCATAAAAAAATCCCGGTGTTAAGCCGGGATTTTTTTATTATAAAAGTTTTGTAAGTAACTACCAACTTCCGCTTGCACCACCGCCTCCAGAACTGCCTCCACCAAAGCCACCAAATCCACCTCCACCACCGCTCCAGCCACCGCCGCCTCCACCACCGGTTGGGAAAATAAAAGGCCCATTAAAACCACGGTAACCACGCCTGCTCATAAATGAACCCCCACTGCCGCCGCCACCAAACATTGAAAGCAGGATGAATATAATTATTACAAGGAATAATATTCTGCCAGGGGAAATACCTTTTCTTTTATTATATCCTTCCGGGGCAGTGTATTCACCTTGCGTAGCTTGTATAATGGCATTTACACCTTCGTCAAGCCCCCTGTAATAATCGTTTCCTTTAAAATTAGGTTTGATGCTGTAATCAATAATTTGCTGGCAGGTAATATCAGGCAAAGATTTTTCCAGTCCGTAGCCAGTAGTAATATTCAGCTTCCTGTCACCATAAGCCACCAGCAGTACTACGCCATTATTATTCTTACTGCCACCAATACCCCATTTTCTTATCAGTTCCGTGCCAACATCAGCAATGTCCCTTCCCTCTGTTGATTGAACAATAACAATGGCAATCTGTGTGGAGGTTGTTTTGTCAAACTGAACAACTTTATTTTCAAGCTCCGCCTGTTGAGCCGCTGTAAGTACATTGGCGTAATCATTTACAAGCTTTGCCGGTGAAGGAGGAGTATTGATAATTTTTTCGATAGCCGGGCCTTGATTGTCCTGTGCCCTTACCATCATCAGCGAAGATGAAAGCAGCAATAAAAATATCAGCAGTCCTTTTTTCATTACTTTTTTATTCATCTTCCAAATACAATATCGTCTGGCAATTCGTTTTTGTCATTAGTGGCATCATACGGAAACTTTTTCTTTAGTGTTTCACCAACATGGGTAACACAGTTGATGATACCACCGGGTATATCTTCTGTTTTAAAGAAGGCAAGCATTTCACTCATTTCGTTTTCCCAGTACACACCACCAGCTCTTTTGTAAATACCTTCATCTGCAAACAACGCCACTTCATGGTCTTTCATCGCTATGTACAACAATACAGCATTGCGGTCTTCTGTTTCCTGCATTTTTAACTTATAAAAAATTTCTGCTGCCCTTTCTATTGTACTTACCAAGGGGTTCCTGCTTTCGATATAAACCCTCACTTCGCCGCTTGTTTGTTTTTCTGCATTGCGAATTGCTGCAACAAATTGTTCCATTTGTGGTGGAGCAAAATATTGCTTTGGTTTTTTGAAAAATGAAAATAAGCCCATTAGTGTTTATTAAAATTTAATTTCTATAGCTTGCTCAGCGCCTGCATCAGATTGAAAACTGTTCTTTGTTTTAAAACTAAATATGCCGGCAATCAAACTTGTGGGAAAACCTCTTACAGAACTGTTATAAGCCGCCATTGCTTCATTAAAATCTTTCCTTGCAAATTTTATCCTCCTCTCTGTTCCTTCCAGTTGGGTTTGCAATCCCCTGAATGCTTCAGTGCCTTTGAGGTCAGGATATTTTTCAACTACAGCAATTATCCTGTTTGTAGCATCAGCCAGTTCATTTTGTGTTTTATTACTGGCAATAATATTCTCCGCTGTAGGTTCACCGGCAGATACAGTAACGGCAGAAGCGTTTGCCCGTGCTGCTGCAATTTTTTCAAGTGTTGTCTTTTCAAAGTCAGCCTGGCCTTTAACAACATTTACAAGGTTTGGAACCAGGTCAATTCTCCGTTGATAAGAGTTTTGAACTTCATTCCATTGCAACTTTACTTTTTCTTCTGCCTTTACCAGTTTGTTATAAGTAAGCATTACAAAAATGCCCAACAGGATAACAACGCCGCCTGCAACATAGCCGGAATATCTTTTTTTATTCATTAAGATTGCTTAGAATTTTACTTCGGGGGCTTTCTCTGCACCAGCGTCAGCTTTAAAACCTTCTTTGGCTTTGAAACCAAACATGCCGCCTAATATATTCATTGGGAAAGAACGCACTTTGGTGTTGTATTCATTTACAGCATCGTTAAAAACCTTTCTTGCGTTTTTAATACCGTTTTCAATGCCTTCCAGTTGTCCCTGCAGTTTAGTGAAATTTTCTGTTGCTCTCAATTGAGGATATTGCTCCACGGTTACAAGCAGCCTGCTCAATGCACCGCTTAATTGTCCCTGTGCCTGTTGGAACTCTGCAACTTTTTCAGGAGTAAGATTATCAGCATTGATATTTACGCTAGTTGCTTTTGCTCTTGCTTCAATAACATCCACCAAAGTTTTTTGCTCAAAGTTGGCAGCACCTTTTACGGTATTCACCAAATTACCAACAAGGTCATTCCTGTTTTGATATTCTGTCTGAACATTGCCCCATGCTTTTTTTACATTTTCATCTTGTTTTACAAGGCCATTGTAGCCATTGCAGCCCATAAAACCTACAATTACTAAAACAGCAAGCACAATTATTAAACCTATGTTTTTCATTTTATTTGTTTTTATTGTTTTGAAAAATAAATGTACAGTTTCTTTTGCAAGGAAGCCAGGTTTTTAAAACCAGGCTTCTTTATGCTATATTATTCTTTAACAGCGGCAATACCCGGCAATTCTTTTCCTTCAAAATATTCAAGCATGGCGCCACCGCCGGTGCTTACATAACTTACTTTATCTGCTAAATGAAATTGATTAACTGCTGCCACACTATCGCCGCCGCCTACAAGACTGAAAGCGCCTTTAGAAGTTGCATCTGCCACAGCCAAAGCAACAGATTTTGTTCCGTTCTGAAATTTTTCCATTTCAAAAACACCCATCGGGCCATTCCACAAAATGGTTTTTGATTTGCCGATGATCTCACTGAAAATACCAACAGCTTTTGGCCCAATATCTAATCCCATCCATCCATCAGGAATGGCATCGCTTGGCCTTGTTTCAGTATTGGCATTGGCATCAAACTTATCTGCTATCACAGAATCTTCTGGTAAATGAATGCTTACATTTTTCTCCTTTGCTTTTTTTAAAATATCTATTGCTGTTTCAAGACGGTCATCTTCACAAAGCGAATTGCCGATCTTTCCGCCTCTTGCTTTCATAAATGTATAAGCCATACCACCACCAATAATAATATCTGTTGCTCTTTCCAGTAAATTTTCAATGATGAGAATTTTATCAGAAACTTTTGCGCCGCCAATGATTGCTGTAAATGGTTTTTCAGAACCATGCAATACTTTTTCTGCACTGCTTACTTCGCCTTCCATTACAAAGCCAAACATTTTTTTATCACCGGGAAAGAATTTTGCGATCACTGCCGTGGAAGCATGTGCCCTGTGTGCTGTGCCAAATGCATCATTCACATACACATCACCCAGCTTGCTTAGTTTTTCTGCAAAAGCTTCATCACCTTTTTCTTCTTCTTTATAAAAGCGAAGATTTTCTAATAACAATACTTCTCCCGGACGTAACATATTGGAAGTGATTGTTGCCTGTTCGCCAATGCAATCATCAGCAAAGAAAACTTTGTGTGTTCACCATCCAAGTAATTCATGCAGGTGTTTTACCAAATGCTTTAATGAATATTTATCTGTTGGGCCATCTTTTGGCCGGCCAAGATGGCTCATTAAAATAACCATGCCGCCATCTGCTAATATTTTTTTAATGGTAGGAATGGTTGCCTTCATCCTGGTATCATCTGTGATATTAAAGTTTGCATCTAATGGAACATTGAAATCAACACGTATCAATGCTTTTTCTCCTGCAAAATTGTGATCTGTGAATTTACTCATGATTAATTAAATTATTTCTGGATTACCTTATAATTGAATTGCCTGCTAAAGATACTACTTGCAAAAAAAGCTTCCTGAAAAATTTCAGAAAGCTTTTGAATTTTATAGTTCCCACTTTAGGGGCGGAGAATATTATTTGCTTATCAATCCAGCAAAATAATGAACCGTACGCACCAACTGGCTAACATAGCTCATTTCATTATCGTACCAGCTACCGCACGTACCAATTGTTTATCGCCAACGGTTTGTACTTTTGTTTGCGTTGCATCAAACAAAGAACCGAAAGTAGTGCCGATAATATCAGTGCTTACAATTTCATCTTCTGTGTAACCAAAGCTTTCGTTGCTGGCAGCTTTCATAGCAGCATTTAATTCTTCCACGGTTGTTTTTTTACCAAGCACAACAGTTACTTCAGTCAGTGAACCAGTGATGGTTGGCACACGTTGTGCGCTACCATCTAATTTACCTTTCAGGTCGGGCAATACCAGGCCGATTGCTTTTGCAGCACCGGTGCTGTTAGGCACAATATTTGGTGCAGCAGCCCTTGCACGGCGAAGATCACCTTTTGGATGTGGTGCATCCAGTGTATTCTGATCGTTGGTATAGGCATGGATGGTAGTCATCAAGCCATTAACGATACCATAAGTTTCATCAAGCACTTTTGCCATTGGCGCCAGACAGTTAGTAGTGCAACTTGCACAACTGATCACTGTTTCTGTACCATCAAGAATGCTGTGGTTTACATTGAACACAACAGTTTTCAGATCGCCGGTTGCCGGAGCAGAGATAACTACTTTTTTTGCGCCAGCTTTAATGTGTGATCAGCTTTTTCTTTATCAGTGAAGAAGCCGGTACATTCCAATACAACATCCACATCGTGGCTGCCCCATGGAATTTGAGCAGGGTCTTTCTGTGCATATATTTTAACGACGTCGCCATTTACGATGATAGAGTCATCGGATGATTTTACTTCAGCATCAAAGCGACCCTGTGCGCTGTCATATTTTAAAAGATGTGCCAGTACTTTGGGACTGGTAAGATCATTGATTGCCACTACATCAATACCCTGCATATTATAGATCTGGCGATAAACCAGACGGCCGATACGTCCGAACCCGTTAATGGCTACTTTAACTGTACTCATGATTATATTTTTTAGTTTGCTTTTGAGGGTGCAAATGTAACAATAAGTGAAATAAAAATGTGCTATAAATTATTCATGAATTTTCGAGCTTGGAAAAACTTGTGGAGAATAGTCTATGCAAACGATATAGTTATATCAGTTTAGACGATTTTGACCAGATCAGAATTCCATAAACAGAGTTGATTAACGCAGCTTACATTTGCAACACTTCAAAATTTCATCATGGCACAAAAAATTACAGGCAAAATTGTTGACATCCGGAATAAAAAAATATTTGATGGCGAAGTGGAGTTTGATAATGGAAAGATAATATCTATCACTCCACTAAACTCCTCAACTTCTAAACTCCTAAACTTTATTCTTCCCGGTTTTATAGATAGCCACGTTCATATAGAAAGCAGTATGTTGGTGCCAAGTGAGTTTGCAAAACTGGCGGTAGTGCATGGCACCGTTGCCACCATCAGCGACCCACATGAAATTGCCAATGTATGCGGAATGGCAGGCGTGGAATATATGATTGAAAATGGGAAGATGGTGCCGTTTAAATTTCATTTTGGTGCACCAAGCTGTGTGCCTGCCACCATTTTTGAAACTGCCGGTGCTGCATTAAATTCCGATGATGTGGATGTGCTGCTGCAAAAACCAGAGATAAAATACCTGAGTGAGATGATGAATTTTCCTGGCGTGTTATTCAATGATGAAGAAGTGATGAAGAAAATTGCAGCAGCAAAAAAATACAACAAACCGGTGGATGGCCATGCACCAGGATTAAGAGGTGCCGATGCAAAAAAATATATTGAAGCTGGTTTACCCGCCGGGCAGGTGGGTATCAGCACCGACCATGAATGTTTTACTGCGGAGGAAGCATTGGATAAACTGAATTTTGGAATGAAGATCCTGATCAGGGAAGGGAGTGCTGCCAAAAATTTTGAAGCATTGATCGGGTTGATGAGTGAGCATTATGAAAAAATGATGTTCTGCAGCGATGATAAACATCCGGATAGTTTGGTGGAAGGGCACATCAATCAATTATGTGCAAGAGCGGTAGCAAAAGGTATTGATGTATTTAAAGTATTACAGGCGGCTTGTATTAATCCTGTTGAACATTACAAAATGGATGTAGGCACATTAAAAGTGGGTGATGATGCTGATTTTATTGTGCTGGAAGACCTGGAAAGTTTTAAAGTGAAGCAAACGTATATCAATGGAAAACTGGTTGCTGATAATGGAAAGTCGTTGATTGAAACAAAAAGATCTGCTGCTATCAATCAATTTAGTTGTACACAAAAAGTGATGGCTGAGTTTGAAGTAAAATATAATGAAGAGAAAGAGATCTATGTAATAGAAGCGTTGGAAGGGCAATTGATCACAAATAAATTATCTGTTGCACCAAAGGTAGAAAAAGGTAACATTGTAAGCGATGTTGAAAACGATGTTTTAAAAATGGTGGTGGTAAACCGTTATAAGCAGGCACCGGTTGCAAAATCTTTTGTAAAGAATTTTGGATTAAAGAAAGGCGCAATTGCTTCAACTGTTGCTCACGACAGCCACAATATTATAGCAGTAGGGGTGGATGATGAAAGTATTTGCAAAGCAGTAAATCTTGTAATTAAAGAAGAGGGGGGGGTGAGTGCTTTTAGTAATTCATCTTCCGCCGTTTTAGGTTTGCCTGTTGCAGGATTAATGAGTAATGAAGATGGTTATAAAGTGGCGAATGACTATACGGCAATTGATAAAATGACAAAAGAAGTTTTGGGCTCTACTTTAGCAGCACCATTCATGACCTTATCTTTTATGGCATTGCTGGTGATACCGCACTTAAAGCTGAGTGACCTGGGATTGTTTGATGGAGATAGGTTTGAGTTTGTAAATTAATTCACCTTCGCCTTTAAAACTTTTATCGCCATACTGTCTGCATCTTTATTTACAAAGAATTTTTTCTTGAATTCAACTTCTTTGCCTGGTGCAATAAGATCGTATATGGTTTCATTTTCTTTTTGCAGCAGCACACCTGTCTTGCTGAAGAAAGATAATTCCAGTTCCACATCTTTATACACACACATCTTGGCATTATTATTCACCGTGCCTTTAATTACTGTTTGTCCAATCAAATTATGCTTATCCTTGCTGGTAACAGTTATAAACTCAACAGGATTTTTCTTTTCCCTTTCCTCTAAAGATTCTTTTGCTTTTTCATACACTTCCTTTTCAGTAGTCTCTTTTTCTGTCTTGCTTTTGCAGGCTGTAAACAAAATGCCAATAATGGTTACAAGGCATAGTATTTTTTTCATTCCAGAAATTTTATACAATTAAAATAAATCTTTCCCAAACAGAAAGTTAAAGAGTAAAATAAATTTAAACCAGGAAAGTCCTAACGAGAAACGAGAAACAATCAACGAGAGACAAGGCACATTTCACCCAATCCATAGAGCACCACCCACACTTCCTCTTGATGCCCCGGTAACACTTGGCAATACATTTTCTTCCTCTCTCCATCTCAATATTCCAATCAACGCCATTATAACCGCTTCTTTGTATAGAATTGTTTTTTCATCGGGTATCACTACTTCAATATTCTTCTCAATCAGCAAAGCTTGCAGCTTTTCAATTAAAAACGTATTCATTGCCCCACCGCCAGTCACCAACAATTTTCTTGCAGTGCTGTCGTCCGTTGTCTGTCGTCCGTCGTCTGCCATTGCATTCCTCACCTGCAAAGCAATATGCTCCACATAAGTCCCCAACCCATCCTGCACAGAAACACCAGAAGCTTTTATGATTGGGAACACTATATCCGTTCCAAAACTATTCGCTAATGATTTGGGGTAAACCTTGCGGTAGTAATCAAGTGAATTCAGTTCACCCAATAAATATTCATTCACTTTTCCTGAAGCCGCTAATTTTCCTCCTTCATCATATTGCAAACCTTTTTCTGCAGCCAGCATATTCAATACACGGTTGGCAGCACACACATCATAAGCGATATATTTTTCATCAGCATTAATAGAAATATTCGCAATGCCGCCAATGTTTAAAAAGTAATCGTAGCCGGCAAACAACAATTTTTCTCCAATGGGAACAATTGGTGCTCCCTGTCCACCCAAAGCAATATCCAAACTTCTCAGATCACTCACCACATTCAGTTTTGTTTCAGCAGCAATAGCAGCACCATCACCCAATTGTGCAGTCATCTGTTGTTGTGGCAAATGGAAAGTGGTATGTCCATGACTGGCAACCAAACTCACTTTATGTTGAAGCCCATATTGCTCAATAAATTCATTCACTCTTTTTCCAACATAATGACCGTACTCAGTATGTAATAATTGATAATCCAATGCTGAAAGTAAAACAGCATTTTTTAATTTCTCCTGCCATTCTTTGCTGTACTCAACACATTCAGCAGTCAGTATTTCATAACTCCATTTGCCCCCTGTTTCAGTAAACTCTGTAAAAGCAATATCCAGCCCATCTAAGCTGCTGCCGCTCATTATTCCAATAGCTCTGTAAATCATTTTTTATTCATTTTTTTAAATCCCTATTTTTACAATCTTATCACAGGTATACAACACACAATTTCATCAATGCATTTATCTGTGTCAATCTGTGCAATCTGTGGCAAAAATCATTCGTGTAAATTAGTGTAATTCATGGCAAATTATAAAAACTCAAAATTTTATTCATGGTTATTAATCTCAGCGAACATCATTCTTTAGTAAGCAATTGGGTAAGTGAGTTAAGAAATGTTGAAGTACAAAACGACCGTATGCGGTTCCGTCGAAACCTGGAACGTATTGGCGAAGTGTGTGCTTATGAGATAAGTAAAAAAATGGATTGGGTGGAGCAGGAAGTAACTACGCCACTTGGTATTGCCAACTGTAAAGTATTGGTAGCGCAACCTGTGCTGGCAACCATTCTCCGTGCCGGCCTTGGTATGCACACAGGGTTGCTTAATTATTTCGATAAAGGCGAAAACGCTTTTATAAGTGCTTATCGCAAGCACAACCCGGATGGTTCATTTGATATCAGCCTTGAATACATGAGCTGTCCCGAAATAGATGGTAAAGTAATTATCATCAGCGACCCCATGATTGCTACCGGTGCTTCGCTGGTAAAAGCAATCCAGTATTTAAAAGATGAGGGTGAAATAAAAGACCTTCATATCGTTTGTGCCATAGCCTGCACAGTGGGTATTGAGTATGTATTAAGAGAGGTTCCCAAAGCTACCATTTGGTGTGGGGATATTGATGATGAACTAACTGCAAAAGGCTACATTGTTCCAGGCCTTGGAGATGCCGGCGACCTTGCTTTTGGCCAGAAAATGCAGTCCTAGATCTGGCTTGCGTAAAAATTCAGTGTTTGTTTCTGGGGGTAAATACTCAAATTGCTTTTGGCGGCAAACCTTTTACTCATCGTAATGCAGCATTTAAGCCCATTTCCTTATCTTTATCGCATTAAGTGATACTAAAATGAAAAAAGCCCTATTTCTGTTTTATTTATAGCTGCTGTATCGTTGCAAAAGCACAGGATCCACATTTCTCACAATTTTTTGCTTCTCCACTTACACTTAACCCGGCATTTACCGGCAAGTTTGATGGGGAGTGGCGGTTGGCTGCAAATCACCGGGATCAGTGGCCTTCTATACCAAAAGCCTATGTAACCACCAGCGCCTCTTTAGATTTCGGCATACTGAAAAGGAAAATACCCGATGGTGATGTATTTGGGATCGGCATCTCCGGCCTTAGTGATCAAAGTGCAGATGCAGCATTAAAACTTAATTATGGTTCTGTTTCATTAAGCTATCATAAAGCACTTGATGAAGATGGATACAATACAATAGGTGCTGGTTTCCAGGCTACTTACAGCAGTGCTATTCTTGACAAAAGCAAACTTACATTTGAAGACCAGCTTACACAAAATGGCTTCACCAATCCAACAAACGAAACTTTTAATAACGGTACTACTCAAAATTATTTCGATATAAATGCTGGTATACTTGTATTCGGGTTCATCCAATGGGTTAAATAATTATTATCTCGGGTTTTCATTATATCATATTAATAAACCAAACCTGAGTTTTATTGATAAAACATGGGCATTAGCCTCCCGTATGACGGTGCATGCAGGTGGTTCTTTTCCAATGAGCGATGATGCTTACTCTAAACACATCAGCTATATTACCAGTTACAAAACAAGGCAAGTGAAATTGTATTTGGTGGTGCCCTTTCTGCTCTGCTTAATGGAGATGATTCTAATCCAACATCTGTTTATTTCGGTTCATGGATGAGGGTTAACGATGCCATTATACCTTACATTGGCCTCGAAATAAATGGACTTCGTATTGGTGCCAGTTATGATGTAAATACTTCCGGTCTCAAAGCGGCAACAGCCAGCCGTGGAGGTTCAGAATTTTCACTCATCTATATGCACAAGCCTGAAAAAGTAAAAGGCATTCCTTGTCCGAGGTTTTAGTTTCAGGTTGGTATAATCAAAATATTGAAAGGAAACAACGCTGTTTCCTTTTTTTATTTTTAAATGGATTTTGGTTTATCTGAATCATTAATGATCAGGATACTTCCGGCTTTTTACATTAATAAGCAAACAACTCTTAATAATAGTTAGTTTTGCAATCAAAGCAACTTCGGCATGATAAAAGCAAAAGCCACTTTTTATTATTATTTATATTACTGGTTCCGGTGTTACTCACTGCACAGTTAAATCATTTCATCTATTTGCAAACTGAAGGCAAACAACCCTTTTATGTAAAACTTGACAAAAAGGTATTCAGCTCATCTGCGTCAGGCTATCTCATCATTCCCAAATTAAAAGATGGGCAGTATAATATCACTGTTGGTTTCCCTAAATCAGAAAACAAAGAGCAAACCTATGCCTGCAGTATTGATAATAAAGATGCAGGGTACCTTATAAAAAACTTTGGAGAAAAAGGATGGGGCTTGTTTAACCTGCAAACATTAGATGTGGTAATGGCGGGTTCCACTGCTGTAAAAACTGAATTGGTAAAGTCAGAAAAGACAGATGAGTTTTCAAATATGCTTTCCGAAGTGGTCAACGATCCATCAATAAAACAGCAGGAAAAAGCCCCTGCTAAACAAAAAGAAGAAGTAACTGCAGTTGATAAAAGAAGATAATACAGTAGTTCATAAAGCCGGCAAGGTCAACTGTTATTAAGAAAAATATAATTATCAATGAAAATAAGGTAGAAGTTACTTATATAGACATAACAGGCGATAAGCAAGACACCATTCAGATACTTATACCAACTGATATAGCTAAAGCGAATGTA
Organism: uncultured Chitinophagaceae bacterium; assembly: GCA_963814445.1. Classification (GTDB taxonomy): domain Bacteria; phylum Bacteroidota; class Bacteroidia; order Chitinophagales; family Chitinophagaceae; genus Ferruginibacter. Next base: position 837,476 of record CAWFCU010000001.1, read on the forward strand.
GATGGTTAATTCACCTATACAAGAA
>CAWFCU010000001.1:842500-1254654 GCA_963814445.1 uncultured Chitinophagaceae bacterium
GTTTCTATAACAGCCAGGATGTTGGCTTGGAAGCAGCCATTCATTTAAAGAGTGCGTAACAGCTCACTGGTCGAGAGACTCTGCACGGAAAATAATCGGGCATCAAACTGTGAACCGAAGTTCTAAATTCCAGCTTGCTGGAGTGGTAGGGGAGCATTGAAACAACTGAGAAGGTGTACGGTTACGTATGCTGGAGCGGTTTCAAAAGAAAATGTAGGCATAAGTAACGATAATCAATGTGAAAAACATTGACGCCGTAAACCCAAGGTTTCCTGATCAATGTTAATCAGATCAGGGTTAGTCGGGTCCTTAGGCAAACCCGAAAGGGGTAGTTGATGGAAAGTCGGTTAATATTCCGACACCTGCTTTAGATTCGATGGGGTGACGAGGTAGTGAAAGATCTGCGTTCTTACGGAATAGAACGTTAAAGGGTGTAGATATAGGTTGTGCAGGCAAATCCGCACGACTTGTCGAACCTGATAGTACAGCAAAGCTTCGGCCGAAGATGATAGTGATCCTAATCAAACCTCCGAGAAAAACCTCTAAGTTATGGTTATAAGCAGCCCGTACCGCAAACCGACACAGGTGGGTGGGATGAATATTCTAAGGCGCTCGGGTGAGCCGTGGAGAAGGAACTAGGCAAATTGACGCTGTAACTTCGGGATAAAGCGTACCGTCTTCGGACGGTCTCAGTAAAATGGTTCAACCAACTGTTTAGCAAAAACACAGGGCCCTGCAAAATCGAAAGATGACGTATAGAGCCTGATACCTGCCCGGTGCTGGAAGGTTAAGGAAGGATGTTCGGCGCAAGCCAAAGCTTCTGACTGAAGCCCCAGTAAACGGCGGCCGTAACTATAACGGTCCTAAGGTAGCGAAATTCCTTGTCGGGTAAGTTCCGACCTGCACGAATGGTCTAATGAGTTGAACACTGTCTCCTCCACGAGCCCGGTGAAATTGTAGTATCGGTGAAGATGCCGGTTACCCGTCACGGGACGGAAAGACCCCATGAACCTTCACTACAACTTTGCATTGATTTTGAATTTTTGATGTGTAGGATAGTTGGGAGACTTTGAAGTAGTGTCGCTAGGCATGATGGAGTCGTCGTTGAAATACCAACCTTTAAACATTTAGAATCTAATCCCTGACGGGAAACAGTGCATGGTGGGTAGTTTGACTGGGGTGGTCGCCTCCTAAAAAGTAACGGAGGCTTGCAAAGGTTCCCTCAGTACGGTTGGTAATCGTACATAGAGCGCATTAGTATAAGGGAGCTTGACTGTGAGACTTACAAGTCGATCAGGGACGAAAGTCGGCTAAAGTGATCCGGCGGTTCTGTATGGAAGGGCCGTCGCTCAAAGGATAAAAGGTACTCTGGGGATAACAGGCTGATCTTACCCAAGAGCTCATATCGACGGTAAGGTTTGGCACCTCGATGTCGGTTCGTCACATCCTGGGGCTGGAGAAGGTCCCAAGGGTTCGGCTGTTCGCCGATTAAAGTGGCACGTGAACTGGGTTCAGAACGTCGCAAGACAGTTCGGTCCCTATCTGTGATGGGCGTTAGTAAATTGAGAAGACATGACCTTAGTACGAGAGGACCGGGTCGTATGTACCGCTGGTGTATCTGTTGTGCCGCCAGGTGCAATGCAGAGTAGCTATGTACAGCAAGGATAAACGCTGAAAGCATCTAAGCGTGAAACCTTCTTCAAGATGAGTTTACTTTTAAGGGCCGTCAAAGACTATGACGTTGATAGGCTACAGGTATAAGGGTGGTAACATCGAAGCCGAGTAGTACTAATTACCCGTAAGCTTTATTTTTTATTATAAATTCTACTACAACTTTCCCAATATGTACATTATTAAGTGATAAGTTAAAGTGATAAGTTTTAAGTTAAATGACTTACTGCAATTGCACTTTTTCTTTGAGCTTTTAATTTCTTATGGTGATTTTTCCAAGGGTGTTCACCTCTTCCCATTCCGAACAGAGAAGTTAAGCCCCTTATGGCCGATGGTACTGGTATTCCAACTGGGAGAGTAGGTAGTTGCCATATTCATTTAAGCCCCCCGATTTATCGAGGGGCTTTTTTATTGCCCATATTTTTTTTGCCGCATTTAGAATGAGGATGTAGTAATGCTACTTTATTAAAGGCTGAATAAAGACATTTTGCACAAGAGTGTCCTGAAACCAGTTTGGGATAAACTGTGTCAATGAAGCGTAATAGTAATTCTTAGCCTGGTCCCAAAATTTTCTTATGTTCTGAAAGTAGTAATTCTTTTAAATGCTGGTACATGACCTGTGGCATGGTGATGCACTTGTTAAACTCTGGAAGGTTATTGTGATGCTGTCCAAGTTCAGTAGCTAACTGCTTTATCTTTTCCGGTGTGGAGAGTGGCTCATCGGAGGCGGCTACCCGTAAATCTCTGAGGCGTTGCCGTTGGGCTTTTATGCGGCGGATAATTTGTGCCCGTTCTTCCTGCTGGTATTGTTTTATTACATCTGGATGGAGATACTGTTGTACGATCTGTACGAACACGTTGTTCTCTTTGAAAAATTGCGGCAGGTAAATATTTTTATTGCCTTCGTAACTCTGCTGGTCAAAATCTATAGCACGTATTCGAAATTGTATATCGTCGAAATCCTGTGTGATGTCAAAAATAAAATTATAACTACGCATATCGCCAAGAAGCCTGGTGAAACAGCGTTCATTAAATTTTACAAACTCCTTGGCGATTTTTTTGATGTTGAATTCGGGACGGTTGAGATAGTTGCTGATGAACATATCGCCGGGGATTCCTGAAATATGCTCTTCTGCCAATGTGTTATTATCTACCAAAAAATTTATCCAGTAAGGGCTGAGAAGGTGTTCCAGTTCCATTCCAAATATTCTGGAAGAGTCTGCTACTTTAATATAGAAGTAATCATACACTTCATTGTAGTTGTTTACTATTTTAATGCGGAATGGTTTTGAATTACCGAAAAGACAATAATCAATGCGTTCAATGTGCAGGTGTTCTTCAGCCTGAGTGGGCCCACTGGATTTTAATAAGGAATAAACCCGTTTAAGCGCTGCATGTATTTCATCGGCCATAACAGGGTTGTAAAAAACAGTTTCCCAATAGGTGTCATTTCCTTCGTTATCTTTTACTGGTATGCTTGAATCGAAATGCCTGAGTGTATCGTAAGAAACAGGTAAATGAATTTCTCTTCCGTATCGTTTTAAATATTTTTTAAAAGGCTTACTAACGGTGAACGGCAGTTTTTTTTTACTGATATGGTCGTTTGGTTTTTGCCCCATTGTTACATATCATGTGAAGTCTTCTTAAACTTTTTCCACCATTTGCTTTTTTTTATTGCTTCGCTGGCATCTGTTTTACTTTTCATTTGTGCATCTACCACAGCTATGAGTACCATATTGAAGATGGAACGTATGGAACTTCCTAACTGTAATACATGAACCGGTTTTTTGAGGCCAAGTAAAATAGGCCCGATGGCATCGAAGCCACTTACTTCCTGTAATAAGTTGTATGCAATATTGCCTGCTGCCAGGTTAGGGAATATAAGTGTGTTCACCTCTCCATCGAGCAATTCGGTAAATGGATAATTGTCTTTTAATATTTCTTTATTAAAGGCCATGATGCCTTGTACTTCGCCATCGCAAACTAATGTAGGGTCTTTCTGTTTTACAATTTCCCTGGCATGGCGTACCAATTTTGCTTCTTCTCCATCGCTGCTGCCAAAGTTGCTATAGCTGAGCATTGCAATACGTGGTGTGATATTAAAATGCCTTATTTCTTTCGCCACTAATAAAGTAATTTCTGCCAGTTCTTCTGCTGTTGGATTAAAGTTTACTGTTGTGTCTGCAAGAAATAAGGGGCCACGTTTAGTAAAAATAATGTACATGCCTGCAATTTTCCTTCACGCCATCTTCAGTGCCGATTGTTTGTATTGCCGGCCTTATAGTGTCAGCATAATTTTTTGAAAGGCCACTGATCATACAATCCGCTTCGCCGGTTTCAACCATCATACAGCCAAAGTAATTGCGGTCTTTCATTATTTTGTAACTCTCATGTTTATTGATACCTCTTCGCTGGCGGCTTGTATAAAACTGGTCGGCGAATTTTTCCCTTACCTCATCGTGTTCATCATCTTTTGGATTAATGAGTGGCATGTCTTCAATATCAATGCCATTAGCGGCAGCAATTTTTCTTATTCTTTTTTCATCACCTAACAAGATGGGGTACCCCACACCTTCTTCCTGTACCAATTGAGCAACTTTTAAAACCTTGGCATTTTCTGCGTCAGCAAATACAACCCTCTTGGGATCTTTTCTTGCCTTGCTGCCAATTACCCTGCTCAACTGGTTGTCTAATCCAAGCCTTTTATTCAACGCCACTTCATACGCTTCCCAATCTGTAATGGGATATTTTGCAACACCGCTTTCCATAGCAGCTTTTGCCACCGCCGGTGCTACTGTTGCCAGCAATCTTGGATCAAGCGGTTTGGGAATAATATAATTGGGGCCAAATACAATTGTTTTTTCATTGTAAGCAAGATTTACAATATCTGGAACAGGTTCTTTTGTAAGTGCCGCTAAAGCATTTACCGCCGCCAACTTCATAGCTTCATTGATAGTAGTTGCTCTCACATCTAATGCACCACGAAAAATATAAGGGAAGCCTAACACGTTGTTCACCTGGTTAGGGTAATCACTACGGCCTGTTGCCATGATAACATCCTTACGGGAAGCAACAGCAGCTTCGTAACTAATTTCAGGATCAGGATTTGCCATTGCAAAAACGATAGGATTTTTAGCCATGCTCTTTACCATCTCCGGACTTACCACATTACCGCTGCTTAAACCAATGAAAACATCTGAATCTTTCATTGCCTCAACTAAAGTGTAGTCCTTATACTTTGCGTCAATACAAAAATCAATTTTTACGTCTTCCACATCAGGGCGTCCTTTATATAAAATACCTTTCCTGTCAAACACCATAAAGTTATCCTGGCTGGCACCCAATGAAACATATAATTTCATGCAGGCCATTGCTGCTGCACCGGCACCATTCACTACAAATTTTACTTTTTCAATTTTTTTCTTCTGTAGCTCTAAAGCATTCAACAAAGCCGCAGCAGAGATAATAGCAGTGCCATGCTGGTCATCATGCATCACGGGTATCTTCAGTTCCTGCTTTAATCTTTGTTCTATATAAAAACACTCCGGTGCTTTAATATCCTCTAAGTTGATGCCGCCGAAAGTTGGTTCCAGTGATTTTACAATCTGTACAAATTTTTCAGGATCGGTTTCATTTATCTCAATATCAAACACATCAATGTCTGCAAAAATTTTAAACAAAACACCCTTGCCTTCCATTACCGGCTTGCCTGCTTCCGGGCCAATATTTCCAAGGCCAAGCACTGCAGTACCGTTACTTATTACACCAACTAAATTTCCTTTAGCTGTGTATTTATATACTTCTTCTACATTGGCTGCAATTTCCAGGCAAGGCTCTGCTACGCCTGGTGAGTAAGCTAATGAAAGGTCACGTTGTGTTTTTGCTTCTTTAGTAGGCACTACTTCAATTTTACCCGGTCTTCCTTTGGAGTGGTATTCAAGTGCCTGTTGTTTTCTTAAATCTTTCGACATAAATATTTTGCTTGTGTTGTAGTAATTTTTGTTAAAGGCTGTTGAATCATTCTTTAGCTTCATTGACGTCGCAGCCTCCCGATGCTAAATCGGGATTCCGACTTTACGTCGGAACTTGTACATTATCTCATTATGCTGCAAAAAAGGCTGAATAATTTTTATAATAATGGTGCATCGTCAACAGGCTTTAATTCTCACCTGTAAAGTGATGCAATGTACAAAAATCATTACCAAACAACCTCTTTTACCCTTTGCCATTTATCAACCAGTAAAGCCATTGTTTTAATTCTCATTTTCAGTATTAATAATCTTGTTAAGTTTGAAGTTTCAATTTGGTATATGAGAACAAAACTATTCCTGCATTTCGCTGCAATTTTATTTTCAACTACACTCACGGCACAAACGGACGATTCATCCATAATAAAAAAAATAGTGGATGATGTAATGATGAATGCCAAAGCGTATGACAACCTTCGTTATATCTGCAAAAAAATTGGCCCACGCCTTAGCGGTTCAGCCAATGCACAAAAAGCAGTGGATGCTACAGCCAGTATGCTGAAAGAAGCAGGTGCAGATACTGTATACCTGCAACCCTGCATGGTGCCGCATTGGGTAAGAGGTACAAAAGAAACCGGGTATATACAATTGGCAACCGGGAAAAAGTATAACCTGCATTTATGTGCTTTAGGTAATTCTGTTGGTACAGGGAAAAAAGGCATTACTGCAGGGATTGTTGAAGTAAGGAGCATGGAGGAACTGGATCAATTGGGAGCAGCAGTTCTTAGAGGAAAAATTGTGTTCATCAATTTTGTGATGGATCCAACAAATATTAATGTATTTCACTCTTATGGAAAAAGTGGCATTGGAAGATGGGGAGCCCCAACTATTGCAGCCAAATATGGCGCTGTTGCTGCCATGGTGCGTTCAATGGCCATCAATCCTGATGATCATCCACACACGGGGGTTACAGTTTACAATGATTCATTTCCCAAAATACCTGCAGTTGCCATCAGTACAAACGATGCCAACTGGCTTAGCAGGCAATTAAAAATGAAAATGCAGCTCTCGGCATTTATTGAAACCAATTGCAGGATGCTGCCTGATGCTCCATCATTTAATGTGGTGGGTGAAATAAAGGGAAATGAATTTCCAAATGAGATCATTACAGTTGGCGGTCATTTGGATAGCTGGGACTTAGCAGAAGGTGCACACGATGATGGTGCAGGTTGTGTGCAGAGTATTGAAGTGATACGAGCCATCAAAGCAAATGGCATTAAACCGAAACGCACCATCCGTGCAGTAATGTTTATGAATGAGGAGAATGGTGGTAACGGCGGAAAAAAATATTTGGAACTGGCACAGAAAAATAATGAGCAACATTTGTTTGCATTAGAAAGCGATGAAGGCGGGTTTACACCACGTGGTTTCAACTTTACTGCTTCTGAAGAGCAGTTTGCTAAGATTGAAACATGGTTGCCATTGCTTAAAAATTATGGTATAGATTATTTTGGCAAAAACGGCGGCGGTGCAGATATTGAGCCATTAAAAAAATTAAATACAGTGTTAAGTGATATTGCGCCAGATACACAGCGCTACTTTGATATTCATCATGCAGTAACAGATACATTTGAAAGCGTAAGCAGGAGGGAATTGCATTTAGGGGCAGCGAATATGGCGGCGCTGATTTATTTAATAGATAAATATGGGTTATAAATATCAGGCAGCTACTCTTTGCAAAATTACTTTGCAGGGTATAGTTGATGTAACTTTTATCATGTGGGTCTTATGAAGCGGAATAGTAAAATAATCACCGGGAGCCAGTTCGTTCACTTCATCACCCACAATAATATTGCATGTTCCTTCCACTATAAGAAATTTTTCAAATTCATTATCATGAACTTCCTGCGGTGCATAATCTTTAAGCCACACAATGGCAGTAAGAGCCTGTGGGGAGTAGCCAATAATTTTTGCATAAATATCATGCTTATTCCACGGTACCATATCACTTCGGTTCAGCCATTCATCGTAATCATTGATGGAAGATCTTTCATTTAAAAAAGGAGGGTTGCTTACCGGTTCACCATTTTTCATTCTTTCAGAATAATCAATTGTAGCCAGCAAAAATGGCTTTACTATTGGGTCTGGTACAATAGCATGCGCCAAAGCGTAGGCTTCCAATGCTTCGCTGATTGCTTCAATCTCCATGCGTACTGCATTATTGGTAGCCGCCACCAGCTCCACTTCCTGTGACTCCAAAGGACTGGTTTGCCCCAAAACATATTGTTCCAGGATACCCGAACCTATATATTCTTCATTTTTCATTACATTTTATGGCATTACTGTTCTTTATTGCCAATCTTATATTTTTTAGACTCCTGTAAAAAAGAGGTCAAAGATAAGTTTTAGAACGGCAGCCAGAAAAGATTGACCCTATTATCATTATTAGTTGCCTCATATACGGTATTATGACGCATTGGGTTCTTGTGATTTTTGTTAATCAACATAAGAAGACTGATTGTGAGCACTATCCGCAATCACTTCTGCTATCCGCAATAGGATAATAGTTGAGTATTTATTCGCTTATAAATATGGATTATAATTATCTTGTGAAAAAAACTGGCTATGGCAGATGTGCAACCTTTATCACCCACCCCTTTAAAAAAGGCAAGCGGTTTTAAAAAGTTTTTGAGATGGCTGATATTTATTTGTGCTGTGGTATTGGTAGTGTGGTTTTGGTGGAAGTATTATTTTACATACAGTGACGGCTTCCGCAGCGGATTGTTACAAAAAGTATCTCACAAAGGAAATATTTTTAAAACATACGAAGGCGAGTTGGTGCAGAGAAGTTTAGTGTCAACCGGCGGTGTAGGTATTGCTTCTGAGAAATTTTATTTTTCGGTGGAAGAAGACAGCGTGGCTAAAAAGCTGCAGCTTTATGAAGGGAAAAATGTGAAGCTGCATTACAAACAAATGAACGGAACATTACCTTGGCGTGGGGAAAGTGAATATATTGTTGACAGTGTATCAGTGGATATTCCATAATAACTCAGGCATGTAATAAAAATATAACCGGCTTTTTATGAAAGTCGGTTTTTTCTTTTTGCCACTCAGCTACCGATTTTGTTTTTACATATTCATTGCTGCCTGTTAATTCAGATGCGATGCAAATTTTTGTAGATGTTTTACAGGTCTTCAATAATGTTTCAATTAACTGATTATTTCGGTAGGGCGTTTCAATAAATATTTGTGTGCTGTTCTTTTTTTGAGAAGCTATTTCCAGTTCTTTTATTGCTTTTATTCTTTCATTACTGTCAATGGGCAGGTATCCAACAAACTCAAAATGCTGCCCATTCATTCCGCAGGCCATTAAGGCCAGTAAGATAGAACTAGGCCCTACCAATGGTTTTACAATAGCATTCATTTGTTGCGCTACTTCAATCAATACCTGTCCCGGGTCAGCCACGCCAGGACAACCAGCCTCACTGATGATGGCAATGTTTTTTTCTTCTTTTATTTTTTGTCTGAAGTTACTTTTCTGTTCTTCTTCTGCTTTATGAATAGCAAACCATTCGTAATCGTCAATCACAATTTCTTTACAAATGCTTTTTAAGAAACGTCTTGCTGTTCTTTCATTTTCGGCAAATATTACGCTGCAGTTTTTTACAGCGTCAATAATGTAAGCAGGAATGGTGTGAATGGCTGTTTCATCAAGTACTGAAGGAACTAAATAAACCGTACTGCTCATAGCTGTTCTTTTGTTTTTAATAAACTTAGAGTGGCGGCAACCACTGCATAGCTTGGGGCAAGTATCCAGCCAACAAAAATTACCAGGTGCATCAGGTAAAATACAATGCCGTTTCCAATAGCAAGCCCTTTGTGCCTCCCGATAAATGCAATGCTTTGTGAGGTGGACAGTTTATTTCTTTCGCAACTGTAATCAAGCATGGAAAAACCAAAATAATAACACTCAATCAATAATGCAAAAAAAGGAGTGAACCAGCCTATAACAGGAATCAATGACAATATTAAAATCGAAATAGTGTAAACCGTTTGCCACAAAGTATTCCGCAGGGCAATTTTTATTCCTCTTGCAATATCATGCATCAGTTGTTTAAAGCTGAAAGGAAAATCTTTGCCTTCGATAATAGCTTCTGTTTTTTCGCTCAGATACGCAAACAAAGGAGAACCAACAATGAGAAATAAATATTTGAACAATGAGAAATACAGCAGCATTAAAATGATTTTCAGGATAACACTGCCAAAAATCAAAAGAAATTTGAGGATACCTTTTGCATCTGTAAGCCCGGCAATGCCCAATATCTTTTCAATTACAAAATCGCTGCTTTTCCAAAAAACGGCTATGCCTGAAAAAAAAAGTATAGCGTATATCAATCCCGGTATCAGTATCCACTGCCATAACCTGTGCTTAACAATAAAGCGGTGGGCATCTCCGTAAGATTGTATGGCAATGATGATTTCTTTAAGCATTAATTATTTTTAAAAAGATAATGGATATTAGTGTGTGAATAGTTAATGGTTAATAGTCCATAATAATTACCATCCCTTATCTTGCCTCTTGTCTCTTGTCTCTTGTCTATTGTCTATTGTCTATTGTCTATTGTCTATTGTCTATCCTACCTTCGTGGCTAAAATTACGCTTTAAGTTGAGAAAATTAAACCTTGATTTTTATTTGGGCAAAGATGTGCTGTACATAGCAAGGGAGCTGCTTGGTAAAATAATAGTGACAAATATTGATGACATACATACCAGTGCAAGAATAGTGGAAACAGAAGCATATATAGCCATCACCGATAAAGCTTCACATTCTTACAATGGCAGGCGTACCAACCGTAATGAACACATGTATGCAACGGGCGGCATCAGCTATGTATATATCTGTTATGGAATGCACCATTTGTTTAACGTGGTAACAAACGAAAAAGAAATTCCAGATGCGGTATTAATAAGAGGTGCAGAGCCAGTTAACGGTATTGATGCGATGCTTAAAAGAACGGGCAAAAGGAAATTAGACAATACATTAACCAGGGGCCCGGGAAATATGAGCAGAGCCTTGGGTATTTCCAAAATACATTCAGGAATTGATTTAAGAGGGAGGGAAATATTTTTGGCAGATGATGGATTTGTTTTATCTGCAAATGATATAGGCGCCAGCAAAAGAATTGGTATTGATGGTGCAGGAGAAGATGCTTTGCTTCCATACAGGTTTTATATAAAAGGTAATAAATATGTAAGTGGCGGTCCGGTAAAATAGTTACCTGATAAGAGTAATAGTTCCTTTCTTAACTCTGTCAATCCTGTTCTTGTAAACATAAGTTGCGATATACACATAAGAACCAACCGCCACCGGCTTACCCTGGAAAGTACCATCCCATTTTTTTAATGGATCAGATGTGGCAAAGATTTCCTGGCCATAGCGATTATAGATACGCAAAGCATATTTACTTACCGGTACAAAGCTGCCCAACGCCCCAAAAGTTTTATTATATCCATCAGGTGCAAATGCATTGGGGAACACAATATCACTACAATCATCCAGTATGATAATATTTACATCTGTACTATCTGAACAACCTGTGCCGGTACTTACGATTACTTTATAAATGCCTGAACTGGTAACATTATAAGTTGCATTGGTAGAGCCATCCTGCCACAAATAACTGTTGTATGCACCTGCATTCAGCTCAAGCTTTTCATTGGGGCATATTGATGTATCTCCTCCTATATTTGGCTTTACCGGTATGGGGTAGGCCACAGCGTTGGCAACAGCCGCTTCACTTTCACAAGCACCAACTTTATTGGTTATATAATAAGCCGTAGTGCTGTTAATAAATGTTGAGAAACTGCTGCCGATATTAACCTGGTTTATCAATGCCGGTTCTGTGTACCAGTTAATAGAACCAAGGGCAGAAGCATTTAATATAACAGTACCTTCTCCACACACCGCAGCGGAAGTTACTGTTGGAGCTGCTGGTTGTGCAAGCACTGTAATATTTTCCTGTCCTGAGCCTGCAGGGTTACAAACTCCCTGTGCCACGTCATATTTAATTAAATAGGTACCAGCATTACTTTGCAACAGATCAATAAGGCCACTTGTTGCGTCAATCACTAAACCAGCCGGGGTAGCAGAGAATACACCGCCTTCGGTAAAGTCTGCATCTGCTACAACCACAGCATTGTTATCCCCTTTACACACCGGGCCCGTATATGAAAAGCCTGTTACCGGGGTACCATAAGCTTTTAGTTTAAATATTACACTATCACTTCCTGCAAGGCGGCAGCCGAGCGAAGAAACAAGATACTTTATAACATATGTACCGGGAACGCTTAGGCCAATATTTATATCACCAGTTGTATTGTTAACACTTAATCCTGCTGGTGACACTATAAACGTTCCGCCGGGTGTAAAGTTTGCTACTTTTATTATTGTTGGGTTTACAGCACCCCCTGTTAAGCAAACATCTGTTGAACTGTAATTGAACTTTGTTACAGGTGATGTAGTATCAATAATATTGATAAATGAAAAACTGCTTCTCGCCTGCCTGCAACCTTGTTCTGCAATGCGGTAGGTGATAGTGTAAACACCTGGCTGGCTGTTGCCGGTATTTATCTCACCAGTATTTATATCAAAGCTCAGGCCACCAGGTAAAGCACTGAAAGTTCCTCCTGTGGTAAAGTTGGCAACAGTTTGTGGTATCACCTGGCCTTCATTTTTACAAACAGGCGAACTGTATGAAAAGCCAACTTGCGATGAGATCGCAGGATTTAATGTAATGTTTGCTGATGCGGTGTTTCCCAATACACAGCCAGTTGTATTGTATGTATATGTTACGTTGTATGTGCCTGCATTGGTTGATGCTAAATTAATATTACCTGTTGCTGCATCAATGCTTAAGCCAGCCGGCGATGATGTAAACGTTCCGCCATTTGTAAAACCAAAATCGTAAGCAGGCACTGGGTTTATACCATTTAAGCAAACCGTATCAGGTGTAAAATGAAAACCTGCCACAGCAGTGCTGGTAACTTTTACTGTTACTGTAATTGCAGTACGTGGTGTGCTTTCGCAGCCATTTGCATTTTGTGTTACATAAAAGAATGTGGTAGCTGCTGTAGTGGTTTCGGGTGTTGGTGCTGTAGATGAACCTGTACCGCCAGTACTACCTGCATGCCATAGTAAATTTACACCCGTAGCTGTCAATGCAGGTACAGTAGTGTTTTGACAATATTCAAGAGGGCTTACAACAGTTGGAGGTAATGAAATCGGTTTAATTGTTACAGTAATGGAATCCCTTTTACTTTCACAGGTATTTATCAACTGGCTTACATAATATTTTGTGTCACCTGTTGCTGTTGTTATTGGGGTAGGTGCTGCCGGTAGCGCTGTTGCAGCAGTAAGTGTGGCATACCATTGCAGGCTTACACCTGTGGCAGTAAGTGGTGTTGCCCCAGTGTTCAGGCAATATTCAACTGGTGTTGTTACAACAGGTGTTGTTGGTACGGCCACTACTGTTACTGTAATAATGTTTCTTCCGCTTTCGCAGCCATTTACTGTTTGTGTTACATAATAAAATGAGCTGCCTGTGGTGTTGGTTGATATTGCTGGTGCAACTGTCAAACCACTACCACCAATGGGAGCAGTGTACCACAATAAATTTATTCCTGTTGCTGTCAATGAATTGGCAGTTGTATTTTGACAATACTGCACATTTGGATCAATAACAGTTGGAGTAGCTGGTGTTGGATTCACTGTAATAGCTATTGGTGCCCTGCCACTTTCACATCCATTTATTGTCTGACTTACATAGTAAGTTGTATTGCCAGCTGTAGAAGTTGACGGTGTAGGTGCCCCTGGTAAAACCGAGCCGCCTGTTAGTACATCATACCATTGAAGGTTATTGCCTGTGGCAGTTAATACATTTTCTGTTGCATTTTCACAATAGCTTGTTGTATTGCCAGCTACATTTGGTAATGCAGGTGTTGGGTTGACAACAACCGTTATAGAATCCCTCGGGCTTTCGCAACCGGCTACTGTTTGACTTACATAATATTTAGTGCTGCCTGCTGTGGCAGTAGATGGAACGGGTGCCGATGCTAATGCTGGTGTAGATGTAAGCGTAGCATACCATTTTAAATTTGTACCAGTTGCCGTTAACGCAATTGCTGTTTCATTTTGGCAATAGCTTACCGGGCTGTTTACTACAGGTGAAGCAACAGGAATAATATTATTGATGGCAGTATCAAGCGGAGCAGAAACGCAACCCGTTACATTATCTTTTACAGTTACAGAATAACGGGTGCCTGGTATAAGATTGGGAAAAGAATTACCTGCTACATAATTTCCATCAACGCTGTAATTATATGTTGAAGCAAGAGGGCTGTTAATATTAATAGTACCTGTTGCAGTATTGCAGTCCGGATGTATTACAGTAATATCTGGCCTTGCCGGAGCACCTGCAATAGCGTTCACGGTTAAAGGCAGTATAGCAGAAATACACCCGGTGGTATTATTCCTTGCCGTTACATTGTAGGTTGTGCTGTTAGTAAGGTTGCTGAAGCTAAGCCCTGCCTGATAAGTTACTCCTACACTGTATTCATAGTTGGCCCCTGTTGGTGCCGTAACAGTAATAGTTCCTGTTGGTACAGCACAAGTTGGCTGTGTTGTTATCGAAGCAATAGGAGCAGGTTCTGTTGGTGCTGCATTTACAGTGACGCTTCTTGCGGCAGATATACAACCTGTAGAAATGTTTCTTGTTGTGATGCTGTATGTGCCCTGTGTTAACCCGGTAAAAGATGTTGCTGATTGATAAGTTCCACCGTCACTGTATTCAAAATTGGCACCAATAGGAGATGTTACGGTAATAGTTCCTGTAGGTATTGCACAGGTTGGTTGTACAGTAGTGGATGCTGCAGGCATTGCTGGTGCTGCACTTACCACCAAAGCGCCGGATACATTTGATTTGGTTGTGCATCCATTTGAGTTGGTAACCCTGCAATAAAAATATATAGTACCAATATTTGCAGAAGATGGCGTATAGGAAGATAATGTTGCAAATGGGATAGGAGCACCTGATGTATTGTTATTATTGGTAGTAATAAACCATTGATAAGCACTGATGGTGCCACTGCCTGCGGAGGCTGTTACGCTTAATGCTGTAACGGGCCCATTCTGACAAACATTTTGTACCGCAACAGAAGGATGGCTTGCTACAACAGGTGTATCGTTTACCGTTACTGTCACCTCTTTGGTGAGGTTACAGCCGGTGGAAGTAGTGGAGCTTACAGTGTAAATTGTTGTTGCAATTGGATTAGCTGTAACAGCGGCTCCGCTGGTGGTATTTAATCCGCTACCCGGGCTCCATGAATAAGGGCCATCACTGCCGGTTGCTGTAAGGTTAATACTCTGGCCTTTGCAAACCGCAGGTGTGGCTGGATTGACATTTAAAAAGTTTACACCAGACTTGGCCGCTATCCTGAAATTAGCAATATCATTATTAAAGCCATCAAACATTAAATAATAAATATTGCCCGGCGTAAGGCCTGTGGTGGTAATAATAGAAGCTACCGGGCTTGTGGCAGACTGGTATGGGAAAATATGGGGATAACAACCCAGTGTGGTAACCGCACCTACATCGCAGGTGCCGCTGAAAAAAAGCATTTGTATGCCCCCGGTAGGCCCGCCATTGTTAGTGGGTACCCACACTGTAAAAGAAGCAGTATTGGCTGCGGCAATAAATTTTATAAATGAATTATTCTGCAGGCCAAAGCAGGCATTGTTTAATCCTGAACCAGTCCAGTCTTGTACTGAGCTGCCACTGGTATTACCACAAAGCCCGTTAAAATCGCATACTGCGGTTGCGTTGGCGCAGGAAGATGCTGCCGGCAATGTATTGGCACAGGCAGGAAATGCAGGCGGTTGTGGTGCAGGTGTATTGCTGAAAGTAATACTCCAACTGTTAAGCGTACCTGCATTGGCACCTGTACGCCGGTCCTGCACACAAAGGTCCAGGTGCCATCCGCATTCTGGCCATTATTGACAGCACCTAAATATCCTTCCGGTTCAAATGTGCCGGTGAAAGGGGCATTTGTAAATTTTATGGAAGTGGTGGCTGTTGCACTAAAGCAGGTATTGGTGTAATTATTTCCGCTGCCGCCGTTTTGTATTGTTAAAGGAATTACCGTGCCGTCTGGCGATTTTAATACAATTTCCAAGTTCGTCTGTATTAGGGTGCGTCATATCAATGCACACACCTGATAAGCCATTTGAAACATCATTTATAATACCTACACCAGAAACGTTGAGGGGAAAGCATGTTTGCACAGTACTGGTGCCGGGCACGGCACCGCCGGTTCCATTGAAAGTCTGCGCCTTTACTAAAAAGCCAGTCGCCACATAAACAATTATCAACAGAATTTTTTGCATAAGATTGGAAAAACTGCAAATTTAGCAGTTTAAAATTTGCCAGACGCTTTTAAACAGTCATTTGTTGCCCGGTAAACATTTATTAATACCTAAGTTTTCGTGGGGTGGGGATTAAGTTGGCAGCCGCTTGATATCATCTTAAAAATAGCTGTGCTTATGGCTGCCCTTATTTTATCCTTGTGTAACGAATTTTATGGCAATTTATTGGCAGGATCGGCCAATGTGGAAATCTATTAAGGAAGAGCTGTATGTGTTGGATTTAAGTATTTTGTACTATTCTAATTATCAATGTCATACCTAAGCCTGATTCAGAAACTTAACATTGAGATAATGTGAATGCTTATATATTGCAGAAATTTATGCGGCAACCGAAAACTATTATAAGGGATATCAGCTGGCTCTCATTTAATCACAGGGTATTACAGGAAGCTGCTGATGAAACAGTGCCTTTAAAAGAAAGGATAAAATTTCTTGGAATTTTTTCAAATAACCTGGACGAATTTTTCAGGGTGAGGGTGGCTACGCTGCACCGTATGATCGAGGTGGGTAGAAAGGCAAACATCCACCTGGAAGTACAGCCTGAAATGATACTGGAAGAGATCCAGGATATAGTGCTGGAGCAACAAAAAGAATTTGAAGGTATATGGAACGATATTTTAAAGGAATTAAAGAAACAGAAAATTTTTTTAAAAACAGAAACACAGCTTAACAGGGAGCAGAAGAAATTTATTACAAATTATTTTGATGAAGAGATAAGGAGCAATGTGGTACCGCTGATGATCGAAAGCATCCACAACTTTCCGGTGCTGAGTGATAAGAGTATCTACCTTGCCTGCAAGCTTAGCAAAAAGGATAGGAGCATACCGCAGCGTTTTGCGTTGGTGAGTGTGCCGGCAAGAAGGTTGCCACGTTTTATCATTTTACCTTCTAAACAAGGTGAGCAGCATATCATTTTACTGGAAGATATTATCCGCTATTGCCTGCCGTTTATTTTTTCTTTTTTTGGTTACGATACTTTTTCATCTCACATCATTAAACTGACAAGGGATGCAGAAATTGACATTGACAATGACATCGCCACTTCACTCATTCAGAAAATTGAAAAGGGATTAAAGAACAGGAAGAAAGGAAAGACAGTACGTTTTGTGTATGATAAAGATATTGATCCATCATTGCTTACTTACCTGGTAAAGCGGTTGGGCATGACCCAAAAAGACAACCTGATACCTGGGGGAAGGATACATAACTTTAAAGACTTTATGGGTTTTCCTGACAGCGTATTTTCACAAAGAAACCCAAGGAAAAAACCATTTGTGCATCCTTTGCTGAAAAATTTTACAAGGGTTACAGATGTGATCTTGCAAAAAGATGTGTTGCTCAACTTTCCTTATCATTCTTTTGACGGTGTGATTGATTTATTAAGGGAAGCTGCTATTGATCCTGAAGTAACCCAAATAAAAATTACCTGCTACCGCCTTGCCAGCCGTTCTAAAATTATTAATGCGTTGACTAATGCAGTACGTAACGGCAAACAGGTAACTGTGGTTATAGAATTAAGAGCAAGATTTGATGAAGAGGCCAACCTTGAATGGAAAGAAGAACTGGAAGAAGCAGGTATAAAGGTATTACTGGGTGTACATAATTTAAAAGTACATGCCAAACTCTGCCTCATAAAAAAAGTGGTGAACAATCAAACCACCCACTATGGTTTTGTAAGCACCGGCAATCTCAACGAATCTACTGCTAAAATTTATGGTGATCATTGCCTGCTTACATCCGACAGGAATATAATGGCTGATGTAAACAGGATGTTTCATTACCTGGAACAGCCAAAGACAAGGATCAAGTATTTACGTGCCTGCAAAACTTTAATGGTGAGCCCCGTCAATATGCGTAAGCAGTTAATGGCACTGATCGATAAAGAAATTAAAACCGCCAGGGCAGGAAAAGAAGCAGCCATTACACTCAAACTAAATTCTTTAAGTGATGTACTGCTGATAACAAAACTCTATGACGCAGCAAGGGCAGGAGTGGAGCTGAAAATGGTGATACGTGGTATTTGCTGTATGATGACAGAGAACAGTAAATTTAAAATTCCTGTGCAGGCTATCAGCATTGTAGATGAATACCTGGAACATGCAAGAATAATGATATTTCACAATGGCGGTAAAGAGAAAACATTTATCTCTTCTGCAGACTGGATGGTGAGAAATATTGACCACCGGGTGGAGGCTGCCTGTCCCATCATGGAGAAAGATATACAGCAGGAACTGAAAGATATTTTAAAAATCCAATTGAGCGATAATATTAAGGCACGACGGCTTGATAATGAACTCTGCAACACATACATTAACCCACGCAATACAAAAAAAGTGCGTTCGCAGGTGGAAGTGTATAATTACTTATTCCGCAAATTATCCACATAAGTTTTAGCCGCTGGTTTATTTTTAGTGTAGGAGTTGTACAAACCTATCTTTGTTTTATTAGTTAGTTGTTATTAGTTAAAAGTTAAGGGCTAGAGGTTACCATTTATTGATTACTATTTGCCCTTGCTATTCACCAATACCGAATAACCATTCACCAATACCGAATAACCATTCACCAATTTGAGACTGGCAGCAATAGATATAGGCAGCAACGCCGCAAGGCTTTTGATAACGGAAGTATTGTATGATGCTAACAATAGCAGCAATGTGCCTGTATTTAATAAAATGAACCTGGTAAGGGTGCCACTGCGGCTTGGCTTTGACGTTTTTGAACAGGGCATTATTACCAAACCCAAAATGGGCATGATGCTGCAAACGATGAAGGCATTTAAGCACCTGTGCAATGCATACGAAGTGCAGCATATAAAAGCCTGCGCCACCAGCGCCATGAGAGATGCAAAAAATGCGACTGATATTATCCGTAAAGTAAGATTAGAAACAGAAATTTCTATTGAAGTAATAAGCGGCGATTATGAAGCCAACCTTATTTATGAAAACCATGTAGCCGAAACAATGGACAAAGACCATAGTTATCTCTACATTGATGTGGGCGGCGGCAGTACAGAATTATCTTTCTTCAGCAGCGGTATACTCATTTATAAAAAATCTTTCAACATTGGCACCATACGATTATTAAAAAATATGGTTACAGAAAAAGAATGGGACGACATGAAAGATACCATTCGTGCTGTAACCAAAGGGCATAAAGAAGTGGTGGCCATTGGCACCGGTGGTAATATCAACAAAGTTTTTTCCATGAGCAAAAGAAAAGATGGCAAGCCATTGCATCTTGAACTGCTCCGGGATTATCACAAAGAACTAAGCAGCGTAACCATTACAGACCGGATTGTAAAATACTCCCTTCGGGAAGACAGGGCCGACGTAATTGTACCTGCCTTGCTTATCTACATCAATGTAATGCGCTGGGCAAATGCAGCAGAAATATATGTGCCTAAGATCGGTTTGGCAGATGGATTGGTGAGGCATTTGTGGGAAGAAGTAAAGGGAGTTGAAAATTGAAAGTTATTTATCTAAAAAATAATCACAATGAAAAGTTTTGGTATAAAAGAAATCAGTGAAAAAGTAAAAGGTGCCATCACCGGAAATGAAATATTGATCATAACCGGCCCCGAAGATTTAGGGAAAGCAAATGAAACACAAGTAACATTTGTGGGCAGCAAAAAATTTGTAAAAGCCTGGGAAATATCCAAAGCCTGTGCCGCCATAGTGAACGACGACATTGTGATAGAACCCGGCGAAGGCAAGGCCATTATAAAAGTGAAAGACGCTGATATTGCCATGGCAGAAGTGCTGGATATGTTTATGCCCGAAGGTGTTTTTTTTGAAACAGCCATTCACCCCACAGCAGTGATACATGTCTCTGCAAAAATTGGAGACAACTGTAAAATTGGTGCAGGCTGTTATATCGGCAAAGATGTTTCCATAGGTGCTAACAGCATTATATATCCCAACGTAACCATTTTTGATAATGTAACTGTCGGCAGCCATACTGCTATCTGGTCTGGCACCGTAATAAGAGAAAGATGTGTGGTGGGTAGTTACTGTATCCTTCATTCCAATGTTTCCATTGGTGCAGATGGTTTTGGTTTCCGCCCTGCACCTGATGGTAAAGGGTTGATGAAGATTCCTCACATTGGCAATGTGGTAATTGGCAATGGTGTGGAGATTGGTGCCAGCAGTTGTGTTGACAGGGGAAAATTCAGCAGCACCATTGTAGGAGATGGCTGCAAAATTGATAATATGATACAGATAGGCCACAACAGTAAGATGGGACGTAGTTGTATTATGGCTGGTGCAAGCGGATTGGCTGGTTCCGTTACCTTAGGCGATGGCGTAGTGATTGGTGGCGGCGCAAGAATATCAGACCATGTTACATTAGGCAATGGTGTTTCTGTTGGCGGCAACTCAGGTGTTATCAACGATTGGCCCGATGGCGCAAAAGTCTTGGGTATCCGGCAGTGGATGCAAGGGATGCATTGAAGCAATGGGTGGTGTTGCGAAAGCTGGCGAAAGATGGAAAATAATTTTTCACCGCAGAGAACAAGAGTTAGGAGAGCTTTCGCAGAGATTATTTATTCATTAATCTTCGGCAATTATAACTACACTACAAAGCTCTGCGTTACCTCTTTTCCTCTGACATCTGCGGTAAATTACCTTGTTATCCAGTTAAACTCATATTCCAGCGGCGCTTTAATACCAGTACGGTCAGAAATTCTCCTGAATCTTGCAGGCAATGCCATGAGGTAATCCCTTGCTTTTTCAGCCGCATCATTCAGCCCGTTAATTTTTTCAATATTCCATTCTTTTACAAGGCTCTCTAAAATGTCAGTATAGTCTGAAGAAGTATATACACCTAATCGCTGGGCCGCATCACTGAAATGTGTAAACGCAGTGCCGATCTTTTCTCCCTGCTGCCGGAGGAACTGTGCAGGCATCACAATTTTTTTACGCATCATATCTTCAAAAGCAAGCATCATTTCACTGGCATCTATTTCAAATATGCTGCTGATAAAACTTTTGTATGCTTTGGCATGGCGTAATTCATCTGCTGCTATCATACCACAAATTTTTGACAGTTGGCCATTGCCATAATTCTTTGCAAGCGTGGCAGTGCGGCGGTGTGAAATATTTGTAGCCAGTTCCTGGAAAGAAGTATAAACAAAATTTCGGTAAGGGTCATTTGCTGCTCCATTATCCACGCCATCTGCCAGCAGGTATTGGGTGCTTATCTCCATCTGCCGCATATTTACTCTTCCCGATAAATACACATATTTATTCAGCAAATCACCATGCCGGTTTTCCTCTGCCGTCCACAATCGTACCCATTTGCTCCAGCCTTCGTTGTTGCTTTGTTCACGCCTTCCACGATCCATCAGCCAGCTTTCATAACTTGGTAATGCTTCTTCGGTAATAATATCCCCAATCAGCACCACCATATAATCATAAGGAAGTTCCCTGCATTCTTTCTGCAGTTCTTTTATATCTGTTGTAAAAGTTTCGCTGCTGCTTACAGGAAGCATGTCTGCAGGCTGCCAGTTATCATCAATATTTTTTAAATAAGTAGCAACAATACTGTCCATCTCCTTTGCCAAAAAATGCATTACCTCTATTCTTGAAGGAGGAAGCCCTGTTTCATTAAATGCCATTAACACTGATTTTTGTAAACACCGAAAGATACAATAGTTATAGTAGATATAGAAGCTGCAGAAGAGAAAAAGATGTTTCAGACCCAGGGAGTTTCAGCATTGGGACCTGCTATAACAGCTTTATATTTTTATGAAGTAAAAAACACTCTATGCAAGTAAACTATCAATAAAAAGTTAAAATAAATACTTTTCAATCCGCTGAGCATTTTTTCTGTACCTATATTTTCTTCATCGCCTTATATTTATAAAAAATAATTCCCCATCCGGGCAACCCGGAACAACGAAACTGCATTTCATTAGTAAAACCAACTTTCGCTAACAGCACTTATGGATACAGCACAACTGCTAAAGGAGGCCAGGCAAGGTAGTGCAGCCGCACAAAAATGCCTGTTTGATATGTGGGGCAAAAAAATGCTGATCGTATGCCTGCGTTATTTAAAAAATGAACAGGATGCAGAAGAAGCCATGCTGGATGGTTTTTATAAGTTCTTTAAAAACCTGCAGGGCTTTACTTACAATGGCGATGCTGCACTGCATGGCTGGCTAAAAAAAATAATAATAAACGAATGCCTGATGCAGTTGCGAAAGAAAAATGTTTTCAGCATTGTAACAGAATCGGTAGCAGAAGATGTGGCACTGGAAGAAGAAGCGTTGAATAATTTATCAGCAAAAGAAATACTGTCGTTGATCGTTCAGTTGCCGGTGGGATACAGAACTGTTTTTAACCTGTATGTAATAGAGGGAATGGAACACAAAGAGATTGCAGCCTTGCTGGGTATAGCAGAAGGCACATCAAAGTCACAACTGAGCAAGGCAAAAATTTTGCTTCAAAAAAATTTACTGCAACATGGAACAGGGTATGCAAAACAACAATCAAAATAACATGCACTGGAAAACAACGCTGGAGGATGATACTGCTTTTGCGCCAGGCGAACTTGCCGATACGGGCGCTGCATGGGAGAAATTATATAACCGCATGCACCAGCCTCAGCGAAAAAAGAAGATTTGGTATTGGGCAGCAGCTGCCAGCTTATTGATTGCTGTTTTATTCACCCTTGTTTTTTCTGTAAAGCAACAAACAAATAACATTACTGTTAATTCTGTTCCTGCAAAGCAAACAGAAAAGAAAGTACAAAATATAAGTAGCCAACAGGAATTGGATACCAGATTACCAGGACAAAAAGCCATGGTAAAAACTAATACTAAACAGGCAGGCATAAATACTGTGAAGTATGAAAAACAAACCAAAAAAGATATTATTCCTTCACCAGCAGTAAATGGGAATAGGACAACAATAGAAACTGTTACATCATTGCCAGCAGAGAAAAAAGAAGACTATAGAAAACCTGTTTCAATACCACTTGTTGCTGTAAAACAAAAAGCAAAATTAAAAGTGGTGCATGTGAATGAACTGGGCGAGAATAATGAAGATAAAAACAACAAGCCTGGTGGCGATTACAGTGTGATACAATTTGGAGTAAAAAGCCAGCCAGTAAATAACAACACAACTTCAACAGGAAAAATAGGTTTGAATATTTCAACCAGTAAAACTTCCCCGTCAAACTAACGTAAAATGAAAAAGACAATTGCATTATTAATGCTTGTTACAAGCATTACGGTAAACCTTTGTGCTCAAAGCAGCCAGCCAAACAAATCTTTTGAAGTGCCCAATGATGTGATCATGAACAGGCGCTTTACTATAAACCTTGACAAGGGCAATAAGCTGCAGCTTGAAATGACGGACATTACTGACCTTGCTGCAGCCAGTAATATTGATTCGCTGATGCAGGTGTTCTTTGCTGATATTATCCCGATGAAAGATTCGCTTGCTGATCCGCTTACATCCAAACGCATTGATTATTTTATTGATGAAAAGGGAAGAAAGAAGATCCGCTTTCAGCAGTTTGCTCCAAAGGGTGCCAGTTTTTTGGTGAGTAAAAATGAATTGGCCTCTTTACGAACAGAGCAGGATACTGTTCATATAATCGTTGCTATTGTGAATGCGCCGGAAGCCGAAGATATAGTGAGCCACAAAGACAAACGGTATTACCATTATACTTTTTTTCTGAATGATGTAAATGAATTGAAAGCATATTTTAATAACAATACACTGAATGAAAAACTAAACACACTACGAAACAATGCCAATGATAAATGGAAATCTGTGCCCGGTACCGGTACTTATTTGCTGAAAAAAGATAACAGCATTACAGCGAATAAGCCGAAAGGATATGGGAGTAATCAATCACGGGATTATCTTACACTGCTTGGTTCTGTCAACATACAGAATTATAAAAACTATTTTGTTCCCTCTTTTAGCGTGGGTGCAAGACTAACATTTTCCAATAATGCCCGTACATTTAAGAGAGAGATTGGGTTGTACTGGGAACCCAACTTTTTATTTGGCCGGGATAGTTCTGGTAAAATAAGAACATACCGTAATGATTTTCTTACTCTCACTTTTTCACAAGGCGGCATAACCGATCATGACCCGATGAACCCTTTTTCTTTCAGTGCAGATTTTTCATTGGGCTGGCTGCAGCGCCGCAGTGGCGAATACTTTGATAAAAATACTTTCAGGCTTGGTATGGGAAAGATACAGATGCTTAAAACTTCGGTAGAGCCATGTTTATATTTCAACAATTTCTTTAAAGGAGTAACGCCTGGGATAAGGATTACGCAGTTTTTTTAAAAGAGCTGCAGCTAAACTTCCTAAGTCTTTAAGACTTCGGAAGTTTACACCCTTTTATTTCTTTATTTCAAAATCTTTTCTACATTTACGGCGTCATTCATCCTGAGTATTGTTTTATTCTAATGCAGGGCCATTACTCTTCTCTAAACAATTACAACTAATTGCTATGGCTCCTGAAAAAGAATACAAAAAAGTTACCACCAATACCATACAGAAAATGAAAGCTGCCGGGGAGAAGATTTCTATGATAACGGCCTATGATTTTTCTTTTGCCAAACTGTTTGATATGGCCGGTATTGATATTATTTTGGTTGGCGACAGTGCCAGCAATGTAATGGCAGGCCACACCACCACACTACCCATCACACTCGACCAGATGATCTACCATGCACAAAGTGTGGTGAGGGCAAGGGAAAGGGCATTGATCGTGGTGGACATACCATTTGGCTATTATCAAAGCAATTCGGAAATAGCATTGGCAAGTGCTATCCGCATCATGAAAGAAAGTGGAGGCCACACGGTGAAACTGGAAGGTGGGGAAGAAGTAATTGACTCTGTAAAAAAAATAGTAAGTGCCGGTATCCCGGTGATGGGGCATTTGGGCCTTACACCGCAAAGCATTAATAAGTTTGGTACTTATGTAGTGAGGGCAACGGAAGAAGAGGAAGCCAATAAATTAAGAAAGGATGCTTTGCTGTTGCAGGAAGCAGGTTGCTTTGCGATAGTATTAGAAAAAATTCCTGCTGTTTTGGCAAAAGAAGTGAGTGAAAGCCTGACTATACCAACTATAGGCATCGGTGCTGGTGGCTATTGCGATGGGCAGGTGTTGGTGATGCATGATATGCTCGGCATCAATACAGAATTTAAACCACGTTTTCTTCGTCGTTATTTAAATTTAGATGAACAGATAACAGGCGCTATTCAGCAATATGTAAAGGATGTAAAGAGCAGGGATTTCCCGAATGAGGGGGAGTCTTATTAATTGAGAATTGAATATTGAGCAGTCTGTTTAAGATTTAAGGAAGAAAATATTCAACCTTGCCTACCGGCAGGCAGGTATTCAATCTTCAACGCTCAATGTTCAATTCAGAACAAAGGCATCTTATATTTGCAAATAAAACTAATTCCTTATGACTGTTAGAAATAACTGGACATTAGACGAAATACAGGGCATCTACAACCGTCCATTATTAGATTTAATATTTGAAGCGGCCTCTGTTCACAGGCAAAACAAAGCGTATGCAGAAGTACAGATAAGCAGTTTGATCTCTATTAAAACCGGTGGTTGTAAAGAAGACTGTGCTTACTGTCCGCAGGCGGCCCGGTACCATACAGATGTGGAAGTGGAACCATTGATGACAGTGGAAAAAGTAAAAGAAAGAGCAGCGTTTGCAAAGGCCAATGGTGCATCAAGATTGTGTATGGGTGCAGCGTGGAGAGAAGTAAGAGATAACCGTGACTTTGACCGTGTGCTGGAGATGGTGAGTGAAGTAAATGATATGGGCCTGGAAGTTTGTTGCACGCTCGGAATGCTTACATATGAACAGGCAGAAAGATTAAAAGAGGCTGGTTGTTTTGCGTACAATCATAATATTGATACCAGCAGTGACAATTACGAAAATATCATCACCACAAGAACATTTGAAGACAGGCTGAATACACTGAACAATGTACGTAAGGCAAAACTGAGTGTTTGTTGCGGTGGTATTGTTGGCTTGGGTGAAACAGATGATGACAGGGTGAAGATGCTGCATACATTATCAACGATGGAACAACATCCTGATTCCGTTCCTATCAATGCATTGGTGGCAGTAAAAGGAACGCCATTGGAAAATAATGAACGCATTGGTATTGATGAAATGCTCCGCATGATCGCTACTGCAAGAATATTGATGCCGAAAAGTGTGGTGCGGTTGAGTGCAGGAAGAAATGAAATGACGGTAGCAGAACAGGCGCTTTGTTTTATGGCTGGCGCTAATTCCATCTTTGCGGGAGAAAAATTATTGACAACACCTAATCCTGATTTTGATACCGATATGCAGATGTTTAAAATGCTTGGGTTAACTCCACGTAAAGCATTTAAAGATGTGCAAGTGCCTGCTGTTGTATAATACTTTTTACCGCTAAGACGCAAAGGCGCTAAGAAAAATCATATTACTTACTTTGCGTCTTAGCGTCTTTGCGGTTTTTATATCAAAAAACACAATGTCTCCGAATCAGCAATTTGACGAATACCTTCAGCAAAAATTAGACGAGAAAAAAACGGCTGGCACCATCCGTACACTCATTTATGCAAGCGATAAAATTGATTTCAGCTCCAATGACTATTTTGGATTTGCACAAAGTGGGTTACTCACACTTAGATAAAAACGAATTGCCATCAGGCGCTACCGGCAGCCGCTCTATTACCGGTAATTCTCAATTAGCAGAAGAAACAGAACAACTCATCGCTAACTTTCACGGAAGGGAAGCTGCATTGATTTTTAATACAGGCTATATGGCTAATGTTGGTTTGTTTAGTTGTATTGCAGGAAAGGGCGATACGTTTATTTCTGATGAGTACATCCATGCCAGTATGATTGATGGAATGCGATTAAGCTATGCCAACCGCCTTCGTTTTAAACACAATGATATTGCTGATTTAGAGAAAAAATTAAAAATTGCCACAGGAAACAAAATAGTAGCAGTGGAATCCATTTATTCAATGGATGGCGATGAAGCGCCATTAAAAGAAATTGTTGCTGCATGTAAAAAGCATGATGCATTATTGATAGTGGATGAAGCCCATGCAACAGGTGTGTATGGCGATAAAGGTGATGGACTTGTTTGTAAATATGGTTTGCAAAATGATGTGTATGCAGTGGTGCATACATTCGGCAAAGCACTTGGGTTACACGGTGCTGTTGTTACCGGTAGTAAAGTACTTCGTAATTTTTTATTGAACCAGGCGAGGAGTTTTATTTTTACTACAGCTTTGCCACCACATAATTATTTGCTGGTACAAAAAGCATATGGCTTATTACCGATCTGCCGATAGGAATGGTTTGTATGAGCTGGTAAAGTATTTCAGGGAAAAGATAAGTACGGTAAAGAGGATCGGTTTTATTGAAAGCAACTCCCCCATACAGGGCATAATGGTGGGGGATAATTTTAAAACAAAAGCAATGGCTACGCATTTATTTGATAGAGGATTTTTTGTTCGCCCCATTTTATCTCCTACAGTTCCGTTAGGCAAGGAGCGGATAAGGATCTGTATTCACAGTTTTAACACCACTTCACAAATTGATAACCTTGTTGAAGAAATTACGCGGTTCAATCAACGATAGTTTGTTTCTTTGTGCCAAAATAAATAGTCATGAGTATTCTTATAGCAGGCATACACACCGGTATTGGCAAAACAGTTTGTTCCGCTGTTATCTGCCAGGCGCTTGGTTATGATTACTGGAACCGGTACAGGCCGGAGAACTGGATAATACCGATAGTATTTTTATTCAAAAAAATGTAAGCAATCCCAATTGCATTATTCACCCGGAAAGATACAGGCTTACTATTCCTGCCTCTCCACATTATGCTGCTGCGATGGATGGAATAGAAATTAAAGCAACGGATTTTTCATTGCCACAAACCAATAATCAAATCGTTGTTGAAACGGCTGGTGGTGTTATGAGCCCGTTATCAAATAGTTTTTTGAATATAGATCTGATGCAGCAATTAAATTTACCTGCCATTGTGGTCAGCAATAATTATCTCGGCAGCATCAACCATACATTACTTACAGTAGAAGCATTGCAGAAAAGAAATATTCCTATAAAAGGATTGGTGTTTTGCGGCAGCGAATTTGCCTCTACAAGGGAATTTATTTTGCAATACACTAAACTGCCATTCCTGTTTTCTATTCCTCAATTTGAAAAGATAACTCCTTCGGCGATTGCTGATTTTGCAAACACTGTTTCCATACATTTGTAACTATGGAAGAGAATTACATCTGGCATCCATTTACACAAATGAAAACAGCAGCGCCTCCATTGCATGTTGTAAAAGCAAAAGACTGCACTTTATATACAGCTGATGGAAAAGAATACATTGATGCCATTTCTTCCTGGTGGGTGAATATTCACGGGCATTGCAATGAAACAATTGCCAATGCTATTGCAGAGCAGGCAAAAACATTGGAGCATGTGATCTTTGCAGGCTTTACACATACACCTGCCATTGAGTTGAGCAAAAAACTCATCAGCATGTTGCCAGGTAATTTTTCCAAAGTTTTTTTTAGTGATGATGGCTCCACTTCTGTGGAAGTGGCACTAAAGATGGCGATACAATACTGGCACAACCAGGGCATTAATAAAAACAACCATCATCGCATTTGAAAATGCCTATCATGGCGATACATTCGGTGCAATGAGTGTGGCAGAAAGAAATGCTTTTAATGCAGCTTTCAATCCTTTTTTGTTTGAAGTAAAAAGATTGCCAATACCCAATGAAAAAAATATTGAAACAGTAAAACAACAGTTTGCTTCTATTGCTAAAGAAGGAAATGTTGCAGCATTTATATTTGAACCATTGGTACAGGGCGCTGCCGGTATGCTGATGTATCAAGCAAAGTATTTAGATGAGTTAATTGCTTTGGCGAATGAAAATAATATCATCTGTATTGCTGATGAAGTAATGACAGGCTTTGGAAGAACAGGAAAGAATTTTGCCATTGAGTATTTGAATAATAAACCTGATATTATTTGTTTGAGCAAAGGCATCACAGGTGGTTTTATGCCATTGGGTGTTACGGTATGCTCTCAAAAAATATTTGATGCTTTTTATGCCGATGATAAAATGAAAACATTTTTTCATGGGCATTCTTATACGGGCAATCCATTGGCCTGTGCTGCTGCCAACGCAAGTATGCAATTATTAACGGCGGACAAATGCCAGCAGCAGATACAATTTATTTCATCATCACACAAACAATTTGCTGATACTATCCGTACACATCCATTTGTAAAGGAAGTACGGCAGCAAGGAACTATCATCGCCATTGAATTAAATACAAATGAGAACAGTTCTTATTTCAATAATATACAATCTGCGGCTTACCAGTATTATTTAAGCAAGGGTGTTTTTCTCCGTCCTCTTGGTAATATTGTTTACATAATGCCGCCCTATTGTATTACGGAAAGCGAACTGCAAAAAGTTTATGCTGTTATTAATGATTCGCTGGATTATCTTTTCAGGAATTAAACACTGTAGCCTGGTTTGCATTAAACTATTTATCATTACAAAGTCTAAGCACTGAAACTAACTTTGCACAATGAAAAAACTCCTAACTGTACTTTTATTTTTTATTTCACTGCAAACAAACGCACAGTCATTATATTTCCCACCATTGGTTGGAAATACCTGGGATACCATTTCCCCTGCATCACTCGGATGGTGTGCTGACAGAGTTGACTCACTCTACAATTTTTTAGAACAACAAAACTCAAAAGCATTTATCGTTTTAAAAGATGGCAAGATCGTCCTGGAAAAATATTTCGGCACATTTACACAAGACAGCCTTTGGTATTGGGCTTCTGCAGGAAAGACCATCACTTCTTTTTTGGTTGGCAAAGCACAGGAACAAAATTATTTATCACTTAGTGATACCTCCTCAAAATATCTTGGTGTTGGCTGGACGAATTGCACAAGAGCACAGGAAGACAGCATTACTATCCGCCACCAGCTTACTATGACGACAGGATTGGATGATGGTGTTACTGATAATCATTGCACCGGTCCAGCCTGTCTAATTTATAAAGCTGCTGCAGGCTCAAGATGGGCTTATCATAATGCTCCTTATACTTTGCTGGAAAGAGTAATAACACAAGCAACAGCACAAAATATAAACCTCTACACGCAATCCGCCTTAAAAGCAAGAACAGGAATTACCGGCGCATGGGTTACTGCTGGCTATAATAATGTGTATTACAGCAAGGCAAGAAGCATGGCAAGGTTTGGTTTGTTTATACAGAATAATTGTGTGTGGAATAGTGACACACTGTTATATGATACTGCCTATAAAAATGCAATGATCAACACATCACAACAAATAAATTATGCTTATGGTTACCTGTGGTGGCTCAATGGAAAGGGTTCTTACATGGTGCCATCGTCGCAATTGGTTATCCCCGGTTCTTACGCACCATCTGCACCCGCAGATATGTATGCAGCTATTGGAAAGAACGGGCAGATAGTAAGTGTGGTGCCATCAAAAGGTTTGGTTGTTATACGAATGGGCAACGATCCTGGTGAAGGAGAAGTACCTTTTTTATTGTGTGATAATCTCTGGCAAAGGTTGAATTATGTAATGTGCAACAGCATGCCACCCGCAACTTATACATTCATTGGCAACGGCAACTGGAATATTGCAGCTAACTGGTCTGATGGTAATATTCCGCCTGCTGTATTACCAGCCGGAGACCAGATCGTTATTTATCCTTTTGCTACCGGAGAATGTGTGCTGAATGTAAATCAAAGTATTTCTTCAGCAGGTAGTTTGTTTGTGGTGTCAAATAAAAAATTGAGGATAACGGGAAACTTATCGGTGCAATAAAAAGTGCAGATGGTATTTCCTAAAAATTTATAGAGGTGATACCTTTTTAAAAGCTATCACCTCTGTGACGAAAAGTGATTACGATAAAAAAAGTGCAGGGAACATTCCCTGCACTTAGATAAACCTTAAACCAACAACGCTCTTAACTTAATTTATTCCTGATGATCGAATCATCGATCTGGGCTTCTTCTTCCTGTTGCTTTTGCAGGCGTTTTAATTTTCTTCCGTAACTCAGTTTTGTAATTAGTACAAACAATACCGGCACTACAAATATGGCTAAGGTGGTGGCGGCTAACATGCCACCAAAAACAGTCCATCCAATAGTTCTGCGGCTTTCAGCAGCAGCGCCACTTGCAAATGCCAATGGCAATACGCCGAGTATAAATGCAAGCGATGTCATAATGATTGGCCGTAAACGTAATTGCACAGCCTGTAACGTAGCATGAACAATATCAATGCCCCTGTCAACACGTTCTTTTGCAAATTCTACAATAAGTATTGCATTCTTGGCGGCCAAACCGATCAGTGTTATCAAACCAATTT
Source organism: uncultured Chitinophagaceae bacterium (assembly GCA_963814445.1). Taxonomy (GTDB): domain Bacteria; phylum Bacteroidota; class Bacteroidia; order Chitinophagales; family Chitinophagaceae; genus Ferruginibacter. The sequence goes on from CAWFCU010000001.1 coordinate 874,056, forward strand.
GTGCATACACATTGTTATTGAGACTTGGAATCAGTGTTAATGTTAGTATAGAACCAAACGCACCAATAGGCACTGCAAACAATACAGAGAAAGGAATGCTCCAGCTCTCATACAATGCAGCCAGGAAGAGGAATACAAATACAATGGAAATCATAAATATCAGAAGGCTGCTGTTACCTGCTTTTATTTCTTCTGCACTCATGCCACTGAATTCATAACTGTAGCCTGCCGGTAATGTTTTGGCAACTTCCTGCAAGGTTTTAATGGCTTGTCCGCTGCTGAATCCTGGTTTTGGTGAACCGTTTATTTCAATATTTCGGTTTACATTATAGTGTGATATCAATGCCGGCGCTTCTATGATCTTTGTTGTAATTAATGAACTCAATGGTATCATATTCCCAACATCATTCCTTACATAAAATTTTTCCAGCTTATCAAGTGAAGAACGGTAACTACTGTCTGCCTGTGCCATCACCCTGAAATTTCTTCCGTATAAATTAAAATCATTTACATAACTGCTACCTAACAGAGTTGACATAGTGCTGTACACATCTGATAACTGTACACCTAATTGTTTTGCTTTATCTCTATCCACATCAATTTTGTAAGATGGCGTTCTTGCATTAAAGAAAGTAAATGCCATTGCTATTTCTGGCCGTTTGTTTACTTCTCCTAAAAAGTTTTTGGCTATAGCTTCAAACTGCTGCACATTATCTGTGCTGGTGGTTTGTTTTAATTCAAAAGTAAAACCTGCTGTTTGTCCAAGCCCGGGTATGGCAGGTGGAGAGATAGGCAATACCCTTGCTTCTTTTATATCAGCAGTAATTTTTTGTATTTGTGCAATTACCGATTGTACGTGATGTTCTTTTCCTTCACGTAAGCTCCATGTTTTTAAATTTACAAATAAAGTGCCCACATTGGATTTTTGAGAAAAGCTGAGGATATTGAAACCAGCAAGGCCACCCACAACCCTTACTTCAGGTATTTTTTGTATCCGGCCCATAATATCCTGCAGCATAGCCACACTTCTTGTGGTGGAGGTGGCTTCTGGCATTTCATACGTCACAAACAACCTGCCTTCATCTTCTGTTGGCAAAAACCCTGATGGTTTGTTCTTGAATAAAAAGAATAAACCTACAAACAAACATGCCATCATCACCAGCACATAAGGTGTTCCTTTTATCCATTTGCCAACGCTCTTTGTATAAGAGTGAGATATTTTATTAAACCTGCTGTTGAATGCTGCAAAGAATTTTTCCAGTAAGTTCTTTTTTTCATTTTCCCCTTTCACCGGTTTCAGCATAATGGAGCACAATGCAGGTGTTAACGACAACGCAACAAATGCAGAAATAATTACGGACACTGCAATCGTAATGGCAAACTGTTGATACAATCTTCCTACAATGCCGGGGATAAAACCAACCGGTACAAACACTGCAGCCAATATCAATGCAATCGCAATTACCGGCCCGCTGATATCTTTCATTGCCTTTTTTGTTGCTTCTTTCGGCGATAATTTTTCATGGTCAATATAATGTTGTACTGCTTCCACTACCACGATAGCATCATCCACCACAATGCCTATTGCCAATACAAATGCAAATAATGTAAGCGTATTGATGGTAAAGCCAAATGGAATAAAGAAAATAAAAGTGCCGATAAGTGAAACAGGTATCGCCAGCACAGGGATCAAAGTAGCTCTCCAGTTTTGTAAAAATAAAAACACCACCAGTACTACCAGCAGTAATGCTTCCACCAAAGTATGTATTACTTCTTCAATAGAAACTTTTACAACAGAAACGGTCTCCAGTGGAATAGAATAATCAATATCTTTTGGAAAAGATTTTCTTAATTCGACCAAAGCTTTGTTTAATCCTTCATAGGTATCCAGTGCATTGGCGCCTGGCGACTGGTATATCAACACAAACGCAGCAGGTTTGCCATCTACAAAAGCATTACTGCCATAATCAAATTTTCCTAATTCAAGCCTTGCCACATCTTTCAGGTAAATGGTATTGCCTGTTCCACTCACAGTTCTTACAATGATATTTTCAAATTGTTCTTTTGTATTGATACGGCTATTGGTTAGCACGCTATATTCAAAGGTTTGTGTATTGGGTTGCGGATTACCTCCCACTGTACCGGCCGCTACCTGTAAATTTTGTTCATTCAATACTCTTATAACATCTGCAGGCGTAAGCCTTAGTGCGGCTAATTTTTCAGGGTTCAACCATACCCTCATACCAAAATCATCGGCACGGCTCACAATATCACCCACACCTTTTACACGCTGCAAAGCATCTTTTATATAAATGTTTACATAGTTGCCAATAAATGTTGCATCATGTGTACCATTGGGAGAATAGAAAGCTAACGCAACCATAATACTTGGATTACGCTTTCTAACGGTGATGCCAAGCCTTTTTACAGCATCCGGCAAAGAAGGTTGTGCAATGCTTACACGGTTCTGTACATCCAGCGATGCAAGGTTTACATCGGTACCTACTTCAAATGTTACGTTGATATTACTGGCACCGCTGCTGGTACTGTTGCTGCTCATGTAGGTCATGCCTGGCGTACCATTTATCTGCGTTTCCATGGCCGTGGTGGTTGTTTGTTCCACCGTTTCTGCATCAGCACCGGTAAACACACCGGTAACGCTTACCGTTGGCGGCGTAATATCCGGGTATTGTGCCACTGGTAATGTAGTGAGGGCAATAATGCCCACCAATACCAACACAATTGATATTACAATGGCTGTTACTGGCCGTTTTATAAAAGTATCTGCTATCATTCGTAAACTATTCTGTGTTTGTTATTTTGTACCCAGCATTTTTCATCTATTATACTTCAGCGGCGTCGCACTCTTTTACTGTCATTACATTATTCAGCATTTCTGAATTTTATATTTAACCTTAGTACAAAATCAATATATAATTTATCAACCTTATTATTAATAAAAGGCAACTAAATAAGGTAATAAGGTCAGTAGTTTCCTTGATTAAAATTTCTACTGAGGTTTTATTTTTTAGCATCAGGCGCTTTTGGCGGAGCAGTTGTTATCACAGCGCCTTCCCTTAACTTCTGTATTCCTTCCACTACAATTTTTTCTCCCTGCTTTAAACCATCCTTTACAATAATATTAGTGCCTATCTGTTTTCCTAATGCTACTTTTCTTTGTGTAACCTTACTGCTGTCGCCTACTACATATACAAAGAATTCTCCCAGTTGCTCTGATATAGCTTTGTTAGGTATAATAATGGATTGCTGGGCTGAACTGTTCTTCACTCTCACTGAAGTATTCATGCCGGGCTTCAGCATTCCTTTGTCGTTAGGAAATATAAGCCTGGTTTTAATAGTGCCTGTTTGTGGATCAACAGCCCGGTCAATCAGGCTGATGCTGCCGGGGTATGGGTAAATGTCAGTTCCAAATGCAATCAAAAAAGTTGAGTCTTTTGCATTCTGTTTTTGCTGCATTTGCATAAAGCGGTATATCTCTTTTTGATTCACTGCAAAGTCAACAGCAATAGGATTATCGGTTGATACAGTATTCAAAATAGTTTGCCCTGCCACCACCGACGTGCCGGTTTTTACACTTGATATACCAATGGTACCGCTGAATGGTGCAGTAATAGTGGAGAAACTTACATTGGCCCTTACACTGTTTACAACCGCCCTTGCAGCAGCCACTTGCTTTTTGGCAGCTTCTAATGAAGCATCGGCATAATCAACCTGTTGTTTGGCAATGGCATCATGCTTGTCTAATTCATGATAACGGTCTGCATCTTTTTGTGCTTTCAGCATATTGGTTTCCTGCACCTGCAGGTTGGCTATTGATTGCTGGTAGTTGGCGTTATATATCTGTGCATCTATTGAATACAGCTTTTGCCCTTTGCTTACTTTTTGCCCATCCTGGAAATAAACACCCGTAACATAGCCGGTTACCTGCGAACGTAAATCAGTTTGATTTAATGCAGAAAGCATAGCAGGGTACTCATCGTAATAAACCGCATCGGTTGTTTGCACTTCAGTAACGGTTACTGCTGTTGGTGGTGGCGGGCCTTGCGGCATTCCACCTTTATCTGCACCTCCGCAAGAAGCCAGTAAAACAACGCCAATAATTGAAGTATATTTTTTTAAAAAATTAAAAAGCATATATAGTATTTGAAAATTATTGATGATTAATTATTGAATTATTAAGTGTTGCTCATAGCTTTTTTGTAAATTGTTTAATTGCCTGTTGATATTTGCCCTGCTGCTTTCTGTACATCTATTTTGCTCGCCAGCACCTGGTACAATGCGTTGTAATAGTTTATTTGTGATGTACGCAGGTCAGTTTCTGCCCCTATCACTTCTATATAGGTCTTTACACCGTTCTTGTATTGCAGGCTTAGTACATCATATACTTCCTGTGCAAGCGCCACATTTTCTTTTAGGGCATTATAATTAACCAGGTTGCTTTTATAAGAAGCTAATGCGCTTGCGTATTGTGTGTTCACTGTATTCTTTAATGCTTCAATATCCCATTGGGTACGTTTCAATTGCCATTGTGCATTGGCAATATTGTATTTTCTTTTTCCTCCCTGGAAAATAGGAAACGATAATGTGATCACTGCAAAAGAGTTGGGCAAATTATTGCTGTATAATTTAGGGAAATCATTATTTAGATAGTTGAGATTGTATGCACCATTTAAAGAAGCATTCGGAAGAAAAGCCCACTTATTATATTTCACGTTTGCTTCCTGTAATTTTTTTTGTGTTTCTAATAAACGGTATTCGATGCGGTTGTTGTAATTAGATTTTTGTAAGGTATCTAATACAATTTCTTTTTCCATTTGTAATGTATCATAGACTAACTCCAACGGAGCATCAAGAGGATAACCCATCAGGTATTTAAGATACTCCACTTTTGCTTTCAGCAACTCTTCATTCGATTGTTTGAGCGCTTTTGTATTATTTAATGTAATGGTGGCTCTTTTGTAATCTGTTTTATCAACGAGGCCAGCCTTGTATTGCTGGAAGGCGTTATTGATACTTTTTTCCAGGCGATTAATATTTTCAACAGAAACTTTTATTTGTTGCCTGGTGGCAATCACATCATAAAAAGCTTTTGATACATTTGCCGCCACATCTATCTTCCTGCTTTCAGTGGTTTGCTTAGCTTGGGTTACAACATCTCCTTTTGACTGCAACGCCAGTAACGCATCCCTGTTAAATAAATTTTGTGATGCAGTGAATTGTGCAGCAGAAGTATTTTCCACACCTAATCTTACAGCATTGCCTGCAATAATTGCCTGCTGTATCTGGAAATTATGTTGCAGGCTGTAATTAAAATTCACCTGCGGAAACCAGTCGGCCAGCTTTGATTTAATGGTATTATTGATGATAGTTTCATCAATCTGAGCCTGCTGTATCAATGGCTGGTGTTTAATGGCGTACCCAACTACATTTTGCAAAGTAGCGGATGCCAGCAAACTGTCTGTAGCATTTTGTGGAAATACAATTGCCGGGAAACTAAAAATAACAAACAGGAGTAGTGATCTTTTTATAAACAGTTGTAGCATAAATTCAATAAAACATTTCTTAAACAAAGTAAAACCAGTTTTCGTTCTGCACAACCGGATTTTAATTAGAGAGTGCAAAATTAAACAATTGCTTGAGTTAAACAAACGTTTAATTAATTAGTGAGGGCAGATCAAGTTGGAATTTCTACCGGAATGATGGACTGTAAAGGCTTTCAGCCATTTTGCTAAATGGGGAAAAAATTGATGAATATGTGATTACTGTTTTTAGCCTTGATATAAAAGTATAAAATACGGTACTAAAGCGAAACTTTTTTTTCTTCATGCCCATATAATGGTCCTTTTCCTTCGGAGAAAAATGCTCAATGGAATAACGGAGCAATACACGTGGCATGGTGGCTGCATACTTGTCTAAAAGCCCCAGTAATTTCTTTTTGTCTTTTGTGACAGCAAAACGTAGCATCCACCCGGTGGCTTTATGCACAAGGTCTTCTTTGTCATTAATAAGCATTTCTGCAATGGCAAAAGTATCATCTGATTGACCCTGGCGAATAAAATTGGTGGTGTTTAAAATGGCAGAGCGCCGTTCCCAAAGGTTTTTTGATTTGGCCATTTTGTATAAAATATTTCGTTGCTTATCAAAAAGATAACTGCCTGTCATGTGTAAACATCCAAAATCAACCAGGTCCCAGTTGTTGATGCGGTCTTGTCTTTTTATGTAGAGGTCGAAAAAATCTTTTAATCTCTCCGGTGTAATTTTTTTATTAGGGCTTGCTTTATCCATGATGCTGACAGCACCAGCTCTTACTTCATGGATGGGCTTTCCAATAATTTTTCCAGTTCCTTTACCGGCATATCTGCAAACTCTTTGGCGAGGGTAAACAGGTTCCCATTTTTACTCCCATAGATGTATCGCCTTCGCCATACTGGCCTTCACCCGATTTAAAATAGCGCTGTATCTTTTTTAATTCTTCATCGCTCTGAAATGTTTTCAGCTTTTAATAAACTGTTTTGCTGTTTATTCTTTTGTAGCAGGTGCGGATTTTTTTCAACAGCTTTTTTAATTGCTTTAGCCGTATAAATTATGTTTCTGTAAAATCAAGATCTTTACCAAAAGTTTCTTTGGTGTATAATACAGCTACAAACCCAATCACTAATACGATAGCGCCGGTAACATAAGCGCCGGTAACATAATCCTTGAATACATTGTCGCTACGCAAAAATTTGAACAGGAATGAAATTGGTATTACAAAGCCACGAACTAAATTAGGAATAGAAATAGCCGCAGTGGCACGCAGGTTAGTACCAAACTGTTCTGCACTCATAGTGATATATAAAACAGAAATGCCGGAGCCAAAGCCAAGCCCCATACACAACAGGTACATATTGAAAGCGTTGCCACCACCTTCTAATGCAAAGAATAAAAAGACAAAAACAGCCGTGATAATATAATAAATGATCAGTGTCTTTTTCCTGCTCTTAATATAATTACTGAAAATGCCGGCCCCCATATCACCAAATGCCAGCGCTGCATATTGCAGCATCAATGCTGTAGGTTGGTCAAAACCGGTAATTTTAAATTCTTCTGCAAAATCGTTGGAAAAAGAAATGAGGACACCAATAACATACCACACCGGCAGCCCGATTAAAATACCACGGAAGTAACGTATAAATCTTTCTTTGCTGGTAAAGAACATAAAGAAATTTCCCACCACCACTTTCGACTCTTTCACTGCATCATACATCCTGCTTTCTAAAAAACCTGCACGTAAAAATAATAATGCTATTCCCATGCCACCGCCAATATAATAACACAGCCGCCAGTTTTCGCCACTTAAATTATATACGAAGTAAGCAGCAATGCATCCCATTACACCGCTGGTGGCAATGATGGCAGATGCAATGCCTCGTTTTTCTTTTGGCAGCATTTCGCTGGTGAGTGTAATGCTGGCGCCCAATTCGCCGGCAAGCCCAAGCGCTGCAATAAAACGCAGCCAGGTATATTGTTCCACATTGGTTACAAACCCATTGGCAAAAGTTGCCAATGAATACAGCAGTATGGAACCAAATAGAACACTCTTCCTTCCTTTTTTATCACCTATAATGCCCCACACAATGCCGCCTATTACCAGGCCAAGCATCTGCCAGTTCAAAGTATTCTCACCTAAAGTTTTTATGGCATCGCCTGTTACGCCGAGATCTTCAAAACTTTTTTTTCGAACAATATTGAAGAGGAGCAGGTCGTAGATATCTACAAAAAAACCAAGTGAGCCTACGATTACCGGGAGTGAAAAAATGCCGTATTGTTTTTGCTGCATCGTTTTATTAGTGTAGAGGGAAGATAAGGTTTTACCAGTTTTCCACAAAGCCACGAAGTTCGCTACCGTATTTTTCTTTGTTTTCTTTGTGCCTTTGTGGGAAATAAAAATTACTCAGTAACCCACTTCACTTTTTCTTCAAGTGAAATTCTTTTGGCTGCAGGTGATGGTACAGCCACATGGCCGATATAAAAAAAGCCAAGCAGATTATCTTCTTCACCCAGGCCAAAGAATGGTTTTGCTTTTTCCATGTAAGTAATGCCGCCGGTTGTCCAGTAGCCACCGAGGCTATAAGCGCTTACAGATAAGTAAATATTCTGTACAGCACAGGCCACCGCTTCAATATCTTCAATTTCAGGAATGGCTTTTTTGGTGCTGCGTTTTGTTGCCAGCGAAATAATATGCGATGCTCTTAATGGCTGCACTTTCATCTTTTGATATTTATCTTCTTTAAAAGTATCGCCAGCTTCCTGTTTGTATAAGTCGCTTTGAAAATTGGCAAATGCTTTTAACCCATCTCCTGTGAAAACGGTAAACTGCCAGGGCTCACCCTGCCCGTGATTGGGTGCCCAGGTTGCATTCACCAATATTTGTTTTACAATTCCATCATCTACCTTTTTACCGGCATCAAACTGGTCAGGAAAAACAGAGCGGCGGTTTTTTATAAGATCGTTTAATTGTTCAGGCTGTATCATGTTACTCATTTATTTTATAAAAGTAAATCTCTGTCAGCAATTTTTTCAGAGTTATGGAATTAGGAATTTTTTTGGGCAGTATATTCTATGAATAAAAAAAGAGCCTCGTAAGAGACTCTTTTGTGTATAGTAGAATAAGGTTGTAATTACCACCTGTTGCCACCACCGCCACGGCCACCACCGTAACCACCGCCGCTATTGCTTCTTTCTGTTTTTTCTTTTGCTACAGATACAGCCATTGCCCTGCCTTCTACTTCTTTTCCGTTCAGGCCTTTGATAGCTGCCTGTCCGTCATCTTCACTAGACATTTCGATAAAACCAAAACCACGTGAGCGGCCGGTTTCCCTGTCTGTAATTACTTTGGCAGATGTAACTGAACCAAATTGAGAAAAAATTTCGTTAAGTTCATCATCACCTGTGTTGAAACTTAAATTGGATGCATAAATTTTCATGCGCTTAAAAATTAAATATGATTAAAATAAAATACCTGTGACGGTAACCAGAGAGTAACTTTTAAGAAGAGAAAATTAATACGCTGAAGAAAGTAAAAAATTGAATCTGTCTGTAAACGATTTGCTCAGTGAGCTATTATCACGGCGTGAAGATAGGGTTAATTGCCGGAACGGGCGGATTTAATTGAATAAAGGGTGTTTATACGCCCAAATCATGCGTAAATGCCGCAAAGGCATACAAAAGAGTATCTTGCCTGTTCAACATATATAATGGAGAACCCCTTTGATCTGTTAATTGATACCTACCTCAAGAACAATATTGGCATTGATGCCGGTTTTTTAAATAAAGGGCTTTCTGAAGGATTGCATCAAAATATAGAAGATTTGCAAAGCGATGGGCTGATGACGGCCGCAGGAATTGGCAATGAAACTGCGAAGGATGCCGGGCAAAAAATCCGGAGCGATAAAATTTACTGGATGGATAAAGGCCATGATAATATTTTTGAACAGGAGTTTTTGCAACTGGCGGAAGATTTTATAGAGCGGCTGAACAGTACCTGCTACACCGGGATCAATGCGTATGAATTTCATTATGCTGTGTATGAAGAAGGAAGTTTTTATAAACGCCATAAGGATCAGTTTCAGAATGACAGCAACCGCAAATATTCATTGATCAATTATTTGAATAAAAACTGGCTGGAAGAAGATGGCGGACAATTATTGGTTTATCAAAATGGGGAAGTGCAAAAGATATTGCCTCATTCACAAACAGCGGTATTTTTTAAAAGTGATGAGATGGAACATGAAGTGACAAAAGCACACCGCAGCCGGATGAGTATAACAGGTTGGTTGAAACGTATTTAAAAGATCAAGCATTGCTAATGATATCACAAGACCCATTGCATGGCAAGACATTAGAAGCTATATTAACTGAACTTGTTGCTCATTTTGGATGGGAAGCACTGGGAGAAATGATCCGGATAAATTGTTTTACCAGCAATCCCAGCATCAAATCGAGCCTTACTTTTTTACGCAAAACTCCCTGGGCAAGAAAGAAGGTGGAGGATTTGTATGTGAGGATGATTGACAGTAAGACTGGATAGCTTTTCACGCCAAAACGCAAAGAAAGCAAAGAGGCAAAGAGAATTATTGCGGCTTATAAAATTTTGCGTCTTTGCGTGGAAATTCTTTATTTTTTTCTCCCTCTTTTTATTGGCTTGCCATACTTCGCCATCATCCTGTCTTTCTTTCTTACAATAAAATTCACCTTGCTGTTCTTGGCTGATTTTTCATGAAAGGCTGGCCCAACTTCTTCTTTCTTACGTTTTTTTGGCTGTATAATTTTCATATACACTTTTGGTTTCTCGTCTTCTGTCAGCACATCACTCATCACCAGGTTGGCAGGCAATGGCGTAATGGGGATTTCATACTTCATCAACGCTTCAATAGCAGCTTGCAGTGGTTTTTCTTTTTCTGTGATAAACGTAATGGACACCCCTTTTTTATCGTACCTGCCCGTACGCCCAATACGGTGAATATAATTTTCCGGTACAGCCGGTACATCAAAATTGATAACATGTGTTACGCCGCTTACATCAATGCCTCTTGCTACAATGTCTGTTGCAATGATAAAGCGGTACGTACCTTCCTTAAATTGTTTTACGGTGTTAAAGCGGTGGTTCTGTTCTTTGTTGGAATGTATCAAGCCTGCCGTACCGGGGTAGATTGGTTCTAACTTTTCGTATAGTTCATCGGCCAATTGTTTGGTAGCTGCAAACACCAGCACCTTCGTCATGCTTTCGTCTTCTGTTAATAATAATTCCAGCAGGTTTACTTTGGTATTGAAGTTCGGTACTTCATAGCCTGTTTGTATAATGTTTTCTAATGGCGAACCAGTTGGTGCTGCTTCTACTCTTAAGGGATCATTAAAATAGGTTTCAATGAGTGTTTCTATTTCTTCGGTAATGGTGGCGGAGAACAACAGGTTTTGTCTTTTGGCTGGTAACAGATCCAGTATGTTTTTTAATTGTGTACGAAAGCCGAGGTTCAGCATTTCATCCACTTCATCTATCACCAGCCTTTTTATTGTTTTTGTTTTAAAGGCACCCGCAATGGCAAGATCGTACAGCCTGCCGGGTGTGGCTACCAATACATCCACACCTTTTTCCACTTCTAATTTTTGTGTGTTGATGTTTACACCACCATACACACCTGTTACAATAAGGCTCATGTATGGCGTTAGTTTTTTTACGCCTTCCACTACCTGCGCTACCAGTTCCCTTGTTGGCACAATTATCAATATTTGTGGTGATTTATCTTTTGAAAATTTCCATTGCCGCAGGCAGGGCAGCAGGTAAGCGAATGTTTTGCCGGTACCTGTTTGTGCAATGCCGCATACATCCCTGCCGGACATGACGATGGGGAACACTCTTTCCTGTATGGTGGTGGGAGTGGTGTAGCCAAGGTCGTCTAATGCAGAGAGGAGCGCTGTGTTTAAATTCAAATCATCAAAAGTCATAAAGAAGAAGATATGTGGCGAAGGTAGTTTTTAATTTACAAGAGGGGTTGCTGGCTTTGTATCGCCACACAATTTCTAATAGTGTATACTTGCATGAGCAGGATTGAAGGGGAGAGTAATGTATTCTGCCTCAATTTTTTATCTTCAATTTAAGCTACAGCCCAACCTTAATTTAATAAAATACAGCAATTTCATCCAGTGATTTTCTTTTAATATCCGGCACCCAGCATTCATCCCCACAATACCCGACAGGGATTAATAAATAAGGTTTTTCATTTTCGGGGCGGTTAAGGATTTTACTTAAAAAATTCATTGGGCTCGGCGTATGCGTTAGTGCAACCAATCCTGCATCATGAATGGCAGCCAATAAAAAACCACAGGCAATGCCCACGCTTTCTTTTACATAATAGTTTTGGTGTTTGTGTCCATTATCCCTCACTTCATAGCTTCTGCTGAATACCACAATAATGTAAGGAGCGGTTTCAATAAAAGGTTTATTCCAGTCTGTGCCGATAGGTGCCAAATCCTGCAGCCACTCTTCACTCATCCTGTTTTCATAGCTTTCTTTTTCTTCTTTTTCTGCTGCTGCCCTTATTTGTTTTTTAATTGCTATGTCGCTTATCACACAAAAAATCCAGGGTTGCTTGTGTGCCCCTGATGGTGCTGTGGATGCACTCAATAAAATATTCTCCATCACCTGCATTGGTACAGGCCGGTCAGAAAAATCACGGCAGGTACGCCTTGCATCCATCCATTTATAAAATGCTGCTGCCTTTTCTTTCATTTCATCTGCGGCAACAGGTTCTTTACTGTATGATACAAATGGAAACCCGTTTATTATTCTTTTTGACATGATACGAATTTAATACAATTTGTTATGAGGGAAAGTGGCAGCCTGAGAATTTATAATTTTCAGGGTAAGTGAAGAATGATGTAAGACTTTGCAAGGAATGAAAAATAAGGATTTCCGATTTTACTCAATACATTTTTTATTTCATACCCTGTTGTCTGGAATTTCCGAACAACTTATTTTTTCTGAGTCTTCAACCTGAATACATCCACTCTATAAATTTCAGGGTTCCCATGCGATGTCTCAACTGATGGGTTTGCAGCAAAGCCTTTGGACTCGCCGCATAGCGGTTAGAGTGTTTAAATTAACAGCAATAACACTTGCACTCTGCTGAACTGCGGCGAGTCCTGCAGGCTGGCGCACGGGCTATGGCAGAGACTCGCCTTGGAACTCTAATTATTTAGGGAAGACCCGGAGCGGAAAAAACTCTTGTTGGCAGTAGTATTATATTAATCAAAGAAACTGACATATAAAAAAGTCATTGCCTTTTCATTATTGGCCCACAAAAAGTATTCGCTAAACGTGTGGGCTAAAAAATCTTTTTTATAATAAATCCTATCAGTTTTGTCATTGGGTAATATTAGCCATTGGGGATTATTTTCATTTTTTCTCAACTCTTCAATTATATCTTGAAATTTTGAACTATGGTTTTCAGCAACACTTAGAGGTTGATCATGGGCTATTATTTTATTTAATACTTTGAAGTCATAGGTAAATGACATCCAGTGAACTTGAGTGTCATATATTGTCAAATTTTTCAGTTTTATCTTTTCAACAGATTTGGGTGGCCTAAAGCCAAAGTTTTCTTCGAAAGCTGATACGAGTTTTTCCCGGTTCTCTGACTCCGATGAACAACCATCATTTATTAAAAAGAAAAGTATAGTAAATACTGTTAGGATTTTCTTCAATGATTTCTGGATTTTAATATTACAGCCAACTCTCAAATATACAAACCTCGGGTGTACTTTAATTTGACAACGAGTATGAAAGTGTACCAGCTTGAGTAAGCTCAATAAAAATGTTCCGTACAAGAGTGCGATCTCGTCATTACTGACGAGACCCCTCAAAGCTTCTCAGCCCGGCTCAAAACAATTCAACAATTCATCCATTCAACAATTAGCTCCACCTTCTTACCTTTGCCCCCTAAATAAAAAGCGATATGAAATTTCTTTCTGCATTAAATGTTCAGCAAAAAAATAAAGGTGTTAGCACCGGCACAAAATGGATGGCAAGTAAAGGCGCAACGATTGAAAGTTACAGCCCGGTGAATGGCAAATTAATTGGTGCGGTTAGCTGCGCTGATAAAAACAGTTATGAAGTTGTGATGGCCACCGCACAAACTGCGTTTGAAGAATGGCGTACCTGGCCGGCACCAAAACGTGGCGAGATTGTTCGGCAAATTGGTGATGAATTAAGAGCGAATAAACAGGCACTGGGTGAACTGGTGAGTTTTGAAATGGGCAAGAGTTTACAGGAAGGCTTAGGGGAAGTGCAGGAGATGATCGACATCTGTGATTTTGCTGTTGGGTTAAGCAGGCAATTGCATGGCTTAACGATGCATAGTGAAAGACCGGGGCACAGGATGTATGAACAATATCACCCGATAGGAATTGTCGGGATTATTTCTGCGTTTAATTTCCCGGTGGCAGTGTGGAGCTGGAATACGATGCTGGCCTGGGTTTGTGGCAATGTGTGTGTGTGGAAGCCGAGTGAAAAAACACCATTGTGTGCTGTGGCTTGCCAGAATATAACAGCGAAAGTGTTTAAGAAAAACAATGTGCCGGAAGGCGTAAATAATTTAATTATTGGCGACAGAACGGTTGGTGAATGGATGAGCAATGATACAAGGATACCACTGATGAGTGCAACCGGCAGTACAAGAATGGGCAAGGCATTGGCAGGCGCAGTAGCTGCAAGATTGGGAAAAAGTTTATTGGAATTAGGTGGCAATAATGCCATCATCATTACGCCGGATGCAGATTTGGATATGTCGTTGATAGGTGCTGCATTTGGTGCGGTGGGCACAGCAGGGCAACGTTGTACTACTACACGTAGATTAATTATCCATGAAAAAGTGTACAACAAATTCAAAGAGAAATTGGTGAACGCCTACAAGCAATTAAAAATTGGTAATCCTCTTGACCAGAAAAATCATGTAGGCCCGTTGATTGATACAGCCGCTGTTGATATGTATGTAAAAGCAATTGAAAAAGGAAAAGCAGAAGGCTGCAATTTTATTGTGGAAGGCGGTGTGCTGAAAGGTAAAGGTTATGAAAGCGGTTGTTATGTGAAGCCATGTATTGCGGAAGCAAAGAACAGTTATGAAATTGTGCAGCATGAGACTTTTGCGCCGATCTTATACATTATGAAATACAAAACGATTGATGAAGCGATCGCTTTGCAGAATGGAGTGCCGCAGGGATTGAGTTCTGCGATCATGACAACTAATTTGAGAGAAGCAGAAAAGTTTTTGTCTTATGCAGGCAGTGATTGCGGTATTGCAAATGTAAATATTGGAACAAGCGGTGCAGAAATTGGTGGTGCGTTTGGTGGTGAAAAAGAAACTGGCGGTGGAAGGGAGAGTGGTAGTGATGCATGGAAAGTGTACATGAGGCGTCAGACGAATACCATTAACTATACGGATAAATTGCCGCTGGCGCAGGGGATAAAGTTTGATCTATAGAAATTGCTAAAAGGGTAAAAAAGAAAAGAAGGTAAATAAGAATGGCGCAGAGAAGCTGCGCCATTCTTATTTTAATTTTTAAAGGTTTGCAAATAGCGTAAAGCTGGTGAAACAATAATAAGCAGGAAACATTTTATTGCATAAAAAAGCAGGCATCTGACAGCCTGCTTTTCTATTAAACTCTATTACTTATTTGGCAATATCAAACCTGTCGGCATTCATCACTTTAGTCCATGCTGCCACAAAATCATTTGCAAACTTAGCTTTGTTGTCATCCTGTGCATACACTTCCGCAATAGCCCTCAGTTCTGCATTAGAACCAAAAACAAGGTCAGCACGGGTGGCAGTATATTTAACCTTTCCGGTTTTCCGGTCGGTTCCTTCATATACAGTGTTAGTTTCATCAACAGCTTTCCAGGTTATATCCATGCTCAACAAGTTTACAAAAAAGTCGTTTGTTAATACCTGCGTACGATCAGTAAATATGCCATGCTTAGATCCATTATAATTTGTATCAAGCGTTCTTAATCCAGCCAATAACACTGTCATTTCAGGTGCAGTTAGCTTTAGTAAATGTGCTTTATCGATCAACAATGTTTCTGCAGGTACCATCCTGTACGCAGGAGATTGATAATTTCTGAAGCCATCAGCTCTTGGCTCTAATACATCAAACGATTCTACATCTGTTTGATCCAGGCCTGCGTCAACACGGCCCGGGGTAAACGGCACTGTTACATTCTGCCCTGCATCTTTTGCCGCTTTTTCTACCGCTGCACAACCACCAAGTACGATGAGGTCAGCAAGCGATATCTTTTTATTACCTGCATTAAATTCTTTTTGAATTGATTCCAGTTTTACCAATACTGTATTTAACTGCACAGGGTTATTTACCTCCCATTTTTTTTGGGGAGCCAAACGGATACGGGCACCATTGGCACCGCCACGTTTGTCAGACCCACGGAAAGTAGAAGCAGAAGCCCATGCTGTAGAAACCAATTCAGAAACAGATAAACCACTGTTTAGTAATTTATTTTTTAAAGCAGCTACATCTGCATCGTTTACCAGTTCATGTTCCACTGCAGGCAATGGGTCCTGCCATATCAATATTTCTTGCGGTACATCGGCACCAAGATAAAGTGCACGTGGACCCATATCACGGTGTGTTAGTTTAAACCATGCACGGGCAAATGCATCTGCAAATGCAGCTGGATTTTCTAAAAAGCGCCTGGAGATTTTTTCGTATACCGGATCAAACCTTAATGAAAGATCCGTTGTAAGCATCATCGGCTTGTGCTTCTTGTTTGCATCATACGCATCCGGAATAATATCTTCTGCATTTTTTGCTACCCACTGGTGTGCACCTGCCGGGCTTTTGGTAAGCTCCCATTCAAAGCCAAAAAGGTTTTCAAAAAAGTTGTTGCTCCACTTGGTAGGTGTTTTTGTCCAGGTAACTTCTAAGCCACTGGTGATTGTGTCAGCACCTTTGCCGCTGCCATAGCTGCTGTTCCATCCAAAGCCCTGCGATTCTATACCCGCTGCTTCGGGCTCTTTGCCTACATGTGTGGCTGGTGCAGCACCATGTGTTTTGCCAAAACTATGTCCACCTGCTATCAGTGCCACTGTTTCTTCATCATTCATTGCCATGCGGTCAAATGTATCACGGATATCTCTTGCCGCAGCTATTGGATCCGGATTGCCATCTGGCCCTTCCGGGTTTACATATATCAAACCCATTTGCACAGCCGCCAATGGGTTTTCCAACTTGCGGGAATGTATATGTCCATCAGCGTTATCGTCAGATGATACCACGCCACCACCTTTATCCAAGCCATGTGAACCATGCATATAGCGGATATCACCACCCAGCCAGGAGGTTTCGCTGCCCCAATACACATCCTGTTCAGCCTCCCACACATCTTTGCGGCCGCCGGCAAACCCAAATGTTTTAAAGCCCATAGATTCCAATGCAATGTTTCCTGTTAGTATCATCAGGTCTGCCCAGGAAATTTTATTGCCATATTTCTGTTTGATTGGCCAAAGTAACCTGCGTGCCTTATCAAGACTAACGTTATCGGGCCAGCTATTCAGCGGAGCAAAACGTTGCTGCCCTGCACCAGCACCCCCGCGGCCATCGCCTGTGCGGTACGTTCCGGCACTATGCCACGCCATACGGATAAATAATCCACCATAATGGCCAAAATCTGCCGGCCACCAATCTTGTGAATCAGTCATAAGTGCATGAAGATCTTTTTTCAAAGCTTCCAAATCAAGACTTTTAAATGCTGCTGCATAATCAAAGTCTTTATCCATTGGATCGGAGAGGGAAGAATGTTGACGAAGAATATTCAGGTTCAGGCTATTTGGCCACCAATCTTTATTAGATGTTCCGGTACCTGCTGTAGAAGTCAGTTGCCCGTTAAGAAAGGGGCATTTGCTTTGGTCTGAAGTGCTCATATTTTTTCGATTGTATTTTTTTTGTGAGAGCACAAATTTATGCAATTTCATCCCTGTTATTCTGACATTTTGTTTTTTTTGAAAGAAGTAATACAGGAGATGGTTACTTAAAGCCTTTGCTTTAACTTATGACGGAATCGCTTTAAAAAAGATGGCGCAACGTAGTTGCGCCATTCTTATTCGTTATAGTTCTTTGGCTTAATTCTTTTTTACTTCTTTAGCCCAGGCATCTTTTAGTGTTACAGTCCTGTTGAAAATAAATTTATCATTACTACTGTCTTTATCCAAACAAAAATATCCTTTGCGTAAGAACTGGTAATTGGCACCAACAGCGGCTTCTTTTAATGAAGGTTCTACATACGCTGGAATTGTTTGCAAAGAATCTGCATTGATATATTCTTTAAAATCTCCTTCTTCATCTGCAGGGTTTTCTACTTTAAAGAGCCTGTCATACATACGTATCTCTGCTTTCAGGGCATGTGCCACACTCACCCAGTGAATGGTGGCTTTTACACTTACGCCGCTTGTATCATTGCTGCTCCTGCTTTCAGGAATATAAGTACATTGTATTTCTGTAACATTGCCATCACTGTCTTTAGTGCAGCTGGTGCATTCAACTATATAAGCACTCTTCAATCTCACTTTTGAACCGGGGTATAAACGGAAGTATTTTTTAGCAGGCACTTCCATAAAATCTTCCCTTTCTATCCATACTTCTTTAGACAATGGAACTGTCCTGTTGCCAAAGCTTTCATCCGGGCCATTCTCTACCGTTAGTTGCTCTGTTTCGTTTCCAGGAAAGTTGGTGATGACAAGTTTTACAGGATCAATCACTGCCATTGCCCTCATTGCTTTTTTGTTCAGGTCTTCCCTTACACAAAATTCAAGCAATCCTATATCAATCAGGTTTTCTCTTTTTGCAACACCAATACGGTCACAAAAATTCCTGATACTTTCTGCAGTATAGCCACGCCTACGCATACCACAGATGGTTGGCATACGGGGGTCATCCCAGCCGCTTACATGTTTTTCTTCTACCAACTGCAGCAACTTACGCTTGCTCATTACAGTGTAGTTCATATTCAGCCTTGCAAATTCGTATTGTTTGGATGGGAATATTTCCAGTTTCTCAATAAGCCAGTCGTACAATTCCCTGTGCGGAATAAATTCCAGTGTGCAAATGCTATGTGTTATTTTTTCAATGCTGTCGCTTTGCCCATGTGCAAAATCATACATCGGGTATATACACCATGCATCGCCAGTGCGGTGATGGTGTGCATGCTTGGTACGATAAAGAATGGGATCCCTCATGTGCATGTTGGATGCCGCCATATCAATTTTTGCCCTCAATACTTTTTCACCGTCTTTGTATTTGCCTTCTTTCATCTCTGCAAAGAGGCGAAGGTTTTCTTCCACACTTCTGTTGCGGTATTGGCTATCTGTTCCAGGTTGTGTGTGAGTGCCTTTCAAACCTGCAATTTCTTCTGCAGTGGAATCATCCACATAAGCCAGCTCTTTTTTAATTAATGTTACTGCATAATTGTACAGCTCACCAAAATAATCACTGGCATATACTTCATTGGCCCAACTAAAACCCAGCCATTGCACATCTTCTTTTATACTGTCAACATATTCTGTTTCTTCTTTGGTAGGATTAGTGTCATCAAAACGGAGATTTGTTTTACCGCCATATTTTATTCCCAATCCAAAGTTGAGGCAAATGCTTTTAGCATGGCCAATATGTAGATAGCCATTTGGTTCTGGCGGAAAACGGGTAAGGATCGAAGTGTATTTTCCATTCTTTAAATCCTCTTCTATGATCTCTTCAATAAAATTCAGGCTCTTTTCTTCTGTCATTTTTTTCTATTGTGCTGGCAAATTTACAAAAACTGTACAAGCAATTGTGTAGCTTATTTCCCAAAGAGGCACAAAGCCGGCAAAGTATTTTTCCTGGTTTCCTTTATTTCTTAGTGGGACCAATTTATAACTGTACTTATTTCTGTTGTGCTGCTTTCATTTCCTGCAGCATTACAATTAACTTATCTAGTTTTTCTGTTTCAATTTTGCTCAGATGTATCTGCAACGCCTCAATTTCCTGTTTTGCTTCAATGTTACAGGAATAATCATCTTCTGCCTGTATCCTGTCCCTTGCTGCCTGCCTGTTCTGGCTCATCATAATTAAAGGCGCAGCATAAGCCGCCTGCGTAGAGAATACCAGGTTAAGAAGAATAAATGGATAAGGATCCCAGTGGCGCATAAACGCCACCACATTTAACAGCATCCATATAGCCACTATCACTGTTTGCCATATCAGGAAGTTCCATGAACCCATCACGGAGGCAATAGAATCTGCAACCTTATCTCCAAAGTGTAGTGTTTGTTTATGCTTTTAGTGCCATGTTGACTTTGCCATACTAATAGTTTAATTATGATTGTAAGGTAAATAAAAAAATCTCCCGGCTTAACCGGGAGATTTTTTTATTTTGTTAATGCAATTTATTAAGCTGTCCTTCCCATCCGCCTCAATAAGGAGCTGTGCGACGCAATAGCAGATCGCATTTTAGGGAATTCAATGTATTTAATATTAAAATCTTCGCAGGTTTGCTTGATGATCTTGCTGATAGCAGGATAATGGACATGAGAAACTTTTGGAAAAAGGTGATGTTCGATCTGGAAGTTCAATCCTCCAACCAACCATGATATCAATTTGTTTTTTGTAGCAAAATTAGCGGTGGTTTGTACCTGGTGTATGGCCCATTCATTTTCAATCTTATTAGTATCACCTTCAGGCATAGGAAATTCAGTTTCTTCCACTGTGTGTGCCAATTGAAAAACCACGCTGATCACAAAGCCGGTAAAAATAGTGGCAATTAAAAAACCAATGCTGAATTTTAAAAATCCAAGCATATAAATTGGAAGGATAATGAATAGGGATAAGTATAAAACTTTGGCAGCCCAAAAAGCAATGTGCTCCTGTGTACTCATTTTTTTAATGGGAACAGTGCCGATCTTCTTGGTAAAATATTTTTTATAATCAAAAAGGAATATCCAGAAAATGTGAAGCAGGCAATACAGCACCCATACATAGATAGTGCTGAAAGCGATGGATCTTACGGCGTTTTTGTGTGGCACACATACGCAGGTAAGGCTTGATCTCAATGTCATCATCCACGCCGTCAATGTTTGTATAAGTATGGTGAATGATATTATGTTTCATTGCCCACATAATATGGCTTACACCCATAAAGTTTGCAGATACAGCGGCAAGTTTATTCCATGTTTTGCTTTTGCTGAAACTGCCGTGGCCGCCATCATGCATTACATTAAAACCAATAGCTGCAGCAACGCCGCCTAATACAATACATTCTATAATAGCTAACCAAACAGGGGGAGTGAAAATAAACAAGGTGAACATATAATGCCACATAAGAAAAAACGAATAAACCGGCTTTAAAAAACAGGCCGAAATTACCTGTGGCCGACTTTTTTCTTATCCTCAAAATATGCGTTAACCCTGCGTTTTAATTCCTGGTGAAAATTATTGGAGTTTTGTAAAAATTTTGGAGTTGCCATGTATTGGATCTATGTTTTTTGTGAGGGCTGCAAGGTACAATTTTAATAGCGAAAAAGAAGTATTTTGTTTAAGTTTATGTGCCAAAGATGTTAAATTGTTTCTCACATCAATACATCATGTTATATTGGCTATCAGTGCATTGAAGTTAACAAAGCCAATCATTTTTTTACTGATAAAGCCTTCGGCATATTTTACACCGATCATTTTGCCCAGCATTTTGCTGCGGTAAATGATACTGTCTAAAAAATCAGGTGTGGAGATATAGGTTTCCGGTTCATCATTACCAGGATTATAAAACTGTGTGCCGTAGGCTTTAATACTTTCAATTTTTTTCTCTATCACATCAGAAATATCAATTACGAAAGCTGGGATGCAGATATCGATCCTGTAGATAATTAAAAACATATGTAGGTTTCCAGGCTTCCTGTACTTGCCCGTTTTCATCCCGGGTTTCAATTTTTCTTAAGCCTGATAAAAAGCTGGCATCTTCCACTAATTGTGCACTGCGGCCATGGTCGGGATGGCGGTCTTCCGGTGCATTGCATAAAATAATTTCAGGCTGGTATTTTCTGATGGCGGCTAATTACTTTGCGTTGATGTGCTTCATCATTTTTAAAAAAGCCATCTGCCAGGCCAAGGTTTTCCCTTACATCTAATTGTAAAATTTTTGCAGCAGCAGCGGCTTCTTTTTCTCTTATTTCTGCAGAGCCTCTTGTGCCTAATTCGCCTTTTGTTAAATCAATAACGCCGGTTTTTTTGCCATTTAATTTTTCAATAAGCAAAACACCTGCACAGCCAAGTTCAACATCATCGGGGTGTACACCAAAGGCAAGAATATCGAGTTTCATTTTTCTAACGTTTAAAACGTTTAAGGCGTTTAATACGTCTAAATCGTTAGGAAAGTCTATTTTTTGTAAAGATAATGTTTGCAGTATTAAATGCAGATGTGAGTATTAGTAAACAAGTGCTTATGAAACTGTATTGAAGATAGTTTTACAGGAACGGGTTAAACGATTTAAACGTATTAAACCTTCGAACGTTTCAACTCCTGTACCCATACATCCTTTCCACTTCCTTCACAATTTTTTCCATCTCTTTTTCTTCTCCATTTATATCATAAGGCTGCTTGAGGTTGCTGCCAAAAAAGAAGGCTACGGTTTGATAAAACCTTGCGATAAAACCCCCTTTGTATTCCTTGATTATTTCATAGCAGTTATTACCTGTTTCCCTGTTGATCAGTTTCATCAGCACTTTTCCCTGGTACACAGAGAGGTTCGTCAATGGATCAGCAAATTCTTTTTTCAATTCTTTTTCTCTTGATTTGATATATTTTTTTCTTGCTGCCTTATCAGTAACGTTTGTCAGATTTGCATTGATATCATTCATTACCACACCTGCCTTTTTTGCATATGGATAAGTAACATAAATGGCATTCCTCAACCTTGTCCATTCTGCCCTGCGGTTGGCCTGGTCCCTGCTTTCAAAACTTCTCAGCCATACCGGCGCCAGTGTTTTTGCTTCAATAGTATCACCATTGTATATTACTGCAAAGCTTTGTATGGTATCGTTGGCAGCATATTGTGCAATTACTTTATTGCCTGCAAAAAAAAACAGGGTAAAGAGAATGATTACAGGCGTAAACTTATATATAGGTAAGCACTTTATCACTGCTGTAAATTTACAGGATTCTGTGGTTGTTTAATTGATAGATTGTTAAAATTGGCAGAGTGCTGCTTATTGTAACCGGTTATTTGTTAATGGTTAATTGATAAAAGAGCCAGGTATTGTTTAGGGTATGCTCATTTAACAGTAAACTTCAAACCGTTAATGTTTCAGCGGCCGTTTTTTTATCATTCCACCTTTGGTATCTTTTACACTGGTCATTACCACAAAACTGCTGGGATCAATTTTTTGTATCTCAGTATTCATTTTATGTACTTCAAGCCTTGTGATAACACTGTAAATAATATCAATATCTTTTGTTTCACCATGTTTGCCAAAACCCCTTTTGCCTGTAATGATAGTAACACCCCGGCCCATCTTGTTTATTATCATGCTCCGTATTTCTTCAAAATGCGATGATACGATGGTAACCCCAATGTATTCTTCAATACCTTCTACAATAAAATCAAGCGTTTTGGAAGCAGACAAATAAGTTATCATAGAATAAAGCGCCACGTTTATACCAAGAAATTTTGCTGCGGCAGAAAATATGATGATGTTGATGAGTATGATAACATCACCAATGGTAAGCCCGAATTTTTTGCTGAGAAAAATCGCCAGTACTTCAGTACCGTCAATTACAGCGCCGCCCCTTACAGCCAGGCCAATGCCTGCACCCAAAAAGAAGCCGCCAAAAACAGCTACCAGCAGGTTATCGTTTGTAACATTGGGAAAGTTTACGGTAGCCACACAAAGCGCCAGTCCGCAAATGGCCATGGCTGTTTTAATGGCAAAATTTCTTCCCATTACCACATAAGCCAGTATAATAAAAGGAATATTTACTGCTATCAGTAAAATATACAGCGGAACACCAGTAATACCCGACAGCAGCAGCGAAATACCTGTGGCGCCACCATCTATAAAGTGATTGGTCAATAAAAAACCCTTAAACCCAAAGGAAGCAGAAAAAATACCGGCCACTATAAGGAAGAAATCTTTTACCAGCCTTGTGATGGTTATTTTAAATTCCAGGTATTCTTTTGCATTACGGTAATCAGAGTAATGCTCATGCTTGAGCCGCTTGTCGTCTAATATCCTGTTGATGAAGTGCAGCCAGTCTTTTTTCATGCTATAAAATTAAATGCACCGTAGTGTTGTAAAATACTAATAGCAGGGCAGAAAAAAAAATTGGGTAGAAAGGGTTGTTTGAACCAAAATAGCTATAAAAGTAAAGCCTTCCGTAGAAACGGAAGGCTTTTAACGATTGCTTGCCATATGAAAAATCTTAAAATATTTTTGCCTTGTTGTACTTTTTTAACCAAATCGCATATTATATTTGCTGCCTATTAACGATTGGTTGTCACCTTTTTTAGTTTAAATACGCTCAAACGCTCATCTTCTTGTACAAAAGTAGGTTGGGCGTTTGTTGTTTTAACACCAACTTCTTGCCTGTTTAATGATGCTTAAAGGAGGCTTAAAGGACTGAAACCCTTATTGAGACTGAATTACATAAATAATTTTGAATGATTGTCAATCAGTTTTTCAGGTTTTATATTTATAGTTGCGTAGGTGGGTTTGGCTTTTGCAACAGCCTTTACCGAAGAAATTGATACAACGGATTAACTTTAATCAGGCACATTATGTTACCGGGTCTAATTCCCTGTCCACAAAAAACATATCTATCTCCCCGATATTCTTGGCAAATATTTTCCCCCGGTAAGTGCAGGCAAATTTATGTTTAACCAGTTCGTGGGTGGCAGCAGAAATATTCACTTTGCCCGGTTCCCCATTACTTTCCATGCGGCTGGCAACATTTACTGCACTGCCCCAGATATCGTAGGCATATTTCTTTTTGCCCACCACACCAGCTACAATGGGGCCCGTGTTAATACCAATTCTGATTTCCCAGGGAGGCAGGCCCATTTCTGTACGCATGTCATTCCTATGCTGCATCCATTGTTGTATTTCTATACTGGCTTTAATAATTCTTACCACATGGCTGTCATCTTCGGTAGGTATGCCGCCTGCACACATATAAGAATCACCAATGGTTTTTATTTTTTCGAGACCGTATTTGTCTATAATATCATCAAACGCTATAAAGCAGGAATTGAGTTCAGATACTACTTCCTGTGGCGACATATCATCGGCCAGTTTAGAGAAACTTTTAAAATCGGTAAACAATACAGTTGCCCGGTCATAATATTTTGGGGTAGCCGTTCCTGTCTTCTGTAACTCTTCTGCTACTTCTGCTGGCAAAATATTCAGCAGCAGGTGCTCAATCTCTACCTTCTGACTGTCAAGTATCTTATTGATCTTGATCTTGTTCCTGTAGTCACGGTAAATAATAAAGATGATAACGGTAACCAGTACAAGACCAGCTATTAAAGCATTCTTTACTGTTTTCTGTCTTTTCAAACTTTCTTCCTGGAAAGCCCTGTCTTTTTCAAGCAGTTCTATCTGCCCCTGTTTTTTGTACAGGTCGAAACTGGTTTGATAACCCGCCAGTTTTTTATCAAGGTCAATGTTATATAAAGTGTCTTTTACCTGCGATAAAAGCACATTGTATTTGTAAGCATTTGTAAAATCTTTTTGTTGTGCATACGATAATGATAAGCCGGCATAAGCATTTTTCAGTTCAATATTTTTGTCGCTTATCTTAAGGGCATAAAATACGGCGCTGTTATATGTTTCGGTGGCTTGTTTATAGTCTCCTTTTTTATAATACGCATCGCCGAGGTATAAAATACTCTGTGCCATATACAAAGTGCCATCAATTTTTTGTGCAGTATCAAAGGCGCTTTTGTGATAGCTTATGGCTTCTTCGTAATTTCCTTTTTTTGTATAAAAGCGGCCCAGGTTGTTCAGCGCATACGCTTCATCTTCTGAATTGTCGAGTGATTTCTTTGATTTCTGGAAATAGAAAAGGGCAGAATCAAACTGGTTTTTGTCAAGATATATCTCTCCAATGTTGGCACTGGCACTTCCCAAAGTGTTGTTGTCTTCCAATTCTTCACTAATGGGTAGGGCCTTAGTAAAATATTCCAGTGCTTTATTGTGATTAACAGGATTGTGATAATACACATTGCCAATATTGATGTACAGTGTTGCTACCCGTAGCTTATCATTCAATTGCTCTGCATAAGGCAATGCCTTAAAATAATATTCAAGTGCTTTGTCGTCTTCTGTCTGGTTGCTGTAAACAGCGCCAATATTACTTAGCATATTTGCCACGCCTGCTTTATCGCCGCTGCTGTCAAATGCGTTCAGTGATTGTGTCCAGTAATCGAGTGTTTCAGGATACTTGCTTTGGTTATAATAAACCATCCCCATGCTTTTTAATGCCTGCGCCCTGCCCCTTTTGAACTTTAATTCAGTGGCAAGTTTGTGTGCATCATTGGCATATATAAGCGCTGTTTCCGGTACCAGGTTTAAACTGCTTTTGCTCAGGGCAAGCAAAATGTGTACCCTGTTTGTATCATTTTTTGCAACTGCAAGTACCTTGCGAAGGCTATCTGCAATATTTACTTGTGCAGTACCACACAAGGTTATAAAAACCGAAACAGTAAAAAGGAAAAACCTTTTCAAACTCATAGTGTCTTTCAACATGTGTTAAGTTAAAAATAGGGGGAGGAACCAATTGGTTCCTCCCCCTAAATGTAAAATAGTTTTATGAACTATTACAATTTTATCACACGGAAGGTCTTTTGTTTTTTATCATCAATGATGGTTATGAAATAAATTCCTTTGCTTAATGAAGACATATCAAAGATTTTACTGTTGCCTTCTCCCTGCTGCACTGCTTTTATAATATGCGTTTTACCAAGAATATCTTTCACCGATATTTCAGTTTTACCAATGCTGCTAAACACTACTGTGAGCCTGTCTTTTACAGGATTGGGATAAACCATAGTTTTCTGTTCCACCACTTCTGCAATCGTATTTGTTGTACGTATTCTTGCATATGTTGCCCTTTGGCATCTGTTAGAAGTAGAACTTGCAATACTTGCCACAGCCGTTTTTTGAGTGCCGTTATAAGTATTCAAGGTCCATGTTAGTTTTTTACCATCAAACGGAATAGTGAAAGTACCACCAGATGGCAGGAATACCTGTGGCTGTATACCAGTGTAGCTACCCAAAGCAGTGATAATATTATTGGTGCCGATTGGAACATACACTGCAGTGGCATTTGGATTTTGATAAGAGAATCTTGCCAGGTATTTAAAGCCTGATGCATCGTTGATCAATGTATCAACACAATCCAATATAGGTTTTACATTTTTGGCTTTATTACTCTTTGGGTTAATATATAACTTGCCACTAACATACGTAACGATATAATTAGCAGACTTCGTAAAATTGAGCCCATAAGGAGTGATAGTATAAACTCCCGGCGCTCCGCTGCAACTGGGGCTTAATGAATACGATGGGCCTGATGTAACTGTTGAAGCATCAGTATTCTTAAACCCGGAGATGGTGGAAGTAAATGTTGGAAGTGAGCTTCCCTGGTCAATACATTTTGTATCTGCTGTTACCGTTAGTGCTGCCTTGCTTATAGTAATTGTACCAGGATTTTTAATAAATGAATAATTATTAGAGGCGCCACCTGTTAATGAAATACTGTAGTTGCCAATTGTTGAAGTGAGGGTAGCAGTAGTGCTGGCTGTTGGCGGCGTAATACTTGCCACACCATCATTAAATACAAAGCCTGTATAAGCAATGCGGAAAACAGGATTGGCGTTTCCATAAGTTCTGAATGTATCTACGGCTTTAGCAGTAAGTGTTGCTTTGGAAACAACAAGCGCTGCATTTTCATACGTTACATTGTAATTGGCAGGTGGGATAAGCTGCAAACCAGATGGCACAATTTGATAATTGCCGGCGCCAATATTTAGCGGACTTACGGGACTGTTACTACTATTTAAAACAGTATAAGATGGTCCTACACCGATAACAGTAGCAGCCTGGTCACCATTTTTAAACCCGGTAATAACAGAAGTGAGTAAAGGCTGGTTACCATATACAATATTGCATGTATTGGCTTTTACCTTTAATTCGGCAGGTGCAATAGATAAATTACCGAGGCCATAATACACTTCAAAATTTTCTGATAACAAAGGAGCCGGTACTATAAAGTGATTGCCTGTTTTGTAGCCTGTAACAAAGTTGATACCTTTCAGATCACTAATGGTGAATGAAGATGTAGTGGTAGAGTTAACATCTGCTTCATCTATCACAACTGCCACGTTTGCATTGCTGGTATCGCTTACGGTACCGCTGTTTAGTATTGGGCTTCCGTTTACAACAGCCTTTGTATTTACAACAGCTTTAGTATTTACAACAGCTTTAGTGTTCACCACCGCTTTTGTATTTACCAATGTAGTTACAGAATCATTATCCTGGTATGCAAAGATGGAAGCAAGAGAAAGTTCAACCAGCCTTGTTGTGTCATTTACAGGCACACCGTTTACCACCGCTTTTGTATTCACCACTGCCTTTGTATTTACTACAGCCTTGGTACTGGTGAGGAAGCTGATGTTGGCAAGATCAGAAGCCTGCAGTATCCTGCCTGCCACCTGTGTCTGGTCATCAATTAAACCAAAAGCTGTATCAATAATATTTGATGAGTGTTGTTGTTGCAATGAGCTTAAGAAAGCGGCCCTGTTGGCAACAGGAATATTGCTTTCATTGTATTGATAATTGAATTGTATTGCCGGTATCTTATCCCCATAAGTAAGGGTTACATTTTGTGGTGTAATAGTTACCGGCATTTTTTCAATGGTAAGAATGCCTGTTACAGGCGGGTTATAATTATATAATTCCAGCAGGCCAACATCAGTGGGGTTTTGTTGGTCAAACGTTCTGAGCACTGGCGTGATAACATACCTGTTTACCGGGCTTAAGCTTGTAGCTGATGTGGTTAATGTAATATTAGTAAGCCCAAGATCAGCCAATGTAAGGCCACTGCTTTCTAATGGCACGCCATCTATAGTAACGGTTGCTGTAAATGTGGGTAGTTGTTCACCGTATTTAATTGTTTTATTTTCTGCTGTAATAACAATTTGTTTTTTTACCGGGGAAGAAAAATAAAGTATGTTAGATAAACCGCCATCCAAACCACTTGGGGTAATGGAAGATGTTAGCGCCTGCAAAGGAGGATTGCCTGTACCGAATGCAGGTACCTCAGCTGTGCCGGTACTATCTGTAAGTATGGTGGTTGGTATTGGTTCACCCCTGAACAATACCACTGTGTTACTACTGAGATAATTTGCGGTGATGCCAACAGTAAATGGTTGTTGTCCCGGTGTTACACCCGGCGGTACTATAAATTGTACCAACGTCGGCAATGCAGAAGCAAAAGATTGTATGGCAACATCTGCCCTGATATACCCATTACCACTTATTAGATCAGGGCCGGGAGTATTCATGTCCAATGCAGAATTTATAAGAATATCCTTTAATGCCGTTACACTTAAATTTTCGTTGAAATACTTTTTTCTTGCCTGCATTAGTAAAACAGCGGCTGCTGCCGCATGTGGTGCTGCTGCAGACGTACCAAAGAAATTGGGCACGTTATCAGCTTCCACATCCAATGCACCAAAACTAACGGAAGTGTTCACCCCGTCTGGTGCTGTAAAGTCTGGTTTGCTCCTGGTGGCACCATTTATAAATGTGCCGCCATAAGAAGAGAAGGTTTCTATTTCCGGAGGATTTACGCCATACACAGGTGTTTTATTATACCTCACAGCGCCAATAGTGATTGCACCCAATGCATTTGCCTGCCCGGTAATGGTTGATGTACCAGAGTTATACTCTTGTATTATTGCATCACCACGGAAAAAGATGAGTTTGAAATTCAGGCCGGGGCTGCTACCTGCCGCTCTCACGATCATAATACTGGTGATGGTATCATTGGCTGCAACAAAGGGTAATATCTCAATTGGATCGCCGCCGGTGTTCACCCTGTTGGAACCAAAAAGTGTAACACCATTATTACTGGTTAAATAAATATCCAGGTCATTTTGTGTGCCACCTGTTTGTGTTTGGCCAAGAGAATATATATTATCACTCCATTGAAGTACGATAGTATAAACTCCTCTTTTCAATGATACGCTTTGAAAAATATCGCCACCACCAAAATTATGTGCACTGCCGGCAACGCCTGCAGGTGCGGCCGCAGCACTAAAATTATTTTGATAAGATTTGTTGGCAAAATTTCCAGCAGCGCAGAAATATGCAACACCCTGGCTGGTCACTTCATTTACTGCCTGTGCCACTACGCCATCCTGTAAAAAAGGTTCAGTTATATAAGTAACATCATCTGCAATAACATCGCAATTGTTTTGTTTTAATTCCCTTATGCCCTGCGCCATATCACCGGCGCTTATAAACCCTGTACGGAAATATTGTTTTGCTGCAGGGGCAATATCATGAACGATCTGCATCATGGCCCTTCCTTCATCCACACCACGGCCATAAGGGTAATCTTGTAATACAGTTACAGGATCTGTAAAGCCGGATGGATTGCCAGTTCCGGGCAGGTCGCCATTACTAACGTCAACGCCTGCCGGGTCGCCGGGTATTGTATTATAACTGTCGGATATAATACCAACTTTTATTCCTTCGCCGGTAAGGCCATAACCATTTCTTATAAAGTTGCTTCTCATCGCAGCATCACCCTGTGTAGTGGCAATGCCAAAGCCACCTACAGGTGAATAGGTTGGCCTGCAGTAATTAATAAGATCGGGCAGAATATTTAACAATGGCAATTTGCTGATAGGGAACAAACCTGTAATGATATAAGTGCTGCCACCATTGCTCCTTATTTGTGTGAGCCCATATGCAGGAGTTTGCAAAAGGTTAAGCACATCATTGTATCTCCCTTCTTTTACAATAATGTCTATCAAAACATTATCTGTTTGTATGATGAAGAAAGGCGATGGTGGATAGGATGGTCCATA
The DNA here is from genome assembly GCA_963814445.1 of uncultured Chitinophagaceae bacterium. Classification (GTDB taxonomy): domain Bacteria; phylum Bacteroidota; class Bacteroidia; order Chitinophagales; family Chitinophagaceae; genus Ferruginibacter. The sequence goes on from CAWFCU010000001.1 coordinate 904,745, forward strand.
ATTTTGAGCCAATAATAATAATTCAGAACCGATGATATTGTTTACTTTACTGGTAACAAGAACGGTATCTGTTGAGTAGCAGGAAGCAGATGAAGAAACAGTAAGTACATAAGTGCCTGCTGTAGAAACATAAACAGATGCAGTGTTGGAAGGCGGAACAATAGTACCACCATTAAGTGCCTGCCAGCTATAAGTAACAGATGGAGTGGATGAAGTGCCGGTAAGCAAAGTGTTTTCAGAAAAACTTGCTGGTTTATCTGCTCCTGCATTTGCATCAGGTGGTGTGCATTCATTAAAAGGAGCATATATCATGTTCACACCACATTGAATATTTACCTGTGTGCCACTCCATAATGCGCCGGTAATATTGCTGTTACCAGTGCCGGAGCCAATGTTGATGCCGGCATAAGGCGCCCATACTGTTCCTAACCATTTGGAACAGGCAACAACCGAAGAGCCATTTGCAATATTGAAGGCATAACTGCCTGATCCTGTGCCAGTGCCATGCACTTCCATAAATATTTTTGAAGCACTGCCTCCATTGATAGCAGTTACACCAATCTTACTAAGGTCAACATTACGGTGTACATAAATTTTAATAATGCCGGTGTTGTTGTCCCTGAAATCAAACACAAAATTGTTGCTGCCGTTATTCATTACCTGGTCAAAAATATATACACCTGTTCCGTAAAAGGTCAGTGTTTTGCCACCATTGAGTTTTATATCGTCATACGAACCGGGTATGATAGAAGTGGTAGATGCGATATCAGGCTTTATTGTATAGGCAGGGAAGGGCGTGATTGCTGGTGCTGCAGGAAATATTGGAAGGGAAGGAGCGCCGGTAACATTGCCGCCACCAGGTGTGGGGCCAGTGTAAGTAGTGTTTGATGGGTGTGTAACCCTTCCTGCTACAGTACCCCCACCAACAACAATATTGCCTTTAGCATCTATATTACCACTGATGTTAGCATTAGAGCCAACAGAAACAATAGTGCCTGAAACAACAGGAGAGTTGGCAGCACTTATTCTTCCCGTTACAGTATTGCTGTTACTTAATGCCACAGTTCCATTGCTGAAAACATCACAACCCAAAGTAGCATTCCCGGTAGTCTTTACCAATTTTAAACTTGCGGCAGCACCTCCTGATACACTTGATGAAGAACCAAGAAATACACCATAGCCCGGACTTTGTGGGTTTGTGCAACCAGTACCACCGGTGCCTGAGTACAATGCAAAATCAAACATTTTTAATTGCTGTGAATTGGCAGATTGGCTGCTGAAAAGCAGCGGGAAGAAAAATACAATTGCAGCAGCGTACATTCTCTTAGTAAGGTAATAATGACCCATGGGATTTCAATTAAATTATGAAGTAACAAAAAAGGTGCGGATGGCTTGGGTGTTACAGAAAATCAGTGAAGTATTTTTATACCCGAAACTCACTCGCTAAAAGAGTGCTATAGTATGGATGGCTAAAAATCTTGCTGATTCCTGATTCGAACGGAATGATGTGGTCCACGAAGAGATATTGGATGAGAAGTAAATTTACAGTTTTTTACACTGTTCTCAAAGAAGAATTTTGACATATGCTGTCATCGCTGGATTCTCTCAACTCTCTGTTCCTCTTTATTAAATGCCGGGTTTTTGAACCAAGTGGTATATAATTAAAAGTGCAGACCCATGACAGAACTAAATATTTTTCTTATAATAACATACTATGCCTTGAAATTTTACGTTAATTCCATTAAAGTAAAAACTAATAATACCAATAACTGCTCTTTAACAAAATGCCTGCAGCAGGAATTGGTTCCAGGGTTGTCAAATTAACGATTAGCACTCCAAACAAAACAAAGCCATATGGCCTCCAAACAAAACAGCCCATTCTTTACAGAATTAGGCAACATACTTAATCTAATCAGGAACATCAGCACAGAACTGAACGCTGAGATGAAAATAGATGATAGCAAAAACGGCAGGTTGTTCGACATTATGCACACCCGTGATGCTTCTATTGAAAAACTACAAAACCGCCTGCAGGAACTGGAAGCTGAAATTGAATATTTTTTTACCGAAAACGGCCTCAGAAAAACAATAGAAGACAGGTTTAACACACAAGCACTCAAGCGTAAATTCTCCAACGCATTTAAAGCACTTTCAAATGAATACTTTATGCTGAAGCCTGATGGTGAAGGCAGAGCTGAGGAACATATTGGAAATGAAGAGCCAATATTTTAATGATATAGTTGCTGGCAGTATAAGGAAATATAATATTGTAATGCTATCTCTATTCAGATATTTTGTTTTCTATCCAACTATTAATTTTTGTTTCTAAAATAACAAGAGGTAAGCAACCATCTTTTAAAACTTCGTCATGAAATTCTTTGATGTTAAATTTATTGCCCAATTTCTTCTTCGCTCTCTCTCTCAGTTCTATAATTTTTAATTCTCCCACTTTATAACTTACTGCCTGTGCTGGCGTAACCATATATCTTTCTATCCGTTGTTCAGCCGCTGTTGCAGAAACAGGTTGATTCTCCAATACATAAGCGATTGCTTTTTCACGGCTCCATCCTTTGTAATGTATTCCTGCATCAACCACTAACCTTACTGCCCTTTCTATTTCATTATTCAGCCTGCCCAGGTATTGATATGGATCTTTATACATACCTAATTCTTTTCCCAGGCTTTCAGCATATAATGCCCATCCTTCTCCAAAAGCGCTTGTCCAGTAAGCTTTTCTAAATTCAGGAATGTCTGCTTCCTGCTGAATAGCCATTTGATAATGATGGCCCGGAATAGCTTCATGAATAAATAATCCTTCCATAGCAAAGTAATTGTACTTGCCGGGTTCCCTTACCGTTTCATAAAAAACACCTGGCCTTTTTCCATCCCGTGATGGTTTATTGTATTGGGCATTTGCCCCGGCTTCCCTGAATTTTTCAGTAGCTCTTACTTCAAATTTTGCTTTTGGTTTTAAATTAAAAAGTATGTTCAGTTGCGGTAACATGTTTTCCTCATAACTTCTATATTTATTCAATACATCAGCCTCGGTTTTAAAAGGGAAAAATTTAGGGTCGGTTCTTACATATTGAAAAAAGGATTTCAGGTCGCCTGTAAAACCAACCTGTTCTTTTACAGAGTCCATTTCTTTGCGGATACGGGCTACTTCACTAAGCCCTAAATTAAAAATAGTTTCTGCGGTAATGTTTGATGTGGTATAAAACTTCAACCACAATTCATACTCTTGCTTTCCATTATAATTATCTAACAGCCCGGATGTTTTTCTTGCTTTGGGAATATATTCTGTAACAATATAATCATGCAATTTTTTGTACGCTGGCTTAATAATATTTTCAATGGCGTCTGAATAATCTTTTATTAATAGAGAAGCAGGTATACTGTCTAAGCCAGGCGGCAGTTTTAATAAAGGTTTATAAAAAACATTTTCCTGTAAACCACCTTCAAATAATGGTTTTAATTGTGCCGGCACTTTTTCCATTGCCGCCGCTGGATTTGAATTATTCATTGCAAGCCCTTTTTGCATATTGGTAATGGCCTGGTCAACCCAGCGTTGAAAGCCCTTCATGCGGCTGATAAAATTCCTGTAATCTTTTTCTGAATTGAAAGGAATAAATCCTGCACCCGAACCTAATGTGGCAAACCTTGTTGGAAAGCTGAATACGAACTGATCGACCGGCCTGTAAAAACCCAATGAATTATTTAATCTTTCATTTTCGGAAGTAAGCTTGTAGGTAAGGATATCCACACTCAACTGTTCTGAAGCTGTAAGGTCTGCTTTGTTGATGGTGCTTAATGTGTCAAGATATTTTTGATTGAGTGCTTTGGCCTTGCTTATATAATCTTCGCTGATGGTGATTTCCAGTTCATATTGTAATCATTTATTCCTTCCTGTGTAGCTGCCAATGGATTTAATGCGTAGTATTCTTTTGAATACTGCTCTAATAAAGGTGCCAGTTGAAACGGTGGATTTGCTTTGTAAGAAGTTTGTGAAAAACCCATGAGTACAGCTAAAGTGGCGGCTATTATTATTTTCATTCTTATATAATTTTGGATTTATGAAGCTGTAATGACAGAGTTGCCAGCGACTCTCAAATATACCTTCTTTTGGCGCAAGCGTCCGCTTGTGCCTTCGGTTTTTATAGAAAAAAATAGCAACAATTATTGCAGGCTCTTTTAGAGGCACAAGCGGACGCTTGCGCCAAGTAACAGTTTTATAGTTTAAGATATGCTTGCGCCAAAGCGGGTGCACAAGCGGACGCTTGCGCCAAGTAACAGTTTTATAGTTTAAGATATGCTTGCGCCAAAGCGGGGCTGTTTTATTAATGTTTCTGTATTTAAAGTTTTTAATTGCATCTTATTACAAAAAAATATTGGTGCGTTGTTGTTGAGAATTGTTTAGAATATAAAGGTGGCTGCCTGCGTTTTGTGCCGTTGGTCGGAGACCAGACGGCAGCGTTCAGGGTTTGAAGAGTGGGTGTAAGATGTATTTGGCGGAATTAATTTTGTAAGGCTAAAATGGCGAACACACACAGCGGCAGAAAATGGTTCCCCAATTGTATGCCGATGAAAGGATTGCGATGCAACGATGACGCCACAATGAGTCTTATTAGCGCAGGACTCCGTCCTTTGCTAACTTGTTACTAAGACTTGTAATTGTTTACTACAGCAATATGATTTAAAGTCAAGTAATGAATGGCAACAAGACAGATTCCTGTGCCAGTGGGAGGAACTATTTGGGCAAATATGTAAGGTCTGTACATAAGTAGCTGAAATTAAATTTAAAAGTTTTAAAGTCAGGCAAGCTTGTCAATTTTGTATTGAGCTGATATTTCATAGTTTCTCCATTCTTGGGGCAACCTAAACACGATAAACAAGAAGTTTGAGCGAGTGTATCATATGGACTTTGCCTATTCATCATAGTCATACCCAAATAAACCCAGTCATCTTCACAATTTTTACAAGTATTTTCTAATGTTACCTCAACAATGGAGTCTTTTAATGTAATGTTTCTTATTAAAAGATTTCTGCAATCTAAAGTGGTAATATCTGTAAAAGGATTCTCGATAACTGTCTTTTTACAACTTAATGCCGTGAAGTATAAAAGTGTTGTTGCGAAAGCAAGTTTAAAGAAAGTCGAGGATAATTGTTTAGTAATTTTCATTTTTTAAGAAATTATAAGCATGATGAAGAAATGCTTTCCGCTGACGTTTTTATTGGCGCAACTCCTTGTACAATTTGCTTCTGATATTCAAACGAAAACTGTACAAATAAAGTTGCCTTTATAATAATACCAAAACATTTTCAATCTCTACATCTCCGTTTTCATAAAAGCCCCCCAATGGTATGCCGATGAAAGGATTGCGACGCAACGATGACGCCACAATGACCTAATGTTCGTATCAAAAAATCCCCAAAATCAACTACCTTCGCCTCCCGATAAAAATCGGGATAAAAACGGAACCGACGGAATGAAGAACATCAGGAATTTTTGCATCATTGCCCATATTGACCACGGAAAAAGTACCCTGGCCGACCGCCTGCTGGAATTTACCCATACCATCAGCGACAGGGATATGCAGGCGCAGGTGCTGGATGATATGGACCTGGAAAGGGAAAAGGGCATTACGATTAAGAGCCACGCCATACAGGTAAATTATAAATGGAAGGGCGTGGATTATGTGCTGAACCTGATCGATACACCCGGCCATGTGGACTTTAGCTACGAAGTGAGCCGTGCCCTCGCTGCCTGCGAAGGCGCTTTGCTGTTGGTGGATGCCAGCCAGGGAATACAGGCGCAAACCATCAGTAATTTGTATCTGGCTATTGATAACAATCTTGAAATTATCCCCGTGATAAACAAGATTGATATGGACGGCGCTATGATACCGGAAGTAACCGACCAGATAGTTGAACTGGTTGGCTGCAAACCGGAAGAGATTTTATTGGCAAGCGGTAAAAGCGGTATTGGTATTGAAGAAATATTAACAGCGATTATTGAACGAATTCCTGCGCCAAAAGGCGATGAGGCTGCACCGCTGCAGGCATTGATATTTGATAGTGTGTTCAATTCTTTCCGTGGTATTATTGTTTACTACAGGATTTTTAATGGCACTTTGAAGAAGGGAGAAAAGATCAAATTCTTTAATGCCGGTGGCGAATACCATGCTGATGAAGTGGGTATTTTAAAATTGGGCATGGAGCAAAAGGGTGAAGTAAAGGCAGGCGATGTGGGTTATATCATCACCGGTATCAAGAATGCGAAGGAAGTGAAAGTGGGTGATACCATTACTAATGTTATCAATCCATGTAAGGATTATATCCACGGTTTTGAAGATGTAAAGCCGATGGTGTTTGCCGGTATCTTCCCGGTGGAGACGGATGCGTTTGAAGAGCTGAGGGATTGCATGGATAAGTTGCAGTTGAATGATGCTTCGCTGACTTTTGAATTAGAAACTTCACAGGCATTGGGCTTTGGTTTCCGTTGCGGCTTTTTAGGAATGCTGCACATGGAAATTATCCAGGAGCGTTTGGAAAGAGAGTTTAATCAAACGGTAATTACAACTGTACCAAACGTAAGTTTTACTGCCGTTACCAATAAAGGCGAAACCGTTATCATCAACAACCCAACGGAAATGCCTGACCCAACAAGGATCGATCATATTGATGAACCTTTTATTAAAGCACAGATAATTACCAAGCCGGAATACATTGGTAATATCATGACGCTGTGTATTGGCAAACGAGGCATTCTTACTTCACAAAGTTATTTAACACCAACCAGTGTGGAGTTAAGTTTTGAAATGCCATTGACGGAAATTGTATTTGACTTTTATGATAAACTAAAGAGCATGACAAGGGGTTATGCGTCGTTTGATTATCATCCGATTGGTTACCGTGAGAGTGATATTGTGAAGATGGATATTTTATTGAACAATGAAAGAGTGGATGCATTGAGTGCATTGATACACCGTGGCAGGGCGCATGAGTTTGGCCGCAAGCTTTGTGAGAAATTAAAAGAGTTGTTGCCAAAGCAGCAGTTCCAGATCGCGATACAGGCAGCAATAGGAGCGAAGATCGTGGCAAGGGAAAACATCAGTGCGATGCGTAAGGATGTTACTGCTAAATGTTATGGTGGTGATATAAGCCGTAAACGTAAACTATTGGAAAAGCAGAAAGAAGGTAAGAAGCGGATGAAGCAGATTGGTAATGTGGAAGTGCCGCAGGAGGCTTTCCTTGCAGTGTTAAAATTGAATGATTAATTGATTTAAAACAGTAATACTATGAGTGATTTATCATTGAACAATGACATGAACATGCAGGTAACAGCACGTTTTATTGCAAAGGGTGTTGATGCCCCGTTAACAGGAGATGCTTACAAAATGCGTTTGTTTGATAAAGATATTTTTGATGATGATTATATAGGTGAAAGCGGCCTGGACAGCAACGGTGTTGCCAAAATAAATTTTACCCATACTGCTTTCAGCGATCTGGGCAACTCGGAAACAATGCCTGATTTTTATTTTGTGGTTGTAAAAGACGGTAAGCAGATATTTGAAAGCAAAATAGTAAATGACATTGATGTGGATGCCGTTGAAAAGTTTAAAATGGGAGAGGGTGAAGTGATGGACCTGGGAACTTTTCTTGTACAGCCTTAATAATATTTCATGGTATTGTCATTTGTTGAATCCGCTCCTGGCGGATTTTTTTGTTATAGCTGGTTAAGGGAATATCTTTTTAGAGATTTAAAAATTGATTGTCGCATGTTGATGAATCTTTCTTTGTTTTAGCTGAATCAATTGTATTCGGATTTATAAAGCTGCTGGTATCATACGCTATCTTTCCTGTAAGTATTGTTTGAGATGTGTCAGGTTCTTGTATCTCAGGCACACCCATTAGTGGAAATTCTTTTTCTTGTTCTACAGGTTCTATTACTGACATTCCTTGTGTAATGGTTTCAACAGATATTATATCACCTGTTAATGTTGTACATGTTTGTTCTACAGTTGTATCAATATTTAGTCGTATACCTCCAAGAGTTGAGTTAAAAGGAGGAGGCGTATTAATTGCACTTTTATCATCTGCCATTACAAATGGAAGCGTTTCTCCAAGCGTATCAGCTTTTCCAACCAATGCATCACAAGAAAACAGCATGCTGCTGAAAGCCAGCAAACATGCTGCTAAAAACTGTTTCCAAAGGGGCATTGATAGTTTATAGATGTTATAAGGGAGTGTAATATTGATTCGTTGTAGCTGGTCGGTTTTAAAACGGCCGCAAACACTTTCTTCTTTCTTTTTATTGATGAAAAAATATTTTACTTCATCATCGTTCATATTGGTAAAATCAACTACTGTTTTGCAGCAAACATTGCAATGGCGGCCCTGCTGGTTGGGTATCATTTCATTCCAGTCTTCGTGGCAGGGTTTGGGTATGCTGATGTGTATCATACAAATGATTTGTATTGGGATGCAGCTGCAATGATTATTTCATAAGTTGATCGAAAAAATATTTAAACTTCCGAAGTTTTTAAAACTTCAGAAGTTTAGTATTGCTAAAAACAAAAAGCGGCTCAATCATTGAACCGCTTTTTAACTTATAACTTATCACTGATCACTTTTCTTTCTCCGCCCATGTGTCCATCTTTCTTTCAAATACATCCAATGGCATACAGCCATCTTTTAATACTTCATCATGAAAGGCGGCAATATTAAATTTAGCGCCCAATTGCTTTTCATATTTAGCCCTTAACTCTCTTATTTTTAAAGCACCAGTTTTATAACTTAAAGCCTGTGCAGGTATTGCCATGTATCGCTCAATAGCGGCAACAGCTTCCTGTTCGCTTGATGGTAAATTGGCCAGCAGGTATTCAATAGCTTTTTCCCTGCTCCAGCCTTTGCTGTGCATGCCTGCATCCACTACCAGGCGAACGGCCCTCAGCATTTCATCACCGAGGTTGCCTATTTTTTGATAAGGGTCGGTGTATAGTCCTAATTCACTGCCGAGTGATTCTGTATAAAGCGCCCAGCCTTCGCCGTAAGCGCCATACCAGCTAAAGCGCCTGAATTTTGGTAATGCCTTATTTTCCTGCTGTAATGATATTTGATAATGATGCCCGGGAATGGCTTCATGAGAAAACAATGTTTCCATGCCGGTGTAGTTAAATGTTTTGGCATCAGGTATTGGCGTATAAAAAATACCCGGCCTGCTGCCATCTTCCGTTGCCTGGTTGTATTCTGCACTGGCGCTTGCTTCCCTGAAAGCTTCTGTTCTTCTTATTTCAAATTTTGTGGTGGGAAACCTGCCGAATAATTTTTTCAGGTAAGGCTCTTCTTTTGCCTGTATGGCACGGAAAGCTTCCAGTACTTCTTCCGGGGTTTTGAAAATGTTGAATTTTTTATCCGTCAAAATATAATTGAAGAAAGCTTTCAGGTCGCCGGTAAAACCAACCTGGGTTTTTATTTTTTCCATTTCACCTTTTATCCTTTCCACTTCTTTCAGCCCGGTTTCATAAATTTCATCAGGTGTTTTATTGGTGGTTGTCCAGTAGCGGATGAGGTAATTGTATTTTGCTTTGCCGTTTGTAGTACTGTCAATACCGCTGCTGCTGCGGCCTTTGGGCAGGTATTCCTTTTCAATAAAATCAGTGAGTTTTTTGTAAGAAGGAATTATTTTTTCAGTAATGGCTTTTGTATAAGCTGCTGTGATCCTTGTTTTTTCAGCAACGGGAAAACTATCCGGCATTAATTTAACAGGGCTGTAAAAGTGATTGCTTTTTGCATCAGCCGTTACAAATGCTTTTACCTGCGGTACCATTTTTACGATCAAAGATTTTGGCAATACATAACCCTGGTTCATGCCGGTACGCATATTAGCTACTACAGTATCAACCCACACAGCAAAGCCATCAATCCTCCCTAAAAAATTGTCATAATCCTTTACTGTTTTAAAAGGCTGGTCGCCACTGCCGCTGCCCAACATGCCAAAAGTTATTTGCCTGCCCCAAAACTGGTTGATAGGCATCAGCTCATCGTGGTAGTTGAAACTTTCCAACTGTATCTCCATCTCTCTTTTAAAAATATCATAGCTGATACGGTCATTATCATTCAGGTTATTCCTGTTGAAGGCTTTAATACTGTCGAGGTAACGGGTATAGAACTGTTTTGCCTCATTAATGAATGCCACACTTACATCATTTTGAAAAATATGATTGTAACGGTTATCACCGGAAGTGGTGGCTTCTAAAGGATACAGTTTCATCCTGTCTTCCCAGTAATTATCAAACATGTGGTTGATAGCAGCAGAATCATTGCCGGTTGCTGTGGTGCTAGTAGATGTTGAATTGTTGTTGCAGGCCATAATGCAAATTGAAAGCAGTAAACAGCTTCCTGTTAATAGTTTCATCATAGTTATTTTTTATTTCATTTTTAGGATGGGCAAAGTAGGATTTTTTGCAGGAATGGCTCAGGAAAATTTATGAATGGGAATAACAGGATTTGCTGGCACCTTTCGCTGGCTACTTTTTACCTTTGCCCAAAACTAACCAGTGGCAAAAAAACAAACTTACCGCCAGCGATATACCAATAAACTGATAACAGCCGGTGAGGAACCTGTGCCGCAGGAACGCAGGGAAAGAATACCCATTGACCCTGCATTGCAGCAACAATACCTTGAAGGCAAAGTAATATTGATTGATAAACCACTGCACTGGACATCCTTTGATGTAGTGCGTAAACTGCGTAGTTTAATACAGATAAAAAAGATAGGCCATGCCGGCACACTTGATCCATTGGCAACAGGATTGCTGATAGTATGCACCGGTAAGTTTACCAAAAAGATAAATGAATACATGGCGCAGGAAAAGGAATATACCGGCCATTTTACATTGGGTGCAGTTACACCTACTTATGATCTGGAAAGCAATCCCGAGCAGCAGAAAGACTTCAGTTTTGTAACAGAAGAACTATTACACAAAGACACCCAACAATTTATTGGAGCCATCGAACAGTTTCCACCTATATATTCTGCTATAAAAAAAGATGGCGTGGCATTGTATGAATTGGCAAGAAGGGGAGAAGAAGTGGAATTGAAAGCCCGTAACATCACTATTACTGGTTTTGAAATTACGAATGTTGAATTACCTGTTGTAGCATTTAAAGTTACCTGCTCCACGGGCACCTATATACGAAGCCTGGCACATGATTTTGGAAAGGCACTTGGTTGCGGCGCTTATCTCAGCAGCCTTCGCCGTACTGCCATTGGCAATTTTAAAACGGAAGATGCACAGACAATGGAAAATTTTGAAGTATCATTAAGAGTAGAGAGCAAGAATTAGCAATAAAAACTTATCCCACAAAGCAACGAAGAAAACGAAGAAAATACTTTGAGGACTTTTGCGCCTTTGTGGGAACATATTTAAAACGGGTAATTAAGACTGATGGTGAAATTAAAATTTTCGTAACGCCATTTACGGTACTCTTCATCCTGGCCCCTGCCAAATATTTTTGGAAAAAGATCATTAAATCCAATGGAAGGGATCTTCCAGCCGGCATTCTCAGAAAGCTCTGGCCTTTTAAAACGGAAACCAAAATCAAGGCGTAGCACCACGTAATTAAAATCTAAACGGAAACCTGTGCCGAAGTTTACACCAATCTGTTTATACAAATCGTTCAAATTACTTAAAGGGAATTGCGTACTGTCAAACATTTGGTCAGGCCTTGTGTTTTTCCAATTCCATACATTGCCAATATCTGCAAACAATGCCCATTTAAGTGCCAGTGTATTGGGTATAAGTTGTGCCAGGTGTTTGCGGTACTCCAGGTTCAACTCAAGTTTAATATCACCAGTGCGGTCATTCAGTGTTCTGTCTTTAAAAGCAATCAATCCTTGTGAACCTGGCCCGATACCTCTTACAGGCCATGCCCTCATGCTATTAGGACCGCCGCCGAAGTATTGTTTAAAGAAAGGCAGGGTGGAATCCCTGCTGCCTATAGGAATACCAACTCCCAGAAAAAAATGTCTTACCAACGAACTTTTACGAAAATTTGTCGACTTTGTCCATTCAAGGTCAAACCGCACAAATTTTTTCAGGTACTTATTAAGAGCGCCTACATCTTCTAACGGAAAGGCAAAGTATAATAAGGCACCAGACTCTTCAAGAGTAAATTTAAATGAGCGTACAATACTCTTATTTCTCCTTACCGTATTTTTTATATCACTAAAAGCAGCAGTGCTGCCCATTACCAAAGCGGTATTAAATGAATACCGCAGGTAGGGATTTTTTGCAATGGCTGTGTCAAAATCTGCTGAACGGGCATACAGGTTTGAAAACTCAATGTTAATCGGTTTTATAGTAATGGTCCTGGTGGGTTTGATGTTAAATTCATAACCAAGGCCTAAGCCAAAAGAGTTTAGTTTAAAAAGCCCGATACGGTCGGAATGGGTTATGCTTGCAGTGATAAATGTTTGTTTTGAATACAGTTTATTAAGCGATGGGAAATAATTAAAAGGATAGATCAGTTTGGGGATACCGATGGTTAAATTATAACCGGTTTCCTGTGAGTTAATAAAATTAGCTGCACCGGGCCTTGCATTCAGGTTCATTTCAATACCGGCACGAAGGGCATGCGTTATTTTAATGCCTTGCCTTGCTGCATTACGGCTCTGCAGTGATACATTGCCCGATAAACCCAGCAGGTTGCCAGAGTTGGCAATGTTTACATTGTTGCTGCTGCCGCTGCTGTAGCTTGCTTCAATATTACTTTCAAATCCATATTTCTGTGCAGGCGACAATTGGATATGCATGTTTAATTTGCCAATACTGTCCTTTGTTTTTTCCTCTTCCACCACAATGTTTACATTCTGCCATACACCCGTCCGTGAAAAATTAGCCAGCGTGGTATTGAACTTTTCCTGGCTGTACACATCTCCTTTTTTAAAAGTCATTTGTGCGGTTAAAAACCTCTTTTTTACCATAGGTGTATGATATCTTACAAAGGATGAGTCCCGTAAAGTATCTTCTATTGGTGGCGGCGCCGTACCTGCTGCATCAGCAGATGAATAATCAGGATAGATATAGATATTGTTGATGTAATATTTTACAAGCCTTGTTGTATCCACCTGTGGGTTAAGCACCACAGCTAACTTAATTGCAGGCTTGTTCCTTTTTTCGTTTGCCTCTGCCAGTAAACGGAGTGTTTCAAATGGATCGTCAACATTGGTAAGGGCTTCAATACTGGTATCGCCTCTCATGCGTAATTCTTCCGGGGTAAACTTATAGTAGCCATGGTTCCGGTACAGTTCCACCAGGCGGTTTATTTCTCCCAGCACATTGGCTTTTGTTATTGGCTCATTTTCTTTTATCAGTGTTTTTTCTTTTGAGGCTTCTGCCAGTTGCTGCAGTTCAGGCTTTTTTATTTTGTAACTGAATGTATCTATCAGGGTTGGGTTACCCATATCAATAACAAAATCTGTTTCTATCCGCAGGTTTTTTATTTTGGGCCTGAATAACCGGTTGATGCTGTTAAAAGGCCCATTTAAAAATGAAAAAAATTTGCTTTTTGATTTCACTTTCCATACATGTGAATTAACAGAGTCTTTGGCATTATAATAGCCAAGATGGAGAACAGTATTTTTCAGATTTTTGGAAGATATTTCTGCATAACTGCTGTCGTATGCCACCGGGTTTTTAATAATATGAAATATAAAAAGAACATCTTTTACATTCACTTTCATACTGTCGTTAAGCTGGGTGTACATTTTTTGTTTCAGCGAATTTTTTTCATCCACTGAAAGGTTTCCACCGTTAATTTCAATATTGTTTTTAAAAATAAAGGGCTTGTTTTTTTGATAGTTCCGGGGAATGGTGCAGGAGCTGATTAAAACAGATATAAGCAGTATATTTTTAAGCCGGTTAATCATCTTATCTTTCGGGCAGAAATTCAGTTTAATTTTAATCATTGATGTTAAGCAAAACACATTCCAAATATATCCAAAGTTTGCACCACAAAAAATTCAGGGATGCAGATAATGTATTTATTGCCGAAGGTAACAAAACAGTACCTGAACTATTGGCCGCAGGCAACTTTGAGTGTAAAGAAATTTTAGCCACTACTATATGGCTGCAGCAAAACAGTTTGTTGCTGCAAAAATATTTTCATGGAGTGGTGCATGAACTGGAGCTTTTTGAACTGGAAAAAATTTCTGCTTTGGCAACAGCAGGCGATGTACTGGCAGTGTTTAACAAGAAACAGGTTGAAAAGATCATCGCCAAAGGAACCATCAGTTTAGTACTGGATACGATACAGGATCCCGGCAATTTGGGAACCATTATTCGTATTGCTGACTGGTTTGGTATAAAAAATATTATTTGTTCAGAAACTACTGCTGATATGTACAATCCTAAAGTGGTGCAAAGTACTATGGGCAGTTTGGGAAGAGTGAATGTACTATACTGCAATATTGTAAACTGGCTTACTGAGAATAAAAGCATCACAACTTATGCGGCTGCGTTAAATGGCCAGCCTTTGCAAAAATATAAAGCCTTAAAGGAGGGAATTATTGTAATAGGCAATGAATCAAAAGGAATAAGTGATGAAGTGATGCAATTGTGCAAAGAGAAAGTTACTATTACAAAAATTGGTGAAGCTGAATCATTAAATGCGGCGGTGGCTACGGGCATTATTCTTTCTCATATTGTATAAAAAACTACTCAGTTCTTTTTAAGTTCTTCCAAATTAATATTTCCAGCTTGTGCTAAGTTAACCTGCTGCAAATTGGTATTAAAATTATACCCGGCACTAAAATTTTTAAAATCAGTATTGATGGAATGAGATGTTACTATCAGTTTATCATCCACTCTTTTTACAGATAAATAATGAAAAGGTGGTTTATATTTTGAAGAACAATCTGTAAGGCTTTTATCGTTACAATTTAATGGCTGATGCAATCCACCACCGCCACCAATTACCACAAAATCTTTTCCTTTTATTTTAAAATGCTCAAACGCATGTGCATGGCCGGTTATAAACAGTTGTGCTTTTTTTGATTTGATATAATCATCCACAAAATATTCCTGTACTCTATTAGAACATCCTACAATAGTGCTGTTGGTATAGGGCGCATGGTGGCAGGTAACTATCACTGCCTTTACAGAATCAGTTGCGTCAAGATCAGCTAATGTTTTTTTATACCAGTCATTTTGTTTTTTTAAATCGGCAGCAGACAATTTTTTAAAATTGGAATTGAGCAACACCACCGCTACAGAGTCAGTTACAGAAACATATCCAGTGCTCACATTCATCGGGAAACGTTTTTGAAAATTAGATTCGCCTTTCTTCTTTCTTCCCATCACTTCATGATTGCCTAAAAGGCCACATACAGTAGTGCCACTTTTCCGGCAGCTGTCTAAAAACAGATCTACTTTTTTCCATTTACGGTTGGAAGAACCAAGGCCCACCACATCGCCCAGCATATAAAGGCTGGTAGGTTTTTCTTTTAATATAGTTGAGAAGATACTTGCTGTGGCAGTTAGATTTTTATTTGGTTTCAGCCATATTTTTTCCACCAGCATCGGTTGCTGTGTATCACTTACGAAATAAAGATTTTTTGAAGAAGTGACTTGTGCGGATACTACAGTGTAAATAGTAAAACCAAGTAATGATAAAACGATTTTTTGTTTCATATGATCCTGAATTAAGCAAACTCAAAAAAATCTCACAAACAAACAAAGTAAACCAAGCTATATTTTTTTGCTTAGCCCCTTTGTGGGAATAATTAATCCCATTGAAAAACCTTCCATACAAAATGCAGCTGCAAAGTTAATGCAGCGTCTTTTGTTTCAAATGCATTCATCAATTTTCCTTCTGCTGCAATACTAATTCTACTGCTTATTGGCAGGGTATAGCTCATTGCAACATTTGAGCCTAAAACTACATCTGTAGAAACTACTTTACCCCTGTAATCAAGGTGACTGCTTAAGAAGAATGAACCAAAGCCTGCATAAATGTTAAACCTTGGCAACACCTGCATATTCCATACTATCATCACCGGGATGGCCTGCAGCACCAGTTTGCCTTCGCCATCTGCATCATTCACTTTATACCTGTAAAAATTGGTAAACCCACTCTCAATGCCCAGCCGCAGGCGGTATCGTGGATACCACATCAACCTTACTGTACCTGCAGGGCTCCATTTATTTAATGTACCCGGCGTGGCAACCGAACGCAGGTTTACATCACCGGTATAATAACTCATGCCGCCGCCAGCCTGCAGTACAAACGAAGGTTTGCGCCGTGGCAGCCTTTCTTTCTTAACTTTTTTTTGTGCTTCTGTAATGTTAAAAAAGCAAAACATCACTATTGACAATATGATCTTATTGGCGTACATAATAATTGTAAGCTATGCATGATGGAAAGTTTGACAGTATGCCATCAAAATGCCCTTCCCTTATAAACTGTTCAATAAATTCAGGCACATCAAGCGTCCACACAAATGCCCTGCGCCCTTGTGCATGTACGATGGCTACGTTGTCATTCTGTGTTCCTTCAGTAAAACGTGGCGCCCATATTTTTGCATTTACCCTTTCTGCATCGGCAATACTTAGTTCACAAAGCGATGGCGTGCTGGCATAATCCGGCAGCGATAAAAAACTATTGAACTGGTCTTCTCCCGGAAGGCCAATGACGATCTCAACATATCGCCCCTGTTGGGCTGCCAGTTGCGTAAACTCCTGTTGCAGTTCCTGTACTTTCTCTAAGGAGCCAATGTATTTTGTATCTAACCATACAAAGGTTAAACCTGTTCTGTTTACTACTGTACTTAATGCCTGGCTTAGTGTAGGTATACGTTCTCCGTTTATCAATCTTACAAAAGCATTTAACTGAGCATAGGTATAATTTTCAATTGGCCCCACAAGCCCACATTTTTGTACCAGGCGAAGGTTGAGGTCATTGTCGTGGTATAAAATAGGAATGCCATCTTTTGTAAACCTCACATCTATTTCTATCCCGGTAGAACCAAATTGTGCTGTTTTCAGGATCATCTCCACTGAATTTTCAGAAACCGGCAGCAGGTCGCTGTTTCTTCCACCGGAGCGGTGTGCAAGAATATTAAAACCAGCAGGAGAATTATTTAGTTTTCTGTTATATGTAAGTACAATACTATTTTGCGGCTCTTCCTGGCCGTTACCAAATACACCTTCCATTTTTATGCTGCCATTGGTTACTACTGGTGCATTGCTTAATAGTAAAGTTGCTCCATTGGTTGCATTAATAGTAAACCGCATAATCCCTGTTTCTGTACTTACCATTTTCCGCCAATAGCCATTCAGTAAAATTTCGCCATTCAGTTGGTTCCCTTCACAAATAAAATAAGCAATGTCTTGCCCAAAGAAACCGGAAACATGAAACACAGTGTCGCTGCCTGATATCACATAACTCCATTTTACAGCAGTGAGTCCTCCAAATATATTGTTACCATCTGATACATCATACACCCCTTGCATTGCCTGCCGTGTAGTAAAATTTAATTGCTGTGCAGCAGGATTTTTAAAAAGTTCCCAGTTGGAAGGGTCTGGCATTTCAACCTTGTATTCTTTTTTACAGGAAAAAAAGAATACGTTTATTAATAGTATGATGATAATTTTTTTCATAGTATAAACCCAACAGTTATTTGCGGATAAAAAACCTTTCGGTTGGTTTTATAGAACAACGACCATGTTTGCCAGTAAAAATTATTACTGATGGCACTAAAGGCAAGTGTTAAATGCTTGCGCTGGTAAAAGGGTTGTTCAATTGCTAATGTTATCGCCTCGCCATTATAATATCTTTTGTTTGAAATAAATTTATTTTCTCCGTTCAGGGCTTCGTAGTATAAATTAAATCCAACCTGCACTTTCAGGCTTATCAGCAGATCCTTTCTTGTCATATATCCAATTGAAGCAGATGGATATGTCAACCAGCCGGAAGCTTTACTATCAAAGCCCTGTACTTTTAAAAAACCAAACCAAAAGCCGATATCATTGCCGGCACTCCAATAAAATTTTTTACTCAAAGGTTTTACATAATGTACCCCTGCGCTAAAATGGTTTTGAAGAAACTGGAATGAAACCCTTGCCTGGGCCTGCACATTTTCAGAGATTTTTTTCAATGCTACAAACTCACCACAGGGAATACGCAGCCTTACTTCTTCTGTAATATCCTGTGGTGTGGTTAAAAAACTAAAGCCCAGTGAAGTGCGCCATTGTTCTTTATACATTGGATAAGGGAAAAAAACAGCCCTGTGCTTGGCAGTAAAAGTTGAGTCCTGTGCGGCACTGCTTAGCACCGTAAAAAAAACAAAGTACAGGAAGATCTTTTTTGGCACAGGGTGGTACATATAGTTTGAAACAGCAGTGTTTTAATAATAAAGGACGAAATACATTGTAATTTACTGAATGCTTTTTTATTTACTGAATTGGTTTTTTGTTTTCACAGCCCCGTTCACCGCCGGTAAACCGCAGCTTACCGAAAGATCAACCCATATTACCTTATCAGTATTGCCTGCATAAGCGCCACAACATAGTTTTGTTTAAAATTTATAACTATGAGCAACGGAAATGATAGCAAACCTAATAACAGCAGGGTAGTGGCAGGTGTTTTCATTATAATAATTGGTATCCTTTTTTTTGTAAGGCAAACAGACATCAACATTTTACCATACTGGTTATTTACCTGGCCAATGATATTAATTGCTATTGGCGTATTTCTCGGGATCAAACATAATTTTACCGGGAGTAGCTGGCTGGTATTGCTTATTATCGGCGGCTTCTTTTTAATAGACGATGTATTGGACATGTATTCGCTGCGGCCTTATTTAGTGCCTGCTATTTTAGTGGGTGTTGGACTGATGATCATTTTTCGTCCCCAAAAAAAAGACGGACTGGGATATAGGCAAAAATGGAAAAAATGGAAGGATGAAGGCATAGTACAAGTAACAGGGCCTGCAATAATTGATGAAACAATCGATAGTTCCTCGACAGGTGAAGAATACATTGATGCATCTGAGAAATTAGATGCCACTGCTATTTTTGGGGCAGTAAAGAAAATTATAGTAAGTAAAAACTTCAGGGGCGGCGATGCCACCAGTATTTTCGGCGGTTCGGAAATTGACCTTAGCAAGGCTGATATAAACGGCACCGTTAAAATTGATGTTACTGCCATACTGGGCGGCGTAAAACTAATTGTTCCACCACACTGGACAGTAAGACAGGAAGTAACAGCCATCTTTGGCGGAGTGGATGATAAACGTGATACATACAATGTAGTAACAGCACAAAACAAAGTATTGATACTGGATGGAACTGCATTTATGGGAGGGATTGAGATTTCAAGCTACAGGTAGTGATATTTAATATCGAATATTTTAGATTTAATATTGAAGCCCGCCAAATATTACATATTACCTCTTCAATATTAAATGAAGTACGGGATTTAAAGTAAGCCAAACTAACAAAACAAAATTTTATGAACTGGTACATCACCAAAATTGTTTTCCAGGTAATTTTTTCCGGTAGGGAAGAGTTGCCACAATTTGAAGAACAATTGCGTATCATTATGGCATCTTCAAAAGAGGAAGCTTTTACTAAAGCACAACAATTGGGCAATAGCGAAGAGGGCAGTGTGGTGAACATCAATAACAGCCAGCTCATACAGTGGAAATTTATCAATGTATCAGCTTTGTACCAGCTAAAGGAATTGCTGGATGGTGCAGAAGTTTGCTCCACGACTCATGAGCCTGATTGTGCAGAAAACTTTATTGAAATGGTACATAACAAAGCAGCCTGTATTAAAAACAATGATACCTTAGAGATATTGCAATTAGTGTAAACACAGCATGGCCAAAACACCACTATCACAAAAAAAATTTATACGGCATATTCATTGGCAGTTGGCTGGTGTGGGCAGGTGTGCATGCGTATGTGTTGTACAGCCTTGGTATTAACTGGACATTGGCGCTGGCAGATAGCGCCATTACCAACTTCCTCCTTAGCGGTGCCTGTATTTTGCTGAGCAATAACCTCCAGTTTTATCTTCCTAAAAAAGACCGCTATTGGTATATACTCACTTTTAGTATGTTTATTGCGGCAGTAGTTTGGCTGATAGTAAAATATTCATTGCGGTGGCTGGCACCTGGCGATATAGTGTATCACAACATAGTGCAGCAATCATATACCATACGCTACTGCACGGCATTTTTAATTTCAGCATTTATGGCAGTGATAAGTGTGCTGTGGTACACGTTTGAAGAAAAAGAAAAAGAAACGCAAAGGGAGAATGAAACAGCAAGGCTGGCAAGAGAAGCGGAACTGTATAACCTGCGGCAGCAATTGCAACCACATTTTTTGTTCAACAGTTTAAATTCCATTAATGCACTTATTGGCGCAAAACCTGCAGAGGCAAGGGCGATGGTACAGCAGTTGAGCAGTTTTTTACGAAGCACATTGAGGAAGGATGAAAGCCAGTGGGTGCCTTTGCAGGAAGAACTGGAACAGTTGGAATTATACCTTTCAATAGAAAAAGTGCGGTTTGGTAACCGCCTGCAAACAGCGGTGCAAACAGACGAACCTGCTTTGCAAATGAAACTGCCTGCATTGTTGCTGCAGCCATTAGTGGAAAATGCCATTAAGTTTGGGCTATACGGAACTGTGGGTGAAACAACAGTTGAAATTCATGCATCAGTTATCAATGGAGAAATGGTGATTGCTGTTATCAATCCATTTGACAGCGACAGCATACCGGACGAAAAAGGCACCGGCTTTGGTTTAAACTCTGTAAAGAGAAGGTTGTATCTTTTATTCGGCAGGAATGATCTGGTAGAAACAGAAATGCAGGGCAACCTGTTTATTGTGAGTGTAACAATACCTCAGATGGTTTAGAAGTTTAGAAGGTTTAGGGTTTAGATCATAAACACTGCCCCTAAACCTTCTAAACCCCTAAACCTCTAAACTTTATTATGAAGAAAGTAATATTAATAGATGATGAGCCTTTGGCAAGAATGGTGGTGATGGAATACCTGCAGTCGTTTCCGCAGTTGAGTATGGTGCAGGAATGCAACGATGGCTTTGAAGGTGTGAAAGCCATTCAGCAGCACCAGCCTGACCTTATCTTTCTTGATATACAGATGCCAAAGATAAATGGCTTTGAAATGCTGGAATTGCTGGAGCAACCACCTGCTGTTATATTCACTACCGCATTTGATGAATACGCCATAAAAGCATTTGAAACACATGCAGTGGATTATTTATTAAAGCCATTCAGTAAAGAACGTTTTGATAAAGCGGTGAATAAATGGCTTGAACAGCAAAACAATAACACAACTACAGCTAGTACACAACACTTACTGGAAGCAGTAGCCCAAAGCCCTGCCCAACAAAACCGGATTGTGGTAAAGAACGGCAGCAAAATAAAGATCATTCCTGTAAGCGATATCCTGTACCTGGAGGCAGCAGATGATTATGTAAAAGTGCATACTGCTGAAGGCTATTTTTTAAAAAGCAAAACGATGGGCCATTTTGAAAACACACTGGATGTAAATATTTTTTGCCGTTGCCATCGTTCTTATCTTGTAAATACGCAATACATCACAAGAATTGACCCTTATGAAAAAGATAGCCATGTGGCAGTATTAAAGAACGGGACAAAAGTACCGGTGAGCAGGAGTGGCTATGGAAAATTGAGAGAAGCCCTTGGCCTGTAATTTTTTATTGTGTTTTTAGTAAGCCGGATACAATGTTTATGCTTAAGGCAACCACAAAAGTGTTTAGCATAAAAGCCAGCAATCCATGAAGCAAAACCACCCTTCTTATTTTTCTTGAACTTATTTCCACATCAGATACCTGGAAGGTGCAACCGATGATAAAAGAGAAATACGCAAAGTCAAGATAATCCGGTTTTTCATCACCCGGAAAATCAAGCCCGCCTTCTGATTTACCACTATAAAATAAATGGGCATAGTGAAAAGTAAAAACGGTATGCACAATAGCCCAGGAAAAAATAATACCTGACACAGATACCAAAAGAAAGAGGTTTTTACTAATAACAGTATCCTTGTTTAATATAAGCAGCAGTACACTTATCATGCCGGCAAGCGATGCTAAAATGATCGTGGCAAATACAAAAGGTTTGCTGCCGTCTTCCTTTGAGGCATTTCGCCTGATACTTGATATGGGCATAGTGAGCAGCACTATCCAGCAAAACAGCAGGTAAGCGGATGAAAAAAAATCAAGGATAACTAATGAGTTGAAATATTCATTGTCGCCACAGGGGATACTAAAGAAAGCAATTAATGCCACCACAATGGCAAGCAATGCTCTTTGCCAGGGTTTCAGCCGGCTGAAAAAATTCGCCTTGTATTTATGTTGTGTGGTTTCGTCGTGCATTTTTATTTTAAAAGTAAAACTATTATTTACAAGCGGGTTTTACCCGGCCACATTTTTAAGTTTGAAAATTAAATCTTTCTGTTCCTCTTACATCAACCCGTTTTATGATTTTAATTCCCTGTGCTTGGCATATTTTACCAATGGATAAAAAGAGCCCAGCATGGCCCATATAAAACCTGGATAGCCATCAAATATCAACCCTTTTAAAAAATATGTTTGTAAAAATGTGAGCGGAAATTTTAAAAATAAGTACAGTTTGCTTTTTGGCTTTTTACCCTTCATCTTTTCTGCCGCCAGCGAAGTGTACTGGTTGAATTTTTCAAAATAATCATGCAGGGTTTCATAACTGTAATGCAACATCCTGTTTTTTAATACCGGCGTTTTGCCATCAAGTTCTACATATTCATGCACTTCAAGATGATTGTATTGCCCGTGCTGTTTATCAAAAAAGCGGAGGTGAGACATATTGTATTCGCCACCGAAACGCATCATCCTGCCAAGAAAAATAAGGCCTCGTTTTAGTTTGTACCCATGATAGGCTGATGTGCCACTGTGGAGGATTTGTTTTATTTCTTCTGCCAGTTCGGGGGTTACAATTTCATCAGCATCCACCACAAGCACCCAGTTGTTTTTTGCAAGGCTTACTGCATAATGTTTTTGTTTGCCATAATTTTCAAACGTATGATAGGAAACCGTACAGCCAAGTTGTTGGCAAATGTTGACTGTATTGTCGGTACTGCCGCTATCAACTACTACAATTTCATCGCACCATTGCAGCGCTTTTACGGTAGCAGCAATTCTTTTTTCTTCGTTCTTTGTAATGATAACAGCGCTTAGCGGTTGTGGCATTGTTTGTTTCCTGCTTTTATACAGCAGTTAATTTTACTTTGGTAATGAACCAAAGATAAACATTGATGCAGAAATAAAGCATTGTTATAACGTCAGGCAGCTTGTGTTTGTTTGCCTGTGCCAGCAGCAGTCAATTCATCCGGTGGCAGGCAGTAGTCAAACTTTGTGATGCTGCTGTGCTGTTGAATATTTGTTTGCTCCCAGGCATTTTGATCTGTTTTTTGCCGGAATGACAAACTGGTTAATACAAAACCCGGGCTGGTTGTTTGAATGTTTTTCATACACTTAATTTAGATGGTTATACTTTGATACAAATATCTGTAATAGGACAACAGCAGGCAACCACATGTGTATGTGAAAACTGTTAATTAAATACAAAAGCTTGTTTGAAGAAGAATTCCACAAAGGCGCTAAGGCCAACAAAGAAAATAATTGGATCCCTTTGTGGCTTAGTGGGAAATATTTACCAGCTGGGTTTAAAACCATTCATAAACTCCGGGTAGTTTTTGGTTTTATAAACACTGTCGCCAAAGAATTTAAGAGGAGCTTCCAATTCTTTTGGCTTTAAGTAGCCGGGCATTGGCGCAGGTTGTGCATCTAAGGCAGAAAGAAAAACAGTGGAGGGAAAACTCATTTGCCCAAACAAAAGATAAATGGCCAGGTCGTTTGATTTGTATTCTTTATTGTATTCGTATTTTTTACCGTTCCATTCAAAACTTTCTTTTGATTCTGCATCAAGTTTTATAGCATAGTAATGACTATTGATATAAGCCGCCACGTCCTCTTTTGCGTATGTTTCCTTGTCCATCACTTTGCACCAGCCACACCAGCTTGTATATACATCCACTAAAATAGGCCTTGGATTTTTTTTATACGCTTCCTGCATTTCAGCAACCGTCATCCATTGCACTTTTTCTTTTGTTTTTACAGAGAAAGAAAAAATACTTACCAGCGTAATAAAAGCAATAAAAGAAATTGTAACCTTTTGCATACAATATTTGTTTAGTAGCTTAGTCGCTTATTTAACGGAAAGGTAATGCATAAAATTGTTGTAGCTATCACAGGAGCCAGCGGTTCTGTCTATTCTAAAGTACTTCTTGACAAATTATTTGCCATAAAGGAGCAATGGAGTGAACTGTCTGTAGTTTTAACAGAAAATGCCAAACAGGTGTGGCAGACTGAACTGGATACTGACAGTTATAAAAATTATCCTGCCAAATTTTACACCCAGCAGGATTTTAATGCACCTTTTGCTTCCGGCTCCGGGCAATATGATATTATGATCATTGTTCCCTGCAGCATGGGCACATTAGGACGGATTGCCGGCGGCATCAGTAATGACCTTATTACAAGGGCTGCTGACGTTGTTTTAAAAGAAAGAAGAAAATTGATCTGTGTTGTGAGAGATACACCTTATAATTTGATCCACATAAAAAATATGGAAACCGTTACATTAGCTGGGGGTATCATCTGCCCGGCAACACCATCTTTTTACAGCAAGCCAAAAACAATTGAAGAAGTGGCAGCTACTGTTGTGGACAGGGTAATTGACCTGGCTGGATTGAAAATAAATACTTATCGTTGGGGAAAATAATGCAAATGAAAATATTGTTATCGTTTCTTTTAGCCGCATTATTAACACCTGCTTCTTACGCCCAAATTGCTGCTGTTACCATGTCGGGATTAATTAAGAACAAAATAGACAAATCAGCCCTACCTTTTGTAAACATTGTTTTAAAAACAGAAAAAGACAGCGCTTTTGTTACAGGCACAGTAAGTAATGAAGAAGGCAGGTTTACAGTAGGTAATATACAATCGGGCAACTATATCTTACAGTTTTCATATACTGGTTTTGAATTAAAATCACAACCGGTTTTGGTTGGTTCATTAAGTACATTCTTAGACATTGGTACAATAGAATTACAACAGGATTCAAAGCAACTGCAAGAAGTTGTTGTAAGTTCAAAGCTGGATGATGTGAGCAATAAGATGGATAAAAAAACTTATTCAGTAGCTGCAAATATCAGCCAAAGCGGTGGTTCTGTTTTACAGGCTTTAAAGAATTTGCCAGGCGTAACTACCAGCCAGGAAGGAAAAGTAGAATTGAGAGGAAGTGATAAGGTAGCTGTTTTAATTGATGGCAAACAAACGGCATTAACTGGTTTTGGCAGCCAAACAGGGTTAGATAATATTCCTGCATCAGCCATTGAGAGGATTGAAATCATTAATAACCCATCTGCTAAATATGATGCCAACGGCAACGCAGGCATTATTAATATTATCTACAAAAAAAATAAGCAGCAAGGCTTTAATGGTAAAGTTGGTTTTACAACAGGCTTAGGCGCTTTGTGGCAGAAAAAGGAAAACCTGCCAACTATCCGGCCGCAATACCAGGCAACGCCTAAAATCAATCCTTCGCTTTCTTTAAATTACCGAAAAAATAAGATCAATGCTTTTCTGCAAGCAGATTGGTTATACACAGAAACACTCAATAAAAATGAATTTGCAACCAGGAGTTTTGATGATGGTACGATCATTACCCAGCAAACAAAAAGAAACAGGAACACCCATTTTGTTACTACTAAAGCAGGAATTGATTGGAACATCAATAACCAGGATATGCTAACTCTTTCAGGGCTGTTTGGTATTGAAAAAATAATTGATCGTGGCGACCAGCCATTCTTTAATAAAGATTATGCTGACAGGCTTCGGCTCTGGCAGTTTTTAGAAGATGAATTAAAAACTACTGCGGTAGCATCAGCAGCGTGGCAGCATAAATTTAAACAGGCAGGGCATTTATTAAATATTGGCTTCAATTATACTTTTCACAGGGAAGATGAAAAATATAATTTTATAAACAGCTTGCCGACTTATACAGGTTTGGATTCATTTAAGTTGTTATCAGACGAACATGTTGCTGATTTTAATATTGACTATGTAAAGCCCTTGAAGCATGGCCGAATTGAAGGCGGTGTAAAGTTTCGTTATCGTGACATACCAACTAATATGCAATTCAAGCCGGGTTTCAATTCACCTTTAGATACCAATGCAGGTGGAGCAGCAACCTACACAGAAATTATTCCAGCCCTTTATGGCAACTATGTTTATGAAAGTAAAAAGATAGAAGCTGAAATTGGTTTAAGAGTTGAATATGTGGATTTGCAATATAAGGTGAACCCCAACCATAATACTTATAAAAGTGACGGCTACAATTACACACAGCCTTTTCCCAATGTAAGGTTGGCGTATAAAATCAATGACCAAAATAAAATTTCGCTATTCTACAATAGAAGGGTTGACAGGCCCAATGAAGTGGATATCCGTATTTTTCCAAAATATGATGATGCTGAAATTATTAAAGTTGGTAACCCGGCACTTCGTCCACAGTTTACCAATGCTGTAGAGTTAGGTTATAAAACCACGATGAAAAAAGGTTATTTCTATTCTGCATTGTATCATCGCAGCACAAAAGGAACTATTACAAGAATTGCAACGCAAGTTCCACCAGGCACTTTAATTTATACAGTATTTCAAAACGCAGGGCATAGCAGCAATACTGGTGTGGAAATAGTTTTTCAACACGATTTCTCAAAAGCCTTTTCATTCAATACCAATATTAACCTCTACCAAAACATCATAGATGCATTCTCGGTAGATAACAAATATCCGGTAGTATCAACTTACACAGCAGGCAAAGAAAAATTCACTTCGGGCAATATAAAGATCAATGGTGTTTTTCATTTGGCAAAGCAAACAGATATACAAATCACCAGTATTTACTTAGCTCCAGACATTATACCACAGGGAAAAATTGGCACAAGGTTTTCGATGGACATGGGCATAAAGAAACAAATACAAAAAAATAAAGGAGAGTTATTTTTCAATGCCAGCGACATTCTTAATACGCTAAAAATAGAGAAAGAATTAAATGGTAATGGGTTTAAACTAAGCAGTACAGACTACTACGAAACACAGGTTTTCAGGGTGGGTTATAGTTATAAGTTTTAAAAGGGAAAGTTATTCAGATGATTATAATCAGGAAGCTAAAATTTTAAGTAAATACAGTTTCAGGTTGTGGCGGATAATCTATCCTGTAAATTCCACCATCATTTCTTCAATATTCTTCTCCACTCCAGCCACCATTAAAATCTTTTCTATCACATGTTCCACCACAGCATCCGGGCAACTGGCACCGCTGGTAATTAAAATTTTTACAGGCTCTTTATCAACTGGTAAAAATTGATTGCTTGTAATTTCTTCTTTAGTATGAAAATTATAGTGCAGAATTTTAGATGCGGAAATTATTTTATCAGCAGCATTAATAAAATAGGTTGGCATTTTTTCTTCACATAATTCAACCAGGTGAGAAGTATTACTGCTGTTGTAACCGCCAACTACCACAGCAATATCTGCAGGTGTTTGCAACATGCCATACACAGCAGTCTGGTTATCGTTTGTTGCATAGCACAAAGTATCTCTTGTATCTGCAAATCTTTCTCCCACGGTTGCATCAGTTAAATTGTATTGTTGCGTCATCACTTGTTTTAAATAATCAGCAATGGCTTGTGTATCGCTGGCCAGCATAGTGGTTTGGTTTACCACACCAATACGTTGTAAGTCTTTTGTTATATCAAAACCTTCAGAAAACCTCCCTTTAAATTCTGTATAAAAATCAGCAGCAGGTTTTTCACCGGTAATGTATTTGCCCAGTTCAATAGCTTCCTTCATATCATTCACCACAACTGTTGGCGTATGAAAAGCGGCATGAGAAAAAGTAGCCCTTGTTTCTTCATGCTTTGGTTTGCCATGTACTACAATACTGTACTCCTTTTTTGCAATCTGCTCACTGCGGTTCCAAACTTTTTCTACAAACGGGCAGGTAGTATTATATTTTTCTGTTGGTATGCCGATGTTGTTTAACTTTTCCTCCATCGCCAATGTAGTACCAAATGCAGGGATGATCACCACATCGTCTTTTGTCAGCGATTCAATCGGTACAATTTCTTTTCCATAAGTATCCTGTAAAAATTGCACGCCCCTTTCCTGCAGATTGGCATTCACCTGCGGATTGTGTATCATCTCACTCAATAAAAAAATTCTTTTGCCGGGATTTTCTTCCACCGTTCTGAAAGCAATATCAATGGCATTTTCCACACCATAGCAAAAACCAAAATGCCGGGCAAGATAAATTTGTATGGAGCCAAAATCAAGCAGGGTAGGGCTGAAATCCTTTTTCATTTTATCAGCATCCCGGCGTTTGTTTTTTACAGCAGTAATTAAAGGGCTGCGGTATATAAGAGGAACATTAAACTTTTTCATTTCAGGGCAAAGTTACGGGTTGAACCACTAAGACACAAAGGCACGAAGAAAACACTAAAAAATTCTTTGTGACACTTTGTGAATTAGTGCCTTTGTGGTTCTAAAAATCCAGCATACATTTGAACAGAACAAATTGCATAGTATGAAAACAAATGGATTGTGCCTGCTTATGCTGTTTTTATTTATAGCAGCCAGTGCACAAAAAACAAAAGAACAGGAAACAACAAACACAAAACCAACTATCTCAATGAACCAGTTTAAAAAAGCAGATTGGATAAATAATACAGATGTGTATGAAGTGAATGTGCGGCAATACAGCAAAGAAGGAACTTTTAATGCTTTTGTAAAAGAGCTACCGAGATTGAAAAAAATGGGTGTATCAACTTTATGGTTTATGCCTGTAACGCCCATTGCACAAAAAAATAAAAAAGGAAGCCTGGGCAGCCAGTATGCCTGCAGCGATTATACCAGCATCAATCCTGAGTTTGGCAATATGGATGATTTTAAAGCACTGGTGAATAAAGCACACGGCATGGGTTTTAAAGTTATCATCGACTGGGTGGCCAATCACACAGGATGGGATCATAAATGGACAAAGACACATCCTGAATATTATGAAAAAGACCCCGCCACAAAAGATTTTAAAATTGCCAGTGGCATGGATGATATTATTGAACTCGATTTTAAAAATCCTGCTTTGCGTAAAGCAATGATTGATGCAATGCTGTTTTGGGTAAAGGAATGTGATATTGACGGCTTTCGTTGTGACCTTGCTTCATGGGTGGAAGTTGACTTTTGGGTAGAAGCAAGAACGGAATTGGAAAAAACAAAAACAATATACTGGCTGGCAGAATGTGATGGTATTGATGACAAAAGTTATTACCAGGCATTTGATGCCTGCTATACCTGGACATGGATGCACAAGACGGAAGATTTTTATAAGAAGCATTTGCCTTTGTATGAGCTTACATCTTTATTGGAAAAGTATAATGCTTCAGGAGATGATAAATCAATAAAACTATGGTTTACCACCAACCATGATGAAAATAGCTGGAACGGCAGCGAATATGAAAAATATGGTGATGCAGCCAAGGCATTTGCTATACACAGTTTTACATGGAACGGCATACCACTTATTTACAGCGGCCAGGAATTGCCTAATACAAAACGCCTGCAATTTTTTGAGAAAGACCCGATTGAATGGAACGGCAGTTATGCAATGGAAGATTTTTATACAAGGTTACTTGCGCTGAAGAAAAGAAATATCGCACTGAATACAGGCGATGCAGCCGTAAAAACATTTTGGGTGAATACAACAGATACCGCTCACATATTGGCATACCTGCGTAGGAATGAAGGAAGGGAAGTGCTTACACTGATCAATATGTCTGCAACCGAAAAATCATTTTCACTTGTGGATGATAATGTAAAAGGTGTTTATACAAATGTGTTTGCCGATGAACAAATGCGTTTTGCCCCGGGGGCAACAGCAGGTACAGCGTTTGAAGAATCAGCATCAATGACACCTGTAAAGAATATGGCGGCACAAAATATATCATTGGCACCTTGGGGATATTTAGTGCTTGAAAAATAAAAGCGAACAAGTACTGGCTATGAAAAAATATTTATTAGCGCTGTTATTAATTACAGCAATGAAAGAGAGCAACGCACAGGCCGCAAATGAAACCTATCCTCTTTATTATGAAAAGGACCTGGGCCTGACGTATTCAAAAGAGTTTTCCATTTTTAAGATCTGGGCACCCACTGCAGAGAAGGGAGAGTTATTATTTTACAAAGAAGGTGATGGTGGAGAGGCATATAAAGTGGGCAAACTTGAAAAGGGGATAAGAGGAACCTGGCATTCGCAGGTGGAAGGAGATTTGAAAGGAACATTCTATACGTTCAGGGTTTATATAAATGGAAAATGGAGCAATGAAATTCCTGACCCTTATGCAAAAGCTGTTGGGGTAAATGGGAAAAGAGCAATGGTGGTTGATCTGAAAGAAACAGATCCGCAAGGTTGGGAAAATGATAAAAGCCCATCCTTCTCTAAAACAAATGCTGCAACAGACGCTGTTATTTATGAACTGCATGTGAGAGATGCAAGCATACATGAAAGTTCCGGCATTGAACAGAAAGGAAAATTTTTAGGGTTGGCAGAAGAAAATACAAAGAGTGCTGATGGATTACCAACTGGCCTTTCACATTTGAAAGAAATGGGAGTTACACATATTCATGTTCTTCCTTTTTATGATTACAACTCTGTAGATGAAAGTAAGCTGGATAAGCCACAGTATAACTGGGGATATGATCCGGTGAATTACAATGTACCGGAAGGTAGCTACAGTACCAATCCTTATGACGGTGTTACAAGAATAAAAGAACTGAAACAAATGATCGCCGCCTTTCATAAAAATGGATTGAGGGTGGTAATGGATGCAGTGTATAACCATGTGGCGAATGCAAGTGCATCAAATTTTGAGCAATTAGTTCCCGGTTATTATTTCAGGCATAAAAAGGATGGTAGTTTTTCTGATGCCACGGCTTGTGGAAATGAAACAGCGAGTGAAATGCCAATGATGAGAAAGTTTATGGTGGAAAGCGTTTTGTATTGGGTGAAAGAATATCATATAGATGGTTTCCGTTTCGACCTGATGGGTGTGCATGATATTGAAACGATGAATTTGATTGCGGCGGAATTGAGAAAAGTAAAACCTGATATTTTATTGTATGGTGAAGGATGGACTGCCGGCGCTTCACCATTGCCTGCTGCCATGAGGGCGTTAAAAGCAAATGCTTCTAAACTAAATCGCATTGCGGTGTTTAGTGATGATGTGAGAGATGGAATAAAAGGAAATGTATTTGATATAAAAGACAAAGGCTTTGTAAGCGGCAAGCCCGGTATGGAAGAAAGTGTAAAGTTTGGTGTGGTGGCTGCCTGCAATCATCCGCAGGTGAATATGAAGAAAGTGAATTATTCAAAGAAAGCCTATTCAAAAGCGCCCTGGAATGTGATCACTTACTGTGAATGCCACGACAATAATACACTTTGGGATAAATTGTATTTAAGTTGTCCCGAAGCATCAAGGATGGAATTGATAAAAATGCACAAACTGGCATTAACGATAGTGCTTACTTCACAGGGCATTTCTTTTTTACATGCCGGCACAGAATTTTTAAGAGATAAGAAAGAAGTGGAAAATTCATACAACGCCGGCGATAGCATCAATGCTATTGACTGGGCAATGAAAGAGCAGAACAAAGAGGTGGTTGAGTATGTAAAAAGTTTAATACAGTTGCGTAAAGAGCATCCTGCTTTCCGGATGACAAGCAATGAGCAGATAAAAAAGTTTATTCGCTTTGATGCTAAAGCGGCCGAAGGAATAATTGCTTTTACAATAGATGGCTTTGCTGTAAAAGACAAATGGAAAAAAATATTTGTGGCTTATAATGGCAACAGCAAATTCAGCAATATAAAAATCCCTACCGGGCAATGGAAGAATGCTTTAAGTAATGCTGATAAACCTGTTTCAGGAAATTTGAATATTTCTGCTTTCAGTTCTTTAATTGTTTACCAGGATTAAGATGAACCTCCGTGAAGAAATTTTAAAAGAACACTCCAAAGCACAACGTACAAAAGTTGTGAACTGGGTGGGTGATTCACAACAACGATTTAATGAATTGTTTGCTCTTTTTCTAAATGATGAATACCGTGTTACACAAAGGGCCGCATGGCCGGTGAGTTATTGTGTGGCGGATCATCCAGCATTTATCAAATCAAATTTCGGTAAGCTGCTAAAGAATTTGCAGAAACCAAACCTGCATGATTCCATTAAAAGAAATTCTGTAAGATTATTGCAGCATGTTGATATTCCTGAAAAATACCAGGGTGAAGTAATGAATATTTGTTTTCAATATTTAGAAAGCCCAACAGAAGCAGTTGCTATAAAAGCATTTTCATTAACTGTATTAGGAAATCTTGCAAAACAATATCCTGAAATTATTCCTGAAGTAAAATTGCTGATAGAAGATCAATTGCCACATCAAACGGCAGCATTTAAAAGCAGGGCAAAATTATTTTTGAAGCAATGCGGGACTATAAAGTTGTTTTGTGCAACACTGCTATTGGCTGAACCCTTCGCCAGAAAAATGGAATCAGGCTTTGTTGTTTTCAGGAAAGCAAACTCTTTTCCATACAGTTCATCAAAATCACAATCAATTAAATAGTTTTTTACCGGATATACTTCCCAGGTTGGATGCTGTACAGCATATTCAAATGTTTTATTGCCGCTGTATTTTGAATACCCCCAATAATGTTCTGCAATAAATTCTTCCTCACTTCCGGGCAGCATCGGCACAGAAATGTTTTCAGCAACAGCTTCTAATTTGTTCCATTGCTTTTTGCTTTTAAAATGATAACCAATTTGCAATTCGTTTTCTTTAATGTGTTTAAAGTTTTTCATTGGCATGGTGCAATACTTTTCCCTGTAAATGGTATTGGCAACAAAAGTGATGGCATGTTTGGGTACGATCTCTTTAATAAAAACAGTACCACGTTTCCAATTGCCATTATCATTATACCTTACATAAAACCTGAGATTAACTTCTTCAAAATTTATATGAAATGGAATTTTCATTCCCAGTATCCTCGTTTCGGCAAACATAAATCCTACAAGGCTCACATAAGTTTTTCCATTATAAAAATCAAGTTCTGTTTTCGCAGGTAAATAAGCCGATAGTATGGCAGGGTCAACAATATAATTTGCCATGATAAGATTTTGCCACTCTGCAGTTAAAAACTTTCGTTTCATCTTATGCATTTTTGGCTGGTTTATTTTCCCTGTAAAACTGTTTAAATATCAACCGCAGGTTTTGATCATACGTAAAATAATTGTACAACCAGTTACTGAAAACAAAGAACCGGTTTTTAACTCCCAGTATCAGCATCAGGTGTAATCCCATCCAGATCATCCAGGCAAAGAAACCACCGAAATGTAATTTGGGTTTGGGTATATCAACTACGGCCAGGTTACGGCCCACTGTTGCCATACTGCCTTTATCATTGTAAACAAATTCCTTCAAAGTCTTTTCACTGCTTTTCATTTCAATCCTTTTAAGATTGTCTGCAATCAGGTCTGCCTGCTGCATGGCAACCGGAGCTACTTGTGGGTGACCGTTAGGCCATGCTGGTTCTTCCATGTATGCCACATCCCAATAGCATAAATACTGTCAAAGCCCGTCACACGGCATTGCCTGTCAACTTTAATCCTGTTGCCTCTTGCAATCAATTCTTTATTGATGCCTTCCGGTACATTGCCTTTGATGCCAGCAGCCCAGATCACCATTTTTGTATTAATACTGCTGCCATCCTTCAATGTTATTTTTTCGCCATCATAATCTTGCAGCAGCGTATTGGTTAAAAGTGTTACGCCTAGTTTCTCTAAATACTTTTTTGAATCGAGCGCTTGATCTTTCACTCATAGTTGCCAGAGTTTTTGCAGAACCTTCCAGCAAATAAATTTTCATTTTGCTAAAATCAATTTCAGGATAATCTTTTGGCAACTGGAATCTTTTCATGTCTGCAATGGCGCCGCTCAATTCCACACCGGTTGGGCCGCCACCAACCACTACAATATTCATCAGGCTTTCCAGTTTTACAGCATCTTTTTCTATGGTAGCTTCTTCAAAATTATTCAGCAGCTTGTTGCGTATCTGCAATGCTTCCACCGTACTTTTCATAGGAAAGGCATTTGTGCTGAGATTGCTGTTGCCGAAAAAATTGGTATCTGCACCAGTGGCAATTACCAATGCGTCATAATCAAAATCGCCGATATCAGTTACTACTTTCTTTTCTGCTGTTTTTATTTGCTGCACTTCTGCCATCCTGATTTTTACATTGTTAGCTTTTCTGAAAAACCTTTCTTAAAGGAAAAGAAATATTGCTGGCATCCAGGCCTGCTGTGGCCACCTGGTAAAAGAGTGGTTGAAACTGGTGATAGTTATGCCTGTCAATTAAAGTGATGTCAAAACCGGGTTTGTTATTAAGTTTACGTGCCAGCCTTAAGCCTCCAAAACCGCCGCCGAGTATGATGAGTTTCATAGTAAGAAATTTTGATGGCACAAAGATACAATATTTTCAAAAAATATTGAAAATTAAGAAAATTAAATGTTGCCGTTCCTGTAAAATAAGAAAGCGGCTTGTAAATAAGCCGCTTTCTGTCATTGCATGGTTTCTGGAATTATTCACTCAATGTCTTCTGCAGATCCTTATTGATCTTCACATAATCTTCATTGCCTTCTTCCTTTGCCAATGCCATTGATTGTTTGGAACTCTCCATAGCGCCTTTCATGTCGCCCATTTCTTTTTGTATTTTAGCTTTATATACTATCATCCAGTAACCTTTGGGATAACCTTCAATTGCTTTGTTTACATTTTCCAACGCTTTGGGTAAATTCTTGTCGTATTCAAAATAAAACTGTGCCGCTTCCCAGTAAGGTTTCTTTTCTCCTTTTTGTAGTTGTTCTTCTATCTGTGCTTTCAGTTTTGTGTTTATGTCTGCTACCACTGGTATAACAGCTTTTGTTTGCTCCCACAAAATTTCTATATCACAACTTGCGGGCTTTATGTTGGCAAATTGCATGGTAAATGTTTCCACTGCAGCTTTTGTTTTTGATGGAACTATTTTAAAACGAATTACATCTTCTGTCTCTTTATATCCATCAATGCCCCAGTTGTTAAGCCCTTTGTTCAAGATCACTTCCCAACTGTCTTCAAATGGAATGGTATAAAGAACATAAGTGCCGGAGTCAATTTTTTTTCCACCAATTTCAACTGTTTCTGAAAAAATTATTTTAGTGGCTTCATTAGCCCCGGTCCGCCATAGTTTTCCATTTGGTACCAGGTCGCCGAAAACTTTTCTTCCTTTGGCCGATGGCCTTGAATAAATAAGTTCTATGCTGCCCGTAGCAAAGTTTTGTTTAACTGTTTGGGTAGGAGATGGCGCAGGCATATTTACCTGTGCATGGCTGCAAAAAAGTAAAGTGTTTAATACAAAAAGAGTAGTGAATATTTTTTTCATTGTAAGTAGTTTAGTAGACAAAAGTAAAGCTGCTTACGGAAGAATAGTGATTTTTTTGATGAAAGGATTACGGTGTGGAGAGATTAAAATTTTACGGTAACCTTTATCTTCTTTTTCTTATTGGTTTTGATATCCCATTTAGGGCCTTCTTTTACAAGCCTTATTGCTTCTGCATCACATTCAGGGCAAAGAGGTTTGGTAACTTTTGCCTGCGATATTTCTCCGTTGCTGTTGAGTTTTACTGTTACCTCCACTTCACCGTGTACATTTTTTTGTTTCACCACTTCAGTAAGGTGTACGTTGTTGCTGAGGTATTTATTGTATTCCTCCCATCCACCCTGGGGTATTGCAAATTCATTGTCAAGGTCTGTGCTGTCTTCATAGGTTTCCTGCCATTTCACCGGCGCTTGTTTAGCCTGCCTTTTTTTACCTACTGAATTAACAGCAATATCCGTTGGATGCATCACTATTGTATTTGATGCTGTTGAATTTTGCAAAGTAATTTTTTGCGAAGAGTAGCCAGCAGAGGTAACCGTTACTTTAACTGAAGTATCAGGGGCACTAAAATAAAACCTGCCGTTTGCATCGGTTTGTATTGGCTTTTTTACCTCCGGAATGTTGATGTTGGCAAAACCAACAGGCTTGTTGTCTGTTGTAACTACAAGGCCATTAAAATTATTAGCCCTGTATTTATCAAAACCATTGTTTACAGTAGCGGCTGTAATACTCTCTTCTGCTTTGTTTTTAAATTCACCTTCATTATAATATACTGCATTATTGCTGTTGCCGGCGGCATTGTTTTTTGCCGAAGGAGTTACTACTGCCATATCTGTTACTGCTTCTTTTTCACGGGATGATAATTTGCCATCATTATCATCTTTCATTGCCAGGTATTCAGAACCGGCTGATGGTTTGTAAATAAAACTACTATCTGCTGCCGGGGCTGTTGCATGGGTGGTAACGGAAGCAAAACCACTGGCATCGGTTGTTAATGAGTAATAAGACACAGAACCTTTTGTATTAAGATTATCAACTTTTGCAATAAGTGGTGGGGTGCTGTCGGCAATTACATTAACGAAATTTGGTGCAGCAGAATCCTTTTTTGCAGCAGATATCGAATCAGCAACAACGGATTTATAGGTTGCTATTTCAGGAGTTGATTCGTTGGTATTTTTATTTGTAAATAAATAGGCAGTGGTTGCAGCAACTCCAATCACCAGCACAGCCGCTGCTGCTCTCCACCATTTCATTGCAGCCGTTTTACCAATTACAATAACTGGTGTTTCTTCTTTTTCATTTTTATTAAATCCCTGTTTTAGTGCTGCCAGTTCTTTGCTCCAGTCTTTTTGTTCCATCAATTCATAGCCTTCCATTGCTTCAGCCAGGAAAGGGTCATCCAATGCGGCCATTTCAATAGCATGCATTTCTGCCGGCGACATGCCACCAGTGATATAGCGTTTTATATCTTCTGCTGTATAAATAATATTTTTTTTTTCTTCTTTCATTTTAAAAATCCAGTACTAATTAACCATTCACTTATAACTTATCACTTATAACTACCTCATGCACTAAAAACTTTTTTCTCTTCCATACAAATTTTAAGGTTACGTTTCCCATTTTGTATATAACTTCTCACTTTACTCCATTCAAAACCTGTTATATCAGCAATTTCAGTTATAGCATTTTTTTTGCAGGAAAAACAACTCAATGCTTTGCTTTTGCTCCGCTGGTAAGTTGTCCCATACAATCCTCTAATTTCTTAAAATTTTCTTCTTTTTCCAATACCCCGTTTTCAAGATGCGTTATTTGATTTGATTGCATAAAGTCGGCATTAAATTCAGTTGTTTTTATGTTCCGTGGGCTTCTCAGTTGCATCAGGCAATAATTCCGTGCCAGCACATGCAGCCAGCCTTTAAAATTATCCACTTCATGCAGTTTTAATTTTTGCAGAGTTCCTCGTAAATATCCATCACGGCATCCTTGCTTCTTTCGCCATCTTTAAAATATTTAAGGCAAACACCAAACACAAGATCCATATAGCGCTGGTACAGCGTACTTACATATTGCTAAATTATTACTGCTTTTATAAGCCGCAATCAGTTCCTTGTCTGAAATATCGTTGGATTATATGTTTTTTAAAAATGTCAAATGTAAATTGTTAAGGTTAATTGTGAATCGTTAATGCTGAATTGTTATACCTGCTTCATTTGCTATTATTGCATCTATTCAAAATATACTTTTACGGTTTGATAAAAAAGCCGGTTGTTGACATATTGCTGCTGGCCTTGCTGTTGTTTTTCTGAAAAACCCTGCAAGCCAAACAGACCGGCAGCATTGCCTTTGTTGATGGCAATTTCAAGATAAGCGGCAGAGTTAAACAAGGCCAGTTTTTCTCCTTCCGGCACATCTGCATACGTATC
The DNA here is from genome assembly GCA_963814445.1 of uncultured Chitinophagaceae bacterium. Taxonomy (GTDB): domain Bacteria; phylum Bacteroidota; class Bacteroidia; order Chitinophagales; family Chitinophagaceae; genus Ferruginibacter. The sequence continues at coordinate 942,842 of CAWFCU010000001.1, forward strand.
ACTTATCCTGTCAATTATTTCATCTCTTTTAAATACAATTTTAAAACTTCTTCCTTTGCGTTGTGTTTCAAAATCTTCTTTGGTAATATTTACAATTACATTTTCAAAATTATCTATAAAAATGATCTGGCCTTCAATCCAGTTGTTGCCCAGCATTGGCCGCAGTGCATTTTTTACATTGATAGAAACAGAAGCATCGCCAATTTCTTCCAGCGTTTTGCCATTTTGCAATTCATTGAAAGCCTTGCCAAAAATGCTGGTGCAGTATAAGCGTATTTTTTTGTGTGGTTTTATCCACTGGCAATGCCACTACTTTTTCTGGCAGTTCTTCCAGTATCATGGTAAGCAAGCCATTATCTGCCACAGCCAATATAATGGCCATTGTGTTCTGCCAGCAAAAGGTGTTCCGGTTTTTCATCAAACAAATTTACCATTACAAGATGCATAGTGCCTTCAGGAAAACTTTTGATGGCATTCCTGCATACATAAGCTGCCTGCGGATAATTAAAAGGCGATAACTGGTGTGTAATATCAATAATAGAAAAATCTGCTGTTTACCTGCAGCAACTGCCTTTGATCCCCCCAGTAAGGAAATCTTTTTGTCCTATATCAGATGTAAGCGTAACTAAGGGCATCAGTTATTGGAAATATATTTTATGTTGATTTGAATTGTATAACGGCAGGCAGTTTTTTGAAGGCAGTTGTTATTTAACTAAGTGCCCATTTTTAAAAAAGAATTTTTTTACCATTTTATCTGCAAAGGATGGAAAAAATTTATTCAGAAAAACGGTTTGTTTTCCTTTGAAGGTCATCACAAGGTTGCGTTTACCTTTTTCAATTGCATCAAGAATATTCCTGGCACATTCTTCTGTGCTCATCATTTGTTTTTCATTCATTGGGCTTTCCCTTTGCAGTTCGCCTTTATTATTAAGTGCAGCTTTGCGTATATTGCTGGAAGTAAAGCCCGGTGCAAACCCACATTACATTTACACCGGTTTCAAGCAATTCTGTCCTCAATGCTTCCAGCCAGCCATTCATTGCAAATTTAGATGCAGAATAACCGCTTCTTCCCGGCAAGCCCACGGTAACCTGCAATGGAAGATATACCCACAATGGTGCCTTTGCTGTTGTATAATGGTATCCAGTGCCAGTTTGGTGCAGTAAACAGTGCCAAAAAAATTAACATCCATTACTTTTTCAATCACATCTACGTCCAGCATCTTTTACCAATGCCCTCATAGATATGCCGGCATTGTTAATGAGTATATCAATACGCGCCAAAAGTTTTTATAGTGGAGTTGATGAAATTTTCACAATCATGCATGGTGGCTTACATCGCACACAACAGTATGCAGCAGATGGTTGGAATATTGTACCTGCAGGTCGTATAATTTATCCTGGTTTCGGCCACAGGTGGCAATTTTTGCTCCCAATGGAATCAATGCATCAATCAATGCTTTGCCAATTCCTTCGCTGCCACCGGTAATGGCCACTACTTTATCTTTAAAAAAATTACTCATAATAGTTAATTATGTACAAAAATAAGTGGTTAAAACCAGCTGTTGTATAAACAATGTGGAAATAATAATTTTAATAATGGATAAAAAGTTTCAGAAAAACTTTGGCGTCAAAATGCTTTTGCCCTATTTTTGCACTCCGAAAAGTTGGTATAAAACGGCATTTAATCGGAAGCTGATTTTTAATACTTGGAAAGAGTAAATGAATTGGTAGCTCAGTTGGTAGAGCATCCCGATTTAAATCGGGAGGGTTTTGGGAAATAAAAAGAGTTTTTAAAATAATAATAGAATGAATTGGTAGCTCAGTTGGTAGAGCAATACACTTTTAATGTATGGGTCCTGGGTTCGAGTCCCAGCCAGTTCACAAAAGGAATCCGAAAGGGTTCCTTTTTTATTTTATGCCATTTACTTACATAATTTATTCTTCGTAAAGCTCAATAAGTATTACGTTGGTGCATGCACTGATTTAGAGAGGCGATTGTATGAACATAATATCGGGCATTCAAAATTTACCTCATCGGGTGTTCCCTGGGTGTTAAAATACAAAAAGGAATTTGCAACTTTATTGGAAGCCAAGCAATATGAGATGAAAATAAAGAAGATGAAATCAAGAAAATATATTGAGGATTTGATAGCTCAGCGGTAGAGCATCCCGATTTTAATCGGGAGGGTCCTGGGTTCGAGTCCCAGCCAGTTCACAAAGGGAATTCAGAAATGAATCCCCTTTTTTCATTTATGCCATAGACTTATTTACTTTATTCTGCTAAGCTTGATAAATATTATGTCGGAGCTTGTATTGATTTAGGCAGGCGATTCTTCAGTTCCTTCCGTTGAGATAGATGTAAAAAAGAAACGGGCTGTCCTTAACGATAGCCCGTTTCTTTTTATTTGAGTTTTATTACAAACTTTTTGCTGTAGAGGTAGTTTCCACCTTCGTGGTCATTGGGACAGATTGCCCCATCACATCCATACTTCCTGTGCCATCGGCGGTAAGGCTTCTTTGTTTTATAATACTACTTCTCGTATCCACTATTATTTCACCTGTTAATTTGCTGTCCATTGTCATCGTCATTTCCATACCCATGTTTTCCATTATCTTATTCATCACCTGTTTTCCAGATAAAGTAACGGTGGCATCACTACCCTGTAAAGATTTTACTGTGTAATCCCGGTATGTTTTTAACCCATCGGTAATTACTGAATCGCTCCATGTATCACCCACTTTTATATTTTTGGGCACCAACAGGAACAGGTCATCTGTAAGGGTCGTTTCATCTGTACCTATGCCGCCAATCATATCACCCATACCCTGTTTACTCTTAGCGGATGTATCTTTTTTTGCGGAAACAAGCTTGCCTTCATCGTTCATCTCCATTTCTACCGGTACGTTTATTTTATCTTTCAATGCCTTGCTTAATTCACTTGCGGTGTCATCTTTTTTGTCAGAGTCGTAACTCATAGCCTGCCCCATGGCATTGGCAGACGTAACTATTTTTGTAATGGTGGAGATACCTGGTAGTTACTTTCTTTTTTATCCTTCACTTCAAACAGCCTTACTGCTGATATATCTGCAGTCATGTCCATTTGCTGTCCCATCATTTCCATACTGGAAACAGTTTTTACAGTATTATCTACCTGGAATTTATGCCCTGGATTTACAGACAACTTGTTTTTTTCTTATTTTTACTCTGTGCGGTGGCAGTAATAGGTTACTGAAAAGGCAAGGGCACAGAAAATAATTTTTACAAGTGATTTTATTTGGTTCATTTTTTTATTTATTGAATTGCAAATGTAATGGCAAAACGCTTTCAGGCAGTTTTTGTTGATTGCCATTGATAAAAAAAGCCCCAACCAGGTTGGGCAGCCAGCATTGTTATTAAAAAGATGACAATTATCCGATCAGTTTAACATTAACGGCATTCATGCCTTTTTTGCCTTCCTGCAGTTCAAATTCAACTTTGTCGCCTTCTTTTACGTCGTTAACTAATCCGCTAACGTGTACAAAAGTTTCTTTGTTAGAGTCGTCATGCTTGATAAAACCGAATCCTTTTTCAGAATTGAAAAACTTAACGGTGCCTTGTGTTTTGTCCATTTTTATTGTATTGTATTAATTAAGGCGGCAAAACTAAGGGTTTATTTCCGAAAATAGAGATATAATTTTCTACTTACCTATAAAGTGTGGAGCAGCAGCTCGTTAAAATTATGGAGGGAGGAGATTTTAAGGTCGGCTGCACTGAATTTTGCTTTGTTACTGTCGTGTTTTGCAGGAATCACCACACATTTCATCCCGGCAGCTTTGGCTGCAATCAGGCCGTTAAAAGAATCTTCAAAACAAATACACTCATGTGCATGGCTGTTTAATACTGCTAGCACAATCAAGATACACCTGCGGATGTGGTTTGCCTAATGGCAGATCAGCAGCAGAGCAAACAGCATGAATATAATTACGAACGCCCAATTTATCAATCACCACATCAATCAAACTCATGGGTGAGGAGGAGCCAAACCAATTTTATATTTCCTGCTGATAAAGAAATTAAAGATATGCTCCAGCCCCTGCATGGCTTTTCCCTTTGCTTTTACTTTTTCAATCACCAATTGTAGTATTTTTTCTTCCGCTGCTGCGGCATTTTCAGCAGGAATATTATTTGCCTGAACCAGTACAGTACAAATTCTTTTATCCTCATACCGGTAGTGGTGGCATATTGTTCAGTTGAAATGCGTAAACCATACTGTTTAAAAATTTCATCGGCTGCTTCATTCCAGATTGGTTCAGAATCTATCAGCAGGCCATCCATATCAAAAATTACTGTGTTGAATTGCATGGCGCAAATATAATACGCTGCAGCATCTAAGCTGCACTGGCGGTACAGGATGGTTAAACCTGATTAATATATTGAAACTTGCTATTAATTTATATTGCAGTTACCGATAGCTGCTAAATTATCTTTCATGTCAACATTTTGGGACAAGATTAAAGAATCAAGATTTGTAAAAGGGGCAGTATATGCCATTGGTGGGAGCGCTTTCTTATCCCGGGACTTGTTATTATGAACCGGCTAAAGATAAATGGTATGGAAAACCTGCACATGCTTCCCAAAAAAAATGTACTGTTTGTAAGCAATCACCAAACCTATTTTGCAGACGTTATCACCTTTCTTCATATTTTTTGTGCCGTAAGCTGGCGGAAAAAAAATGGATTGGGTATTCCTTATTATTTATTGTGGCCTTTTACAAGCGTAAAATATGTGGCAGCAGAAGAAACAATGAAGAGCAGTTTTATCAGTAAACTTTTTACATTGGGCGGTGCATTAACGGTAAAACGTACCTGGCGGGCGAAGGCACAGAAGTAAGGCGCAACCTTGACCCCAGCGATACAAGAAAAATAGAAAGGGCTTTGCAAAATAATTGGGTCATCACTTTTCCGCAGGGCACCACCAAGCCTTTTGCGCCAGGGAGAAAAGGAACGGCATTTATTATTAAACAACACAGGCCAATTGTGGTGCCGGTTGTTATCAGTGGTTTTTGGCGGGCCTTTAATAAAAAGGGATTGAAGTTTAAAAAGAAAGGTTCATCTGCTCTCCGTTACATTTAAAGAGCCGCTGACAGATAAACTACGACGACCCTACCGAAAAAATTTTAGAGCAGGTGATGGATGCCATTGAGCAAAGCAAAAAATTTATGCTCAAGGGCAAGCATCATTTAATGAGTAAACTCGATAAGTAATTTTTCTTTCTCCAAAAATTAACTTTAAAAAATTACTGCTTACCTGTAAAACAAGGATCTTTAACGGTATAAAGCAGCTGATGAAAAATATTCTCCTTTTGTTATTGGGTACAGTAGTTTTAAATAGCTGTAAGAAAAAGGCTGAAGAGCCAACCCGTTCTTTTTACATGGGCGTTACTCCCTGGCCGGCAGATTTTACAGAGGTGGAAGTGAACAACGCTTATAGTTTTATCAATAACAACTGTGATATTGTGTCGCATCATTTTGATGAAGGCATACCTTACGAAGAAGCGTACAACAACAGCAACTGGCCTGCAGGCCTCGTAACAGAAATCAACACAAGAAAAACAAAAACGGCTGCCGGTAAAAAAATATTACTCAGTTCATCGGCTTTAAGCTTAACAAGAAAAGTCAAAGCGCCTTACTCAAGATTTTCTGAAACAATTAATACAGTAATAAAAAGTCAATGGGAAACTTTGCCTGTAAACGACAGTAAAGTGGTAACCGCTTATACCAACTATATCCTTTACATGGCTGCCGCATTTGAGCCGGCGTACATTAATTATGGTGTGGAAAGCAACAGCGAAGAATGGGGTGCTGCTGAATTTATTTTGTACAAAGATTTTTTAAGCCAGGTGTATGCAAGGTTAAAAACTGCCTTGCCGAATCTGCCGGTGATGGTAAGTTTTATGGTGAATGAAACGGCAGCATCACTGAATTTTGCATCGCAACTAATCCCTTACACGGATTATATTGCCCTCAGCGCTTACCCTTATACGCATGTAAGTTCTTCTGCATCCGGCAATACCAACCCTGCCTTATTTCCTGCAAACTATTTTACAAGGTATTATTGATCTGGATGTAGCTAAACCATTTTGTTTTGCAGAAACGGGCTATATCGCTGAAAATTTAATTGTGCCTGCGTATAGTTTAAACAAAGAGGGAAATGCACAATGGCAAAGTGATTATTTAGAAAGAATATGCAACCTTACCAATGAACGCAGGGGGAAATTCATCATTTGGTTTTGCCACAAAGATTATGATGCAGGCAACAACACACTCCGCAGCCTTGGGCTTTACCAGGATCTGTTTGCCTTGTGGGAAGACACCGGCTTTAAAGATGAAAACAATATCCAACGCCCGGCTTATAATACATGGCTCCGCTGGTTGGCAATAAAAAAAGGGGAATAATTTTATACAAACAGCGCTTTCAGTTCTTCTGCATCCTGTGGTTTCATTTTTCCTCCCAATATTAATCTCACCTGTCTTCTTCTTAAAGCGCCTTCGTACAATTTTTTTTCATCTTCTGTTTCGGCAATCACTGGTGGCACAGGGCGTGGCTTGCGGTTAGGGTCAAGCGCCACAAAAGTAAAGTAGGCTTCGTTGCTTTCGTATTTGTATTGGTGCAGGCTGTCTTCGCCCCATACTTTTATAAATATTTCCATGGAGGTATTAAAAGCCCTTGTAACTTTTGCTTCAATATGTACCACATTCCCCAGTTTGATAGGATTTTTAAAAGAAAGATTATCAACCGACGCCGTCATGCTTGGTGCGTTACAATGCCTGCTTGACGCAATACCGGCGGCAATATCCATCCAGTACATCAGGCGGCCACCCATCAGGTTGCCAAACACATTCGTATCATTGGGTAGTACCAGTTCTGTCATTACTACAAAACTTTCGCTGGCTTTTTTCGGTTCCATTTGCATTGTAAAAATTTTTGCAAAGATAGTTGTTTGGAAAAGAGGAGCTAAAAGGATAAATAAGAAAAGAAGAAAAAACAGGTGATTTGAGTAGCAGAATAATGCATTATTATAAAATCGTCTTAACTTATTTGCCTTGGTTTTCTTCTTCACCCTTTTAGCCTATATCTGTATCATTTTATGCGCTCTCAAAATATCCAGTGTGAGCGCTTCTCCCTCATTCAAATTTTTATACGCCACCACATCACATAAAAAACATTTGTGGTCGCCGCCATCAAAACTGTTTATCACTTTCATCTGCATTACAGCCAGGCAGTTTTTTAAAACGGGGAAGCCGATCCATTCAGCCAGTTCCTTTCTTTTTTGCAGGCGGCTGATTTTGTCAATTGACTTGCCTGATTTTTTGCCGAGCAGATTAACCAGTCTGTATTGTTTTTCATCAAGTAACTGTAAAATAAACTCGCCGCTTGCTTCAACATTTTCCAATGTTTGTGTATCATGGTAAAGGCCGCAGATAAAACGTTTTGGCTGCATGCTGATGGCAGTAGCATACGTGATGATGTGCATGTTTGCCTTGCCATTGGCTTTGCTGCTGATGCTGTACACCGGCAGGTTAATGCGGTTCCATGGTTTCTTTCTTATCATAAGCCGTTTTCTTAAAAACAAAACCCTGCCTGCATTGTTTAATGTGGGCACCTGAGTTTTTTAGCGGATTGCCTATATTTGGGCATATATTTTCTATGAGTAATATTGCTTCTATTTCCTTCGACAATACAGAATACGCTTTTGCCTATAAAAAAGATAAAGAATTAAAGAAAGCACATTTTCTTTTTTCTTCCATGGGTAAGCCGTGGCTGATAAACCTTGGCTTAAAAATTACACCGCTTGCCATTAAATGGAACCTGCCTTTTACAAAACCCGTTATCCGCAATACTATTTTTCAGCAGTTTGTTGGCGGCGAAACTTTGGAAGAAACAGCGACTGTTGCAAAGCGCCTGGGAGAATACAATGTAAAAGTGATCCTGGATTATGGCGTGGAAGGCGGCGATGATGGTGAACAGGGTTTCGATCATTCAACAGAAGAATTTATCCGGGTGATAAATTATGCAGCCACACAACCCAATATTCCTTTTATGAGCATCAAGGTTACCGGCTTCAGCAGGTTTGCATTGCTGGAGAAAATTGATGCCATGATGAACAGTGAAGAAGGAACGCTGATGAAACGCTACCTGAAATCGGTTGAAAAATTAACCAGGGAAGAACAGGAAGAATGGCATAGAGTGAGAGTGCGGATGCTGCGAATTTGCGAAGCTGCTGCCGCAAAAAAAATTGGCGTGCTGGTGGATGCAGAAGAAACCTGGATACAGGATCCTGTGGATGCACTCACCATGCTGATGACCGACACCTTTAATAAAAACCGGGTAGTTATTTACAATACCATACAACTGTACCGCCACGACAGGCTGCAGTTTTTAAAACACTCTTACGAAGCCAGCGTGGAAAGGGATTTTATATTGGGTGCTAAACTGGTACGTGGCGCTTACATGGAAAAAGAACGCAGGCGTGCCGCTGACCTGGGCTATCCCTCGCCGATACAGCCTGATAAGGAAAGCTGCGATAAAGATTATAACGAAGCAGTACAATTTTCTATTGACCATTTGAATAAAATTGCTGTGATAATTGCCTCTCATAATGAACACAGCAACCTGCTTACCACACAATTATTACAGCAAAAGAATTTACCGCTCGATCATCCGCATGTACATTTCTCACAGCTTTATGGCATGAGCGACAACATTACTTTCAATTTAGCAAAGGCAGGCTGCTCTGTAAGTAAGTATCTCCCTTTTGGGCCTATTAAGGATGTGATACCTTACCTGATGCGTAGGGCGCAGGAAAACAGCAGTGTTGCCGGGCAAACGGGAAGGGAATTGGGATTGATTGAGAAGGAGATGAAGAGGAGAGGGAAGTAGGATTTTTTTGTTACCGGCATTTTTGCTTTGTGCATCTTCATTGGCGTCGCACTCTTGTACTGAAAGTATTTACTGAGCTTTTTAAAATATGAGACACCACAGATAGTGATTTATAGATAACATTAGTGTACTAGAGTTACCTAAATTAGAGAGTTAGCCGTAATGCTATGAAGTCAGTTAAAAATTCAAGGTAAGATTAAGAAATGAACGAAATTAAAACAACCCTGCCAACAAAAATTGTAATGACTGTTTGCGTTGTTTATCTTCTATTGACAATTTCCTATCACCACATTGACAAGTATTTCACGGGTTTTGTTTTTATTGCATTGACACTCCTTATTCCGATAACTTTTATTATGCTGGTCGTCTATGCATTTAAAGGACTTATTCAAATCTATCGAGGCCGAAAATATTTGACTTTCAAATTTTGCTTACCGACACTTATTGCATTGACAACTTTGGCTTATACTCTTTTCAGTCCCTGGCGACTTGATTCTGAAAAACTGGAAAGTAAAGTTTTATTGAGGGCTTGTTTTGAGGGGACACAAAATCAAGCATATATTAAGTTACGTAAAGACAAATCCTTTGAACTCAATTGGACAGGAGTTTTTGGATATAGTGAATGGTTCATTGGAACTTACACACAGAAAGCAGATACTTTCTACTTGCACTATGAAACTGAAAAACCATTTCGCTTCGGTGACACAGTTTTAAATAATGGAGAAAGTTTAATGACTATAAATAAATTAAAGAAAGACAGTACGCAATACTTTGTTCCCTTTTATCTTGGCTATTGTAAAGGTTTAAATTGACAGACAAATAAGATTGCACATAAAAGGATACCAGTAAATTTAGGAGAAAGCTGTATTTTTTGTGAAATAACAACTACCTCCACTTAAAAGCAAAATAACTGCATGGCTTATCGGATGTATTGCTGATCCCATGCATTTTGCCGCTTTCAATAATATATAGATCACCGGGACCGGCTTTGTAAGTAGTGCCATCAATTACCATTTCAGTTTCGCCTTCAATCATTAAAATAATTTCTGTATCCACATGCTGGTGAGGTTTGTGGCTGGCACCTTTATTAAAAAGATGTGTTGTATGCATTTCATAATGCTCACACATGGCAGTAGGGCGGTCAAAATATTTCCTGGTTCCTTTGGTTGCTGTTTCGGTATATGGCATCGAATCTTTATGCAGTACTAATGCGCCGCCTGCTTTTTTACTTCTTTCAATATCCACTCCTTTTTTAGAGCGGAAGAGGAATGCATAAAATGTAAGTGGTTCATCGTAGTTATTTTCAATTTGGTGTTTTTCAAGTGGCGGTATCAATACCACGCTGCCTGGTTCAAGCAATTCAGTTTTATCGCCTGTTGTATATTTCATCGTTCCGCTTTTAACTACCAGGAGTTCTTCAAAATCTGTTTTTGCATGTGGTGGTTTCAGCAACGCATTTGTAGCCATAGTACAACCGGTTACTTGAAAAAAATCAAACTCATCAGTGGTATTCATTGCTATAAGTCTGAATTCACAGCCCAGTTTATTTTTGTTTACTGACAAACTGTCCCAGTGAAAAACACGGGAGCCAATTGGTTGTAACTGGGCAACCAGGCTTATTGTAATTACCTGGAGTAATGAAACCAGGATTGTTGTAGGAATAAGCTTGTTCAATGTGTTCAATTTTATCTGAAGGTAAATTTAATTGTCTTTTATTTATAACCATGTCTCTTTGCTTTCCTTTGCTCATTATCCTTGCCAAGAGACATGCTCGGAATTTAAAAATCATCTCACAAAAAGCATATAGAAAGCTTCGTAACCAACAATACAAACAGCAGCTAACACAGCAGTTACAATTCTTTTCTTATAAAAATAAAACCATAATGCAGACAGGAAAACAGCGCAGCTTATTAGGCTGGCAATCATAAACGGCCTTGCAATTTCTATAAGATGGTCTGATCTGGGTATTAAAGGGCTTACTCAATTGGTAATCTGTTTTTATGAAAACGTTGTATCCGCTTGCAAATCTATACACCGCAACTGTCAGTAACTATTCTGCAGAGCATTCCAAATAGTGACCTGCATTATTCCTTTGTTACTTATTCATAGAATAAATATACGCCAAAAATAATTCGTGTATATTTAATTCATTAAAAGTCCTCTATCATGAAATACAGCTTTAACCCAAAGACAATTCTAAGAGATTAATTTTCCTTTTGTTATTATTTATTACTGCATTTATTCTGCACTGCACAACCAAACGAAGCTGTTGCCAAATTGGTAAAAGAAGGCATTGCCCTGCATGACAAAGGAGATTATGAAGGCGCCATTGCCAAATACGAAGTAGCGTTGGTAATTGACAAAGATGATTATGATGCCAATTATGAAAAATCATTGTCTTGCACTGTATGCAAAAAAATATGATGAGTGTATTACGATTTCAAAATTACTTGATGGAAAAGCACAAAGACAATGTGGATATAAAACAAGTGTATTCCAACTGCGGCAGTGCTTATGATGACAAAGGAGATCCGGAGGCGCTATAAAAATATACGAGAAGGGATTGAAACTTTTTCCCGATTATTTATTTACTGCATTATAACAAAGGGCTTACTCTAGGCAAGGCAAAAAAAATGGGATGATGCGATGCAGTCTTTCTTTGCAGCCATGAAGAATAAACCTACTCATGCAGGTTCATTGTATTACTCTTCGCTGGCAATGGAAAAGATCAAATAAAGTGGCAGCCATTATCAGCGGCCTTTGTTTTTTAGCAGTAGAACCGGAAGGTAAAAGAGCAAAGAGTATTTATGAATATATATTTGAACTGTTTAACACTTTTGCAAAAAAGGATGGTGAAAAAAACACCACCATTACCCTTATCTATGGATGATTTTGAAAACAAGAAAAAGGAAAATAATTTTAGCATGGTGAATATGATGCTGGGCATTACTATTGCTTCTTCACTTACTGATTCTGTAAAAGCAAAAACAGATGTTGCCAAACTGAGTTTGTATATGCAGATGATGACCAGTTCACTTTCAACCGGGCAGAAAGACGGCAAAGGAATTTACTGGAAAACATATGCGCCTTTTTTAGATTGCAATGAAAGAGAAGGACCAGATGGATGTATTTGCACATATTGCTTCCATCACTTCCGGCAATGATGAAAATATAAAATGGATAAATGACAACCAGGATAAACTAAGATCATTTTACGAATGGATGGAAGGATATGAATGGAAGAAATGAATCGCTACAAATTATAAATGTTTTTTGCAACCCTGAAAGTATTACAATGTGCTTCCACAATAATTTTTACATCTGCGCTGTAGCCGCCACCCATTGCCACCACACAGGGAATTTGCTGTTTGTGTAAAGTGGAGAAAACAATTTCATCTCTTTGTTTGCAACCATTCATTGTTACTTTTAGTTTACCAAACTTGTCTGATCTCTAAAATATCCACACCTGAAAGAAAGAAGGCAAAATCAGGTTTTACTTCATCAATCAATTTGGTTAAGGTTGATTGCAACAATGGCAAATATGTTTTATCATCTGTTCCATCTTTCAATGGAATATCCATATCGCTTTTTTCTTTGTGAAATGGATAATTGTGTTCGCCATGCATACTGAAAGTAAAAACATCTTTTTTCATTTTCAAATAATTTTGCCGTGCCGTTGCCCTGGTGTACATCAAGGTCGATGATCAGAATTTGTTTTGCCAGATTTTTCTTCAATAAATAATTAGATGCAACAGCCATATCATTCAATAAACAAAAACCTTCGCCTCTGTCAGCAAAAGCATGGTGAGTGCCACCGGCAACATTTAATGCAACGCCGTTTTGCATTGCGTAATGGCAACAATCAATTGTTCCTTGTGTAATGATAAACTCTCTAAGCGTTAATTGTGGTGATTGAGGAAAACCAATATGCCTTTGTTCTTTTTCTGATAATGTTTGATTGATGCAATTTGTCAACATAATCTTTTTCATGTGTCCATAAAATAATTTCATCAGTACAGGTTGCTGGAGAAAAAAGATTGTCATTTGTAATGTTCCTTCATGTAACAGTTGCGCTGGTATCAATTCATATTTGAGCATGGGAAAGCGGTGGCCTTCGGGAAGCGGATGTGCATAGATAGGGTCGAATGCTATGTAGAGTTGTTTATTCAATCAAAATAATTTTATCAATCCTCCCTGTTCTTTTTTTTGATGATTGACAGGCATAATGGCAAAAACATTTTCACCACGTTTTGGTTTAACGGGATAAGTGCCGGTAAATTTTCCAAAGGCCGGCAACACAGCATATTGCTCTGTAAAATAAAAACAGGGCAGGTGAACATGTTTGCCTGACGCCGCTGGGTATGCTGATGCCGGGATGAATATGGCCACTGAAATAAAAATTTCCTTCTTTCATTTCTGCTTCTTCAATATCATGTACAAAACAAATTGTATTAGTTTCATGGCATCCTTCCAGTAATTCAATTCCTGCATCCTGGTACCATTGCTGTTGCAGTATATCATGGTTGCCCATTACCAATTGGATATTCAGTTGTTCAAAATCTTTTCTCCATTTTACAAACAGATCATGTTCTTTATTATCATGGCTGTGAAACATGTCGCCGATAACAATCACATTCTCTGGTTTAAAATGCTGCAGCAAGGAAACAAAGCGTTGCATATCTTCTTTAAAAACATCCTGTGGCACGGCAATACCGCTTTTACGGAAATGCCCTGTCTTGCCAAAGTGAAGATCGCTGAGAATAAGTGTTTTTTCTTCCTCCCAAAAAATACACTTATCAGATGATAGCAGGAAAGTATTTTGGTGAATAATATGAGGAATGATTTGCGGCATAAACGGCGAAGATAAAAGGTAAGAGAGAAAAATAATTATGCTATTGGCTTTGTAAACAGAGAATTAGTGTTTACTTTTCAGAAAAATATATTTATGTCAGAAACAAACCAAACTAACGATTACTTGAATTTATCCTGATGAAGGGAAACCAAAATTACCAACGGGGCTGAATGTATTTAACCATTCTTACATTTATTGGTTGTGCCATTGGACTTATAGGCGGTATTTGGCAATTTCCAATGCTGAAAAAGGTTATAAGGATATGGTAAAGCTCAGGATAAGATGGGAGAAATGCCAGCCTGGGTGAAAAGTATGATAGGGCCTGATGCAATGAGGAAATTGCCACGAAAATCAATGGAAAATAAAGTGCCTATACTTATTGTTAACACTGGCAGGTGTGGGCTTGTGTCTGTATGGTGCCATTGAAATGCGTAAATTGAAAAAAGCAGGGATTTATGCTTTGGGCAGTAGGTGAATTTTTACCATTAATTGGTGGGTTTATATTTATTGGGACTGGTATGCTTTCAGGCTTTGCATCATTTGCTCTTTTATTTCCAATTGCATTCCTGATAATGTATGCAGTAAATAAAAAACATCTTATTTACTGATTGAATTATAAATAGTTTCAAAGCCCGGTTTTACAAAGCCGGGCTTTATTCTTTTTCCAGTTGCGCCTGCATCTTTTTTATCCTGTCTTCTAATTTTTCAGAAGTAAGATTATTGCGGTTCAATCCATCCACTAATAATAGGGAAACAGAATGGTGTTACTTTTTCAGGAAACGTAATGATGATATTACCACTGTTGATGCGTTGCAGTGCATTGCGTAAACGTACTTCTTCCATCTGCTGATCCAGTACTTCCCGGTAAGCCTGTTTTAATAAAATATTGTTGGGGTCGTATTCAGTAAATACATTGAACAACAAACTGGCGCTGCTTTGCAAATGCCTTGCTTTTACTTTTTCTCCCGGCATTCCCTGGAATATCAATCCGCCAATCACAGCAATATCCCGGAATTTTCTTCTTGCCATTTCTGTTGAGTTCACACTTTTTTGAATGTCACGCTAATAAATTATCAAGCGTAAATAATTCTGCTGCATTGGTATCATCTACCGGTATCGGTTGGTCGCTCAGCAATTCAAACCCATAATCATTCATAGCAATGGAAAAAGTAATAGGCATTATTTTACTGATGCGGTAGGCAAGTATAGCAGCCATTGCTTCATGCACCAACCTTCCTTCAAAAGGATAAACAAAAAGATGAAAGCCATCTTTGGTTTCAATTTGTTCAATCAGTAATTCATTTTCTTTTGGGATGATAGATAATTTTTTTTGCAAATCGAAGAGAGGTTTTAAAGCAATGAGTTCTGGCTTTTCTTCACTTCCCTTAAGGGGTACGGGCGGTTCATCATTTTCCTCAACATCAATCCCAGATTTGCTGTCAACGACATTCTTCCTCCCATCCAGCTTGGTACAATTGATTTTTTTGCATTAGAATTTCTTACCAGCACCGTCATATCTTTCAGCATTACAAATTCCAGTTTTCTTCCTGCCAGTGTAAACACATCACCAGGTTCCAGCCTTGATATAAACCATTCTTCAATCACACCAATAAAACCACCACTTACAAATTTTACTTTCATCATGGCATCACTTACAATGGTGCCAATATGCATGCGGTGGCGCATGGCCATTCTGCGGCTGGTGATCTTATACAAACCATCCACCAGTTCTACTTTTTTATAATCATCATATTGCTGCAATGCTTTGCCTCCCTGTATCAAAAAAAATACAACTTCCTGCCATTCATCTTCTGTAATAGATGCAAAACAGTAAGTGCTTTTTATTTCTTCAAAAATTTTTGCTGCATCAAATCCATCGCCAACAGCCAGCGTACACAAATATTGTATCAGCACATCAAAGCAAAGCAGCATCGGGTTCTTTGCTTTCAATATAATTTTCTTTCATGGCTGCTTTTAATGCAGCTACTTCCACCAGTTCTAATGAATGTGTGGGAAGAAAAAATATCCTGCTGGTTTCTCCTGGCTGATGGCCACTGCGGCCTGCTCTTTGTAAAAATCTTGATACGCCTTTTGGTGAACCAACCTGCACCACGGTATCAACCGGGCGAAAGTCAACACCGAGATCAAGACTGGCAGTACAAACCACAGCTTTTAATTTGCCTGTATGTAAACTGTCCTCCACCCATAGCCGCAGTTCCTGTTCCATGCTGCCGTGATGTAAGGCAATAGCGCCGGATAATTCAGGGGCTGCATCCAACAAAGCCTGGTACCACCTTTCACTCATGCCACGGGTGTTGATGAAAACAAGTGTGGTGTTATTCTGATTGATGATGTCAACAACATGATGCACCAATTTAATTCCCAAATGCCCTGCCCAGGGATATTTTTCTATTTCATCTGGAATGACAGGAATGACTTCAATATTTTTTTTGATGTTGGCTTTTACGATGACGCCTTCTTCTTTTAAGGGAGATAGCAAAACTTCCTTCGCTTGCTCAAGATTACCAATGGTTGCAGAGATGCCCCAAACACAAGGAAGGCAATTGGCAAATGGGCAATTGGCAATTAATGATCCTTGAAACTGCCAACTCTACCTGTACGCCTCTTTTGCTTCCCATCAATTCGTGCCATTCATCAACAGCAATAATTTTTAAATTCTTAAATATTTCTGCATTATTTTTTTGTGCCAACAACAAATGCAAACTTTCCGGTGTGATGATCAGCACTTCCGGCATTTGCCTTTTTTGTTTTTCTCTTTCACTTACAGGTGTATCGCCATTGCGGATGCCAACTTTCCATTGCATATCCAGATCAGCAATCACTTCTTCCATTGCTCTGCCAATATCTTTTGCCAATGCCCTTAATGGTGTTATCCATAAAAACTGTAATCCATTTTTATTTTTTGTTTGATAATCTTTTGGATGATTGTTGATGAAATCAATAACAGCTCCAATGAAAACTGAATATGTTTTACCGCAGCCAGTAGGAGCATTTACCAACCCACTTTTTTTATCAATGATATGCTGCCAGGTTTGCTGCTGAAATAAAAAAGGCTGGCGGCCTTTAGAGGAAAGCCATGCGGAGATTATTTTATATCCTTTGGTGGAAGTGAGTTTCAAGAAAATTATTTAATCGATAGCAAGATAATTAAAGATATTTTTTTGCTAATAAGAAAATCCAATGAGCAAATTATTGGCAACGCCAGATTTTATCAATCAATTATTTTATTGATTACAAATACTCTGCCTCTTCCCTGATAAAATACTTAATTGAAAAAGCAAGCGTATAATTTCATGAAAGACGTTTACACACAATTTATCAAATAAAAATCATTTAATTATACCGATGTGTTTCATCTTGATAAAGTTGGTAAATTTTAAACTTGAAAAGTCTTTGTAAACAATCAACTTTAATAAATCTAGACTGTCAATTACTATAATGATTGGTAATAGCTTTTTCAATACACAATGGATATGTACTTATTGAAGCACTGATGCATAAGTCAAGAATTAAAGATTGATCACAGTGTCTTTAAATATTCAATCACTGCCTTTCTTTCCCTCTTCGATAATTTATCTCCAAAATAATGGCCATAGTTGCCAAAGCCTTTTAATGTGGTATTGTACACTTCACTACTTCCCGGTGCATCTTTTTCTTCATAATTCCAGCCGGGAATATCATAATTATAAGATGGGTTACTGAAACTTCTCTGCCAATATGTTGGCCGCTTTTTGCTGTTGAGCACAGCTTCTAAATTTGGTACAGAACCATTGTGCATATAAGGTGCAGTAACCCAAACACCATCTAATGGTGGTGCAATATAGCCACGATAAGGAACCAGTTGTGCCGGATGGTCGCCACTGGTAAACCAGCTTTTATTAAACCATTCAACAAACTGCGGATTGGAATAATTGGAAGTGTATAAAGCTGAATCTGTTTGAATAATGCTTTCAGGGATCAGCAGGTTTGGATATTTGCCATCCTCTCCATAAGTGCCATGACAACCGGAACAGGAAGCCTTAAATATTTTTTCTCCTTTTGCTGCTTTTTTTTCATCAATTGGCTTTGGGTATTTTGGTGGTTGAATAGAATTGATATAAGCCAGCACATCATTAAAATGACTGTCCACTTCTGCTGCTTCTGTGGTGTCGCTGACCGTTAGTAAATTGCTTGCCATTAAAAACCTTCCAAAATCGCCACGGCCAAAACCATTATAAAACATGCCATTCTTTTTCTTTAGCAGCCACCATGCAGGCACATCAGTTGGTATTACTTCATAAGCAGTGTACCATCAAACTTTTTTCACTCCATTGCAAAGTAACAGGGTCTCTGTGGGCAACCAGCAAACCAGCCAGCCTGTCTGCAAGGTTTACACCTTTGGTTGATGTAACGAGATCCGGGTGCAATCGGCTTTTACTGCAGTGATAAAATTTTTTGCAGCATCATATTTTTTTGCATTATCTCCTTTTAGGTTTTGCAAAAATTTTTCTGCCATTATTGCTGTGCCGCCAATTTGTTTGGTAAAGTCACTGAATGAATTACCAAGGCCAACTACCAGTTTGCCATCAAAAATTTGTGCATGGCATTGCAGGCAATTAGGTGCCACTACCATTTCTCCATTGGGTGCTTTTACTGCTGTAAAATCATAGGGAACATGTTTTGTTAATACCAGTCCTGTTTAAAAAATTATTGCTGTCTTTTGGGATGCCGAGTGTAAAAAGAGAATAGGGGATGCCGCTTTTTAAATAGTCGCCGGTAGTGAGGTATTCATATCCTTTTGCAGCATCGCCGCTGCGTTGTTTACTGGCTGGAATAAATTCAGGATCTTCATTACTAACATTTGTAAGTTTTGCAAATCCAAAACATACAAATGCAATAACTATAATGACGGCTATCTTTTTCATACTTAAAGTTATGAAGTATATTTTTTAATGAATAGTACCAAAAAACAAAAGCCGTACCGTCATTAATGACGGTACGGCTTTACTTAATCGTTTTATCAATCTTACCAGGCTTTAGTCATATTGCCATTATAGATCTTTACAAAATTCAAATGCTTGTTTTCAAAATAATCGGGTATCGTTGAATCTTTCTTCAGCATTACCGGTTTGAAATTATAGTCAGAAAATATCCTGAAAGATTTATCATTGATATGACTCATAAAATCATTCGGATATTTGATGAGCAGCTTCACAAACAACTGTGCACATTCAAATCCTTTAAAAGCCATGTCGGAAGGTTTGCCTTTTAGTTTTTGTGAATAGCCATTCATCAGCATCTTGCTGTACATATCTGTTTTGTAATTATAATATGGCGTGGTAAAATAAATGGGAAAGCCTTCAAAATCTCCTTTTTTTGTAAGGCTTTTAAAGCCATCCCAATTAGGCATTCCAATTAAAGTGATCGGATATTCTTCATCAAGGTCATCACAGGCATGAGCCAGCCTTGCAGCAAAACCTTCTTCCAATGAAGCGCCAATGATGATGCTGTTGCGGTTACTATCTAATTTTTTTTGCAGTATATCAGAACTCAACGTGCTGTCGAAATTGAGTGTCTGGATATTCAGCAACGGTTTGCCATCCTGTTCATTGATAGCTTTAAAATAAGAAGCTACCCTGTCTTCCTGTTGTCCTTTTTTGCGGCAGAGAAAAATTTTGTCGGTACCATGGTCTTGCAACAGGAAAGAATAGATGGCTTCACAATGTGCTTTCAAAGTGGAATTTAATATCACTACAAAAGGATTGGCAGTAATACCTCCATCATTTGGATAGGCTGCAGAAATAAAAGGAATGTTTTTTGCTAGAGCAAAGTCTGCCAGTTGTTTGTATTCAAAATCCCTTACCGGCCCGATCAAAAGATCAAGGTTATCCAATTTATTATTTTTTACAAGAGCAGAAAGTGGTTCTTTGTATGATTTTGTATCGTAGATATAAGCCTCAATATTTACATCAGTCAAGTTTTAATGAATCAAGCCCCAACTGTACACCGTTTACAAAATCAACAGCAGGGGCAATGAATTTGGGCATGCCTTGAGAGTAGCGAAAATTTCCTGCGGCACTAAAAACAGAATCAAGATATAGTGGTGCAAAAATACCAACACGGTATGTTTTAATTTGGGGTAAACTATCGGTACCCTGTGCCGCCACAGTTTGAAATGAAAAAATTGCAGTAAAAAAAGTTAATACAAGTAAAAATTTTTTCTTCATGTTTTGAAATTTATCCCCCGATTATTCTCCTGTTATTTTTTGTTGCCAAAAGGTATTCCGATGAAGTGATTGCGACGCAACGATGATGCCACAAAGAACTATCGCTCAGGTATCAAAAACACAATTTAACAATATATCAATTTATTACTCCCACTCAATGGTAGCCGGCGGTTTACTGCTTATATCATACACCACACGGTTAATACCACGTACATTATTGATAATTTCATTGGAGATATTGGCTAAAAAATCATAGGGAAGGTGTGCCCAGTCTGCCGTCATTCCATCTACGGATGTTACAGCCCTTAAAGCAACAGTATATTCATAAGTACGTTCATCACCCATTACACCCACACTCTTCACCGGCAATAAGATGGTACCGGCCTGCCAAACGGTTGCATAAAGATTTGCTTTTTTCAAACCATTAGTATAAATGGCATCTGCATCTTGCAATAACCGTACCTTTTCTTCCGTAATTTCTCCTAAAATTCTGATGCCAAGGCCGGGGCCGGGGAATGGGTGACGGAACAGCATTTCATGTGGAATACCCAGTTCCAGACCAACTCTTCTTACCTCATCTTTAAAGAGCGAACGAAGTGGTTCCACCAACGATAATTTCATGGTATCAGGTAAGCCGCCAACATTATGATGCGATTTGATAGTGGCCGAAGGGCCATGCACAGAAAATGATTCTATCACATCAGGATAAATGGTTCCCTGTCCGAGAAAATCTATGTTTTCAATACGGTGGGCTTCCTGGTCAAAAATTTCTATAAAGGTTTTGCCGATGGCTTTTCTTTTTTCTTCAGGATCGGTTTTGCCAGCCAGTTTGGTATAAAAATGTTCTCTGGCATCCACGCCTTTTACATTGAGTCCAAGCTTTGCATAAATATTCAGTACTTCCTCAAATTCATTTTTACGCAATACACCATTGTCAACAAAAATTCCAAACAGGTTATCGCCAACGGCTTTTTGCAGGAGCGTAGCAGCAACCGTACTGTCAACACCGCCGCTCAGTGCCATGATCACTCTTTTGTTACCAATTTTTTTTTTTAATTCAGCACGGTATCACTGATAAAATGAGCTGGTGTCCAGTCTTGTTTACAGCCGCAGATATGTGTTAAGAAATTTTTAATGATTGTTTTTCCTTCGGTGGAATGATACACTTCAGGATGAAATTGTAAGCCATACAATGGCAAACCATCTGTTGCGTTTAAATGCTGCAACCGGGATACTTTCTGTAGTGCCCAAAATGCTAAAACCTTCGGGCAGTTCTTTAATCGTATCACTGTGGCTCATCCATACCTGTGAATTTTGAGAAACATTCTCCAGTAAAATATCCGGCTGAACGATCTCAAATTTAGCCCGGCCGTATTCTCTTTTTTCACTTTTATCAACCCTGCCGCCAAATAATTTGCTGGTAAGCTGTGCACCATAACAAACACCCAGCACCGGCAGTTTTTCTGCCATGCTTTTTACATCTGCTATAAGTGCATCCGGCTGATTTACCGAAAAAGGCGAACCGGAAAGAATGATGCCTTTTAACCCTGGAGCGTACTCAATTGGTTTATTGTAAGGAACAATTTCGCAGTAAACATTGGCTTCTCTAACAGCCCTTGCTATTAACTGGGTGAATTGGGAACCAAAATCGAGGATAAGAATTTTTTCCGTCATGGCTGCGAAGGTAAATATTGATTGCTGATTATTCAATTATTGATTATTGCGATGCCGTTCACCGTACCGCAGCGGCTGTTTGCCGGAATTTTAAATAAAGGCTTGCTGGTAATATTTTTATTCTCAATCTTTACAAAAAATTAAACAGCCATGAGACAAATTGCAATTCTATTATTTATCCTTTTATCATTTGCATCCTGCCGCCGTGTTACTGGCAGTGGCAATGTTATTTCAGAAAAAAAAGAAGTGGGGAATTTTACCGGTATTTCGGCTGGTAGCGCTTTTGAAGTGGAAGTGCGTATTGGCAGCCCTGTTTCAGTGGAAATACAGGCGGATGATAATTTGATGAAGTTAATACAGGTGAAAGTAGTGGGAAATACATTGCGGATACATTCTAAAAACGGCGTTAGTTTTAAAAACGGGCATTTCAAGGCATTTGTTACTGTTCCGGGCCTTGACCATATTGAAAGTAGTGGTGCAGCTACTGTAAATGTGATGGATGAAATAAAGAATAGCGAAAAAATAGAACTGCATGCTTCGGGGGCTGCAAAAATAAAGGCGCAGGTAGATGCTCCAAAGATCGATGCAGAATCAAGCGGCGCTGCCAATATTGAACTTACGGGTAAAACAAGAAACCTTGATGCTAATGCTAGTGGCGGTGCCAGCATACATGCCAGCGGGCTCATGAGTGAAAATGCAGATGCAGAGGCCAGCGGTGCTGGCAATGTACATGTGTATGCCAGTGTAAAATTAGATGCCAGTGCTTCTGGTGCAGGCAATGTTTTTTATAAAGGCGGTGCTGTTGTAAGCAAAGAAACAAGTGGAGCCGGCAATGTAAACAAGGAAGAGTAATCAGTGCCTCCTGATCAATTTTATTGCAAGGATAATTAAACCGATCAGGAATAGAAATATTGAAATACGGTTTATACCATGCATGTATTTCAACCACTGTGTTTTTGGTGCATTGGGGTCTTTCTTTTTTAAGAACAGATATTCGGCCACCTGGTTAAAAATTCCCATAGTATTAAATTAAATCAGGAATGTAAATTACAATTAAAGTTGCTATTTGTTTAGCTTTGTTAAATGATAGAAGCAATTAATTCTTAAAAAGTTCGACTTGTATTTTGATAAAAGTAAAAGGTGAAGATCGATCTTCACCTTTTATTATTTGGGTCGTGGTATTTTCTTGTTTAATACCCTGCTTTTGCCCCGCCAATATTTTCAATCGGGTGCCAGGTGGTTTTTATTTCCTGGAAGTCCATGATAAAATAAGGTGATTGTGCTTTATCACTCATCCAATTCATTTTATCATAGATTGACAACACGTTTTACATTCAGTGCTGATTTTTCTTTGATGAGTTTTTGATTTGCTGCATCTTTTTCACAATACACAGTTGCATTTACATCCATATGGTCGGCAAAGAAGGGGAGCAGTTCACTTACTTTACCGGTAAGAATATTTACAACACCACCGGGCAAGATCAGAACTGTTTAGTACTTCCGCAAATGTAACAGCACACAATGGTTTGGTTGAAGATGCTAATACGATACAGGTATTTCCACCGGCAATGATTGGCGCAATAACAGAAACCAAACCAATCAATGAATTATTTTGCGGTGCAATGGCTGCAACAACGCCTGTTGGTTCAGGTGCAGAAAAATTAAAATGCGGTGAAGCAACAGGGTTTACAGAACTGAATACCTGTTGAAATTTATCGCACCAGCCACTATAATAAATTAAACGGTCAATTGCCAAGATTCACTTCAGTTTCTGCCTGCGCTTGAGTAGCATCCTGTTTTATTAATTCATCAATGAACTGTGCTTTTCTTCCTTCCAGCATTTCAGCAATGCGGTATAAAATCTGCCCACGGTTAAATGCTGCTCTTGCACTCCATCCGCCAAAAGCGCCTCTTGCACTTCACCACAGCATCTCTGAAATCTTTTCTTGAACAGAGGCAAATATTTGCCAGCTTGTCGCCTTTGCCGTTAGTGGCAATATAATACCTGCCGGATTCTGTTCTTGGAAATTGTCCGCCAATATAAATTTTATAAGTTTTTAAAACTTCCAATCTTTTTTCTGAAGCAGTATGAATACCATTTCCATTTGCACTAAATGTAGTTGCTGCTTTTTTTATAATTGTCTTTGCCATAATAATTGTTTAAAATGTTTGATAGGTTCAAAACGTTTAAAATGTTGAACCAACTTTGAACCTGTTAAACTTATTGAACTATTTAAACCAGATTCATATAAGCTGCTAAACCATGCAATCCGCCTTCTCTTCCATAACCACTTTCTTTATATCCACCAAAAGGAGAAGTTGGATCAAACTTATTATAGGTATTTGCCCAAACAACACCTGCTCTTAATTTGGTTGTCATGTTAAATATCTTAGAACCTTTATCTGTCCATACGCCGGCACTTAAACCAAAAGGTGTATTGTTTGCTTTTTCAATCACTTCATCATCTGTTCTGAAACTTTGTATGGTCAATACCGGCCCAAAAATTTCTTCCTGTGCAATGCGGTTGCTTTGTGCAACATTGGTAAAGATAGTTGGCCTGCAAAAGAATCCTTTTTTAGGAATAGCGCAGCTGCTCTGGTACATTTCTGCACCTTCTTTTTGACCGATGCTTAAATATTTATTGATGACTATCTAATTGTGCTTTTGAATTGATGGCACCAATATCTGTGTTCTTATCCATTGGGTCGCCAACAATTAAAGTTTCCATCCTGTCTTTTAATTTTTGAACCACAATTTTAAAAACAGATTCCTGTACATACAATCTTGAACCAGCACAACACACATGGCCCTGGTTAAAGAAGATGCCATTGATAACACCTTCCACAGCCTGGTCAAGTGGTGCATCATCAAAAATAATGTTGGCAGCTTTGCCACCTAATTCCAAGTGTTGCTTTTTTATTGGTGCCTGCAATGGCACTTTGAATAATCTTTCCAACATCGGTAGAACCGGTGAAAGCAATTTTATTAATGTCAGGATGATTAACAATTGCAGCGCCTGTTGCGCCTGCACCGGTAATAATATTTACAACACCCGGTGGCAGATCTGCTTCCTGTATAATTTCAGCCAGCTTTAATGCTGTGAGTGGAGTGGTTTCTGCAGGTTTTAAAACAACGGTATTTCCTGTTGCCAATGCCGGTGCAATTTTCCATGCAGCCATCAGCAAAGGAAAATTCCATGGAATGATTTGTCCGGCCACACCAAGCGGCTGTGCCTTCCGGTTTGGAAATGCATATTCCAGTTTATCAGCCCAGCCTGCATAATAAAAGAAATGATTGGCTGCAGTTGGTACATCAAAGTCACGGCTTTCACGGATGGGTTTGCCGCCATCTAATGTTTCAATGATGGCAAATTCTCTTGCTCTTTCCTGCACCATCCTTGCAATGCGGTAAATATATTTTGCCCTTTCTTTTGGAGACGTTTTCTTCCAGTATTTTTCATACGCATTTCTTGCAGCTTCCACTGCTTTGTTTACATCGGCAGCATTTGCTTCTGCAACTCAGGATAATTTTTCTTCTGTTGCAGGGTTGATGGTAGCAAAATATTTTTTGCTCAGCGGTTTTTCAAATTTGCCATTGATGAACAGATCGTAGCGCTCATTTATTTTAGCAGCACTTTTACTTTCCGGTGCAGGCGCTAAATTTCTTGCAGGAATCGAATTTTAGTTTTATTGTATTATTTTTTGTTGCTTTTGCCATGTGTTTTATTTTGGCCTCACCCTCGTTCCCTCTCCAAGTAGAGAGGGATGCCATGCTTTGGTAATTTTATTTAATTTTTGTAATTAAGCATTTCGACATTTCAAATTATTACATCAATCTTTATTTCCAAATATTTCATAATCTTCGTGCAGTTATCTTAATCTGCTTGAAATTTCCAAACCTAAACAAACCTATTAAACGTTTTGAACTTCTTAAACGTCTTGAACTAATCTTAATCTACTGAAATAATCTGCTGATTGATAAACTCCTGTCTTCTGTTTCATCAACTGCATCAATATATCATTTGCCAAACTGCTTGCGCCAAACCGGAACCATTCATTGTTCATCCATTCTTCTCCCAATACTTCATTCAGCATTACTAAATAATGCAAAGCCAGTTTTGATTTTGAAATGCCACCGGCTGGTTTCATTGCAATGCGCTTTCCTGTTTTATAATAAAAATCACGGATGGCTTCCAGCATTACCAATGTAACCGGCATGGTTGCAGCAGGTGAAATTTTTCCGGTAGATGTTTTAATAAAATCTGCACCGGCATACATGGCAATATCACTTGCCCTTCTTACTTTATCATAGGTAACCAGTTCGCCTGTTTCTAAAATCACTTTTAATCTTGCATCGCCACAGGCTTCTTTCACTGCAGCAATTTCATCAAACACAAAATTGTATTCACCCATGTGGAATTTTCCCCTTGAAATCACCATGTCAATTTCATCAGCGCCTTCGCTTACTGCAAATTTGGTATCACGGATCTTTACATCTCTTGGCGCTTGTCCACTTGGGAAAGCAGTTGATACAGATGCTACTTTTACTCCTGAATCACCCAATGCTTTTTTTGCAATTTTCACCATGCTTGGATACACACAAACTGCTGCTACAGTTGGCAAGCCGGGATAGCTATCATGCAAATGCATGTGCTTTATAACAAAGCTGTTTTACTTTTCCATCGGTATCTTTTCCTTCCAGCGTGGTAAGGTCGATCATGTTGAGTGCAAGCTTGAGGCCATTTATCTTGGTTTCATTTTTTATACTTCGCTTGGTAAAGCGGCTTGCTCTTTCTTCCACACCTACCTGGTCAATATGTGGTGATAAGGAAAAGTCGGGAATTGATTTTGTTACAACCATATAGTTAGTTTAAAAATCGTTTGTATTATTGTTCCAGATGTTCAAAAGTTCGCAAACGTTTTAAACATCTGAAACCTTTTAAACTTTGAATGTTTATTTTAATCAAATGTTCCAATGAAGCTTTTATCATTTTCTCCACCGCTGCATTACTGTCTTTTGAAAACTGCTGCACCACACGGTTTGCAACAATCACATTTATACTCAGGCAATCATGCCCAAGCAATTTTCCCAATCCATAAATGGCAGATGTTTCCATTTCAAAGTTAGTGATCTTATCGCTGTTATGTTTAAAATCAGTGAGCTTATTAATAAGCCCCGGGCTAGCCAACGGCAAACGCAATATCCTTCCCTGTGGCCCATAAAAACCCGGACAGGTTACGGTGATGCCTTTATGATATTGTTCATCCGGAAATTTATTCAACAGTTTTTCGCTGCCTTTTGAAAGCATAGGGAATGGTAATGTTGGCTGCTAAACCTGTTTGTTTTACAAAAGCATCCACCAGTTCGTTTTCCTCTTTTGTTTTATCGTAGGCATAATAGTTCAACAGGTTATCAAAACCAAGCCCGTGAGTACATGCAACAAAACTATCCACCGGAATATCTGCCTGTAATGAGCCGGAAGTGCCAAAGCGGACAATATTTAAGGAAGTGGTCTGTTGTTTTACTTCCCTGGTTGTAAAATCAATATTGACCAAAGCATCCAGTTCATTGAAAGCAATATCAATATTATCAGGGCCAATGCCGGTAGATAAAACCGATAATCTTTTATTGCCAATATAACCTGTATGTGTAATAAACTCCCGGTGTTGCAACTGGTGTTCAATGCGGTCGAAGTGATTGCTTACTTTTTTCACCCTGTCAGGGTCGCCAACGAATACAACTGTGTCAGCTAATTCTTCAGGCCGCAGATCAAGATGATAGATAGCGCCACGGTTGGTGATGATTAATTCTGATTCGGCAATCTTTGCATAAGCAATAAATCGTTTTAGTTTTTATTTTGTTTCACCTCATACTCTTATCCTTCTCCTTTAGGAGAAGGACGGCACTTCATCACTTTATTAAACAACTTTATCTTCCAAATCTTCATTTGTTCTTTAATGAACAATTAAACAAGCACTTTGCTGATCAGATTAGGCTTTAAAGTATTGAACTCTTGCCTTAGTTCCTCTTTAGGGGCGGAGGGGTTTCATTTCAACAAATTCAAATCCGGCTGTGCATATTTATACACTTTAAAATAAATGGTTGTTTTCGTCTGGTTCACACCATTAATATCACTCAACTCATTTACAAACTTTACCAGGTGGTCATTATCCCTGCACATTACATCCACTTCCAGGTCATAATCGCCACTTGTCATCGCTAAAAAACTTACTTCTGGCATGCCCATTATCTCCTGCGCCACTTTTTCTTTTAATGTTGCCGGCCTTACATATACCGCAATATGTGCATACGAACGGAAACCAACTTTATCAGGGTCAACCCTGCCAATTATATTGATGGTACCGTCTTCAATTAATTTATTGAACCTTGTCCTGATAGTTCCGATAGAAACACCTAACTTTTCAGCAATAACTGTAAATGACATCCTCCCATCCTGTTGTAAATAAGAGAGAATGGAAAAGTCCAGTTCATCGAGGGAGCCGTTAATTTTTTGCATGGTTACTCTTTGAGCAAATATGCAACATTTAAGATAAAAACGAACCCCATATTTTGACGTTCAATAAAATATTTTTACTTTTGATATCAAATTTCTGAAAATTTTCAGTTAAACAAAAAATATTATGACATGGAGCATAAAATTTTTGAGCTAACTTTTATAAGGAGCGATAAAAATTTTATTCGGAATTCCATTTGGCAATTAAAAAACAATTAAAAAAATACAAATGAAATACGGACCAGTTAAGAATTACATCAACGGGCAATTTGTAGATGCCTCTTCATCAAAAACAATGGAGGTGATTTCCCCCATTGACGGTAATTATTATCAACAGTGCCAATGAGTACAAGCGCTGATTTGAATACTGCTGTAGCCGCAGCAAAAAAAGCTTTCCCTGCCTGGAGCAAAACGCCCATTAAAGAAAGGGTGCAGGTTTTCTTCCGCTATAAAACTTTACTGGAGAAAAATTTGAAAGAGCTGGCAGAATTGTGCAGTGAAGAAAATGGAAAAACCTATGGCGAGTCTGTTGCTGAAATAGAAAAATGTATTGAGCTCACAGAGTTTGCTACTTCATTACCACAATTAGTAACAGGCGAAATATTGGAAGTAAGCCGTGGTGTGGAATGCCGCACAGAGCATGTGCCATTGGGTGTTGTTGCATCAATCGTTCCATTCAATTTTCCAGCAATGGTGCCTAACTGGACATTGCCGAATGCGATTGCATTGGGAAATTGCATGATCATGAAACCATCAGAAAAAGTGCCGTTGTGTTGTGGGCGCTTGGCTGAATTATTAAAAGAAGCTGGCTTGCCTGATGGCGTGTTTAATATTGTGCATGGCGATGTTGAAATTGTAAAGCTATCTGTGATCATCCGGATATTGAAGCGGTTTCATTTGTTGGTTCTACCAAAGTTGCCAAGATCGTTTATCAAAGGGCAACATCAAATTATAAAAGATGCCTTGCATTAGGCGGTGCAAAAAACCACTTGATGGTTTTGCCGGATGCTATTCCGGGAATGACGGCACAGAATGTTGCGGCCAGCATGAGCGGCTGTGCAGGCCAGCGTTGTATGGCTGCCAGTGCCATGATTGGTGTGGGCAATGTGGATGCTATTGTTGATAAAATTTGTGAAGAAGCAAGGAAAATTATTCCAGGCAAAAATCTGGGTGCTGTTATTAATAAAGCATCGCAGGAAAGAATTGAAAGATTTATTGGCGAAGCAGAAAAAGATGGCGCAAAAATTTTGGTGGATGGCCGTAATGTAAAAGTTGCCGGTAAAGAAAACGGTACTTATGTTGGCCCAACCGTAATTGATTATGTAACACCGGGCATGAGTGTGGCTACAGAAGAAATTTTTGGGCCGGTGATTTCTATCATGCGTACCAACACAGTTGATGAAGCATTGGCGATTGAAAATGCAAACCCTTATGGCAATGCAGCCAGCGTGTTTACACAAAATGGCGGCATGGCCCGTTACATTATTGACCGTGCCAGCGCAGGTATGATTGGTGTGAATGTGGGTGTGCCTGTTCCCCGTGAGCCATTTAGTTTTGGTGGATGGAACGAAAGTAAATTTGGTGTAGGCGATATTACTGGTAAAAGTTCTATTGAGTTTTGGACGAAGCTGAAGAAGAGTACGACGAAGTGGAATGCGGAAGCTGGGGTGAACTGGATGAGTTAAGACCCCTCCGCCCCTAAAGGGGGACTAAGGCAAGCGTAGAAAAATTTGAAGTTCTTTATTTATTTTGAGTGTTGATTTTTATTGGACAATCATTTGTTCTTTATGGTACATCGTTGTGTCACTCACTTATACTTTTTTAGCTTTAAGGAGCTAAATTGGCATCTTAAAAATTTGAGGATTTTCTGAAGTTTGAAATCACAAATTGTGATGTCAAATGGATAAGTCAGTACAATTGGAGGTCACAATTTGTGACCTCCAATTTCTAAAATATTAATTATGGCTACATTTAAAAAGTGCATTAGTTAAAATTATTCCTGATGAAACGGATTATCAGGAAAATTTACATTTTCCGTGGGCAGAAAGTAATGCTGGATAGAGATTTAGCAGAATTATATGGTATAGAAACGAAGGTTCTTAAAGCAGGCATGAAAAGGAATATTGAACGGTTTCCGAAGGATTTCATGTTTCAGTTGAATACAAAAGAGTTTAAAAATTTGAGGTCACAAATTGTGACCTCAAATTCAGAGGAAATGGGTATAAGATATATGCCCTTTTGCTTTTACCGAACAAGGTGTTGCAATGCTCAGCGGAGTTATCAATTCTCCCAAAGCCATTGAAATGAATATTGCCATTATGAGGGCTTTTGTGGAGACAAGAAAATTATTGCACAGCAATAAAAAGATTGCGGAACAGATAAAAATGATTTTTGACAGGATAGGCGAACATGATGTGCAACTCGGTGCCATTTACGATGCCCTTGAAAACCTGATGGACGAAAAGACCGAAGAGAAAGTTAAAAAGATTGGCTGGGAAGAAAGGGAAAGGATTGGGTTTAAGAAATAGTATTTATCTTAAAGCCTAAACTTAAAACTATGGTAACCCTTTTTAATGTTCCTGTAAAAAGAATGCTTGTTGTTGCATTGATTGTGTTAACTGGATGTAGGGATTCAGATAAAAATAGTTCTTTGATTTTTGAAGAGTTGAATGAGAGTTTGGAGCGGTCGAATAAAACTCTTGAAGGAAGCATTTCTTATGCTATTATTGGTTTAGAGGATTTGGCAAAAATGCCAGAGATGTCAGAAAAAGGGGCTTTTCTTTTAACTAAGGGGCAAACGATAAAGAGTTATTCCTCTCAGTTAGCAGATTTTATCGATAGCACTAAGTTCTAAATTAAAAGAAAAGGAAAATCCAAATAAAGATTTGCGAAATGAGGGTGCTGAATTGTATAATAAATTAAGTAATTATCGGAGTAAGGTATTGACTGTTGATGACAATATTCGAAAGGAATTTGAGAAGTCAATTCCGAATTTTGATTCATCTTTTAAGAAAAATTTTCCAAACGATGAAGCCTTTGCTAATCACTTTTTTGTACAAAAATCAAGCCCATTTGTATTGGCATCACTTTCAAAGTTTAAAAATGATTTATTATATAGCGAGGATCAAATGCTTCAGTATTTACGAAATAATGTTTGTGTTCTTGCTATAGTGTATGATAAGACTCAAGCAATCGCAACAAGCAATAGTTCGGTTTTTAAAAAAGGTCAGGAAATGATTAT
This sequence comes from uncultured Chitinophagaceae bacterium, assembly GCA_963814445.1. Classification (GTDB taxonomy): domain Bacteria; phylum Bacteroidota; class Bacteroidia; order Chitinophagales; family Chitinophagaceae; genus Ferruginibacter. The sequence goes on from CAWFCU010000001.1 coordinate 974,270, forward strand.
TCAAACCGGTGTAGGTGCATTTAACACGGTAAGTAATCCATCATTTAAAATTAATGGAGTTGATGTGCCGCCTAATGAGAATGGAGTAGGAGAGTTTAAAATGAAGATTATGAATGAACCTGGAAATTATAAGGTGCATGTTAAGATTAAATATACAAAGCCAGATGGAAGAGAAAGTTCCCTTGAAAAAGATTTAGAATATTCAGTAATTGAATAAATGCCGCCCAATGATAAAAAAGTACAAGTGTGCGACGCAATCCCGAAAGCTTTCGGGACTAAATTGAAAAACAAAAGCCGATAACAAAAAAATAAAAATATTATGTCACAAACACAAACACTCTCCGAAGCACAGGAGATAATTAACGACAGCCAGGACTATACCCTGTTTAGCTGGAGCAAACAAAAAGGTACTAACCCCATTGCAGTGAAATATGCAGAGGGTGTGTATTTATATGATTACGATGGCAACCGCATCATTGATTTCTCCAGCGGTTTGATAAACATGAACATTGGGCATGGCAACCAGCGTATTACTGAAGCGGTGGTGAAACAAATGCAGGAAGTGGCGTATGTAACGCCAAGCTGTGTTACAAAAGTGAGAGCAGATTTAGGAAAGAAGCTGGCCGAGATTTGCCCCGGCGATTTGAATAAATCATTCTTCACATTGTGCGGCGCTACATCTATTGAAAATGGCATTAAGCTGGCAAGGTTATCAACCGGCAGGCATAAAATATTAACCCGTTACCAATCTTATCATGGGGCAACCATGGGCGTTATATCTGCCGGTGGCGACCCACGCAAATTACCAGTTGATTCACAACAGGCACCCAACTTTGTACATTTTGATTTGCCAAACTTATACCGCTGGGAATATGGCGAGGAAAATTTATTGAAAGAAGCAGTGGCTTCACTGGAAAGAGTGATTGCTTATGAAGGCCCCAATAATATTGCGGCAATTTTATTGGAAGGCGAATCAGGCACTTCCGGTTGTTTGCAATATCCAAAAGGGTATTTAAAAGCAGTGAGAGAAATTACAAAGAAGCATGGCATATTAATGATAATGGATGAAGTGATGAGTGGCTTTGGAAGGACAGGGCAGTGGTTTGGTTTTCAGAACCATGATATGATTCCTGATATGATTGCGATGGCGAAAGGTTTGACTTGTGGTTATTTACCTTTCGGTTGTTTGCAGGTGAGTGAGAAAATTGCGGCTAAGTTTGATGATGCAGTATTGCCATTGGGATTGACATATTCTGCCCATGCGGTTTGTTGTGCAGCAGCATTGGAAACATTGAAAATTTATGAAGAGGATAACCTGCTTGAAAATGCGAGGGAGATGGGCAAATACATGGAGCAGCAGATTGAAAAATTAAAAGAGAAACATCCTTCTATTGGTGATTTCAGGAATACAGGTTTGTTAGGTTGTATTGAAATAGTGAAGAACAGGAAAACAAAAGAACCAATGGCGCCATTCAATGCCAAAGCCTGATGAAATGGTAGTGATGAATAAAGTGGCTGCTAAAATTAAAGAACTCGGCATGTACACTTTTGTAAGATGGAATTACATCTTCTGTGCACCTCCATTGATTGTTACGAAAGAACAGATCGATGAAGGACTGGCAATTATCAGTGAGGCGATTAAGATTGCTGATGAACACATAAACCCCTAAATCCCCTAAAGGGGACTTTGTAAGAGTTCAATATTTGAAAGTGCTGATTGAAATTTGAAGTGTGGCTGTTTATGGTGAGTAAAGATTTTTGTAGATGTGGAAGATAAAATGTTTGGTGTTGGTATAAAGTGCCGTCCTTCTCCTTTAGGAGAAGGATAAGAGGATGAGGTAAGTGCTGATGAAGTTGTTATTTCAAATTCAAAACTAACTTTAAAAAACTGCTACCATTTAATGGAATCATCCTCTTCTTTAATTAATGAAGATCTTGCCGCTATTCCGCAGGAAAAGCGTAGCTGGGGTACATGGAATTATGCTGCCCTCTGGATAAGCATGAGCCTGTGTATTCCAACCTACATGCTGGCAAGTTCATTAATTGGTGGCGGAATGAATTGGTGGCAGGCGATACTCACTATTTTCCTTGGCAACTGCATTGTTTTAATTCCCATGATCTTAAATGGACATGCAGGTGCTAAATATGGCATTCCCTTTCCTGTTTTGGTAAGGGCAAGTTTTGGAACGAAGGGGGCTAACATTCCTGCCATGCTGAGAGCAATTGTTGCCTGTGGTTGGTTTGGTATCCAGACATGGATTGGCGGTGCATCCTTGTATAATATTTTCCGGGCATGGAATCCATCGCTGGCAGAAATAGACAGCAGTTCATTGTTTCCTCAGGCATTGCCCATGATCTGCTTTTTTGTTTTCTGGGCACTCAATATGTTTATTATTTATCTGGGTGTTGACAGTATAAAAAAGTTATTGGTCTTTAAAGCATTCTTTTTACCTGTTGCTGCATTGGCTTTATTGATTTGGGCAATCGTTGCAGCTAAAGGTTTGGGCCCAATATTAAGCCAGCCATCGAAGTTTACAACTAACGGTGATTTCTGGAATTACTTTTTCCCGGCACTAACGGGCATGGTTGGTTTTTGGGCAACATTGTCTTTAAACATTCCAGACTTTACCCGGTATGCAAAATCACAAAAGGCGCAGGTGAACGGGCAAATAATTGGTTTACCACCATCCATGACATTTTTTGCTTTTGTTGGTGTAATTGTTACTTCTGCCACAGCCATTATTTACGGGCAAACAGAATGGGACATTGTAAAACTTGCCGGAAGATTTGATAGCAAACTGATGGTAACTTTTGCCATGATTGGTATTATTATTTCAACATTGGCAACAAATATTGCAGCAAATATTGTAAGCCCGGCGAATGATTTTGCAAACCTTGCTCCACAAAAAATTAATTTCCGAACAGGTGGTTATATTACTGGAATAATCGGTGTATTGATCTTCCCATGGAAATTAATTGCTGATCCAAATGGATATATTTTCACGTGGCTTATTGCTTATTCAAGCTTGCTTGGCCCGGTTGGCGGCATTATGATCGTTGATTATTTTTTCATCAGGAAAAAGGAATTGAATGCTGCTGATCTGTATAAGGAGAAGGGAGAATATACTTACAGCAATGGGTTTAATTCAAAAGCGATCGTTGCATTACTTGTTGGTATCATTCCCAATATTCCGGGATTTTTATTGCAGATAAAAGTGATTGCTGCCGATGCATTCCCAAAATGGGTTAATCATTTGTATAATTATGCATGGTTTGTTGGGTTTGCGGTGAGTGGGGTTGTTTATTATCTATTAATGAAGAAGAAATAGTTTTATCAGTTAGAGATTATTAAATTCGGTATTCAAAAAAATAATTTCAATGAGTGTTTTAATAAAAAACGGCCGCATTATCACAGCAGATGCTGATTACACCGCTGATATATTTATCGAAGGAGAAACCATTTCAACCATCGGTAAAAACTTAACTGTAAAAGCAGATACAGTAATTGATGCTACAGGTAAATTAGTAATGCCCGGCGGCATTGACCCACATGTGCATCTGGATATGCCTTTCATGGGAACCTTCAGCAGCGATACTTATGAAACAGGTACAAGGGCCGCTTTGTATGGCGGCACTACTATGGTAATTGATTTTGTTTTACAAACTCAGGGGAAAAGTTTGCAACATGCTTTAGATGACTGGAAAAGCAGGAGCGATAACAATGCTGTTGGCGATTACAGTTTTCACATGGCAGTGACAGACTTTAATGACGAAACAAAAAAAGAGATAAGAACTTTTATAGAAGAACATGGCATTACTTCTTTCAAAACTTTTATGGCGTATAAGGGTGCGTTGATGATTGACGACAGGCAGATGATCGGCCTGATGGAAGAAGTAAAAAAACAAGGTGGTTTGATTAATGTACATGCCACCAATGGCGACATGATTGATTATCTTGTTCAGAAACACAGAAGCGAAGGAAAGTTGTCTCCGTTATATCATTATCTTTCTCAACCAGAAGTAACAGAAGCAGAGGCCGCAGAACGTTTTGTTGATATGGCTAACTATACCGGTTGCCCCGGTTACATTGTTCACTTAACTTGTGAAGGTGCATTGAATGCAGTACGCAATGCAACAAGAAGAAACCAGAATATGTTTGTTGAAACCTGTATCCAGTATTTAATTATTGATGCTTCTTTATATGAACAGGAAGATGGCGCTAAATGGGTAATGAGCCCGCCATTGAGAGAGAAGAAAGACCAGGCAACATTATGGGCTGGTATCAACCAGGGAATGGTGCAGGTAGTTGCAACAGACCATTGTCCTTTTATGTGGGAGCAAAAATTAATGGGCAAGGATGATTTCAGTAAGATACCGAATGGTCATCCGGCGATTGAAAACAGGATGGAATTGTTATTCAGCGAAGGCGTAAGCAAAGGAAAAATCACGTTGAATAAATATGTGGAAGTAGCATCAACCAATGCCGCAAAAATTTTCGGCATGTTCCCACGTAAAGGAACCATTGCCATTGGCAGCGATGCAGATATTGTAATCATTGACCCAAATGAAAAACATACCATCTCTGCTAAAACACATCACATGAATGTTGATTACAGTGGGTATGAAGGATGGGAGTTAACAGGAAAAGTAAAAACAGTTTTATTAAGAGGAGAAGTAGCAATTGATAATAATGAATGCAAAGTGAAGAAAGGGTATGGTAAGTTTATCAAGAGAAATAAAGTGAAACAAATAATTTAATCGCTGAATAAAGATTGTCAAGTACAAGTGAGCCCCGCCACGGCGGGGAAGATGTTTAATAGTAGCACAAAAGGGAAGTTCAAAAAAATAAGCCACCAATCACACGAATCTTCACTAATAATTCATTCGTGTTCATTTGTGTAATTCGTGGCAAGAAAAAAAATCTGCGTTAATCCGTGTAATCTGTGGCAAACAAATAATCTATGGCAAGAAAAATCAAGTCAGGCCTCATCCAGGTATCGCTTCCAATGACAGAAGGCGAAGGCACCATTCCTGAAATAATGGAAGCAATGGTACAGAAGCATATTCCATTCATTGAAGAAGCGGGTAAACAAGGTGTGCAAATACTCTGCTTCCAGGAAATTTTTAATACGCCGTATTTCTGCCCCGGCCAGGATGCAAAATGGTATGCCAGCGCAGAAACTGTTCCGGGACCAACAACAGAACGGATGCAGGAGTATGCAAAGAAGTATAACATGGTGATCATTGTTCCTGTATATGAAAAAGAACAATCGGGTGTGTTGTACAATACGGCTGCAGTGATTGATGCAGACGGAACGTATCTTGGCAAGTACAGAAAAAATCATATTCCTCACACGGGTGGTTTTTGGGAAAAGTTTTTCTTTAAACCCGGCAACCTTGGTTATCCGGTGTTCCAGACAAAGTATGCAAAGGTGGGTGTGTACATTTGTTACGACCGTCATTTTCCGGATGGTGCAAGGTGCTTAGGATTGAACGGCGCAGAAATAGTTTACAATCCATCTGCGACCACAGTTGGACAATCACAATATTTATGGAAGCTGGAGCAACCTGCACATGCGGTAGCAAACGGATATTTTATGGGCTGCATCAATCGTGTCGGAACTGAAGCGCCATGGAATCATGGTAAATTTTATGGCACTTCTTATTTTGTAAATCCATTAGGGCAAATTATTGCAACTGCCAGTGAAGACAAGGATGAATTGCTGGTGGCGGAATTTGACTTGGATCTGATTGATGAGGTAAGAAGCAAATGGCAGTTCTTCAGAGACAGAAGACCAGAAACTTACGGGCCCATTACCGAGTTGTAATTTTTTTGTGACCAACAGTTGAGCCTTGTAGCATCATCGCCTGCCTGCCGGTAGGCAGGTTGTGTCACTCACTTGTACTTTTATTTTTTTATTCAGCAAATAAAATTTCCATAATGAAGCATTTACTTTTTATAGTCATCTTTTTTTCATCAGTAACAGTTTTTGCCCAAAACAAAAAAGCAATTACACATGAAGACATGTGGCTGATGAAAAGAGTAGGAGCGCCTGAAATTTCCCCGGATGGGAAATGGGTTGTATTCAGTGTGCTTGACCCGGCGTATGATGAGAAAGATCAAAATACAGACTTGTGGATTACTGCAACAGACGGCAGCAGCAAACCAAGAAAATTAACCGGCACCAAAACCGGCGAAAGTAATTACACCTGGAGCCCTGATAGCAAACAGATAGCTTTTACGGCTAAGAGAGAAGCAGATGAAGTAGCACAATTATATATCATCAATGTAGCAGACGGCGGCGAAGCCCAACGCATCACCAACTTATCAACTGCTGTTGCATCGTCCAAATGGAACAATGATGGCACAATGCTTTTATTCACCAGTAAAGTATATCATGGTGCATTTGCAGATTCAACCAACAAGAAAATAGCAGAAGAAAAAAAGAAAATAAAATATAAAGCAAGAGAGTATGAGCATTTTCCTATCCGTGACTGGGATCAATGGATTGATGAAAAAGAAACACATCTGTTTGTAATAAAGGCAGAAACAGGAGCAACAGTAAAAGATTTATTTGCAACAACAGATATTCTGAACAGCAACGGTTTTAAATTTGGAAGCACCTGTTGGTCTGCCGATGGAAAGGAAATAATTTTTACTGCAACAACAGAATTATATAGTAGTGCTTATAAAGAACCAGCATACAATATTTATTCAGTATCTGTTAATGATGGCAACGTAAAATCTTTGGCAGCAGATGGTTTTGAATACAGCGATGTGGCAGCCAGCAAGGATGGAAAATATATTGTATTGCCAGGCAACTGTCATCAACAATTACAATGTGTTTAATCTTCCAAAACTTACCCGTTTTAACTGGCCATCAATGACAGGCAAAACTGTATTGGCTTCTAAAATGGACAGGGGAATAAATAAGTATGTTTTGAATGGCAATGATATTTTATTGAGTGTTGAATATGAAGGCAACGACAGGCTGTTTAAAATTGCAGCAGGCGAAACAGAAGCGACCGACATTACAAAAAATACAACAGGTTGCTATAACAATATCAGTATCTCCGACAATGCTGTTGTAGTTGCAAATTATGAATCATCATCTTTACCTGCGGAAGTAGTTAGAATGAATGGGGCAACATATCAACAACTCTCCAATTTTAATACTGATAAATTAGCTACACTTGACTTGCAACCAATAGAAACATTTTGGTTTACAGCCAGTACAAAACAACGGATAAGAAATATTGTAGTGAGACCTGCAGGTTTTGACGCAACAAAAAAATATCCCTTGTTTGTTGTAATACATGGAGGGCCAGCCAGTGCATTTAAAGATAGTTGGGGGTACCGCTGGAATTATCAATTGCTGGCTGCTCCGGGTTATGTATTGGTGCTACCAGAATACACAGGCGCTACAGGCAATGGAGAAAAATTCTCACAGGATATTCAATATGATCCATTCAAAGGGCCAGGCATTGAAATAAATGAAGCTGCAGATTACGCTATCAAAAAGTATGCATTTATTGATGTAACAAAACAAGCGGCAGGTGGTGCCAGTTATGGGGGGCACTTAACTAACTGGATACAGGCTACTACTACCCGTTATAAATGTTTGATAAGCCATGCAGGTTTAATGAACAGTGAAAGCCAGTGGGGAACAAGTGATGCTATTTATAACCGGGAAGTAATGAATGGCGGTACACCATGGATCAACTGCAAAAACATGGAAGGAGCAGAATCCAATTCGGTATGCTTCCAAATTTAAAACACCCGTTTTGATAACTGTAGGCGAACAGGATTTTAGAGTGCCATTAAATAATTCCATTGAAAATTTTCATGTGATGCAACGTTTGCAAATACCAAGTAAATTGGTAGTTTTTCCAGAAGAGAATCACTGGATATTAAAAGCAGAGAACAGCCGTTTTTTTTACAAAGAAGTACACAACTGGCTGGCGAAATATTTAAAATAAGAATTACTTACGATTACATAAACTGAAATTATGTCAATATCAGCAAACAGGCTTACAGCAGAACAATACGAACAAAACTTCAGCGACATTCATCCGCCGTTTGAAACACAGGATGCGGCATTGGTGGAAGCCAACCGTTGTTTGTTTTGTTATGATGCACCATGTATGAAAAGTTGCCCTACAAGTATTGATGTGCCAAAGTTCATCAAACAAATTGCAACAGATAATATCAAGGGTTCTGCACACACCATTTTTTCAAGCAATATCATGGGAGCAGGCTGCAGCAAAGTTTGCCCGGTTGAAAAATTATGTGAAGGTGCCTGTGTGTATAATTTAATGCATGAAGAACCAATCCCCATTGCAAAACTGCAGCGCTACAGCACAGAAATGGCCATGAAAAAAAACTGGCAATTGTTTAAACGTAAAAGCATCAACAGGTAAAAAAGTTGCGATTGTTGGTGCTGGTCCGGCAGGATTAAGTTGTGCTCATGTACTTAGCCGTGAGGGTGTGGAGGTAACGGTGTTTGAAAAAGAAAGTAAAGGTGGAGGATTGATGACTTATGGTATTGCTGCATATAAAGTAACACCACAGTTTTGTGAAGACGAAGTAAATTATATAACTGGTATTGGCGGTATTGAAATAAAATATAACCAGGAGTTAGGCAAGAACATTTCATTGGAAGACTTGCAGAAAAGTTATGACGCTGTTTACCTCGGTATTGGTGTTGGCCTTGCAAGACAGTTAGAAATTCCTGGCGAAGACCTGGCTGGTGTTGAAGATGCAATCACATTTCATTTATAACTTAAGAGAGAAAGGGTATCCTGCCATTGCTGTTGGTGATAAAGTAGCAGTAATTGGTATGGGCATGACTGCGATTGATGCAGCCACACAGGCAAAACGTCTCGGTGCAAAAGAAGTAACAATGGTGTATCGCAGAACAGAAAATGAAAAACCCTGTACACAGGTTGAACTGGATATTGCAAAGCTTGATGGTTGTGAAATCATCTGGCTGGCAGCACCAAAAGAAATAAAAGGGAAATGGAAAAGTAGAGCAGCTTGTTTGCAGCGTAATGAAATTGGGAGAACCAGATGCAAGTGGCCGCCGCAGCTCCTGTTGATACTGGTGAAACATTTACATTGAAGTTGACATGGTGATTAAAGCAGCAGGGCAAATGCCTTTTGAATGCATTGGTAAAAAATTAGCAATTGAAAATAAATCAGGCAAAGTATCAGTCAAACAAAATTGTGAAACAAATATTACTGGCGTATTTGCCGGTGGTGATGCAGTAAATGGTGGTAAAGAAGTAGTGGATGCTGTGCAGGCAGGCAAGGATGGAGCAAAAGGAATCGTTCAATATTTAGGTTTAAATAAATGAAACAGGGAGAAGAGTATAAAATGAACAGGTCTGTATTATCAAGTTCTTCGTTTGAATGAAGCAGATAATCACGTGGCTTATTGGCAAAATAAAACACCGATAGAAAGGTTAAATGGAGCTTGCTTTATAATAAACAATCTGTTTAATGTAACGGCAGCAACAAAAATTAAAAAGAATATAATAACCAGTAGAAAACATAACTAATGGCTAATTTGTTCAATGACATATTCTTGATTTTTTGGAAGCTTGTTCAGTAAATAAAGTTGATTACCTTCTGGTTGGAGGTTATGCAGTAATTCTACATGGGTATATAAGAAGCACTGCCGATATGGACATTTGGGTAAATAAAACACCCGCTAATTATTTAAAGCTGGCAAAAGCGTTCAAGGATTTTGGCGCTCCAATATTTCCTGAAAGTGATTTTTTAGGTAATGCGTATGATGTATGGCATTGGGGTAGAACCAAATAAAATTGAAATAATGAGTGAAGTGAAAGGGCTGGATTTCGATGAGTGTTTGAAAGCTTGTAAAAAATTGCCAATTAGAAATTTCGAAGTCCCTTACATTCATTTGAACATCTGTTGCAGGCAAAGGAAGCCGCAGGCAAGTTTAAAGACAAAGCTGACATAGAACAACTCAAAAAAAAGAATAAGGACAATTTAAATCAAATAATTCTAAAATAAAAACCTATGGCAGATATATCATGTAATTTCCTTGGCATCAAATCTCCCAACCCATTTTGGTTGGCGAGTGCACCACCAACAGATAAAAAGTACAATGTTATCCGTGCTTACGAAGCAGGTTGGGGCGGCGTTGTCTGGAAAACGTTAGGAAGCCAGGTAAAAAATGTTTCCTCCCGTTATTCAGCAGTGAATTATGGTGGCCACCGTGTAATGGGTTTCAATAATATTGAACTCATCAGTGACCGTCCTTTAGAAATAAATCTGAGAGAAATAACAGAAACAGTGAAAGAATTTCCTGACAGGGCAACAATTGTTTCTCTGATGGCAGATAACGATAAAGAAAGCTGGCATGAGTTAATTAAAAAATGTGAAGATGCAGGTGCCATGGGTTTTGAATTAAATTTTGGTTGCCCACATGGTATGACGGAAAGAGGAATGGGTGCTGCAGTAGGACAAGATCCTCATATTGCAAAAATGGTGGTGGAATGGGTGATGGAAAAAGCAACCATTCCTGTTATTACTAAACTCACTCCAAATGTACATTCTGTTGTGCCAACAGGTAAAGCAGTTGTTGAAGCAGGCACCAATGCATTGTCCCTTATCAATACTATTCAGTCTGTAACAGGTGTTGACCTGGATACACTTGTTCCCAATCCTTATGTAGATGGCAAGAGTGTGTATGGTGGTTATTGCGGCCCGGCCGTAAAACCTATTGCATTAAAATTTCTTACCTCCATTGCACAAAATGCTGTTACAAAAAAAGTTCCTATCTCAGGTATTGGCGGCGTAAGCACCTGGAAAGATGCAGTGGAATTTATGTTACTGGGTTCTACCAGTGTGCAGGTTTGTACGGCAGCTATGAAGCATGGTTTCAGGATCGTAGAAGATATGAATGAAGGATTGAATAACTGGATGGATGAAAAAGGCTTTGCAACCATTTATGATTTTATTGGAAAGTCAGTTGATAAAATAACACATTGGGAAGACCTTGATATCAACTATCATCACATTGCAAAAATTGACCAGGATAAATGTATTCACTGTGGTTTATGCTATATCGCTTGTGAAGACACTTCTCATCAATCTATCAATTTGGAATATGGAAAGCCATACAACAAATACACTATTAAAGAGGAAGAATGTGTTGGTTGTAATCTTTGCCAGTTGATGTGCCCTGTTAACGGTTGTATTACAATGGAAGAACATAGAGTAGCGCCTGAATATGTGAATTGGAAAATGTGGCAGGCAGAAGGAAGGCCGTTGAACGATCATTAATATCAATGTAAATATTCCAAACTATTATGATCACCTTCTGGGGGCAGTAATAGTTTTATTCCTGTAAAAAAGTTAAGGGTTGCCTTAAATGTTGTTTTACTTTCCGGTTGTGGTCTATTGTTGGCAGCCATAGCGGGCTTTTATTAATTACATCCAGCGCAATTTCATCAAATATTTCATTAAACGGTGTGGAAACATAAGCACCTTCAACTTTTCCTTCTTCGTTAATTATAAAACTGACCACTACTGTTACAGTATTACTGTTTACCAATTTGTAGTTTGATGGCCAGTAAATTTTATCTAACAAATATTGCTTCCATTTTTTTAATCCTCCTTTGAATGAACCTTCTCGTGTTGCCAATGATGTATCGCTTAATGGAGAACCATCCTCATTAAAGTATTCCACTTCAGTTACTTTGTCATTTTCATTCATTTCCACGGCTGCCAGTTTCCCGTTTTTATGAAAGTAATTCCATTTACCTGATTTTTTACTTTTTATGTAGTAGCCAGTGGCCGAAGGGTTACCATTATCAAACCATGATACATTTACTGTAATGCTGTCGTTGATTTTTATCATCGAGTCAGACATCATCCCGTTAGCATACCACAAAAATCTTGTGTCTGTGAATTTGCCATTATGATAATTAGCAGAATCAGCCAGCATACCATTAGGGTGCCATCGCATGTACACGCCTTCATACTCATTATTGATGCGTTTTCCTGCAGCTTCCATCAATCCATTTGCATAATAATAAACAGCATGACCATTAATAATTTTACAGGTACTGTCTTTATATAATGCTGTCATTTGAAGTTGCATTGAATTAACGAAATAATCATTTCTGTACCAGCCGCTGTCTGTTTTTTCAAATGTGCTGAAAAACCTTGCTTTGGAGGCATCGCATGTTTGCCATTTATAATCGTAATAAGTGGTGATTTTTTGTGACGATACAGGCAAAGCAGCCATAATAAAAAGAACAACAGTATACAGCCTCATAACTGCAAGGTATTTAATGGTTAAAAATTATTCCTGCTCCAAAATAAATACTAAGTTGCAAAACAAACAAAACGATTATGCACATCAATGCTACACGCCTGCAGCAACACTTTGAAGCCATGAGCCTGATTGGCAAAATCGGCGAAACAGGAACCAACCGCCCTGCACATTCTCCTACAGAAAAAAAAGGGTTTAAAATTGCAGCTTCATGGATGAAAGATGCAGGAATGAAAACGCACATTGATAATTTCGGGAACCTCATTGGAAGATTGGAAGGAAAAGATCCATCGCTGCCGGTGTTGATGATGGGCTCACATTTAGATAGCCAGCCATATGGCGGAAGGTTTGATGGAGTAGCAGGCGTACTCTGTGCTATTGAAGTAGTAAAAGCATTAACCGAAAATAATATCCAGCCGGAAAGAAGCATTGAAATAATTTCTTTTGCTGATGAAGAAGGCTGGCGTTTTAATAAAGGCCTCTATGGCTCAAAAGGTATTTTAGGGAAAGTTAGATTCCGGAAGACATAGAAAGAAAAGATAAAGATGGCATTATCAAGGAGGCAGGCATTGATTGATTTTGGTTGCGACCCAACAAAATCAAAAGAAGACGAATATAAACCCGGCAGTATATTTTGTTTTTTAGAATTGCATATTGAACAAGGCCCGGTACTGGATATTGGCAACAAACCAATTGGTGTGGTATCAGGCATTTCTGGCCCAATATGGTGGACGGTGAAATTAAAAGGAATGGCAGGCCATGCAGGTAGTGTGCCAATGCCATTGCGTAAAGATGCTTTGCTGGGTGCGGCAGAAATTACCGTTGCATTAAATGAAATTGCTACACAACTTCCCGGCGCTCCAACGGTAGGTACAGTTGGCACAATGAATGTATTTCCTGCAAGCCGCAATATAATTGCAGAAGAAGTAAGCTTTACTGTTGATTTACGTGATATTGATTTGGAGAGAAGAAACCGTTATGAAAAACAATTGAGAGATAAAATAGATGCCATTGCAAAAAAACATTCACTTAGAATATTCCATCACAGAAGATTATAAAAGCGAGCCACGTTATTGTGCCGACTGGATAAAGGAAATTATCCATGCAGAATGTAAAACACTTGGACTGGATGCACCGGAATTAATGAGCGGCCCTTTCCATGATGCCATCATGCTGTCTTATGTCTGCGATTACGGGATGATATTCGTTCGCTGTAAAGATGGCATCAGCCACAATCCATTGGAATATTCTTCTTATGAAGATTTGGCTTTGGGAGCTGAAGTGCTGTATGGTACTATATTACAGGTGCTAACGAAATAAATTGTGCACATTTCACGCCAAGGCGCAAAGTAATATAAGAAAGACGTAAAGATGTATTCTTCGTGCTTTTGCTTTCTTTGCTTCTTTGCGTGGGATTTAAAAATCAGTTTTATTTTATAGTGCCGGTTCGTTAACTTCATATTGCAAACAACGATTACCAGCTTACCAAAATCCATCATCATTTAAAATCTTGCTTATGAAAGTTTCAGACATTTTACAAAAGAAAGGCTCAGTAGTAATTTCCGTTAAAGGCAGTACAATTGTACTGGATGCGTTAAAAATTATGAGTGAAAAAAATATTGGGGCTCTGCTTGTAATGGAAGAAGGCAAACTGATCGGTATTTTTTCTGAAAGAGATTATGCCCGTAAAATAATTCTGAAGGGCAAGGCATCTGCCTGATACACTCATCAGCGAAATCATGACAGAAAACCCTTTCACCATTCAACCTGGAAGATTCAATTGAAGCCTGTATGGGTATCATGAGCGACAAACACATCCGTCATCTTCCAGTTGTAAAAGATGGAACGGTTGCCGGGATGATCTCCATTGGTGATGTGGTAACTGCTATTATACAATCACAAAAAGAAACGATTGATCATTTGAAGAATTATATCAACCAAGTAAGTATAGAAGAATTGCTGCATTTTATTTGAGCAGCTTTTATATCACCCCAGTTTTCACCTCGTTTTATTCTGAAAATCTGGGTGTCAGTAACCCTGAATTGTTTTGATAATTGTTTTACCGGTTTGCCTTCAATCAGTAATTTTTTCAACAGCATCACTTTTATCACACTCAGCTTTGCAGTTTTTGAATCTTCCTTGCGGCTACTCCTTTCTTTTTTTTCCTTAATTACATAAGGACTGCTTTGTTGGTGGATATTGTTTTCTTCCCGGGTCATCCATTTTAAGTTATTAGCCCTGTTGTTAAGTTTATTATAATCAAGATGGCCAACAATAATTTGTTTTGAAGAAGGTTTTGGTAAGAAATAACTGGCAACTAACCTGTGAATCAGAAAGTGTTGATGAACTGTTCTTTGCTTTAAATCATCCTGAAATTTTTTAGAAAGATTTGTCTTGATACTATCCACCAGTAATTGAGTTTGCTTAATTACAACTTTGTCAGCTTTATTTTCTTTCAGCGATTTTAATTCTTTTACAAGTTTAAAAACCTGCTGCTGCATATAGTAAAGCCTTTTTTGTATTTTATCTTCCCTCGGTATATATAATTTAAGCCGGATAATCCGGTATCCATTTATCATGGAGCCTTTTATGATGTTGCCATTGGAGAGTTTATTAAAAGTTCTGACACGGCCAAAGTTGGATACCTGAATGCTGCCTTCGTTTGTATATTTAATATCAAATTTTACAGTTTTCCATCGCTCACCGGGATAATCTTTATGCATAATAATAAGTTGACTGATGATAAATCAAAAAATCATGTTTGCCTGCTTTAGGATAAAAGAATTTTAATATTCTAAAATATAAATCAATACAACATCCTCACCTTAATCGTCTCCTTTACTTTCTTCAACAACTCCAGTGCATTTTTACTAAGGCCTTTATCAATATCCAGCACCACATAACCAATATCCTCATTGGTTTTAAGATACTGTGCAAGAATGTTGATCTTATTTTTAGATAACTGTGTATTGATTTCACTCAATACACCCGGCACATTATTGTGTATATGGAGTATCCGGTGTGTGCCTTCCTGCGGTGGCAGGCTAAGTGCAGGTATGGTATGTGAACCAAAGCTTACGCCTTTTTCTAGATAATTAAACAATTTGCCACTCACATCATCGCCAATATTGCTTTGGGCTTCCTGTGTGCTGCCGCCAATATGCGGCGTCAATATCACATTGCTCAATCCCTGCAATGGTGTAGTAAATGTATCACCATTTTTTTCCGGCTCCCATGGAAATACATCAATGGCAGCGCCACCCAATTGCCCATCTGATAACGCTTTCGCCAGTGAATCTAATTCCACCACTTCGCCACTGGCATAGTTGATCAAAATGCTTCCTTTTTTAAAATTCTTTAACAAGGCTTTTATTGATCAGATTTTTTGTGGAAGGCAATTCTGGTACATGCAGAGAAATAATATCTGATTTGCTTACCAGTTCTTTCAAACTTTTTATTGATGACGCATTGCCCAAAGGCAGTTTTGTTTCTGTATCATAAAAGATCACTTTCATGCCCAGGCTCTTCTGCCAGCACACTTAACTGGCTGCCGATATTTCCATAGCCAATAATACCCAATGTTTTTCCACGAAGTTCATAACTGCCGGTGGCATCTTTCATCCACATACCTTTATGTGCAGCATTATTTTTATCAATGATTTTTCTTATCAGTATAATGGAAGAACCAATCACCAATTCGGCCACACTTCTTGTATTACTATAAGGCGCATTAAAAACAGCCACACCTTTTTTGGTGGCAGCTTTCAGATCTACCTGGTTTACTCCAATACAAAAGCAACCAATAGCCTGCAATTTTTCTGCAGCATCCAAAACCATTTGCGTGATCTTGGTTTTACTTCTTATTCCCAGCAGGTGTACATTTTTTATTTCGTTAATCAGTTGTTCTTCACTTAATGCACCATTTAGTTTCTTTACATTTGAATATCCGGAAGCTGTAAAATGTTTTACAGCAACATCACTTATATTTTCTAAAAATAGAATATTGATCTTTTCTTTGGGATAACTGGTTTTATTTTTGTCAGCCATGGTACTTACGTTATTTAAAAATATTTGCAAATATATTTCATCTGTCTTATTTATGATGCAAACATTCAGAACACTGCTCAATATCGTTGTGTCTTCAAATCCCTGAGCATTATGTCTTGCTTTCAGGGCTCACTTGTATGGCATCCTTTTTTCATCCTGCAATGGCAGCAGCAAACTCAAAAGCATGCCAATACAGACAGTATTATTCAGTTGCCCGCTGCTACGGCCACTATCAAAAGCAGAAATAGAGACATTACAGCAGTGGCTGTGCAGCATGGTATGATACATCGCTTAAACAACAGGTTTTAACGGTGGCATCATCGTTGCAAAAAAAGGAAATATTGTTTTTGAAAATTACATGGGTACTGGCCACCTTAATGAAACTGATACCATTACAGCCAACACGCCTTTTCATATCGCTTCTGTTTCAAAAACATTTACTGCCATGGCAGTGCTTAAACTGGCGCAGGATGGAAAACTGAATATTGATGATGAGTTGGTAAAATATTTTCCCAACTTTAATTATCCCGGTGTTACCATCCGTACTTTATTAAATCACCGCAGCGGCTTACCCAACTATGTTCATTTTATGGAACCACTGAAGTGGGATAAAAAGAAATATGTACTAAATGAAGATGTATTGGATTATCTCATTACAAGAAAGGCATCACTTAAAAGATATTGCAAGTCCGAACACCCGTTTTTCTTACTGCAACAGCAATTATGCATTGCTGGCATTGCTGATTGAAAAAGTAAGCGGTGTAAAGTATGCACAGTATTATGCAGCAAACTTTTTTCAGCCTTTGCAAATGCAAAACACTTTTGTGTTTGATACTTCCATGCTGCAAAAAGTAATACCCAGTTATGACTGGAAAGGAGAACTGATACCTTATAATTTTTTAGATGCTGTGTATGGCGATAAAAATATTTACAGCACCCCACAGGATTTATTGATTTGGGACAAGGCATTAAACTGTTGCAAAATTTTTAAAGACTCCACTTTGATGGAAGCCTTTGCACCTTACAGCAATGAAAAGCCGGGCATAAGAAATTATGGCCTTGGCTGGCGCATGAATATTTATCCTAATGGAAAGAAAATGATCTATCACAATGGCTGGTGGCATGGTAACAATGCAGCATTTATCAGGTTGATTGAAGATTCTGCCACCATCATTGTTTTTGGCAATAAATTTAACCGCAATATTTATCATGCAAAAGAAATGGCTACCTTTGTTTGGTGATTATAGCGGCATGATGGAAGAAGAGGAAGATGTAGTATCCCAAACTAAAAAAATAGGCGATACAACTACAGTAAAAAAGAAAACTTCAACGTCTTTACCCAAAACAAAAAGATCAAAGTAGCATAAACAGCATCAACCAACTGCGGAACAGTTAAGGTTGCGTAAACACGGATGCAGTCCTGTTACATAAACTATCCAAAAAATAAATAAGCACACAACAATAGAGGTAATAATCCCCACCAGGTCTGCCAGCAACATGGCGCCAATTGCATACCGTGTATTCTTAATGCTCACCGCACCAAAATAAACAGCTACCACATAAAAAGTAGTATCGCTGCTGCCCTGTAAAATACAACTCAATCTTCCTGCAAAAGAATCAGGTCCAAAGGTTCTCATAGTATCCATCATCATTCCCCTGGCACCGCTGCCACTCATGGGTTTAATCAATGCAGTTGGCAAACCATCAACAAAACTGGTATCAGCACCCAAAGCATGCAAATAAATTTTTAATCCCATCAATGATCACATCAAAAGTTCCGCTGCTGCGTAGCAAACTGATGGCCACCAGCATACCTACCAGGTAAGGAATAATTTTTACCGCAGTTTCAAAACCACCTTTTGCGCCTTCAATAAAAGCATCAAATACATTTATCTTTTTATACAATCCGCCAAAAACAATAATAAAAAAGATAAGCAATATCAAACCGGTACTTAATTGCTCCGTAAAAATATTTACACCAACTGTATTTAAGGAAAGAATAAAATACCACCAGTGAAGCGATGATGGCGGATATACCCAGTATCCATCCCAGAACAACCGGCTGAAACAGTTTTATTTTTTGTTTAAAGGAAACCATCAGCATAGCCGCCAGGGTAGCGACAAATGTTGCAATCAGACAGGGAAGAAAAATATCTGTTGGGTTTACCGATTTTTCTCCATGATGGCCAGTGGTAATTGCCCTTGCAGCAATTACAGTTGTAGGAATTAATGAAAGCCCTGCAGCATGCAAACACAAAAACATGATCTGTGCATTGCTTGCTTTTTCTTTATCGGGATTCAGTTCCTGCAGACTTTCCATTGCTTTAATACCAAAAGGTGTTGCTGCATTATCAAGCCCCAGCATATTGGCGCTAAAGTTCATCATCATATGCCCATGTGCAGGATGCCCTTTAGGAACTTCAGGAAATAGTTTTGAAAAGAACGGCCCAACAATTTTTGAAAGAAATCGGATACCGCCGGCTTTTTCTGCAATGCTCATAAAACCCATAAACAAAGCCATGATGCCAATTAACCCAATACAAATTTTTACAGCACTTACAGGTGGCAATCACACCATCAACAGGTTTTTGTTTTTTACCGAAAATATAATCAGGTACAACAATTCTTATTGCAGGGAATTTTGCTTGTAATTTTTAAGGCAGTATCATTCGTCATCCTGTCTGCAATAATGTATTTTGTATCTTTGCCGGCTTCTTTTTCCACAATATAACCATAGTCTTTCATCTGCTTTTGAATATCTGCTGTTGAACAACTATCTAAAACTGATACATACTTAAATTCATCTTTTGCTGTGCCGGTAACCAGCCTGCCAAAAATATCATCCCTGCTTTGATTGAAGAAAAACTGAAAACCTGCTACCAATAATGCAACTATGATAAATGCACTCCATATCCTGCTTAAAGCCATATAATCTATTTTAATTGTAAGATGGTTAGATTTTAGATTGAAGATAGTAGTTTTCAGAATTAAATAATCGCAAACCTTATCTTTCGCCCTGAAAATACAGGCATGTAAAAATCCTGTTAGTATCAATTTTAAATCATCAATCTAAAATATTAAATACAAATGGCTTTACAAGCAGGCATCGTGGGATTACCAAATGTAGGAAAATCAACTTTATTTAATGCGGTAAGCAACAGTGCCAAAGCACAGGCAAGCAATTACCGTTTTTGTACCATTGAACCAAATATGGGACTGGTAAATGTGCCAGACCCAAGGTTGAATAAACTGGCTGAACTGGTGATGCCGGAAAGAATTGTGCCTACACAAATTGAAATTGTGGATATTGCCGGGCTGGTACGTGGTGCCAGCAAAGGAGAGGGCTTGGGCAATAAATTTTTGGCCAACATCCGGGAAGTGGATGCCATCATTCATGTGATCCGTTGTTTTGAAGATGATAATATTTTAAGGGAAGAAGGGGCCAATCAATCCGGTAAGCGATAAAGAAATTATTGAAACAGAATTGCAGTTGAAAGACCTGGAAAGTGTAGATAAAAAAATTCAGCGTACAGAAAAAATTGCCAAGACGGATCCAAAGCAAAAGCAGAACTGGAAATATTGCTGCGTTGCAAAGAACATCTTGAAAAAGGAAAAAATATTATTACCCTTGGTTTAATCAAAAGAAGAGAAAGGCGCTATTGCAGATCTGTTTTTGTTAACAGACAAACATATTTTGTATGTAGCCAATGTGGATGAAGCCAGTATGCATACCGGCAATAAATACAGCGAAGCATTAAAAGAAGCAGTGAAGAACGAAGGCAACGAAGTGATCGTAATGACCAATGCCATTGAAGCACAGATTGCAGAATTTGAAAACCCGGATGATAAGGCAATGTTCATGGAAGAATATAAAATGACGGAGCCTGCATTGGACCGTTTGATTCATTCAACTTATAAACTCTTAAACCTCTCAACTTACTTTACTGCCGGTGTGCAGGAAGTAAGGGCATGGACAATACACCAGGGCTGGAAAGCGCCACAGGCCGCCAGTGTGATACATACCGATTTTGAAAAAGGATTTATTAAAGCCGAAGTAATTGCTTACGATGATTTTATTCAATACAAATCAGAAGCAGCCTGCAGGGAAAATGGAAGATTGCGAATTGAAGGAAAAGAATATGTGGTGAAGGATGGAGATGTGATGCATTTTAGGTTTAATGTGTAATTTCAAATTTATTTAGCTGCCCAAATTTATAAATACAAAAAGCCCCCATCCCGGGGGCTCTTTAGTTATCCAAACAATCCATAAAAACAAAAGCTCTTCTGTCAGGCCGACGTTTCGCTATTGTGTTTGGGACAACTAATTATTTTAAAACCTTGGGCAACGCAATGCAGTTTTACTGCTGTTGTTGCGGTCAATAAATTTTTGATAGGAGAGTGCCAGTTCAAATCCTCCACGGCCACTTGTTGCCGAACTTAATTTGGATATGTTGGCATCATAACTAATGGATACTGCTAAGGGTTTCATTTCAATTTTTGCAACTGGTATAATGGCATCTTTCAATCTTACAAATGCACCGCCATGTATCAGGTATTTTGGATCTACATCATCATCTAATTTATAGGTGTAAATAGCTCCACCGATAGCTTCGGTAAAAGCACCCTGTGTTGAGTAATCGGCATGAAAGGTTACATAAGAGAATTCTGATGTGCTCATTCTTGAACCTGCTGAATACACCCATTTAGGAGTAAGGGCAGATTTGCCATTGGTATAAAAACCTACATTAGATGGTTTATTAAAATGGTGCAATGCCACACCTGCAAATACATTGTTATCAGGGTTGTCACCTATTTGTGCATTAAAGCTCAAACCTGCTGTTCCATCAAAATAGGTGTAAGAAGATTTATCAAAGATTTCGCCATCTGCAGCGCCTGGGTTGTAGTTAACACCATCAAACTGGCTGTTAGTGGTTACTTTACTCCTGTCGAATTTACGCTGTACCATACCACCCATAAAGCCAAGTGATAAATACATATTCCTTTCTTCGCTTAACAGCTTATGATAGTTTACTGCAGGCAGTATATGCGTTGCCGTCATAGCAACCGTACCAGCCCTGTCGTACATTATCTGGGCACCTATGGTAATAAAGTCCTCACTTTTACCAACAGGTAATTTAAACTCGCCGTTGAGTGATGTGGTTTGATAAGGAACTGTTACGCTCTGCCACTGTGTACGGTAAACAGATTGTAAACGTAAGTCACCTGTGAAGAGTCCTGCCAAAGCCGGGTTTCTTAAAAGAGGCGCTTCATTAAATTGAGAAAAGTGAATGTCCTGTGATTGGACGTTGGTTGTCAAAATCATTGTGAGTAATACCCACAATAATCTGTGAGGGGTGGTTTTCATAAATCGGATTTTGTTTTCGTTGGTTTGGATCGTGGCCGTAGCCGATATATAAACGCCTGTAGAGAAACTTTATTATTTCAGCAGTAAAATATTTCCACTAAAACTAACCAGTTTTTTTGCTGGCACAAACGGGTTTCAGGTGGTATTTTTGAACGGTTTTCAAGATACTGTAGTAGTTACTGTAAGTTATTAAAAGTAAAAATTATCGTACTAAAGCAAGATCTTTATTTTGTATTAATCGTTGCCTTGTTATTGACGATAAAATTCATTGGTATCAACTTTTGATATTGATAAGTATGCAATTCACAAATAAAAAGAAGCCGACCCTTCGGTCAGCTTCTTCGAGGTTTATTAAAAACAAAAAGCCTCTTTATTTCACAAGCGAAATGTTACCACGATACGTCAATACGCTTCCATTATCACATACCACTTCCATTGTATAAACAAATACATCAGGATTTACTTTTTGCCCTTTGCTGGTGCCATCCCATCCATAGGCAGGGTTGTTTGCATCAAAGTTTGTTTTTTCAAATGTCAACTCACCCCAACGTGTAAATATTCTTAAGCTTTTAACTTTGAACAGGCCTGTGCCCCTTGCATAGAAAATATCATTGGTGCCATCGCCATTGGGAGAAAATGTATTTGGAACAAAAAGATTAGAACCATTACAAATCACAAATACAGTTACCCTGTCCCTTGCAGCACAACCACCACGGTTTTTTGCTTCCACGGTATATTCTGTGTTTTCATTTGGCTTCACACTGATGCCGGGATAAAAGTTTCTGAACAAGCCGGTAGTTGGCTGCCATATTACTTCAGATACATCGGGTGATATCACTGGGACCAGGTCAACGGTCTGGCCTACATTAATTGTTTTATCCATGCCGGCTTCCACCG
Organism: uncultured Chitinophagaceae bacterium; assembly: GCA_963814445.1. Taxonomy (GTDB): domain Bacteria; phylum Bacteroidota; class Bacteroidia; order Chitinophagales; family Chitinophagaceae; genus Ferruginibacter. The sequence goes on from CAWFCU010000001.1 coordinate 996,887, forward strand.
TTGGTAATGGATTTACTTTTAATGATACATAGCCAGTGTCTTTAAAACAACCAGCATCATCGGAACCAACTACAGTGTATGTAGTGGTAACATCAGGAGTGGCTGTTGGCTCGTTTGTGTTGGGGTTATCGAGGCCGTTAGCCGGCGACCATGAATAAGAATGTGCACCTGATGCAGATATTTTTTTGGAGCTGCCACGGCATACGCTGTCGTTGCTGCTGTTTGTCATCACCAACCTGTTTTTTACCGTGATGGCAATGCTGTCCCTGGCAACACATCCCTGTGCAGATGTGCCTGTAACTACATACGTGATGCTGTTGGTAGTACTGGTTGCAGGTGATCCGCAATTTGTACAATCTAATGCAGTGGCAGGGCTCCAGCTATAAGTTGCTGCACCACTTGCCTGCATTGTTTTGCTGCTGCCATTGCACAGTATAAAATCCTGGCCGGCGCTTACAACAGGTATTGAGTATGATTCAATAATAGTAGATGTAGTATCACTGCAACCACTGCTGTTGGTGCCCCTTAAAATAATGGTATATAAGGCGGGTGTGGTATAGTTTTGAGCAACTGGTGTGGCAGATGTTGATGCATTGCCATTGGCAAAATCCCATTGCCATGTTATTGCAGATGTATCAGGTACTGCCAGTTGGCCTGTAAAAGTTACCGTTAAAGGCGTACAGCCACTGCCAGAAGAAGTAATGTTTACTTGTGGTGAAGCAACAATTTTTAATGGTACTGCAGAACGCAAGTGTATCAGCACAGCCCTTTGGCTTGTTGTTATTAGTTCAGGATAGAAAATACCTGTTTGGTTGTAATGATAGATTGGGTTTTGAACAGTTGATGTATTGCCATCACCAAAATCCCAGTGATAAGATAGTGATTGCATCACCATTGGTGATAGTAGAAGAATCAGTAAATGTGATCACTCCTGAATCGCAAAGCAGTTTCGTACTGAAATTAAAATCATTAGTAATACTGCTTACAAGTATTGTATCATTTCCTGTGATCGGTACCTGGCAACCTGTTTGATCAATCAGGATCATTTTGGGTATATAGTTTCCAGGATGAGTATAGGTATGGGAAAGTATAGAATCTCCTGTAGTAATAGTATTACCATCATTAAAATCCCATACAAAAGAATTACGGCCATTAGTGGAGGCTGAAAAATTAACCGTTACAGGATTACAACCTGCCAGTCGGATTATAAGTAAATTGTCCTTGCGGCCCTTTTATTGATATTCGTCTTTGATAAGTGCTTATGCAACCACCATGCACTGGTAACAGTAAGTGTTGCAAAATACATGCCTGGATAATTGTAAAAGTGCGTTGGGTTTGCAGACACTGAGGATGTGCTATCACCAAAATCCCAATGAATGCTGTGGGCATTGGTGGAATTGTTTGTAAAATTAATTATTAATGGCGGGCAATTACTTGTTGAATCACTCATAGCTGAATAATGCAACAGGGCTCTGGATTTGTACGTAACCGGGCTTTGTTAATGAATCAGCACAACCATAGATATCCGTTATCGCAAGTTTAACAGTATATGATCCATCGCTTGTATAGGCATGGGTTAGGTGACTTGGTGTGGTGGCAGTGTTATTATCTCCAAAGACCAGTTATAAGTCAAGCCCGGGCCTGTACTTTGGTTTACAAAACGAACCTGTTTTCCGGGGCAACTAAATGTATCCACTGTAGTAAAGTTTGCTTTTGGGTTTGAAATGATAAGTGCTGTTCCCAATGTTGTACTATCAGCACAACCTTTGGTATCAGTTACTTTTAGTTTTACAATGTATGAACCTGCTGCTGCATACAGATGCTGGAACGGAGGAGCTGTTAGTGTTTCAGTTATATTGTCGCCATATTGCCATTGCCATTGCTGAATTGGGTGAGTGCCGTCTGTTGTGCTGCTGTCAGTAAAAGATACTGAATTGTTAAGGCAGGCACCTGGAACAGTTGGGGCAAATTTGGCCGTAGGTCCGCCACAGCAATATATCTTCTTTTGATCAACGTATCATTGCAACCGTTTTTGTCTATAATAGAAAGCCTTACGGTAAATACGCCTGCAGTGTTAAACAAATGATCCATGCTTGTCATCCTGAACCCAGAGTTGATAGATGGAGTGCCATCACCAAAATTCCAGTTGAGGGATGAAAGATCGTCAAGGTTTAATCCTGTTGTAAATAGTACGGTGGCACCTTTGCACACAGCAGTATCGGAGGCAGTAAACTGGGCCCTGGTACTAATGATCTGCACCTGTCTGTTGATAGTGTAATCACAACCGTAAGTATTGTTTACCACCCTTAATGTTACTGTGTAAGTGCCAGGGGCTGCATAAAGGTATGCAGGGCTTTGCATTGTAGAAGTGTTGCCGTCACCAAAATCCCAGTGCCATTCATCTGCACCAATTGATTGGTCAACAAAAATCCTTTCAAAAGGCCTTCTGCAATCACTATTTATTCTGAACCTGGCAATTGGTGGATTAATATGAACGTAGTCATTTATAAGAACAGAATCCATACAACCGCCTTTCCATATTTTCAGTTTCACATCAAAATAGCCAGTGTCCTGGTATATGTGAGAAGGGGTTTGCATATTGCTCCTGGTGCTGTCACCAAATTCCCAAAGCCATCTTGTGGCACCACCTGTTGACAGGTTGGTAAAGGATACTGTATTTTTAGCACAGGTATTTCTTGGGTCTGCACTAAAAGCAGCGACAGGTTTATTGCTGGCAATAATTCCCCTGGTAACTCTTGCTGTATCGGTACAACCACTGGCTGTAACTACAATTACAGAAACATCATAATTGCCTTCAGTAGTGTATGTGTTAGTTGGTGTGGCGCTGTTTGAAGTGTTGCCATCACCAAAATTCCAGGAATAGCTGGCTATCGGGTCAGCAATATCTATTGATGCATCAAATGTTTTTGTAAAAGGGGTACAGCCACTATCTGGCAAATTGCTTATAGTAACTGTAGGACATTAATGCGTATATATTCTGTTTTTGTTGTTGAGTCAGTACAACCATTGGCATTAGTAGCAACCAATTTTACAGAGTAAGTTGCCTGCACTATTATAAATATGTGATGGGTTTTGTAATGTTGACGTTGAGCCATCGCCAAAATCCCAGGTATAAGAAATTGCATTGGTACTCTGGTTACTGAAGTTAACAGTGAACGGTGCTTTACAATCAGCAGTATCTGTCGTGCTGAAAGCCGCTGTTGGTTTTGCAAGCACAGTAATAGATCTGCTGGCCGAATCGTTACAGGCACCAAAGTTTGCTACCATTTTTACAGTATAATTTCCGGCAGTTTGGTAGGTATAAACTGCATTCATGTCTGTGCCTGTATTACCATCACCATAATACCAAACCACCGAAGCCGGTGCGGGAACAGAAGTGTTGGTAAATGCAACACTGGCACCCTGGCATATCACGGCAGGTGTTGTAAACATAGCATCAACAGAACCTACAGTAACATCGTTTGCTTTCACCAAAGTATCCGTACATCCATTGCTGTTAGTTACAATCAGCCTTACTGTATAAGTGCCATTGGTGGTATAAGTATGTGAGGGGTTTAGCAAATCAGAGGTATTGCCATCACCAAAATCCCATTGATAATTTACCGCACCAGTACCTGTTGACTGATTTTGGAAATTAATGGTTACAGGTGCCTTACAGGTTTGTGGATTATCATTGGTAAACTGTGCCAGTACACCTGTATTGATCTGGATCATGGATGTTTTGGTAAGCGTTGAAACACAACCATTCGAATTTCTTATCTGAAGTGTAACACTAAAATTTCTTGCTGAGAGTATAAACATGTGATGGGTTTTGTAAAGTTGAAGTTGCACCATCACCAAAATCCCATAACCAGGAAGTAATATCACCGCTACCGGATGCAGACATGTCGCTGAAATTAACTTCCAGCGGATAGCAACCAGTGATAGTGGAAGCAGAAAAATTTACAACTGGTTTTGCAAATACTTCGATGTACTCTGTCTTTACTACTGAATCTTCACTTGCAGCGTTTCTTGCCACCAGTTTTACTGGTATATTTTCCTGGGGAAAAATAGATGACAGAAGGATTTTGCAAAAAGGAAATAGTTCCGTTTCCTAAATCCCAGCGCCATTGTGTTGGGGCGCCGCCACTGGCATCTGTAAAACGTACAATAAGAGGAGAGCAACCGCTTGCAGGGAAGGCATGTAAAATCTGCAACAACCTGTGCTTTAGAGATTAAACTTCCTGAGAAAAGAGTAAGTAACAAGCATACCCTTAAATAGAGTCCTGAGTTCATGGAGATTGGCTTTTGTTTTTATAAACTGAGTTGCAAATAGCACACAACTCAACCCTTATATAACTCCAAAAAACCTTAAAAATTGTGAATGGCCTCTTACATAAAGGCTATAATGGTGGCAAAAAAACACGGAAGAGTAATTATAACCTCCGCATGTGCAGTACTTTAGGGTCTGTTGTACCCCAGGGTGCCAGTTCCATAATAGGTAAAGATTTTTTGGTAAACTTCCACGAACGGTTGAGAAAACCAAATTCAGAAGGAGGGCTGGGGATGTTAATATTAATATCAAGTTTGCTGTAATCTTCATTACTGTTCCAGGTGCCTGTATAAAGCACACCGGCTTTTAAGCCCGTCATTTCACCACCATAATAAGTGCTTCCTTTTTTCATTACAAAAGTATCGCTGCTATAGTTGCCGGTTAGGTCTGTAGTAGTGTCTTTGGCATATTGCACCACAAAATTTTTATTGAGGATCGTTTCTTCAAAATATTGCTGCAAAGTTTTCTCCGAAATATTTTCCACGGTTTTTTTGCAACTGCCCAATAACAGGGCAGCAGCCAGCAGTAATACAATAAAATACCGGTGGTTATAAATCATGGTTGGCATTTCGTCAAATTTACGCATAAAATAATTCCGGGTCATAGGTGTGGAAATTTTAGATGGGTACTTTTATGTCCAGGCATTGAAGAAGGAACGCAGGAGGTGATCAAAAAATTGCCCGGTATAGCCAATGTATATTTTTCCTCATTTTTGTGTCAGCCACTGCTCCATTTAAAATAGCTTTACCAAAATTTCATTTGATGAAAATAAAAGAGATTTTATCCCTTCTGGAAGATATTGCGCCTGCACAGTTACAGGAAAGTTATGATAATGCAGGTCTGCTTACCGGTAACAATGAGTGGGAATGCAAAGGCATATTAGTTACACTGGATGCAACAGAGGAAATAGTGAAAGAAGCAGTTGAAAAAAAATGTAACCTCATTGTGGCACACCACCCCATCATTTTTGGAGGGTTAAAAAAAATTACCGGGAAAAATTATGTGGAACGCACTGTTATCGCAGCAATAAAAAATGATATTGCCATCTATGCCATTCATACAAACCTCGATAATGTGATACAAGGAGTAAATGGAAAAATGGCTGATATGCTGGGATTGATAAACCGGCAAATTCTTTCGCCTAAAAGCGGCCTGTTGAAAAAACTGGCTGTATTTATTCCAACCTCACATACAGAGCAAGTAAGAACAGCCATTTTTAATGCCGGGGCTGGAAATATTGGTAATTACAGCGAATGCAGTTTCAGCACTCCTGGTGAGGGTACTTTTAAAGCTGGCCAAGGCACCAATCCTTTTAGTGGCGAACAAGGTAAGCGTCATACAGAGAATGAAATTAAAGCAGAGGTGGTTTTTCAAAGCTGGCTTGAGGGGGCAATAGTAAAAGCAATGCTTAAAGCCCATCCTTACGAAGAAGTGGCGTATGATATTATACCGCTTGATAAAAATTTGCCATCTGCCGGCAGTGGGCTTATTGGGGAAGTACCAGGACAAATGGAAGAGAAAGCCTTTCTCTCACATATTAAAACTGAATTTAACCTGCAGGTGATAAAGCATACCGGCCTAAAGGGTAAACCAGTTAAAAAAGTGGCCCTTTGTGGTGGGGCAGGTAGTTTTTTGATAAAGACTGCTATAGCCGCCGGGGCAGATTTTTATATTACTTCAGACGTGAAATACCATGAATTTTTTGATGCCGAAAACCGGCTTGTAATTGCCGATATAGGGCATTATGAAAGTGAACAATATACCATCAACCTGCTTTTTGATATTTTGAAGGAAAAATACCCTACCTTCGCCGTCCTGAAAACAGAAATAAACACCAACCCGGTGAATTATTTTCTCTAAACCAAAAAAGAAATAATACCACAAAATACAGGCGCTAATAGCGTCGGCACAAATAACAACATTATGGCTTCAGTAAAAGACTTTTCAGTAGAAGAAAAATTAAAATCACTCTTGCGCCTTCAAAAAATTGACGGCAAACTGGATGAGATCCAGATACTAAAAGGTGAATTGCCTATGGAAGTAAAGGACCTGGAAGATGAGATCGAGGGGCTTCATGCCCGCCAAACGAGGGTGGAAGAAGAGATTAATGGTATGCAGGAATTTATTGCCCAAAAGAAGGAAGCAATTAAAGAAGCAGAAGCGCTGATTAAGAAATACGAAAAGCAAAGTGAGAATGTAAAAAACAACAGGGAGTTTGAAGCTATCAATAAAGAAATTGAAATGCAAACCCTTGAAGTAAAACTTTGTGAAAAGCATATTAAAGACGCTACAGAAGAAATTTCTGAAAAAGCAAAGCAATTGGAAATCGCTAAAAAGGCGGTAAGTACCAAGGAATCAAACCTTACTGGCAAAAAAGGCGAACTTGAAAAGATCATCGGGGAAACCGAAAAAGAGGAAAAGCATTATAATAAACTGGCTGATGATGCAAGGGGCCATGTGGATGACCGCTTTATTATCAGCTACGACAGGATAAGGAAAAGCTACCGTAATGGGTTGGCTGTTGTTCCTGTTGAAAGAGATAGTTGCGGTGGTTGTTTTCATGCAATTCCCCCACAAAGGCAGAGCGAAATTAAGCTTCGTAAAAAAGTAATTGTGTGTGAAAACTGCGGAAGGATTTTGGTGGATACTGATCTTAATGACAGTGTGGAAGTAAAATAGGCAAAACGATTTCAATATAATTTTAAAAGGCACTTCTTTGGAAGTGCTTTTTTATTTGCACACATTGTATCAAACTCGAAGAATCAAAATGGAAAATAGTTAATTTGCCTGCTGAAAATTTATGCTTGCAAAAACTAACAATATCTAATTATGCTATCATCGAAGAGGTGAGTATTAGCTTTTCGTATGGCCTTAATATTATAACTGGTGAAACAGGTGCTGGTAAAAGTATCCTGATGGGAGCATTGAGTTTGATACTGGGTGAAAGGGCCGAGAGCGGTGTGTTGCTGCAACAAAGAAAAGAAATGTGTAGTGGAAGGGAATTTTGATATAAAGGAAAATGACCGGGTAAGGGATTTTTTAAAGGCCAACGAACTGGATGGAGAAAAGGAACTTATCGTTCGCCGTGAAATTGCAGTGAATGGAAAATCACGGGCTTTTATTAATGACACACCGGTAAACCTTGTGCAGTTAAAAGAAGCAAGTTCAATGCTTGTTGACCTTCACCAGCAATTTGATACACTTGAGTTGGGCGATAATAATTTACAAAGGGAATTACTGGATGCATTGGCAGGCAATGTTGATTCCCTGCAGGAATACATACAGCAGTTTAAACATTATAAACGCTGCCAAAAGGAACTGGATGAATTGAAGCAACAACAGAAAGAGCAGTATGCGGCATTTGATTACAATAAGTTTTTATTTGATGAACTGGAAGAAATTTCATTAAAAGAAAATGAACTGGAGCACCTGGATGCAGAATTAAAACTGTTAAGCCATGCCGAAGAAGTAAAACAGGAACTGAATGCTGTTTACTATGTATTAAGTGAATCGGAAAAGCCGTTGGTACAGGAATTAAAATCGCTATCAACAAAACTACATTCCTTAAAACAGTATCATGCTGATGCAGCAGAACTGGGTAGCAGGATGCAAAGCCTGCAGGTAGAATTGGCCGACATCGCAGATACAATTGATAAAATGTATGCAGGCATTAACTATGATGCCCAAAGAATGGAGTTGGTAAATGACCGGATAGCAGTTGGATATAAATTGCTGAAAAAGCACAATGTTGTTTCCACTAACGATTTGCTTGCTATAAAAGATAGTTTGCAAAAAAAACTGGATGCAGTTTTAAATATGGATGAAGCAGTAGCCGCAAAAGAAAAGGAAGCAACCGCATTGATCAACAGTTGTATTGCTATGGCTGAAGACATATCTGCCAACCGGCAAAAAACTGTTAAGCCTTTTACTGAAAAAGTAAATTCTCTTTTGCAACAGGTTGGTATGCCCAATGCACAAATAAAAATTGCTGTATCGCCTGCTGCTCTTGGCGAATATGGTACTGATACAATAACGTATCTTTTTGATGCCAATAAAACCGGCCGCTTTGAACCTTTGAATAAAGTTGCCAGTGGAGGTGAACTAAGCAGGCTGATGCTTTGTATAAAATCGGTAGTGGCAAAAAAATTAAAACTGCCTACATTGATCTTTGATGAAATAGATACCGGCATCAGCGGCGAAGCGGCAAAGCAGGTGGGAATAATTATGAAAGGCATGAGCACAGGCCACCAGTTAATTTCAATCACCCATCAACCACAAATAGCAGCCAGGGCCGATGCTCATTATTTTGTTTACAAGAGTAAAGTGAACGAAAAAATAAATACTGCTGTACGCCTGCTTACAAATGCCGAAAGAGTGGAGGCCATTGCAAGAATGATTGGAGGAGAAAAACCAAGCGCCGCAGCAATGCAAAATGCAAAAGAGATGGTTGAATAGCCGGTTATAATATAAAAGAGACAGTTAAGTATGATGGATAAAACCCCGGATATGCCGTACGGGTTTTTGTTTTCATATATATACTAGCACTAATCTGAAATTCTTTGGAAAACGTTTGCGTAGATTGTTGAAAAAAAACTCCCTTGATTCTCAGCGCTTTCGGTGCCCCACGGAAATTTTAACGCTAAAAACTGGTTTACGGGCACTACTTTTGCCTCCCCAAAAGAAATCTAATATTAATAATGAATAACCTTGTAATTAAGAGGGTACATCTATTTTTTTCTCCTCTATTCATACTTCTCCTGCATTTGCCTTTTGTTTTTGCAAAAGCAAAACACGACGATCAGCCTGTAAAGACTGCTATAGCGTTTGCAGATTGTACTTCTCCTGTAATTTCCGCATCTGTTATAAATGAAATTTCTGTTGTTACTAATATGTATGACAGCCTTAAACTGGCTTCAACAGGACTAAGCAGGCAGGTATTTGATTATGCACTAAATGGTTTTGAATACTTAAAGGCAAAAGGAAAAATTGATAATCCCGATATTATTTCCATTGCAGACCTAAGCAAATCATCCTGTAAAAAAAGATTGTTTATAATTGATTTGAAAAATTATAAAGTACTCTTTAACACTTATGTAGCACATGGTATGAACAGTGGGCAAGAGTATGCAAAATATTTTTCTAATGTGCAGGAAAGTAATAAAACCAGTCTTGGCTTTTATGAAACAAGCAGTACATATACAGGGAAAAATGGTTATTCATTGCATTTAATTGGTTTGGAAAAAGGCATTAACGATAATGCTTATAACAGGGATATTGTAATGCATGGCGCTGGTTATGTAAGTGAAAACCTTATCCATTCACAAGGTTATCTTGGAAGGAGCCAGGGTTGCCCGGCAGTGCCTGAAAAGCAACATAAAAAAATTATTGATAAAATAAAGAACGGTACCTGCCTGTTTATTTTTGGAGAAGACAGGAATTATTTCCGCCGTTCTGCGGTTATAAAAAATACAATGCCATTGCTGGCTTCCAGGTAAACCGTTGATAGAATATTGATAACTGCCACAGCTTTTGTGGCAGTTATTTGTTTTATCATATCATCATCAAACAATAACTTCACCAAAATTTTTTAAAGAATAATGAACATAAGACAGCAATTAAGAGGAACAGGTGTGGCGATAGTAACACCATTTAAGCAAGACGAATCAGTTGACTTTGATGCACTGGGCAAAGTGATTGATTTTATTATCAGCAATGGTATTGAATACATTGTTTCATTGGGCACAACTGGTGAAACACCTACATTGGATAAACAGGAAAAACTTGATATAGTAAATTACACATTTGAAAAGGTAAGCGGCCGTGTGCCGGTTGTAGTTGGTATTGGTGGCAACAATACAAAGGCTGTTGCAAAAGAAGTGCAAACTTTTCCTTTGGATAAAGCAGCGGCTGTATTAAGTGCTGCACCGTATTACAATAAGCCATCACAGGAAGGAATATTTCAGCATTATAAAGCCATAGCTGCTGCTTCGCCAAAGCCAATTATTATGTACAATGTGCCGGGAAGAACGGGAAGGAATATGGAAGCATCTACAACAATAAAACTGGCAAATGAAGTTGCAAATATTGCTGGTATAAAAGAAGCCGGTAACAGCATACCGCAGTGTATGCAATTGCTCCGTGACAGGCCGGAGCATTTTTTAATTGTAAGTGGCGATGATGATTTGGTATTACCTGAGCTTGCTGCCGGTATTGATGGTGTGATAAGTGTGGCTGCAAATTGTTTCCCTAAAAATTTCTCTGATATGGTAAGGGCAGGTTTGGCGCAGGATTTTACCAAAGCCAATCAACTCAACTATCCATTAATAGAAGCATATAATTTATTGTTTGCAGAAAACAACCCGGCTGGTGTAAAAGCATTTTTATACGAACTTGGGTTGATAAAAAATGTATTGCGTTTGCCTGTGGTTCCATTAAGTAATGGAATACATCAGAGTGTAAAAGCATATCTCAAAAAATAATGCTGAATAAAAATATTGCAAAGCCATTGAACCTGTTTTTAAAACAACAAGTTCTTACCCAACCCCGCCAGTCCCGAAAGCATTCGGGACAAACGCTGGCGGCGGTTGTTTGGAGACTTATAGGAAATAAAAATGTCTTGCTTCTCCTATTTACATTTCATTCATTCAATCTTTCAGCACAATTTTCTGTTACAATAAAACTTCAGTCAGTCCCATCAAATTTTACAAACGAACCTGTTTTTGCAGTTGGCACATTCAATAGCTGGAACCCCGACCTGCAAAAGTTTTCTTTGGTAAATAATATGCTTATTACGGAAATGAAAGATGTAGATGCAGGCAGGCATGAGTTTAAATTTACAAGAGGAAGCTGGAGTAATGTGGAATGCGATGCAAAGGGTAAAGACATTGCCAACCGTGTTGTTGATATAAGCAGCGATACAACAATTGTTTGTTCAATAGAAGGATGGATAGATGATGGCGCTAATTTTGCAAGCCTTCATACGGGTTCAAAAAATGTGCAAATCCTGGATGAGAATTTTGAAATGCCACAGTTGGGAAAGTACCGCCACATTTGGGTTTATCTTCCGGCGGGATATAGTAAAAGTAAAACACGCTATCCTGTAATGTACATGCACGATGGACAGAATGTTTTTGACCAATACACAGCACCGTTTGGCGAATGGGGAGTAGATGAATGTTTGGATTCTTTAATAGCACAAGGCAAACCCGGCTGCATAGTTGTTGCCATAGAAAACGGGCAGATGGACAGGATGAGTGAATACAATCCTTATGAGTTTACATGGAAGACAGAAAAAGATACCATTACTTTTCCTCCTAAAGCAGATGATTATCTTAAAGATATCATTGAAACACTAAAACCATTTATTGATAAAAAGTACCGCACACTTTCCTCAAAAGAAAATACCATTATTGCAGGCTCGTCAATGGGTGGATTGATCTCTTATTATGCTTCAATAAAATATCCTGAAGTATTTGGCAAGGCTGGTATTTTTTCTCCGGCATTCTGGACAGCTAAAGGCATTGATTCATTGGCTGATGCAAAAGGCAGCAACCTGAAAGGAAAATATTTTTTTTACATGGGTGGAAAAGAAGGCGGCACTTATGTTGAAGATATGAAACGAATCTGCGGAAAAGCAGGCGGCAATTCATCTGCACTTATTTATTCTGTTATTGACCCTGAAGCAGAGCACAAAGAAAAATACTGGCGTAAATGGTTCGCTGAATTTTATAACTGGGTAATGGCGGATGGATACAATGTAAATACCTCTTCCGGAAACTAAATAGGATAACAACTTCCCTGCAACGCCAGCTCTGTATTTGGAAAAACCGAACAAGCTTCTGTTAAAAAATCATCCAGCACTTCATACTTAGCGGAAAAATGCCCGATCAATAATTTTTTTACGCCTGCTTTTTCTGCAATGCTGGCGGCTTGTATAGTGGTGGAATGAAAACGCTCCGTTGCTTTTTGTTCGTTGTCTTTTAGATAAGTTGTTTCATGGTAGAGTAGATCTGCACCTTTTGCTTTGGCAACTAAGTTCTCATCATAAATAGTATCAGCACAGTAACAATAACTTTTTGGTGCAGGCGCTGCAATAGTTACTTCGCTATTTGAAATAACGGTTTCACTCTTAGTAATATAGTCTTCCCCCTTTTGCAACCGCTCATAAAAGCTTGCCGGTATATCAAATGACTTTATTCTATCTGCATCAATTTTTCTGGGGTTCTTTTTTTCTTTAAATAAAAAGCCCCAGCACTCAATACGGTGCTGTGTTTTAAAACAACTCACGGTCATTTTGCTGTCATTCATTATTTCTGTCTCTTCCGTCAATGGATGAAAATAGAGTTGATAACTCAATTGTGTTTTTGCCACCTCCATCAGCAACGCTAATATTTTTTCCAAAGGTGCTGGTGCATATAAATGCAGGTCCTGCGTACGGCCCATCAGGCTCATACTGGTGATAACGCCGGGCAGGCCATAAAAGTGGTCGCCATGCAGGTGAGAGATAAAAATGTTGTTGATCTTACTACGGCGTATTTTGTATTTCGCCATCTGCATTTGTGTGCCTTCGCCACAATCAATCAAATAAGCTTCCTCCTGCGTTTGCAGTACCTGTGCTGTTGGCAGCCGGTCATAAGCTGGTATCGCCGAATTATTTCCGAGTATGGTGAGTGCTAACATTAGTTAATGGTGAATAGTTAATAGTAGAGCTAACGATTTAAACGCCTTAAACGTTTTGAACTTTTTGAACGTTTATTCTTCATCCCCCAGCAACTCCCTCTCAATCTCTTCCATCTGCACAATATCCCAGGCTTCACTTTCACTTGGTGTTACGTTCATCAGTTCCAGCAATTCCTGTATATCTAAATTTTCTTCTACTTTTTGTTGAAGGCAACAAATTACGAAAGAGCAATTACTTTCATAAAACTTCTGTTGGGTTGTAGCCAGTAATTCACCACTTTTTTCGTCCAGGCTTTTTACCTCCTCCATATTTAAAACCACATGTGGTATGCCTTTTTGTAGGTAGGTAAGCAACAGTTGGCTCAATTCTTCTGTCATATTAACAGATAACTCTTCCTCTTTGGGGGTAATCACCGTAAATTTCTCTTTGGTCTCTGTTTTGACATTCATTTAAGTCTATCGATGTTTTAATGTAATTTGACGAGCATTAGCATCCATATTACAAGGTTCAGTTTTTTGAAATGACCGTAATGCTGTTTTTGTAAAGGAAAGGATTTTTTTATTTCAGTGCCCATCAAATTCAAATGTTTTAACGGCAGGCTGCATATAATTATTATCCCATTCCCCGTAAAGAGCGAAGCAACATAGCTTTAGTTGCTTATCGTAAATTTACTTTTCAACATATCAACATTTCGTAATTTCACTAAACTAAATTGTCAGGTTTATCGTTATTATTGTAACAAGTTAAATTTAGTATCACATGGATAACAACTTTTCAGCACAGGTAAAAGAGATTATTTCTTACAGCCGGGAAGAAGCCCTGCGGTTAGGAAATGACTTCATCGGCACCGAACACTTGGTGCTTGGATTAATAAGAGACGGAGAAAACACCGCCATAAAAATCTTAAAATCCCTCAACGTTGACCTCTACGAACTCCGCAAAGAAATAGAGGTGGCCGTAAAAGACAAGACAGGTAAAAACATCGCTAACATCAATTCACTTCCCCTAACCAAGCAGGCTGAAAAGGTTATCAGGATAACTGTGCTGGAAGCAAAGGCACACAAGAGTACGATGGTGGAAAGCGAACACCTGATGCTGTCGATCTTAAAAAATAAAGAAAACATTGCCACACAGATCTTCAACCAGTTTGACGTGGACTATGATATGTTTAAAAACGAACTCGGTTTTGTAACCAGCAACCCTCCCAAAGCAGAATACAGCGACGAAGGAGATGATGATTTTGATGATGAAAAAAGGCAGTATGGCCAGCAACCCAAATCACAACGTGGTGGGGCAGCCAATCAGCCAAAAACAAAAACTCCCGTACTTGATAATTTCGGAAGGGATATTACAAGGCTTGCTGAAAACGGCACGCTTGACCCGATCGTAGGAAGGGAAGTGGAAATTGAAAGGGTATCTCAAATATTATCAAGAAGAAAAAAGAATAATCCTATATTAATTGGCGAACCAGGTGTGGGTAAAACTGCCATCGTTGAAGGATTGGCTTTAAGGATCGTTCAAAGAAAAGTAAGCCGTGTATTATTTGATAAAAGAGTGGTGTCGCTTGACCTGGCAGCATTGGTTGCCGGTACAAAATACCGTGGCCAGTTTGAAGAAAGGATGAAAGCCATCATGAACGAACTGGAAAAGAACCGTGATGTGATCTTGTTCATTGATGAGATACATACTATTGTAGGTGCCGGTGGTGCCAGTGGCTCACTCGATGCAAGCAATATATTTAAACCAGCTTTGGCAAGGGGCGAACTTCAATGTATTGGCGCTTCTACTTTGGATGAATACCGTATGCACATTGAAAAAGATGGCGCATTAGACAGGCGTTTCCAGAAAGTGATTGTTGAGCAGCCTTCTGTTGAAGAAACCATCCAGATACTTGCCAATATTAAAAGTAAATACGAAGACTATCACAATGTATCGTACAGTGCAGAAGCAATTGATGCCTGTGTGAAACTGAGTGAACGTTATATGACCGACAGGTTGTTGCCAGATAAAGCGATTGATGTACTAGATGAAGTAGGTGCAAGAAAGCATATCAAGAATATCAACGTGCCTAAAGAAGTGATTGACCTTGAGAAGAAGATCGAAGACATTAAGCTTGAGAAAAATAAAGTGGTAAAGAGCCAGCGTTTTGAAGAAGCTGCTTCTTTAAGGGATAGTGAAAAGCGCCTGCAGGAAGACCTGGAAAAAGCAAAGAATGAATGGGAAGAAGAAAGCAAAAACAAGCGCTTCCCGATAGAAGAAGAAGATATTGCAGAAGTGATCAGCATGATGACCGGCATACCTGTTAAGCGTATGGTGCAGGCTGAAACGGAAAAACTCCGCCGTATGGGTGATGAACTGAAAGGTGCTGTGATTGGACAAGATGAGGCAATACAAAAAGTAGTAAAAGCTATACAGCGTAACAGGGTGGGATTAAAAGATCCAAAGAAACCAATCGGTACTTTTATCTTCCTTGGGCCTACAGGTGTTGGTAAAACAGAATTGGCAAGGTGCCTTGCAAAATACATGTTCGATAATGAAGATGCACTCATCAGGATCGACATGAGTGAATACATGGAAAAATTCACAGTAAGCCGTTTGATCGGTGCACCTCCGGGCTATGTTGGTTATGAAGAAGGCGGACAGTTAACTGAACGTGTAAGGCGTAAACCATATAGTGTGATCTTGCTGGATGAAATTGAAAAAGCACATCCGGACATTTACAATATTTTGTTACAGGTACTTGATGATGGCCAGTTGACAGATGGTATGGGGCGAAAAGTTGACTTCAAGAATACGATGATCATCATGACGTCTAATATTGGGGCAAGGCAGTTGAAAGATTTTGGGGAAGGTGTTGGTTTTGCCACTGCCACCAGGATGCAGAATTCCGATGAAAATAATAAAGCGGTAATTGAAAAAGCATTGAAGCGTACTTTCAGCCCTGAGTTTTTAAACAGGATTGATGATGTGGTAATATTTAATTCACTTACCAAAGAAAATATCTTTGCTATCATTGATATTTTAATGAAAGGTGTAATGAACCGCCTGGTAAACCTTGGCTTTAGCATGGAACTTGACAACCGAGGCAAAAGACTTTATTGCTGATAAAGGGTATGATGCACAGTTTGGCGCAAGGCCGCTGCACAGGGCCATACAAAAATACCTTGAAGATCCTTTGGCAGAAGAGATACTGAATATGGCGGTGAAACAGGGAGATGTGTTAGTAGCTGACCTGGATGAAACAAAGGAAAAAATAAAATTTACTTTGAAAAAACCTGAGAAGAAAAAAGAAGCGTCTTCATCAGAAGCTTAATGAAAATTTCAAAATAGTGAAAGCCATTTCGTTTAAAAACGGAATGGCTTTTTTTATTGCCTTCTTGCGCCGGGCTTCTGCTCACAAGTGTTCGAAACCTTTTCTCAATCCCAAAGGGATGATATTATTATAGAAGAGCGGCTATAATCTTGAAGCGAACTCCGAAGGAGTGATATAGTTTTTTATGTCATCCCTTCGGGATTTTTTTATTGAAGTTTTGTACTCGCTGTAATAATAGTAGCCTTTCAGGCTTGCGGATTCAACAAACTTAATGTTCCCAGCACTTGTCGATTCCTGTCCGTTGCATATTTATTACTGATGAGTTTGAATAAAAACTGTTATCACGACCTCCACCGATGGGAATATAAAGGGCGGCAAATGATGCCGCCCTTTATTACAATAATCGGTAAAAATATGATTAAACTTATCTTGGTAACAACACCCTGTCTATCACATGTATTACACCATTAGTGGCTAAAATGTCAGCTGGCGTAATCTTTGAAAACCTGTTGTTGGCATCACCTTTTACATAACCAATATTGCATCCAAGAATAGTAGTTACTTTGTTGTTTGGTGCATTTGCAAGGGTTCCCACACGCTGCAGGATGCCAAGATCCCATGAAAAATAACGGGAACCTGTTACGTGGTATTTAAGAATATTTGCTAACGCATCAATTTGTGCCTGGTCTGTAATAGCATTTATATTTTCGGCATTGTTAAATGGCGCAGGTAATTGTGCAAAGGCTGCATTAGTAGGGGCAAATACAGTAAAATCGCCGCTGCCTGCAAATACTCCAGCAAGATTTGTTTTAACCAACGCTGTTACCAGTGTTGAAAAATCTGGTATAGAAATAGCAATACCTGCAACAGTATTAGTGGGGAATAGCAAAACTTTATCAATAACATGTACCACGCCGTTAGTCGCATTCACATTTGGATATATCACCCTTGTGCTGCCATTTAGTTTGATGAGTCCAAAAGTTTTTGAGATATACACAGTATTGTCGTTGGCACTGCCAGCCGGTTTAAGTGTAACGGCGCTACTGCGGCCTGCTGCAATCTGGTTGCTGAAAACCTCAGCACCCAGTACATGGTACAGCAAAACACTTCTTAAAAAATCAACCTGTTCCGGGCTGCTTATGCCAGATATATTAGCTGCATTATTGAAAGGAGCGGGCAACTGGGCAAAAGCTGCATTGGTTGGGGCAAATACGGTAAGGCTTGCAGAAGCATCAGTTAAAGCCCCGGCTAAACCTGTTTTTACAACGGCAGCAGCAAGAGATGAAAGATTAGCGTTTCCCGTAGCTATCTGTACAATAGTACGCAAACCACCTCTTTCATTTTCTCCGGTACTAAACCCGAGTTTTTTCCCTTCACTCTCGGCCTCTAAAGCAACTGTCTGTTCCAGGCCCCTTGCTTCACTTACAAGAGCGCTTTCATCTTCGGCAGGTACTTGTGTGGTGGCAAGATTGTCTTTTTTTGAGCAGGCTGTAAATAGTACAGTTGCTAACAGCAGGGAGCCGATTGCCCTGGTAAAATTTCTCCAGTAAAGTTTTTTTGTTTGCATAATTACATGTTTTTGTGTTTGAAATATGCTATTAAAACAGAATTATAAAACCATTGGTTGTGTAAGCCCTGAACCTTACAGCCCGAGGTGCCTTTATTTTATCGTGACTTGTAAAAGCTGGTGACCGAAGTGTTAAAATTTTCGCCTGAAAGTACTTGCTGAAAATCAGCTTCAATTGTTCCGACAGGTGTAGATAAATGTATAGATGCGATACTTGATGCATCAATAGGAGTAAGCACATTTTAATCTCTTATTTTATATAATTACACCTGAAACTCAACACTTTCTTTGCCCTCTAAATTATTTTGTTGACTTTTGCTATAGATGAAAAAAATTATCATAACGATTGATGGCTGGTCATCCTGCGGTAAAAGCACATTGGCAAAACAAATGGCAAAAGCGCTGGGATA
This sequence comes from uncultured Chitinophagaceae bacterium, assembly GCA_963814445.1. Lineage (GTDB taxonomy): Bacteria > Bacteroidota > Bacteroidia > Chitinophagales > Chitinophagaceae > Ferruginibacter. Next base: position 1,015,190 of record CAWFCU010000001.1, read on the forward strand.
TGTTTATATAGACAGCGGTGCCATGTACCGGGCCATCACGTTATACTGTTTAAGAAATGCGGTTGACTGGAATAATAAAAAAGAAGTAACAAAAGCCCTGGAAAATATTACCCTTGAATTTGAATTCAACGAAAAATCCAATCAATCGGAAATAGCGCTGAATGGCGAAAATGTGGAGTATATGATTAGGGATATGATCGTTGCTGAAAAAGTAAGCGATGTGGCAGCAGTAAAAGAAGTGAGAGAGTTCGCTGTGGACCAGCAGAAAAAAATGGGAAAGAAAAAAGGCATCATCATGGATGGCCGTGATATTGGAACCACTGTTTTCCCCCGGGCAGAAGTAAAATTTTTTATGACAGCTGATATTGCCGTGAGGGTTGAACGCCGCTTTAAAGAGATGTATGAAAAAAATCCTAACGTTACCATTGAGGAAGTAAAAAGCAACCTCGAAATGAGGGATTATATTGATTCTAACAGGGAAGTAAGCCCATTGCGCCAGGCAAAAGATGCTATTGTACTTGACAATACGAACCTCACCATGGAGCAACAATTAAAATTTGCTCTCAATACAGTAGAAAAGGCCGTCAATTAACAAATCCCATACAATTTTTCATTTCCTTTTTCTGTTATTAACAGGCTGTATTAAAAATGCGGCATAATTTTTTAGCATTTCTTTAAACCATCACGTAGGCGTGCAGTCTACCTTTCAACCAAATTTCAAAACCGAAAAAATAAATTATGAAAAAGCAGCTCACATTTATGTCCGTAGCCATTTTATCGGCTGGGCTATTTTTTACATCTTGTAAAAAAGAAAGTACTCAACAACAGATACTAAAGACAATGAAACAGAACTGGCAGTACAGTCAGACGACCAGGCAAGGTTTTCAGGTGAATCAGATGCGGCAGATGATGATGCCAACGTAGCACTGGAAACTTTTGGTGGCTCTTATGTTGGTGCAAGGCCATTAACACCGTTGCCTTTAAGGTGCGATGCAGATGTTGTGGTTGATACCACAGTAAATCCAAGAACGATCACTATTACTTACAGTGGTGCCACCTGCGCTGGTTTCAACCGCACCCGTACAGGAAGTGTTGTATTAAGTTTTTCTCCGGGTTTCCGCTGGGCAGCAGCAGGCTCACAGTACAACATCACTTACAATAACTTAAAAATTACCCGTTTGAGAGATAATAAGAGCATTACTATTAATGGTACTAAAACCATTACAAATGTAAGCGGTGGCAAATTGGTCAAACCTGTCTTCATTGGGTACGATCATTCACACAGTTACCAGTGACCGGAATGTCTGTAACATTTGATAATGGTGCACAACGTACCTGGCAGGTGGCAAGGCAAAGAACATTTACTTATAACAATGGTATTGTAATATCCGTTACAGGTATTGCGCCTGCGGCAGTAGGTGTAGGTGTTGCAGACTGGGGAACAAACAGGTTTGGCCGTGATTTTAAAACTGCCATACTGCAGCCATTAGTGGCAAGGCAGGATTGTGATTTCCGTTTGGTAAGTGGACAGGTACAGCACACAGGTTTCTTTGTAACAAGCACTACAACTTTTGGATTGGATGCAACTGGTAACGCAGTTACTTCATGCCCGATTGGCCCTTACTATTTAAAAATTGTTTGGGTAGCTGTTAATGGACAAACACGTACTTATATCGGGCCTTATTAATATTTTCATTGTGATTTATAAAAAATGTCCCGTCTCGTCATCAATGACGAGACGGGACATTTTTATTTATAGCCATCCTGATCTTCTGAAAAGGAAATAAATAATTATACATAAGGCAATAGTGAAAATAACAACTGCAGGATAACCATATTGCCATTTCAATTCGGGCATAAATTCAAAATTCATCCCATAAAAACCAGCCACCATGGTAGGTACTGCAATGATAGCCGCCCAACCGGCAAATTTTTTGGATACATCGCTTTGAGAAATAGAAAGGAGTGAGAAGTTTGCTTCCAATGCAGTGTTGAGTAACTCACGGGCATGGTCAACCATTTCATTAATGCGGATAGCATGATCGTATATATCACGGAAATAAGGTTGTGTTTCTTCTGATATTAATGTAATGTCAAAACGCATGAGGCGGTTGGCAATATCTATCAGTGGCGATACAGCCCTTTTTACTTCCAGCAGTTCTCTTTTCAATTGATAAATTTCTTCTGTTGTTTCCCTTGATAGGCTTATCCTTTAAAAATTTTTTCTTCCATCTTCTGCAGGTCTTCTTCCAGTGCTTCCACCACAGGGAAATACTGGTCCACAATAGAATCCATCACTGCATATAAGGCAAAGCCCTGGCCCTTGCGTAACAGTTGAGGTGTGCTTTCGCATCTTGTTCTTACATCTGCATACGAAATGCTGGAGCCATGCCTGATGGTGATCAAAAAATTATGACCGACAAAAAAATGTGTTTCGCCAAAATCAGTATGATAAGTTTGTTTGTTTATCTGTGCGGTACGCAACACAGCAAATAACACATCGCCATACATTTCGATCTTTGGCCGCTGGTGTGCATTGTGTGCATCTTCAATAGCCAGGTCATGCAGGTTAAATTGTTTTTGTATTGCCTGTAGTGTTTTTTCATCCGGCTCATGAAGGCCAAGCCAGATAAATTGCTCTGAGTTTTGCAGTGTTTTACTGATGTCGTCAATGGAATATTGGCAATCCTTTTTCCATCGAGATAAGTGGCACAGTTTACAATTTCATTCATAGCAGTAAGTATGAGAGATTGGCAATCGTATTGTTCGGAAATCTATATCAAGGTAGAGAAATAAACAGCAATTTCCACAGGATGTTTTCTTACTGCTGGTTTTTTATTTGGGTTTGTAAATATGTATGGATTGTCCCACTAATTTCCATTCGCCATTTATTTTTTCCAGTATCCTTAATTCGTAGGAGTAAGTTTTTTTGCCATCTGCTGCAGTTGATTCTTCGTCATGGCTTACCCATGCATTGTTGCCACTGATATTCATTTTATAATTGCTGTTGACGGCAACGCCGCCTTTGCCCATCACACCTGCAGGTGGGTTGATCACTATGTTTGGGTCTATATCCAGTGCAGTGCCATCGCCGGTGGAAACGAGTATGCGGCTGTATGGTTTTATGGCCCAGCAGTCTGCATGTGCTTTTACATCGCCATTGCGCCAGGTGGCAGATTCTTTTTCTAACAAATGAATGATTGCTGTGGAGTCGTTGCTGTTTTGAGAAAACTGGTAAGGCAGATGATGCTGGTGAAAACGGAGAGAAGGATCTTTTTTCATGTGGAGGCTTATTTAATTGAGTTAAAAATAAGTTTTATAAAAGAAATGAAGATAAGAGACTGTCCCGGCGGTGGTTTCCGCCGTAGAAATTTGAATAGAAAAAATGTTAGTGCGGAACCCCGCCGTTGCTTGCTCCATAAAATTGAACAGAATCGTAAAATACTCTTTTTCTTTTTGGATGACAATGGATGCAAACTGCTGAAAAGGTATTTTATTTTACAATATCGGCATGCAAATTGTTTTTCCTAATGAAAAAATGCAGATTGCCCTGTACAAAAACATCAAACCAAAAATTGACAATGTACATACTGTAAGAGTAATTATTGAGCAGCGTATAAATCATTTCTTTTGGCACAGTATATAAATCATGATGACTAACAATACTTCAATTACCCAATAAACCATATATGAAAGAATTCGCTGGGTATAAGACACTTTGTTTCCGAGGATCAAGGTCTGAGAATATAGAATCATCGTTTTCCATTGGTAGAAACTTTGATTTGTAGAAATGTTAAGGTGGGGAACCCCCTTTAGCTTACTTTATTAAATTGAATACACCCAATCGTATTTTTATTTTTGTTTTTGTTTTAGTGAGATGCTATTAAAATGAAAGTGTGGCAGCAAAAATATGTAGACTTTTTTCAATGCCGGGGTTTTGCAAAAAGAGTTTTTATAATTAGAAGAGTAAAATGCAGAAACCCTGGCAGGACGAAAGGAGTTAATCCCGTCGGGATCTGAGACCAGCTCAATACATTTACAGATTTTAATCAAACGAATTATTTGTATTAAAAACAGTAATCTTCTTGACTTATAATATGGTTCTACCCAAATTCTTTAATGTCACGTTTAAGCATGCTAATGGCACTTTATTCATGAACTACTTTCAAATTCCATAAGTGTACAGACATTGTAAGTTTTTTTATTTTTTAATTGAATGTAACAATTTAAAGTTAAGAGCTATCCAGAATGAACCATCATGCTTAAGCCATTCTAAATAATGTCTTTTCGCATATTTGAAATGATGTCGTCAATGCACTTTAATGTTTTCTATCTCTTGTCATTATTAATATGTAGTGCCATTTAATTGACCAGCCGAAGGATTGCTTGTGACTTTAACTGAACTCCGATTTGTTACGATACTTTAGATATTTGAGTTTGTAAATTACTGAGACTGTCTTCTATGTACTAAATTCATGTGAGACCTTCTAACATATTCATTTGGCAGATACCCTCACAATAGTCTTTGACTGATTCTGCTTTTCAATAGCATTATTATATTGTATTGATGGAAACTCACACCATTTTCGATTAGTTTCAAGTAATTCTTGTGCTAACGGAGGCTCGTTGAAATGCATGCAATAAGCATTTTCTGTTTTCCATATTAAATAAAAATTTCTGGATATTTAATTATTCTTTTGTCGAAGGTCTGCGGCAACATTAAGCGAAACTTGCACCCATTATTGCACTTATTATTAAATAAGAATTTCATATAATAATCAAAATGATTACAAATTTTGCAAACTGTCATTATCGGGTGGAAAATATGTGTATATGATACTATATCCATTACCCCATCTTCTCCTCCAGCTCCATCACCTTCTCAAACACTATTTCATATTCCTTATTCAACAAACCAAATTCAGCCGCAACTTTATTATACGCCGCTTCCGTTTGCTGAAATTTATTTTTATCAGCATAAGTATCCGGTGCAGCCATGTCAGCTTCCAGTTGTATTTTTTGTTTATTAAGTTGTGCTATTTTTTCTTCTAATTGTGTAAAGCGGTTCTTATGTTTCTGGTATTCTTTTTTTAATTCTTTATCTATAGAGTTATTTGTTATTTGTGGTTTGTTATTAGGTGCTTCTTCTTTCACAACCGCTTTTACTTCTTCAACCTGCTTTCGTTTCACTTGCCTTCTTGCCACTTTGCGCCTTTGCTTTCTCAGCTTCTCTTCTTGCTTTCCATTCTTCCCACTCTGCATACGTGCCTTTAAACTCTACAATTTTATGGTCTTCTATTTCCCAAATTTTATTGGCAATGCGGCTGATAAAATAACGGTCGTGACTTACCAGTACAATGCTGCCTTCATATTTATTCAATGCTTCAATCAGCAACTCAACCGAGTGCATATCTAAGTGGTTGGTAGGTTCATCCAGCATTAAAAAGTTAGCCTTGCTTACAATTGTTTTTGCCAAAGCAACCCTTGCTTTTTCACCACCACTCAATACTTTAATTTTCTTTTCTACATCATCGCCACTGAATAAAAAGCAACCAAGTAAACTACGCAGTTCCAGATCTGTTTTGCCACTGCGGCTTTCTTTCATCTCTTCTAAAATATCATTGTTCACATTCAATGCTTCCAGTTGGTGCTGTGCATAAAATGATTCTTCTACATTATGTCCCCATACTCTTTCGCCATTAATTTGTTCTGTGCCGGCAATAATTCTCAATAAGGTTGATTTACCTTTTCCGTTAGCACCGATCAATGCCACTTTATCACCACGGTCAATTTCTGCGCCGGTGTTCTCTAAAATTTTTATATCGCCAAAACTTTTGCTTACATGTTTTAAAGAACACAACACACGGCCCGGTTGTTTATCGATCATAAAGTTGATACGGATATTCGGCCTTTCCAGTTCTACATTTTCGATCCTGTCAAGCTTGTCTAATTTTTTTACAATACTCTGCGCCATGGCAGCCTTGCTTGCTTTTGCTTTAAAGCGTTCCACCACTCTTTCCTGCTGGCGTATATAATCCTGCTGGTTCTCATAAGCCTTTTGCTGTATATCAATCCGCTGTGCTTTTTCTGTTTGATAATAAGAATAGTTGCCGGTATAAAAATGCAATTGCTGTTGATAGAGCTCTACAATTTTATTTACCATGCGGTCAAGAAAATAACGGTCATGGCTTACCACCACCACAGCGCCCTGGTAGTGTATCAGGTATTTTTCCAGCCATTCAATACTCGGTAAGTCAAGGTGGTTGGTAGGTTCATCCAGCAACAGCACATCCGGTTTCATCAATATCATTTTTGCCAGTAACACCCTCATGCGCCAGCCACCACTAAATAATTTGTAAGGCTTGGTAAGGCTTTCATTGGTAAAACCAAGCCCTTGTAAAACCTCTTCTGTTTTATGATGAATGCTGTAGCCGTCCAGTACTTCCATTTCATGCAACAGGTCGGCATACTTCATGGCTAAACTTTCATCGCCTGTTTTTTCCAGTTCGATACCGAGTTCTTCAATTTCTTTTTCCAGTTCTTTCACTCTTTCAAAAGCCCCCATGGCAACTTCCAGCACAGAATCATTGGTATCAAAACTCAACAGGTCCTGGTGAAGAAAACCAATGGTTGTTTCCCTGCCTTGTTCCACCGTTCCTTTGCTTGGCAGGAATTGCCGGGTGAGTACTTTTAATAAAGTAGATTTACCGGTACCGTTATAGCCAATAAGCCCGATGCGTTCGTTGGGTTGTATATGCCAGGTGGCATCTTCCACAATAGCCCTTGCGCCAAATTCAAATGTTAAGTTTTGTAATCCGAGAAGCATAAATATTTAAAAAAGTTTTATTAATTGTAAAGACACAATGGGCGACTGATCACCGACCACTGATAACTGATCACCGGTTTTCCGTTTTGCCGCAAAAGTAACTGAAACGGTAAACTATTCCGTCAAATGCCTGTTATGCTTTAGCTTTGCCAAAAATTTACATCAAATGAAAAGAATACTTTTTATAGTCTTGCTGGTGTTGTGGCAGCATGCATTGTATTTTTTTATATTTAAAGAGCGAGGATGCACCGGAAGGGCCAAAACAACAGCCAATTGCGGTAAAATCCCATTCAACATGGCGTTTGATAAAAATGTGGATTCGTTGCTGGATGCTTATGTTGCTATAAGGGATGCATTTGTGGATGGCGACAGTGTAAAAGCAAAGAGGCGGCAGATGCTATTACTACGTTATTGACCGGTCTTAACCTGGATGAATTGAAAAAAGATACTACAGGAATTTTTGAAACAGCGGCTACATTTATTAATGATATAAAAGCCAATGCAGAAAGAATGGGGCATTCGCAAACCATTACTGATATGCGCCACGATTTTAGAGATATGAGTGAAAATCTTTATCCTTTTCTTAAAACGGTTCATTACAAAGGCAAAACATTGTACTGGCAAAACTGCGGAATGCCTTTTGAGGAAAGCAGCAGCGCCAACTGGATAAGTAGCGAGGCAGAAATTGTAAATCCTTATTTGGGAAAAAACCATCCGAAGTATAAATGCGTGCATGCTTGCATTGCGGCGAAACACAAGATAGTATAATAGCACAAATAACAATCATTATTCAGCCTCCTGTAAAACTAAACATTTGATCTTTAAAATGACAAATCGAACAAAATCATCCGGGTCCTTTTCTTTGATTGCTGCTGTTGCCATGTGGTATCGGCGCAAAAGAAATTTACCGTAAGCGGTTATGTAAAAGATGCCAGTAATGGTGAAACACTTATTGGCGCAACCATCTCTGTAAAAGGGCATACAAAAGGTATCAGCACCAACCAGTATGGTTTTTATTCTCTCACTCTTACCGAAGGCGATTATATATTGGTATCTTCCTATGCAGGCTACCAGTCAACATCCACAGAAATAAAACTTACAGAAGATAGACAGATGAATTTTGAAATGGCTGTACGTACCGCCATGGATGAAGTGGTGATCACCATCAAAGAAAAGAGATGTGAATGTGAAGAATGCACAGATGGGGCAATTTGTGTTGCCCATTGAACAGATAAAAGCTATTCCTGCATTTTTGGGTGAAGTGGATCTGATAAAAACAATTCAATTGTTGCCGGGAGTACGCAATGCAGGCGAGGGTAGTGCAGGTATTTATGTACGTGGCGGTGGCCCCGATCAGAATTTGATTTTGCTTGATGATGCTATCGTTTACAACACGGGCCATCTTTTTGGTTTCTTTTCCATCTTTAATGCGGATGCCATAAAAAATGTTTCGCTTATTAAAGGCGGAATGCCTGCACAATACGGTGGCCGGCTCAGCAGTGTGCTTGGATATTTCCATGAAGGAAGGCAATGATAAAAAAATACAGGTGGATGGCGGTATAGGTTTAATTGCATCAAGGATTATCAATCCAAGGGCCGCTAAAAAAAGATAAAGCATCTTTTATTATTTCTGCAAGGCGCACTTATATTGATGTATTGACAAAACCATTTATTCCCAAAACAAGTGAATTTTATGGTTCTGGTTATTATTTCTACGACCTTAATGCAAAAATGAATTATAAGTTTTCAGAAAAAGACCGGCTGTACATCAGTGGTTATTTTGGAAGGGATGTATTTGATTTTGTAAATGGCAAACGAAGCCTCGATGTGAATATCCCCTGGGGCAATGCAACCGGCACCGTCCGTTACAATCATGTTTTTAATAAGCGATTGTTTGGCAACACCACTGCAGTGTTTAATAAATATAATTTTACTTTTGAAGCAGCACAAAATAATTTTACATAAAGCTTGAGTCAGGCATAAAGGATGTAAGCATCAAGCAGGATTTTGATCTGTATCCTTTTACCGGGCATAAAGTAAAGTTTGGCGGTGCCTTTACCCTTCATAAATACACACCTTCTGTTGTAAGTGGCTCACAGGATACGGTAGAGTTTAAACCAAGTAATGCACAGGCCAAAAAAGCGCAGGAAGGCGCTTTGTATTTCCAGGATGATTGGGAGATAAGCGATAAGTTTAAAATAAATGCAGGCATTCGCTATAGTTGGTTCAGGCAACTGGGCGAGTATAAGATTTATACAACTGATGCAGATGGCAACCGCACAGACAGCATTGTTTATAAAAGTGGCCAAACAGTAAAGTATTATGGTGGCTTTGAGCCAAGGTTTACCATGCGGTATGCTATTAATGATGAAACATCTATTAAAGCATCCATAAGCCGCAACCTTCAATACACCCATTTGGTGAGCAATGCAGGCACTACATTGCCTACCGATTTGTGGGTGCCAAGCACATTCAGGGTAAAGCCACAAAAAAGCTGGTTGTATGCAGCAGGGGTGTTTAAAAATTTTAAGGATAATATGTATGAAACTTCTGTAGAGTTTTATTACAAAACTATGGAGAACCAGATCGAATATAAAGAAGGTTATACTCCCAATACATTGGAGGATACAGAAAACTCTTTTGTGTTTGGAAAAGGATGGAGTTATGGCGCAGAATTTTTTATAAATAAAACAAGGGGCAGGTTAACGGGCTGGATCGGTTATACATTAAGCTGGACCTGGAGAAAATTTCCCGATCTTAATTTTGGAGAAAAGTACCCTGCCAAATACGACAGGCGGAATGATATGAGTATTGTTGCCATGTACCAGTTGAACAAACGCTGGAAATTATCTGGCACTTTTGTTTATGGAAGCGGCAATGCTGCCAGCCTGCCGTAGCGTTTTTATTTTGTAAATGGGTTACTAACGCAGGAGTACAGCCGCATAAATGAATACCGCTTGCCTGCTTATCACCGCATTGATTTTTCTGCTATTTATTCACCTAAGAAAAATGAGACCCGGAAGAAATGGTACACCGAATGGGTGTTTAGTATGTACAACGCTTACAGCAGAAAAAATCCATACTTTATTTATTTTGACCAGGAAGGTTCATTAGACCAAAACAACCTGCAGGTAACCGCAACACAGGTAAGTATCTTTCCCGATCATACCGGCGATTACTTACAATTTTAAATTTTAATGCTGCGTTGATAAACGCAAAAATTCCCCCGACAGTAATGTTGGGGGTGTTTTTTATGAAGCTATAATTGTTATCAGCGTATAAAACCCTGGAACGTTTTCACCGTTGCACCCGGGAATGCCGGGTTGTTGGTTGACGTCATTTCAATATTGAAATTGGTTTCTGTAAGCAATAATATTTTCCATCTTGTAGTTTGGTGGTCAATGTTAATGCTTATTGAATCGGTACCAATAAGGGAATAATCACCATTCCATACAACCGGGCTGTTGTAGCTGTACTGCAAAGTGGAAACACCATCAAACCGTACAAAATTTTCAGGTCTGGGAACCCAGGGAACAGTACTGTCTTTGGGTGTGGACGAGCCATTAAAAATTTGGTAGCGTACACCATGTATGCCCCATTTTCCCGCCGCCTTATCAAGCGTTACCGCATCTGTAATGCCCTTTTTTGTGCAACCTGCAAGCAGGGCAAGGCAAAGAAGTGATAAAAATGTTTTCATGAGGGGTAGATTTATTTTCACAAAAAATGGATTTTGATCTACCCATTTATAACGCTGGTGGAGTAAAATTATTGTGGTGTTTTTGGCTTGTGGATAAAGCGGATTGTGCCACTGTTTTTCAGGTCGGACGCAATACGTACTTCATACCTTTTATCCCCATCTGTTACCACCATTAAAGCTGTATTGGGTGCTATTTCACCCAGGTTTTCTGCATACATCGTTAATTCATTAATATCATCACCGCCGGGTGTGTTCAGGGTGAGGGTAATAGGTTTTTCACTAAGCCTTTTATGAGATAGTATGAGCCTGCCATTGTAGAAAAGAGAAATACTGTCGCCGTCCACTTCACCATTATCATACAAATCAACCCTAAAACTTTCATTTTCTACCTGGATGGTTTTTAAAATGTCTGTTTTTCTTTTTTCAAAATTTACATCTGTTTTAACCGGGGCTATATCCACCTTTTTTATTTCTGGCTTTTCTGTGTTGTCGGGGTCCTTTGTTATTACTTCAGGTACCACTTTTGCCACGGGTGGTGTTTTTTTGGCGATGGGTTTTTCCGGCACTTTGGTTACAGGTGTTTTTACTTTTGGTGCTGGGGTTGTTTTAGCAATAGGAGGGTTTGTTTTTGGAGCAGGTTTTTTTGGTGCTGCTTTGGCAATTGTGTTGTTTGTTTTAGGTGCTGTCTTTTTTGCTACCGGCGGCTTTGTAACTGGTTTATTAAATTGCGAAATGCTTTTATTGAGCGTTCTTCTTACCAGTGTGGTGATGCCATTGCCACAGCCTGAGCCTGGTTGACCTGGCTTTGTTATCCACCTGCCAACAAGTTCTTCTTCCTGCTTGTCTTTTTTTTCATAGGTTAAATAATGGATCTGGAAACAATCCTGGAAATCAGCAGGTGTATTGCCTTTCACCCTTTCTGTTTCAATCACTTTGATGCTTTTGCTGCCGGGGTAATAGGTGCCGCCTAATTTGCATATCACATAATAACGCCGTCCCTGGAAGTAGGAGTAAGAAAAGCCTTCTACCTTGGTGCCTTTTATTTCAAGTTCCAGCACATATTCTGTATTGTCTGCACTAAATAACCCTATATCGCCGTTGCTGTTAAAATAGCCATGCCATTGCCCGTTTATCTTTTGAGAAAAAGCGCTTATTGCAATACAATAAAAAAAAGCACCGAGTATAATTTTTTTCATATTCACTTTCGCATTTATTTTCCCACTAAGGCACAAAGAAAACTAAGTTGATTTTTTTGTTTGCTTTGTTTTCTTTGGAAATACTATTTCGCAAAGTTATTTTAGATATGTGTTTCCTTCGCCAAGACTTCGTTAAATTTGCCGCTCAAAATTAAAGGATTAGATATAGAACATGATTAAAATTACACTACCGGATGGAGCAGTAAGGGAATATGCAAAAGGGACATCAGCAATGGACATTGCAAAATCAATCAGCGAAGGACTTGCAAGAAAGGTATTGGCTGCAAAAGTAAATGGTGCGGTATGGGATGCCAGCCGCCAAATAAATGGAGATGCAACTTTGCAATTGCTTACCTGGAATGATACGGACGGTAAAGAAACTTTCTGGCATTCTTCTGCCCATTTAATGGCAGAGGCGTTGGAATCTTTTTATCCGGGTGTAAAATTTGGTTATGGCCCTCCCGGAGAAAGAGGTTTTTATTATGATGTTGATTTAGGTGGACAATCTATTAGGCGAAGAAGATTTGGCAAAGATTGAAAAGAAGATGCTGGAACTGGCTAAGAATAACAGCTGTTTATGAAAGGAAAGAAGTAAACAAAGCAGATGCAGTAAAATATTTTACTGAAAAAGGCGATCCATATAAATTAGAAATTATTGACCGTTTAAATGATGGTGAAATAACTTTTTACACACAGGGCAATTTTACAGACTTATGCCGTGGGCCACATATTCCCAATACAGGTTTTATAAAAGCCATTAAGCTTACCAATATTGCAGGCGCTTATTGGTTGAATGATGAAAAAAATAAACATGCTTACCCGTATTTATGGCGTCACATTTCCTTCTCAAAAAGAACTGGATGAGTATTTGGTTTTACTGGAAGAAGCAAAAAAACGTGATCACAGAAAATTAGGAAAGGAATTAGAATTGTTTGCTTTTTCCGAAAAAGTGGGCATGGGCTTGCCTTTGTGGTTGCCAAAAGGTGCAATGCTGAGAGAAAGGCTGCAGCAGTTTTTACAAAAAGCACAATTAGAAATTGGTTACCTGCCGGTGATCACACCGCATATCGGCCATAAAAATTTATACGTTACTTCCGGCCACTATGAAAAATATGGCAAGGATAGTTTTCAACCGATAAAAACACCGCAGGAAGGAGAGGAGTTCTTTTTAAAACCAATGAACTGCCCTCATCATTGTGAAATTTATAAAACATCGCCCCGTAGTTATAAAGACCTGCCGTTACGCTTAGCCGAATTTGGCACTGTGTATCGTTATGAACAACATGGCGAATTGCATGGGCTTACAAGGGTACGTGGCTTTACCCAGGATGATGCCCATCTTATTCTGTATGCCCGACCAGGTGAAGGAAGAATTTAAAAAAGTAATTGACTTGGTGCTGTATGTTTTTGAATCATTAAGTTTTACTGATTACACCGCACAAATTTCATTGCGCCATAAAACTGACAGGGCAAAATATATTGGTAGTGAAGAAAACTGGGACCTTGCAGAAAGATCAATCATTGAAGCTGCTGCAGAAAAAGGATTGAAAACAGTTACTGAATATGACGAAGCTGCTTTTTATGGCCCCAAGCTTGACTTTATGGTAAGGGATGCCATTGGCCGTAAATGGCAGTTGGGAACAATACAGGTGGATTACAATTTGCCAGAGCGTTTTGACCTGACTTATATTGGTGAAGACAATGCCAAACACAGGCCGGTAATGATTCACAGGGCGCCATTTGGAAGTATGGAAAGATTTATTGCTGTATTGATTGAGCATTGTGCAGGTAAATTTCCGTTGTGGCTTGCACCAACACAGGTAAAATTATTGCCTATCAGCGATAAATTTATCCCTTATTGCCAAGAGGTATTAAAACAACTGAAAGCAGCAGATATAAGGGCAGAAATTGATGACCGCAATGAAAAGATCGGCAAAAAAATAAGGGATACAGAATTAGACAAAGTGCCCCTGATGCTGGTAATTGGTGAAAAGGAAATGAATGAAAATAAAGTGGCGGTACGCAGGCAGGGTAAAGGTGATATTGGGGTGCAGAGCATTGACGAATTTATTGCTTTTGTAAATGAAGAAGTAAAAAGTAAAAGAGCAATTGAATAAAAGGGCTATATTTACACAATAGCCTTGCAGTCTAGCTGCAGTAAAAGCAAATTAGAACCGGTAATTAATTAAAAAATAAAAACAATAACGCTTAGCAAGTTTGCAGAAACCGGTTGTAAACAGTAAGCAAAATAAATATGGCATTCCCACCCAGGCCACCCCGTGGCGCATTCAACCCCCGCTTTAGAAAAGAGCAACAACAGGAACACCGCACTAATAACATGATAAGGGTACCAGAGGTACGCCTTGTTGGAGAAAATATAGAAGTTGGTGTTTATCCATTTCGGATGCATTAAAAATGGCACAGGATCAGCAGCTTGACTTGGTAGAAATTTCTCCAGGCGCAAATCCTCCTGTTTGTAAAATAATTGATTACAATAAGTTTTTGTACAACGAAAAGAAGAAGAAGAAAGAGATGAAGGCCAACTCTAAAACGAGTGAGGTAAAGGAGGTTCGTTTTACGCCGAATACAGATGATCATGACTTTGAATTTAAATGCAAGCATGCTGAAAAGTTTTTGCAGGATGGTAATAAAGTAAAAGCGCATGTACAGTTTAAAGGCCGTGCCATTATGTTCAAGGAAAGAGGTGAATTATTATTGTTGAAATTTGCCGATCGCCTCAAAGAAGTAGGTGTGCTGGAAGGCCTGCCTAAAATGGAGGGCAAAAGGATGCAGGTAATGTTTGCACCTAAAAGCCAGAAAAAACCTAAAAATTCTGATAAATCATAAGCTTTATAAAGGGAAATCAACTGGTTTCCCTTTTTTATTGCCTTTTGCCTATTGCTTTCCTCCTATTCCTCTTAATTTTCTTCTCTTTGCTTATTGCCCGTTGCCTGTATTCCCCTATCTTTGCCGCCCGAAAAGAAAAGCTCTTTTCAGGGATTTCCCACATGGCCCCATAAGTTTCCGTCTGTTCGGAACGCCAGCAGGGAGTAACTATAATAAGTTATACAATGCCAAAGGCAAAAACAAACTCAAGCGCCAAGAAGCGCTTCAAGGTAACCGGAACCGGCCTTATTACCTACCAAAAACCTTTCAAACGTCACATCCTCACAAAGAAATCAACCAAACGCAAACGTGGTATGCGTAAAGATGGCGAAGTTCATCCAACACAGGTTCGTTTTGTAAAGCGTTTATTACGTCTTCGTGGTTAATCATCACCTAAGGTGTTTCAAATCATCAACATTAACTTTAAAAAAATTACAATATGCCACGTTCAAAAAATGCAGTAGCATCAAGGGCAAGAAGGAAGAGGATATTAAAAGCCGCCAAAGGTTTTTACGGTAAGCGTAAAAATGTATATACCGTTGCCAAAAACGTATTGGAAAAAGGCTTAACGTACAGCTACGTTGGCCGCAAAAATAAGAAAAGGGATTACCGCCGTTTATGGATTGCCCGTATCAACGCAGCAGTAAGAGAAGAAGGATTAACCTACAGCGAATTCATTCACAAACTGAATGAAAAGAATATTACACTTAACCGTAAAGTACTTGCTGACCTGGCAATGAATGAGCCAGAAAGCTTTAAGAAGCTTGGTAGCTTCAGTTAAGTAAGATAATTGACTTTATATAGTTAAACCGGGTGCTTGCACCCGGTTTTTTATTGCCACGGAAACACGGATTAACACATGAAACAGATTGATATCACATCCGTGTTTCCGTGGCAATCATTCTGTGTCCCCAAAAAATTAATCCCCATTATTTTATCTATCAAGTACATTTGCAAATATTTTAAAAATATGCATTAGCCAATGAGCCAAATGAACAATTCTTACGCTGACCTGGTAAAACAAACCTTCAACTTCCCACAGGAAGATTTTAAAGTGAAGAATGATTACCTGCGTTATAACAACCAGGATATAAAAGCGCTGATTGATAAGTATGGTACGCCATTGAAAGCTGACCTATCTGCCTAAAATCGGGATGCAGATAAACAAGGCGAAAAAAATGTTTGCCACTGCATTTAAAAAACACAAATACGAGGGCAAGTATCAATTATTGCTATTGCACCAAAAGTTCTCATTTTTCATTTATAGTGGAAGAAGCATTGAAGCATGATATTCACCTGGAAACTTCTTATGCTTACGATATTGACATCATCAATAAATTATACAGCCGCCGTAGAAGATAAATAAAGAAACATTTATCATTTGCAATGGCTTTAAGCAAAAGCCTTACACCAGCCGCATTGCAAAATTGCTGAATACAGGTTTTAAAAATGTAATCCCGATCCTGGATAATAAAGAAGAACTGAAGGCATACAAAAATGTAAAAGTGCCTTTTAAATTGGGTATAAGGGTAGCTGCGGAAGAAGAACCCAACTTTCCTTTTTATACCTCACGGTTGGGTATGAGGGCAAAAGATATCCTGGAGTTTTATGTGGACCAGATTGAAGGCTACGAACATAAGTTCCAGTTGAAGATGCTGCATATCTTTTTAAACAAAGGCATTAAGGATGATATCTATTACTGGAGTGAATTGAATAAAGTGATCAACCTGTATTGCCAGTTAAAAAAGATTTGTCCTGAACTGGATTCAATCAATATCGGTGGTGGTTTTCCTATTAAACATTCATTGGGTTTTGAATACGACTACCAATTCATGATCAATGAAATAGTGCGTAATATAAAAGTGGCCTGTGCTAAAAACAAAGTACCCATGCCGGATATCTTCACAGAATTTGGCAGCTATACTGTTGGTGAAAGCATGGCACATATTTACAGTGTGATAGGAGAGAAGCAACAGAACGACAGGGAGATCTGGTACATGATCGATTCTTCTTTTATTACCACATTGCCGGATACCTGGGGTATTGGTGAAAAATTTCTGATGCTGCCCATCAATAAATGGGAAGACGAATACCAGCGGGTAACACTGGGCGGTATTACCTGCGACAGCCATGATTATTATGATAGTGAAGAACACATCAATGAAGTGTTTCTTCCCAAGCTGGCAAAAGAAGAACCTTTGTATTTGGGCTTCTTTCATACAGGTGCTTACCAGGACCAGATAAGTGGATATGGTGGTATAAAGCATTGTATGATCCCTTCTCCAAAACATATTATTATTGGTCATGATAAAAATGGGAAACTGGTTGACTGGGTATATGCAAAAGAACAAACTGCTCAAAGCATGTTGAAAATATTGGGATACTAAATGTTTTTAAGTATCTGTAAAATGAAAGCGCCCTGTAGAAACAGGGCGCTTTTATTATCAAAACCAACTGTATGTTATTTTTATAATCGCTTAAGCGATTGTAATTTCTTTCGCTACTGCTTTTGTTTCTTCTTTTTTAGGTAAGTCAACTTTCAACACGCCGTTTTCATATTTAGCGCCAATGTTAGCAGCATCAATTTTTTCATCTAAAGTAAAGCTGCGTTTAAAACTCCTGCTGCTGAATTCCCTGCGGATGGCTTTTGCAGTTTCATCTTTTGTTTCGTTTTTCTTTTCAGCACTGATGGTTAAAATGTTGCCATCAAGTTTCAAATTGAAGTCTGCTTTATCCATACCTGGAGCAGCTACTTCAAGATGATAACCATTTGCATTTTCCGTGATGTTCACAGGAGGAAATCCAAAAGCATCATCGCTCCATTTTTTACCAAATGCTGGTAATTCATTAAAGAAGTCATTTAAAAGACCGTCAAAGGATTTGGCTACCGGGTTGTTTACTTTCACTAGTGTCATTGTTATAAATTTTTATTGGTTAATATTTTTGTTTTATACAGCTGGATGTTCAAATGCTGTTCCATCTGGCATTTACAGGTTATATTGACTTGTATCGGGGAATTAAAATGACTAAATGTCTGCATTTGGGATCATTAAATGACTTTGTGTCTTGTTTGTAAATAGTATCTAATAGAATTCTTGTCCACTTATTGAACATTTATCTGAATATCGAAATGTTTCGATGTTTTATTTGCTCTATGTATGTAAATTTGCTGCCTAAACAAATTCATATAGACTATGTATCCATCGGAAATAGTAATCCCAATGAAAGAAGAGTTAACAGAAAATGGCTTTTCAGAAATGTTAACTGCTTCGGAAGTAGAAAATAAAATGTCGGAAAGTGGAACCACTTTGGTAGTAATAAATTCAGTTTGTGGTTGCAGTGCAGGTACTGCAAGGCCGGGTGTTTTAATGGCGGTTCACAACAGTTCAAAAAGGCCAGATCATTTAGCTACAAGTTTTGCCGGGTTTGATGTGGATGCGGTAAAAAAACTAAGAGAGCATTTGTTGCCTTATCCTCCATCATCACCGTCTATCGCTTTATTTAAAGATGGCCAGTTGGTTCACTTTATTGAGCGGCACAATATTGAAGGCCGCAGTGCTGCAATGATTGCAGAAAACCTGATGGGTGCTTTTGACCAATATTGCAATTAAGTATTTTATGGGTTAGTAAGTATATGCCTGTGGCTTTCCAGCCATGGGCTTTTTTGTTTTTAAAACTTTATCTTGCACCACTGTAACCAATCACTGATAACTGTACAATGTATCCCAATTTATATTACGCTTTTAAAGACTGGTTTGGCGTGCAATGGCAATGGCTGAATATTTTTCACACATTCGGCCTGATGGTAGCAGTGTCATTTATCATCGCAGCTGTTGTATTGTCCAGCGAATTGAAAAGGAAAGAGAAATTAGCGTTGCTTCTTCCCAGAGAAGAAACAATTACAGTTGGTAAACCAGCTTCCTTTATTGAATTGCTGATAAATTTTCTTATCGGGTTTTTATTTGCGTACAAATTTGTGGGCCTGATAAATAAACCTGAAGAGATCAATGCACAGGATTATATTTTTTCATCACAGGGAAATTTACTGGCAGGCATTCTGCTGGGTTTGTTTTTGGCAGTGATAAAATGGCGGGAAAAAAATAAGCAAAAAACCAAAACACCTGAACAGCGTTCAATACGGATATGGCCGCATGACAGGGTAGGCGATATAGTGGTGATAGCTTTGATATTTGGTATTTTAGGCGCCAAGCTTTTTGACGGGCTTGAAAACTGGGATGATTTTATTGCCAACCCATGGCGAAGATTACTTTCTCCCGGTGGGCTTACTTTTTATGGTGGGCTTATTGTGGCAGCTATTGCTGTATGTGTGTATGCTGCTAAAAAGAATATAAAACTGGTTCATTTAATAGATGCTGCAGCACCCGTTTTAATTTTGGCCTACGCACTTGGCCGTATTGGTTGCCAGGTGGCTGGAGATGGTGATTGGGGCATTTATAATAGTGCTTATATAACCGGAGCTGATGGAAAAGCTGTGGAAGCAAAACCGGGTGAATACAAAGCACAATTGGAAAAATACAGTACCTATTTTTTGAAAGGCGATTATAAAGACAAAACCCTTGATGAAATACCCAATAAGACAGTTAAAGGGCCATCATATTTACCTACATGGATGGTGGCTTACAGCTATCCTCAAAATGTAAATGACGACGGTATTACAATGCCGGGCATTAAGGACGAACACAATGCCATGCTACCTGTGCCGGTATTTCCAACACCTTTTTATGAAACCGTTATCTGCACTATCCTGTTCTTTATTTTATGGGGCATTCGCCGTCGTATTAAGATTGCCGGGTTAATGACAGGCATTTACCTCATTTTAAATGGTACAGAGCGTTTTTTAATTGAACATATCCGTGTAAATAACCTCGCTGACTTTTTTGGCCTGCAGCTTACACAAGCCGAACTGATCTCCTTTTCCATGATTATAGCAGGAGTTATTATCTCAGCCTTTGTTTTACTAAAGAAAAAAGCCGAAGACTAACCTTTCCCTTCACTTCAAATCTTCACAAAAGTCCGCTCAGCCTTTTTTGCTACCGCCTATGTAAAGGAATGTACCTTGCAATGCAAAGTACCTATCTTTGACCTGTAATATTTAAAACAAAGTATAGCCATGAAATTATTATTTACCACGCTGATTGCTATCAGCACAAGCAGCTTGTGCCTTGCACAAAACCAAAACGGAACCATTAATGGCTCCATTAAAGACGGCGGCAACCAAAAAATCATAGATGCAGCCTCTATTTCTCTCTTAAAAAGTAAAGACAGCAGCCTGGTAAAAGTGGCGGTCACTGACAAAGAGGGAAATTTCATATTCGAAAATGTAAAACCAGGTGCTTATCTCGTAAGTGCCAGTTCGGTTGGCCATGCAAAAACATATTCGCAGGCTTTTACAATCAATGAATCAGAAAGCAATACCAATGTAGGTGTGCTGCAATTGGTGCCATTGAATGAAACGCTGAAAGAAGTGGTGGTAGCCAACAAAAAGCAATTTATTGAAAGAAGGGCCGACAGAACAATTGTGAATGTAGATGCTTCCATTTCTAATGCCGGTTCAACAGCATTGGATGTATTGGAAAAATCTCCCGGAGTTTCTATTGATAAGGATGGTAACATAAGCTTGAAAGGGAAGCAGGGCGTTAAAATATTTATTGATGGCAAGCCATCTTATTTATCAGGGCCAGATCTTGCTAATTTTTTAAAAAGCCTCTCTTCATCACAGTTGGACCAGTTGGAAATAATGACCAACCCACCTGCCAAATATGATGCAGCAGGTAATGCAGGTGTGATCAACATCAAAACAAAGAAAATTAAAATGATGGGTCTGAATGGAAGCCTTAATACATCCATATACACAAGGCAAATACGCAAGAACAAATGAGAGTATCAATTTTAATTACAGGAATAAAAGCATAAACCTGTTTGGCAACTACAGTTACAATAACAATAAAAGATATTCGGAGCTTTCGATACTGAGAAAATTCCGTGATAAAGATTCAAAGCAATTGCTTTCCATTTTTGACCAGAATTCAAAAATTACTGACCACAATTATTCGCATGATGTAAAGTTGGGTATTGATGTTACACTTTCAAAAAAGACAACAATGGGTGCAGTGGTTTCAGGGTTTATCAATAATAATAATTTCAACAATAACGGAACCACATTATTGCAAAAGCAAAGTTGGCATAACAGATTCAAGTATGGTAGCTGCAACCGATATGAACAATAAATGGAAAAGTTTCAACAGCAACTTTAATCTTCGGCATGTATTTGACACCACTGGCAGGGAATTGACTTTTGATGCAGATTATATTCGTTACACTCAAAACAATTACCAATTACTCGATAATCAATATTTTGATGTCAACAACCAGCAAAGTGCACCAGGTGATACATTGATAAGTAAAGTGCCTTCTAATATAAATATCTACAGTTTTAAAGCAGACTATAGCCAGAACCTGAAAGGCAATGCAAAATTTGAAGCAGGTGTAAAAGCAAGTTTTGTAAAGACTGATAATGATGCAAAGTACTATATAGCAAAAAATGGCAATACAACTTATGATAACAACCGCAGCAATCATTTCATTTATGAAGAGGAAATAAAAGCTGCTTATGTAAACGTAAATAAACAGTTTGGTAAAAAATGGAATACACAAGCTTGGCCTGCGTTTGGAAAATACTATATCAAAAGGTAACCAGGTTACTACTGACCAAAAGTTCGGCAGGAACTACACACAGTTATTCCCAACAGCGTATGTAAGTTTTGATGCTAATGAGAAAAATAATTTTTCTGTTAATTATGGAAGAAGAATTGAAAGGCCTGATTATGCAGATCTGAATCCATTTTATTTCTTTTTAGATAAATACACCTACCAGTCAGGTAATATCAATCTGAGTCCGCAGTTTAGCCATAACATTGAATTGTCTCACACATATAAAGGCAATTTTACCACTACGCTGAATTATACAAAAGCAACTGACCTGATCAATGATATGCTTGACCAGAATGAAGAGAAAAATGAAACATTTATCACCAAAAGTAATATTGCCAGCCAGCGAGCAGTTTGGTATTACATAACGGCATTGGTGCCGGTAGCAAAATGGCTGAAAGTAAATGTGTATGCAAACTTCAGCAACAACAGGTTCAAAGGATTTATCAATAATTCAAATGTTGATCTGCAGAGCAATTTGTTTACAGGCAATGTAAATGCACAAATGAATTTTGGTAAAGGATGGAATGCAGAATTAATGGTTTTTACCGTACCAAAGGTTTGGAAGGTGTGTTGGTGATTGGTGGCATTGGGTGAATGTGAATGGTGGTATTTCAAAATCAATATTAAAAAACAAAGGAACAGTGAAATTGGGCTTCAGGGATATTGTTTTGGACACAGAAGTTTAAAGGTTCTGCAGAGTATTCATACATTGATACACAATTCAGGCAACAAAGAGACAGCAGGCAGGTGAGCCTTAGTTTTAACTGGCGTTTTGGTAATGGAAAGCCACAGGCACCAAAAAGAAAAATTGGCGGGGCTTCGGAAGAACAGGGCAGGGTGAAAACAGGAGGAAATTAAACTTATAAAAAACGCAATTCATTTGAATTGCGTTTTTTATATTTGTTATCTTCTACATTGAAACCATAAACGCTATGCCATCATTTGACTTCAGCAGTAAAGTAGATCTGCAAACATTAGACAACGCCATCAACACCGTAACAAAAGAAATAACTAACCGTTTTGATTTTAAAGGCAGTCATGTGGTTATTGACCTTAATAAGAAAGATTTTAAAGTAAACCTGGAGGCGGACAGCGAAATGAAACTGGGCCAGATAATAGATGTGATGATAAGCAGGAGTATGAAACAGGGCCTGGCGGCAGAAATTTACGATCTTAGCAAAGAACCCCACCAAAGCGGAAAGTGGTAAAACAGGAAGTGCCGGTAAAAAATGGCATAAAACAGGAAGATGCAAAAAAAATAGTGAAACTGATAAAAGACAGTGGTTTAAAGGTACAGGCGGCCATTATGGACGATATTATACGGATCACAGGCAAAAAAATAGATGATTTGCAGGAAGTGATACAGGCATCCAAAGGCTGGAACGTCGGCATTGCCCTGCAAACGGTGAATATGAAAAGTTAACATGTTTTCCACTGCAACCGTTAACAGTTCATTTTCAATGCCTTATAAACTTTTTTTTATTATTTTGTCTTTAATTTGAAGGAAGTTCTGTTGAAACAAGGGATTTAAACTTTGCCGGAAAGGCATAAAACCTTACTTTTGCGGTCTTTAAAAATTAGCATGGCAAAATCCATGCACTAAAAAACACAATTATGAAAAAAGATTTGCATCCAAAAGGTTATCGTTTTGTAGTGTTTAAAGATATGAGTAATGGCTACCAGTTTTTAAGCCGCTCTACTGCAGAATCAAGAGAAACAGTAAAATGGGAAGATGGTAATGAATACCCTGTAATTAAATTGGAAATTTCAAACACGTCGCATCCTTTTTACACTGGTAAAAATGTGTTGGTGGATACTGCAGGACGTATTGACAAGTTCAAAAAACGTTACGAAAAGAAAGCATAATACAACTATATATAGTTTTATAAAGATTGTTTTTCATGGCTATACTTTAAATCCCCTACGGTTCTCCGTGGGGATTACTTTTTTAAAGAGTATGGTTGCGAAAAGTTTTCAACTCAACTACAAAGCATCGCCTAAAAGGATGCTTTTTTATATATCTGGTAAATGGTATTACTGCCTGATAAAATATCTTTACTTATCTCATGATAGCCTCAACCAAAAAACTATATAGCTGAATGCTTATGCAGGGCTTTCTGCCAGTACCTGGTGGCTGAGCCTGGTAATGCTCATCAACAGGAGCGGAACAATGGTAGTGCCTTTTATGACGATGTACATGACACGCAAATGAACGTAGGCATTGGTAAGGCTGCTTTTGTAATGAGTTTATTTGGGGCTGGTTCTGTTGCAGGTGCTTTATTGGGTGGAAAAATTACTGATAAGAGCAGGCTTTTACTATGTGCAACTGTTTACGCTTATTGGAGGTGGCATCATGTTTATTGTGCTTGGGCAGATGAAAAGCTATACTGCTATTTGTATTGCTTCTTTTTTTTAAGTATGATAAATGAGGCTTTTCGGCCTGCCAATACAGTTGCTATTGCACATTACAGCAAAGAAGAAAACAGGACAAGGTCATACTCACTTAACAGGCTGGCTATAAATCTTGGTTGGGCAGTTGGTGGCATTTGGGAGGGTTTATATCAGACTATAATTATGAGTTGTTGTTTTGGGTGGATGGCTATCACCAATATAGCAGCAGGTATTTTATTGTATTGTGTATTCTCTCCATCAAAAAATGAAGCAACAAAACAACAACATTGAAAAATCAGATAACCGCTGTCGCATCTGTTTATAAAGATCATTTCTATTTATTCTTTGTATTTCTGCAGATATTATTTGCCATTTGTTTTTTCCAGTTGTTTACAATTCTTGCCGGTTTTTTTTAAATCAGAATGGCATTTGTCAGAACCATTTATTGGTTTTACAATGGCGCTAAATGGGCTTTTGATTGCATTAATTGAAATGGTGCTTGGTGTACAAGCTGGAAGGCCGGCGTCCCTATCTTCATTATATATTTGTTGGTGTGTTTTGGTAGGGTTATCGTATGCAATGCTCAATATTGATGTGCATGAATGTGTCATTGGCTTGCAATTGCATCTTCCGTTGTTGTTACATTGGGAGAAATGTTCTCCATGCCATTTATGAATTCATTCTGGATAAGAAGAACAACACATCTAACAGGGGCCAATATGCTGGTTTATATACAATGGCATGGTCAATGGCGCAGGTGGTAGGCCCGATAACAAGCGGGCAAATAGCAGAGCATTAGGGTTATGATGTATTGTGGTGGGGAGCAGGTGTTATTTGTTTATTGCTTAGCATTACCTATTGCTGATGCAAAAATTTGCTGCATAATAAATAGTGTTATTTTAAAGCAACGCAACCATTTATTTAAAATAATCAATCTTGTTACTGCAAAAGGTTTACTTAGTTTTGAACCCATATTATAGCAGGGACAACCCTGTTATTTTAATTTGCACATTGATGTATGACAAAAAGTTTACCCATACCTGGCATTATAAACTGGCACATGCCGACAATTCGTTTTCCCTTTATTTTAACGACAGGCTTATTGCCATCATTCTCAAACCATCTTCGGGCAGCTGGCCCATACATGCCACCATCAACGAAAAAATGTATTCTTTTTCAACAAAAGGATTGCTGACCACATACAATAAAAATAGCAGATGCCATGACTGGCGAAGCAAGTGGCCAGTATTAAAATGCCATTATTACCATCCGTTGTTTTCAACAGCAAAATTTGTATTTAGCACATGGTGAAGAGTTTACCTGGTACAGCAACAATTTTTTTTCACTTCACTGGAAATGGAAAAAAGGAAATGAAAGTATTGTGGATGCAATAGATAACTTGGCGGCAAAAAAGAATAATGGCATCATTGCCATTAATGAATATAAAGCGGTACAGATCTGTTGATTATTGCAGGTTTTTTTCTTTCCTTATTAAAACGGAGCAAACTTTCAATGGGAATAAAGGGGTTAAAAAGAAGAAGGATAAAATTTTTAAAACAGCAAGCGTAAATTAATTCTCTTCTATCTGTATTGGCTCACTCTTTTTGAAGGTATATTTTCTTATTGCACTCCTGCTGATGGCATTACAAAAACTCTTTTGCAATAGGCCCTTTCTTTACCTCCAATGCTTTAAAAATTACAGAGCCCCTGTTTGAAACATATTCATACTGCAGCACTGTGCCCGGAATGCAGGTAAAAGAGGTTCAATAAAACTGTTGCCGATAGAAATACTGTCAGTATAATAAGTAATTATTTTTTCACCGGAAGATAAATGCAGTCACCGCTTTTTTGCAGGCATAGCCAGCGATAATAATACTATCGGTGAAGCGTATCACAAGTGGCGCCAACATATTTACTATTGTAGTTTTCCCATTCAGCAGCAGTAAGTTTATATTGGTATTTTTTTGCGCCGGATTCTTTTATTACCCTTGCTTCCCTTAAAGCACTGCTGTCGTAATCAAAAAAGATACTTTCCATCCTCATCAGCGATACCATCCTTATCCTTGCTTTATTATCGCTTATAAAAACAGCTTTAGTGCCGCCGTTATACGTTTCCTCTATTCCGCTTGACTTTTTTGTTTTGCTGATTGTGATATCATACACAATGGTAAGGTGCTGGTTTTTTACCTGTGCAACTATTTCACAACAGGCACATTGCCCTGCAAACAACAATAACAACAGTGGCAATTTCAATTTCATAAATAAATAATAGAGTAGTTAGTTGTGCATTAAAAAATCAGAAAGGTCAATAATATCCGCAGGATTTTTATCTGGTTCCTTATCAAAATATTTTTCATCTTTTTTTCTCCACTTGTCAAATTTCTTTTTAGCCTTTTTTGCTTTTCTTGCCATTTTGCCATTCTTTTTGGTAACATACAAATCCTGCAGCATGGCAACCATTTTATCACTAAGATTAATGTAAGAATACTGGTTAAGCGTTATTTTTTTTGCAGACAATGTTTTATAAAAGAATTTATCCCTTCCGCTCTCTTTATAGTTTACAAGTGTAAAAAACACATCGTTGTTTGTAAAACTATTTTCACTGCCACGGTATTTTACACTGGCAGGTTTACTTTTTTTGTTTCCGCTTTTTAGAGCAGCAACCGTATTGCTGCTTTTGTTATTTGTAGCAGCAGTATTTTTAGTACCACTGCCGGCAGCATCATCTGATGAATGGTGGCAACAGCATTGCTGTCATTGTTTTTTGCAGCAGGAGTATTGTTTATTTTTTCTCCTGCAGCATAGCTTTCGCTAGTTTCTTTTTTATTAAATATGGTTAAATACACTACAGCGCCTGCTGCTATCAGCAATAGTACCATGGCTGCTCTCATCCAGGGTATTGATATTACAAAAGGCTTCTTCTTTTCAGCTACGGCTTTTTACCAACCATAATTTTTTTCAAATCCAGTGCCGGTGCCTGCAGTCCATAATCTTTTAGTTGTCCCAGGGCTTTTCTTTCAGCTGCTTCTTCCAAAGTTTCATGCATGCACCTTTCACATACCTTTTCAAAAGCATTAGCAGGAGGTTGCATTTGGTGCTGCTGTAGTTTGTTTAATATGTTGTTGCTGTTATCAGCCATTAATAGCCTATATATTTTTCTGCAAAATCACTTTTGCCCTCGATAACTGCGATTTACTGGTGCCTTCACTGTATGCCCAGCATTTCGCTTATCTCCTTATGCGTATAGCCTTCCACTAAGTAAAGGTTTACTATAAGCCTGTAACCACTCGGTAATTCCTGGATAACTTTTATCAGGTCGGATTGTGTAAGCCTGTCTATACCACTTAATTCACTTGTTGGTGAGTCAGTATTATCAGAAAGCTCTGCGTATAATAGTTTTTGTTTGTTCTTTAACTGATCAAGGCAACTGTTTACAAAAATGCGCCTTGCCCACCCCTCAAAGGAGCCGGTTCCCTGGTATTTATTAAGGTTTCTGTAAAGCCGTATCAGCCCTTCCTGGAACACATCGTCTGCGTCATGGGTGTTGCCGGTATAGCGTACGCACAGGCTGTACATCTTGCCCGAAAGCATATCATAGATTTCCCTAAATGCCTTCTCATCTTCCTGTATGGCCATCTGTAACAAGACTGAGAAGCGGAAGTGAAAGGTTGCCTTGTGGCTCATTAATACCTGGTACCGCCGGTGTGATCATCAAGAGGTAAAATTGTTAGGGCTGCAAAATAAGGGAAGTATTTAAAACTTTTGTTAGGAGTTATAAAAAGGCTTTGGGGCTGTCAGTAATATTTTCATTAGTGAAGCTTAGTTCCGGCTGTTCGTTGCAGGCCTGCTGCCGGATAGGCAAGTCCGGCACATAGGCAGTGCAGATTTCCTTCACCGGGCTTTTCACTTCCATCCGGCAGCCATCAGCAGTTTTTCTTTTCACCCATGTCCCACAAATCACACCTCTTTCCCTTCATTCAAACATTGCTCTTCGCTAAGAGTCGTGTCTTCACGAATCTCTTTGTCTAATGTAGTTTTTTAATTTTCTTTTTGACGAGATGGTTACTGAAGATATGAACGAAGGCACAGCAAAGCAATTCCAAATCTAAAAATGCTGCCAAATATATTTTTAAACATAATGGCAAATCAAAAACAATTAGTGAGGTTTAGTGTTCAACAAAAGATAATTAAGTGGAGGCCAGCACCCACTCATTAAACGGGGCGAAACCGAAAAGCCATACGAGTAGGACTAAAAAAACAATTCATGCTTAACAGATTTACAATGGCAGACAAGCTGCTGTTTACGGCGGCACTCATTTCGCTTATTTTTTCAGAAATATTATGGTTCGGTGGTGACCATCAGCATGCAATATTTGTAGGGTTATGGGTTCCCACAATATTATGTTTTGGAATTTATTTGAAATTATTAAAACACACCAAACATGACTGAATTAATGCCTTATATATCAGGAATTGTCACTTTACTATTTGGTGCCGGTTTTTTCCTGGCGCTAAAAGAACTCAATAAAAAATAATTATAGCAACAGTTGGCAGGCCTTACGGCCAGTGCCACGCTCTATCTGGAGCAGGTTTACCTGCCGCCATTTCTAACTTATTTAATAAATAGCTTACTGCAAGGATTATAGTAAGTCCAAGTAACACAAAGGCACAGAAAGGAGAAGTAACATAGCAGCAAAAAGTTTCCGTAGAGGAATACAATAGTTTAAAGTAAATTTATAAGAGTTAACGAATGTTTCTCATATAAATTCAAACAACGATGAAACAAGTTACGAGGCGTAGGTTTATTAAAAATGCAGGAGGTACAGGTATTGCACTCTGGCTTGGCCTTTCTGCGAAAGGCAACCCATTTCTAACACCCAACATCAGCGAAGCAAAAAACTTTACACCACACATACTTGTTGAATCAACTGGAAACATTACCATTTATAATACCAAGCCTGAAATGGGGCAGGGCATTTTTACAGCTGCACTAAAATGTAATCAACAAAAAAGAGGCTGTTTTATACGGCCTCTTTTATTATCATAAAAAAAATAAAATTAAAACTTCACACCAAACTTTGCAAAATACATAGCGCCACCCATGCCCATTTGTAAGGCTTCGTAGCGGTGCCTGTTTCAGTTAACCCGGGATCGGCACGGTACTCAGGATATACATCAAAAATATTAGCACCGCCAACTGTGATTGATACTTTGTCACTTGCCTGTAATGAGAAAGAAAGATCAGTTACAGTTCTTCCTTTAAAAGTTTCCTCCTTTGGATCGTAGTCAATTAAAGTAATGGCAGCAAAATTGGTAAACCGTAGGTTGGTGAAATTTATTGATCCTGTATTCAAAATTAAAACTGTGTTTATGGTTAGGTGCAGATGCCTGTAGGAAATATCTTTCCCTTTCAGAGAAATAAATATCTTCTTTTCCTTTCAGCGCAGCAGTAGTTTTTACATTACCAATTTTAAGGTTGTTAAAGTTGCCTGCATAAGTAGCATTCATTTTACCATGGCCTAAACGGAACGAATAGGTGGCAATGATATCAAGCCCTTTTGTTTTGGTATCAACAGCATTGGTAAAGAATTGTGCAGAGCCGATATTGCGGTCGGCAAGCAGCTGCCCGATCACATCATCACTCTGATCGAAATAGCCAGTTAAAACGATACGGTTTTTAATATTTACCATGTAACCATCTACTGTAAGAGTAAAGTTACGGGCTGGCTTAGCTGTAAAGCCAAGGCTGAAGTTGGTAGATGTTTCCTGTTTCAATGCAGGGATGCCAACGAGTTTTGCAAGTTCTCCGCTGTTAGGTGCTATCACCACTTCCTCCGTAACACCTGCGGCAACGTTAGTAAATGTATTACTGAAATTAACCTGTGGTAATGATGGAGCCCTGAAGCCGGTGCTTACAGAACCCCTTATCACAACCTTGTCTGTTACCTTTACCCTTGCTGCTACTTTCCAGTTACCTGTCCAGCCAAAGTCGCTGTATTTTTCAACTCTTGTGGCAGCACTGAATAACCATTGTTTGTCAACATCTAATTCCCCATCTACGTATACACCCCAGTTAACCCTTGATTTGTTAGCTTCGTCTGCAGGTTGAAAACCAGGGAAACCCTGTGAACCACCTGGTGCATCAGTCTGGGTTAGGGTATTGTTTGTAAGAACCAATTTCGCCAGCAAATATTTTATACTGGTCCTGGCGTACTTCGGTACCTGCTGCAATGTTTAATCCTTCCAGCACTGTAAAAGATTTATTCAAATGAACACCTACCAGGTTCTGTGCTAATTGAAAACCACCTGCTTTAAAAGCAGTAGGAGAACTTGCACCAAGGGATGTATTTAATGTGTTACTTACATCATACTCAAAACGGTTGCTTCCCAGCATGGCATTAAAGTCAGCATTCCAGCCACCAAACTTTGTTTTAATACCAAATGAAAATGACTTATCTGTAATTTTAGAACCGATCAATGGATCAAAACCATCAGGATAAATTGCAGGAACATTTCTTCCGCTGGTTGCAGGCCTTGTGTATGCATAAGCACTGCCCCGGCGATAGCTGTAACCACCAAACGCATAAAAACTGGTGTTGTCTTTTATAGGAATGCCGCTGTTTAAAAATAAACTGTAGTTCTGTAAAGAGGCATCACCTGCTTTGCGGCGTGGATCGTCGTCATCAGGAGTTTTAAAATTAGGCCTGTATGTTTTTGCTTTATTAAGATAGTCTGCAGTTATATTAATAAAGCCATTGTTTTTTAAAGCAAAACCATAGTTTACATTGGCATTCATCGTAAGGCCATCTGTGCGGCTGTTCATTATTTTGCCATCACCAGATTTTAATGATGCACCATAACCAGTGATAAACTCAGAGCCGGAAACATTTGCCGAACCTTTGTTAACTGTAGATTTTAAAACAATGTTTATTACACCGGCAATGGCATCAGACCCATATTGTGCAGCAGCGCCATCTCTTAGTATTTCAATTCTTTCAATAGCAGCAGCGGGTATTGTGTTTAAGTCTGTACCGGTATTGCCACGGCCACGGCTACCATATATATTAACTAACGATGACTGGTGCCAGCGCTTGCCATTTACCAATACTAATGTTTGGTCAGGGCCTAAACCTCTTAAAGAAGCCGGATCAATATGATCAGCGCCATCACTACCACTTTGCCTGTTGCTGTTAAATGATGGAGCAACATATTGCAGTATCTGGTTCAGGTCAACCTGCCCAACAGCGTTAGAACTTTGGAAATAGGAATGATATCAATTGGTACGGCTGTTTCAGTGGCAGAACGTTTCAAACTACGGGTACCCACAATTTCCACGGCACCTAATAATATAGTAGAGTTCACCATCGACACATCCGCAAAGCCGCCGCTTGATGGCAGTTCCTGTTGTGTAAGCCCTGCACCGCTGAATACAAGTGTAGCGTTTGCAGCCACTTGCATTGATGGTGTAATTGCCATCCCTGTCGGTGGTGGTACCGGCAGTGCCGCCTTTTTCTTTAACGCTTACGTTTTCTAAAGGCAGCCCGTTGCGGTCTGTTACTTTTCCTTTAATGGATGTTTGTGCATAGATGCACACATTGCAGATCATTACAGCAATAATGCTGGCGAGGAGTTTTCTCATGATTGTAGGTTTTGGTAATTGGTAGCTAATGTAAGAATTATAATTATGATGATTGATTTTTGATTGATCCCGATAGCTATCGGGATGACTTGTTGATTGCCTTTTGCTTTTTTGCCATCTTTTCTTCTTTGCCCTTTTAGCAGCGCCAGCTATTGCCTTGCCGGATATTGCTTTAAAGCCTCTTCAAGGCAATCCATTGCTTTATTAATACTGTCCACATTTAATACATAAGCAAGCCTCACTTCCTGCTTGCCTAAGCCTGGGGTGCTGTAAAAACCTGTAGCTGGTGCAAGCATCACTGTTTGTTTATTGTGAGAAAAAGATTCAAGCAGCCATTGGCAAAATATATCTGCATCATCAATAGGCAATTTTGCCATAGCATAAAAAGCACCACCAGGGTTAGGACAAAAAACACCTTCCATAGCATTGAGTCTTTTTACAATAGTATCTCTTCTTTTTTTATACTCGGCTTTGGTAGTGTCAAAATAATTAGCTGGGAGATCAACTGCGGCTTCACCTAATATTTGTGCAAAGCTTGGTGGGCTTAATCTTGCCTGGGCAAACTTCATTGTTGCATTAATGAGTGCTGTGTTTTTTGTAACAAACGCACCAATCCTTCCGCCACAGGCACTGTATCTTTTACTGATGGTGTCCATCAAAACAACATGTTCATCCACGCCTGTTAAATGCATAGCACTTGTGTGTGTCACCTTCATAGCAAAACTCACGGTAAGCCTCATCTGCAAATAAAAACAGGTTGTATTTAAGAATGATTTGTTTCAGCACTTCCATTTCTTCTTTGCTGTATAAATAACCAGTTGGGTTATTAGGATTGCAGATAACGATCGCTTTTGTTTTTGGCGTAATGGCTTTTTCAAAATCTTCAATGGGCGGCAATGCAAAACCAGATTCAATAGAAGAAGTGATGGGTTTTACAATAACACCTGCTTCCACGGCAAAGCCATTGTAGTTGGCATAAAATGGCTCGGGTATTATCACTTCATCGCCTGCATCCATGCAGGCCATAAAGCCAAACAATATGGCTTCGCTACCACCTGTAGTAATAATGATCTGTTCTGCTGTTACATCAATACCAACCCGTTTGTAATACTCCACTAGTTTTTTCCGGTAGCTTTCATTGCCTGCGCTGTGGCTGTATTCCAGCACTTTAAAATCGCTTTGCCTTACAGCATCTAAAATTTTTTCCGGTGTGGCAATATCAGGCTGCCCAATATTAAGGTGATATACTGTGGTGCCTCTTTTTCTTGGCGGCTTCTGCATACGGAACCAATTTCCTGATGGGAGAGGGCGGCATCTGGATGCCACGGTTACTGATTTTAAGCATGCAACAAATATAGGCAGCTCTTTTTTAGATACAAAAGGAGGAATTAATCAATTACTTTTTATGTGCAGGCAAACATAGTTGTGGATAAACAGTAAAAAATTATTTTGTGTAAAATGTACACATTCCAATTTTTTTTCTATTTTTGAATACGATTACGAAAAGAATTGCTTGCCGCCACCTTATTCAAAACTTTCACTTTTACATCCTGCCTTTAATTTTTTTTTACAAGATGATGAAACAATGATCTTGTTTCGTTTGTATATTTTATTTGATTGCTTGTTATTTTAAAAATTTGCTTGCTTATGAAAAAGCCTTTTACAGGATTATATCCTTTATATTCTCTCTCAATATATTTATCAAACTAAACTAACATCGATGAAAAAGCGATTACTTCTGCCAGGGATGTTTATATGTACATTCCTTATTCAAACAAGTTTTGGGCAATGCCCAAGTGATAATGGTGGCGCTGCCGCATACAGCGGAGGCGGCAACTTTAATGGATTAAATGCCGGAACATGGTTTCGGTGCTTTCTCTGTTACCCCTACTACCAACGGAGGAACTTCAGGGGCATTTATTGGAAGTTCAAATGGCAATGGTGACGGATCGGGAGGAACAGGTATTGGTGCTTCCTGCTGGGCGCATTTATGCCAATAGCGGTGCAACTGCTGCAGCGGTAAGGCCATTCAGCAACCCACTAAATCCAGGAGCTACTTTAAGTTTTGGGTTCGATAACGGGTTTATTGACAATGGCGGTACTGTTGGTTTTGGTATTCAAAACAGTTCAGGCCAAAATCTTGTTGAGTATTATTATATAGGTGGCGATGGTGTTGATGCATACAAAAAGAATGACAATGGTGGCCAGGCTAATGGAAGTTTAGGATTTACTGATGACGGATTAACAGTTGTATTTACCAGAACAGGAGTAAGTACCTACTCTTTGTCAGTAATAAGGCTTTCAGGTGGTTCGGAAACACTTTCCGGAACCATGAAAAATCCAGGCGGTGGGCAAGTACCTGCACAAATACGTTTCTTTAATTTTAACGCAGGCGGCGGTGGGCAAAGGAATGCCTATTACAATAACCTGGCAATTGCTAATAGTTCCACCTTCAGCGGCACGGGCAACTGGACAGACGCAGCAAGATGGAGTTGCGGCGTGCCAGCCACAGGTGATGCAATAACGATTGCAGCAGGCGCCAATGCAACATTAGAATACCGACTTTACCGTAGCAGGCAGCTTACTAATGACAGCTACCAGCACACTAACGGTAAACCCAACACGTACATTAGCCATCAGTGGCACAGCAGATTTTGCCGGCCAGTCTGTAACGTTCTTATCAGATGGAACAGGCACCGCATCACTTGGCCAGGTAAACGGCACTTTGAGTGGCGCTACTAACGTAACCGTAGAAAGATTTATCCGCAACAATGGTTTCCGTAGCTGGAGGTTGTTATCAGTACCGGTTACATCAGCACAAACTATCCGCCAGGCATGGCAGGAAGGCGTTGACAATCCATTGCCAAAAGATAACAATGTGGCCAACCGTGGCACACAGATAACAGGCGTATTTGCCACACAGGCAGCCGCAGCCGCAGCAGGATTCGATAGTACCTCAGTACAGGCAGGCATGTTAAGATGGAATGGAGCAAACTGGAGCAATATCACCAGCACTAATCAATCCATCAATAATTTTAGTTCATACTTCCTTTATATCCGTGGAGACAGGAGCACAGACCGTAACTGGTGCAGTAAACAGTTCATCTGCCACAACACTAAGAACAAAAGGCACTATTTACACAGGCGACCAAATAACAAATGTTGGGCGCAAGTGCCTTTGCATTAGTACCTAACCTTTATCCATCAGCCATCAACTTTACAGGCTTGACACGTACAGGCGGCGTAAGCGATCTTGTTCTATATCTGGGATAGTAAAAAACTGAATGGTAACAGCCTTGGTGTATATCAAACATTCAGCAATACCAATAGCTTTAATTGTTTAATTAGCGGAGGCAGCTACACATTAGGCGTCACCCAACACAACAATTGAAAGCGGGCAATCATTCTTTGTAACAAAGCACGCAGCTGGTACAATAATGCTAAAAGAATCAGCCAAGATAAGTGGCACCGCCGGTGTAGCTTAGGTTTCCGGCCAACTGCCATAGGCACAAAGCGAAAGATTGATACAAGGTTATACAATCATCTTGATGAAATGCTGGATGCAAACGCAGTAGTATTTGATGCAGCTTACAGTAAAGCGGTAGCAAAGAAGACGCACCAAAACTTGGTAACCCCGGAGCAAACTTTGCAGTGGAAACAGACAGCAAAATATTAGCAATAGAAGGTACATCACCAGTAAAAGAAAACGATGTTATACAATTCAGGATGTGGAACCTTGCACAAGGCGCATACAAACTTGAGTTTGCAACAAGCAACCTGACCTTGGCCGAAGGCTTAACAGCAATGTTGGAAGACAGCTACCTTGGCAGCAGCACAGAAATCAGCATGAGCAATGCCACTACAGTTAAGTTCACAATTGATGCAAATGCAGAATCATCATCAGCCAACAGGTTCAGGATTGTGTTTGCAAAAGCAAAACCAGTTGTTATCAACAACAAACAAGGTTACAGCATTGCACCCAACCCAATAGAGAATGGCGTGATGAATGTAGTGTTCAAAAATCAAGTGGCAGGTAAATACAATGTACGCATTGTATCCACTGGAGGACAAACTGTAATGATTAAGGCAATAACTCATACAGGTGGAAGTGCAAACCAGAACATTACTTTGCCTTCAAATATTCCTGGTGGAACTTACAGGGTAGAGATAATAGCGGCAGATAAATCAAAGACAGTGCAAACAGTTTTTGTAAATAAGAAATAGAACGTTCAAAAAACGTTGAACTAAAATGTAAGAATAAAGGCAGTCCAATTTTTGGGCTGCCTTTTTATTATATTTTTTTCCTGTTATTTATTGTATTGAAAAGTATCCGCTTTTCTATTTTTGGTGGAAGGCTTTTTATTATTACCTTAATGCCCGAATTGTAATTGTCTTTTCCCTCCAGGTAAAATAAACTGTTTATGAA
The DNA here is from genome assembly GCA_963814445.1 of uncultured Chitinophagaceae bacterium. GTDB lineage: Bacteria > Bacteroidota > Bacteroidia > Chitinophagales > Chitinophagaceae > Ferruginibacter. The sequence continues at coordinate 1,050,983 of CAWFCU010000001.1, forward strand.
AAAAGTATTCCTATCTCTCATTGCTTTATTTTTTATAAGCATACTTGTATCTGCACAAGCTCCCGGTATTGAATGGCAAAAATCTTTAGGCGGCACTGCAGCCGATGAGGCAAAGAGCGTAACCCCAACCAGCGATGGCGGTTATATTGTCGGCGGCACCACCTCATCCAATGATGGTGATGTAACGGGCAACCATGGCGGTAAAGATTGCTGGCTGGTGAAGTTAAATGCAGCAGGTGGCATTGAATGGCAGAAAACATACGGTGGTACGGGTAATGAAACATTAGGAAGTATAAGAATTGCCCGTGATGGCGGATACATTATGGGAGCTACTACTACCTCTAATGATGGAGATGTATCAGGTAATCATGGATATAGTGATGGATGGTTAGTTAAACTAAGCAGCACAGGGTCTATTGAATGGCAAAAATGCTTTGGAAGTTCCTCGGGTGATGCAGTGGGCTATGTTGAAGAAACCCTGGATGGCGGCTACATCTGCCTCGGTACCGCAGGAACCAATGATGGAGATCTTACAGGACAGTCACCAGAGTTATATGGCAGTTGGGTATTTAAATTATCCAGTGCAAGAACAATAGAATGGCAACAAGCTTATTTTGACGGTGGAGGTATTAGCGGGGGAACTGTCGTTTATTCTATTCGCCAAACAAGCGATAGTGGGTATGTATATTGCGGCTTTAATCGTGGTATTTATGGTTCTGTTTTTATATACAAAATGAATAGTGCCGGCACTTATGTAGGCGGTGAATTGTGGTCGCCACAGGTGTCAGGGTTTTACGAGGGAGTAGGGCCGAGATGCGTAACTCCAACAATGGATGGCGGATGCGTTACCGTATATAGAAACGATGGCCCACTTGGACCAAATGACTATTTCCTGTCACCTGTTATAAGAAAATACAACAGTGCTATGGTGCCGGAATGGACAAAACACCTGGATACTTATGCAAACGCTGTGAACATAACCAAAACTACCGATGGCGGGTATCTTCTTACCGGAACAAACAATGGTGCGACAGGTTCGGGCGACATGCCGGGCGCACAGGGAGCTTCTGATTTTTGGTTGGCAAAGCTAAACAGTGCCGGGACGCTTCAATGGCAAAGAATGATGGGTAGCACAAACAATGATCTTCCATGGTGGGCAGAGGCTGCAACCGACAGTAGCTATATAGTTGCAGGAAGAAGTGATACCACTTCGGGTGATGTTACCGGTAATCATGGGGGAAATGATTTTTGGGTGGTAAAACTTCCTTATGCATCACCTGGTTTTGCCATCATTTCATCAGCCGGAGCCAATGGAACCATAAGTCCTGCTGGAGGTAATATTTATCCTTCAGGCATCAATCAACTTTTTACAATTACACCAAATGCTGGTTACCACATTGCAAATGTGTTAGTGGATAATGTAAGCAATGCAGGGGCTATAAACAGCGGCTCTTATACTTTTTCCAATGTAACAGCATCGCATACCATCAGCGTTACATTTGCCATCAACGCCTTTACAATAAATTCGTCAGCCGGAGCTAATGGTAGTATAAGTCCTGCCGGCAATTCCGGGGTTAGCTCCGGCAGCAGCAAGTCATATACTATTACACCAGCGCCCGGGTTATTCCGTTTTAGATGTGAAGGTTGATGGGGTACACATAAATCCTGTCAGCTCATATACATTCAATAACATTACAGCAAACCATACTATCAGTGCATCGTTTACAAACAGCGATTCCTCCTTACTATTTGTATGTACAGGGAGCGATAGCAGCAATATCACATCTAATATTACCGGTACCAGCTACAAGTGGCAAATAAATAGTGGCAATGGAAATGGCTATGTTGTTTTATCAGATGGAATTTATTTTGGTGGCACATCAACACCCACACTTACAATAAGATATTATGGTGCTTCTGCTATCGGGTACAGGTACCGCTGTGTAGTTGATGGTGCAGGCAGCTATGAATTTGTTTTAAGGTATAAAAATATTTGGAACGGCACATTTGATACCCACTGGGAAATTCCTCAAAACTGGAGTTGTGGAAAAATCCCCGATGCTAATACTGATGTTGAAATTCCGGCAGGAACAAATTTGGTCATCAGCACCAATATTACCATACGAAGTTTAAGCCTTGGTATTGGTGCTAATGTTACACTTGCGCCAGGTGGCAACCTAGTTATACTTCATTGATGTAAATTGCTTTTCAACTTATGAAATATATATTCTTATTACTATTACCCATTTTTTTTAACCAGTTGTCATTTGGCCAGATAAGTGTAACCATTACTACTCCCGAAAACAATTTAGTTGACACCGGCATCATAACTGTCAGGGCCACCGTTATTCCGGGAGAGTATGAAATAACAAGCGTTATTGCAACAATTGAAAACAGATCTGGCGCCCTCATTAATATTGGCCCCTATTTTCAGGGCACCGTCTCCACATCAGGGTTAATTATTGGCAACACGTATGTGCTTACTGTTACGGCTACTGACGTTATGGGCAACCAGGGTACCATTACTAAAAATGTCATCGTTGACCCGCCTCCTAAAATAAGCATACAATTACCGGTAAACAATGAAGTGGCAACACCTTTACTCCAACTAAAAGCCGCTGCTAATGATAATTCTGATTGCAGTATAATTGTGAGTTTACAGTTGTTTCTGAATAATGGCGGTATGCCTAATAAGGTTGTGGATACTTTTACAAATACTGTAGATACCGTCATTGAATTATCTGATCCCACTTACCAGGGAGCGTATGGATATGTGAATTTTAAGGTTATTGATTCAAGGGGCCAGGTGAAAGATTACAACAAGAGAAAAATTCATATAGAAAACAGCCCATATCTTGAAAGGATATTTTCAACAGAGGGTATAATTAATGATTTTAATTACGGGAATGTACTGTCATATTTTGATCCACTGTCTGATGGTGTTAGAAATGGCAAAATTGCAAATATCAATACCGGCGTAATCTCGGAAATACCATCTGATATAAATGTATATTCCCGTTTAACGCCAACGGGTGCCCTTCTCTTTGCTGATACATCTGTAGGTTACCTGGTAAGTGATTGGAATAATAATTCATTGTATTTTTTGGGACAAGCTGGTTCTTATTTAGATGTAAGTGGTACTTATGCAATTTGGTCAGGTTGGCCTGACCAGACAAATCTTTACCTGAGGAATACTGCTACACGTACAACAACTTTGGCATCGTCATCCGCCGCTCATGGCGATAATAGTGTTGCAGCAAACGGCACTGTAGCCTACTGGACTAATATAGTGGGAGATTACAATATTTTCCGGTATGCAAATGGCACATCAGTAAGAATTACAACTAATGGTGGTACATATCCTGTTACGGACGGTAAACTGATCGCTTACAGTGACGGGGGCGCAACTTCTTTGTTTGATGGTTCAACAAATACGCTGTTAAGTACCTCTTCTTTAGAGTACAGGGTTACAAATGGTTTTGTTGCCTATACAAAACCAGGTACAACAGGGCAGGATCAGATATGGTTAAGGGATACAACAGGTGCATTGAGTCAAATCACCTTTTTTTCAAACTCCAGCACATTAGATGTATTGGCTCCGGAAGGTAGTTTTAGCTTTTATAGAAGTACCGGGTCAAATGGGTCCAATTTAATGAAGTTCCTATATGACAGGAATAGCAATAAATTCAAACCTATTGGTGCCACTTATGTTGCCAAAATGTATTGCCGGGATTCGGCTTGGTATATGTCAATCGGAAGAGCCTTGTTCAAAGTAAAGCCCAATTTTATTAATAGCTATTTTTCAGTAAAGACTGGCAACTGGAGCGACCCTGCCACATGGTATGGCAATACAGTGCCGCCGGTTGGTGCAGATGTGACAGTGGCGAATAATGTAACGGTTGATGTTGATGCAACCTGTAATACACTTACACTCAAGAGCAATGCGACAGTAACCGTTAATACGGGAATAAACCTGACGGTTTTGCATTAAATTGGGGGTAAACGCTGCCCGTTTATAAGCCCGTGAAGGTATTTATTGCTTTCACGGGCTTTTTTTTTGAAAAATCTTCAAAAAACTTTTCAAAAAGTCTTTGCTATTTCATTTACACCCCTTACCTTCGCACTCCAAATAAAAAAAGGAAATTTAAAGTTCTTTACATATGTCACAACGAATCAGAATTAAACTACAGTCTTACGACCACAACTTGGTTGATAAATCTGCTGAAAAGATCGTAAAGACTGTACGCAGTACAGGTGCAGTGGTAACAGGACCTATTCCTTTACCTACTCACAAGAAAATTTTTACTGTATTGCGTGCTCCTCACGTTAACAAAAAAGCACGTGAGCAGTTTCAGTTGTGTACGCATAAGCGTTTGTTAGACATTTACACCAGCAGCAGCCGTACAGTGGATGCTTTAAGTAAGCTGGACTTGCCAAGTGGTGTGGATGTTGAAATTAAGGCCTGATGAACCTTCCCGTAGCTGAGCTAGTCGAAGCTGGAAAGGCAGGCAAAAGGTCAGTTCTTAAATTAAATATTTAAACATCTATCTCCGTATAAGCATTACGGAGCGCTGGGTATAAACAAGATACAATGAAAAGTATTATTGGAAAGAAAATTGGCATGACCAGTATCTTTGATGCAGCAGGTAAGCAAACTGCCGTTACCATCATTGAAGCAGGACCATGTGTGGTTACACAAAAGAAAACCGTTGAAACTGACGGTTACAATGCACTCCAGATAGCATTTGGCGACAAAAAAGAAAAACACTCCACTAAGTCAGAAGTTAACCATTTCGCCAAAGCACAAACATCTCCTAAAAAAGTAGTAAAAGAAATACGCGATACAGCGAATAGATAAGAATATTGGTGAAACAATTACCGTAGACATTTTTACCGAAGGTGAAAATGTTGAAGTGGTTGGTACATCAAAAGGAAAAGGTTTCCAGGGTGTGGTAAAGCGCCATGGCTTTAGTGGTGTGGGTGAAGCATCTCACGGTCAGCATGATCGTCAAAGGGCTCCGGGTTCTATCGGTAACTCATCTGATGCTTCAAGGGTATTTAAAGGAATGAGAATGGGAGGCCGTATGGGCCAGGACAGGGTTAAAATGAAAGGCCTGAAAGTGGTTAAGATTTTTCCTGAAAAGAATTACATCCTTATCAGTGGTTCTGTTCCGGGCCATAATGGTTCAATCGTTTTAATTCAAAAGTAAGTATACACGTTTTGTGTTAACACAGAAAATAATTGAAATATCATGCAAGTAGATGTTTTAAATATACAAGGTGCAAAAACAGGCAGGACAATTGAATTGCCGGAAGAAATTTTTGGTGCAGAACCTAACAACCATGTTGTTTACTTAGCTGTAAAACAATACCTGGCTGCTCAGCGCCAGGGTACGCATAAAGTAAAAACAAGAGCAGAAGTTCAGGGTGCTTCAAGAAAATTGCACAAACAAAAAGGTACTGGTGGTGCCCGTAAAGGTAACCTGCGTAACCCTATTGTATAAAGGTGGTGGTACCATATTTGGACCTAAGCCCAGCTTATGATTTCAAATTGAACCGTAAAGTAAAAGACCTTGCTAAGATCAGTGCATTGAGCTATAAAGCAAAAGAAAATGCAATTGTAATTGTTGAAGATGTAACAATGGATGCACCAAAAACAAAACAATTTGCAGGTATTTTGAAAAGCCTGCAAGGTTAAGTGATAAAAAGACATTTTTGTTTTACCGGAATACAATGATAACGTTTACCTGAGTGTAAGAAATATTCCTGGTGTACAGGGAACTTTGTTAAGCGATGTAAACACTTATGATATTGTAAATGCAAAAGTGCTGGTGTTTACTGAAAGTGTAGCAAAAATATTTTAGTGAAGAAGAAAAAGCAGAAGCATAAAATAAATTAGCTAATATAGCAAATTACAACATTATATTATGAAATTGTCTGACGTTTTAATAAAGCCAATTTTATCTGAAAAGGTAAATAAGCAAACTGAAAAAGCTGAACCGCTACGCATTTGTGGTGGACAGAAAAGCTAACAAGCTTGAAATTAAAAAAGCTGTAGAAGAATTCTATGGTGTTCAGGTTAAAGATGTGAATACACTGGTAATGCCTGGTAAAGCAAAATCAAGGAATACAAAAGCTGGTTTTTTAAATGGCCGTAAGCCTGCTAAAAAGAAAGCGTATGTAACAGTTGCAGAAGGTGAAACAATTGATTTGTACGGACACTAGTCTAAGATTTACAATAACTGATTAAGGAATGGCATCAACTGCCGCAAAAGTTGAAATAAATTTTAAAATAATAAACAAAATGGCACTTAGAAAATACAAACCAACAACAGCAGGAACCAGGTGGAGAATTGGTAATGCATATGCAGAAATTACCACGAACGTTCCTGAAAAATCATTGGTTGAAAAACAGAACAACACAGCTGGCCGTAATGCACAGGGAAGAAGGAGCATGAGGTACATGGGCGGCGGTAACAAGATCAATGTACCGTATTGTTGATTTTAAAAGAGATAAGAAAGATATTCCTGCTACTGTAAAGATCAATTGAATACGATCCAAACCGTACAGCATTTATCGCTTTGTTGAATTATGCTGATGGTGAAAAGCGTTACATCATTGCACCAAATGGTTTGCAGGTAGGTGCTACCGTTATCAAGTGGTGATAATGTGGCTCCTGAATTAGGTAATGCATTACAATTGAAATATATGCCTTTGGGTACAATGGTTCACAATATTGAAATGCAGCCAGGCCAGGGTGGTAAATTGGTTCGCAGTGCAGGTGCAAGTGCACAGTTATCGAATAAGGAAGAAAAGTATGGTGTATTAAAAATGCCAAGTGGTGAGTTGAGAAAAGTATTGATCAATTGCTATGCAACTGTAGGTGTTGTAAGCAACAGCGATCATAATCTTGGAAAGTGCAGGTAAAGCAGGCCGTAACAGGTGGAAAGGTGTCAGGCCAAGAACAAGGGCTGTAGCAATGAACCCGGTTGATCATCCGATGGGTGGTGGTGAAGGTAAAGCTTCAGGTGGCCACCCACGCAGCCGTACAGGTAAATATGCTAAAGGCCAGGTTACCCGTACAAGAGGTAAAGGATCAGATAAAATGATCATCCAGAGAAGAAACGGTAAGAAAATCAAGTAAAAGTAATTAATCATTGTTAAAATATCCTGGAGCTAACAAGCAAATGGGAGAAATCAACAACAAAAAATAACAACATGGCTCGTTCAATTAAAAAAGGTCCTTATGTAGATGCTAACCTGGAAGATAAAGTGTTAGCAATAAACGAAGGAAAATTAAAAAAAGGTGTTATTAAAACCTGGAGCAGCAGGTCAACCATCACTCCTGATTTTGTAGGACATACATTTGCAGTTCATAACGGAAATAAATTTATTCCTGTTTATGTAACAGAATTTATGGTAGGTCATAAATTAGGTGAATTTGCACCAACAAGAAACTTTAAAGGACACTCAAGTAAGAAAATAGCATAAAAAGTTAATAAGTTAATAAGTTATAAGTGAAAGGTGTTACAACTAACGAACTTAACAACTTACAAACTTAAAACTAAATAAAAAATGGAAGCAGTAGCAAAACTTAGAAATTATCCCACATCGCCACGTAAAATGCGTTTACTGGTTGATTTGATCCGTGGTATGGAAGTGGAAAAAGCTTTAGGTGTTTTACAATTCAGTACAAAGCATCCGGCTGTTCCTTTATACAAGTTGTTAAAAAGCGCTATCAATAACTGGGAGCAAAAGAATACTGATGCAAAAGTGGAAGATGCAAAATTGGTTGTAAAAACAATTATGGTTGATGGCGGAAGGGTGATCAAGCGTATGCGTCCTGCACCACAGGGCCGTGGATATAAAATCCGCAAACGCAGCAACCACGTAACATTAATTGTTGACAGCAAAAATTAATAATTAAATTAAAATGGATTACGCACACGGCAATTAAATATATGGGTCAAAAAGCAAATCCGGTTGGTATCAGGTTAGGAATCATCCGTGGTTGGGACAGTAACTGGTATGCAAACAAAAAAGATTTCGCAGGCAAGTTAATTGAAGATAACAAAATCAGGAACTACCTGAATGCCCGTATCAATAAAGGTGGTATATCCAAGATTGTTATTGAGCGTACGCTTAATAAATTGATCGTTACTATTCATACATCTAAACCAGGTATCATCATTGGTAAAGGTGGTGGAGAGGTTGACAGGATCAAAGAAGAGTTGAAAAAATTGACTGGTAAAGAAGATGTACAGATCAACATTTTGGAAATCCGTCGTCCTGAACTGGATGCACAGATTGTAGCTGATACCATTGCCCGCCAGATTAGAAGGCCGTATCAACTTCAAACGTGCAGTTAAAATGGCAATTGCTTCTGCATTAAGAATGGGTGCAGAAGGAATTAAAGTAAGATGTGGTGGCCGTTTGGGTGGTGCTGAAATTGCCCGTAGCGAAGAAATTAAACAAGGCCGAACACCATTGCATACATTGCGTATGGATATTGATTATGCAAGTGTATTTGCACAAACAGTATATGGTAAAATAGGTATTAAAGTATGGATCTGTAAAGGTGAAGTTTTAGGCTAAGAGAGATTTGAATCCAAACATTTTAGCAGGTGGTGGTAAAGAAGGTGATGATGACAGAAGAGGTGGATTTGATGATAGAAGAGGTGGTGGCCGTGATGACAGAAGAGGTGGTGGTGGTGATAGAAGAGGTGGCGGTGGCAGGGTGGTGGAGATAACCGTGGCGGTGGCGGCGGTGGAAGAAGATAATTCAATTATGCAAATGTGCAATGAAATAAGTAAATCGCAAAATAAAAGACTAATAATTGAGAATCATTGCAAATTGCACAAATTTTCAAATTGAATAAAATGTTACAACCAAAAAGATCAAAACATAGGAAAGCACAGAAAGGCCGTATCAGGGAAGTGGCTAAAAGAGGTACTACTATTTCATTCGGTTCATTTGCTTTAAAAGCATTGGAACCAATCTGGTTAACCAACAGGCAGATTGAAAGTGCCCGTCAGGCAATGACCCGTCACATGAAGAGGGAAGGTAATGTTTGGATCAGGATTTTCCCTGATAAACCAATTACTAAAAAACCAGCTGAAGTAAGGATGGGTAAAGGTAAAGGTAACCCTGAATATTGGGCAGCAGTAGTAGAACCAGGCCGTATTTTGTTTGAAGCTGATGGTGTATCTGCACAGGTTGCAAAAGAAGCTTTTGAACTGGCTGCACAAAAATTACCGATAGCAACAAAATTTGTTGTCAGGAGAGATTACCAGGCATAATATAAAATTTCAAATTAAGATACAATGTCAAAGAAAGTAAGATTTTTTAGCAAGTGTAACAGGTTTGGTAGCGGAAGACCTGAAGGCAAAAATTGCTGAAGATGAACTGAGGTTAAAGAAATTATCTTTTGCTCACAGCGTAACACCGTTGAGAATCCAGTGAGCATCCGTGCATTGCGTAAAGATATTGCCCGTTTAAAAACAGTATTAAGAAGTAAAGAACTCGGTTTATCATAAACCAATAAAATTTGCAATCAATGAGCGAAGCAGTACAAGACAATTGAAAGAAACTTACGCAAAATAAGGATAGGTGTTGTATCCAGCAATAAAATGGATAAAACAATCACTGTAAATGTAGAGAGAAAAGTAAAGCATCCTTTGTATGGTAAGTTCGTAAAAAAATCTACCAAATTTCATGCACATGATGAAAAGAATGAGTGCAGCATTGGTGATACAGTAAAGATCATGGAAACAAGGCCTATGAGCAAAACAAAACGCTGGAGGCTGGTGGAAGTAGTTGAAAAAGTGAAGTAAGCAATAGTACTAAGTATAAAGTACTTAGTACTAAGACAAGAAAAGAGAGTAAATTAATTTGGAATATCTAAGTACTCAGTACTCAATACTAAGTACTAAAAACTAAATAAAATGATTCAGCAAGAAAGCAGATTGAACGTGGCAGACAACAGCGGTGCAAAAGAAGTATTGTGCATCCGTGTGTTGGGAAACTCTGGCCAGGACTATGCTAAAATTGGCGATAAAATTGTTGTTACTGTAAAGGATGCAACGCCTAACGGTGGTATTAAAAAAGGAACTGTAAGCAAAGCTGTTATAGTAAGAACTGTAAATAAATTACGTCGTAAGGATGGTTCTTATATCCGTTTTGATGACAACGCAGTAGTGTTATTGAACAACTCTGATGAACCAAGAGGCACACGTATTTTTGGGCCAGTAGCAAGGGAATTGAGGGATAAAGGATACATGAAGATCATATCATTGGCTCCAGAAGTACTGTAAGTAAATTGTAAATAGTGAATAGCAAAAGGTTTGCATAATCAAGTTCACATTTGACAAATATTGACAAAGTTGAAAGCATTAATAAAATGAGTACAAGATTTAAACCGAAGTTTAACATTAAGAAAGGTGATAACGTAGTAGTTATTACCGGTGAAGATAAGGACATGAAGAAGCCACGTAAAGTATTAGAAGTAATTCTTGAGAAAAGCCGTGTGCTGGTAGAAGGTGTTAACATAGTTACGAAACATACCAAACCAACTTCTCAGAATACGAAAGGTGGTATTGTAAAAGTGGAAGCACCAATCAACATTTCAAACGTTATGCTTTGGGATGCTAAAATGGCGACCCAACAAAAGTTAAGCGTACAAGGGAAAACGGAAAATTAGTTAGAATATCTAAAAAATCAGGGGAGGCTATAAAATAATGAGCAACACAAAATACACTCCAAGATTAGCAGACAAGTACACTAAAGAAGTGATACCTGCTTTAATGAAGAAGTTTGGTTACAAAACTGTAATGCAGGCTCCAAAATTGACAAAAATTTGTTTGAACCGTGGTGTGAACGGCGCTGTGGCTGATAAAAAATTAGTTGACATTGCTGTTGACGAATTAAGCAACATCACCGGGCAGAAAGCCATTGCAACAATGAGTAAGAAAGATATCTCCAACTTTAAACTGCGTAAGGCAATGCCAATTGGTGCAAAAGTTACTTTACGTGGCGTAAAGATGTATGAATTCTTAGACAGGTTTGTATCTGTTTCATTACCACGTGTACGTGATTTTAAAGGTGTGAATGATAAATCATTTGATGGCCGTGGTAACTATACACTGGGTATCACTGAGCAAATCATTTTCCCTGAAATTGATATTGATAAAGTGAATAAGATCACTGGTATGGATATCACTTTTGTAACAACTGCAGGCACTAACGAAGAAGCGTTTGAGTTGTTGAAAGAATTAGGTATGCCTTTTAAAAATGTAAAAAAATAACCCTTCGACAACTCAGATAACAAAAAATAAAACAACATGGCAAAAAAATCAGTAGAAGCCAGGCAGAGAAAGCGTGAAGCAATGAACGCTAAGTTTGCAGACAAAAGAGCGGCTCTTAAAGCAGCCGGTGATTACAAAGCTTTGGATCTTTTACCAAAGAATGCATCACCAGTAAGTTTAAGAAACCGTTGCCATGTTAACCGGACGTCCACGTGGATACATGAGGCATTTTGGTTTATCAAGGAATATGTTCCGTGACATGGCTTCACAGGGTAAAATTCCAGGTGTAACAAAAGCAAGCTGGTAAATTGGTGAATGGTTATTCGTTAATCGTACAATGGAACACACCGAATAACAAGTACCCAATAACAACCTCGAGGATATCGCATTGAAATAATTTATTCAAACAACTAATTACAAAGAACAATGGTAACTGATCCGATAGCAGATTTTCTTACAAGAATCCGTAATGCACAAATGGCTAATCACCGTATTGTGGAAATACCTGCTTCTAATTTAAAAAAGCGTATTACTGAAATTTTGTACGATAAAGGGTACATCATGAAGTACAAATTTGAAGATGACAGCAAACAAGGTTTAATTAAGATAGCATTGAAATATGATGCTGCTACTAAATTGCCTGTTATTCAGAGTTTAGAAAGAGTAAGCCGTCCGGGTTTGCGTACGTATGCAAAGCCAGAAGAATTTAAAAGAGTGAAGAATGGTTTGGGTATTGCAATCATTTCTACATCTAAAGGTGTAATGACTGATAAAGAAGCAAAAGCTCAGAATGTAGGTGGCGAAGTACTTTGCAATATTTATTAAACCTATCCCTAAAGGAAATAAGATAAATGATTTGACAATTAAGCCTCAGTCGTGGCTGAACACAAATCAAAATTATAAACAATAAAATAAAAACCGACTATGTCAAGAATAGGAAAAAAACCAGTTGAAATTACCAAAGGTGTTACCATCACTGTTGATGGAGCACAACGTGGTAACAGTTAAAGGACCAAAAGGAGAATTAAAGCAAACAGTTGACAGTGATATTATCATTGAAGTGAAGGAGGTACTGTTAGAAGTAAAACGTCCAACTGAACAGATCCGTCATAAAGCAATGCATGGTTTATACCGTTCATTGATAAGCAATATGGTGAAAGGTGTAACTGAAGGATATGCAAAGAAAATGGAACTGGTGGGTGTGGGTTTTAAAGCAGCTAACCAGGGAAATATTCTGGATCTTGCTTTAGGTTATTCTCACAATATCATTTTTGAAATTCCTAAAGAATTGAAAATTGCTACTTCACAGGAAAAAGGGCAGAACCCAATGATCAGCCTGGAAAGTGCAGACAAACAATTACTCGGCCAGGTGTGTGCTAAGATCCGCAGCTTACGTAAGCCTGAACCATACAAAGGTAAAGGTGTGAAGTTTGCAGGTGAAGTATTGAGAAGAAAAGCTGGTAAAGCTGCTGGTAAATAATTAATTTGAAAATTTGAAAATGTGCCAATTTGGAAATGGTACAACCTTCGAAAGAATTTTCAAATTTTCAAATCATCAAATTTTCAAATTGCTTCCGGCAGTATCGGGAGATAAAATAAAAGAATATGAATAACAAAGCAAGTGCAAGGCAAAAGATCAGGTACCGCATCCGCAAAAGAGATAGTGGTGTATCTGCTAAACCAAGATTAAGTGTTTTCAGAAGCAACACTGATATTTATGCACAATTGATCAATGATGAAACTGGTACAACCATTGCATCTGCTTCTTCAAAAGATAAAGATATCAAAGCACAGAAAGGTACTAAAACTGAAACCAGCAAATTAGTGGGTAGTGCTATTGCAAGAAAAGCAGTTGAATTGGGTGTAAGTGCTGTTGTATTTGATCGTGGTGGATATATCTATCATGGCCGTGTAAAAGCTTTGGCTGAAGGTGCAAGAGAAGCCGGTTTACAATTTTAATTTTAAATTTTTAATAACGGACTATACATGTTAAAATCAAACGACAACAACAGGGTAAAGGCAGGTGAGCTTGAACTGAAGGAAAAAGTAGTTGCTATCAACCGTGTGGTTAAAACTACCAAAGGTGGGCGTGCATTCAGTTTCTCTGCATTGGTTGTAGTAGGTAACGGAGCAGGTGTGGTTGGCCAGGGATTGGGTAAAGCAAAAGAAGTGCAGGAAGCCATCACAAAAGGAATTGAAGATGCAAAAAAGAATTTGATAAAAGTTCCGGTAAGGCATGGTACCATACCACATGAGCAATGGACTAAAGAAGGTGCTGCAAAAGTTCTTATCAAACCAGCCGCTCATGGTACTGGTGTAATTGCAGGAGGAAGTATGAGAGCTGTATTGGAAGCTGCTGGTATTACCGACGTACTTGCAAAAAGCCTTGGTTCTGCTAATCCACACAACGTGGTAAAAGCAACAGTAAAAGCATTGGCAACTTTACGTGAGCCAATTGCAGTTGCAAAAACAAGGCAGATATCTTTAAAGAAAGTATTTAACGGATAAAATGGTGTAATGGTGAGTGGTGAATGGTGAATGAGCAGAACGTCTGAACCTTACAACTTAACCTTAAACCTTACAACTCATAAGTTTATGGCAAAGATTAAAATAACACAAGTTAAGAGTGTAATTGACAGGCCGGAGCGCCAGAAGAGAACAGTGGCAGCATTAGGTCTTAGAAAGATCAATGCAACTGTTGAAGTAGAAGCTACACCACAAATTTTAGGAATGGTTACTAAAGTAAACCATCTTATAAAAGTGGAAAAGCATAGCTATCAAATTTGCCAATCATACAAATTGGAAATGTTTGTATCGAATGGCTTTATAGTTATTAAAATAGAATTTCAACAATTTGCAAATTATGCACATTATGCAAATTTGCAAATTAATATAACAAGCGAGGGGTGATACCCCGTAAGTACAAAATCAAATAAATAAAATGAATTTACATTCTCTAAAACCAGCCGAAGGAGCAGTACACAAAGACAAACGCCTTGGCCGTGGTGAAGCAAGTGGTAAAGGTGGTACTTCTACAAAAGGTAACAAAGGTGGACAAAGCCGTGCCGGTTACAAACGTAAAATGGCTCATGAAGGTGGACAGATGCCAATTCAGCGCCGTGTTCCAAAGCGTGGTTTCAAAAACATTAACCGTATTGAATACAAAGTAATCAATCTCGGACAGGTTGATCACTATTGCAGAAAAATATGGTATCACAGAATTTAGCTCCTGAAAATCTATATATCAACGGTTTGATAAGCGGAACAGACAGGATCAAGATTTTGGGTAATGGAGAAATGAAAGGAAAATTTACTTTCAAAGTTCATGCTGTCAGTGCAAAAGCAAAAGCTGCTATTGAAGCTGCCGGTGGTACTGTTGAGATAGTAAAATAATTCCCCGATATTTGCAGACGCATTCCTGCTTGCCATGTTATTAAGGCAGGTATGAAAAGCGTCTTTTTAGTTTTAAAGAAAAATTTTTAAAAATAATTCTGTGAAGAAATTCATCCAAACGCTGAAGAATATCTGGAGCATCGAAGAACTGCGCAAAAAAATATTGTTTACCTTGATTGCTTGTGTTTATTTACCGTCTCGGTTCCTTTATTGTATTACCCGGTATTGATCCTAATAAACTAGTGTCAATCTGAAAATAGCCCAAAAGTGGCATGCTTGGTTTGCTTGATGCATTTGTAGGTGGTGCTTTTTCAAAAGCTTCCATTTTTGCATTAGGTATCATGCCTTATATCTCTGCATCTATCTTTATGCAGTTGATGACCATCCTGGTTCCTCAAATGCAGAAGATACAAAAGGAAGGAGAGAGTGGAAGAAAGAAAATCAATCAATGGACACGTTATCTTACAGTGATTGTTACAGCCTTCCAGGCGGCTGCTTATATCGGTTACTTACACAGCCAGAATAAGAGATGCTTTAATTCCATCTTTTGAACCATATTTTGCTGTATCTACAGTTATCATACTTACCGTAGGTACATTGTTTGTAATGTGGCTTGGTGAAAAAATTACTGATAAAGGGTTAGGAAATGGTACTTCTATCATCATCATGATGGGTATTTTGGCCAGGCTTCCAGAGGCATTTATGCAGGAGTGGGGTTCAAGGGCTACAAGAGGCGGCGGTGGTTTGCTTATCTTCTTAATTGAAATTGCATTTCTTGTTGCTATCATCATGGGGCTTGATAATGCTGATACAGGGAACAAGAAGGGTGCCCGTTAATTATGCCAAGCAAATTGTTGGCAACAGGCAGTTTGGTGGTGCAAGAAACTTTCTTCCATTGAAAGTAAATGCTGCCGGTGTAATGCCAATCATCTTTGCACAGGCTATACTTATTCTTACCAACAATATTCTCAGGTTTTACCGGTGGTGGATGGGCAAAATATTTTACTGATCATACCAATGTTGTTTACATGATTGTGTATTCAGTTTGTGTAATTGCATTTACTTTCCTATACACAGCGCTTATCTTCAATCCAAAACAAATGGCTGAAGATCTGAAACGCAACAATGGTTTTATACCGGGTGTAAAACCCGGGCAGGATACTGCTGATTATATTGGTACCATTATGGACAGGATTACTTTGCCTGGTGCTGTTTTGTTAGCATTCGTTGGTATTCTTCCGGGTATATTTGAATTGGTATTTAAAACACAGCAAGAGCTTTTCTACTTTCTATGGTGGTACTTCATTGCTGATCATGGTAGGTGTAATATTAGATACATTGCAGCAGATAGAAACACAATTACTCATGCGCCAGTACGATGGCTTAATGAGCAGTGGCAGGATACAGGGCAGGCAGACTGTTGCAAGCGGAATGTAACCCCTCCGCCCCCTAAAGGGGAACTAGGAGAGAGTAAAAAATTATCAAAACCCTGGCGTTAAATCGTCGGGGTTTATTTTAATAACAATATTTATAATTTCCACGTTAGCTAAGGGGACAGGGATATGATTCATTATAAAACAAAGCAGGAAATAGAGCTGATGAGGATAAGCAGCCAGCTGGTAAGTAAAACACTGGCGCATGTAGCTGCTCAAATCAAAGAGGGTATCTCCACAATGGAATTGAATAATATTGCGGAAGAGTTTATAAAGATAATGGTGCAACCCCTTCTTTTAAAGGGTATGGTAATCCTGCATTTCCTTATGCCTGTTGTATAAGTGTGAATGATGCGGTGGTACATGGCTTTCCAACAAATGATGCCATTGAAAGAAGGTGATATTGTTTCAGTAGATGTAGGTGTTTTTAAAAATGGTTTTCATGGAGACAGCGCTTACACTTTTGCTATTGGCGAAATTCCTGAAGAAGTAAAAGAAACTGATGGCAGATACAAAGGCATCTCTTATACAAAGGCATTGAAAAAGCAGTGCATGGCAACAGGGTGGGAGATATTGCTTATGCAGTTCAAAATTATACAGAAAGAGAAAGAGGATATGGTGTGGTAAGAGAATTGGTTGGCCACGGCGCTTGGAAGAAAATTGCATGAAGACCCACAAGTACCTAACTATGGCAAACGTGGCACCGGTGCTAAATTAAAAGAAGGGATGGTGATTGCGATTGAACCAATGATAAACCTTGGGAACAAAGAAAGTTTATCACGATAAAGATGGCTGGACGATAAGAACAGAAGATGGCAAACCTGCAGCACATTATGAGCATAACGTGTGTGTACAAAAAAGATAAAGCTGATATACTTTCATCGTTTGCGGAAATAGAAGCTGCGGAAAAAGCAAATCCTAATTTATTTTCTGATTATTGATTAATGACATTATATTTTCGCTTGAAACATAATTTTTAATACTTCTAATTCTAACATGAAGAATACTCTTTTTATACTATTCACATTCTTTTTCCAAATTAGTTTTTCTCAGACCGGGAAGCATATAAAAGTGCCAGGTACTAAATGTAGTATTATACCACCAGACGGCTTTGTTGCAGCAACTAACTTTAGTGGTTTTCAAAATGAAAGCAATGGTGCTTCAATAATGATAAACGAAATACCCGGTCCTTTTCAGTCCATTGTTGATGGATTTACTGTAGAGGCTTTGAAAACAAAAGGAATGACCTTTGTTAGTAAAGAAACAATAAGCTTAAATAATTCCAAAGCAGTATTAGTTAATGTAACGCAAGCTGCATATGGAGTAACGTACATAAAGCAAATACTGATTTTTGGAGATGTTAAAGAAACTGTACTTGTAAATGGAGTTTATCCTGAAAGTTCGAATGATATTGGAGCTAAAATAAAAGATGCGTTGCTGTCTGTAATATATACTAATGGATTGCAGAATGGTAATTCTATTGATGCCGCAAATTTTGAAATTGATATTAAAGATTCAGAGTTTAAATTGGTGAAATTTGTTTCGGGCAATTTGGTGTACTCAACCGATGGAAAAATACCAACTGAAAAACCAACACTTATTGTTGGAAATTCAATTGCAAACATTCCTGCTGAAAACCAGCGTCAATATGCTGAAGATAGAATAAAAAAACTTCCAAGAGGAGAGTTGAATGTTATTAAAGAACTTAAGGAGATTAGCATTGATAGCTTAAAAGGCTATGAAATTGTTGCACATGGAAAATCAAAAGATGGGAAGGCTGAGATGATTTACCTGGTAATGCTGTTTAACGATAAGGGACATTACTACATTATTAATGGGCGTGCAAATGAAGATTTTGATAAGTACTTAGCAAGCTATAAAAAAATTTCGGCAACATTCAGGCGTAAATAAAAGTAAATTATCTATGCTGAGTATATAATTGAAACTAATTTCACAACACCCTGTACTTTTCAGAAATCCTTTCATCAACCCAGATATGATTAGGGCTTATGTAAGTGTCTTTGTATTGGATAATAACACCGGCTTTTGCAAATACATCTCTCACCAATTCGCTGCAGATATAACTGCGGTTACGTTCTCTTTTTGTAATACGGAATAAGTATCCTCATCATTATCCTGAATATTTCATAATTATCATACGGCTTTGTCAATGCATCCAACCCAAAACTGATGCCCCTGTTCATTTGTTCTTTTGGCAGTTCCTGGTGCAGGTTTGCAATGATCATTTGTCCTTTGTATGGCCGTTTGCTTCCTTTATAATCATTGAGATAAGTGGAAAGTGGTATCAGCCTGATTCCAACATACGGTTCAGCTTCCAGCATCAGCACACGGTCCAAGCTCTTCATCTTTATAAACAACCGCCACATGGCTCCAAACACTTTTAGTAAGGTTTTGAATAATACCTGAAAATGCATAGCTGCCACTGCAAAAAACAATATCGCCTGTTTTAAGATTATCCCTTATTTTTTGATAGGGCATAACGGGTATGTCTTTAATCTGTTCTTTGGTGATTGCTGTTGCCATTTGGTTTATTGGTTTAGTAGGTTTAGAGAGTTTAGTAGGTTTAGAGGGTTTAGAAGTTTAGATTTGTTTCTTGCTTATTGCCCCTTGTCTATTGTTTATTGCCCATTGCCCATTGTCTATTGTCCATTGTCTATTCTCTATTGTCTATTGTCTTATTTTTGGCCTCATCTAAGTTATGAATAAAAAAAGATTGATAGTAATTGGTGGCGGTGCCGCAGGTTTTTTTTGTGCAGTAAATGCAGCAAGGATGAATGCCTCATTGCAGGTAACTATTATTGAAAAATCATCTAAACTGTTAAGCAAGGTAAAAGTTAGCGGTGGTGGAAGATGCAATGTTACACACAGTTGTTTCAGCATTGCAGACATGATAAAAAAATATCCAAGAGGGAACAGTTTTTTGAAAAAAGCATTTCATCATTTTTTTACAACGGATACCATTACAATGGTTTGAAGAAAGAGGAGTGAGTTAAAACTGAAGCTGATGGAAGAATGTTTCCTGTTACCGATTCATCACAAACGATCATTGATTGTTTGATGAAGGAAGCGAATAAATATGGGGTGGAGATATTGATGAACAGGGAAGCTGAACGAATTGACAATTAGCAATGGGCAATGGACAATTGCTTTTAAAGTAATGAGAGTATAAAATGCTGATTATGTATGTATTGCCAGTGGTGGTTATCCTAAAGCAATACAGTTTGATTGGCTGAAAAAATTAGGCCATACAATTGAAGAGCCAGTTCCTTCCTTATTTACATTCAATATTCCTGGCAATACCATTACAGAATTGATGGGATGTGGTGGCAGACAATGCAACAGTAAAAATCAATGGCACAAAATTATCATCGCAAGGCCCATTGCTGATAACACATTGGGGAATGAGTGGCCCTGCAGTTTTAAAACTATCTGCATTTGCTGCAAGAGAATTAGCAGTTGCTAACTGGCATTTTACCATCACTGTAAACTGGGTAAGCGATTACAATGAAAATACTGCAAGAGAAAAATTACAAAGCATACGTTTTGAAACAGCAGCAAAAAAAATCATCAATACCAATCCATTTAATTTGCCGCAACGACTTTGGCAATATCTTTTACAACAAAGCGATATTAACGAAGATATACGCTGGGCAGATCTGCCTGCCAAAGAACAAAACAAACTCATTAAAAATGTATGTACACAGGAGTTTGCAGTAAAAGGCAAAACAACTTTTAAAGAAGAGTTTGTAACAGCCGGTGGAATTAATTTGAATGAGATTGACTACAACACAATGCAAAGTAAAATTGTACCCAATTTATTTTTTGCAGGTGAAGTGATAAATGTAGATGGTGTAACCGGTGGCTTTAATTTTCAAAATGCATGGACAACAGGATGGATTGCAGCGAAAGCAATTAGTAATGGATAATGTGATAATTGATAATGTTCTCAAGATATAGCTTGATTCCTATTACTACCTGTATAAATTATATACCCCAACGAGAAACGGCCAACGAGAAACAAGCAACAAGTAACGTTGCCCTACTGCCTCTCCAGCCAGCTTTTTTCTTTCGCATCCCCAGTTGCCAATACACCTGCCGCTATCAATATCAAAATTAAATGCAGTGCAAAACCTGCCTTATCATATTCATTGTATGTCATTAGCCAGCTTGTCCTTACTTTAAAGAACAGCATCAATGCAAATACCAATTGCATTATACAAACTAAACTTCCCACTGTCAATATAATTCTTGCTGCTACAGATGAAATATTTGTTTTGCTGGATGATATTTTTTTGTGCACCAAATAATAGGCAGCAAATAAAATTAAATAGGGAGCAGTTGTAATAAAAAACTCAAACACATAGCTGGAACCGGGAATAAAAGACACAGCTAACTGCAAATAATTTCAGCACAAAAAAGATAATAGCAACGAGGGCAGCAAAACCAAACACACTTGCCAGCAGCAAGCCACATCAGCATAAAATATTTATGAAAGTTGTCGTTCATTTAAGCATTTATTTCTCTTTGCAAAGTAACGATGATTATTGTAATGATTTATGAATTCAATTGTTTTGTTCAATAAAGAAAAACTGTACAAGAGTGATTACTATCCCTTTTTTGCAAAAAGGAATAGTAACAAACAACTGTTGCCACTGAAGCATTATAGCACTACAGCCGGGCTCAAAAAAATTACACGCTAAGAAGCAAACAAATCATACAAATCATATCAATCATTATTAATCCTTATAAAAAAAATCCCACCACATTGCTGTGATGGGATTACTGTCTTTTCACTGGCAAATATTATTCAGCTTTTGGCTCTTCAGCTTTTGGCTCTTCAGCTTTTGGTCTTCAGCTTTTGGCTCTTCAGCTTTTGGCTCTTTAGCTTTTGAGCTTTAGCTTTTGGTGCTTCAGCAACAGGTGCTTCAGCAGCAGCAGCAGCAGGTGCTTCAGCAGCACCGGCATCAAACTTAGCTTTAATATCAGCTAAAGCACTTAAGTCGCCCAAAGTAGATTTCTCCACTTTGCTCTGCAGGTTTTTCACTGCTTTCTTAGTTACTTCTGCTTCTGCTTTTTTCTCTTTTCATACAGCTTGCTTTTCTTCTTCTATCGCCTGTTCCCACAAACGGGTATGGCTAAGAACAATACGCTTGTCGTTGCGGTCAAATTCAATTACCATGAACTTGTTCACTTCGTCAGCAACAATGCTCTTACCATCTTCTTTTGCAAGGTGACGGTTAGGGGCAAAGCCTTCCAAACCATAAGGCAATTGTACTACAGCGCCTTTATCATCTCTTTTGATAACAGTTCCTTCGTGGATGCTGCCAACAGGGAATGTACCTTCCAGTGAGTTCCATGGATCTTCTTCAATTTGTTTGTGTCCTAACTGAATTTGCGTCCGTCTTTATCAATGTTCAGAATAACCACATCAATGTTGCTGCCAACTTTGGTGTACTCATTCGGATTGTTGAAACGTTTTAACCAGCTAAGGTCGCTGATGTGAACCATACCACCGATACCGGTAGCCAATTCAACAAACACACCATAAGGAGTGATGTTTTTAACAACACCGGTGTGCTTGCTTCCTTCAGGGAATTTCGTTTCAATTTCACTCCATGGATCAGCGCTCAATTGTTTAATAGAAAGGCTCATCTTACGGGTGTCTTTATCAAGTGTTACCACTTTAGCTTCGTACTCATCATTCAGTTTAAAGAATTCTTTAGCATTAACCGGAGTGTTAGCCCATGTAATTTCACTTACGTGTACAAGGCCTTCAACACCTGGCATAATTTCTAAGAAAGCACCGTAGTCTTCAATGTTAACCACTTTACCTTTTACAATTTCGCCTTCTTTAATGTTCTCCGTTAAAGTATCCCATGGATGAGGAGTCAATTGTTTCAAGCCAAGGCTGATACGTTTTTTATCATCATCAAAGTCAAGAACCACCACGTTCAGTTTCTGGTCCATCTTCAACACCTCAGTTGGGTGGTTGATACGGCCCCATGAAATATCAGTGATGTACAGTAAACCATCTAAGCCGCCAAGGTCAAGAAACGCACCGAAGTCGGTGATGTTTTTGATAGTACCTTCCAGTACCTGTCCTTTTTCCAGCTTGCCCATGATCTCTGCCCTTTGTGCTTCGATATCGCTTTCAATAAGTGCTTTGTGAGATACAACTGCATTCTTAATGGTTTCGTTGATCTTAACAACTTTAAACTCCATTGTTTTACCAACAAACTGATCGTAATCAGTAACAGGTTTCACATCGATCTGAGATACCTGGTAAGAATGTTTCCATACCAAATACATCAACGATAAGGCCGCCTTTTGTTTTGCTGGTAACAATACCGGTAACAATTTCACCAGTTTTGTGCAGTTCCACAATTTTTTCCCAGGCACGGTGGTACGGGCTTGTTTGCGGCTAAGGTGAAGGTTTCCTTCTTTGTCTTCTTTTTCCACCACCATCACTTCAATAATGTCGCCTACTTTAAGGCCGCCGGCTATGTCCCTGAATTCGTTCAAAGAAATAAGCCCGTCGCTTTTAAAGCCGATGTTTACCACAGCGTCAGTTTTAGTGAGGGCTTCAATTGTAGCCTGCACCATTTCGCCATCGTTGATCTGTTTAAAAGTGTCATCATACACTTTGTCGTACTTGATCTTTTCGTCTTTGCTGTAGCTGGTAACGTTGCGTTTGTCAACACTCCAGTCAAAGTCGTCGTGAGCAGTTACGATCCTTTCTTCCACTGGTGCTTTTGCAACCACTGGTGCAGCTGATTCAGCAGCAGCTTCCGTTCCGATCTTCGGCATAGCTTCCACAGGCACATTTGTTACCGCAGCAGTTGCTTCTACTTCTGGAGTAGCAGCACCTTCCTGTGCATCTGCGTTTAATTGTTTAATAATATTAAAAGACATAATAAAACCCCGTTGTTTTATACGGGGCAGCGAAGGTAAGCCATGAGAGTGGTTTTGAGAAGAAAAAGGGGAAGTTTTTTGCTATAATTCTGGCAGCTAAAAAATCTGCTGAAATGCTTGTGCGGCGCTGTTTTGGGGCTGTTGGCAGGATTAGGATAATGCGGCTTGGGTTCCGGCTGCCTGCCTGCCGGCATAGGCAGGTCCGGCACAAAGGCTATGCACCTGTCTTCACCGGGCTTTCCGCTTCCATCCGGCAGCCTGTGAGCAGTTTATCTTTTTTCAACGTAGGAGCAGGGTATTGAAGTCCTGAGTTGGGAGGTATCCATTGCTAATTTGTCAAAGTTAAAAATACTCTGCCTTCTTTTATAATTTCTACTTTCAATAAGTATGGAACAACTCGTTTTTCTAAAAGTGAAGCAAGTAAGTTATCAATACAAACAGCATTCATCTCTCCATCAACATTAAATACCCTGTAAATCTGATACAATTCTTTATGTTCTAAAAAGTAATTCCATTCGTTAGATGTCAAGTAGAAAGTAGGTTTGTCTTTTGCTGTGCCTTTACATTCTATCAACTGAACTATTTTTCCATTCTCGTCTGAGAGTTCAAAGTCGTGTTGATTAAAACTTTCTGCAGTTTGATTTAACCATTTGACTTTATTTGTTCCATATTTGTCACAAAGTAATTTATAGAGAAATGATTCACTGCGTTGCCTCACACTTTCACTATATTCATTATCTATTGTAAGAGTAGTAGAGTCAATTCCTGTTTCAAGTAGAGCGTCAATCCTTAAAAGTTCTTTCAATGATGAAAGTTCAGAAAGAAGCTTTTGAGTGTTTGAAATCTGCTCCTTGATTTTAGTTTCTAATTCTTCAAGTTGTAAAGCTGTTACCTTCTTGCTCTCTTGCTTAATAGTTTCGATTTTTTTCTCAATTGTTTGAACAACCGTTTTTGCTTGAATTTGCGGTTTTGATTGTGGTTGATTTTGTGGTTTTGGCAAAGGATTACTTACCGCCGTTTGAATATTTTGAATTGTGTTTTGAAGAACTACCGTTTTTAGCGGGGCTAAAACTTTTTTCACTTCATCATTTACAAACGATTTCGACTTGATATTGTAATAACCTCCAGTAGCAATTTCTTTAGATTTTTTTTCTGATATTTCGTCTTGATCAATACCTACAATAAATATTTTACAAGGAATTCCCTCCAATTCTAATGCTTGCTTTGCAGCTAATCTGTAATCGCCTGTTCCGTTTTCCTCTCCATCAGTCAGAAGAATTATTTTTCTATCACTCTTAGGATGTTTTACTAAATCCGAAATCGCTGCATTAATTGCTGCGGTAATTGGAGTTCCCCCAATTGGTGGGTCTTGAAGGGAAGTCACTACCGCTAAAATTTTTTGCTTATCAAAAATGCCTTCGTAAATAATTGGAGTTACAATTCCTTCCACTTCTTTTCCGTTAACTATTTTACTGTTGTTTCTAAAAGTTCGGATAATTATTTGTGTTGCGTAGTCAATAGTAGGAATAATTTCATCTGTCATAATTTTTTTGATTAAACTCATTCGTGTAAGTCCCTCAACTAAATATTTATTTTCATGTTCTGGGCTACCTTTCATGTAGCCCATACTTCCAGATTCGTCAATGAGTATTTCAATTATTGTGTCAATCATTTCTTGCAGTCAGTTTAAAGTTTAGCACTGTTACAATAGTTTGCAGATAACGAACAAGTATAGAGATTTTCTGCCGATTTATTTTTCGTCAAGCACAGCCTTTGCAAATATTTTAGTTAAGCGATGTTTAGTTGTTTATAATTTTGTTCCTTTCGTATTCTATAAAAATCTTATTGTTATAAATATTTGGAGTCTTAATCATTTTAAATACTTCTTCTTGCGAAATATTAGCAGGAATAATTTGTTCAAGCTTTCTTATTGCTGAACTAGGGATACCAAACTCACTTAATAAAACCATGTTTTCACGGAGAAAATCGTTTTCGATTAAGTTTGAGAAATAAGAATAATTCCCTGGTCTTAGTCCTTTTTCCAAGCAAACAAATTCTTGAATAGAATTAATAACAGATAGCCATTTGGGAACTTTATACTCAAGCCAATGCTTTAAAACTTGAAAACTGCTTCTTATTGCTTCATCCATAATCTCATTATCCGAAAGAGTGGAATATGCTGCAAGAGTTTTAAAATAACTGAAACTATTATTAATCAAATTCCAAACACTTTGATTGTAGCCATAAATTTGAGTGACAGTAACTAAACCATTTAATGTCATAGGCCTAACAGATTCATTTGGTTTTAATAAATTATTCCAAGCTAGTGACAACACATATTCCAGTTGGTCTGTTGTGGGGAATCTATTCCATGAGATTAAATGATATTTAGTATGTATGTCAACTCGAATGGTTTCAATTATGTTTTTTTGGCCAAATACATGAACTCCATTTTTTTTAATTAACTCTTTTTCATTTTGGGGTAAATTTTCTATTTTTTGAGATTGCTCTCTATTGATTTCTTTTACTTCATTTGTTTCAAGGTTAATTAGAACTTCATCAGATATAGGATTCTGCTCAAAAAAAGGAATATCAATAATAACTTGGTTGTTTTCAGGGATAGGATTGAAATTGTATATTTTGCCTATGTAATGAACCATTAAACGGCCAGCTCTTCCTTTTATATTAGAATAGTCGAAATAATCAATTGGATTTTGATTGCCCTTTGTAGAATCAAAAAAGATGATATTTTTAGCACTCGTATTTACACCTTCAATAATTGTAGTTGTACAAAATAAATATTTTAATTTCTGCGAATTAAAATAATCAATTATTGTTGAAGTAATGTGTTTTTGTAATGCGCCGTCATGTATTCCTATTTCATTTTTTAATAAATTTATTAAACTCCATTCTGGGGAGACGTTAATTCTGATCCATTCAATTATATCTAAATTATTATTGTCTTTTACAATACCTCTTTCCAAAAGATAAGAGAGAAATCTGTTTGATAAATATCTTACTCTAGAAGGAGATGAACAATAGATAATAGATTGTTCGTCCGAAAGACTGAGTAATAAATCAAATAAGATATCTTCTTTGTATATCTTAAATTTTCTGGGCTTGTCAAAAAATTCTTTATATTGACTATAAACATCAATTACTTTTGTATCAACCAAGGAAGAGTTTGTCTTATAAAATGTGGCATTGTATTTTTCTGCAAAACCTTCAGAAATTGAATCAATATTTGGCCCAAGTAAATAGAATTTAGGATTGTATGCTTTTAGGATATAGTTAAAAGCATTATTTAATGAATCTGCTCTTTCATCATCTCTTTTTGCACTTAGCTTATAGAATTCGTCTATGACAATTAAATCAATCTTTGGCAAATTCTTGTATTCATTAACTCTTTCGGCAGTAAGCAAGAATAAATTTCCATTTTCTATGTTAGGTTCTTGTGATGTACGAACTATTAGCTTATAATATTCGTTGTACTTCATTAGCTTTCTTCTCGTTTCATCAAGTAGAGCTAAAGTTGGTTGTATCACAATAATATTGAGGAATTTTTTAGTTGCAACAATCTCTTCTATTAATAGACTTTTGCCAAAACTTGTTGGTGCACTTACGATGACATTTTTATCTGAATTAATTAATGAGAGCAAATATTTTTGATCTTCATGTAGTACTTTATCTAAGTTTTCTGATTTATGATAGGCTGTTCTGATAAGGGCATCAGTTGAATCAATAGGCAATTGCTCTTTTTGCGCGGCTTTCTCGCGCAGCTTTTCGATTTCATCACCGATGGCGTCGCCGCCGGCGGTTTCCAGCTCGGCGATCTTCTTCTCAAGATCGGCGAGCGGCTTTTCGAAATCCAGATAGGTGGAGACGGCCATGGGAGGCTCCGGCGGGAAATCAGTGGGCGGAGAGGTATATCTGGCGGCAAGTGTGGTCAAACAGGGCTTTCAGATGCCCTGAAAAGCGAATTCAGCGCACCAGAGCCTTCGCATCTTCCAGAATCATGGCAGCGGCCTTCTCGGCGATCATGATGGTGGGGGAGTTGGTGTTGCCTGAGGTGATGCGCGGCATCACCGACGCATCGACCACGCGCAGGCCTTCGACGCCGAAGACGCGGAGCCGGTCGTCGACGACGGCGGCGGGGTCGGAGCGGAGGCCCATCTTCGCGGTGCCGACGGGGTGGAAGATGGTGGTGCCGATGTCGCCAGCCGCCCTGCGAAGGTCTTCGTCGGACTGGACCTTGGCGCCGGGGAGGAATTCTTCCGGGGCGTATTTCTGCAGCGCGGGTTCGGCGACGATTTTCCGAATGAGATGGATCGACTCAACGGCGGTGGCAAGGTCGCTTGTCGTAGAGAGGTAGTTGGGATCGATCGCGGGGGCGTGGTCGGGATCGGCGGTTTTGGCGTGCACCGAGCCGCGGCTGTCGGGGCGAAGGTTGCAGGCGCTGATCGTCATCGCCGGGAAGTCGTGCAGCGGGTCGCCGAATTTCGGCAGGGACAGCGGCTGGATGTGGAACTGGATGTTGGGCGTGGCGTGGCGCTCGTTCGATTTGGCGAAGGCGCCCATGTGCGAGGGGGCCATGGTCATGGGCCCACGCCGGCGGAAGGCGTAGTCGGCGGCCATCAGCGGGCGGCGCCAGACCTGCGCGTAGAGTTCGTTGAGCGTGGGGACGCCCATGACCTTGTAGATGGCGCGGAGCTGGAGATGGTCCTGCAGGTTCTCGCCGACGCCGGGAAGATCGTGCACGACCTGCAGGCCAAGCGAGCGGATGCGCTCGCCCTGCCCTATGCCGGAGAGTTCGAGGATCTTGGGCGTCTGAACCGCGCCGGCGCAGAGGATGACCGAGGCGCGCGCGGGCGTGACGTTGAGTTCGACGCCGGCGCGGCCGTTGCGGATCCACGAGACGCCGATGGCGCGGTTGTTGTGCATCACGATGTTCTGCACCATGGCGCGCGTCTCGAGCGTGAGGTTGGGACGCTGTAGCGCCGGCTTGAGAAAGCCGCGCGCGGTGGACCAGCGGCGGCCGGCCTTCTGGTTCACTTGGAAATAGCCGACGCCTGAATTGTCGCCTGTATTGAAGTCGGAGACTTTGGCGATGCCGGCGCTTTCGGCCGCGTCGGCGAAGGCGTCGAGGATTTCCCACTTCATACGGAGATGCTCGACGCGCCATTCGCCGCCGGCGGCGTGGTGGTCGCCCGGCTCGATGTGATCCTGGTGCTTGAGGAAGTAGGGACGGACATCCTCCCAGCTCCAGCCGCGCAGGCCGAGCTGGCGCCAGCCGTCATAGTCGGCGGCCTGACCGCGCATGTAGATCATGGCGTTTATCGAGGACGAGCCGCCGATCACTTTTCCTCGTGGAAAAGCAATGGGCCGGCCGTTGAGGCCAGGCTGCGGCTCGGTCTCGAACATCCAGTCGGCGCGCGGGTTGCCGATGGCGAAAAGGTAGCCCACCGGGATGTGGAACCAGATCCAGTCGTCGCGGCGTCCTGCCTCGAGCAGCAGAACCCGCGTTTTCGGGTCCGCCGACAGCCGGTTGGCGAGCACGCAGCCGGCGGAGCCGGCGCCGATGATGATGTAGTCGTAGCCCTCGCTCATGGGGCGGGACTGTCGCCCGTGCTGGTAAAGGATCAATTCAATTCGCCCGGAAGAGGCCCCGGCTGAGGCATTGTAATGGGCGTTTCCAGGCGTGTCCGTGCGCGGCGGGCGTCTTGACCCGGGGGGCAGGTCTAACCATCGTCCGGCACAGCAAATCAAGCGGGAGACGGCGATGGCGCAGTTGAGGCAAATGCTGCTTGCGGGCCTGTTGGCGGGCGCGAGCGCGGCGGCGCTGGCCAGCTGCACCGCCCTGCCGGCCGCGACGACGCCAGCGACGGCGGCCAAGCCCGAACCGTCGCTGGGCGGGGCCAAGCACGGCATCTCGCAAGAACGGCTGAAGCAGCTCGATGCGGCGATGAAGGCCTATGTCGCCGACGAGAAGATCGCCGGCGCGGTGGTGATGATCCAGCAGGACGGCCGCGACGTGTTCTCGGAAGCGTACGGCTTCCGGGACAAGGAAGCGGGCGATCCGATGAGGGAAGACACCATCTTCCGGATTGCTTCCCAATCGAAAGCGCTGACCAGCGTCGCCATCATGATGCTGATGGAGGAAGGCAAGCTCGTGCTGGACGATCCGCTCGGCAAGTTCCTGCCGGAGTGGCAGCGCACGACGGTTGCGGCGCCGCGGGTCGGCGGCGGGTACGACGTCGTGCCGGCGCGGCGGGCGATCACCATCCGCGACCTGCTCACGCATACGGCGGGCATTTCGTATGGCACGGGACCGGCAGAACGTGCGTGGCGCGACGCGGGCATCTATGGCTGGTATTTCGCCGACAAGCGCGAACCGGTGTCGGAAGTGGTGAAGCGCATGGCCAAGCTGCCGATGACGGAGCAGCCGGGCGAGCAGTGGGTCTATGGCTACAACACCGACATTCTCGGCGTGGTGGTGGAGAAGGTATCGGGCCTGACGTTGGACAAGTTCCTGCGCGCGCGGCTGATCGAGCCGCTCGGGATGGTCGATACGTCCTTCTGCCTGCCCGAGGAAAAGGCGCCGCGGTTCGCCGTGGTCTACTCGGCCAAGGATGGGAAGATCGAGCGAGCGCCCAGCCCAGGCGCGCTGCAGGGCACCAGCCATATTGGACAGGGGCACTATGCCGGCGGGCCGTGCGTTGCGTTCTCCGGCGGCGCCGGACTGCTCTCGACGGCGAAGGACTATTCGCGCTTCCTCGAAATGCTGCGGCGAGGCGGCGAGTTGGACGGCAAGCGCTATCTCTCGCGCAAGAGCGTCGAGCTGATGACGTCGGACAATCTGGTGTTCGCGACGTTCCAGCCAGGCATGGGCTTTGGCCTCGGCTTCAGGATCCTCACCGACCTCGGCAAGTCGGGGCAGCCAGGATCGCTGGGCGAATACGGCTGGGGCGGGGCGTATCATTCGACCTACTGGGTCGATCCCAAGGAAGGCCTCACCGTCAGCTACATGGTGCAGCTGATCCCAGACGGCGGGCTGGAGGATCAGGACAAGATCCGCGCGCTGGTCTATTCGGCGGTGGAGTGAGGCGCGGCGTTTAGGGTGCATAAGCGAAGCGCAATGCACCGTCGCCCGAGCAGCGAGCACAAGCGGTGCATGTCGGAAGGCCGGGGACGGTGCATTGCGGCCTTTGGCCTTATGCACCCTACTTGGTGAGCCGCAGCGCTTTCGCCATGACGTGGAAGATCTCGTTCTGCTCGACCGTGCCGGAGAACAGGTTGGCGCCGGGGCCGCCGGCATAGATGGCGACGTCTTCGCCGGCGTGGGTTTCGGAGCCGAGCGGCGTCAGCGAGGGTTGCTGGAAGTCGAGCGCCTGCGTGTCGACATTGGTGAGATCCTGCCGGTCGCAGAGCCATTTCTTGTCCGGCTGCTCCTTGCAGATAGAGCCGGGACCGTTGGCGAAGCTGAGCGTGGTGTAGGGCTTGCCGTCGCGGCCTTTCGCCAGCTCGTCGTTCTCCTTGGCGAGGCCGAGGATCGGGTTTCCGCGCTGCGGATAGCCCTGGATGATCAGCGTGTGCGAGTGGTCGGCAGTGACGATGATCAGCGTGTCCTTCGCATCCGTCATGGCGAGGGCGGCGGCGACGGCTTCGTCGAGCGCCTGCGTATCGGTGAGCGCGCGGAAAGCATTGCTGGCATGAAGGGCGTGATCGACGCGGCCGCCCTCGACCATCAACACATAACCCTTGGGGTTGTGCGACAGGCGTGTGATCGCAGCCTTTGTCATGTCGGCGATCGAGGGCTCGCCCTTCCCGTCCTTCGCGCGGTCAGCCTCGTACTGCATGTGAGAGGGTTCGAAGAGACCAAGGATCTGACCAGAGCCGTTCCAGTTGAAGGCGTCGAACCCGGCCTTGTCGGTGACCGCGACGCGGCCCGCGGCCCCGGCCTTCCATTCGTCGATCAGGTTGCGGCCGTCGCCGCGCGCGCCTTTCTGGCTGGCGTATTCCGGATCGGCCATGGTCGAGGGCAGGAACTGTGCGCGGCCGCCGGCCAGGACGACCTCCATGCCGTTGCCGTGGCGCCAGCCAAGGAATTGCGTTGCGATATCGGTGCATCCTGCTGCCTTGCCGGCGGGCGAGACATTCGAGTCTGCTTCCCAGTCGCGTTCGGTCGTCTTGGCGTATGTAGCGGCAGGCGTGGCGTGGGTGAAGCGCGCAGTCGAGATGACGCCGGTGGCGAGACCTGCGTCTTCGGCGATCTCCCACAGGCTGTTGGTCGCGTTGATCTTTGCGCTGGCGCAGTCGCGGATATTGGCGGACTGCGTGACGCCCAGCGTGCCGTTGTAGGATTTGACGCCGGTGGTCATGGCGGTGGCGGTCGGCGCGGAGTCGGCCACCTGCGAGTCGTGCGTGTAGGTCTTGGAGAAGGCCGAGTAAGGCAGCTTCTCCATGGCGAGCCGGAAGCTTTCGCCGTCCACGCCTTTTTGCTGGCCGGCATAGATGCGCGCGGCGGTGATGGTGGAAATGCCCATGCCGTCGCCGATGAAGAGGATGACGTTCTTGGCATGCCCGGCGCCGCGTTCGGCGGCGCGCTGGGCGACGGCAGCGTGGGCAGAGACGTAGTAGCTGTCTTGCGCCTGGACGGGCGTGACTGCGGCGGAGGCGCCCAAACCGGCAGTTGTCGTGCAGCTTGCGGCAAATGCGGCGGCGGCGGTCGCCATCAGCACAGTACGGAACATATAGGCCTCCCACGCGAGTCGTGTTTCGCGGGCGAAGCTAGTTCAGGGATGCGACAGTTCCGAGTCGTATTTGGCGGAGTGCTGAGTTTCCCGCCTTACGCAGCGAGACGCGAAAAGGTCAGCGGCGGGGGCTGGAGCGCGGACAGCAAGGCGCGGACTTCCGAACGGCCGGACAGCTCGCTCATGGTGAGTTTGCCATCGAGCGGTTCGTCGAACACGGAGCGGCCTTCCAGGCACAGCGCGCGATGGGCGACGCGGTCGCGTAGGCGCCATGTACGCTCGAAGCCGGCTTCCTTGGCGATCACCTCGGTGCGCTCGTTGACGATGTCGCTGACCTTGGTTTTCAGCGCCGAAGTGCGGTTCATGATGACATGCCAGCGCTGGACCGGCAGGCCTGCGCGCTGGCGGTCGAAACGCACGGTTTCGATCATTTCGCGGTAGTTGATCTTCGGCGCGGCTTTCGAGCCGACCGGAGCAAAGAGCCCGTGCAAGTCGGCGGGGCTTTCGTTCATCGGCGTCAGGATGACATCGGCCAGCAGGTGGGCTTCGTAAACGTCCGAAAGGTTGCCCGACGACGTGTCGATGACGAGAAGATCATAGCCGTCCATGCGCGCCATGCGCACCAGCGGTTCGAGACGTCCGGACGGCTGCTTCAAGGCGGCTCTGGCGCCGTCGGCGAGATCCATCAGCATGACATGGTCGGGGCAAGGCAGCCTGGACGCGCGGCGGACGGTGAGGAAGTTGGACAGGTTGCGCGTGTTGCGGTCGAGGTCGAGCGCCGCGACGCGCAGGCCGTTCTTGATCGCAGCAACGCCGAGGAGCGCGGCTAGGGTTGTTTTGCCGGTGCCGCCTTTGAATCCGCTGATCGTCACGACCTGCATTGGAACTCTCCGTTGCACACCGCGAAACGCCGCTTTGGGTTAACCAGGCTGGCGATCGCTCGCCGGGTATTCCGCAATT
Organism: uncultured Chitinophagaceae bacterium; assembly: GCA_963814445.1. GTDB lineage: Bacteria > Bacteroidota > Bacteroidia > Chitinophagales > Chitinophagaceae > Ferruginibacter. Next base: position 1,083,757 of record CAWFCU010000001.1, read on the forward strand.
CGTGTGCCAGACGAGTGGAATCGCCCGGAATCCTTTGTGCGCCAGATGGATAGCGGGCCTTGCCCTTACGCTCAGGGACCTCGATTATGGCGCAGTGCAGCGCGGCGGGACGTCCGCCAGGAGATTAAGACTTATGGCTACCATCGCCCTCGTGGACGACGACGAGAACATTGTGGAGGCCTTGAAGGCCTTCTTCGAGGCCGAGGGATACCAGGTTCGCGCCTACCATGACGGCGCGGCGGCGCTGGCTGGGCTGAGCGAGACCCCGCCCGACATCGCCATCCTCGACGTGAAGATGCCGAAGATGGACGGGATGGAGCTGCTGCGGAAGCTGCGCCAGACCTCCAACCTGCCCGCCATCTTCCTGACCTCGAAGGACGACGAGATCGACGAGGTGGTGGGCTTTAATATCGGCGCCGACGACTTCATCCGCAAACCCTGCTCGACGCGGCTGCTGGCCGAGCGGGTGAAAGCCATCCTGCGCCGCTCGCGCGGCGGGGCTGCAGGCACGCCGGAAGACGGCGACAAGAAGCCGATCGTACGCGGGCGGCTGACGCTCGACCCCAACCGGCACGCCTGCCAGTGGGACGGCAAGGTGGTGCGCCTGACGGTTACCGAATTCCTGATCCTGCAGGCGCTCGCGACGCGGCCCGGCTATGTAAAGAGCCGCGACCAGCTGATGGACGCCGCTTACGACGATCAGGTCTATGTCGACGACCGCACGATCGACAGCCACATCAAGCGGCTGCGCAAGAAGTTCCGCGATCTCGACGACAATTTCGATTCGATCGAGACGCTGTACGGCGTGGGGTATCGCTATAAGGAAGCCTGAAACACCGGAACCGCTGGAGCTGCCGACGAACAGGCCAGCACGCGGACGGGGGAAGGAAGCGGCGCCGAAGGCGGGCAAGCTGCGCCCGCCCTTCCGGCCGGCCCGACCGCTTTTATGGTCGCCGATCGCGCGGCTGATCCTTGCATCCAACCTCGCCGGCCTCGTCATCCTGATCGCAGGCGCGCTGGTGCTGAACGAAGTGCGGTCCAGCCTGGTGCAGGCGCGCAAGACCAGCCTTCTGGAACTCAGCCAGATCATTTCGTCCTTCCTGACGGACACCGCGACCGACGACACGCCGCGGCTCGACGAGAAGGTGGCGCGCGGACAGCTGAAGCGCATGCCGCTGTCGGGCGCGTCGCGCATGCGGATTCACAGCCCTTCCGGCGAACTGGTAGCCGACACGCTGCTGCTGAAGGACGAAATCGACGAGAAGGACCTGCCGCCGATCAAGCAGCCCTCGGGGCTGGAGCGCGGCTGGCTGGATTTCGTGCGCACAGCCAACCGGACGATCGAGACGATCAATCTGGGCGGGCGGCCATCGATCGCCGAGGCGCGCTCGCTGGAGGAAGAAGTCGCGGAGGCGCTGTCGGGCAAAGAGGCGATCTTCTCCGAGCGGTTCGGCGACCAGGCGGAGCGCGTGCTGTCGGTAACGGTGCCGATCGAGAAGGTGGCGGCGGTGGTGGGATCGCTCACCATCGAGACAAGCGACGTGGCGCAGATCATCGCCGCGGAGCGTGCGGCGCTGCTGCCGCTGATCATCGTGGCGGTGATGGTGGCCATCATCACGTCGACGATGCTGACGGTGGGGATCGCGCGGCCGATGCGGAAGCTGGCGATAGCGTCCGACCGCGTGCGCACCGGCGCGACCGAGCGGCTGAGCCTAGGCAAGCTGCACGACAGGAAAGACGAGATCGGCGACCTGGCGCAGGCGATGGAGGCGATGACGACCGCGCTCTACGATCGCATCCAGGCCAACGAACGTTTCGCGGCCGACGTGGCGCACGAGCTGAAGAACCCGCTGACGTCCATCCGCTCGGCCGTCGAGACCGCGCAGGCGGTGCAGGACCCGGCGGTGCGCGACAAGATGCGCGATGTCATCGCGCGCGACGTGGTGCGGCTCGACAGGCTGATCTCCGACATCTCGAACCTGTCGCGCCTCGAAGGCGAGATCGTGCGCGAGAAGCTGGTGCGGGTGGAGCTTTCCCGCCTGCTCGAGGACATCGTTTCGATCTACCGCGACACGTCGCGCGAAAGTGATGCGCGGGTGACGCTGAGCATGGAGGCCGAAGGCAGGACGGCGGTGATGGGCCGCGAGGGTCCGCTGGGCCAGGTGCTGCGCAACCTGGTGGAGAATGCGCGCTCCTTCTCTCCGCAGGGGGGCGAGGTGAAGGTCACCCTTTCGCGCGTCGCCTCGCCGCGCGGACCTTTCCTGCGGATAGCCGTGGACGACCAGGGGCCGGGAATTCCCCCTGACAAGCTGGAGAAAATCTTCGAGCGCTTCTACACGGACCGTCCGCAGGGCGCGAAGTTCGGAAATAATTCAGGATTGGGCCTTTCTATCGTCCGTCAGATCGTCGAAACGCACCGCGGCAAGGTCTGGGCGGAGAACCGCATGACGGACGGGAAAATCGCCGGTGCGCGCTTTGTTGTCGATCTGCCGCCGGCGCCGCTTGAACTGTGACTATTGACCCCCGGACAAACGAGTCCTCACCTATGAGAGCCTTGGAAATGCGGGAGCTTCCCCAATGATCGGTCTGGTCGTCGTTACGCACGGCCGTCTGGCCGAGGAATTCATCGCCGCCGCCGAGCATGTGGTCGGTCATCTGGAAGCCGTGCGCGCCATCGCGATCGGGCCGGAAGACGACATGGACATGCGCCGCAAGGAAATAATCGCCGCAGCCAAGGCGTGCGAACAGGGCGACGGCGTCGTCATTCTCACCGACATGTTCGGCGGCACGCCGTCGAACCTTGCCATCTCCGTCATGGGCGGCGCCAAGATCGAGGTGATCGCGGGCTGCAACCTGCCCATGCTGATCAAGCTGGCTGAAGTGCGCGGCAAGCTGCCGCTCGCCGAAGCAGCGCTCGCCGCACAGGAAGCCGGGCGCAAATACATCTCCGTCGCCTCCGCCCTCCTGCAACGGGCGGAGTGAGCGGCTAGATCCGATGACGGACAAGTGGTCCCGCAGCGCGGAGCTTGTAAACCAGCGTGGGCTGCACGCGCGGGCGTCGGCGGCGTTTGCGCGTGAAGCTTCCCGGTTCAACGCCAAGCTGACCGTGCGTTATGACGGCATGAGCGCGAGCGCCGCCTCGATCATGGATTTGCTGATGCTGGGCGCGCGCGTCGGACAGGTGATCGAGATCGACGCCGAAGGCGCACAGGCGCGCGAAGCGCTGGACGCCGTATGCGGGCTGATCGCCCGCAAGTTCGACGAGAAGGATTAGGGCGCGGGTCTGGAAGCGGCTTCGATCGCCGACTCGAGCGTGCGGCGGATGTCGTTTTCTGACTGACTCATCGTGACGTTCGCGATCACGCTCTGGTTTCGCCGATCGATCAGAGCCATGAACCCTGTCGCGCCTTTGTTGATGAGATAGACCGGCTCAACGCCCAGCTCCTTCGCCTTGCCGGCGAGGGTTTCGGGTTGGCCGAGCGAAAAGTCGAACTTGGTGAACTCCACGGCGCGTCCTTCAAACTCTGGAACGATGCGGCGAAGCTTGGGCTCAAGGACTGCGCAGCTTGAACACCAGGCCGAATAGAACATGGCGGCGACCAGGTTTGGGCGTCCGTCCGTGAACGCCGCCGCATCGTCACGCGATGCGCCTGGAGCAACAGCATAGTCCGAGCGGTTAAGAAATCCGCGCCCGGCAAAGCCGGCCAGCGCCAGGGCCAGCAGGATTGTCACGACGAGGCTCAAACGCCGCATGAGATATCCTTTTGGTCGCGTCGATCACGCGACCCCTTTGGAGGCCGCACCGGCAGATTGGGGCAAGGCGCATATCGGCGCCGTCATCCGCTCGAGCCAGCCTCGGTACAGGAATTCGAGCGAAGCATTCGTCCGGTTACAGCTCACGCCGGCTTTTTTTTCTGAGGTCCTGTCGAGCCAGGCAACATTCCGATCTCCCGCAGGCGATCGACCGACGCTTGCCGTTGCGCCCTAGCGGGACTGCACACCTGTCGGCGAGACGTTGCGACCGCCGCCGGCGCGCGGATCGATCAGGTCGGGGCCGCGTTCGGCCTGGCGCTCCTGCTGGCTGAGCGGCTTCACGAGCTCGGTGAACGCGATCTCGCTGCCGCCGACGCCCATCATCTGATCGGCGATGCGCTTGAGGCCTGAGGCGAACTCCGCCGGCGTGATCGAGCGGTCGAGATCGATGTCGAACGTCATGGCGTTGGCGAGGACATCGTTGGGACTGGCGACAACGGCGGCCCAGTCGCTCTGCTCGAAGCCCGAGACCTTGCCGTCCCTGTTCCTGTCCGCGGCGGCGAAGGCGCCGGACGCGCCGGCCTCGATCTCCTCGCGGGTGACTTTGCCGTCGAAATTCCTGTCGAAGCTGGCGAACAGCAGCGCGCCTGGGCTAACGAGCTTCACGCCGTCAGGGGCGCGAAAACCGCTGCGCGGCGAGCCGCCGGCGACGCGGTCGATCTGGTCGGCGCCGTCCTTCTTGCCGCCGTCCGGGAACTGGTCGTTGACGTCGCCCTGCTGGACGATGGTGCCGGGCTGCTGGGCGCCGCCTTCCTGGGCGAGGGCCGGCATCGCCGCGAAGACCGCCAGCACGAGAGATCCCCCCAGGAACACAGCTGCTGTCCGCTTCATCATCATCATCATCATCATCGCCCTTGAGTTGCTCTCTGCCTGGAGCGTCGGCCGCCACTGTTGCGCGGGTGCAACAACGACCGCAACTACCTGACACAGCCGATATGGCAAGGACGTGGCGGAATTCCACAAAACCTGAATCCGGCGCCCAGGAAAAATCTGAGATCGCGACGGCTCGCCGCAGAATCATATAAAGATATCTTTATATGATTTGCCGGGGCGGCGGACCGCTGCTATAGGCCTGTCCGCCGGCGGCCCGGACAGGGCGCGCCCACGAAAATCCAGAGGAGTGCGGTGATGGCGTTCGACGATTTCAAGGTTGCAGACCTCCAGCTTGCCGACTGGGGCCGGAAGGAGCTGACCATCGCCGAAACAGAGATGCCGGGCCTGATGTCGACCCGCGAGGAGTTCGGCAAGAAGCAGCCGCTGAAAGGCGCGCGCATCACCGGCTCGCTGCACATGACGATCCAGACCGGCGTCTTGATCGAGACGCTGAAGGCGCTGGGCGCCGAGGTGCGCTGGGCTTCGTGCAACATCTTTTCGACGCAGGACCATGCGGCGGCGGCGATCGCCAAAGCCGGCATTCCCGTGTTCGCGGTGAAGGGCGAGAACCTGGAAGAGTACTGGGACTACACCGACAGGATTTTCCAGTGGCCGGACGGCGGCCTCTCCAACATGATCCTCGACGACGGGGGCGACGCCACCATGTACGTTCTGATCGGCGCGCGGGTCGAGGAAGGCGAGACGAGCCTGATCGAAAAGCCGGAATCGGAAGAAGAGATCCATTTCTACAAGCAGATCAAGAAGCGCCTCAAGGCCTCGCCTGGCTGGTTCACCAAACAACGCCACGCGATCAAGGGCGTGACCGAGGAAACCACCACGGGCGTCAACCGGCTCTACCGCCTGATGGAGAAGGGCCACCTTCCCTTCCCGGCGATCAACGTGAACGACAGCGTCACCAAGTCGAAGTTCGACAACAAGTACGGCTGCAAGGAATCCCTCGTCGACGGCATTCGCCGCGGCACCGACACCATGATGGCCGGCAAGGTTGCGGTCGTGCTGGGCTATGGCGACGTCGGCAAGGGTTCGGCCGCTTCGCTGCGCGGCGCCGGCGCACGGGTCAAGGTGACGGAGGTCGATCCGATCTGCGCGCTGCAGGCCTGCATGGACGGCTATGAGGTCGTGACGCTTGAAGACGTGGCCAAGACCGGCGACATCTTTATCACGACGACGGGCAACAAGGACGTCATCCGCCTCGAGCACATGCGCGAGATGAAGGACATGGCGATCGTCGGCAACATCGGCCACTTCGACAACGAGATCCAGGTAGCGGCGCTCAGAAACTACAAGTGGGACAACATCAAGCCGCAGGTCGACATGATCAACTTCCCGGACGGGAAGCGCATCATCCTGCTGTCCGAAGGCCGCCTCCTGAACCTCGGCAACGCGACGGGTCACCCGTCATTCGTGATGTCGGCGTCGTTCACCAACCAGACGCTGGCGCAGATCGAACTGTGGACCAACGGCAAGGCCTACGAGAACAAGGTCTACACCCTGCCCAAGCATCTCGACGAGAAAGTCGCGCGCCTGCATCTCAACAAGCTGGGCGCGAAGCTGACCGAGCTGTCGCCCGAGCAGGCGGCCTATATCGGCGTGACGCCGCAGGGGCCTTACAAGCCGGAACACTACCGCTACTAGGCGGCTGCGCCCCGCGTCAGGTTGCGACGACGGGGCGCACGCTTCTGTGTTTCAGGTGCGACTTGAGGAAAGCGGTCACCGGCTTTTCAAAAGCGAAGTACAGCGCGAGGCCTGCAAGCACCGCCGCCGCATAGGCGGCGGCGTAGTAGAGCGGCAGAAGCTGCGGCATCTCCGGCGACAGCTGGCTCCACAACAGCGCGGCGTACTGGAAGACCGGCAGGTGGACGACGTAGATCGAGTAGCTGGCGGCGCCAAGCAGAAGCAGCGTGCGGCTTTTCCAGACGACGCCGGACCTTTCCAGCATAAGCGCGCCCGCAACGACCATGACCGCAGGCGGTCCGTTGATCAGCGTGCGGAAGGCGGTTGGCTCGGCGGTGGCGTCAGTGAAGAGGTAGGCGACTACGAAGAAGGCCGCGGCGCCGATGGCGATCAGCAACCAACCGGCGATCCTGGCAGAGAGCTTCGGCAGATCGACAGGCGAACGGTACAAGAGCGCGAGGAGCCCGCCGGCGGCGAACTCCAGCGTGATCGGCTCGGACCAGCGGAACAGCGTAAAGGGCAGCGGAACCCGCGTGGAGATAAGCCAGGTCGCGATAAAGAACGCGGTAAGCAGCGCCAGCGCCTTCGCCTGCGAGCGCAGGAAGAAGGTAAGGCCGAACAAGGCGTAGAAATACATCTCGAAAATCAGGGTCCAGCCGGTGGACAGGATCGGATTCCAGTCCGCATCGCCGCGGATGTTGGGCAGGAACAGCAGGGCGAGCGGCACATCATTGCCGTCGATATGCTTGACGTCGCCGGAGGGCAGGCCCGCGAGGTAAAGCGCAACCATGAACAACGTCATCAGCCAGTAGAGCGGCGCGATGCGGACGACACGGTCGGTCCAAAACTGTACCGATGTGCGGTCGTTGTTCCGCGTCGTGTGGAACATGATGAAGCCGGAGATGACAAAGAAGACATCGACGCCGGCCCGGCCGACATGGAACAGGCCATACCCCGGGTCCGTCCCGAACCACATCAGCATGTGCCGCCAGCAGACAGCGAGCGCCGCGAAAGCTCTTAGCGCCTGGATGTTGCTGACCATCCCGCCCTCGCTCAGGCAGATCCGCCGGCCCCGTTGGGGACGGCAGGCGCAATAGCCGGGGACACGGCCGGCTTCTTGGAGCGGCCACGCTTGGCGAAACGGTGGAGCCACCCGGTGACCGGCTTTTCGATCCAGAGGTGCATGGCGATGCCGGCGAGCGTTGCGACTGTGAAGGCGGCGACGCCGATCACGATGAGACCGAAAGCGTCCGGCCTCGGCCACAGCATCTCAAGCGGGAGGAGGGTGTATTGCAGGGCGAGCTGGTGGATCAGATAAATCGAGTAGCTGGCGCCGCCGAGCAGCATCAGGGTCGGGCTGCGTACCGAAGCGCCAGCCCTTTCGAGCAGCAGCGCGCCGCTGACGATGAAGATCGCCGGAATGCCGAACGCGGCCGTGCGCAGGGTCGGGTTCCAGTTGACGTATTCGCCCCACAGCACCGCGTCCGTGATCATCAGGACCAGACCTGCGACGAGCGTTGCATAGCCCAGGTGCTTCATGGCGGCCGGAGTGAGCCGCAGGTCCCGGCGATAGAGCAGCGCCAGGGCGCCGCCGCCGGCGAATTCCAGCGTGATCGGTTCGAAGAAGAACTCGAGTGCGTGTGGCAGCGGGGGGCCATAGGCGCTTACGATAGCGGTCAGAATGAACCAGCCGGTCAGCATGCACAGCGCCGCCGCCTGGGACCGCAGAAAGAAAGTGAGGCCGAACAGGAGATAGAAGTACATCTCGTAGTTGAGCGTCCAGCCGACATCGAGAATGGGATAGGCGTCGCCGTCCGCCCGGTAGTTAGGCAGGAACAGCATGTCGGCGATGATGTCGCCGCCCGACAGGGCCCTCACACCGATCGGATAAAGGTTTAGCCAGAACAGCAACACGACGGCCCAGGTAGCCATCCAGTAGGCCGGCGCAATACGGATCGCGCGGTCGGTCCAGAACTGGAGCACGGTGCGGTCATTGTTCCGGGTGGTGTGGAACATGATGAAGCCGGATATCACGAAGAAGACGTCGACCCCTGCCCGGCCGGCGAACCCCAGGATCGGGCTGCCCAATTGGTCGTGCATCTGCAGTTGCAGGTGATGCAGAACGACCGCCAGCGCCGCGAAGCACCGCAAGACCTGTATATTTTGAACCATCGCCTGGCCTTTAGCCGTGCGGGTCCGAATCGTCCCCCTGAGTCGCCCGTACTCACCGGTAACGCAGGATTTGCGCCACCAGAAAGATTGGGCCTGAATTCCGGGCTATTCACGCGTGTTCCCATCCCGTAACCCAGGACTGGCGGCCAATTCGCCAAATAGGCGAGTTTCGCCAGAATGGTCCCAAGTTTGCTGGTGACCGTTGTCTTGCGGCCGGACCGGCCTGTTTCTGCGTTTGTTTCCATTTTCGAGGCTTGTCCATGAAGACCCCGCGAGCTGACATTGCCGCTAATACCTACGAGTTCGAGGTGACGCCGCTGGTGAAGGCGACCGGGTTCCGGGAGTACGACGCGCGCTGGTGGTTTGGCGGCCCGCAATATCCCAAGGCGCCGGAGCTGAACTTCCTGGGCGTGCAGGCGCTGGGGCTGGGCCTCGGGACGCTGATCCGGGAGATGGGCGTCGCCCCGCGCATCGTGACGGGGCACGACTACCGGTCCTATTCGCTATCGATCAAACAGGCGCTGACGCTGGGCCTCCTGGAAGCCGGCATGGAGGTTCACGACATCGGGCTGGCGCTGTCGCCGGTCGCTTATTTTGCGCAGTTCGAGCTGGATGTGCCGTGCGTCGCCATGGTGACCGCGAGCCACAACGAGAATGGCTGGACCGGCGTAAAGATGGGCGCGAACAAGCCGCTAACCTTCGGGCCGGAAGAGATCGGCCGCCTCAAGGACATCGTGCTCGGCGCCAAGTTCAACCCGCAGCCGGGCGGCAGGCTGATCCGCGTCGAGGGCATGCGCGAGACATACATCGCGGACGTCGCCAAGAACACCAAACTGTCGCGCAAGCTGAAAGTGATCGCGGCGTGCGGCAATGGCGCTGCAGGCGCGTTCGCGCCGGATGCGCTGCGTGCGATGGGCGCGGAAGTGATCGAGATGGACTGCAATCTCGACTACACCTTCCCGAAATACAATCCGAACCCGGAAGACCATGAGATGCTGGTCTCCATGTCCAAGGCCGTGAAGGAGTACGGCGCCGATCTGTGTGTAGGCTTTGACGGCGATGGCGACCGTTGCGGCGTCGTCGACGACAAGGGCGAAGAGATCTTCGCCGACAAGATCGGGCTGTTGCTGGCGCGCGACCTGTCGAAGCTGCACAAGGGCGCGACCTTCGTGGTCGATGTAAAATCGACTGGCCTCTATAAGACCGACCCGGTGCTGAAGGCAAACGGCGTCAAGGTCGACTATTACAAGACAGGCCACTCCTACATCAAACGCCGCACCACGGAGCTGAACGCTCTGGCCGGCTTCGAGAAGTCGGGCCACCTTTTCTTCCGTGCGCCCTATGGCCATGGCTATGACGACGGTCTCGTTGCAGCAGCCGCCGTGCTGCAGATGCTCGACCGCAATCCAGGCCGCAAACTGTCCGACCTCAAGTCGGAGCTAGGCGATGCGTGGACATCGCTCACCATGAGCCCGCACTGCGACGACGAGAAGAAGTACGGCATCGTCGATCGCGTTGTCGCCGACTATCAGGCGCTGGCGAAGTCAGGCGGCTCGATCCTCGGCCGCAAGATCGTCGATGTGAACACCGTCAACGGCGCGCGCGTGACGCTGGATGACGGATCGTGGGTTCTGGTGCGGGCCTCCTCCAACAAGCCGGAGCTGGTGACCGTCGTTGAGTCCATGCAGGGCGAGGACGACATGCGGGCGCTGTTCAGGAACGAAGTGAAACCCCGTCTGGCGAAATTCCCGGAAGTGGGCGGCTACAACCAGGAAATCTGAAGGCGCGGCCGGCGGCGCCCCCTCGAACACCAAAAACCTCAGGCGCGGCGGGCCTTTTTCAGGCTGCAGGGCATTGGCGGGCGCCAACGTCGGACTAGGCAGAAATTGCCTAGTGTTTGCAGGCGCTTAACGCGTCGTTAACAGTTCCCCTTCCATTTGGTTAACCGGCGGCTTCCCAATAAACCGGGAGGCAGTCGGGGCGCTGCGATTCGGCCGGACGCGCAAATGGATCTGAATTTTACACAGCCGATGGTTCTCCTGGTTGCAGGAGCCGCGGCCTTTGGCATCGCAGCCCTGCTGTGGGCCTTGCGCATTTCCGACGGCGCACGCGGCGCGGCCAAGCGATATCGCGAACAGGAACAGAAATCGCGCGAGGAGCTGGCGCGCGCGCTCAGCGTGTTCGGCGCCCACCCGGGCGTGATCATGGTCTGGGAAGACGACGAGAATCCCAACGCCCAGCCGGGCGACTCGCCGCTGCCGAAGATTTCCGCCACCGACTGGGGCAAGCCGAACCTCTACGGCTCGCCGGTTGCGCTGATGGGCCTTCTGCGTTTTGCCGAAGACGGCTCGGCCGACCTGCCGGGCGTGCGCATCCTCGAAGGCTTGGCTGACCTTGAGGCGCGCGACGGCGCCGGACAGGACGCCACGCTGCGCGAGCGGCTGAAACAACTTCGCGAGGAAGGCTCGCCCTTCTCGCTGACGATTATCGGGCCCTCCGGCCGCTTCCTCGAAGCCGATGGCCGCACAGCGGCGGCGCGGGCGGTTCTCTGGATCACCGACACGACCATCAAGGGCCTCGAAGAGTCAGGCGCCCGCGCCCGCTTCGAGGAAGCCCGCGCGGCGGTTGCACGCGATCCGATGGCTTTCCTCGAAATGCTGGGCAAGGCGCCCTTCCCCGCCTGGCGCATGTCGGGCGCCGGCAAGCTACAGTGGGTCAACAAGGCCTACCTGAATGCCGTTGGCGCCTCCAGCGTCGACCACGTGCTCGACCGCCAGACCATGCTGGACCAGCACGTCACGACGCAGGCGCAGAAGACGATCGCCGCCAATGGCGAGACGGACGAGACCCGCCACGTCGTGATCTCCGGCGAGCGCCGGGCGATGCGCGTGAAGATGTTCCCGCTGTCGGGCGGCCTTGGCGGCATGGCGTTCGACATCACCGATCTCGAATCGGCGCGCGAGACGCTGGAGAAACACTCCAAGGCGCATGACGATACGCTGAATCACGTCGCCGACGGCGTTGCGATCTTCGGACAGGACCGCAAGCTCCTGTTCAACAACAAGGCCTTCGCCGAGATGTGGGGCCTCGATCCGGCTTACCTGCTGGAGAAGCCCGAACACGGCTCGCTGCTGGACCGCCTGCGCGAGCGGCGCAAGCTGCCGGCGCGGCCGGACTACGCGCGCTGGCGCCAGGGCGAGACGTCCTACTTCCAGGGCGAGAAGAACGACTTCAACGAAGACCTGTGGAACCTGCCCGATGGCCGGATCCTGCGCGTCACCCGCCAGCGCCACCCGCTCGGCGGCGTGCTGATCCTGTTCAAGGACATCACCGACGAGCTCTCGCTGAAATCGGAATTCAACCGGCTGATCAACGTGCAGAAGGCGACGCTCGACAACCTGCGCGAGGCGGTGGCCGTGTTCAGCGCCGACGGGCGCCTGCGTCTGCACAACGATGCGTTCGCCGAGCTGTGGGAGTTGAACAAGACGAAGCTTGCCGACGGGCCGGATTTCGACGCCGTGGTCGACCAATGCTCGCGCCTCTATCACGACCGCAACACCTGGACGACGATCAAGACGCGCGTGACCAACCCCTCGCCGGAATACCGGCAGCAGGACCAGGGCGTGATGCGCACGTCGAACGACAAGACGCTGACCTGGATCACCCAGCCGCTGCCCAATGGCGCGACGCTGATCGCCTTCATGGACGTGACGGCCGCCCGCAAGGTGGAAGCGGCCCTGAAGGATCGCGCCGAGGCTCTCGAGGCAGCCGACAAGCTGAAGACCGAATTCGTGCAGAACGTTTCCTATCAGCTGCGCTCGCCGCTGACGACGATCCTCGGCTATGCCGAACTGCTCGAGAGCGAAAAGCCCGGCGCATTGACGGACAAACAACGGACACAAGTCGTGTCCATCCTTTCCGCAGCCGATCATCTGTCCAAAGTCATCAGCAACATCCTGGATCTCGCCATGATTGAAGCAGGACGAATGGAACTGGAGCTTTCCGAGTTCTCGCTGAGGCAGGCGATCGAGGACGCGGTGGACCTCGTGGTCTCAACGGCGGAAAATACAAAAGTACGCGTCGAGATCATCTGCGACGACCGGATCGGCAACGTCCATGCCGACGAGCGGCGCATCAAGCAGGTGATGTTCAACCTTCTGACCAACGCGCTGCGCTTCACCAGCGCAGGCGGACACATCAAGATCGAAGCGACCAAGCCGGTGCCGAGCGAGAACATCATCCGGCTGGCGGTATCCGACACCGGCAAGGGCATCGCGCCGGAGCGTCAGTCAAGCGTGTTCGACTCGTTCACCTCGGGCGACACGCGCGGCGCAGGGCTCGGCCTCGCCCTGGTGCGGTCTTTCGTCGAGCTGCATGGCGGGGACGTGAAGATGAAATCCTCGCCAGGTTCGGGCACGTCGGTGATCTGCCACCTGCCGGAAACGGCCTCGCCGAAAATCCCCCGCGCCGAGCTGGAGCTGGGGCCGGAAGCGGTCGCCGCGCGTTAGGCCTTCAAATCCTCTTGAGCTGACGCCTGGCCCTGCTTGACGTCGGCCTCGTGCAGACCTCTGCTGCGCCTATCTTGGGGGACTGTGAGGGAGGATTTGTTGTGAACGCCAGACTCTTGCGTTTAGCTGCGCTGACCGCAGTCGCGCTGATTTCCGTTGCACCCGCTCTCGCACAGAAGCCGCTCGGCAAGGAGCCGGTCCCGTCCATCCTGACATGGACGCCGAAGCAACAGCTGGAGCGCTATCCTGCGATCGAGAAGACCTACGCCGTGGGCACGATCAAGAAGGGCGCAAAGGTTCGCGAGCTTCCAGCGGGAACATCGATTGATCCCAGGATCGCCCTGGGCGGCAAGACGTCGGGCATCGACGACTTCATGAAGCAGTGGCGCGTCAGCGGCGTCATCGTCGTCAAGGACGGCAAGGTCGTTTTGGAAAAGTACGGCATGGGCCGCACGCCGGATCAGCGCTGGACATCTTTCTCGGTCGCAAAGTCGGTCACATCCATCCTGATCGGCGCCGCGGTGAAGGACCGGTACATCCGGTCGATCTACGATCCGATCACGCGCTACATCCCCGAGCTGGAGGGGTCGGCCTATGACGGCGTGAGCCTTCGGCAGGTGATGACGATGACGTCGGGCGCGAAATGGAACGAGGATTACGCCGATCCGAAGTCCGATGTCTCCCGGGCGGGAACCATGCCCTACAAGGGCGGGATCAATCCGCTAGTCGATTACATGTCGAAGCTGAAGCGTGAGGCGCCGCCGGGAACGAAGTGGGTCTACAAGACCGGCGAGACGGATCTCGCCGGCATCGCTCTCGCCCGTGCGCTCGCAGGCAAGTCGCTGTCAGACTACGCCTTCGAGAAGCTCTGGGCGCCCTATGGCATGGAGCAGGATGCGATCTGGATGCTCGACAAGGCCGGGCAGGAACGCGGCGGCTGCTGCATGAGCATGACCCTGCGCGATTATGCGCGCATTGGCCTGTTCATGCTGGGCGGCGGCCAGATCGATGGAAATGATATCCTGCCGCCGAACTGGGTGGCTGAGGCAACCTCGAACCAGCTTCCGAAAAGCGAGGCCACAGCGCGCTATGGCTATTTCTGGTGGCCGCGCGCGGATGAACAGGGCTACACGGCGCAGGGGATTTTCGGACAGGCGATTGCGGTTTTCCCAGAGGAGAATCTGGTGATCGCGATCAATTCGGCCATGCTGAAGGCAACTGACCGCAAGCAAAGCGAGGCGCAGCGCGCGCTGATCGAGGCGCTGAGGAAAGCCGCCAACGGCGCTTGAGCGTCGAACTGACACGGACGGGTGATGGGCGGCCGAATTGACAGGAGCAGCCTGGACCCCAATTCTCCGCTCATGACGCAGCGGCTGATCCGCGTGTTCCTGGCGCTTGCCGTAGCCTTCGTCTTTACCGGACGGATGGAAGCGGCGGCGGCGCATTGCGCCCGGCTGGCGCATGCGGATGACGTGGCTGCGCCTGTTGCTGCGACAGAAGCCGCGCCCTGCCACGGTTCGCGCGCTACGATAGCGGATAAGCCCGCACCGCAACCGAAGCATCACGACCAGTCCGGTGATCGCTGCGAATGCCTGGCAGTGCTGAAGGCCTGCACCGCATTCGTTGCGGCGACGGCCTCGGCGCATATCGAGCCTTATGAATGGACGCGGCCTGAAGCGATCACATTCGCGTCCACCAAGCTCTCGCCGGACCTGCGACCTCCACGCGCCTGACATCTCGGTCCTAAGAACGAGAGCGCGGCGCGTTGCGCCGCACCAACATCATTTCAGTCAGGCAACTCCCCATGATGAAGCTGACATTGATCGCCCTGGCGATCACCGCCGCGCCATCCGCGATGGCGCAGGCAACCGACCACTCTAGCCATGAAGGCCATGACCAGCAGGAGCAGGCGCCGTCGCCAGCGCCCCAGCAGGCGCCGGCCGGACAGGACCACTCCCAGCACGGCGGCGACAAGCCGCCCGCCACCGCCCCGTCAACAGCCGACCATGGCGCGATGGACCATTCGGGCATGGACCATCAGGAGATGATGAAGCACGGCGCAACGGATCACTCCGCTCCGGGCCACGCGATGACCGGCGCACTCGGCGACTATCCGATGAGCCGCGAGGGTTCGGGAACGAGCTGGGTCCCCGAGGCGTCCGAGCATGGCGGCATCCACCTGATGCAGGGCGACTGGATGCTGATGGGTCATGCGATGCTGGATGGCGTCTATTCCTGGCAGGACGGGCCGCGCGGCGACGAGAAGGCGTTCGTGGGCGGCATGTTCATGGGGACGGCGCGGCGCGATTTCACGAACGGCGACGCCCTGCAGTTCCGCGCCATGCTGAGTCCCGACCCGCTGATGGGCAAAACCGGCTATCCCCTGCTGCTGGCGGCCGGCGAGACGGCCGACGGCGTGAACACGCTCGTCGACCGGCAGCATCCGCATGATCTCTTCATGGAGCTGTCGGCAAGCTACTCCCATCGCCTCTCCGACTCGGACAGCGTCTTCGTCTATGGCGGCCTGCCGGGCGAGCCGGCATTCGGTCCGCCAGCCTTCATGCACCGCCCCGCCGCCATGTCGAGCCCGGAAGCGCCGATCACGCACCACTGGATGGATTCGACGCACATCACCTTCGGAGTTCTCACCGCTGGCTGGGTGCATGACGGCTTCAAGGTCGAAGCGTCTCGCTTCCGGGGGCGCGAGCCCGACCAAGACCGATATGACATCGAAACCGGCGATCTCGATTCCACCGCCGTGCGGCTGTCGTGGAACCCCACCGAAAACTGGGCGCTGCAGGCAAGCTGGGCCGACGTGACCAGCCCGGAACAGCTCGAGCCGGATGTCGATGTCGCCAAATGGTCGGCGAGCGCGCTCTACACGCGCGCGCTTGCCAATGGCGGCGAGGTCGCCCTAACCGCCGCATTCGCGCGCAAGGACAACAGCGAGGATGTCACCCTCGATGCCTGGCTGGGCGAAGCGTCTTGGAAGCCCAACGCGGACTGGACGCTCTTCACACGCGCGGAGGCGATCGAGACGGACGAGTTGGGCCTCGTCCTTCACGGGCCGATCGAAGAGGCGGCGAAGATCAGCGTCGGCGTGTCACGTGATTTCCGCCTTGGCGAAAATGTCGTGCTGGCGCTCGGCGCACAGATGTCAAAGAACTGGACGAGCGACGCGCTGGCCCCGCTCTATGATGGCGACCCCATGGGCGCGATGGCGTTCGTGCGGTTGAAGGTGGGCTGACGATCAAAGGTCTTCGGCCAGGCGGCGCAGCATCGCCTGGCCGATGGCGCCGTGGCGCGGATCGTCGACGAGGCCGTTCTCGAACAGCGTGGCGCCGAACAGGATCGCCCAGCCGCGCGCGCGAGCGAGCAGCGCATCGTCCGGCGCATAGCCTTCAAGAGCGGCGGCGCGGGCGGAAGCATCGGGCAGCAGCGCCCAGACCGAACAGAGATCGACGGCCGGATCGCCGCCGCACATGTCGCCCCAGTCGATGACGCCGGCGAGATTTCCGTTTTTCGACAGGACGTTCTGGGCATGCAGGTCGCCATGCACCCAGACGAGTGTCTGGCAGAACGGCGCGGCGAGCGCGTTGCGCCAGGCGCGGTCGATAGACGGCGTGATCAGGTCAGACGAGGCGCGCAGCCGATCGAGACGCTGTTCAAGAAGTTCACAGCGGGTTTCGAGGCGAACGCCTCGAGCGGGATTTTCAGGCGCGTCGGGCGGCGATGGCTGGTGAAGCGCGCGGAGAAAGGCGGCCAGCGCCGGGCCTTGATCCTTGCCGAGCGGCGCCTGATCGACGGCTTCGCCCTCGATCCACGGAATGATGCTCCAAGGCCAGGGAAAGCCGCGGCCGGGTTCGCCCACGGCTGTCGGCGTCGGAATTGGCAGAGGCAGGGGCGACAGGCGCGCGAGGCAGCGCTGTTCGTTCGCGATCAGCGGCACAGCGATCTTTCTGCGCGGCATGCGCACCGCAAGATCGTCGCCCAGCCGGAACATGAAATTGTCCCAGCCCTCGCCGGAAAGGCGGATCGGCAGCCGCGCATATTGTGGATGCTGGTCCGTCAGCAGTGCGCGGACGAGCGTTTCGTCTGCAGACACCTCCGCGGCGGGCGTTCCGGCCATGTCTCAGTCCCCAGCCGAATGGAGAGCAGGCTTAATGCTGGCTTTCCGGCGTCGTCACTCTCAGGCCGTCGAGATCGTCGCGGATCTTGATCTGGCAGGAGAGGCGCGAGTTCGGCTGAACGTTCTCGGCGAAATCGAGCATGGACTGCTCCATCGCCGAGGGCTTGCCGACCTTGTCGGTGAAAGCGGCGTCGACATAGACGTGGCAGGTGGCGCAGGCGCAGGCGCCGCCGCAGTCGGCGTCGATGCCCGGAACATTGTGCTTGATGGCCGTCTCCATGACGGTCATCCCGTTCTTGCCTTCGACCGTACGCTCCTTACCGGAAGCGTCGATATAGGTGATCTTGGGCATGGCTTCGCGCCGCTCCTGAAGACTGTACGAACTAACCCAGCGCGCGAGCGCCGATGTCCTTCATCGAGATGGATTTATCGGCTAGTTCGCCGGGCGCAACTGCCGCCGACGCCGCAACCAGCTTTCTTCCGACAATATATTCCGGCGCCGAGTTCACTGCATCGACCGCGATGACCCTGCCTTCCTTGAGGTAAAACACCGAAAAACTGCGGCTTTGCGGGTCGCCGCGCACGATGCGCTGGTCCGCGCCGGTCCACAGGCCCGCGGTCTGCAGCTTCAGGTCGAACTGATCGGACCAGAACCACGGGACCTCCAGCGTAGGCGGGGGCGCCCCCATGATGGCGGCCGCGGCGATCTTTCCGCCCTCGATGGCGTTGTGGACCGACTCCAGCCTGCCCTCCCGGCCATAATGGACCAGCGGCCGCCAGGCGACGTCGCCAATGGCATAGACGTCCGGATGGCTCGTGCGCATCTGGGCGTCGACGATGATGCCGTTGCCGCAGGCAATGCCCGCGGCCTGCGCGATCTCCATGTTCGGCATCACGCCAATGCCGACAAGAGCGATGTCGCACGGGATCACCTCGCCGCCAGCCAGCCGCGCGCCGGTTAGATAGCCCGAGCCTTCGAACCCTTCGAGCTTTGCGCCGAGCCGAATGTCGGTTCCAGCCTCGCGGTGGATGCGGGTGTAGAACTCGCCGATTTCCGGCCCCGCCACCCGCGCCAGCACCTGCGGCATCGCCTCCAACACCGTAACCCGCAGCCCAAGCTGCGCGCCTACGGCCGCCGCTTCGAGGCCGATATAGCCGGCGCCCACGACAACCAGCCGCTTGCCCGCTACGGCTACGGCCTTGAGCTTGTCCACATCCTCCAGCGTGCGGAGCTCCAGGACGCCCGGCAATGCAATGCCTGGACAGGGCAGTTGTCTCGGCCGCGCGCCGGTGGCGATCACCAGCTTGTCCCAGCCGAGCGACCCGCCGTGCTTTAACGCTAGCGTCCTGGCTGAAAGGTCAATCGACGTTGCGGCCGTGCCGGTGATCAGCTCTACGTTGTGTTCGGCATAGTATTCGATCGGCTTGAGGAAGAGGCGTTCGGCTTCCAGCTCGCCCTTGAGATAGGCCTTGGACAAAGGGGGCCGCTGGTAGGGCGGCGCCGGCTCGTCGCCGATCAGCGTGACGGCCCCCTCGAACCCGCCCCCACGCAAGCTGTAAGCCGCCTGGCCGCCGGCCTGGCCCGCGCCGATGATCGCTATGCGCTGGGCCGCGCCGGCCATTGCGAAATCCTCGTCTTCTGGCGGGCGTCATAGCATGGCCGCCCAGCGAAAACAGGGCGCTGAGTCAGGGTCATTTCGGGCCTAAACTGACCTTAATCCCAGCCTCGATTGTAGGCCATTGCCTTGGTCCCAAGGCGCCTGCAAACCAGCCGGCAATGACGCATCCCGCCCTAGCCCTCGATCTGGCCGACGAGACCGCCACGGCCGCCCTCGGAGCGCGTATTGGCGCCGCCGCGCGTGCTGGAGACGTGGTGGCTCTGATAGGCGATCTTGGGGCGGGCAAGACTGCTCTTGCCCGCGGCCTCATCCGCAGCCTCGTGGGCCCCGAAACCGATGCGCCCAGCCCGACCTTCACGCTTGTCCAGACCTATGCCGCGCCGGCCTTCCCGATCTGGCATTTCGATCTCTACCGCCTGAACGATCCGCGGGAGGCGCGGGAGCTGGGGATGGAGGAAGCTGTGGATGGGCTGGCCCTCATAGAATGGCCTGAAAGGCTGGGCGGCGATCTGCCGCTCGCGCGGCTCGAAGTTCGGTTATCCTTCTCAGGCCAGGGGCGAATCGCCCGGCTTGTGGACTTCACAGACTGGAGTGCGCGCATCGATGGCGACTGGCGGTAACCTGCGCGAAAGCGAGATCGTCGAATTCCTTGGCCGCGCCGGCTGGGGCGAGGCAGCGCGCACGGCGCTGAACGCCGATGCATCGACGCGCCGGTACGAGCGGCTGCGCCGCAAGACCGAGACGGCGATGCTGATGGACGCGCCGCCGCTGGAATCCCTGCCCTGTCCGCCAGGCGCGGACGACGAGGAGCGGATGAAGCTCGGCTGGAACGCCATCTCGCGCCTTGCGGCTTCGCGTGTCGAGGCGTTCGCCGCCGTGGCGGGCCACCTGAACAATCTCGGCCTGTCGGCGCCGGCCATCCACGAGCAGGATATATCGCGCGGGCTCGCCCTGCTGGAAGATCTGGGCGATGATCTCTTCGCGCGCGTGATCGAACGCGGGGGCGACGAGATCGAACTCTACACCGCCGCCGGCGACGTGCTTGCCGCCGTGCACCGTGCGAAAGCGCCGTTCACGCTGCCCTATCGCGGCGGCGAGTGGCCGGTCTTGAGCTACGACCATCTCGCGCTGTCCGCCAACATTGACCTGTTCGTCGAATGGATGCCCAAGCGCGATCTCGAGATGCGCATCAACGAGCAGACGCGCCTACGCTGGGAGCGGGTGCGCGAGAACCTGATCGCCAAGGCCGAGGATTTTCCCCGCGCCCTGATCCTGCGCGACACGCATGCCGAGAACCTGATCTGGCTGCCTGAGCGCGACGGCCTCAAACGCGTCGGCCTGCTGGACTTCCAGGACGCCGTGCTGGGCTGGGGCGAATGGGACATGTCGATGCTGCTGCACGATGCGCGGCGCGACGTCAGCCAGGCGGCGCGGGACGCATCGACGCGCGCCTATCTCGACGGCACGGGCGGCGCCAAGGCCGCGTTCGACGAACGGCTCGCCGTGCTGGGCGCCATGAACATCATGCGCATCATGGGCATCTTCGCGAGGCTCGTCGTGCGGGACAACAAACAGCGCTACGACATGTTCCAGCCGCGCCTGCGCACGCTGCTCGACGAGACGCTGAGCCATCCCTCGATGGCGGAAGCCAAGGATTTCGTGACAGCCGTCGCCCCCCATCTCCTGGTTGCCGCATGACGAAGATAACCACCGCCATGCTGCTCGCCGCCGGGCTGGGCACGCGCATGAAGCCGTTGACCGATACAAAGCCCAAGCCGTTGATCGAGGTTGGGGGGCGAACGCTGCTTGACCGCGTGCTCGACAAGCTGGTGATCCAGGGCGTCACGCGCGCCGTGGTGAACGTGCACCATTTCGCCCACCAGATGACGGCGCACCTCGCCAAACGCAACGACATCGAAATCATCGTATCGGACGAGCGCGACCTGCTGCTCGAAACCGGCGGCGGCGTTATCAAGGCGCTGCCGCTCTTGGGCA
Organism: uncultured Chitinophagaceae bacterium; assembly: GCA_963814445.1. Taxonomy (GTDB): domain Bacteria; phylum Bacteroidota; class Bacteroidia; order Chitinophagales; family Chitinophagaceae; genus Ferruginibacter. The sequence goes on from CAWFCU010000001.1 coordinate 1,104,561, forward strand.
ACGATCCGTTCTTCGCGATCAACACCGACGTCACCTGGGCGACGCCGCGCGACGCGACATTCCTGAAGATGGCCGAGGCCTACGATCCCAACACAATGGATGCCCTGCTGCTGCTCGCCGACATGGGCGAGACGCTGGGCTATCGCGGGCCGGGCGATTTCTTCCTGACATCGGATGGCCAGCTGCAGAGGCGCGGCGACAAGCCCAAGGCGCCTTACGTCTTTGCCGGCACGCACATCACGCGCGCCGATCTCCTTCGAGGCTATAGCGCCGAACCCTTTTCCGCCAATGTCTACTGGAACCAGATGGGCCGCGCCGGACGGCTCTTTGGAACCGTAATGGCGCCGTTCTGGATGCATGTCGGTGATCCGGCCGGGCGCGACGAAGCGGAGGCGAGGCTCAAGACGATGGGGCCGGGAAGCTGAGCGGGACAGGCATCTTCGCGGCGGGGGCGCCGAAGATTTTCACGCTGCCATCCTCGGCCGCCTTCCTCGATGAGCTTGCCGCCGGCCTGATCGATGCTACCGGCGCACGCGAAAAGCCCGAAGTCCTCGCCGACGCCCTCATCTTCACGCCTAACCAGCGCGCCGCGCGGGAGCTCGCGCTATCGCTGTTCAACGGCCTTGGCGCATCCATGCTGGCGCCGCGCATCAAGGCGCTCGGCAATATCGACGAGGAAGACGGCGTCGCCGCTTTCGGGCCCGACGTGTTGGATCTTCCGCCGCCCCTCGAACCGGCAAAGCGCCGCGGCGCACTGGCGCGACTGGTGCAGGCCTGGCGCATCTCGCGCGACGAGGAACCCCTGCCGCCGCGCTCGCTGCTTGCCGCCGCCGACGAGCTTGGAACGCTGATCGACCAGTCCGGCATTGTCGGCGGCGTCGACTGGAGCAGGCTGGGTACGCTGATCCCTGAAGCCGACTTTGCCGAGCACTGGGTCGAAGCGGCGGATTTCCTGCGCATCATCACCGAAGCCTGGCCGGCGCACCTGATCGAGGAAGGCGCCTCCGACACGCAGACCCGCCGCCTCGCCGCCGCCGAAGCCATGCGCACGCGCTGGGAGAAGGCGCCGCCACATCATCCGGTGGTCATTGCCGGTTCGACGGGCGCCGGGGCCGCGACCCGCATCCTGATGGAAGCAGTGCTGAAACTTCCCAAAGGCGTCATCGTGCTCCCGGGGCTCGACACTGACCTCGGCCCGGCGCAGTGGGCGTCGGTCAACGATGCAGCGAGCCATCCGCAGCACGTGCTGCTGCAGACGCTGAAATGGCTGAACCTGCCGGCCAGCCAGGTGCGGCCATGGCCGAACTCCGAAGAGAATTCTCGCGCCCGCGCCCGCCGCCGCCTGATCAATGAGGCGCTGGCGCCCGCAATCGAGACACGCGGCTGGAACCAGCGGCTGAAGGACCTCGCCAGCCCCGGCTCGGCGTATGATCTTGTCATGGCAGGCGTCAGCGGGCTGTCGCTGATCGAGGCGGAGGACGAAAGCGAGGAAGCGCTGGTCGCCGCCCTGCTGCTGCGCGAGACGCTGGAGGCGAAGGACAGAACGGCGGCGCTGGTGACGCCCGAAGCCTCCCTCGCCCGCCGAACCGCAGCCATCCTCGAACGCTGGGGACTGGATATTTCGCCGTCCGAAGGGACGCGGCTACATCGCACGCCGGCCGGAAGCTTCCTTCTGCTGCTGACCCGTTGGGCGATGGATCCGGCTGAGCCGGTGCAGCTTCTCGCCGTCCTGAAGCATCCGTTCACTGGGCTCAATCGCAAGGAAGGCGAGCTGCTGGCGCTGGTCAGCGAGCTAGAACTCGCCGCCCTGCGCGGCCCGCGCATGGACAAGACGCTGGCGGAGCTGGCGTCCCGTCTCGACAAGAAGACCCCCCGCGCGGCCGAGCTCATCCGCGCCCTTGATGCGCTCTACGAACCCTTCTTCGGCATCTTCCAGTCCGACACGCTCAACGGCGCGGCCGCCGCCGAATCCATTGCACGGCTTGCCGAGGCCATCGCCGCCACACGCGGCGCGCCGGGCAATCGCATCTGGGCGGGCAAGCAAGGCGCGATAGCCTCGCAATTCCTCGAACAGCTCGGCCAGTTGTCGACCGCCATGGGGCCGGTGGAGCGCAACGCCTTCCCCGACTTCGCCGAGGGCGTCGCAGCTCAGATGATCTCGGCGCCCGAAACGCCCGAGCATCCGCGCATCGCCATCTGGGGACCTCTCGAAGCGCGCCTCCAGCGGCGCGACCGCGTCATCCTCGCCGGCCTCAACGAAGGCTCATGGCCAAAGCCCGCCGCAGCCGACGCCTTCCTCAACCGCAAGATGCGCAAGGAACTCGGCCTGCCCGATCCCGACGAGCGCGTCGGCCTGTCGGCGCACGATTTCGCGCAGATGGCCAATGCACCCGAAGTGATCCTGCTGCGCGCCAAACGAGTCGACGACAAGCCCGCCGTTGCCTCGCGCTGGCTCTGGCGCCTGCGCACGCTGGCGGCGGGGGGACTTGGCGGCCGCACGGAAGCCGAAGCGGCGCTGCAGCCGGCGCCGGATCATGATCCGCTAGTTTGGGCGCGCGCCCTGCGCCGCGCGGAAAAAGTGAAAGCCGCCGAGGCGCCCCGTCCCGCTCCGCCGACAGCGGCCCGCGCCCTGACGAAATTCTCGCCCAGCCGCACCGTCACGCTGATCCGCGATCCTTACGCCGACTATGCGCGTCGCATTCTGCGTCTTGAGCCCCTGGCGCGCGTCGCCGAAGACGTCGATGCGCCGGCGCGCGGGTCGGCCGTGCACAAGGCGGTGGAGATTTTCGAATCCGCCGATAACGAACAGCCGCTCGATGACCTGATCGTCGAGCGCTTGAAGCTGGCCGGGTCGCCGCCCGAACTCATCGAGCTGGAAAAGCCGCTCTGGCTGCGCGCCGCAAAGGCCTATCTGCGCTGGTCGGCCCAGCGGCAGGGCTATCGCGCGGCGATCGCAACGGAGCAGACCGCGCGCATCACTTTTCCCTCTCCCGCCGGCGAGGTGGAGCTGCGCGCCACGGCGGATCGCGTCGAACGCCTCACCGACGGCACGCTCGCCATCGTCGATTTCAAGACCGGCGCGCCGAAGACAGCGCCGCAGGTGGAGCGCGGGCTGGAGCCGCAGCTTGCGCTGGAGGCCGCCATCGCCGCGCAGCAGTCCTTCGGCGACATCGGTCCGGCGGCGACATCCGAGCTGATCTATTTCCGCCTGTCGCTCTCCGCCGAGACAATGAAGGACAGGAACGGCCAGCCGCTGGAGTTCGAGACCCCGGTGATGCATGTCGCCGGCGAGGCGCTGGACGGCCTGAAGGCTCTGATCGCGCAGTATGCCGATGCATCGCAGCCCTATTATTCCAAGCCGCGCGTGGAATTCGCCTGGTCCGTCTCCGACTATGACCGCCTCGCCCGCCGCGCCGAATGGACCACCGACGAGGGAGGCGAGGAATGAGCGCGCCTCTCGACGACATCTGGCAGGACTACGAAGACGCTGCGAAGGGCCAGGCCGATGCGGCGCGCCCGGAAGCCTCCGCCTGGGTCGAGGCAAACGCCGGCTCGGGCAAGACGAAAGTCCTGATCGACCGCGTCGCGCGCCTGCTGCTGCGCCGCGTCGAGCCGGATTCAATCCTCTGCGTCACCTACACCAAGGCCGCCGCCAGCGAGATGCAGAAGCGGCTGTTCGAGCGCCTGGGCGACTGGTGCGTCATGGAAGCCGGCAAGCTGCGCGACGAACTCGCCAAGCTCGAGGGCCGCAGGCGCGAGGATTACACCGACGAGCAAATCGGCCGCGCGCGGGAACTCTTCGCGAAAGCGCTCGAGACGCCCGGCGGCCTGCGCATCGAGACCATCCATGCCTTCTGCGGCCGCGTGCTGCGCCGCTTCCCGCTGGAAGCGGGCATATCGCCGGGCTTCAGCGAGCTGGATGACGACGAAGCCGCCGAGCTGTGGGACGCCGCCTTCCGCGCCATGGGCCGCCGCGTTGTGCGCGGCGAGGCCGAGCTGATCGACGCCGCACGCACGGTCGCGGAAGCCGGCGGCGGCCTCGGCTTCTCAGCCGTCCGCGCCCTGCTGCCCCGCCGCGCTGCGGTGGAGCGCTTTATTGCCGAAGCCGGCGGCATCGAACGCGCGAGCGAGAGGCTGCGCATGGAGCTGGGCGCCGGCACGCTTCGCTCGGGCGAGATCATCGAACACGCCATGGGCGCCGACCTGCCGCGCGAGCCGCTGAAACGTGCGATGGACGCTTTCGCCAGCGGCGCCGCGACCGACAAGAAGCAGGCCGAACTCCTCGCCATCGTGCTGTCCGACCAGGACGCCGACGACCGCTTCGCGGCTCTGGGCAAACTCATCTTCACGCAGAGGGGCGAGTTGCGAAAATCGATCGCCACCAAGAAAGTCTCCGCCGACCACCCCATCGTGCTCGACCTCTTCTGCGTGGACGTGCCGCAAGGCAGCGAAACGCTGCGCATTCTCGCAACCCGCGACGCCCTCAATGCCCGCCGCATCTATGAGCGGTCCGAAGCCCTGCTCCGCCTCGCCTCCGTGCTGTTCGGAGACTTTGCACGCCGCAAGCGCGACCGCGCAGGCCTCGACTTCGACGACCTGATCGAAACCGTCGGCCGCCTGCTGACGCGCCGGCACGCCGCCGAATGGGTGCTGTGGAAGCTGGACGGCGGCATCAGCCACATCCTGCTCGACGAGGCGCAGGACACCAGCCCTGCCCAATGGAAAATCCTCAAGGCGCTGACCGACGACATCTTCGCGGGCGCGGGCGCTGTTCGCGACGAGATCCGCACGCTGTTTGTTGTCGGCGACCAGAAGCAGTCGATCTACTCCTTCCAGGGTGCCGACCCTGAACACTTCCTCGAACAGACGCAATCCTACGAAAGCCGCGCGCGCGAAGCCGGCGTCGCCTTCGTCCAGCCCAACCTCGCCATGTCTTTCCGCTCCGCGCCGGAAATCCTGCGCTATGTCGACGAGGTGTTCGACACGGACGCCTTCTCGCCGAATGCGCCCTTCTCCATCCGTCCGCCCGAGCCGGACAATCTCCTGCGCCACACGCCCTTCCGCCGTCATCACGCAGGCTCTGTCGAACTCTGGCCGGTCGAACCTAAGAAGGAAGTCGAGCCTGCTGAACCCTGGGACGCGCCCAAGGGGCAGGAACGCGCCGAAAGCCCGAAGGCCGCGCTCGCACGGCGCATCGCCCAGTTCGTCAAACGCGAAATCGAGACCGGCGCCGCCGTGTGGGACGGCAAGGAGCAACGCCCGGCGCGGCCCGGCGACTTCATGATCCTCGTGCGCGGCCGCATCGGCGGCCTGTTCGACGGCATACTGCAGGCGCTGAAGCGCGAGAATCTGCCTGTCGCCGGCGCCGACCGAATCCAGCTTCTCGACAGCTTGGCCGTGCAGGACCTGCTCAATCTCGTCCGCTTCGCCCTGTGCCCGGAAGACGATCTGACGCTTGCCGAAATCCTCAAAGGCCCGTTCGGCGACCTCGACGACGACGCGCTGTTCCGCCTGGCCAATCCGCGCGCCGAATACGCGCCGCTGTGGCCGGAGCTGGCCAAGAGCAAGGACGCAGAAGTCGTCGCCGCCCACGCTTTCCTGCTCGACGTCCTCGCGCGTCGCCATCAGGCGCCGTTCGAATTCCTCACCCACGCGCTGGAGCGCGGAACCGGCCTGGAGAAGCCCGGCTGGGAGCTGATCCTGTCGCGCTTCGGCGGCCCCGCGCGCGAGCCCGTCACCGCGCTCATCGATCGCGCCGCCGCGTTCGATGCGGACGGACCGCCCAGCCTCGAACTCTTCCTTGCGGGCGTCGAGCGGCGCGGCGGCGAGGTGAAGCGCGAACTCTCCGGCCCGCAGGACGAGGTCCGCGTGATGACCGTCCACGGCGCCAAGGGCCTCGAAGCGCCCATCGTCATCCTGCCCGACACCTGCTCCGCCCATCGCGGCGAACGCGACGGCCTGTTCATCACCGAAGACGGCGCGCCCGTCTGGGCGGGACCCAAATCCGGCGACGTGCAGCTGTCGGAAAAACTCCGCGCGATCGCGGAGGCGCGCGCCCTGCGCGAACACCGCCGCCTGCTCTATGTGGCGCTGACGCGCGCGCAGGATCGCCTCATCGTCTGCGGCGCCTTCTCTGGCCACGCCAAGGGCGCGGGGCGGGCGGAGACGTCCTGGTACACTATCTGCGAACAGGCGATGGACCGGCTGGAGGCGGCGGGCGCCGCGCTGAAAATCGAGGAGGACGGCCGCGAGATCCGCCGCCTCGGCGATGCGCCTGAACTGATGCTTCCCGCCGTGATGCACGCGAAGGACGCAGCCACCCTGCCTCCATGGCTCTCGAAGATCGCCGCCGTCGAAACCAAAGGCCGCGTGCTTTCGCCCTCGAACATCTCGCCGAAGGCGGAGCCGCCGGTGATGACGCCCTTCGGCCCTGGCCGGGAGGCGAAGCTGCGCCGAGGCCGCCTGATCCATCTCTTGTTCGAGGCGCTGCCAGAGCTCCCCCCGAGGCGCCGAAAAAAAGCGGCCGACGCCTATCTCAAACGCCAGACCGGCCTTACCCCCGCCGACCGCAAGGAAATGATCGAAGCGGCGTTGGGCGTCCTCGAAGACAAGCAGTTTGCCGCCGTTTTCGGCCCGGGCGGCAGGCCCGAAGCGCCGGTCATCGGCAGGCTGGGCGAGTCCATCATCAATGGCCGGGTCGATCGCCTGGTGATAACCGACGCCGAGATTCTGGTTGTCGATTACAAGACCGATCGCCCTGCCCCGCCCTCCGTTTCCGAGGTGGGAGAGGCCTATATCGCCCAGATGGCGGCCTACCGCGCCGTGCTGTCGCAGACCTGGCCCAATCGACCCATTCGGTGCCTGCTGGTATGGACAGACGGGCCGAGACTCATGGAAATTCCTGTCCCCGATCTCGATCGCGTGATCAAGACCGCCCGGTTGTGAACCGATCGTTTAGCGGCGCTCTGTTGGATGGCTGGCAGGCCCTGCCTACCTAGGACTACCTAGTTGCCAAGGATTACCGACCATGACCGTGAAGATCGTTTCCGACGACAGCTTCGACCAGGATGTGCTGGCCGCCGGGACACCCGTGATCGTCGACTTCTGGGCCGAATGGTGCGGTCCCTGCAAACAGGTCTCCGCTCATTTCGAGGCGCTCGCCGATGAACTCGGCGAGAAGGTCAAGGTCGTGAAGCTCAACATCGACGACAACCCGATGACCGCCGGCCGCTTCGGCGTACGCGGCCTGCCCACCTTCATGATCTTCCAGGACGGCAAGGTCACCGCCACGCACCTTGGCGCAATGAGCAAATCGCGAATGGTCGAGTGGCTCAAGGAAAGCACGCCGACTCTCGCCAAATCTTCGCAGGCCTGATCTTCGGGCGGAAACTCAATTTCAGGGAACGCACATGGCGCTCAAGGAAATCACCGACGACACGTTCGACGCCGAGGTGCTGGGCGCGTCCGGCACCGTCGTCGTCGACTTTTGGGCGGAGTGGTGCTCGTCCTGCAAGAAGATGCTGCCCGACTTCGAACAGCTCGCCGGCGAACTCGAAGGCAAGGCGACGCTGGTGAAGTTCAACGCCGACGAAAACCCGATGACGCCCGGCAAGTTCGGCGTACGCGGACTGCCCACCATGATGATCTTCCAGGACGGCAAGCTGCTCTCCATGAAGACCGGCGCGATGACCAAGTCCAAGATCGCCGAATGGGTCAAGGAAAGCGCGCCCTCGGCCGCCTAGCTTGCTGCGGCGTATCCGGCCCCGCGATGTCCCTGCAGATGAGGCCGCCCCGATGCGCGCGTAAACCCGCGCGATTTTTCGCGCCTGATCGCACCTTGCGCCCGGCCTCTCCCAGGATGACTATCGATCGCTGTCAGGCGGGCGAAGACCTGCCAGGCGAAAGACCCAACGGGAGGAGAAGTCATGACGAAATGGATTTCGTCTGTATGTCTTGCCGCGCTCGCGGCCGGCTTGGCGATGAACAGCGCAGCATGGGCCCAGCAGGCGCGCCCTGATCCTTACAAGACCAATCCCTTCCTCGGTACGACGCAAACGCCGGGCGCCGAGCCGCGCCTGCCCGATGGGCGCCGGCCGCCCGAAGCCGCCGCCGGCGTTCAGGTAACGGCGGAAGCGATCGCCGCAGCCGCCGCCGAGATGGCCAAGCCGCGCACCGAGCCCGGCTACAAGACCCCGCGCCTCGCCATCGGCCAGCCAGACCTGCAGGGCGTCTGGTCCAACGCCTCCAACACCCGCCTCACCCGCCCCGTCCAGTTCGCCTCGCTGGTCATGAATGACGAGCAGGCCGCCAAGGCGCGGCGCGAGCATCCGCAGAACATCCGCCAGGCGACCGACGACAACCAGAAGGAAGCCGACGGCCTCCTCAACGGACGCGATCTCGCCGCCGGTCGCGGCTACAACGCGTTCTGGATCGATCCGGGCACCAACTACTCGCTGGTGAAAGGAACCTGGCGCACCTCGTGGATCGTCGATCCGCCGAGCGGCCAGATCCCGGTATCGGAAGAAGGCCGCAAGATTCTGGCCGCGCGGCGCGCAGATCGCGGCACCGGTTATGACAACCCAGAAGAGCGCGGCATGGCGGAGCGCTGCATCTTCTTCGGCGGCTCAAGCGGCCCGCCGCTGATGAACGGGCTCTACAACAACAACTATCGCATCACCCAGTCGCCGACCCATGTGATCATCGTCGCCGAGATGATTCACGAGCCGCGCATCATCCCGCTCAACGCAAAGCATGGGAAACCCGAGCTCAACCGCTATGCCGGCGATTCCATCGGGTGGTTCGAAGGCGACACGCTGGTGGTCGAGACCATCAACGTCAACCAGACCGGCGCAGGCCAGGCGGCGCTGACGCCCAACGGCAAGATCATCGAACGCTTCACCCGCTACAACGACAAGCAGATCCTCTACGAGTTCGAGGTGAACGATCCCGCGCTCTACAGCCAGGTGTGGAAGGGCGAAGTCGGCCTCAACGCCGCGCCGAACCTCTACGAATACGCCTGCCACGAAGGCAATTACGGCCTCGACGGCATCCTGCGCGGCGGCCGCGCCAACGACCGCAAGGGCGTCAGGAACGTGTCGAGCGGCGGAAGAGAAGAGTAGCCGCACTTTCCTCCCTCAGTCGCAACGCGACTGGGGGAGGTGGATCGCGACGTCTTCGTCGCGAGACGGTGGGGCAGCCGCTGAACGTTCGCCGGGCGCGGCGAAAGCTTGGTGTTCGAAGTCCGGCGGCTGCGCCCTCCGTCTCGCAGGCTTCGCCTGCGTTCCGCCTCCCCCGACCTCTTCGAGGCCGAGGGAGTAAAGGCTCCGCGCCACCCTCTTCCCCCTTATCCCGCAATGCAGCATAACGCTTGCATCACTCAGCCGACGCCTGACGGAACGACACCATGAGCACGAAAACCCCTCGCCAGTTCTTCAAGCCGCTGGCGATCGGCGCGCCTCAACCGCTGCGCGAACTGCCGGTGAAGCTGGAGCGCATGATCCATTTCGTGCCGGGCCATAACGACAAGGTCCGCGCCAAGACGCCGGAGATGGCCGCCAAGGTCGACGTGATCCTCGCCAACCTCGAAGACGCCATCCCTTCCGACGCCAAAGAAGCCGCCCGCGCCGGCGCCATCGAGATGGCGAAGATGGTCGACTGGAAGAAGCTCGGCGCCGGCCTGTGGACGCGCGTCAACCCGCTCAACTCGCCCTGGTTCCTGGACGATGTCACCGAGATCGTCACCAAGGCGGGCGATGTCTACGATGTCATCATGCTGCCCAAGGTCGAAGGCCCATGGGACATCCACTATGCCGACCAGCTCGTCGCCCAACTTGAAGCGAAAGCCGGCGTCAAGCGCCCTATCCTCTTCCACGCCATCCTCGAGACCGGACAGGGCGTCGCTCTGGTCGATGAAATCTGCGCCGCCTCCCCCCGCATGCAGGGCGTCTCGCTCGGACCGGCGGACCTTGCCGCCAGCCGCGCGATGAAGACCACCCGCGTCGGCGGCGGCCATCCGATGTACAAGGTGATCGAAGACCCGGTTGAGGGTCGCGATCGTCTCTCGGCCCAGCAGGACCTGTGGCACTACACGCTCGGCAAGATGGTCGATGCCTGCGTCACCTCCGGCATCAAGCCGTTCTACGGCCCGTTCGGCGACATCTCCGATCTCACCGCGTGCGAGCAACAGTTCAAGAACGCCTACCTGATGGGCTGCGCCGGGGCCTGGTCGCTCCACCCCGGCCAGATCGACATCGCCAAGCGCGTCTTTTCCCCTGAGCCCGGCGAAGTGAAGTTCGCCCTGCGCATCCTCGAAGCCATGCCCGACGGGACGGGCGTCGCCATGCTCGACGGCAAGATGCAGGACGACGCCACCTGGAAACAAGCCAAGGTCATCGTCGATCTCGCCAAGCAGGTCGCGGCAAAAGACCCGGAGATGGCGAAGGCTTACGGACTTTAGCCTGACCCGCTAGCTTCGTTCCGACGACAGCGAACTCCTGGAGACCAACGCTATGTCCTATCGGCGGATTTCCGGAGCAGCGCTCCTGTCGGCGCTGGCCTGCCTCGCCGCATCGTGCGCGATGCCTGCTGCGCCGCCATCCACGGCCACCGCAAAGACTGGAGAGCAGACCGGCATCATCCTGCCGCCGGGCGGCCGGAAACTGGAGCAGGTGCAGGTGCGCATGCGTGATGGCGCGCGGCTGAACGCTGACGTCTACCTGCCCGCCGCCGACGGCAAATTCCCGATCCTTCTGATCCGCACGCCCTACAAGACCGAGATCGGCGAGAAGCCTATCTTCCTCAACCGCCTGATCCAGTCCGGCTATGGCGTCATCCAGCAGCACGAGCGCGGGCGCTTCCTCTCCGAGGGCGAGATGCGCATGCTCGGCCGAGCCGACGAGGATGGCTGGGACACGCTCGACTGGATCGCGAAGCAGGACTGGTCGAACGGCAAGGTCGCAACCTATGGCTGCTCGTCATCCGCCGAGAACCAGCTCAAGCTCGCCTCGCTCGGCCATCCCGCGCACAAGGCGATGATCGCCTACTCCGCCGGCGTCGGCGTCGCAGAGGCCGGGCCGTTCAAGGAACAGGGCAATTTCTGGCGCGGCGGCGTGTGGCAACAGGGCTGGGCCAATTACTTCTTCTCCGAGATGCAACTCGTCTGGCCGCAGCTCCCGCCCGAACTCAGCGACGCCCAGCGCCAGGCGATGTCGAAGGCCTACGCCATCGAAAACGGCAGCATCGATATCGAGACCAGCGTCTACGATGCGGCGCGGATGCATCTGCCGATGATCGACATGGCCAAGGCCGCCGGCGCGCCGGACACGGAACTGGAGGAATATCTCAAGCGCGGCCCCTCGCATCCCGACTGGGACGACGACCGCGTCACCGACGCCGACGTGATTAAGGTGCCCGGCCTGTGGGCTGAAGCGCTCTACGATATCTCCTCGCGTCCGACGGTGGCCTTCTTCGAAAAGACGAGACAGGAAAATCCGCCGGGCGCCCAGGCCATCGTCATCACCAATGGCGAACACTGCAACTATGGCGGCCAGGGCAAGAACGCGAAGATTGGCGACCGGCCGCTCGGCGACGCGAGCTTCGACTATGTCGCGCGCAACATCGCCTGGCTCGACCGCTGGATGAAGGACGATACGGCGGCGGCTACGCCGAAAAAGCCGGTGACCGCCTACATGGCCGGCGCCAATCGCTGGGCCGATTTCGACGCCGTGCCGCGGGCTGGCCGCGACCCGTCGCGCACGTTCTACCTTTCCGGCGGCAAGGCCAACACGCTCAACGGCAATGGCGCGCTGCTCGACACACAGCCCACCGCCAGGAGCACCGACACCTTCACCTACGACCCCGCCAATCCCGTGATCGCCCGTGGCGGCGAGATCGGCGGCGTCGGCACGGACCAGGAAGACAATGACGGCGCCTACGACCAGCGCGAGATCGAAAAGCGCCAGGATGTTCTGGTCTACACCTCGGCGCCGCTCACCGAAGACCTCGCCGTCTTCGGCTACATCGAGACGGAGCTGTTCGTAGGCTCCAGCGCCCCCGACACCGACTTCACCGTGAAGCTGGTCGATGTCGCGCCCGACGGCTCGGCCTGGAACATTTCCGACACCATCCAGCGCATGCGCTATCGCGAAGGCGACTCCAAAGCGGTCTTCATGAAACCCGGCGAGATCTATCGCGTCACGCCGCCGCCCATGCTCGCCGCCAACGTGTTCCTCAAGGGCCACCGCGTGCGCATCGAGGTGTCATCGAGCAATTTCCCAAGCTATGCCCGCAACCTCAACACCGCGAACGATCCCTACACTTCGACCGAGACGGCGATCGCACAGAACAGCGTCGTCGCCGACGCCGGCAAGTTCTCGAGGATCACGCTTCCCGTGGTGAAACTTCCGGCCCGCTAGGTCCAGCTCTCGAACCGGAACCAGCCCGTCATCGGCCAATCGAACAGGCAAGGCTCCATCTGCGTGCCGGCGCCGATATTGTGCGCGACCAGCGGCGCATTCCTGATCCACTTGCGCGTCACCACGCCGATATGCGGCAGGCCGCCGCCGGTCAGCCGCCAGCTCACCACATCCCCCGCCTGATAGTCGGAGGCCGTCCTGCTCAGCGTCCGCGCCCCGCCCTTGCGGCGGAAGAAGGTCTCGAGATTGGGCGCCCGGCGGTGGTCGATATTGGGGTCCGGCTTCGTCAGGCCCCAGCTCTTGGGGTAAGCGGCAAAGTTGCGCGCCATGTCCTCGTGCACCTCGACCTGCAGGTCGACACCGGCATGGCGGAAGGCGCGGATCACCGTGTCGGTGCAGACGCCGCGATCGTCCGGCACATCGCCCATCGGATAGGCGAGCTTCACATAGGCAGGATCGTAGGTCTCGTTCTTCTGCGCCCGCAGCTCGGCCCCAACCGCCACCTTCGCGGCGAACGGCATGTCCGCATCGGGCGCCTGCGCGAACGCCGGCGGCGCAAGACTCGCGAAACCGGTGCTAACCAGAAATGAACGCCGATCCCATCCAGGCTTGTCTGGCGTGCCCATGTCCTGCCTCTTAATCCGGCGATCACGCCAGCTGATTGCGGCGGAGCAAGGGCCGCCGCGAGGCGCACTGCAGCCGGCGCGTTTCCGTCTCCTTCATTCTTTTTCTCTCGCCGCCGAAACAGGGCATTAAGCTTGATCGTGCATAAACGGCACAACTAAAAACACGTCTACCGGTGGGCCGCGCGTCATGTTCCAGATAATCGGGGTGGTGGTTGTCTTCGCCATGGTGTTCGGCGGCTTCACGCTCGCCGGCGGCCATTTCGAAGTCATCGCCCAGGCCGCTCCGTTCGAGTTCATGATGATCGGCGGCGCCGCGATAGGCGCCTTCCTCATCGGCAACTCGTTCAAGACCGTGATGGCCGCCATGGGCGGTTTCGGCAAGATCATGGGCGGGTCGAAGTGGAAGGCGAAGGATTACACCGACCTTCTCTCGCTGCTCTTCGTGCTGACCAAGACGATGAAGACCAAGGGCGTCGTCGCCATCGAACAGCATATCGAGAAGCCCAATGAATCCACGATCTTCCAGAACTATCCGAAGATCCTGAAGGACCACTTCGCCACCGACCTCATCTGCGACACGCTGCGCATGATGACGATGAACCTCGAAGACGCCCACCAGGTCGAAGACGTCATCGAAAAGCAGCTCGAAAAGCACCACCACGAGGCCCACAAGGCCGCCCACGCCATGCAGAACATGGCCGACGCCCTGCCCGCTCTCGGCATCGTCGCCGCCGTGCTGGGCATCATCAAGACCATGGGCGCGATCTCGCAGCCGCCGGAATATCTCGGCAAGCTGATCGGTTCGGCGCTGGTCGGCACGTTTCTCGGCGTGTTCCTCGCCTACGGCTTCGTCGGCCCGTTCGCCGCCCGCATGGGCCAGGTGATCGATGAGGAGAGCCAGTTCTACAAGATCATCAAGGACGTTCTCGTCGCGCACCTGCACGGCAACGCCGCCCAGGTCTCGGTCGAGATCGGCCGCGGCCAGATCCCTTCGGAGGCTCAGCCCTCCTTCGCCGAGCTCGAAGAAGCGCTCAACGCCGTCACCGTCTGAGACTGACGCGCTCGGGCGCCCGTACGGGCAGCGTCGCCCGCGACAGTCAACGGGACGATGCCGTCGATGCACGGTGCGCGGCGCTAGTCCTGCGCGGGCTTCCTGCCGGCGCCGGGGCCAGGCACGACCCTGACCTCCTGAGCCGCCGCATCGGTCAGCCACCTGTTCGCGGCGGCGATCACGTCCGCCTTGGTCACCGCCCGCACGCTCTTCTCGATCGCAGCGATCTTGCTCCGCTCCATCAGATCAGGCCGGCTTTGCGCTTGCGCGATCAGGCTCAGCCAGTAGGCGTTCGACGTCGCATTCTGCGGCAACACTTCCAGCGATGGCGTGATCGCACGACTGAACTCGTCGTCGCTGATCTCGCCCGCCCGCATCGATGCAGCGATCTTCTCGAGCGCCTTGATCACCTCGTCCGCATCCTGCGGCTTCACCTCGGCGCCGGCCGAGACATAGCCGAAACCTGGATAGAGGCCCGACAAAGAGACGTTGGCCGAAGGCGAATAGGTCGCGCCTAGCGCCTCCCGGATCTCGGCGATCACCTTCAGCCGCATCACCGAAGCCAGCACCGCCATCACGCGCGCGCCTTGCGGATCGGCGTCCGGGTCGATGCTCACCGGCCAGTAGACATCGGCGATCGCCTGGCTGGCCTCGCCATTGTGCGTCAGCACGATCGGCGTCTTGTCCTTCCGGAACACAACCGGCCTGTCGGACTTGAACTTCGTCGGCGCCGCCGTCCGCATCGGCAGCGCGCCGAACGTTTTCGCCACTGCATCGATCGTCTTCTGCTCGTCGATGTCGCCGACAATGGCGATCTCGATCGGGCCGCTCGTCAGCACCGGCTCGAGATAGGCCTTCAGCTCCGTGAACGAGCGCGACACCTCGCCATCGTCCGGGTCCGTCCCGAACCGCTTGTCGCCCGATGTCAGCAGCCGCATCCCCTTGGCCGACCACACCGTTCCTGCGTTGGCGTCCATTCTCGGCCACGAGAGCGTGATGCCCTGCCGCCAGCGCCGCTCGGCTTCGGAGCGATAGCCCGGATGCGTCACGAACGCCGCCGCCAGCTGAAGCTGCAGCTCCAGGTCCGCCGGCGTCGTCGCATAGGTCGAACCAAACGACGATCCGCCGCCGCCGAAGCGCGTCGACACCTGCCGCCCGGAAAGGATCAGCCGCAGATCATCCGCCGAATGCTTCTCCAGCCCGCCATTCGAGAACGCACTCATCAGCGATGAAAGCCCGAACGGCTTCTCGGGAAAATCCAGCGACCCCTCGCCCACGCGCAGCGAGATCTGCACCGAGTTCTTCTGGAAGCTCGTCTGCTTGAGGTTGAGCCGCACATTGTTGGCGAACGTGATCAACCGCGTGTCGATATCCGCGAGCCTCGTGTCCTTCGTCACTTTCCCGGGCCGGCCGAAATTCGTGTAGGCGAACTTGACCGCCGACTTCGCCATCGGCGCGGTCACCTCCACTTTCGTGCTCTCCTCCCATGCGGCGACGATCTCCGTCTCGACGCCCGGCCGCTCGAGGCTGGTCTGCATGAAGAACAGAGGATTTTTCACGGTCATCCATTTGCGAAAGACCTCCAGCACCGCTTCCGGCGTCACATCCCCCGCCCAGCTCTCGAACCGCTCGAGGCCGGAGGACGGCGTCGCGAACACGCTGTCGCTCTGAATCGCGGCCAGAAGCCCCGCCACCAGAACGCCGGTCTGGCGCGTGTTCTCGCGCTGCGCGGCATTGGACTGGCTGGTGCGCAGCGCCGCCACCTGCTGGTCGATCTCGTCCTTGGTGAAGCCATACAGCAGCGCCCGCCGCCATTCCTGCTCCAGCGCCTGCAGCCCCGGCTTCCAGCTCTGCGGCGTCACGCTGACGGAGCCGCCGGCATAGTCCGCCGCTTCGAGAATGTCGCCCGACGACAGCCCCGCATTGCGGAAAGGCGGGTCTTCGGAATTGGTCATCGGCGTCAGCCGCCGCCCGATGGCGCCGGTCGCAAAGGTCAAAAGATTGCTCTCGCGGCGATTCTCGGCCGTGTCAGGCAGGTCGTGGAACGGCATCAGCGAATAGACGCTGATCGTATCCCCGCCATCCTTGTGCGTGAAGACAGACGCCGCTGACGGCCGTTCCTTGGGCGTATAGGAAAGGTCGGGGTTCTTGCCCGGCTCGCCCCTGCCCTTCCAGTCGCCGAACTTCTCCGCGATCCTCTTTTCCATCGCCGCGACATCAAAATCGCCGACCATCACCATGGTTGCGCGCTCGGGCCGGTAATAGCGCTCGTAGAGGCTGACCAGCCGCTCGCGCGGCGCCGTCTGGATCACCTCCGCCTCCCCGATCGGCATGCGGCTCGCGGCATAGGCGCCGGGAATGAGAAAGGCGAGCTGCTGGTCGCTGCGCCGCCGCGCGAAGTTGTCGCCGCGCCGCCACTCGGCCAGCACCACGCCGCGCTCCCGGTCGATGGCGGCCGCGTCGAACGCCAGCTCGCCCGCCACTTCGCGCAGCAGGAACAGGCTTTCGTCGACAAGCGTATCCGACGCGTTCGGCAGCTCCAGCGAATAGGTCGTGAATTTCTGGCCGGTCGATGCGTTGGTGTGGGCGCCGAAGGCAAGACCCAGCCGTTCGAGGATGCGCACCATCTCGCCTTCGGGCACGTGCGTCGATCCGTTGAACGCCATGTGCTCGATGAAGTGCGCGAGGCCCTTCTCGTTCTCGGCCTCCTCCAGCGAGCCGAAGTCGAACGAAAAGCGGATCGACACCGCACCCGGCGGCAGCTGGTTCTTCATCAGCGCATAGCGCATGCCGTTCGGCAGCACGCCGTACCTTACCGCCGGGTCCGGCGCGATGTCGCTCTGAAGATGCGCCCACAGCGGCTTCGCCGGCTGCGTCTGCGCGATCGCCGGCATGGCGATGACGGCGACAGCAAACAGTCCTGCCAGAAAGCGCTTCATAGCCATCCCGAACCCCGCCCAAATTCCAAGGGCATCGTCAGCACTATGCGATGCGGTCCACGCTCTGTCGATTGAGCCGGAACAGCACGTTCGCGCTTGGATTCGCGGGCAGGCGGCGTCTAGCTACTCGATGCGCTCGCCATTGGCCTTGAGCGCGGCGCCGCAGAGATAGACCGAGCCGGCGATATAGATCCGATCCGCCCCCCGCCGCCTGGCCAGCTCCACCGCCTCGGAAAGGCTGGCCGCCGCCCCGGACTGCGCGCCAAGCGATGTTGCAACGCCGGCGATCTGATGCGGGTCGGCGCCGGGCCCGCCCTCCTGCCCGCCGCTGTCGGGCAGCGGACACGCGATCACCTCGTCCACCACGGGGACGAGTTCGGTCAGCACGCCCTCCATATCCTTCACCGCCTGCATCGCGATGACGAGTGCGACACAGTCGCCGCCTTCGGACCGCTCCAGCCGAATCGCCTCGGCCAGCACAGCAGCGCCGCCCGGATTGTGCGCCGCATCGACGATCACGCTTGCGCCATTGCTGCCGGCCAGCGGACCCGGTTTCAGCCGCTGCAGCCGCGCCGGCCATGTCGCTTCGCGCAAGCCCGCCACCATCTCTTCCGGCGTCACGCGTAGCGTCTTGATCGCCTCCAGCACCGCGCACGCCGCCGCTGCATTCTGCGCCTGGTGCCGCCCCGGCAGGCCGAGCCACGGCGCCCGCAATTTCAGGCGCTTTCCCTCGTAGATGAACGCCCCGCCGTCCCAGCGCTCCGTCCAGTCCTCGCCGGCCTCAGTCACAGGCGCGCCGGCAAGCCGCGCCTCCTCGCGCAGCACCCCCAGCGCGATCGCCGGCTGCTCCGCCAGCACCGCCGGCACGCCCTCACGGAATATCCCTGCCTTGAGACGCGCAATGGCTGCGACACCCGATACGGCAAACAGGCTCTCATGGTCACGACTGATCGGCGTAACCACGCACGCCCCCGGCCGCGTCATTACGTTGGTTGCGTCGGTCGCCCCTCCGGCGCCGACTTCGATGATCGAAAGGTCAGCCGTGCTCTGCGCGAACAGGCAGAACGCCGCCGCGGTCAGCGCCTCGAAATAGGTGAGGTCTTCCGTCCGCCGCGCGATGTCGTCGAGCACATAGGCAAGCTGTTCGTCGTCCACCAGCTCGCTCGCAACCCGGATGCGCTCGTTGACGCGGATGAGATGCGGCGAGGTGAAGACATGCACCTTGAGGCCCGCCGCTTCCGCCATCGCGCGGATGAACGCCCCCGTCGATCCCTTGCCGTTGGTGCCGGTGATATGAATGGCGGGCGGAATGCGGTCCTGCGGATCGCCCAGCTCCACCAGCGCCTTCCTGATATGAGCGGTGCCCCAGGCGGGAGAGACGCGGCCGCCGGGATTGCGAAAGCGGGAGAGCTGGGCCTCCACAACATCGCTCACCTTGCCAAGTCTCCAAGCCGCCGGCGCCAAGGCGCCTCTCTAGCGCAAGCTACCGGCGGCGCCAGCGGGAGTCAGCTCAAGGTTGAGTGTCGTTTTTCTGCTCTGGGCGCGGCTTGCTCTTCGCAACGATCACACCGCCCGCAATCGCGGCAAGTACGAGCAATCCTGCAAAAACGCCGAGCCTCGCTTCGCCGGAAACATCCAAAACCAGGGCCGCAAATAGCGCCAGCACGCCGCCGAGAATCATCACGTCCGCCGCGATGGCCCAGCCCGGCCCCAGCTTGCCGGCAATATGAGCGCGTGCGTGAAAAGGGACCAGCAGAAAACGGCTGAACCCGGACGCTCGTTTCTTCGCGCCCGGCGCCATGCCTTGTCTATCCCTGAAAGCCCGCCTACTTCGCGGCGGCCAGTTCTTCGGTCGCCTTGGCGCGGCGGCCACGCGGCGAGGGCATCAGCATGCCGAGCGTCGAGCCGATGGTAGAGGTGATGTCGCGGCGGTGCGCCACGATATCGACCATGCCGCGCTCGCGCAGGAATTCCGAACGCTGGAATCCTTCCGGCAGTTTCTCGCGGATGGTCTGCTCGATCACGCGCGGACCGGTAAAGGCCAGGAGAGCGCCCGGTTCTGCGATGATGACATCGCCGAGCATCGCGTAGGAGGCGAGCACGCCGCCCGATGTCGGATCCGACAGCACGACGATGTAGGGAAGCTTGGCGCGCTTCACGTCCTGGATCGCCAGCACGGTGCGGGGCATCTGCATCAGCGCGAAGGAAGATTCCTGCATGCGCGCGCCGCCCGAAGCGGTGACGACAATCAGCGCGGCCTTCTTCTGCACGGCGATGTCGGCCGCCTTGATGAAGGCCTCGCCCGCGGCCATGCCGAGCGATCCGCCCATGAACGCAAAATCCTGCACCAGGATCACTGCCTTGCGGCCGTTGATCTCGCCCACAGCGGCGGCCATGCAATCCTCGCGGCCGGTCTTGGCCTTCGCCTTCTTCAGGCGATCGAGATAACGCATGTCGTCCTTGAACTTCAGCGGGTCCTTGATGACCGGCGGCATCGCGATCTCGGTCCACAGCCCGCCGTCGAACATGTACTTGAAGCGCTGCTCGGGCGTGATGCGCATGTGTGCGCCCGACGGCGTCACCCAGAACCCGGCTTCGAGATCTTCACGGTAAACGAGCTCGCCCGTCTTGGGGCATTTGACCCAGAGGCTGTCGCCGTCTGCGTCTTCCTTTTTCGCGAAGATCGACTTGAGGCCAGGCGGAAGGTTTGTAAGCCAGTTCAATGTACGCTCCGCTCTACACGCGCCGATGTTATGGCGTTTGACAGTGACTGCGCAACCACACCAATTCGCTTGACAGAACCGGCGGGATTGCCCTCTTCCACGGCCGCCCGGACTTCTTCGACCAGGGCTGACCCTACGACAACCGCATCGGCCAAGCGCGCGAAGCGGGCCGCCTGATTCGGCGTGCGAACGCCAAATCCAACGGCGACAGGCAAGTTCGAGAGGCGGCGCGCCTGATTGACGCCCGCGGCAATGTCCGACTCAACCCCGACCCCTGCCCCGGTCACGCCGGCCACCGAGACGTAATAAACAAAGCCCGAGGCCCCGTCGGCGATTTGCTTCATGCGGCTCTCGGTGGTCGTGGGTGTCGCCAGGCGGATGACGGCAAGGCCATGCGTGGCGAGCTCCGTACGCAACGGAGCGTCCTCCTCGGGCGGAAGGTCCACGGTGATCACTCCATCCACTCCAGCTTGAGCCGCTGCCCGCGCAAAGGCGGAATACCCCATTCGATGTATCGGGTTCGCGTAGCCCATCACGATAAGGGGCGTGGAGTTATTAACAGACCGGAAACGACGCGCGATTTCCAGGGTTACGGTGAGGCTACCGCCTGATTTTAAGGCTCTTTGGGCCGCTTTCTGGATGGCCGGGCCGTCGGCCATCGGGTCGGTGAAAGGCGCGCCCAGCTCGATGATATCCGCGCCGGCGGCCGATAAAGCTTTGAGATTTTCGAGGCTGGTCTCGATGTCCGGGTCCGCCGCCATCAGGTAGCCGACAAACGCCGCGCGCCCGTCTTTTGCGCAGGCGGCAAAGGTCGCTGAAATCCGGTCGGCGGTCATCGAGGGGGCGAAACCGAGCGCCGCACAGGGGGCGGCCGGGGAGCGGGTGACCTACCCCAAACCGGCACAGTCCGGAAGCCCGAACACCACAGCCTTTTGCCGCATGCGCGATATCGCGCAGAAGGCGAGTTTGCACTTCCCCAGAGGCCTGCCTAGAGGCTGGCCCCGTCGACCTTCTTGATGCTCAACGCATCGAGATCGACGCCGGGCACATAGCGGACATTGACGGCGACCACGTCCTGCCCGGTCGCCGGATTCTTACCTCGGGCAAATGCCTCGACGCCGCACCGCGGGCAGAACAGGTGGGCGATGTGCTCGCGGTTGAACCGGTATTCGGTCAGCGGCGCATCGGGCGTCTTGAGTATGAAGGCAGCCGCCGGAATGAAGCTCAGCAGGAAACCCTTCCGCGAACAGTGCGAGCAGTTGCACGACATCACCGGCGCCGAGAGGTCGACGTCCGCCTCGAACTTCACGGCGCCGCAGTGACAGCTTCCGGCATGGGTGCTCATGACGGTCTCCTCGCCTTGCCGATCCGCATTCCATGCAGACTCTAGCTGCCCGGTGAAGTTCCTCAACCTTGTCCGCGCGCTTGTGTCCGCATTCCCCGCTGCCTAGTCTCGTGCATGGCGCTCCCCGCGCCGGGGAGGGACATGTGGGCGATCCAGCAACGGAATCGCGGCGACGCTTCCTGCGCTATCTTGCGGCCTCGCCCATCGCGGCTTCCTTCGCCTCGCTCGCGCCTGCCTTCGCCCAGCAGCGCCTCAGCCCCGAAGTCCTGAAAGCGGCCGACGCCCTCAACGTCTTCGAACTCGAAACTATCGCGAAACGTAACATTCCGCTGGCGCATTTCGGCTATCTCTCCGGCGGCGTGCTGGACGACCGCACGGTCGAATCCAACCGTCAGGCCTTCGACGCCTGGGGCCTGCGCGCACGGCGCCTGATCGACGTCAGCAAGGTCGATCTCTCCATCAGCCTGTTCGGCAAGACGCTCGCCTCGCCTGTCATTCTCTCGCCGGTGTCGAGCCAACGCGCCTTCCATGCCGATGGCGAGGCCGCCTCGGCGCGCGCCGCCGGCAAGCGCAAGGCGCTGCAGATCCTGTCGGGCCTCACCACGGTATCGCTCGAAGACGTAATCGCCGCGCATGCCAGTGCAGGGGGCGGAGAAGTCTGGCAGCAGATCTACACCAGCAACCGGCCCGAGGTCGGCCTGCAGATCGCCGCGCGCGCCGATGCGGCCGGCGCCGGCGCCATCGTACTCACCGTCGATCTTGCGGGCGGCATGCGCCGCGAGACCCTGGCCATCGGCGCCCGCGCCGACACGCGCGACTGTTCGTCCTGCCACCGGCAGGGCGGCGGCTACGATTTCTCGCGCAAGAAGATGTTCGACGGCGTCGATACAGCCGGGCTCTTCACCCCGACCAGCGCCGCGCTCACCTGGGACTACATCGCCCGCATGCGCGACGTCACCAAGCAAGCGCCTGCTGGTCAAAGGCATCATGACGGCGGAGGACGCCGAGATCGCGGTCAAGCGCGGCCTCGACGGCATCATCGTCTCCAACCATGGCGGGCGCTCGGAAGAAAGCCTCGTAGGCACGCTCGACGTGCTGCCCGAGATCGCAACGGCCGTGAAGAAACGCATGCCGATCCTGATCGATGGCGGCTTCCGGCGCGGCACGGACGTGTTCAAGGCGCTCGCCCTCGGCGCCACCGCCGTGTGCATCGGCCGGCCTTACGTGTGGGGCTTGGGGGCGTTCGGCGAAGACGGCGTCTCCGCCGCGCTCCGCATCATCGACGACGAACTCGCGTCCACCATGCGCCAGACCGGCGTCACCAGCATCGCGGGCATCACGCAGAAGAGCCTGATGAAGCGGGCGGGTTAAGGAAGCAGCGCATCGAACCAGCCGTCTTGGTGACCTCGGTGTCTTCCTTCGTGTCCTTGGTGTGAACTCTTTGGAGATTTCTCACCAAGCACACCAAGGGTCGCACCAAGACCACCAAGAGGCCGGCGACGATTTCAGATTCGAGTACGATGCCTCAAATCTTCATCCCCAGATGCGCGGCCACCGAGAAGATGTCCTTGTCGCCGCGCCCGCACATGTTCATCACGATCAGCCCGTCCTTGCCGAGCTCCTTGGCGACATCGCCCACGCGCGCCAACGCATGCGCCGGCTCCAGCGCCGGGATGATGCCCTCGAGCCTTGAACACAGCTGGAACGCCTCCAGCGCTTCCTTGTCGGTGCAGGTGCGGTACTCCGCCCTGCCCGTCTCGTGCAGGAAGGAATGCTCCGGCCCGATGCCTGGATAGTCGAGCCCGGCCGAGATCGAATGCGCGTCGATGATCTGGCCGTTGTCGTCCTGCAAGAGGTAGGTGCGGTTGCCGTGCAGGATGCCGGGCTGCCCGCCCGTGAGCGAGGCCGCATGCATGCCGGTCTCGACGCCATGCCCGCCTGCCTCGACGCCGATCATCCGAACGCCTTCGTCTTCCAGGAAGGGATGGAACAGCCCGATCGCGTTGGAGCCGCCCCCGATGCACGCCACCAGCGCATCCGGCAGACGGCCTTCCTGTTCGAGGATCTGCTCCCGCGCCTCGCGCCCGATGATCGACTGGAAGTCGCGCACCAGCATCGGATAGGGATGCGGCCCCGCCGCCGTGCCGATGACGTAGAACGTCGTTGCGACATTGGTCACCCAGTCGCGCAGCGCTTCGTTCATCGCATCCTTCAGCGTGCCCGTGCCCGACGACACCGGCACGATCTCGGCGCCGAGCAGCTTCATGCGAAACACGTTCGGCTTCTGCCGCTCGACATCCGTCTCGCCCATGAACACCACGCACGGCAGGCCAAAGCGCGCGCAGATGGTCGCCGTCGCAACCCCGTGCTGCCCCGCGCCGGTCTCCGCGATGATGCGCGTCTTCTTCATCCGCCGCGCCAGCAGCACCTGGCCGATGCAGTTGTTGATCTTGTGCGCGCCGGTGTGGTTCAGCTCGTCGCGCTTGAAGTAGATTTTCGCGCCGCCATAGTGCTTGGTCAGCCGCTCGGCGAAATACATCGGGCTCGGCCGGCCGACATAATGCTTCAGCAGCCAGTCGAACTCTTCCTGGAATTTCGGGTCCGCCTTGGCGCGCGCATACTCCTGCTCCAGCTCCAGCACGAGCGGCATCAATGTCTCGGCGACATACCGTCCGCCAAACTCGCCGAAACGGCCATTGGCGTCGGGCCATTGGGCCCAGGTGTTGGGGCGGGGTGCTGCGCTCATGAAGCCCCCGATAGACCGGCTGCGTCCGCTTTCCAAGGACCCTTTGCGATCGGGCCAGAACAGCAAGACTTGCAAGGCCGATCCGGGCCATGTTCGCCTCATGGCAGGAGGGCCGGATGGGCGCAGCAGACAATCAAGCGAGACTCGAGGCCCGGCTCATCCGCGTGCTGACCCACATCCACGACAACATGGATGGCGACCTCAGCCTTGATGCGCTGGCCGACATCGCCTGCATGTCGCGCTTCCACTGGCACAGGGTTTTCCGGGCCATGACTGGCGAAACGCTGGCCGAGGCCATCCGGCGCATCCGCCTCATCAAGGCCGCCAACGCCCTGCTTGCGGACGACGCTCCGCTGGAGGCCGTGGCCGCCCGCCACGGCTACGCCGACGCCGCCAGCTTCTCGCGCGCCTTCCGCACCTTCCACCAGATGTCGCCCGGCGAGTTCCGCGAACGCGGGCTTAAGCTCGCCAACAATCTCCGCTGCAATACGGGAGCCGACAGCATGTACCCCGTCGCCATCGAGACCCTCCCCGTCGCCCGCGCCGCCGGCGTGCTGCATACCGGCCCCTATGCCGGCATCGGCGCCGCCTTCCAGAAGCTCGGCGCCATCCTTGCCGCGCGCAACCTGTTCGCGAAGACACAGGCGCTGTTCGCCGTCTACCACGACGCGCCGGATGCGAAGCCGGAAGCCGAGCTGCGCTCCCATGTCGCCGTTATCATCGGCGACGGCTTTCCGCCCGACCTTCCCGGCCTCGACTATTTCGACGTCGCCGGCGGCCGTCATGCCGTGCTGAAACACACCGGTCCCTACGCCACGCTCGGCGCAGCCTATGACTGGCTCTACGGCACATGGCTGCCGCAGTCGGGC
Organism: uncultured Chitinophagaceae bacterium; assembly: GCA_963814445.1. GTDB lineage: Bacteria > Bacteroidota > Bacteroidia > Chitinophagales > Chitinophagaceae > Ferruginibacter. The sequence goes on from CAWFCU010000001.1 coordinate 1,129,273, forward strand.
GAGGAGCCGCGCGACGCCCCTCCGATCGAACTCTACGTCAACGATCCGCGCTCGACGGCGGCCGCCGACCTGCGCACCGACATCCGCCTCCCGCTGGCCTAGCTGGTCCGCGGCCGCGGCTGATAAGGGGAGCCCCGGCTTGCGAAACGCCACATGGGCGGGTCAAGTGCGGGTCCGCCCCTTCTAGGCCCGAGGTCTTCCATGCAGTTCGACGAAGTTGTCTTGGGTCGCCGGAGCATCCGCGGCTACAGGCCCGATCCCGTGCCGAGGCATGTGATCGAAGAGGTGCTCGCGCTCGCCATGCGTGCGCCGACCTCGATGAACACCCAGCCCTGGCATTTCTACGTCATCACCGGCGAACCGCTGGATCGCATCCGCGCCGGCAATACCGAGCGCAACCTGGCGGGCGTGCCGCACTCCCGCGAGTTCCGCATCGGCCAGCCCTTTGCCGGCAAGCACCGCGAGCGCCAGATTGGCGTCGCCAAGCAATTGTTCAGCGCCATGGGCATTGCGCGCGACGACAAGGATGCGCGCCAGGACTGGGTGATGCGCGGCTTCCGGCAGTTCGATGCGCCGGTGTGTGTCATCATCACCTATGACCGCGAACTCGACGGCAGCGATGACACGCCCTTCGATTGCGGCGGCGTCGCCAATGCGCTGGTCAACGCAGCCTGGTCACGCGGCCTCGGCACGGTCATCAACAGCCAGGGCATCATGCAATCGCCCGTCGTGCGCGAGTACGCCGGGATCGCCGACGATCAGGTCATCATGAAGAGCATCGCGCTCGGCTGGCCCGATTTCACTTTCCCGGCCAACGCCGTTGTCTCGGAGCGCAAGCCGATCGAGGAAGCGGCCGTGTTTGTCGGCTTCGAGGACTAAGCGCGCACGATGCCTTCTCGGGCATCCGGCGCAAGATCGGACGCGCCTTAGACTTGGTGTCCTTGGTGCGAACCTTTGTGCCTTCGTGTTTGAATCTTTCAAGAAAAACACAAAGACACAAAGGTTCGCGCGAAGTCACGAAGGCGCCGCCAGAATCCCAATTCGCGCGGGCGGCTTTGGCGCTTAGCCCGCCGCCTTCGCCGCCTCGATGAAGGCTTTCACCTTGGCCGGGTCCTTCACGCCCGGCGCGCGCTCGACGCCGGACGAGACATCTACCGCCTTGGCGCCCGATATGCGGATCGCCTCGGCGACGTTTTCGGGCGTCAGGCCGCCCGACAGCACCCACGGCTTGCCTGGATCAAAGCCCTGCAGGATCGACCAGTCGAACGGCTTGCCGAAACCGCCCTCGCGGTCGGCCCCCGGCGGCGGCTTGGCGTCGAACAGGAACATGTCGGCCGCCGTGAAATCCTTCACCCGCTCCAGGTCTTCGCGCGTCGCCACGCCGATCGCCTTCACCAGGGTCACGCGCGGGACCAGCGCCTTGAAGTCGGCGACGTCCTGGGGCGTCTCCTTGCCGTGCAGCTGCACGGCGGCGACGTCGGGCAGGCGGCCAACCATCTCGTCCAGCCGCGCCGTGTGCGGCCCGCCTGAAGGGCTCCAGTTGGCCACCACCCAGACGTCGACCCAGCGGTCGGGCACATACTCCATATGGTAGGCCCTGTTGGCCATCAGGGTGACGCGCGGCTTCTCGACATACCTCGGACTGTTAGGCGCCAAAACGAAGCCCACGCGGTCCGCGCCGGCGCGAATCGCTGATTCGAGGTCTGATTCGGTGGTAAGGCCGCAGATCTTTACGCTGACCATCAGAGTCGAACCCGGCCCTTAGGCCCTGGTTTTTCGACGTTTTTCAGGGGCCCGGAAAAACAGAAAGGGCGGCGCTCAGGCCGCCCCTTCCGCACGCTACTGTACTCTACTCGTGTTGCTGGAATACCTCACGCCCGCTTTGCAAGCAAGTCTCTGATCTCGCCGAGGAGTTTTTCCTGTGGAGGGGGCTCCGCTGGAGCAGCCGGCGCGGCTTCCTGCTTCTTTTTCAAGTTGTTCATCCCCTTGATCAGCATGAACATCGCGAACGCGACTATGACGAAGGTGATGATGAAGTTGATGAACTTGCCGTAGTTTATGGTGACGGCCGCGACTTCCTTGCCGTCGACCATGGTTGCCGGCTTCAACTCATAGGCAAACTTCGAAAAATCCATGCCGCCGGTAGCGAAGCCGATGATCGGCATTATGATGTCGTTGACCAGCGATGTGATGATGGCGCCGAACGCCGCGCCGATGATGATGCCGACCGCTAGGTCGACGACGTTTCCCCGCATCGCGAAATCGCGAAATTCCTTGAACACTCTTCATCCCCTCTGTGACGCGCCCAAGAGCGCATATGTTGCATTGTCGCCACACCTGCCCGGGGCGTCCAGCCTGAATCGAAACAAAGATTACGCCTATGCCCAGTGGGAGGTGCGCCCCCTTTGGCCCGGCAAGACTAGCCCTGACGGTCTTCCGGATCGTGTCCGTTGTTGAGCCGGGAGCGCAACTCCTTGCCGGCCTTGAAGAAGGGCACATGCTTGGATTCGACCGACACGGAGTTGCCGGTGCGCGGGTTGCGGCCGGTCCTGGCTTCGCGCTTCCGCACGGAAAACGCGCCGAAACCACGCAGTTCCACGCGATTTCCCTGCTCCAGGGCGAGCGCGATCTCGTCGAAAATCACATCGACGATCTTCTCCACCTCACGCACTTTCAGTGTGGGGTTCTCTTCGGCCAGTCGCGCAATGAGTTCGGAACGCAGCATCAGCCAAAAATTGCGCTAAGCGACACGAAAGACAAGAGTTTTTCGCGATCAATCGCTTCGCAATCGCCTGGCGCGTGTGCCGGAACCGTCCATTCAGGGCGATCCCCTACCAAAACACCCCCGCGGGCCAACACGCACCCGCCGGGTAGAGCGCGCGATCACGCTTGTTTTGGCTCGGCGACGGACCGGCAGACAGGGAACCCGCCCCAAAAGCAAAAAACGCCCTCTCTTTCGGGAGGGCGTCTGCTAGTCGGTCCGAAGCAAGGAGGACTACTCCTTTTTGCCCTTCGCCAGGGCCGCGCCGAGGATGTCGCCCAGCGAGGCGCCCGAGTCGGCCGAGCCATACTGTTCGACGGCTTCCTTCTCGTCCTTGATCTCCATCGCCTTGATCGACAGCGAGACCTTGCGGCCCGCCTTGTCGAACGCGGTGACCATGGCGTCGACCTTGTCGCCAACCGCGAAGCGCTCGGGGCGCTGTTCGGAGCGATCACGAGACAAGTCGCCCTTGCGGATGAAGGACTTCATGGCGCCGTCGGCGATCGACACTTCGATGCCGCCCGAGGTGATCTCGGTGACGGTGGTGGTGACGATGGCGTTCTTGCGCAAATCGACTGCTTCGCTCGGATCCTGGTTGAGCTGCTTGATGCCAAGCGAGATACGCTCTTTCTCGATGTCGACGTCGAGGACGCGCGCCTTGACGGTGTCGCCCTTGGCGTACTTCTTGATGGCTTCTTCGCCGGGCGTGTTCCAGTCGATGTCGTTGATGTGGACCATGCCGTCGAGATCGGTCCCAAGGCCGATGAACAGACCGAACTCGGTGATGCCGCGAACTTCGCCTTCGATGTTCGAACCGACCGGGTGTTCAGCGATGAACGCCTCCCACGGATTGTTCATGACCTGCTTGAGGCCGAGCGAGATGCGGCGCTTCTCGGCGTCGACATCCAGAACCATGACGTCCACTTCCTGGGAGGACGAGATGATCTTGCCGGGGTGAACGTTCTTCTTGGTCCAGCTCATTTCGGAGACGTGGATCAGGCCTTCGACGCCGTCTTCCAGTTCCACGAACGCGCCGTAGTCGGTGATGTTGGTCACGCGGCCCTTGAGTTTGGCGCCCACCGGGTATTTCGCGCCGACGCCGTCCCACGGATCGGTCATCAGCTGCTTCATGCCCAGCGAAATACGCTGGGTTTCCGGGTTGATCTTGATGATCTGGACTTCGACTTCCTGGCCGACCTCAACAACCTGAGACGGATGCGAGACGCGCTTCCAGCTCATATCGGTGACGTGCAGCAGGCCGTCGATGCCGCCGAGATCCACGAACGCGCCGTAGTCGGTGATGTTCTTGACGACGCCGCGGCGGCGCTCGCCCTCGGCCATGTTGCCGACGATCTCGGCGCGCTGTTCCGCACGGCTCTCTTCGAGCACGGCGCGGCGCGAGACGACGATGTTGCCGCGCGGGCGATCCATCTTCAGGATGGCGAAAGGCTGCGGATGGCCCATCAGCGGACCGACATCGCGGATCGGACGGATGTCGACCTGGCTGCCGGGAAGGAAGGCGTTGACGCCGCCGAGGTCGACGGTGAAGCCGCCTTTGACGCGGCCGACGATCGAACCCTTCACGGTCTCTTTCTTCTCGGACAGGCGCTCGAGGCGCGTCCAGGCTTCCTCGCGCTTGGCCTTGTCGCGCGAGAGCACCGCGTCTCCAAGCGCGTTCTCGATGCGCTCCAGGTAGACTTCGACGATGGCGCCAACCGTGGGCGCAACGTCGTCTTGGGCAAATTCTTTTGCGGGGATACGGCCTTCGGTCTTCAAGCCCACGTCGACGGTGATGAAGTCGTTTCCAACTGCGGTGACGGTGGCGGGAACAACCCGGCCTTCCATCATAGCCGTGCCGGCAAAGCTCTCCTCGAGCATGGCGGCGAAATCATCGGTGGTAGGGGTCATCGTTGCGACAGCAGGCATCAAGGCTCCAAAAGGGTTAGTCGTTACGGGCCAACCGGCTCATCCGGCGGACTGGCCGCACCATGCGGCGTGTTCGTGAAGGCGTGTCCAGTGACTGCCCCAAACGCAAAAGGCCCCATGCCGCCGTTCCGGTCCTCTACGGGACCGCTTCAAGTGGCTGGGTTGTCCACAGACGGGCGGCTTTCTGGGCGGGACAGCCTCGAAAGTCAAGCTTGAGGGTTCCTGGCGCCCCTATGTCCGGGCGACCACTTCTGGCCGGGTAAGCATGACCAGCGCCTGCGACAGCGGGACGGGCGCCTCCTGCACCGCGTAGGCGCCCTTTCCCGGCTTGGCGTGCCGGATCACCGCCTTGGCGTCCAGGTCCGCCACCCAGTACTCGGCAAGTCCTCCGTTGGCGTAATCTTCGCGCTTCTCGCCCATGTCGTCGGCAAGAGTGGAGCCCGCGACCTCGACCACAAGCTTGACGGCTGCTGCCGGGACAGTTTCAGCGTTCGGCGCAAGCTTGGGATCGAATACGACGACATCCGGCATGGGCTCAAATCCGCCGCCGAATGATACCGTTGCTTCCGTCAGGACCTCCCAGCCAAGTCCGGCCGCCGCGAGAGCACGCTCCAGGGCATGCTGCAGATCCGATTTCATGCGCGCATGCGGAATGTGCTGTGGGCTCATCTTCAGTATCATCCCCCGCCGCAGCTCGACCCGCATGTCCCCGAACGCGCCTTTGGCCGCCATCCGATAGAACTCGGCGGTGGTGAAAGGCGGATGCGTCTTGGCGAGAGCGTTCATCGCCGGCAGCATACCGCGACGTCCGCCGGCGGCAAAGTCGATCCCTTCGCGGCCGATCTGCGTATAGTTGGCGGAAAGCACAGGGATACATCATGAAAAACGTCGTCGTGACGGGCGCCTCGACCGGCATCGGCTGGGGTTGCGTCAAAGTGCTGGCCGCCAGGGGCTTCCACGTCTTCGGCAGCGTCCGGAAGCAGGCCGACGCCGACCGGCTGTCGAAAGAGTTCGGCGCCGCCTTCACCCCCCTCCTGTTCGACGTCACCGACGAAGCCGCGGTGAAGGAAGGCGCCCGCGCCGCCGCCGCGAAGCTGGGCGGCCAGCCCCTCGCCGGCCTGGTCAACAATGCCGGCATCGCCGTCTCCGGCCCCCTGCTGCACATCGAGATCGCGGAGTTCCGCCAGCAGCTCGAGGTTAACCTCACCGGCCAGCTCATCGTCACCCAGGCCTTCGCCCCGCTCCTCGGCGCAACGCCCGGCGCGAAAGTCGCCAGCCCCGGCCGCATCGTCATGATGAGCTCGGTCGGCGGCAAGACCGCCTCACCCTTCGTCGGCCCCTACAACACGTCCAAGTTCGGCGTCGAAGGCTTCTCGGAATCGCTGCGCCGCGAACTGATGATCTACGGCGTCGACGTCATCATCATCGCCCCCGGCGCCGTCGCGACCCCGATCTGGGACAAGGCCGACACGGTCGATGTCACCCGCTACGCCAACACGCCCTACGCCAAGCCGCTCGGCGCCGTGAAAGCCTACATGCTGAAACTCGGCCGCGCCGGCTTCCCGCCTGAAAAGATCGGCGAGACCGTCTACACCGCCCTGACCGCCGCGCATCCGAAAACGCGCTACGTCGTCACGCCCGAGCCCTTCACCAACTGGCTCGGCCTCACTCTGCCAAAGCGTACAATGGACAACCTCGTCGCCGGACGGCTGGGCCTGAAGCGGGCGAGCTAGAACCACTTGTGTCATTCCGGAAACGCGAAGCGTTATCCGGAACCCAGAGGCTCCGAGCACGATCGCGCAACGCTGCTCCGGGTTTTGGGTCTGCGCTTCGCTCCGCCCGGAATGACACCGTCGGGGTGATCGAGGTGTAGGATAACTCCGCACTTTTCGAGCTTCAGCATCGCCGGAATCCCTTTGAATCGCCCCCAGAGTTCATGTCCGCGCTGTAGGACAAAATATTCCCGGATTTGTTTCATCCCACACCATGCCCGGCGGCCTTGTCTTGGATGGGCTTCCTCCGGGCAGGCGTCGCGTCATGACCGGGGCACGATCGGAAGGAGTGCAGGGAACTACAGGTCCAGGCTGGCGGCGGCGTCAGCCCGGATCGACGGACAGGCTTGACGCTTGGGGAGCGGGACCAAAAAGCCCGTAGGAAAAACCTCCTGGCCTTAAGGACACACGCGCCAGTCCTAAGCTGGCGCCTGGAAGGCGAACCGCGATGCCGGAACGCCTGCCGAAGACCGGGTCATGAGGATGCTGCGCCTCACTACAGCGGCATCCGAAGATCTCGGAGAGAGGCAGGATGGACCGGCGGGAAAAAGGCCAAGCCCGAACGCCTGTCTGAACGAGCCCTGCGCGCGGAGGCGGCAACGCTTCACCGTGAACACGCGTGACGGACGACCCAATCGAGGCGATGCCCGCCTCCGCGCAGCCTGCTGCTTACTCCATGCCAAACGGCAGTGGAGCTTTCGGTGTTTGACAATCGAATGGAAGGCCGCCGCCCTCCCCGCAGGGCCTCCTTCAGGACGGATTGGGCTTGAACGCCAATCGCGCCAGCAGGGCGGCGCCATACGCCAGTGGATAGACCACGACGCCAGAGGCAATTCCGGCGGCGACGGCGAGCGGAATGTCCGCGCCGCCATCCCATGCCACGTAGCCGACCGCGGCCTGCTGCAACAACGCCGACAGAAAGCTGAAGCCCGCAAAGAGCAGGGTCGGCCGTCGCTTCGGCTGCGCGAACGCAGCCACGGCAGGCAATGGCAATGGCGTTGCGCCAATAGCTGCGCCGGCTTCGGCGCGCACTTCGCTGACCCCGTCGGCGATCGTCTTGACCACTTCAGCCCATGATTCCGGAACCGCGGGATTGGCGGAGAAGATGTTGAGCTCGATCAGCTCATAGCGAAATGTGCCGTGCAGATCCTTCGCCGCGATGCCGTCAATCGAGATCGGAATGATCAGGCGGTCGGAACTGACCGCCATCGACAATTCTTTGCTGACATTGGGCGAAGCAACCGAGTTCTTGGACAGCAGCAGAACGAACACCGATGACTTCGAAATCCGCTGATCTATCTTCGTCTTGAAGGCGCCGCTGCCCATGTCCTTGTCGTACCAGGGCACCAGATCGCGCTCGACCAGCATCTTGAAGGCCAGCTCACACGCGCCGGTGTCCTTGCGGGAATAGGAGATGAAGACGTCGTATCCGCGCTCGGACGCTTCCACTGCAGCCGCGACAGGCGCCGGACTTGGGGCGGCAGGCGGAGGCGCAACGGTCGCATCGGCGGCAGGCGGTTGCGCAGACTGGAACGCTGTTGGCGGCGGGGCGTCCGGAGCCCTGCGGAGGAAGGGCGGTAGGTCCAGATCGGCCTGCTCGGCAGGCGCAAACGCCTTGCGTTCGCGCTTCGCAGCCTGGCGCACGGAACGATTGACCGAACGCGGTTCCGACAAGCGCTCTTCGAAGCCGGCAAGCGCTTCGAGGATCAGGCCCGGCCTGGGTTCCGACCCATCCCTCTCGAGGAAGAGATGCTGAATTATCTGGAAGCCGAATGGCAGCTCGACCGTCCCAATCGCAAATCCCAGATACTTGTTCTGTTCAAGCGCGTAACTGGCCTCGTCCATCAGGAATGCAGATTCCCTCGAGCGCTCAGACCACAGGACGACAACCACGTCCGCATTCCGGATCGTATCCTGGATGGCCTGCCTGAAATCGACTCCCGGCGCGATGGAGTCCATGTCCCGCCACACGTCATGCCCGCCTGCACGCACGACATCGGCGATGCGGTCCGCGACCGCGATATCCTCACGCTTGTAGCTGATATAGACTTTCATCCCCGCACCGGTCCCGCTCCGCTCAAGTAGAGCCCACCCGACTGAAACCGGCAACCGGCGGAAACATCAGGCAGCGGCGTGTGGGTCTATTTCTTTGCCGATGGTTTGAGCCGGGTGACGATCTCCACCGCCTTCGCAAAGCACTCATCCGGCGTCAGCGTCGTCGTATCGAGCCACACCGCATCGGCCGCCGCCTTCATCGGCGCATCCTTCCGGCCCGCATCCCGCGCATCGCGCTCCTTCAGTTGCGCCAGCACGCCCTCGGGCGTCACCGCCTCGCCCATGCCCGACAGCTCCCTGAACCGCCGTCCGGCGCGCTCCTCGACCGAAGCATCCACCCACAACTTCACGTCTGCATCCGGCGCTATCACCGTGCCGATGTCGCGCCCGTCCAGCACCGCCCCGCCCGGCTGCTGCGCGAATCTGCGCTGCAGGTCGAACAGAGCCTTGCGCACCGTGCCCATCGCAGCCACGACGGACGCTGCGGCGCCGACATGCGCGCCGCGCAGTTCGCGTTCGTCGAATTCGTAAAGGTCGATCATGCCCGCGACGCTCGCGCATGCATGCTCGTCGCGAAGATCCAGCCCGCGATCGAGCGCCGCGGCCGCCACGGCGCGGTACAGCAGCCCGGTGTCGAGATGCGGCAGGCCATAATGCTTCGACAGGCGCCTGGCGAGCGTGCCCTTGCCCGAAGACGTTGTGCCGTCGATCGCGATGATCATGACGCCGCCTTCTCGATCCGCGCCCCCAGCGCCGCCATGTGATCGAAGAACTCCGGATAGCTCGTGGCGATCATGGCAATATCATCGACCGCAACCTGCGTCTTCGCCGCCGAGCCCATCACCAGCGCCGACATGGCGATCCGGTGGTCGTGCCGCGCCTCGACCAGCCCGCCGCCCGGAACGCCCCGCGCGCCGCAACCGGTCACGATGAACCCATCCGGCAGCTCCTCGACGCCGACGCCGTTCACCGACAGCATGGCGCAGATCGCCTTGATCCGGTCGGACTCCTTTACCCGCAACTCCGCCGCGCCGGTGACTGTCGTCCTGCCGTCTGCGAACGCGGCCAGCACGGCGAAGATCGGCAGCTCGTCGATCATCGACGGCACGAGCGCCGGATCGAGCGCGATGCCTTTCAGCCTTGAAGCCCTGGCGGTCACCCGCACCGTGTCCTCGCCTGTCGCCTGCCCATCGCTCTCGCTGCGCACGCTCGCGCCCATCGCCGCCGCCGCATCGAGAAAGCCGGTGCGGGTGCGGTTGTCGAGCATGCCCGTCACGCTCGCCTCGCCCTCGCCCGCGATGAGCGCCGCAGCGACGGCGAACGCCGCCGAGGACGGATCGCCCGCCACCGCCGCCGCCATGCCCTTCAGCATCTGTCCGCCGCGAACAGACACGACAGGGCCTTTGCCGGGGCGTTGCTCGACACCCACTTCGACGCCGAACGCGCGAAGCATCCGCTCGGTGTGATCCCGCGTCGCTTCCTTTTCCTCCACCACGGTCACGCCATCGGCCCGCAACCCCGCCAGCATCACGGCCGACTTCACCTGCGCCGACGCTTCGGGCGGCGCATAGCGGATCGCCTTGAGCTTTCCGCCGCGGATGGTCGCCGGCAGCCTGCCGCCCGGCGCGGTGTCCGCAATGACGCCCATCTCCCGCAGCGGCTTCAGTACGCGCTCCATGGGACGGGAGGACAGGGATGCATCGCCCACAAAACGGGCGACCACCTCATGGCCGCCCACCAGACCCATCATGAGACGTGCGCCGGTGCCGGAATTGCCGAAATCGAGATCGCCCGTCGGTGTGGAAAAGCCTCTTGACCCGACGCCCTCGATCCGCCAGGCGCCCTGGCCGGTGCGCTCGACGCCCGCGCCCAGCGCCTTTACCGCCTTCGCGGTGTTCAGCACGTCCTCGCCTTCCAGGAGGCCGGTAATGGTCGAAACCCCGGTCCCGACCGCGGCCATCATCACCGCGCGGTGCGAGCAGGATTTGTCTCCCGGGGCGCGAACCGAACCGCTGATCCGGGCCACGGGTCTTGAGATCGCACGCATCGGAATTATGGCCTTGTGGACAGCCTCGCCGGGTGCTCTGGACTCGGCCGAACAGGACCGCTTTACAGGCTCGCTTGAACATGGCAAGCGCCCGAGCCAAGCATGGGGAAATGACCTTGGCGACCACTGACCTCGGCGAGAAACATATCTGCCCCGAATGTGGGGCTCGCTTCTACGATCTCGGCAAACACCCTCCGGTCTGCCCGAAGTGCAAGACCGTGCTGGAAGGCGTCGCGGAGCCTGCGAAGGCCAAACGCGCGGCGGCGAAGGCCAAACCCGCCCCGGCCAAGGCTAAGCCCAAGGCCCAGGACGAGGATGAAGACGACGAAGACGAGGATGACGACGAAGACGACGATGAGGACGACGACGACCTCGACGACGATGAGGACGACGAAGACGAGGATGACGACGATCTCGACGACGATGAGGACGACGTCATCGAGGCCGAGGAAGAGGAAGACGATCCCGTCGCCGCCAAGGTCAAGGTAAAGGCCAAGGGCGCGCGCGAATTCACCGGCGCTGACGACGATGACGTCGATGACGAGGTCGAGGACGATGATGCGGACGACGACGACGATCTCACCGTTATCGACGAGGACGACGAGTTCGAGGACGACGACCTCGAAGTCGAAGAGGGCGAAGAAGAGCCCTGAACCGCCCCCGGCCCAGACAAACGCGAAACGGCCCGCCATCGCTGGCGGGCCGTTTTCGCTTAAGCGTCCGCTTTAGCGGGGACGGATGGTGGAGCCAGACGGAATCGAACCGACGACCTCTTGCATGCCATGCAAGCGCTCTCCCAACTGAGCTATGGCCCCATCTTCCGAAGACTGCCCCGGTCCTGACGGAAAGCCGCCCGACCCGGTCCAGATTTGGGAGCGCGTTGCTTATACTGCGCCCCCGGCCTGATCAAGCCGGGAAACAGGAGCGGCGTTTTTCGCCGCAATTGCGGCGTCCGACGGGGCCTTCAGGCCGCGTCGCTGGCCTTGCCGGGCGACAGGATCGCCAACATCGCCTCGGCCGTCTGGGCCTTGCGCAGGGCCGCCCGGATCTGTTCCTGCCGGAATACGCGCGCCGCCCGGGCCAGCGCCCTCAGATGGTCCGCCCCCGCGTCCGTAGGCGCCAGCAGCATGAACACCAGGTCGGCCTTGCGCTCGTCGATGGCTTCGAAATCGGCCGGCTCCAGCAGGCGGGCGAACCCGCCCACGGGCCGCTGCAGGCTGTCGATGCGGGCGTGGGGAATGGCCACACCTTCGCCGACACCGGTGGACCCCAGCTTTTCACGCTCCAGAACGGCCTCGAACACCTGTTTGGGATCGAGGTTGAGCGCCTTCGCCATGGTGGCGGAAAGTTCCTGCAGCACCTGCTTGCGGCCCTGCCAGCGGGCGCGCGCGACGACGGCATCGGGAAGAAGAAGATCGCCAAGGCTGCTCATTGACACGCGCCCGACGAAACAAGCCGTACTGTCATAACTCTACCTGTGACCCCTTGCCGCGTGCGTCCACCCGACAGACCGACGCAGACTATTACTACATGGCGGATGCGGCAAAACGTTGACTAGCCCCGCCGGCTCCCCAGCCCGCAAAAAAACACCTGCAAAACTTCAGCCGTCTTTTCCTGGATCCACCCAGCCGACATTACCGTCGGGGCGGCGATAGACCATGTTCAAGCGGCCATGCGCGGCATTCCGGAAAAGAAGCGCCGGAGAATCGGCCAGCTCGAGCTGCATGACCGCCATCGAAACAGTCATGGTGCGGATGCGCATGTCCGATTCTGCGACAATGGCGGGGGCATCGCCCGCCGCGCCGTCGAGGCCTGCCGTCCCGTCGTCGTCCTCATCGTTCGCCGTCGACGGGAGAATGATGTGCTCTGAGGCCATTTCGGGCGTTTCGTCTTTCGCGCGATGGTTGCGCAGGCGGTTCTTGTATCGCCGCACACGCTTCTCGATCTTGTCGAGCGCCTGCTCGAACGCCTGGTAGCCGTCATCGCCCTCGCCATGCGCCTGCAGCGTGACGCCCGATGGCAGATGGATCGAGCAATCGACGTAGAACGCCCAGCCGGGCTTCGAGACAGTGACGAACGCCTCACCTGTCCGGTTGAAGTATTTGGAGACGCGGGACTCTAGGCCGAAGGATATTCGCTCCTGCAGTGCGGCGCCGACTTCGAGCTTCTTGCCTGCGATCTGGACTTGCAAAAGGAGGCTCCTTTTCTGCTCCCAGGCAGCTGACGCGCGCGGGATCACCCGACCTCTTAGTTTAACTCTGGGAGCGCGGGACCCGAAGGTCAACGCCTTGAAATCAGGAGCCGCTGGCGAACATGCGGCGGCGCTCGACGGATGACGGAATCCTGAGCGATTCACGGTACTTGGCGACGGTCCGACGAGCGATATCTATTCCAAAGGCCCGCAGCCGTTCGACGATCTGGTCGTCGGAGAGGACGGCGTCTTTGCTCTCCTGGTCGATCATTTCCTTGATGCGGTGCCGCACCGCCTCCGCGGAATGCGACTCTCCGCCCTGCACGGACGGGATCGAGGCCGAGAAAAAGTACTTCAGCTCGAACACGCCGCGCGGCGTGGAGACGTATTTGTTCGAGGTAACGCGCGAAACTGTCGACTCGTGCATCTCGACGGCGTCGGCGACGGTCTTGAGATTGAGGGGACGAAGCGCTCGCACGCCGGAGACGAAGAACCCGTCTTGCTGGCGCACGATCTCGCTCGAAACTTTCAGGATCGTGCGGGCGCGCTGGTCGAGCGATTTGATCAGCCAGTTGGCGCTCGCCTGGCATTCCGAGATGAATGCCTTGTCTTCCTCGCTCCTGGAAAGGCCGGAGACTTCCGCATAGTATGTTCGGTCGATCAGGACGCGCGGCAGCGTGTCGGCGTTCAGCTCGACCGAGAACGAGCCGTTGGGCATTTCCCGGACAAACACATCAGGCGTGATCGCCGGCGCGGCATCGCCAGCAAACGCAGCGCCGGGGCGCGGCGTCAGCGTGCGCAGCTCGGCCATCATGTCGGTGACATCTTCCTGGTCGACGCCGCAGATCTCGGCGAGTTTCTTGTAGTCGCGGCGCGCGGCCACTTCGAGATTTTCGACCAGCTTCTGCATCGCCGGATCGAAGCGATCGCGCTCTATCAGCTGCAGCGACAGACATTCCTGGATGTTGCGCGCCATGACGCCGGTGGGCTCGAAACCCTGACAGGTTTTCAGCACCGCCTCGACGTCTTCGAACTCGGTGCCAAGCGCGGTTGCGATCTCGTGGATGTCGCCGCGCATAAAGCCGGCTTCGTCCGTCTCCTCAATCAGGCGCGATGCAATCAGGCGGTCTGCATCGTTGAGGCCGGCGATGGCGAGCTGGTCATCGAGATGATCGCGGAGCGTCTTCTCCTCAGCCGTGATAGATTCAAGGTCGAAGTCTTCCGAACGCTGCTTGCCCGAGCCGGCTTTCGACCAGTCTAGCGCGGCGGAGGGGCCGCCCTGCGAGCCGGCATCGGGAGCTTCAGAAGGACTGTCGTTCTCGTAGACATCGTCCGAGCGGGCGTCGAGTTCGCGGCTTGCCTCGTTGGCGCCGCTGGCCTCGTCGAGCCGCATCTCTTCGCGCTTTTCGGAAACCTTCTCCGGCGCTTCCGGCGCATCCCCGCTATCGCTTTCAGCGCGCGCCAGCAGAGGGTTACGCTCGATCTCGGCTTCGACGTAATCCTGGAGTTCGACGTTCGAGAGCTGAAGCAGCTTGATCGCCTGCTGCAGCTGCGGCGTCATGACAAGGGATTGCCCCTGTCGCAGCTGAAGGCGATGCGCGAGCGCCACTACGAACCTCCCAGAACCGGTCTCTCCGGGACACTATTGCCCAGGGGCCGGCGACCCATCCCTAACAGCGCCGACATTAACCGCCCGGTCTTAACATTATCTAATCGGCAACACCTGGAGTCGGAAGCAATATTGCACGTTTTGCGAGCGACTTTCTGCTTTTCGCAATGTTTACGAGAAAAACAGCGGCCGACTTTCGGCAATAGCTCAGCGATCCGCGGCAGCGCCCTGCGCAGTGAAGCGGGCGCCGAGGTAAACGCGCCGGACGTCTTCGTTAGCAAGCACCTGCGTGGGCGTGCCTTCGAACAGCACCTTGCCGTCGTAGATAATCGAGGCGCGGTCGACGATGTCGAGCGTTTCGCGGACCTGGTGATCGGTGATCAGCACGCCGAGGCCTCTGCCCTTGAGGTAGCGCACAAGGTCTGAGATGTCGGAGACGGCGAGCGGGTCGATGCCGGTGAAGGGTTCGTCCAGCAGCATAAAGTTGGGGCGCGAGGCGAGTGCGCGAGCGATCTCGACTCGGCGGCGCTCGCCGCCGGAAAGCGAGTTGGCGTTCTGCTTGGCGAGGTGCGCGATCTGGAGCTCCTCCAGCAGCGACTCGGTCAACTCCTTGCGCTTGGCGGGCGTGTCTTCGGTGAGCTCGGCGACGCTCATCACATTGTTCCACACGCTCATGCCGCGGAAGATCGAGTTCTCCTGCGGCAGGTAGCCGACGCCGAGACGCGCGCGCTGGTACATCGGCAGCGAGGTGACATCGGCGCCGTCTATGGCGACGCGGCCAGCGTCTGCAGTGATGAGGCCCATCATCATGTAGAAGCATGTGGTCTTGCCCGCGCCGTTGGGGCCGAGCAGGCCGGCGATCTCGCCGCGCCGCAGATGCAGGCTGACATCCTTTACCACCTGGCGTCCCTTGAACGCCTTGGCGAGGTTGTGCGCCCTCAGGCCATCGCGGTCATCCTGACCGGCTGGGGCGGCGCCGTTGGTTTGGGTGCGCACGTCCATGCGGTTCAGTTCGGGCGCGACGGAGCAGGCTGGGCAGGCTGGACGCCGGGCTGCTTCTTCGTCGTGTTGATGATGGAAGTCACGCGATCGCCGGTGGCAGTGATCACCACGCGGCCTTCGCCGACACTGTATACGATCTTGGTGCCGCGAATGACACCCTCGTCGCCGCGTGAGGAAATGACGTTGCCGGTAATGGTGATGGTGTCGCTGGCGTAGTCATACTCGGCGCGATCGCCGCGGATCTTCACCTCGGGAGCGACATAGAGCACATTCCCCTCGGCGATCATCGTGCGGATCTCTTCGCAATCGCCGCTCTCGGCTCGCGAACAGACTGCGGTGAGCTTGTCGGTCGTGACGACAGAGTTCGCCTGCACGGCTTTGACGTTGCCGATGTAGACTCCGCGCCCCTCCTTCTGAAGGTATTCGCTACGCTCCGACGTGATCTCGATCGGAGCATCGCTCCGCCCGATCTGGCCGTGAGCCGCCGGCATGGCTGCGAGCCCGCCGGCTGCGGCAATCACGAAAGCGAGTGTCTTCATCATCATCGTCCTACCTGCCGCCGCCCTGGGCTTCTGGCCCATTAATCGGCGTGCCGTCGCGTTTTCGCTTGGGCGTGAACTTGGTCCAAACATTGCCCCTGAGAATGATCCGGTTGCCCTCATCAACAACCTCATACTCGTCCGCCGTCACCTCGCCAATTGGCCCAAAGCCTCTGAGCGGCGTTTTGCCCTCGACGCGGTTCTGCTCGACAAACATGCGCGTGCGGTCGGCGGTGAAGGTGTATCCGGCGGCGTCCGTCATCACGACATCGCCGACGAGATCGAGGATTTTCTCCTGATCGTTCCAGACGCCGTCGCGGGCCTGCACGGCGGACGACGCCGCATCTTCGAGGCGCGGATTGACCAGGTCGACAAGACCCGTCGCCTCGCGCCGGCGGCGGGCAGTGTCCGCAGTAAGCACATAGGGCTCGTCGTTCGAGTCGCGCCCCTCGAAGCGCGGACCGAGCACCGTCGCGCCCGTGCCGGGCCCCGAAAGCGCAGGACGGCTCGAATTGATCGCATTGTTGATGACGTAGCCGATCAGAATCCCCGCCGACAGCACCGCGCCGATCGTGAACAGCAGGCGCAGGATGTGGACAAGCGCCGTCCGCGCCCGCGCCTCCTTGAGCGAGGTGGCGCGTCTCGGGCCCCACATATCCATGGAATGGTGGTCGACTGACATGACGGGACTAGAACAGGAACAGCCCCCAAAAGGAACCCGCCGGGATCAGTCAAAAAGCCCGCCCGGCGCCAATTTCTTCAGGAGTGTGCGAAAATGTCCTGCTCGGCCCAGCCGGAAAGGTCGAGGGCGGCCCTAACAGGCAGAAAATCAAAGCAGGCCTGGGCGAGTTCCGTCCGGCCCTCGCGCGCCAGCATGGCGTCGAGTTTGGCCTTCAGCTCGTGCAGGTGGATGACATCCGAGGCGGCATAGGCAAGCTGGGCTTCAGAGAGCTCGCTTGAGCCCCAGTCGGAGCTCTGCTGGGCCTTGGACATGTCGATATTGAGCAGCTCGCGGGCAAGCTCTTTCAAGGAATGCCGATCGGTGTAGGTGCGGGCCAGCCGCGAGGCGATCTTGGTGCAGTAGACCGGAAAGCACGGCGCGCCGAGCCATTGCTGGATCATGCCAAGGTCGAAGCGTGCGAAATGGAAGATCTTGAGGATCCGCGGATTCGAGACCAGCGCCTTGAGGTTCGGGCAATCATACTCCGGCCGCTTCAGCCGGACGACATGAGCATCTCCCCTGCCATCGGACAGCTGGACCACGCAGAGTGCGTCGCGGAACGGATTCAAGCCCATCGTCTCGGTGTCGATAGCGACCGAGCCCTCGAACTTCACGTTTGGAGGAAGGTCGCCCTCATGGTGGTGGATAGCCAATAGAGTCTCCTCGTTTTCGAGACGAGCAATGGCGGGAAAACGCCCCGGGGGCAACCCGGACGGCGGCTGGGGGCCGCCCTGGCCCCGGCTCGTGAATACCGGCTTCCCCCTTGCGGCAGGTTGTATCGGCCGGGGCGCCACAAAGGCCCTGAATCGCTGTGTTGCCGGCGCCCCCGAGGGCGGCAACGCCCGTTGCGAACGTCTGATGTTTTCTTAGTATTAAACACGCTCGTGTAGTTGGGTACGAGAATGGGTCCGTCGCGCCCGCTGCATATCCGCGAGCGTACGGCACGCCACGACGTATGCGAATTGGCCGGGCGCAAGGCGATGGCTTCACTGGAACGATTGAAGATTCTGATCGTCGACGACAATCAGTACATGATCAACGTCGTGAAGACGATCCTGCGCTGCTTCGGCGCAAAGGATCTCCACGAAGCAACCAACGCCGCCGATGCGATCACTTTGCTGAAAAACACAGCCGTCGACCTGATCATCACCGATTTTGCGATGGGCGAAGTCAATGGCTGCGACCTCACACAGCTGATCCGCCGGGTTGACCACAAGACCAACCGGTTCGTCGCAATCATCATGCTATCGGCTTACGCGGAGCGCTCGAATATCGAGAAGGCGCGCGAGGCTGGCGTCACGGAATTCTGCGCCAAGCCGGTGACCCCAAGCGATCTTTACAGGAAAATTTGCGCCATCGTGAATTCTCCCAGGCCATTCGTGAGGACCGAAGAGTATTTCGGCCCGGACCGCCGTCGACACAAGAACAGCGAGGCGCCAGGCGAAGAACGGCGGGGGGCCGCAACAGGTCTCGTCGTCTCCTAGCCGGCGCGGACGGCTGCGCCGCAGCCTCCGGATCCATGGTTGAAGTCAAGCGGGCATCGCCACGCGGTCGGCCGCTTACCCTGTCCTATTTCCTGACCGTGATCGCCGGGCGTCCGGCAACGAGCCGCCCGACAATGGCAGAGTCCGGAAAGCCGGCATCGATCGCCCTCGCCAGCATCGATGGCGCAGCTGCCGGGGCGACCGCAATGAGCAGACCGCCGCTGGTCTGGGGATCGCATAGCACATCGCGCCGCCAGTCCTCGAAGCCGGCTGGCAGGACGACAGCGCCGGCATAGCTCGACCAATTGCGCTCAGCAGCGCCGGTGCGCACGCCGTCCTGCGCGAGCGCATCAACGCCAGGAAGCAGCGGCGTCGCTGCAGCATTGATCTCCGCCGCCAGTCCAGCCCCGCGCGCCATTTCCAGCGTATGGCCGAGAAGCCCGAAACCGGTGACGTCCGTAAGCGCGTGAACTCCGGCAACCTGGCCAAGGCCCATACCGAGCGTGTTGAGCTTTGTCGTCGAGGCGATGAGCGCAGCGTAGCCCGCCGCATCGAGGCGGTTCTGCTTCAGCGCGGCGCTGTAGACGCCAACGCCGAGCGGCTTGGTCAGGATAAGCAGGTCTCCGGCCCGCCCGGTGCGATTGGTGAGCAGCCTGCTCGGGTGAACCAGTCCCAGCGCAACAAGACCGTAGATTGGCTCGCGGCTATCGATCGAGTGGCCGCCGGCAACCGGCACGCCCGCCGTCGCGCAGACCGAGGCGCCGCCGACCAGGATCTGGCGGATCATTTCGACAGGCATGACGCCGACCGGCATGCCGACAATGGCGAGCGCGAGGATGGGCGTCGCTCCCATCGCGTAGATGTCCGAAAGCGCATTGGCGGCGGCGATGCGGCCGAACTCGAAAGGATCGTCAACCACGGGCATGAAGAAGTCCGTGGTGGCGACCAAAGCCTGTTCGTCATTCAGGCGCCAGACCGCTGCGTCGTCAGACGTCTCCGCTCCAACCATCAGGTTTGCAAAGGGGACCGAGACAGGCATGGTCGCCAGTATGTCGCGCAGCACCGAAGGCGCCAGCTTGCACCCGCATCCGCCGCCGTGCGCCAGCGATGTCAGGCGAATGTCTTCCGGCATGCTGGCGCCTTCCACTTGCTAGACTGGAGCGGTTTGATAGCAGGACATGCATGGGCCCGACAGTGCGCCGGCCCCTGCGAGACAATGTGGTCAACCCGGTTCGATGACAAATCCCGCAGCCACCGAGGCAGTCGACCACCGGTCGTTGTCGCAATACGACATGGTCATCGATGTCCGCAGTCCGGCTGAATTTGCCGAAGACCATATTCCCGGCGCCGTGAACCTTCCTGTCCTCGACAATGAGGAACGCGCGACCGTCGGCACGATCTACGTTCAAGAATCGCGTTTCCGAGCGCGTCGCGTTGGCGCCGCCATGGTGGCGCGAAACATCGCGCGACACCTCGAAACCGCCCTGGCCGACAAGCCCGCCGGCTTCCGTCCGCTGATCTATTGCTGGCGGGGCGGGCAGAGGTCCAATTCGATGGCGACGATCCTGGCGCAGATCGGCTGGCGCACCATCGTGCTGCAGGGCGGCTACAAGACCTATCGGCGCGCGGCGCAGAAGCGGCTTTACGAGGACGAGCTTGGCTACCGGCTTGTCCTTCTCGATGGCGGCACCGGCAGCGGCAAGACCGCCATCCTCAATCGCATCGCGCAACTCGGCATGCAGGTCATCGATCTCGAAGCGCTCGCGCTGCATCGCGGGTCGTTGTTCGGGGCGCTGTCGGGGGTGTCGCAACCTTCGCAGAAATGGTTCGAGTCCACCCTGCTCGCCGCGCTGGACAGCCTCGACCCCGCCCGGCCGGTGCTGGTCGAGGCGGAGTCGAGCAAGATCGGCAACCGCACTCTGCCGCCGTCTTTCTGGCAGGCAATGCGGGGCGCAACGAAGATCGAACTCTCCGTCCCGCTGGATGCGCGCGCTGAATATCTGCTCCGGTCCTATCCCGGAATCGTTGCGGACCGGTCCCTGCTGGAGGCGGCCCTGTCGCGCCTTGAAGTCTATCCCGGGCGCAAGCGGCTGGAGAACTGGCGGCTTATGGCGGATGCGGGACAGTTCCTTGAACTCATCCGCGAAGTGGTGGAGCGCCACTACGATCCTTCTTATGCTCGCTCCAGCCTCAACGATCAGCGGGTGAAGCTGGGCGCGGTCGCGCTTCCATCGCTCGACGACGCGGCGCAGGAAGCGGCGGCTCGCAAAATTATGGAAATTGCGACGAAGACTTTCGTCGACGCGTGACGCCGCCGCGCCGGAACTCGCAACCAAGCGATCGGGATTCCAGGTCCAGCCCTTCGATACTGCGAGCATCCGCAATCAAGCTGATCTCGACGATCTGTCCGGCAATGTCGTCGAACTTTTCCAACCCACTGCCGTCTACACAACACGATGAAACCCGCCTAACGCGACGCAGCTTCGAATGAGCCGGGCCTGCGGCAATGGTGGAGCATCATCACGACATTGCTTGTCATAGCCGTCTTCGCGGAGGAGACCCTCGGAGGGGCAATGTTGTCGGGCGTCGGCTGGGCCCGCATGGCGCATGCAGGCAATGCCGCCATATTGATCGCCTCGAGGCTCGCTGCGGGCCTCGTCTCGGTCGTCATGCTTCGCGGTGTCCCACACGGCCTGAAACTCGGGCTCACGCTTTTGTCGCTGGCGGCGACGCTCTTCATCCAGGCTGCAGTAGGCGCCTTTTCCGCAAAAGGCGCCAACCTGATGTGGGTCCATGTCCCGCTTGGCGCCGCGTTGGTCGGCTTGGCCGCTCATGCATTGGCCGCAGCACGCAGATTGGGCGCAGAACGACACAGCATCGCGAAGGAGGGCGGAGAAAGTAGCCGCGCCTCGCTAGTTCTGAGTCTTCGCGACCTTGTCGACCTGCATCGTTGCGACGGCGCCGGAAGCGGCGAGATCATGCGCCTGCTTGGCGGTGCACTCGATCGCAAGAAGCGGCTGCGAGCCGAGGCGCTCGATCTTGGCTGCGCCATATGCGCGGGCCGCGGCCTCGACACGGGCGAGCGCGTCGGTGACGGACTGCGGCTGAGCGGCCGTGGGCACGCCGATGATGACACGCACCGGGCTGTCAGGCGGGAGGGCGGCGAGCTGGGTCATGGCGGATTGAACCGCCGCGGGCGGCGCCGGCTGTGTGGAATCCTGGACTGAACTCACGGCTACCTCCTGCGGGGGCGGTGCTCCCAACGCGGTGTTGGCTTCGAGCAGCCGGATACGGGGGCGACCGCCGACATCGAGGCCGGTGAATTTCAGCGCGGCCTCGATCGCGTCGACCGAGGCGGTCGGATGCAACGACTTCAGCGCGGCGAAGGCGCCGGCGACGTGCGGCGTCGCCATCGACGTGCCGCTGAAGGACGCGAAGCGATTGCCGGGCACCGACGAATTGATGCCGACGCCAGGGGCGTGGAGATCGACCTGCGGCCCGCAATTGCTGAAGTCGGCGAGTTGGTCCTGCTTGCTGGTCGCGCCGACGGTGACGGCGCTGGAAATGCAGCCGGGGAAGCTGACCGAGTCGCGAAAGCCTTCATTGCCGGAAGCGATTGCGACGGCGACGCCGGCGGCGCGCAGCTGGTCGATCACCGGCTTGGTGAGGTCGTTGTCGCAGGCGGTGGTCGAGCGGCCGCCGCCGAGACTCATGTTGGCGGAAGCAATCGGGCGCTGGCCGGCCTGCTGCAGGATAAAGTCGAGCGCGCGGATCTGGTCAGAGGTAAACGAGGCGACGCAGGGGGAGACGCCGCCGCAGGCCGCACCGGTGAAACGACTGAACACCTGCACAGCGATGATGTCTGCATCCGGCGCGACGCCGGAGAAATCCGGCCCTTTGCCGGCGGCGATGCCGGCGACGTGGGTGCCGTGCTCGCAGCCGGACGGCGCGCAGGGCGCGGCGGCGCCGGCGCCGGTCTGCGCGGCCTGGCCGTTGGGACAGACGCTGGTCGATCCGTTTGCGGCGGAGGTGGTGGAGAAGCACGCCTCGGCGACGACACGGCCGGCGAGGAAGGGATGCGTACGGTCGACACCGGTGTCGAGGATGGCGACGGCCTGCCCTGCGCCGCGGCCGCCGAGCGCCCAGACCTGCGGCCCTTGGATCAGCGGGGCGGACTGCGCCAGCGTCGGGAAGGCCAGCTTGTCTTCCGACCATTCGGCGAACTGCGGGTCGGTGTACATCGTGCGAAGCTGCTCGGAGTTCACTTCGGCGACGATGTAAGGGAGCCGCGGACTGAGCAGCATGACTTCATTGGCGCCGGCGGAGGTGAAGGCGCGAACGGCGGCGGTCTGCGCGGCGGGGATGGCCTGCGGCGTGACATTGTCAGCGAGGCGGACAATGACGCGAACGGCGCCTGCCTGCTGAGCTTTCGCGGTGAGCGCGGCAAGCTGAGGCTCCGCTTGCTGCGACTGCGCCGGCGGGCATGCCGCCAGCTGCGCCTCTTGTGTGGACGGTTCCGGAGGCGGAACGGGTTTCTTCTCCTCGCACGCAGCGAGAGCGCAGAGCGCGATCAACGATGTTGCGGCAATCAAACGGCGGTTAAGCATCAGAGCTCTCCCTCCCCAATCTGCTCCCCTAGCAGCTAACTTACATCTATCACGCGAGACGGAGCGGCGATACATTCGCGGCAGTCGAGTCGGGTGAAGCTTCAGTCACGCATCGCCCTGCCGGATCTCGCCACACTGGCGGGGCTTGCGGGGGGCTGAGCAGGAGGGACGCCATGCCGTTCATCAACTGGCGTGCGCTTGTCGTGGGCGTCGGACTGTGGAGTGTTACAAGCTGCGCCGGGTCGCCGCCATGGGCCGGCCCGCCGGACGCGACCCCTGCGCTGGTCGAGCGTGGACGGCAGATTTTCTTCAACGAAACCTTCGCCGGCAATGGCCGCACATGCGGCACATGCCATCGCGCCGACGACAATTTCGGATTGTCGCCGGGCTTCATCTCGAAGCTGGCGGCGAACGATCCGCTGTTCGTCGCAGAAACCAATGCAGCACTGAAACAGGGCTTCGAAGCGCCAAAGCAGATGCGAGCGAACGGGCTGATCCTCGAGAACGTCGATGGGTTCAGCGACCTCGCCCGCAAGTTCGTGCTGCGGGGCATACCCCATACGCTGGCGCTCAAGACCTCGGTCGCCAGCCGCGACGGACCGCACACCGGATGGGGCGGCGATGGCGCGCCGGGCGACGGCACGGTGCGCGCCTTCTCGATGGGCGCGGTGATCCAGCATTTCCCCAGGACGCTGGCGCGGGTGCCGGGCCAGGATTTCCGCCTGCCGCGGGAAGACGAACTCGACGCGCTTGAAGCGTTCATGCTGGCGACCGGACGGCAGGAGGATTTGGTCCTGCCGCTGGCGCTGACCGACAAGACGGCGGCGCGCGGACAGACGCTGTTCATGGATGACAAGGTTGGGCGCTGCAACATCTGCCACTTCAACGCGGGCGCCAACGGCAATCCGGCGACGTTCGGATCGGCGGTCGGCAATCTGCGTTTCAACACCGGCATGGTGAACCTGACGGACATCCCGGGCAAGCTTCTGGGCGATCCGGTTCCGCCGCCGGATGACGGATTCGGGATTCCGGGCGACGGGACGTTCAACACCCCGCCGCTGGTGGAGGCGGCCGACACCGGGCCGTTCTTCCACAACAATGCGCGCGCGACGATCGAAGCGGCGGTGGCGGCCTACAACACCCCGGCGTTCAACGACTCCCCAGCCGGACAGATCATCCGCACAACCACAGGATCGCCGATCGCACTCGACGCCGGACAGCTACAGGCGATCTCGGCGTTCCTGCGAGTGATCAACGTGCTTGAGAATGTACGCCAGTCGGAGGCGTATTTGATGGGAACGGCGGCGGCGGGCGGTCGCGAGGGTGCGCTGCATCTTGCCGCCGTCGAAGCGGACGATGCCGTCGAGGTTCTGTCGGCGGCGAAGCTGCATGCCGATGCGGTGAGCGACCTCAAGCGTGCTATAAAACTGCTCAAGCTCAAATCGGCGCGGAAACCGTCACAGACGGATGTCGACGAGGCGCTGGAAGCGCTGCGCAACGCGCGCGGGCGGATATTGGCGCCGGTGCAGCCTGCGCCCATATCTGGAAGGTAGGAGGCAGCCATGCGTTCCATTGCCCTGTCCGCTCTTGTTTGTCTTGCCGTTAGCGGAACCGCTTACGCTCAGGTTTCGCCGACGGAGCAGTTCGTGCCGATCGGCAAGTCGCCGGCGGAAAGCGTGATGCAGGGCGAGTTGGTGACCGGCAGTCCGGCTCAGCCGGTGCAACCACAGTCCACCGGCGCAGCCGCGCCGACGCCCTTCACCATGAAGACCGGCGGGGTCGACCGCGTCTACCTGATCAACTCGGCGACGCGCATCTACATCGACCGCTCGCAGCAGGGCGTCCACAGCGAGCTCGGCACCGTCGCCGACCTGCGCCCCGGCCGCACCGTGGAGGCGTTCGTTCCGGATCTCGGCACGCGCCTGGCGCTGTGGGTCAAGGTGCGGGGGCAATAGCCCAAGTAGCCCGGATCAGCGCCACTACGTCTCTAAGCGGTACATGCGATCAATCCTACGGGAGTGGCGGATGGGAGCACCCCGCTTGGCTCGCGCTTAACGCCTTTGAATTGAAAATTGGGTTTTTTTGCTTGCGTAGATGGGGCCGGCCTTTGCGAAACCGGTCCTTGGCGCCCAGAAGAGAATTTGAGGATCCTGGCCTTCTCATCAGAGGAAGGGAAGCGCCCGCTCCATGATGATGGCGCGGAGCTTCTCAACCGCTTGCAGGGCCCGCTTATCGTCCGGCGCAGGCGGAACAGCTTGTGCCGCGCCCGTTCGCACGCGACCTGCCATGTCGCTGATGATGTCGTTGGCGCGTGCGATCGGAAGATCGATCGTGCGCGCCAACGTCGTGAAGTCCTGTCGCGTGAGGCGATCATCCTTGCCATTGAGCTTGAGCGCCATCCGGTCGCGATGGAGCCCCGGAAAGACACGGGTCGTAACCGGGTCATACAGCGGTGCAAACCTGACGCTTGCGAAAACGCGCTCGCCTGGCATCGCCGTTTTCAAGAGAGCGACGTTTTTGAGGTGCATGTCTCCATCGGCGATCAGCCAGGCAAACAGCGCACGCCGGAACAATACCTCGATGTCGGCCGCCGGGTCGGTCGAGATCGGCCGCAGGCCTCTCGCCATGCGCTCGATCGTGCCGTCGTACTTTGCAGTCGCCGGGAGATCGAGGACGGAACAGAAATCCTCAAGGGCAAGCTGGCGACGGTCATCCCCGCTGCGCCGGATATCGAAGCGCTCCACGAGCAACGCCGGCGGCATGTCGTCCGGCATCTGAACGATGGCGAACGCCGGCACGTCAAATTCGGCCGCCCGCCCCAGGCCAAGGCAGACCCATTCTACGACCGGCAGGACATCGTAGGCCCCGGTTCCGGCTGGTTTCAGGATGTGGGTGAAAGGCCGCGCGTCTGCCGGCAGAAGGTTTCCATCCTGTGTGAGGCACATCGGGGCCTTGATCTGCACGCCCGATAGCCGCGGCGTCCCTGGGCGCGCCGCGATCTGCGCCAGATTCTCTTCGAACGTCTGTTCAAACTCGCCGCGCGTTGGACCGCCATAAGCGCCGGTGAAGCGTCCGTTCCTGGTGAAGCTGGCCAGTTCGCCTTCGAGGACGTCGAGCGGCAGAGACTTGAGCTCGGCTGGCGTCCTGGCGACCGTGATATTGGAAAGATAGCGTCTGCCCTGCCTCAGCGCTTGGCGCGCGTCCTTTTCGCGAAGCACTTCGGCCAGCCAGCCTTCAGGCAGAAGAGATTCGATGAATGGCGGAAGCTTGCCGGGCGTGGTCTCGCGTACGAGAGGCGGCGTCGCCTTGCGTGTCTGCGACCAGCGCCATTCGAAGCCATCATGCGTGAGGTGGCCGAGCGAGTTTGCGTGCCATGCGACGATCAGGTCCAGCGCGGCTTTGTTGGCCGGCGGGTCTCCGGCGGCTGGCCTGGCCAACAGGTACCGTTCGGCGCCTTCTCCTTCGCGATACCAGCCATTGTCCCGGGCCAGCGCGAAGAGCGCGTCGGCTGCCGATCGTGGATGGCCGAATTCCTCAACCAGCCGGTCCGCCATCTGAGTACGCATGGCCGGCGTGATGGCGCTCGCATGCTCGCTTCGCATGCGGAAAGCTTCGAGGAAACGCTGGCGGAGCGAGGAGGCGCTGAGGTTCATCTCCCCCATGTCGTCACCGACAATTACGGGGCTGGTCGATGGCTGCTGGGGCGCCTCGTTCTGAATGATCTCGAGCGTCCGCAATCTCGTGCGCTGGTTGCGGGCGCCGCTGATGAAGATGCGGCCATCCTCCGTGGGCGTCAGAAGCACGGATGTCGCCGAGGAGAGGTAGGCGCGTGGATAGAGATAGTGCGCGATCCTGATGGCGTGACCCAGGATGGCCGCGTCGATGTCGTCGCCAGCGTCCGCGTAGACGCCGTGGGCGATCGAAACCAGCTCTCCGGCCTGGGCGCGCGTGTGCGCGGTTCGCTTGTCGGTGGTTTCGCCGACAAAGTGCAGCGTCATGGACTTTCCCGCATTTGAGATGCGGGAAAGTCAGATGAAAAGCGACCGCTGTCAAGGACTTTTGCTCATCTCAGATGCGCCAAGGTCCAAGGTTTAACCTATAAACCTTCAATATTACAGACATCCTGAATTACAGACATCCTGATTGCCACACACGCCAAAAGCTGACGCTTCGGGTCACCCTTGATCGACTTGCCCTGAACAAAATAGGCCCGCCGTATCTTCGCAATCGTCTCCACGACCAGCATCCCAACCTGCCTCCGGCAAAACCGGAGGCACACTGAACCCCATCCTCACCGGGGTCCCGATTGGACGCCTATAACCCCGAAAACGGGGTCCATTCCACGCCTGTTTACGGACCGGATGTCTGCCGGCGCGCTTGACGCTCGCCAAGGCTGACCCCGCGATCCACACATGTCACGCAATTCCGCGACCGGCCGACCGTTAGACCGCCATGATCGGGGTGAAGCCTCCCGCATACTCCGTGCTTTCATTGAGCAGGTATCCGTCCGCCTCAAGCCAGCAATGCGCGCCGAAGGGCTGCATCTGCACGGCGAATACCCAGCGCGGATACCGGCTGCGCCGCGCCAGAAACTCGACCAGGGCAAGCGAGTCGAACAGGCACAGGTAGGCGCGGGGATACCAGGGCCGCAATCGTGAGAAGACAGCAGCCTCCCGCCGAAGGCCTTCCAGATCGTCAAGTCGATCGCCGGCCGTCTCTTTCCGGCGGCGTACGTCAGCCACGATCGCCGAGATGGCGTGCCGCCTGAGGCGGCGCGAAGCTGCGGCTGAAGCCTGAAAGACATCGAACAGGTCACGCAGGGAAACACTGACATCGGCCGCTGCGGCGCCGGCAAGGCCGAACAGGCGCGCATCGCTCAAACCGAAGATATGTTTTGCCGGCGCCTCGCTGCTGCAGAGAGCGTCTGTAAACGCGGCCTTCTGCGGATCGACGGTAAGGAGGCCCGCCTCGAGAAGCGCTTGCCGCTCGGAAGCAAGATCGCCGATCAGGTCGGCGCAGGTCTGCGCCTGGCCGCCGGCCGGAGCGCGACGGCTCCGGTCAAGCGGCGCTGCGCTGTAGGCATCCCTGTTCAGGTCCAGAAAAACGGCATGACCGACCGTGACGCAGGCAAATACGCCCTCGGCCAGATAGACCTTTTCAATCACCGGCCCCTCCACTTTGCGCAACCTTCCAGCGGTATCGCGCGATGCAGGGATCCAGCTTGACGCTCCAGCAGAGCTGAACAGAATCGATTCCCTTCAACGGACCTCCGCACAGCTTTGGTGGGGTGCGTCCCGACGGACCCTCGACCGCATCGGACTCATTTTCAGAACGTGCAATGCCGCTGGTGGACCTCATGACTGCCGATCCGGCGCCCGACCCATCCCACAATGGCGCACGCGGGCGCTGGAGTCGTCATCACTTCGACGACTAGCTGAAGCAACGGCGTGTGGGCCACGGGATGCTGGTGACCGCAGGTGCTACAGTCGATTGTCGCACCTGTTTTGTCGGAGCGGGCTCCACGCGCTTCAGAACGCCAAACGGGATTTTCCGAAATCGACATCGTCCCTGAAGGTTTTCGATTGTCGAGACGCGGGGGCGCGATTGGCCGTTTCCCGGTCAGGGACCGCGATGGCGCGATGACCGAAGTGGACCATTCCTGCCGTAGTCCAACGCTGCGCTCAATAGATCGCGGCTCGGCGCGCCGTCACGCGCCGTTTTCAAGGTGGTGATGTCTTTTCCATCTGCGCCGCAGACCGCCGCCATACCGCTACGTCGGGCGCAATGGCGTGTGACCTCACAATTTAAGACGACCCTCTTGCATAAAAAAGTGAGCGATGACTAGCTTTGTGACAGAGGCGAGACATCGGAGGCGGATATGCGTGCGACTAGGGTATGTCTGTTTGCATTTACGGTCCTGGCGGCTGCCCCGCTGCCGGCCCTCGCCCAAGCGGCGGCAGACCAAAGCTCAGATGTCGTCATCGTCACGGCGCAGAAGCGGGCGCAGGACATCCAGGAGGTGCCGGTCGCGGTGACGGCAATCGGCGGCGAAGCGCTGCAGAGCCTGGGCGTCACCGATGTGCTCGACCTCAACGCCCTCGCTCCCAGCCTGCAGGTAAAGACGGACGACAATGCCGCCAACCCGAAGATCTTTATCCGCGGCATCGGCCTCAACGACTTCAATCCCAACACGGCGAGCGCGGTCGCGATCTATTCGGATGGCGTCTATATCGGCTCGCCGCTGGCGCAGATGGGCCAGTTCTTCGATCTCGATCGCGTGGAAGTGCTGCGCGGGCCGCAGGGCACGCTCTACGGCCGCAACACGACGGGCGGCGCCATCAACCTGATCAGCCGCAAGCCGGGCAAGGAGTTCGAGGCCAACGCCTATGCCGAGTATGGCTCGTTCAACGGCTTCACCGGGGAGGCGGGAGTCGGCGGGCCCATCGGCGGGGAGACGCTCGCCTACCGGATCTCCGGCGTTTACGTCACGAATGACGGATATGCGCTGAACCGCCTGACCGGAAATCGCGGCAACAATGCCGATCGCGGCAGCGCGCGGGCGCAGCTCGCCTGGACGCCGTCCGCGACGTTCGACGCCCTGTTCCAGGTGCGCTACGGCCGCTCCAACGGCGGATCGATCTGGGCGTACAACCGCTCTCTCCTGCCGCAGACGGCGGGAGCAACGGGGCCGGATGGCTTCTGCGCGCCCGGCTTCTATACCTCCGGCAACTGCACCGACCTTGCCGGCTACGCCAATACGAGCACCAATCTCTACCAGGGCGACTACCACCTCGAAGGCAAGGACGAGGTTGAGACCTATGGCGCCTCCGCGACACTGACCTGGGACCTCGGCGGCATGTCTCTTGTGTCGGTGACGGGCTATGACCATGCCGACCGCGACGATGTGGAAGACACGGATGCGGGGCCGACCGATATCATCACCGCGCGCTACCGCGCCAAGCAGTGGGCGGCGAGCCAGGAGCTGCGGCTGCAATCGAACGGCGACAACAGGCTCGACTGGGTCGCTGGCATCTATCTCGCGCGCGACGATCTCGACACCAACTCCTTCTACGACGTGTTCCGCGTCGCCAACTCGGGCGATCCGAACGTGGACGCGCCGCAGGGCATCGGCGTGTTCGGCTGGCCGTTCACGCAGGAGACCGACAGCTACGCCATCTTCGGCCAGGCGGACTATGAGTTCACGGATCGGCTGACGGCGACCATTGGCCTGCGCTATTCGGCCGATGACAAGTCGTTCCACTATGACAGCACTTACGCCAGCAATGTCGGCGATCCCACCTTCAACATCTTCCCCACCATCGACGACAGCAAGACGTTCGATAGCGTCTCGGGCCGGCTCGGCCTGCAATACGCCGTCAACGACGACGTCAACGTCTATGCAAGTTACAACCGCGGCTACAAGAGTGGCGGCTTCTTCGGCGGGCAGACGACGGACCCAGCAGCCGTCGCCCCCTATGACGACGAGATCGTCAACGCCTACGAGGCCGGCCTGAAATCGGAGCTGTTCGGCAAGCTGCTGACGGCCAACTTCGCGGCGTTCTTCTATGATTACGAAGACCTGCAGGTCTATACCCTGGTAGTCGACCCCAACACCAACCTCACCGTGCAGAACTTCACCAACGCTTCAAACGCCGAGGTGAGCGGGCTTGAGGTCGAGCTGGCGTCTACTCCGATCGACGGTCTCAACCTGTCGCTCGGCGCATCCTTCCTCGATGCGAGTTATGCGGACTTCAACTCGGCGGGCGACGATTACTCGGGCAACACGCTGCCCAATGCCCCGGAGGTCAGCCTCAACGGCACGGCGCGCTATGCATGGCCGCTCTTCGGCGGCGATGCGTCGGCGCAGGCGGATGTCAGCTACCGCTCCAAAGTCTATTACGACACGCGCAATGTGGAACGGCTGTCGGATGGCGAGCGCACCTTCGTGAACCTGCGCTTTGGCTGGAAACCCTCTTCGCGCCAGTGGGAGTTCGGCGTTTTCGGCCGCAACGTGTTCGACGAGACCAATATCGGAGACATCATCCCGATCGAAGGGCTGGGCTTCGATCTCTTCAGCATGGGGCCGCGCCCGACCTATGGCGTCTTCCTGCGCTACGACTACTGATCCCTCATGAGCGACGCACAGACCGGGGAATGGATCGGGCTGCGGCCGACACCGCTGCAGTTCTCGGCAGTCATGTTCGTCGGCGTGACCGGCATCATGATCGCGGGCCTGCAGCCGCTTCTGCTGGGGACGCTCGAGCATGAGAACCGGATATCGCCGGTCCAGCTCGGACAGGCGGCGACGGCGGAGTTGCTGGCGATGGGGCTTGCGGCGTTCATCGCCGGCGCGCTGCTGAAGCCGCAGAGCCTGAAGCTGATCGCGATCGTTGCCTCGCTGCTGCTTGCGGGGGTCGATGTGGCGACGCCCTACGTGCAGGGCGATGCCATTACCCTGCTGCGCGGGCTGGCCGGTGTGCCGAGCGGCATCCTGATCTGGGTGACGGTCGCGTTGATTGCGCGCTCGCCGACGCCGGAGCGATGGTCGGGCGTCTATCTCACCGTGCAGACGCTGGGCCAGTTCGTGCTGGCGACGATCATGTCCCTCACTGTCGTCCCAGCCTATGGCTCCGATGGCGGATGGTTCACGCTGGCGGCGTTCTGCGTGATCACTGCGCTGGCCGCGCTTGCCATTCCATCCAGCTACGCGCTTCTGCCCAGGACGGAGGGGAACAGCTCGCTTCCCGGGGCGCGCGGCTGGATCGCGCTTGTATCGGCCTTCCTCTATTCGGCTTTCACTATCGGCGTGTGGGTTTATGCCGAGCCCCTGTCCAAGCAGGCGGGCCATGATCCGGGCGTCACCGGCATGGCGGTTTCAGTATCGCTTGCCTGCCAGGTGGCGGGCGGCGCAGCGGCGACATTGTTGGCGGGCCGCGTGAACTGGCTGTGGACGACGCTCATCGCAGCCGCGTTGAGCGCGGCGGTGACGGCGGGGATGGCCACCCTGCCCGGGCCCGAGATGTTCCTGGTCCTCTCCGGGGCGTTCGGCTTCCTGTGGCTGTTCGTGCTGCCCTTCCTGGTGCCCATGGTGATCGAGGCTGATCCGACGCGGCGGGCGGCCGTGCTGATCGGCGGGGCGCAGGTGCTCGGCGCCAGCTTCGGGCCGTTCTTTGCCTCGATGCTGGTCACGGAAACCGACGCCCGCGGCGCGCTGGCGTTCGGGGGCGCTTGCCTTGTCGTCTCTGTCCTGATGGCCTTCGGGCTACACCGGATACGGCCCCGGACAGCAGCTGCAGCGGCGAAGGACTAAGCATGCCCACCGTCAAGCGTGCAAAGCGAAAACCGCGCTCGTCCGCGCTTCGCGCCGCCCCCCAGCAGGAGCGCGCCGTCCAGACGCGCGACCGCCTGCTCGATATTGCCGGAGAACTCCTGGGGGAGGTCGGCATCGAGCGCATCTCCACCAACATGATCGCCGCCCGCGCCGGCGTCTCTCCCGCCGCGCTCTATCGCTACTTCAAGGACAAGTACGCCGTGCTTGAGGCGCTGGGCCGCCGGTTCATGGACCGGCAGAACAACGTGCTCTTCGCCTGGCTCGACAAGTACAAGCCTGGCGGGCTCGATGCCCTCGGCGCCCATGTCGAGGAATTGCTCCGCGCCACGGCCGACATCACCAGCAAAGAGCGCGGCGGCGTCTGGATCGAGCGCGCCATGCGCGCCGTGCCGCAACTCGCACACGTCCGCGTCGAATCCCACCGCGAGGTGACGGACGCGATGCTGGAAGTCTACGCCCCGCTCCTGCCAAAGGTGAGCCGCAAGGCGCTGTGGCGGCGGCTGCGCATGACGGTGGAATACGGCTATGCGATCGACGAGATGCTGAACGAGGAAGACCGCATCTCCCGCAACGATATTTTCCGCGAGGCGGCCGTCCTCCTCGCCAGCGCCCGTCTTGAGGACGAATGATGGCGACCTGGTCCAACTGGTCCGGCAGCGTTTCCTCGACCCCCGCGCGGATCGAACGCCCGCGCAACGAGGCCGAACTCGCCTCGCTCGTACGTGCAGCGAACAAAGTGCGCGTCGTCGGGGCCGGCCACTCCTTCATGCCCCTGTGCGAGACCGACGGCACGCTGCTCCACCTCGGCGACATGGAAGGCGAAGTCACCGTCAATGCCGACGCCACACGCGCCTGGTGTCCGGCTGGATGGTCGTTGGCGAAGCTGACCCAGATTTTGTGGGACAAGGGAGCGTCCCTCATCAACCAGGGCGATGTGAACCCGCAGGCGCTCGCCGGCGCCATCGGCACGGGCACCCACGGGACGGGAGCGACGCTGGGCTCGCTCTCCACCGCCGCCCGCGCCTTCGAGCTGATGACAGCCGACGGCTCCACCGTGACGTGCAGCGCAACGGACAACCCGGACCTGTTCCAGGCCGCCCGCCTCTCGCTCGGCCTCACGGGCATCGCCACGAAGATCGAGATCGACATTCTGCCCGCCTACCACCTGGAAGAACGCCTCGAAGTTTACCCGCTCGCCGAAATCTCCGAGCGCTGGGACCAGCTGGCTGCTGAGAACCGCCATGTCGAGTTCTTCGTCTTCCCCTACTCCGATCTCGCGATGCTGAAGATCCTGCACCCCAGGCCATCCGAAGGCCCGATGCGCGAGCAGAAGGACATGGACGACACTGCTTTCCGCCGTGTGTGCGACCTCTGCAAGATGTTCCCGTTCCTGACGAGCTACCTGCAGAAACGCCTACTGCCCAAGGAGATGAAGCGCCGCCGCGTCGGCCCGGCCTATCGCATATTCCCGTCCGAGCGCACCGTGCTCTTCGAGGAGATGGAGTACGAACTCCCCCGCGCCAACGGTTGGCCGGCCCTGCGTGAAGTCATCGGCTGGATCCGCAGAAAAAACCTGCCTGTCGCCTTCCCGTTCGAATTCCGTCTTGTCGCCGCCGACGATATCTGGCTCAGCCCGTTCAACGGCCGCGTCGGCGCCTCGATCTCGATGCACCAGTATCACCGCATGGCCTGGCGCGACATCTTCGCGGAAGGCGAGAAGATCTTCCGCGCCCACGACGGCCGCCCGCACTGGGCCAAGCGCCACACGCTGACCACCGCAGAGGTCCACGCGCTCTATCCCGACGCCGCTAGGTTCTGCGCCGTGCGCGACCGGATCGACCCTGACGCTAAGTTCGCCAACGCGCACCTGACGCAGCTCTTCGACATCAAGGCGCGTTGAACCATGAACGACCGCGAGCTTCACACGCACCTCATCGGCCAGCAGGGCGGCCGCAAGTCATTTAACACGCCGGTGCTGGTGATCGACCTCGACACGCTGGAACGCAACATCGCGAAGATGGCCGCCTTCGCGAACGAGCGTGGCATCGCGCTCCGTCCTCACGCCAAGACACACAAGAGCGCAGACATCGCAAAGAAACAGATGGCCGCCGGCGCCGTGGGCGTCTGCTGCGCCAAGCTGGGCGAGGCAGAGGCGATGGCCGATGGCGGCATCGGAGCCATCCTTATCACCTCGCCTGTCGTATCTGCTCCGGCGATCGATCGGCTGGCGAAGCTTAACGCGCGCATTCCGGACCTGCGCGTTACGGTGGACAATCCGGCGAATGTCGTAGCGCTTGATGCGGCGGCCTCGGCGGCGGACAAGCCGTTGCAGGTGCTGATCGATATTGATCCGGGCATCCGCCGCACCGGCGTCTCCTCGCCTGAGGCTGCGGTCGAGGTGGGCCAG
Source organism: uncultured Chitinophagaceae bacterium (assembly GCA_963814445.1). Taxonomy (GTDB): domain Bacteria; phylum Bacteroidota; class Bacteroidia; order Chitinophagales; family Chitinophagaceae; genus Ferruginibacter. The sequence goes on from CAWFCU010000001.1 coordinate 1,163,725, forward strand.
CGGATCCACGCCGCCCGCTCACTGCGCTATATCGGCGTGCAGTATTATTGCGGACGGGAGCAACATATCGAAGGCTATGCCGAGCGCCGCGCCGCCATCGCGGACCGCACCGCCTATCTCCGCACCGTAATCGAAGCCCTCGCCGCCATTGGCCTGGTCCCAGGCGTCATCACCGGCGGCGGCACCGGCACGCACCGCATCGATGCGGAGCTTGGCGTGCTCAATGAGCTTCAGGTCGGCTCCTACGTCTTCATGGATCGGCAATACAACGACTGCGATCTCACCGGCGCGGGCGCCAACGCTCCGCCCTACGAGACGTCGCTGCAGATCGATGCGCGCGTGGTCAGCGCCAACACGCGGGGACTTGCAACGATCGACGCCGGCTTCAAGGCGATGGCGACCGATGGCGGGCCGCCCAGCGTGCTCTCCGGCGCCCCCGCTGGAGCGCCCTACCATTTCATGGGCGACGAACATGGGCTGGTCGTGACGGGCGAGACGACGCTTGCCATCGGCGACATCGTCACCCTCGCCGCGCCACACTGCGATCCGACGGTAAACCTCTATGACTTCTTCCACGTCGTGCGCGGCGACACGTTGGTGGACATCTGGCAGGTGCACGGCCGTGGCCGGTCGCGCTAGCGCCGGTTGAACCGGAACAGATCGGCCCAGCGACTGACGTTATTTGCGCAGCAACTCAACGGGCGGCCGAGCAAGACTGGACATCCATTCACCAGCGGAGAAATCAGCCAGTGTGCGGCGTCCACCGGTTGAGACCGCCGCCAAAAGCTGGCCCTCGCCCCACCCTACGCCGAAGGCTGTGTCTCCCAGCTTCGTTTCTCCAGGGGCCAGGGGTTCAACTCAGAACTGCCGGTCCAATTCGGCGATGCCGAGGCACAGCGGCTCGATTCCTCCAAGCCGAGCCAGTCCGCAACGGGCTGCGTCGAGAGCCTTAACGATTTGTTTTAACACGGTTTTTGAGACAACAGATCAGGTGGTTTGGGCGGTTGCGCGCGTATCACGCGCTGAGTAGCGAAACCGGTGGTTTTTGAGACGTCCAACCGATGGCGCGCGTGTCGGTCGAGGCCGTGGCGGCGTGGTCAGCCTCCTACTCCCGACTGTTGATCGCCAGAACCGCAGTAGATTTTCCCGCCCCTACTCCAAATCAGCCATAGATCATGTCTGCGCTGCCGCCAGCGCTACCAGGCGGAATCGCCTCGCTAGCTAGGTATCTGCCCTGTCAGCGGTCAGCTGAACTAGCGCCAAGTGTATGTGTTTCTCAACGGCCTTCAGACTGATTCCTAGCCGTCCCGCAATTTGCGGATAGGTCAGTTCCTGAACCCGGTGCAGAAGAAACACTTCCCGGCGGCGATCCGGCATCGACTGAATCGTCGCGACAACCGAGGTCAGCCGCTGGCGCGCAATGAGGGCTCGCTCAGGGTCAACCGTACCGCTATCCGCGGAGTCGAGATGATCTGCATTCAGCACCTCTGGCCGTGACGCTCGCCGACGAATTCGATCGATGGCAGTGCAGCGAACCACACGAGACAGAAGATTGTCGACGATTCTTACTTCTTCTTTGCGCGAGGTCTCAACGACCTTGAGGAACGCTTCCTGAACCACGTCTTCGGCGTCCTGACGACCAGCCTTGCTTGCGATGGCGCGTAGGCTTGGTCCGCGCTCAGCAAAGGCGCGAGTCAGATCGGCGGAAAATTTGGAATCTGTTTGTTTCAAGTGCAACGCCCCAACGGGTTCTGACCCCTTAGCTCGGTTGGGCGACTTGGATCGCGCATAAACCTCACGCCCCGATTTTGTCGAGTATACTCCGTGGTTGTATTTTCGACAATCTTGTGACTTGCGCGGATGGATCTCCGCGACGTTTTCGCCGCAAATCTTCGACGCGCGCGCAGGATGGCTGGGCTGTCGCAAGAGGAGCTCGCACATCGCGCAGACCTCGACCGCACCTATGTAAGCGCTCTCGAACGGAGCGTTTATGCAGCGACCATCGATGTTCTCGGCAGGATAGCTGTTGCGCTAGATGTTGAACCCGCGAGCTTGTTGGAGCGCCCGCGAAAAACGCGTAGCTGACATCACTTATAACAGTATCAAAAGGCCCATGCTTCGGATTGGCGACTTTCTCGAGAGGATGCGCATGTGTATTTGACGGCGCGTCCCAGCTGTCGATTCAGCCAGCACTAACTTGATCTGGCCTATCAATGGAATCGCTTTCCAAGATCGCGACCAGCGGAATCTTTTTGCAAACCAAGGTAGGGTATCCACGAGCGTGACCCGCCAGCTTGGGCTTTCTGGGTGGATTGGAACCAGCGGCCCCTCCGTCCGCCTCTCTGAACGAGCGTCTAGAATCCGCTCGAAAGCCGCCGGTCGGCTGGCAGAGCGATTTTGTCCAGAAATCGCCTCATAGCGGTCATAGCTCTATACCGAGAACCAGAACACAACGCGCTCCGCCCCGCTCTTGGAAAGCCTTTCGAGCTCTTCGAAGTATGCTGGCCCGAGGAACTCGCGATAGGTGACGATGCGCCCTTCGCCCGGCTCACCTGTTGCGGCATGGTCGACATACCCCGCCGGCGCACGTCGAGCGACGCGTCGGTCCTCGAACAGCTTTTCGTAGTCGAAATGCAATAGCTCCTGCATTGACAGCCACGATGGCGCGACAACATCCGGGCCTTGTTCAACAAATTCCTCGGCGACGGACTTGCTCATATCAATAGGCACGCCTCGGGGCTCGGCTATTGGTGGAACTACGCTTGAGTTCCTGATGCCCGCCAAGAACGCGGAATAGGTGCGCGCGTGCCAAGCCATCACGTCGCGATCCACGAGCACCCATTGGTCGCCCTGACGCCTTTCGGAAAACGCAATAACAGATATCGCCATCGACCGTGCCCCCGACACGCCAAAATCGCATTCTAACCGTCGTGCGTCGATGTCTGATTTGATGGGGTGGACGCCCCCAAACGGCATCGGTGTGCCAAAGTAGAGGTATCAACAACACTACTTGATGGAGGCGTCCGTGGAGAAGGTTAGCATAATCGGGCTGGATATCGCCAAGTCAGTTTTTCAAGCACACGGGGCGGATGCCTTGGGCGGCGTTGTGTTCCGCAAAAAGATTATCCGGGCCAAGCTGTTGGAGTTCTTCGCTTCGCTGCCGCCGTGCACCGTGGCGATGGAGGCCTGCGGCGGCGCTCACCATTGGGGACGCGAGATCGGTAAGCTTGGCCATGAGGTCAAGCTGATCGCGCCGAAGTACGTCAAGCCGTTTGTGAAGCGCCAGAAGAACGATGCGGCCGACGCCGAGGCGATCTGCGAGGCGGCGTCTCGCCCGACCATGCGGTTCGTCGCGGTCAAGAGCGAGACGACGCAGGCAAGCGGCCTGGTCTTCCGCACCCGCGACATCCTGGTCCGCCAGCGCACTCAGATCACCAACGCCGTGCGTGGTCATCTTGCCGAGTATGGCCTCGTCGTTCCGCAAGGCGCCGGCCATTTCAAGAAGCTGGTCGCGCATCTGGAGGATCCAGCGTCCCCTCTTCCCGACGAGGTTCGCTCGATCCTGTCGCTCCTCGCCCAGACCGCCACCGGGTTGGAAGAGAAGATATCTCTGCTCGACAAGGAGATCACTGCGGATTCCGACTGCTTCGGCCGGTCATTCCAAAGTGAGTTCGACAGGGGTCGAGCGTCCTTCAGGCGTGGCTACGATTGTCTTCGGTTTCGGTTGTGGTCAAGCAGTCGTTTTGGAGCGCTTGAGGCGGCGTAGACTGTCGCCCGTGAGCGCGATGCGATGTGCGTTGTGAACGAGACGGTCGAGGATCGCGTCGGCATAGGTTGGATCGCCGATGATGTCGTGCCAGCGATCGACCGGGACCTGGCTGGTGATCAGTGTCGCGCCGCGCCCATAGCGCTCCTCGAGGATCTCCATCAGGTCATGACGCTGCTGGGCGTCGAGCGGCTCCAGGCCCCAGTCGTCGAGGATGAGCAGCTTCACTTTGCCAAGCGAGCGCATCAGGCGGGGATAGCGGCCGTCCAGATGCGCCAGCGCGAGATCGGCGAACAGTTTTGGAACGCGGGTGTAGAGCACCGACCGGTTGTCGCGGCAGGCCTGCAAGCCGATGGCGCACCCAAGCCAGCTTTTGCCGACCCCGGTCGGACCAGTCACGATCAGCGCTTCGCCGGCGTCGATCCAGTTGCCTTTCAGCAGCCCCGTGAAGAGCGCGCGATCAAGGCCGCGCGCCGTCTTCCAGTCGATGTCCTCAGGCGCCGCTGTGTGGCGCAGGTGGGCATATCGCAGCCGCGCCGTCAGACGCCGGTCCTGACGGAACGTCGTCTCACGCTCGAGCAACAACGCCAGCCACTCTCCATGGGTCAGGTTGTCGGCATCGGCGCTGGCGCCAAGCTCGGTGAACGCCTTGGCCATGCCATGCAGCCCCATGGCCGCAAGCTGGTTGGTCGTCGGGTGGGTCAGCATCGCTTCTCTCCTCAGTGGTAATAGCTTCGGCCGCGGACGTTGGGATGCGCGCCGATGGGCCGTGCATCAGCGCCCGTCTTGGCGGGGGCATGTTGATCGAGCTTGTTCTCGAGGATCGAACGGACCGAGCCATAGCTCCTCAGCCCGCTTTCCAGAGCGCGCGCGACCGCTTTCTCGAGACGCTCGGGGCCATACTGGCGAGCGAGCTGGACGATCCCCAGCCCCGTTCGGATGCCCTGAACGGGATGGTCTTTGCCCGCGATGATCAGCTGCACCAGCATGGCGGTGGAGACGCCGACCCTGTCGGCTTCGGCCGTGATCTTCTCGATCGTCCAGTTGGAGTAGGCGCGGTGGTTCTCCGGCATGTGATCGGGCTGCGTGGTGTGGCGCCCGCATGTCCCTTCGCGCCGGTGGGTGGCGATCCGCTCGCCCTTGAGGAAGATTTCTACAGTGCGCGCCGCGATACGGACGTCGACCTGAGCCCGCAGATACCGGTAGGGGACCGAGTAGTAGTGGCCGCCGATGTCGACATGATAATCAAGGCCGACACGCGCGATCTTCCATTCGGCGTAAACATAAGGCTCCGTCGGCAACGGTCTCAGCGCCGGCTTCTCGACGGTCTCGAACAGCACCGCCCGCGTCGTCCTGAGCTTGCGCATGGGACGCTCATTGAGCCGCGTCACCAACACCCTGATGGCCGCGTTCAACTCTGCAAGCGAGGTAAACCGCTGGTTCCGCAGCGCCGCCAGGATCCAGCGCTGCACCAGCTGCACGCCAGATTCGACCTTGGCCTTGTCCCGAGGACGGCGTGGCCGGGCATTGAGAACGCCGATGTTGTAGTGCGCGGCGAAGTCCGCATAGGTCCGCTGCACGCTCGGCTCGTAGAAGCACGCCTTGACGATCACAGCCTTCGGGTTGTCCGGCACGATCAGACGCGGCGCGCCGCCGAAGAAGGCCAGCGCACTGGCCTGGGCGCCTACCCAGTCGGCCGTCGTCTGCGTCCAGGTCGCCTCAGCGAAGGTGTAGGATGACGCCCCCAGCGTCGCCACGAAGATCTGTGCCTGGCGGATCTGTCCCTTCAGTCGGTCGACCAGTACAGGCACAGTCCCGCCGGCGAAGTCGACGAACAGCTTCTCGCCAGCCACGTGGACCTGACGCATCGTCGGGGCGAGCTTCTCTTCAAAGCCGCGGTAGAGCTCACAGAACCGCGAGTAGCCATAGCCCTTGGCATTCGCCCGTCGGTACTCCTCCCAGAGCAGCGCCAGCGTGACATGGGGGCGCTTCAGCTCAAGATGGATCGCCGTCCAGTCCGGCTCGACATGACGCCGCGCCCCCAGATGCGGAGAGACCGCCCCGCGCTTGAACATCGCCCCCGCCAGCGCCGCATCCGACAACGCGCCCGCTTCCGGCCAGCTCAGCCCCGCCTCCGCCGCCCGCTCGATCACGTCAGCGACCGTCGAGCGGGCGATCCCCAGACACCCGGAGATCATCCGGTTGCTGGCGCCGCCTGCCTTCTGACGCAGCACTTCCCTGATGTGGTGCATTCTGATCGGCTTTCCGCGCATGAGCCCCCTCCTGATGAAGGGGACAACCCATGCCCGAAGCCCGCTCCCCGTCACCCCGAGGGGGTGGCCGAACTCAAATCGGAATTGGTGGCCGAACTCACTTTGGATTCGGCGGCCGACCTCACTTTGGAAACCCCGGCCGAACTCATTTCGTATTGCCCGGCCGATCTACGTCGGAATCCGCAGAGATCACGCGCCGTACGCGGACGGATGAAGTCGCGCGGCGCCTCATGACCATTCCAGGAGTGGGTCCGATCACTGCAACCGCGATCGCCGCCCTCGCGCCGCCGGCTTCAGCTTTCAGGAGGGGGCGCGACTTCGCCGCCTGGGTCGGGCTCACGCCCCTGCAAAAGTCGACCGGCGGCAAGCAGAAGCTTGGCGCAATCTCAAGGATGGGAGAGCGAACCATACGTCGACTGCTCATCATCGGGGCCGCCGCCGCGATCCATCACGCGGTGCGTCGAGGAGTTCCGCCGACAAGCTGGCTGGGGCGCATGCTCGCGCGCAAACCGCGCATGCTGGTGACGGTGGCTCAGGCCAACAAGACAGCCCGGATCGTCTGGGCGCTTCTGGTCAAAGGCGAGGACTATAAAGCTCCGGAGGTCGCAGCGGCGTAAGCCGCAGCGCTCCCTCCGCGAGGTCGTTGAAGGCGTAAGGTGGTCAAAGGAGAGTATGGCGCAACGGTCGATGAGACGAGGTCAGGAAAACCAGTGGGGCCCAACGTGCGCACAGCACGCTGTTTTGACTTGGACCTGATCTTCGAACTCCCATACGGGCCCGCGGCGATCTAATGGCCGCACCAGAGGCCGGACAGATGGCTGCACCCCGACTACGCGTCAAATTTTTCTGAGAAACATCTTGCACCGGGGCGGGCGTCCACAGATGGGCCCCTCAATGCCCGCGCCACCATATTCTTACCAACGGCAAGGTCGCTCAAGAGCCGCCCTTCCCGCAAGCCGATGGGGGCGGCTGGAGTTCGCCTCATTGCCGTCATCCGTAATGCTCGCTGCACCGGCTTTGCGAGGACCTTCCGCCGGGCCAGATCAACTGATCATTCACGGGGTGTACCTGCTCTTGCCGGTGATCGGCTTCGGAGCTGGCCTGGCCTGCTCCTGCGCGGCCTGCCGTTCGGCGGCGCGAGCTGAACTCAGGATGTTCACGAGGCTATAGTTACCCTCGTGGCAGCTGTATTCGAACAATGTCTGATCCGAGCGCGTGAGGACAAATTCGGCGCTCCATGGCGCGCCGTAGATCGCCGGGTCCTCGATCGTGTAGCGGTAGAGAATCTCGCCGCGTGAGAGCAGCCTTAGCCGCTCGATAACGCGGGCCTCGGGGCGAACGACGAGCGCGCCACCGGGGTTCGACCGCACCGGCCCACGCTGGTTCACAGTCGTGACGACAAGGTCGTCGCCTTCCCACGATGCCAAGGAATCGCCTTCCCACCTGGTGAGCACCGAGGGGCGATTCTGTGACGCATCGAGCCGGATAATGCGGGTGTTCGCCCCGTCCTCGCTGTATAGAACGAGACTGTCGGCGGTTTGCACGATCTGGCGCATGTTCTGCGCCGGCGAGAGCGCAAGCGGGGCGCGGCCATTGCCGGAGATACAGCGCTCGGCCTCCGGCCGGATTTCCGGACCATCCGGTCGCGCGTTTGTTTCGTTCCGCCAGTCGGCGATCATGCGACGGCCCAGCTCAGTCAGCGGCAGCTTGCCGTTTGGCGGCTCGGTGACCAGCGAAGTCCGCCACTCACCGTTGACGCGCAGGAGGTTGCGCACATTGGCGGCCAGCACGTCGGGATCGAGACCGGCGCCGCGATCGACCAACTTCTGGAAAATGCTTTCGCCCATAGCGCGCGCTTCAGCGTCGTCGACGACAAGCGACTTGACCTCATCAGGACGCTCGATCGGCGTCACGAAATGGCTGAACCAGACACCCTGGAAGTCGGGATGGCCGTCGGGCGTGCGCGGCAAGTTGGCGCCGCCACCGTTTTGAGCCATCGCAGGACTGGCCATCAGCGCCAGCGCCGCCGCCAGAGCGTACAGAACTCTCATTGCTGACCCCCTCGGCGTCCAGTCCAGGCCAGACGCCCCCACCATGAACCATGTCGCTCGACAGGCGACAATGGCGCCAGGGCGAATCGAACGTGGCCATCCGGCCGAGTCCATCAAAACGCACCACTCAGGAACCATGCTGCGTTGCGGCGGGTCATCGCCTCATTCCGGACACTCGGCGTTGAGGCGCCGACAGGGGAATGTAGGATGCGACGCGACCGGCCCACGAACAGGCGTTGGCGCGGGCATCCGCCGAGGGGAGTTTCCATGGCTATGACGATCGTCCGCCGGTTTGCCGCATTGATGCTCCTCATGGCCGTGCAGGCCTGTACGCATGCGCCGGGCGCGCCCGCCCCAGCGCGGCCCGGCGAGGCGACGGTCATCTACGCCAACGCCCACATCATCACGCTGGACCCTGCGCTGCCGGTCGCGAGCGCCGTGGCGGTGCGGTCCGGCCGCATCCTCGCCGTTGGGGATTCCAAAACTGTCACGCGCATCGCCGGAGGCGCCGCCCAGGTGATGGATATGCACGGCAAAACCATCACCCCCGGTTTCATCGACGCGCATGGCCATATCTCTGTGGTCGCGAGCGCCTTCTCGATGGCGGATCTGCAGCCGCCGCCAGCCGGCCCTGTGTCCAGTCTCGCCGACCTCGGGGTTGCGCTCCGGGCCTGGCGCGCCGATCACCCGGATGCGACCTGGCTTGTCGGGCGCGGCTACGACGATTCTCTTCTCTTAGAGAGGCGTCATCCGACCCGCGCCGATCTCGACTCCATTTCGACCGAGTTGCCGATCGTCCTCATTCATGCCTCCGGGCATCTGCTTTCTTGCAACTCCCGGTGCCTGTCCCTCAGCGGCATAACGGCGAGCACGCTCGATCCGCCCGGCGGCGTCATCCGGCGCATCGCCGGGGGGCGAGAACCCAGCGGCGTGCTCGAAGAGGCGGCGCTTCAGCTTGTGCTCACGCACGTGCCGCAGGGGACGCCGGCCGACCGGCAAGCGCACCTCCGGCAGGCGCAGGACCTGTTCGCCCGCTTTGGCGTCACAACCGTGCAGGATGGCGCCGCTTCGCCGCAGGACATCGCCGATCTCGAGGCGATGGCGGCGCGAGGGGAGCTCTACCTCGACGTCGTCTCCTATCTCCAGCATACCAGCATCCCCGATCTCTCGCCGGTTTTCGTCGCCTCACGCGACTACGCCGGGCATTTCCGCATCGGCGGCGTCAAGCTCACTCTCGACGGCTCGCCCCAGGGCAAGACGGCCTGGCTGTCCCAGCCCTATCTTGTCCCGCCCGAAGGACAGTCGGCCGACTACAGGGGGTATCCCATCCTGCCGGACGCCCAGGTCGAAAAGCTCGTCGCGGCCGCCTTCGCCCGCAACATCCAGGTGCTCGCCCACACGAATGGCGACGCCGCCATCGACCAGATGCTGGGCGCGGTCGAGCGGGCAAACCGCGCACTGGGCCGGAGCGACCGCCGGCCCGTGCTGATCCACGCCCAGACCGCGCGCGAGGACCAGCTCGACCGCATGAAGACCGAGGGGGTCATCCCGTCCTTCTTCGTGGCGCACACCTTCTTCTGGGGCGACTGGCACCGCGCATCTGTGCTGGGGGAGAAGCGGGCCTTGCGCATCAGCCCGCTCAAAACGGCGCTTGCGCGTGACATCGAGGCGACCATCCACAACGACGCGCCTGTCGTGCCGCCGGACATGATGCGCCTCATGTGGACGGCCGTGAACCGCCAGACCCGGTCGGGCCAGACACTGGGGCCGGATCAGCGCGCGTCAGCCCTCGAAGCGCTCAGGGCCGTCACCATCCACGCTGCGCGCCAGTATTTCGAGGAAGACCGCAAGGGCTCGATTACGGTCGGCAAGCTGGCGGACTTCACGGTGCTGTCGGCCGACCCGTTGTCCGTGGATCTCGGGGCCATCAAGGAAATCGAGGTCGTCGCAACGATCAAGGAAGGGCAGGTCATCTTCCAGGCCGCGTCCCCTCCGGGAACCAGGGCCGGCGCAGGACGCTGAAACGAGCGCTCAAGCCCGTGCGACCGCCAAATCCGCGCCGGATTGCAGAAGTCATTTCCTCGCGCCGATTCGCCGCCAGACCGACGAATCGGCATCGGCCTCGCGGTTGAGGGTGATGTTGTTCGCGCCATGCCCCCGCAAGCAATGCCAGATCGGATGCGTGATTGGCGGGAACGACCCAGAGCCGCCGCTCAGGCGTGCAGGAAGGGACCGGGAATTCTTCGCCTCATGAAGCCCGGATCGCGAGAAGGCGACGGCTGGCAAGGTCGCTCCGGAACGGCCAGTCGCCCTACCCCCAACGTCCCGGACTGACTGCGCCGAAGTCGGTCATAGACACGGCCACCAACCCGGGTTCACCCCACTCTCGCGCCGGATCAACCCGCGAGTGCACATCCTGTAACCGTTGCAGCAAAGACATCGTGACACCGGACGGATCATCAGGAACGATATTCAGCATGGAACCTGTGATGCAGGAAGAATACGGAGCGCAGCACCGATGACCCAGCCCAATGACGCAACTGGGGCGACACGAGCGGCGAATGCGGCATTGGAGAGATCCCTGCCGCACGATGACGGCCAGGATTTCCGCGACGCGCGGCGCGGTTTCCTCGGCACAATTCCGAACGCCGAGGTCAGGAACGGCGCGGGACGAACCGTCTGGTCCATGGAGCGCTTCGCCTTCCAGAACGACGACACGCCGATCCCCGATTCCGTGAACCCGAGCCTATGGCGACAGGCAAAGCTCAACGCCATCCACGGTCTCTTCGAGATTGCGCCGGGCCTATATCAGGTCCGCGGCTTTGATCTCTCCAACATCACCTTTATCGAGGGGCGCGAGGGCGTTATCGTCGTCGATCCGCTGATCTCGGCTGAGCCAGCTGCTGCAGCGCTGGCCCTTTATCGGCAGCATCGCGGATCGCGACCCGTCAAAGCGGTAATCTACACTCACTCGCACGTGGATCACTACGGCGGTGTCCGCGGTGTCCTGTCCAACGACGACATCGCCAGCGGCCTGCAGATACTTGCGCCTGAAGGCTTCCTGAAGGAAGCCACGTCGGAAAACATCCTGGCCGGAAACGCGATGAGCCGGCGCGCCACATACATGTACGGCGCGCTTCTGCCTGCCGGCCCGCGCGGCCACATCGATGCCGGGCTTGGGAAGACCACCTCGATGGGCGCGGTCTCTCTTGTGCCGCCGACGGATTCGATCACGCGAACCGGCGAGACACGCAGCATCGACGGCGTGGAGATCGTTTTTCAGATGACACCGGATTCCGAAGCCCCCGCCGAGATGAATTTCTATTTCCCGCAATTCCGCGCACTCTGCGTTGCGGAGAACTGCACCTGCCACCTTCACAACATTCTGACGCCCCGCGGCGCGCAGGTCCGTGATGCAAAATCCTGGAGCCGCTACATCAACGAGGCGATCGACCTCTTCGCGCCTGGAAGCGATGTGGTGTTTGCCAGCCATCACTGGCCGCGCTGGGGCAGTCCGCGCATCGGCAGCTTTCTTTCGAAGCAGCGCGACCTCTACAAGTTCGTGCATGACCAGACCCTGCGCTGGGCCAACCATGGGCATACTCCCGAGGAAATTGCCGAGCGCTTGCGGTTGCCTCCGTCGCTGGAATCCGAATGGCACACGCGCAGCTACTACGGCACGCTCAATCACAACGCCAAGGCGGTCTACCAGCGATATCTTGGATGGTTTGATGGCAACCCTGCGAACCTTCATCCCCATCCGCCCGTTGAGGCGGGGAAGCGTTATGTGGCGCTCGCGGGTGGACCCGACGCACTGCTAACGCACGCGCGCGCGGCGTACGCTCGCGGCGACTATCGGTGGGTTGCCGAACTCGCGAACCACCTGGTCTTTGCCGATCCTGGCAACGCGGAAGCCCGCTCACTTCAGGCTGATGCGCTTGAGCAGATGGGCTATCAAGCGGAATCCGGCCCCTGGCGCTCCTTCTACCTGACCGGCGCGCAGGAACTCAGAAAGCCGAAGACGACTTCTGACCGCAGACCAGGACCCTCTGGCCAGATACGCCCTCTCCCAACGGATCAATTGCTCGAACTCCTGCTCGGTGCGCCTCAACGCAGAAGCAGCCCGAGACCTCGAACTTGCCTTCACAATTCATGTTCGCGACGAGAATGTGTGCTTCCGTGTTGAAGTGTCGAATGCCGTCCTCTGGCATAGACCCGATTCGGCGCGATCAACGCCGACATTGAGCCTCGATCGGCTAACACTAGCGATGCTAATTCTCGACGAGATCAATTTGGAGGAAGCGGATATCGACGGCGACCGGACACCTCTATCTCTGCTACTGCCGCTTCTAGACAAGTTCGAGTTCTGGTTCGGGATCGTGACACCCTAGTTCGGGCTATTCCCGATCGATGAAGTTGGTGAGTTTGGATGACTGAATGGGGGCCCCAAGCTCGGCCTGAGCAGCGCAAGGTTACGACCGTCACCGCAACCCAAAGGCAGCCATATGGTCGGCCTCGCTCGCGACGCGCCCGACCTGTTCGGCTGTTGAGTGGCTTGCGAAAAGATGTTCGCGAAGGGTCTTGGCGTTTGGCTCCGCGGCGACGATCTGTTCGATGCCCGGCAGATACATGATCTCATGCACCAGAACATCCGCGCCCTGAGCGAGCTCGACCAGATTGCGCGATGGTCGCGTGTCGCCGGAGAAGACGATCGACCGATCGGGGGTCATCAGCTTGAACCCAACCCCGACGGCGAGCGGTAGTGTCCCCAGAAGCAGACAAGACATCTCGCCTTACCCGCCGCATTGCGATCAGAAATCGCCGACCGCGGAGACTTGCATCAGCGCTCCGTAACCGTATGAGTTGTTTGAGCTGAAGCATATGGGACGGCGAGGCAACTCCATGGGACGTTGGAACACGCGATTCCTGATCCTAATTGCGGGATTGGTCGTCGGCGCATGCGGTTCAAGTGAAAAGCCCGCAATCGGTATGCCGGTAGAAGTTGTGGCCGACCCGTCGCTCGGGGACGGCGGCGTATCGCCTTTTTATTCATTCGGCGGCCCAGCCCCGCGCACACCAGGAAAACTGCTTCGAACCGAGGCGCTTTCGCCGACGCAGTCGCTTGCAAACGCCGCGACCGGAACCCGCATCCTGTATTCCTCAACCGACGGTCTTGGAGGCACAATGCCCCTCACTGGGTCCGGGGCGTTGTTCTTGCCGAACGGCGATGCTCCCGCCGGTGGTTGGCCGCTGCTTGCATGGGCGCACGGGACGGTTGGTGTTGCGGATGTCTGCGCGCCTTCGTGGGCTGGTCGCGGCGCTCGGGACACCACCTACTTGAATTTCTGGTTGGCCCAAGGCTACGCCATTGTGGCTTCTGACTACCAGGGCCTCGGCGTTCCCGGCGGTCATCCCTATCTGGCCACGCGACCAGCGGCCTATAGCTTGCTCGACAGTGTACGAGCAGTTCAGAGCGGACAATTCCCCGTGTCACGCAAAGTGGTTGTGATCGGGCAATCCCAGGGCGGCGGAGCTGCGTTCGCTACAGCTGGCTACGCCCCGACATATGCACCCGATCTGGACGTGCGAGGAGTCGTGGCGACCGGCACGCCGTATTTTTCGCCCGAGGCCCAGGTCGCCCTTCAATCTGCCCGCCCGAAGGACGCAGTTGATCCTCTCCTTGGATACAATTTCCTCGCGATGTCGCTGTTGCAGCAGATCGACTCCGGGTTCCGTCTTGAAGACTACGTGTCGGACGACGTCTTGCCGGTTGCCCGTTCGATAAACCAGTCCTGCTTCGGTGGGATCGCTCAGCGGATCGCCGCGGAAAAAGTAACCTACAACCGGGCGTACACCAAGAAGGACCCTTCCGAACTGTTGCTGAAGGCCTATGCCTTGATGGGGTATCCAACGCTGGCGCTGCACACACCCGTATTCATGGGCACAGGCGGTCAGGACCGGGACGCCCCAACAGAGATGCAACTGAATCTGGTCTCCGACGCGTGTGCGGCGGGCTCGCTGATTGAGTCGCACGTGTATCCGTCTTTGGACCACAGCGGCACGGTGAATGGATCGACCGGGGACTCGTCAATCTTCGTGAAGAAAGCATTTGCGGGCACGCCCATCAGCGGCAACTGCAGCACTCGACCGACGGCCACTTCGTCCATCGTATCATCGCAGTAGGCGACCTGCCCTAGCGCCACAAGACTACTAGCGGCGTGGTCGATCCAATCGAGTCATTCGGCGATAGTCCCTGCGAGGTCTAGCTTTGCGGCCTCGTCCGCATGGTGCGGCGAGGCAACGCAGAAGGCTTGCCGTCATGTTTTCGGAATTGCGTCACACCACACACCCAAAATCTCGCCAAGCGCCCCGCCGCACTACCCCCGCCAAACTCACCGACCAGAAACCCGCCCTCAAGATGAAAGAGGTCATGGCCATCCGCATCCGCCTCCAGATGGCGGGGAAGACCCGCGAACTCGCCCTTTTTAATCTCGGGATCGATAGCAAGCTGCGAGGGTGCGACCTCGTTCGACTTCGGGTGGAGGACGTGGCCGTCGCTGGAACCGTAAAGAACCGGGCCGCCATTGTGCAGAAGAAGACCGGGCGGCCAGTCCAGTTCGAGATCACCGAGCAGACCCGGGTGGCGGTTGGCGATTTGATCCGGAAGTACGGCTTGTCAGGTTCCGACTTCCTGTTTCACAGCCGCCTTGCTTCTTCGGCGCGATTGTCGACCCGGCAATACGCAAGGCTGGTTCGAGGCTGGGTCAGCTCAATCGGCCTCCACCCGGCAACCTGCGGCGCCCATTCGCTGCGGCGTACCAAAGTGTCGATGATCTATCGCAGGACTGGCAACCTTCGCGCCGTCCAGCTCCTGCTGGGACACACCAAGCTCGAAAGCACGGTTCGGTATCTCGGCGTGGAGGTCGACGACGCCCTGGCCCTCTCGGAGCAAATCGACCTCTGAGGACCCCAGAGGAATGGCTGGCTTGCTCCAGTCCAGCCATTTCCGCCGTCCGGGTGCAATGAACGGACCTCGCCCGAGGCAGTCTTTCACGATCAGGTCGCGCCAAGTGCAGACAACACGACCCCGCTTGCCGCGGTCGCCACGACGAGTGCCACGACACCGAGCCGAAGCCGCAACAGGGCGAAGCTCGCCGCCACGCACAGGGCGGCGGCGGCCGGTTGAAAGGTCGCCCACTCCGGCACGAGCAGGTGCGCGCCCAGAGGCATGGCCACGTCAGTAAACGTCGCGAAGAGAACGTGAAGCGCAAACCAGATGGCGAGATTGGCGATGACGCCCAGCACGGCCGCCGTTATTGCCTTGAGGATCGAATTGGCCCAGCGGTTCGTCCGCCAACGCTCGGCAAGCGGCGCGCCGGCGAATATCCACACGAAGGACGGCGCGAATGTACACCATGACGCCATAGCCGCAGCCGTTGCCGCCAGGGCGAGACCTCCGCTCTCCCAGCCCGCGACGAAGCCGACGAACTCGTTGACAAGGACAAGCGGCCCGGGCGTTGTCTCGGCGAGCCCAAGGCCGTCGATCATCTGTCCGGGCGTCAGCCAGCCATGCACCTCAACCGCCTGCTGATTGAGATAGGCGAGCGTTGCGTAGGCGCCGCCGAACGTCACGACCGAAAGCGTGGAGAAAAGCTGGCCTACTTTCGTCAGCACATGGTTGGGGCCGAGCACCGAGAGCGACAGCGCCAGCGGAGCAAGCCAAGCGGACGACCAGGCGGCGGCGGTCGCCAGTGCGCGCCATGCTTGTGGCGCGGCACCGGGAAGCGGAGGGGCGTTATCGGTGGCTTTGCAGCGGGAGGTCATGGCCGTGAGCAAGCCGACGGCCGCGGCGCCGAGGATCACCAACGGAAAGGGAGTGCTCCAGAGATAGAGTGCGAGGAAGGCCGCTATCGCGATCGGCCAAGCGGCGGGGCCTTTGAGGGCGCGCCTGCCGATCCGGATCATCGCCTCGGCGACGAGCGCGAATACGGCGGCCTTGATTCCAAAGAACGCAGCAGCGACCAGAGGTAGATGTCCGGCCGCCATATAGAGCCACGACAGGGCAAAGACGACGACAGCGCCGGGGAGTACGAATAGCGCGCCGGCGATGATACCGCCCTTCACGCCGTGCAACAGCCACCCGACATAGGTGGCGAGTTGCTGGGCCTCGGGCCCCGGCAGCAGCATGCAGTAGTTAAGCGCATGGAGATAGCGCGCCTCGTCGACCCATTTCTTCTCTTCGACGAAGACGCGATGCATCAACGCGATCTGGCCAGCCGGCCCGCCGAAGCCGAGGCAGCCGATCTTGAAGCTCGCAGCGGTAAGCTCCGCCAGGGACGGCGCCGTATTGTTTTGGACCTGTTCTGCGGGCAGGACCGTCTGCATCCGTCAATCCTATTCCGCCGCAAAGACGAAAGATGCGCCGCGCCCAGACTGGATAGCACGCTCGTAGATCATGGCAGCAGAGGCGACGTCCTCGATCGCGGTACCGGTGCTGTCGAAAATGATGATCTCATCCTCGTTCACACGACCGGGCTTGGCGCCGGAAACGATATCGCCGAGATCGGCGTGGACATCGGACGGTGACAGGGCGCTTGACGCCATGGCGAGCCGAAGATCGCCCATGACTAAGCATTGCTCAAACACGTCGACCACGACCTTCGCCTGTTCCATCAGGTCCGGGGCGATCTCGCTTTTGCCGGAGCTGTCGGCGCCTACGGCGGCGACGAATGCGCCCGGGGACAGGTGCTCGGCGCCAAGAAAAGCGATGGTCGACGTGGTGCAGGTGACGACTACGTCGCTGCGTTGGGAAACGTCGCTGAAGCTAGGAACGGCCTCGATGGCGATGCCGAGCATCGACCGCGCGGAGCGGGCGAAAGCCTCAGCCTTGCCTGCGTCAATGTCGGAGACGAAGACGCTCCGGATCGGCAGGACGTTCATCAGCGCCACGATGTGGGGCATGGCCTGCTGGCCGCAACCGCAGACGAGCATCGTGCGGGACGTCCTTTTCGCGAGGCGGCTGGCGGCCACGGCGCTGGCGGCGGCGGTGCGCATCAGCGTGACCTCGATCGAATCGAGGATGGCGAGAACCGAACCGGTTCCGGCGTCGCATAGCAGAACAGCGCCCTGGATGGTCGGAAGGCCCGCCCGTGCCGGATTTCCCGGAAGGTTGGCATTGAGCTTTAGCGCGACATAGCCGCGATCGGACGCAAAATACGCGCCCTTGGCGTGGAAGCCTCCCCCAGGAACGGGAATGTGCATCGGCGCCGGGGACAGTGTCCTCCCCTGCTTCGACGCGAGGAACCCGGCTTCGACCGCGCGGAACCAGTCATCCGGCTTCATCAGCGCGCGGATGTCCGCACTCGACAACAGCAGGGCTGGCCGGCTCATTGCGGGCGCCAGTCGTGTACCTCGTCACGCGCTCCGCCCGCCCAGGCATAGAGGGCGTCGTAGACGATCATGGCCTGGGCCAGCATGGCGTGGTCGTCCTCGTTGAGCTTCGACAGGCCGATCGAGATAGCGTGCAGGCCAGCCGCCTCAGGCGCGATCTTGTGGCGGTTGGTGTCGGCGCCGCGGACGATCTTCGCGACGGCAGACAAGGCCTTGTCCTGATCGAGGCCGAAGCGCCGGATCAGCGTGTCGAAACTGCAGAGTTCGCCTTCGTGGGTGACCGGCGCGCCCGGAATGTCGAATGCGACCGCCTGCTCGCGGTCGGCGACCTTGAATACGTCTCCGGTCGGCGCGTAGAGGATCACGGCGTCGGGATCGATGAACCGGCGGATCGCCCACGGACAGGCGATGCGGTCGATCTTGGGCCGCTCGCGCGTGACCCATCTGGTCGGGCGCTTGTGCTCGAACAGCTCATTGAGAGCTTGCTCCATCCTGGCGGCAGTCTTCGTCCGCGGCATCGTCACCTCCGGCTAAGCATGGGCACTGTTCATTCAGGGCCCGGCCGAGGCCGCTCGCCAGGCTTCGAGACCGCCCGCGACCGAGAATGCTTCTATGCCGTGAGCAGCAAGATACGCGGCCGCCTTCTGACTGACCCACTTGCCTTTCACGCAATAGACGGCGACGGGGCGGTCGTGACCGAGCTGATTCACCCACTCGGCGATCCGGTCGGGATTGCGCCGCTCCGCACCCGGAATGATGAAGGGATCGGCTGCAAAATCCTCTTCGAGCCGGACGTCCAGAACTACGCCGCCCTTGGACGCGAATTCTTGTAGGCTGGCTGGCGCCACTGTCCTCTCGTAGATCGGCCGCTCCTCGTCACGAAATGAATAGCTCGCCCTCTCGGGGGCAACCGCGGCGGCTTCGATTTCGTTTCCCGGCGTGCAGGAAACCTCTGCGAGCGCAGCGCTCGCGATAGCCAATGCGGACACGCCCGTGGCCAGACGCTTTGTTACGATGATCATGATCAAGCGACTCCAGCGGGTGTTTCCTGGCGCGGGCGCATCTCGCGTGCGAGCATCCTTAGCGGCAGAGCCAGAAGCCCTATCGTGGTCTGGTCGCGCGGATCGTCCAGGCCTTCGAGACCGTAGACGATCTCGCGCCCGTGCCGCGCCGGGATGAAAGTGCCGAACAGCCGGTCCCACACCGAAAAGATGTTGGTGTAGTTAGTGTCAGTAAACCGCACATCGCGCGAATGATGCACCTTGTGCATGTTTGGGCTCGAAAAGACGAAAGTGATCGCCGTGTCCAACCACTGCGGCAGCCGGATATTGGCATGCTCCAACTGCCCGTGCAGCGCGGACCACAGCCGATAGACCGCGAACGCGACAGGTGAGACGCCTGCTGCGAACCCAAAGGCGGCAAGGTAGACATACCGGATCAACGTCTCGCCGGGGTGCTGCCGGATCGTTGTCGTGACATCGACGGCGGGATCGGAGTGGTGAACCGAGTGGAGGCGCCAGAGAAGCGACGACTTGTGCATAGAGACGTGAGTTGCGTACCAAGCCAGGTCCAGCGCCACGATGCCGAGCAACATTTCCGGGACCGCTGGCATGGCGACGAGGTTGAGCAAACCCCAGCCGGCAGATTGGACCCATGCCAGGCCAAGCAGGATTCCAACATTCAGAGCGGCGCTCAGAACCACCGTCACAAGGGTAAGCGCCAGGTTGGGGACCAGGTGTTTCGCGTTCCAGGCGCCTCGCTTGCGAAGAGGTATAACGGCCTCGACCACGGACAGGAACGCCATCGCCAAGAGCAACACGCCAATAGTTGTCAGGTTGGCCATCGGCGTCATGGTGCGGCTCTCCTATGAGTTCTGCTGATGGCGTAGTGCTTCGATCACAAATGAAAAAACGAAACCTCTTCACGCTGCCATGAGGAACGCTCATACTGCTCGACGCCATGGCGTCCTGGTTTCCTCCCTCGATCAGCTCAGTCCGCGCTTTCGAAGCGGCGGGCCGCCTGCTGAGCTTCACCAAGGCGGCCGCTGAGTTGAACGTCACGCAAAGCGCGATCAGCCATGGCGTGCGCGATCTGGAGGAACGATTTGGGGTTCCGTTGTTTACTCGCGAAGGAAGAAACCTGACGCTGACCGACGCTGGCCGTCTTTATCTTCCGTTTGCAGCCGAAGCGATTGGCCGGCTTCGGATGGGTGAACGCGCCTTGCTTGATCCCCAGCGAAAGGCGCGTGTCCTGACTGTCAGCGTCTCACCAAGCTTTGCTGCCAAGTGGCTCGTGTCACGGTTGGCGGCATTCTCGGCTGAGCATCCCGATCTCGACCTGCGTATCAGCGCGAATCCACAGCATATCGACTTTTCCGACGGCGAGATCGACCTGGCAGTCCGCCATGGTGATGGAAGCTGGCCCAATCTCGACTGCACGCGATTGTGCGCCGAAGCGGTGTTCCCCGTCTGCAGTCCCGCAGCGCAGAAGGAAATGAAGCTGAAGACGCCGGCCGACCTTCTGCAATGCGTACTTATCCATCACCAAAGCCCGGAGCCCTGGACGAGCTGGCTGCGAGCTGTTGTGGGGAGCGCGCCCAAAGGGATTTCGCGTGGACCGATCCTCAACGAGATGAGCCTGGTCATTGATGCAGCGATCGGCGGTCAGGGCGTCGCCTTGGCCCGCGGCGCGTTAGCGCAACGCGATCTCGCGGAAGGCCGTCTAGTCCGACCGCTTCAAGAGGAACTACCGGCGCCGTTCTCCTACTGGATCGTCTGCTCGCCCGAAAACGCATCGGCAACAAAGATCGCAAGATTTCGCGACTGGCTTTTGCGTGAAGCCGCAACCGCCTGACGACTGGCAGGAACGGGGTAGAGTTGAGATGTGGCGCGGTGGCGTTAGGCCGGGCATATCTGTTGTCCGCCTCTTTCGTCTGGCGGTGCCTTAGCAGCTCGACCGTAGCTCCGTTTCCACATCCCGCTCATCGAACCGGACATGCAGATTTGCCGCATCCGGCTCTCGGACAAGATCTCACCTCTTCGCCCACGACGGGCCGCGCCCAAGTTGGGTCAGACAGACGAGCCCGAAGTGCCCGTAGAGGTGCGAGAATGGATAGCTCCCGCCCTTGCGTCGCTTGACCTTGTGCTTGACGCGCAGCCACCGACGCAACCGCACCGCCGCGTACATGTCGAGCGCACGGTACGCTTTGCGGTAGGCGCATAGAAGCGATAGCCGGCTTCCGCCTTCGCTTTTGCGTGTAACGCCGTCTGCAGTTTCTGAACGCTGTTCGGAGTTGTTAGGTTGCCCAATCTCCTGGTCCTTCTCCACTTGTTGCGTCTGTCTTGAACTGAGGTCCCTTCCCTCCGCTGGAGTTACCCAGCCTCAGCGGTACTACGAACCTCTCCGTCACCCCACCGCGCCCGGCCTGTCCCTCGCGCGCCCGGTTGATCATCGCTGATCGCGCGACGGGGCTTCCCGTGTTGCGTACGCTTTCCTTGTGTACATGCTGCCGCCACTACCCCGGCGCAGCGACTGGGTGCAGTCTTTGCTCGTCGTCACCCAGCCGTGTCAGCCTTCCCCGAAAGGGGCATCGGGTCGGCCTGCGCATTGGCGTTTTCGAGGCTTGCTCGGCGTTCATTCACATTGCGGCCTGCACACTCGCTCTGTCACCAATACGTGACACGATGATCGAAGGCTTCAGCCATTTCGTTACCTCCATGACTGCTCCGATTGCTTCCGGCTGGAGCATTTCGCCGGGTGGGATTTGCACCCACTGGAAAGCGCCGCCTTTCACGGCGCACCCCCAGCGCCGCCGTAACCCGGAAGGCGGCAATCCGGCTGAGTCGCCTGAGAGCTGCCAGTCATCCCGCCCCAACGAACCCGGCGGGTGATCGCCTCACAAGCGCCATTCGTGATGTTTCGATTTCCGCTGCTAGCTTCGACCTTCCCGGAGCAGTCTTGAACCCGAGGCCCCGACCAGCGGGGTCGGGCGTGCCGGGCGTGATTTTTTCTCGCAGCAGGGGCAACCTGGTTGTCGCCAGCCAAGCGGCAAGGCGTTCGTGGCGCGGCCGCCCGACGCGCCACGACCCAGGTTGTGCGTCGATCTAAACCCAGAACTCATCCCGGTTGTAGAGATCAAAGAAGTGCTCGCGGCCTGAAACAACCTTGCCACCCTTTACCTCGAAGACGATGCGGCAAGAGACATCCGGGCGCTTGCCGTTGCGCTCACCGGTATTGCGGTGGATATGCACCCACTTGAATGATCACTCAAGATCTGCTTGAATGATCGTTCAAGAGAGGTGACGCTTGGAACCCACGCGCGAACGCATCCTCCATGCAGCGCTGCAGCTCTTCGGCGAGAAGGGCTACCTGGCGACGTCGATCACCGACATCCTGCGGGCCGCCGAGGCCAATGCGGGCAGCCTCTATCACTTCTTCCCAACCAAGCAGGACGTCCTCCTCGCGGTCCTGGAAACCTACCGTGACGGCATCTATCCCATGCTGCTGCAGCCTGCCTGGGCTGGGGTTGATGATCCCATCGAAAGGATCTTCGCGCTGCTGGGCCGTTATCGCTCTCTCCTTGAGGCTAGCGACTGCGCCTACGGCTGCCCCATCGGATCGCTAGCGCTTGAGCTTCACGAACCTGACCCGCCCGTGAGGGAACTGCTGTCGTCCAATTTTGTCGGCTGGGTCGGGCATGTTCAGAAATGTCTCGAAGATGCCGGCTCCCGACTGCCGCGCAGCTTCGATCGCAACAAGCTAGCCGTTTTCATCCTGACCGTCATGGAAGGCGGCGTGATGCAGTCACGCACCCATCGCACACTTGAAGCATTCGATGCCTGCATCGAACAGCTGCGCGAATATCTCACCCGTTTGGAAGAGGCCGCTTCAGTCGGGGCGAAAAAAAGCGGCCGGAGAAAAGGTCGATGAAACGCTTGATCTGCACGCTCGCAGCGGCGATGGCGCTGGTCTCGGTCGGAAACGCCCAGACTACCAAGAAGAATGAATTCCCGGATGTTCTCAACACGTCGTCGGCTTCTGCCGCCGGCGACCGAACGATGCAATTGTCGATCGTTGTTCCGGCCTCGCGCGCCGAGGTCTGGGCGGCGTTTACCACGTCCGAAGGCTATCGCAGCTGGGCGACCCCGCTCGCCTCCGTCGAGTTGAAAGTCGATGGGATCATCGAGACCAACTACGACGCCGCAGCCAAACTGGGCTCACCGGACAATATCAGAAACCAGATCACCGCCTATGTGCCCGAGCGATTGCTGGTCATGCGAAACGTCCAGGCGCCGACCGGATTTCCGAACGCTGCGGAATTCGCAAGGACCGCAGTAATCCTTGAACTGGAAGCGCTGGATAAGCGCAGCACCAGGGTCACACTGACCGGCGTGGGCTTTGGTCCCGGTCCACAATTCGACGAACTCTACCGGATGTTCGAGTGGGCTAACGCGTACTCGCTGTCTGAGCTGAAGGCTAGATTCGTCCACGGTCCAGTCGATTGGGTCGACCGCGGCGCCAAGGAAAAAGCCCAGACAACCAACCAGAAGGTGAAGAGCGGAGACAAACCATGAGAACGCGACACATGCTGACTGTCACAGCGCTCGGGCTCGCCGCCCAATTGGCAATGGTTGTTGCGGGCCACTACGTACCGCTGATCAGGGACAACGTCTTCGCAGTAGGCGGAATGGCGATCTCCCTGGCCGCGGGGCTCGCCTACTCAAAGAGTGCAGCAACGGGGTGGGGAGCCAGTGTTGCCATGGCGGCGATCATTGGCGGTGTATGCGCCCTGCTTGGCATCGGTGTCTCCGCAGCGCTGGGGGATGTGCCGCTGTTTGTGCTGGCTGTAGGCACGCTGAGCTCGACCGCAACGGGCGCGATTGGGGGAGCGGTCGGAAAGTTGCTTGCAGACCGAGCGGGCCGCCGAAACGCCACCGCGGTCGGAGCGGATTCGCGCTCACGCGATCGATGACGCTCGGATTTGCCGACACGAGGGATCGCGTGTTGAACGTACCTGAACGGCAGGATGCAATCGCAGCACTCTTCTGGCCGCCCACCCGCGCCATGCGCGCAGATCCGCGCTTCCTGCCGCTGGTCGAGAAGCTGGGGCTGATGGAGTACTGGCGTGCGACAAAGAGCCAGCCGGACGTGTGCGAGACGGAGGACGTTCCGTTCTGTCGCGAGCTGAAGGCGGCAACGAAGCCGTGACCCCACTTTGGCGACCGGCCGAATAGGGCCACGAACGCCGAGCCCGCCACAGTCTTACCGACGGCGGGGCCGCTCGTGACTTGCCGGTCGCACCCTTCCCTAGGGATCAGGCGCGACATCGCCCAAAAGCGTCATTCCCAAACTACCAAGCGGAGACAAACGCGTTGGTGAGGGCTAGTGAGTGCGTATTGTGACTCGGCACCCGATCACCCTTGCAGACCTTCGCAAGTACACGGCAGCGCGAACATTGTTCGGGCCCGTGACGCTGGCTCATGCGATCAACCGCTTGGGCTTTGTCCAGGCCGATCCCATTCGCGCTCCGGCGCGCGCCCAGGATCTGACCTTGCGCCATCGTGTGCGCGACTATCGCGCTGGCGATCTTGAACGTCGTTATGCAAAGCTCGCGATCGAAGAAGACTTCTTCGTCAACTATGGATTCCTGCCGCGCGAAACGCACGCGCTCCTGCACCCACGCACGCCGCGGATAAAGTGGTCAAAATCGCGCAAGGACAAGGCCGCAGCCATACTTGCGTTTGTGCGCGAACGAGGGGTCGTGCACCCACGCGACGTCGACGCCCAATTCCAACATGGGAAAGTACGGAATTGGTTCGGCGGCTCGACCAACGCCAGCACTCACTTGCTGGACCAAATGCATTATCGCGGCCTCGTGCGAATAGCCGGTCGTACGGGCGGCACTCGACTTTACGCCGTCCGCGAGGCCACTCCGCCGCCAGTGGACCCTCAAGTCGCGATGGACATGCTCGTGGACGTTATCGTCAGGAAATATGCGCCCTTGCCCGAGCGATCGTTGGCAGAGCTTGTGAATCGGCTCCGGAGCGGCGCCCCGCAGTGGGCGGATGATTGCCGCGCTGCGCTGCATCGTTCGCGGACGAGGCTGCCATCCGCCGAAGTCGATGGCACTCGCTGGTATTGGTCTGCCAACGAGAACCCGCGCGCCAAACGATGGAGCTCCATTGAAGTCGCAGAAAACGAAGTGCGCCTCCTTTCGCCGTTCGATCCAATCGTCTGGGACCGTCGCCGCTTCGAAACACTATGGGGTTGGGCTTATCGCTTCGAAGCCTATGTCCCGGCGACCAAGCGGGTGCGCGGATATTATGCCCTGCCGCTTCTCTGGCGCGACGCCGTCATTGGTTGGGGCAACCTCGCCGTAACTGATAACCAACTGCGGTCCCAGCTCGGCTATGTGTCCGGCAAGCCGCCCCGGGATGCGAGGTTCAAGCGAGCGCTCGACGAAGAACTTGATCGTCTGCAGACGTTCCTCTCGCTGGGGTAGGCCACGACTTCGAAGCCACTCGGCTCCGTCCCGCCCCAGCATCATCAATGGCAGGGTCGCAATCCAATCGAGCCAGTCGTCCTGCCCTTGCGGACCCGGCGGGAGTTCGCCTCAAACGCGACGGTCGCCACGAGATGATCGTCGATCCGAAAAGTCAGGTTGTCGCGTACTGACCCATCATGCCGGCGTCCTCATGCTCAAGGATGTGGCAATGAAACATGAACGGCGTGCGGGGCGTGGCCGGTTGTGTGAACTGCATGAGGAGCTCTGCGGGCCCATCGAGCAGGATCGTGTCCTTGCCGCCCGCCAGATGCGGCGCAACCAACCTCCCACCCATAGACAGGACATGGAAGATCACGCCGTGAACGTGAAATGGATGCGCCATCATGCTTGGGTAGACTTCCCAGATTTCCGTCGAACCAAGCTTCGGCTTGAAATCGATCCTGTCCATGTCGAACACGCGGCCATTGATGCCGAACGGCGAGGCCATCCCCATGCCGCCGCGCCCCATTCCCATCCCGCCCATCATGCCCGGTCCCATGGTCAGGGAGATCTGGTGGCGAAGCACAGCTCCGCCCGCGGCGGGCAGTGGATCATCAAGAAGCACGGCAGGCGGAGTCTTCACCCGCGCCGACAAAGACGGATCCACATCAAAGCGCATCAAGAATCCGGCGCCGCCTCCCGGCGCCATCCCCATCATTCCCCGCATCATGCCAGGCCCCATGCCCATCGCCGCGCGGCTGTCGGCGGCGGTCGTCAGCTGGACCGACTTGCCATCGGAGAAGTCCACCAGAACCTCGAACCGCTCTCCGGGCGCTATGGTTAGCGCGGTCATCGCAACCGGCGCCCGCAGATAGCCGCCGTCGGACGCGATCACGTGGAGTGTTCGATTGTCCGAGAAGGACAGATCGAAATTGCGCGCGTTCGCAGCATTGAGCAGGCGCAGCCGTACGATGCCGGCTGGCGCCTTCGCCACCGGGGCGACAACTCCGTTGACGACCAGCGTATCGCCCCGCATGCCGGCCATCAGCCGGGGGCCGAAAGGCGCATACTGCAGCGCGCCGCTCCTGTCGAAGCTCCGGTCTTGCAGGATGATCGGCAGATCATCCACGCCATAAGTCTCGGGAAGCCCAAGCCTAGCGGATGATCCATCCTTGATGATCACCATTCCCGCCAGACCCATATAGACCTGTCGCCCCGAGTCGCGATGCGGATGTGCGTGATACCAGGCCGTCGTCTCGGGCTGATTGATCTTCAGAACCGGCCGCCAGGTTTCTCCCGGCTTGATGATGATGTGCGGGCCCCCATCGACCTCGGCTGACGCCAGAACGCCGTGCCAATGCGCGGTCGTATTCCGATCGAGCCGATTCTCGACCGATACCAGAACATCCTCGCCCTTGTGCAGCACCAGGACGGGTCCAAGATAGGGCGCAGAGAAGCCGTAGGTTGCGGTCGTCCGGCCAGGCGCGAACGAGTGGCGTCCCTCTGCAGCGATGAGATCGATATGTCCCCCGCTCGCGCGGGCATCACGCAGCTCCGGGATCGGCAGCGGCGTCTCGAACGGCGACGGCTCGGCGACGGCGCACGCCCGGCCGACTATGGCTGCGGCCGTGATGGCGCTAGCTCTTTGCAGAATCTGCCTGCGGGTTGGCATGTGGATCGGCTTCGCCAATCTCCATTTGCGAGACTCGGGACACGCGAGACAAATAGAGGCCGTCTTGGGACTGCGCTCCCTATCGGCTCGATAAACCGTCGGTCCTACCTAAGCGGTTGCCACGAACCCGTGTGGCGATCGACTTGATATCGTTCAACGAGCACACCGCGGTCAACGGTCGCGATGTCTGCGACGACGATATTGGCGTCCTGCTCCTTCACGGGCCCAACCTTCACGCGTACATTGCCTGACACCGCAAGCGAGCGTTCCAGCCGGGTCTTCACGTCATTCGCCGAAAGGTTGAGATCGCGAGGCTGTTGATAGCCCCAGCCCATCATGCCCGGTCCCATCATGCCTGGCCCGTACCCGTAGCCTTGCTGGGCGACAGCGGGCGCTGCGCCAAAGAGCGCGCCCGCGACGGCGAGCGCGGACAGGGCGCCGACGACTGTCCCCAACGCATCTGCCAACCCTTCCTTGCCATGACAGCGCCGACGCCGGCCTGTCCCATTGATCGCGCGCTTCGCCTCGCGACATCCCCGGGGCGAATGAAACTTGCTCGCACTGGCGCGGCTGGTCTTTGATCGCGATCAAGCGCGCTCAACGTTGTCCAAGCGCTCACCAGCGTTCGCAGCGAGACGGTGACCCGCTCCAAGGGCGCCGGAGGCTGAAGCATGAGAAGCGCCTAGAATCAGGGCGCCGCACAGCTCGATTCTTAGTTTGATTCTCAGAGGCTCTTTGCGACGAGCGACAATTCTCGCCGTGCGTCGGCGATGATCGACCACGTCGAATGCAGGAAGAGGCTCGCGACAACAACGGCCACGAAGAGGTCCGGCCAGGGCGATTGCGTCCAGGCGACCAGTCCAGCGGCGAAGATAACGGCGGCATTTCCTATGGCGTCATTTCGGCTGAACAGCCAGACCGCACGCATGTTGGCGTCGCCGCGCCGGTGGGGCAGCAACACAACCGCCGCTGCAACGTTGACGACAAGAGCCGCGAGGCCCAGCGCTCCCATCAGGCGCGGTTCGGGCGGCTGCTGAACGATGATGCGATAGATCGTGTTTGCCAGAACGCCCAATCCCAGGACGCCAAGAAAAACACCTTGCAGCAAGGCAGCCCGCGCCCGCCAAATCTTCCGCCAGGCGATGGCGATGAGGCCAAGAAGCGAAATCAACCCGTCGCCGAGAAAATCGAGCGCATCGGCCTTGACCGCCTGCGAGCCGGCGACGAAGCCGCCGACAATTTCCATGGCCCCATAGCCGACATTAAGAGCAACCACGATCCACAGGGCTTGTTTGTAGGCTGGAGTGACGTGGGCCAGATCGTTCGGAACCTGATCCGCGTCGCCGCCGGCGACGGCCGCAGCCGCCATGCGCCTCAGTTCATAACCCAGAGCGCGCACCGCGGCTTCGACTTGGGGCAGGCGCGCCGGATCGTCTGCAATCACAAACATGGTTTGAGCGGCGAGCGAGACTTTGGCGTCCTTGACGCCCGGCGTGTGGCGCACCGTCTTCTCGATCTTAGCCACGCAGGATGTACAATCCATACCGGCCACACGGTAGGCCGCAGCAGTTTCCGTCATCTCGAATTGCTGATCGCTCGCTGATTTCCGAATGAGTAGTCCCTGCCGTCGCGCATGGCAAATGGCTGCTCTGATGGGGTGGACGCCCCCAAACGGCATCGGTGTGCCAAAGTAGAGGTATCAACAACACTACTTGATGGAGGCGTCCGTGGAGAAGGTTAGCATAATCGGGCTGGATATCGCCAAGTCTGTTTTTCAAGCGCACGGGGCGGATGCCTCTGGCGGCGTTGTGTTCCGCAAGAAGATCAACCGCGCCAGGCTGTTGGAGTTCTTCGCCTCGCAGCCGCCGTGCACCGTGGCGATGGAGGCCTGCGGCGGAGCTCACCATTGGGGGCGCGAGATCGGCAAGCTCGGCCACGAGGTCAAGCTGATCGCGCCGAAGTACGTCAAGCCGTTCGTGAAGCGCCAGAAGAACGATGCGGCCGATGCCGAGGCGATCTGCGAAGCGGCGTCTCGCCCGACCATGCGGTTCGTGGCGGTCAAGAGCGAGGCAACGCAGGCAAGCGGTCTGGTGTTCCGCACCCGCGATATCCTGGTCCGCCAGCGCACTCAGATCACCAACGCCGTGCGTGGTCATCTTGCCGAGTATGGCCTCGTCGTTCCGCAAGGCGCCGGCCATTTCAAGAAGCTGGCCGCGCATCTGGAGGATCCAGCGTCCCCTCTTCCCGAGGAAGTTCGCTCGATCCTGTCGCTGCTCGCCCAGACCGCAACCGGGTTGGAAGAGAAGATTGGCTTGCTCGATAAGGAGATCACTCGCCGCACTCGAGAGGATGAAGTCGCGCGGCGTCTGATGACCATTCCGGGCATCGGCCCGATCACTGCAACCGCAATCGCGGCCCTTGCGCCGCCGGCTGCAACGTTCAGGAGGGGACGAGACTTCGCCGCCTGGGTTGGGCTTACGCCCCTGCAGAAATCAACCGGGGGCAAGCAGAAGCTCGGCGCAACCTCAAAGATGGGGGAGCGAACCATACGTCGCCTGCTCATCATCGGGGCCGCCGCCGCGATCCAGCACGCGGCGCGTCGAGGGGTTCCGCCGACAAGCTGGTTGGGGCGCATGCTTGCCCGCAAGCCCCGCATGCTGGTGACGGTGGCTCAGGCCAACAAGACAGCCCGGATCGTCTGGGCGCTCCTGGTCAAAGGTGAGGATTACAAAGCTCCGGAGGTCGCAGCGGCGTAAGCCGCAGCGCTCCCTCCGCGAGGTCGTTGAAGGCGTAAGGTGGTCAAAGGAGAGTATGGCGCAACGGTCGATGAGACGAGGTCAGGAAAACCAGTGGGGCCCTACGTGCGCACAGCACGCTGCTTTGATTTGGACCTGATCTTCGAACTCCCATACCGGCCCGCGGCGATCTACTGGCCGCAACAGAGGCCGGACAGATGGCTGCACCCCGACTACGCGTCAAATTTTTCTGAGAAACATCTTGCACCGGGGCGGGCGTTCTCTAATCGCGGTCTCGCTGTCAAGGCAGGTCTTTTGGCTTCGCGCTCGAGGTCTTCGTTCTCTTCGCAGTCGACATGAAGCCGCTGCACAATCCGGTTCGATAGATCGGGTCTTCCAATGTCCACAACGTGCTTGGATCAGAGAGATCGGCACATAGGCCCGCGCGCGGAATGATCCCAATCTCTCGCCTCGAGGAGCGAGCTCTGCGCCGCTTGGCGACGACCTTTTCCGATCAGGTCATCGCTCACGCCGGCACGCGAAGGTGCGTATGGCTTACCGCTTCGCCAGACGGCGAGCATGATCACCGCAAGCTTGCGCGCCAATGCTGTGCGCGCTTTTTTGGTCCGACCGCCGCTGCAGCGCCAGCGCCCAATCGCGGAGCGGCGATGGCTTCCTGATAGCGAGATGAGCAGCGAATTGGCGGCCTCGACCAGTATCGTTCGAACATAAGGGTCGCCGCACTTAGAGATAGCTCCGAGCCGGTCGACTCGCCGGACTGATGCTGTCTCGGCGTGAGTCCGAGATGGGCGCCTACGGCTCTCGCGCTCGCAAAGCGCTCCGGACATCAACAGCACCCATGAAGGCAAGAGCGCTGACATATCCAATGCCAGGAATACTCATCAGCAGGCGGCACTCTGGCCGCGCTCTGGCGATGGCCACCAGTTGCTTGTCGAAGGCGCTGATCTGACCTCGCAGATGGCGCCACGTGGTCAACATCGGTCCCACAACCGCTTCGACTTCAGGACGGTCGGCGACTAGCTCTTCAACTCTGAGCTGCGAACGTCGTCTTTGTAAGCGCTGGCGACCACCAGGCCGAAGATCTTCATGACCCCGCGGATGTGGTTGGAGATACGCGTCGTCATTGTCACGAGTTGCGCGCGGGCGCCGAGAACCGCCCGCAGCTGATGTGCGCTATAAGATTTTACATGCACAGCTCGATACCAGCCCGTGCGCAGCAGCTGAGCAAGCGCCTTGGCGTCGTTGCGGTCATTCTTATTGACCTGCGCTGCCGACATAACCGCGTGAGCATGGCGCGCTTCGATACAGACAACGTCCAATCTGGCGGCGCGCAGCGTGTGGGCAAGCCACGGCGTCAGCGGGCCTGTCTCGATGCCAACCTTCGCGGCCGATCCGGCGTAGGTCTTAATCGTTTGCGCCAGAACATCTGGGGCGGTAGAGCATTTACCGCGCCAAACCTGCCTTCCGTCCGGATCGACGACGCACAGATGGGTCAAAACCTGCGAAACATCCAAACCGACAAACAACTGCATCGCGCCTCTCCTGGGTCCAAAGCCTGACTCGCTCCCGCGAGCCAGCTCAGACTGCCTCAGAATATCAGGCGCCACCCGCGATTATCGGATGTCCACAGATGGGCCCCAGTCCTGCCCTGGCCGCACAGAGTTGCGACCGGCGGGTCGCTCAAGAGCCGCCATTCCCGCCCACTGGTGCGAGCCGACGGAACCGCCACACATGCAACGTTCATGACGCTTGGTTCTTGGTCATCGCGGATGTCAGGAACAGGCGAAGTCGTGCAATCAACGCTTTGCGGACCCCACGAGATCTTGGAACGGAATGCTCCGATCCGAAGCGCTAAAAACGGAATCGAGGCCGCACACCTCGCCGGGGATCATAGCCGTTCGGCTCTTAGCGCCCCATTCGAGAGGCACAAACGACCAATCCGCTTTCGCGAGGCGGCTTCGCTGCGCCACTTCAAGAGGAATCCACCTCGGCTCGGCTTGCGTCCGATCGGCGCGCCAGCCGTTAACGCGAGTATCGAGCCCAGCTTCCGGTATGTCGCCAAGCACGCGCCAAGCGCCGGTTTGTAAGCCCGCAAGCAGGCGGTGATGACCATCAAGGCACTCGATCGCGCGAAGGCGCACGCTTCCATGGTCTACATCCGTGAAAATCCCGATGAGGATGGGCTCGGCAAACACTTCCTCAAATCGGGCCTCGTCTATCGCCTGTGCGATCCATTCGACGGAAGCGGGGTTTCTGAGCGCGTGGTGACCTGGCGCGGTAATGACCCGCAGGAGCGGATAATCACTTATCACCTGGATGCGCCTCGCGTTCGAGATGGCCGCGTGCAGTTCGGCATATTCCATAATTCTCCCGGTATCATGAAAAATCGCGGTGTGACGATACCGCCTGAGCAGGCGCCTGCGTGTCAGGCCAACACCAGGGATGATTAATGTCGCTGCAGTTCCGCTGTCGCATCCGCTGTCGCAAATCGACTCGAAGGAGACATTCGAGCGCTTGAGCAGATTGGTGTGAATTCGCCGACAATCATCACTCGCAATCGTCGTCTTCGACCGAATGTTACTCTCCCAGGAGCCGGATCAGCCTTGCAGCGCCTCCAAAACGGGTTTCCGCTCGACCCGGACCCGCGGACGAATATCATCGCGCCTTCCCTTCCACCGCTCCGTGCTTATGGACAACTCCACGAGACGATCTAACCTTCCCTAAGTCGCTGCGGGGAATGTCCACTATGAAAACGCCTGCCCTTGCTGTCATTGCTCTTGCACTGACGACCGCACTTCCCGCCTTTGCCGATCCGCAGCGCTGGCTGACGCACTGCAACCGCGTGTTCCATTGCAATGCTCCTGTCGCGGACCAAGCTGTCTGCGTGCGCTGCGCCTGACAACCCATTCCCAAGAAAAGCGACAGCCGCGTTGCGGAAGCGCAATCCTTTGGCAGCAAGAAGTGCTAGGCAGAGCCTGCAACGAGCAGCGGAGCGATCTTTCTGTCGATCAGCAGCGGCTATATCCTATCGAGACGCGCCCTTGGCGCTGGACTTGGCGCTTCTCTGCTCACCGGATGCGGCGCCAGCGGCGACGATTACGCGCAAGCCGCCGCGATCATTCGCCGGCCGCTCGACACCTCCGCGTCTGACCCGTTTGTTGAGCTCGTGCGCTTTGCAATACTGGCGGGCAACGGACACAACACCCAGCCCTGGGGCTTCGAGAGGACCCCAGCCGGGATCGACATCCTGCCGGACTTGACCCGGCGCACGCCGGTCGTCGATCCCGACGACCACCACCTGTTCGTAAGCCTCGGGGCGGCCGCCGAGAACCTCTTGATTAGTGCGCCAACCATGGCACGCGTCGGTGCTTTGTCGTTTGATGCACAAGCCTCGCGCCTCTCGATCGCTTTGGAAACGAGCGCGGCAGGCAACGATCCCCTGGTCGAGGCAATTCCCCGCCGCCAATGCACGCGCTCGGTCTATGATGGCCGGTCGCCGCCGACGGATGAACTGGCCCTGATTGCGCGCGCAGCCGCGATCGAAGGCGTCGAGGTGCGGCTCTTGACCGCTCGCTCTGAGATCGACGCCGTGCGCGACTACGTCATTGAAGGCAATCGGCTGCAGATGAGCGATCCCGCTTTCGTGCAGGAGCTGAAGGACTGGATTCGCTACAACCCTCAAGCCGCGATCGCCGCAGGCGACGGCCTCTACGGTCCAAGCTCTGGCAATCCGATACTGCCTGACTGGATCGGCCCAACGATGTTCGGCATGGCATTTACGGTCGACGCTGAAACCAAGAAGTACACCGAGCAGATGGATTCAAGCGCAGGCGTCGCGGTGTTTACGGCGGCTGCGGCGACGCCGGCCAATTGGATCGAGGTCGGGCGCGCCTATCAGCGCTTCGCGCTTCAAGCCGCACTTCTGGGCGTCAAGCACGCCTTCGTGAACCAGCCCGTTGAAACGCTGGAATTGCGCACACAGTTCGCCGCGCATCTAGGCTTGGGCGACAAGCGCCCAGACCTCGTCATCCGCTTCGGCTACGCACCCGACCTTCCCTTCTCCATGCGCAGGCCCGTGAGCGCGGTATTGTCGAAATGATGGCCGCCTCAGCTGCCGCGCTGAGCGCCCGGCTGCGCGGGGTTGTGCTTCTTGTTCTTGTGCTTGTTGCGGCCTGGGCAAGCCTTCTTCCGCTCGCGCCGCCACGCGTGCCCGAGAACGCTCCAGTTCATATATTCTCCGCTGTGCGCGCGATGGGCCAAGTGCGCGCCCTTGCGGCCTCGCCGCGCCCTGTCGGCTCGCAAGGTCACGCTGAGGCGCGCGACTACGTCCTGCGCGAACTGCGCGCCCTTGGTCTCGATCCGCAGCTGCAGGAGACCATTAGCGCGTTCCGCTTTCCAGGCGCGGAGGGTTTTGGCGCGAGCAGCGTGCGCAACGTCGTCGTGCGTATCCCAGGCGCCGATGCAAATGGCGCAATCCTGTTCAACGCGCATTATGACGGCGGCAATACGGGACCTGCCGCCGGCGATTGCGGCGCTTGCGTCGCGGCTGTGCTTGAGATGGCGCGCGCACTGACCTCAGGCCCAGCGCTCCGCCAAGACGTCATCCTCGTGTTCTCGGATGCAGAGGAAGTTGGCGATCACGGCGCGCATGCGTTCGCCACCCAACATGCGTGGATGCGCGACGTGCGGCTCGCCATCAATTTCGAGGCCATGGGTACAAGCGGGCGCGCCTCGCTCTATGTGACAAGCCCCAACAACGGCCCGCTGATCGCGGCAATGCGCGACACTGCCCCTGGTGGATTTGGCTCATCCGTCGTCACTGGCATGTTCAACGCGATGCCGCAGATGCGGAACGCGTGCGATCTCCAGGATTACATGGATGCCGGCGTGCCGGGTCTCGGCTTCGTGATCCATGGCGACACGCACCACTACCACACGCCGCTCGACTCGCCTGACAATCTCGACCCACGCACGGTGCAGAGCTTCGGCGAATACGCTCTGGGCCTCACGCGCGCGTTAGGCGATTCAACGCTGGACGATCTCACCGGCCCGGACGCCGTTTTCTTTAGCGCTGGCCCATTCGGGGTAATGCAGTATCCTGCGGATTGGGCGCTGCCGATCTCGTTGGCGACGCTGCTTCTGCTCGCGATTGCTGCCTTTATCGCGAAGCGGCGGCTGTCGCTGGCGCTTGCGCCAGCCCTCGCGAGCACTGTCGCGCTCATTGTCGTCGTCGCGCTTACAACTCTCCTGTGCCTCGCCGTCTGGGCCGGCGTGCGCGCGCTCGATGCCAATCTTCAGGTCTTCATGATCGGCAGCTACGCCACCTCGTGGCACGTTGCGGGGCTTGCGCTCCTGGCGAGCGCTTGCATCGGCGCGGCGTGCCTTCTTTTTGCACGACGCGTCAGCGCCGATCAGCGTGTCTTCGGCGCGGCGCTTGCGTTCACCGCGATCGGTCTGGCGTTGGCGATTATGGCGCCGATGCTCTCCTACCCCTTCGCGTTGCCCGCGTTGGCCGCCATCCCGCTTGTGGTCTGGCGTGCGGTGCGTTCGACGGACGAGCGGCCCTTGGTCGGCGCCGCGCTCGTGTTGGTTCCTCTCGTGTCGGTGACGTTTCTCGTCACCCCACTCGTGTGGCCCGGGGGCATGCTCAACGCCTTCATGCTGCGGCTCGAAGGCATGAGCGGATTGCCGTTCCTTGCGGCGCCGACACTGTTGACGGCGCTCGCGCTTGGTTTCGCCCTGCTGGTTTGGCCCGTCGACATCAGCCGCGTGCGGATGAGATGGGCGGCAGCGCCGTTTCTGGCGGCTGTCGCGGTCTTGGCGCTTTCGACGACGCAAAGCGGTTTTTCAAGCAAGCAACCGCGGCCTGAGTCCGTGCGCTACGAGTTCGATGCGACCACAAACCAAGCGCGCTGGACAACAACGGACATGGGTCTCGGCGATTGGACCGGGCAGTTCATTCCGGCGGGCAGCGAGCGCAATCGGGATGTGCGCTATGGCGTTCCCGGCGGGCCGCCGACGTTTTCAACACTCGCGCCTGCGCTTGCGCTCGCTGCCCCAACCGCCACGCTTGTCGACGACAGAACGGGAGATGCAGAGCGCGCGGTGCAGCTGAGCTTTGCCTCGCCCCGCGCTGCGCCGGTGCTCGAAGTGAAAATCGATACCGCCACGCCGATCATCGCAGCGACCTTGGCCGGTCAAATACTTGAACTCAGCGACTATGCACCAGCGCGCGAAGGCAGGCTCTGGTTCTACGCCACGGGCCTTGCAGCGGACGGCTTCGCGCTTGAGCTGACGCTTGCCGGCCCCGGCGCCATCCAAGTCGAACTCACTGACATGTCCGATGGTTTGCCGGCCATACCCGGCGCTCCCGCCCCAACACGTCCGGCAAACACCATGCCCTCGCCGGGCGCCACGTGGGACGGAACGCTCGTCCGCAACGCGATCACCATTGCGGGAACCCAACCGTGACGAAGCCCGTCTCCGCCACCGACCTTCGTGTCTCCGCCTTGATCCCGTTTCTAGCGATCGCTTTCGGGCTCGCGTGGGGCCTCTTTGCGTTGTTCGCGCTGTGGCCGGGCTGGATCACGCAAACCTTTGGCCCCTTAAGCGGGCGTCATCCGCTGTTCGTGCTGGCGGTTTACGCACCTGCTATCGCCGCATTCTCGCTTGTTGTAACGAAACAAGGTCTCGACGGGCTGAAGCGCTTCCTTGGTCGCCTGCTGTTGTGGCGCGCGCCCGCCATCTGGTGGGCGTTTCTTATTGCCGGAATACCGCTCATCTACATCATCGGATCGGCGCTCAAAGGCAATCTCTCCGCCTACGCCCTACCCTTCGACACGTTCGGCGCCACGCTCGGCGCGATCGGCTTCATGTTGATCCTTGGACCGATGGAGGAGTTTGGATGGCGCGGCGTCGCGCTGCCGCTGTTGCAGCGCAAATTCCTTCCGTTCTGGGCAAGCGTCGTACTTGGCCTCATCTGGGGGCTGTGGCATCTGCCGGCGTTCCTGTTGAGCGGAACGCCGCAGAGCGCGTGGGACTTCACGCCGTTCGTTCTCGGCGCCGTTTCGATCAGCGTCATCCTCACGCCGCTCTTCAACACAGGCGGCGGCAGCATTCTGCTTGCGATGCTGTTTCACTTCCAGCTCAACAACCCGTTGTGGCCCGACGCGCAACTCAACGACACTGCCGTGTTTGTCACCGCGGCTGCGCTCGTCACGTTTCTCAACCGTAAGGCCATGTTCTCCCAAGGGACGGCCGTCACGTCCGTGATCCCTCGGAACGAGCCGTGAAGCGCACGATC
Organism: uncultured Chitinophagaceae bacterium; assembly: GCA_963814445.1. Classification (GTDB taxonomy): domain Bacteria; phylum Bacteroidota; class Bacteroidia; order Chitinophagales; family Chitinophagaceae; genus Ferruginibacter. The sequence continues at coordinate 1,200,419 of CAWFCU010000001.1, forward strand.
GGCTTTTGCCGGCGCGGCTGTCCTGCGCGCACGATCGAAAGGAACACCCATGCCGCAAACCATTGATGCTGCGTTCGCACGCGACTTCCTGCTACGTCTGCATGCGGCGGCCGGCACCCGCGATCCTGATGCCGTCGCAAGTCTGTGCGCCGAGGATATTGTTTGGGAAGATCCCGCCGCGCCGCATACCCTGCACGGACGCGAAGCGGTGCGAGCGTTTCATCGCGACATCATGTTTGTGGCGATGCCGGACACGCGCATCGAGTTGATCGAAGGGCCCTACCTTGCGCTCGATGGCTCCGGCGTCGCCGCGCGCTTGCGCATCACCGGGACCATGACCGGGCCGTTGACGCCACCGGGCTTTGCACCCACGGGCGGGCGCCTTGAGTTCGAAACGGCGGAGTTCTCGCGGTTCGACAACGGCTTGCTGGCACACCACACCGTGGTTCTGAACATGCTTGACGTGGCGCGCCAGATCGGCGCCGTTCCACGGGCGGGTTCGATAGCCGACCGCATCGGGGTCTGGATGCAGCATGTATCTGCCTTTTGGGTGCGCACACGTTCGGACTGAGGGCGCCTCCACTCTGGCCTAAGAACGCAGCACCTCTTCGCGCAAGATCGCGCGCGCTCTTTCTGGTTCCTCGAAATTGGGGCTGTGCGCGGAACTCTCAAAAACATGAAAACGCTTCACCGTCGCATCTAGTTGTTCGAGATAGGACTTCGCCAGCTCAAGCGACACCGTGTAATCGTGCCTGCCATGAAAGAAGTGCACCGGGATCTTGAGTTTCGGAACGACGGTTCGGATGTCGGTCCTCAACACGTCATTCCACAGTCTGGTCGAGTGCGTTGACCACTTGCCACGCCAGATATTGAGCTTCTCGCGCAGGGTGTACTCAGGGCTCATCCAGGAAGGCAGGAACAGGCCGCTGATCACAGAGCGCATCTTCCGCGTGGTGCCAACACCGAGCTTGTGCGTGGCGCTGTCGCGCATAGTCATGTAGGCTTTGGGGAGCGGAACAGTCATCGCGAAGCCCGACGCCTCAAGCGTGCGCACCATTTTCTCGTTTTTGCGGGCTCGATATGCGGTGAGCATGTAGTCGTAGGCCAGACGCTCGGAGGTCAGCTGGTGCGTGACCTGCCCCACGCCAATGTAAGCGTGAAACCTGTCCGGCGCTTTCGCTGCGGCCTGAATGCCAATGAAACTCCCCCACGAATGGCCCATGAGATAGACTTTCTCTTTGCCAAAGCGGGCGCGCAGGTGATCGGCCACGGCCACCGTGTCGTCGACGATCTGCTGCACATTCATTGTCTCGGCGGGGATGTCGGACCGGAAGGACAGACCCGCGCCCCTCTGGTCCCACCAGACAACAGTGAAGTCCGCCTCAAGGCCCGTCGGATAATGTCGGTCGAGGCAATAAGTCGGCATGGCCGGTCCGCCGTGGACAAACAACAGCACGGGGTTCGATGGGTTCGCGCTGCGGATGATCATCCCTTGGGGCGTGCCGTTGATCTCGACAAAGACCTTCTCGGAGATGCCGGTCGCAATGCGCCCGCCGTCCGCCCCTAATACTGGACGAATCTGACCGGGACTGCGAAGCCAGAGCGCACTCAGAGATGTCGCGATGATCGCCGCGACAATCGCGAGGCCCGCGGCCAACATGTGCGTCGTCCTTCCATAGGATTCGGGCTCTCAGCTGAGCCTCCCACGTCGCAAGACCGACACGGGGTCTATCGCCCCATTGCTGCTAGCAGGGGGATCGCTCCGTGTCCAAGAAAGCAACGCCTCTCCCACCAACACCCGTTTTGCCGAACTTCCGGTGTCGACTATGAATTCCTTTCGAGGTAGGCCCGCTCGTGCCCCGACACGGAAGCAAGACAATCAACACGCAACGGCCGTGTTGAAGTGCGTAACGGACATTCCGGACTGTTCAATGAACGACCGTTTGGGGCCCCGAACGCCGAGCCCGCCACAGTCTTACGTACGGCAAGGTCGCTCGTCGGTTGCCGTTCACCCCTTCCCTGCATGATAGGCGGGCGGTCGCCTCAAAGCGGTCGCTCGGCAACCTGACGTGATTACCGCCGGCGGCCGCTGGTTCAGGCGGGCTCCGGGACGGGCGGCGTCGGGTATGAGGCGACCGCCCAGATGGTCTCGTCGGGGGTCTGGAGCATCTGCTGGTACGCCCCCTTCGGGTAGGCCATGTGCGGCTTCTGCGGATCATAGGCCGGCTGCTTGACCGGGCTCGGCCCGGCATAGGCCGGGGGCGCGCGAAAACGTGCGGCCTCATCCATCGAAATGCCCGCCTTGATCAGCACGGCCGGATCGATCCACCGGTTCGGGTCGATGGCTTCGTGCGATGTCGCCACCTCCAGCGTCATCTGATCGGGTCCGGCGAAATAGATCGACCGGCACATGCCATGATCGATCGGCCCGATGATGTTGACGCCATGACTGCGAATGCGGTCCCGCATCGCGATAAGGTCGGCATCCGTCGCAACCCTGAACGCGAGGTGCTGCAGCGTCCCTGGGGAACTCGGTAGCGCTCCATTGCCCGCGTGTGTCTTTCCCAGCTCGATCGGAATCTCGTCGACCTTTGGCAACTGCACGATCGAGAAATAGCTGTGATCGTTCAGCTTCAGGAATGCATGCAGCCCGCCCGGAACGCCATGCATGTCGAACAGCGCAACCAGCGGGCAGCCGACCACATCCGAGAAGAAGGCGATGTGTTTCTTGATGTCGCCGGCCATGAAGGCCAGGTGATGAATGCCATTGGGCGCTTGCGACATGACTTTCTCCATCATCATTTGCGGACGGGAGCCAGCTTCGCCCATCTCAAATGGCGTAGTCCAGCAGCAGCGTTGCTTCCGTGGGGCAAGCCGGCGGCGCGCATGGACTTGGCCTGTCTCCACCGTACTCTGTCGCTGACCGTCTCTTTCTCGCTGCCGCCCGGCGGCGCTGCTGCGCAGGAAACATGCGATGCCCCTTGTGCGTGAACCCTACGGCTATCTCTACAAGGAGGAGAGCATCCTCAAGGAGGTCTATGGCGGGCCTACAGGCCGGGTTTTCGTCGAATGCATGCGCATCCGTCAAGACGATGTCGCCTCCACCACGGCCATCCTGTTCAGCCATCCCATCGGCGGCGGCTCCTTCCTGCCGCTTGTGACCGCGCTGGCGCATGCCGGCCATCACGTCATCTATTGCAATACCCGCTACCGCGGGAACGACACTGCACTGATCCTCGAGAAATGCGTGCTCGATCTCGGCGCCTGTATCGCCGACCTCAGGAAACGCTTCGGCTATGAGAAGGTGATCCTTGCCGGCTGGTCTGGCGGCGGATCGCTATCGCTCTTCTACCAGGATCAGGCCGAACACCCAACAATCACGCAGACGCCGGCGGGGGACCCCGTCGATCTCGTCAACGCCGGCCTGCAGCCCGCCGACGGCGTCATGCTGCTGGCCGCCCACATCAGCCGCTCCGTGACCCTTACAGAGTGGATGGACCCGTCGATCCTCGACGAAAACCGCCCCTTTGATCGCGACCTCGCGCTGAACATCTATGCCGCCGGCTGTCCCGAACAGCCGCCCTACTCCGCCGAGTTCGTAGAGCGCTTCCGCTCCGCGCAGATCGCCCGCAACCAACGCATCACGGCTCGTGTAAGGTCGACGCTTGCAGCCTTGCGGGCTGCCGGCGAGCCAGACGCGGAACGGCCCTTCGTCGTCAACGGCACCATGTGCGACGTGCGCTGGACTGATCCCACACAGGATCCTTCCGACCGCCGTCCTCACACCTGTTACCTGGGCGAGCCCCGCATCGCCAATGATGGCCCAGTTGGCCTTGCGCGCTTCACCACGCTACGGTCCTGGCTCTCACAGTGGAGCTACGACGACAGCAACGCCAACGGCCTTCTCAATGCGGCCCGCATCAGTGCGCCCGTGCTGGTGATCAACAACACCGCCGATCTGGCCTGCACGCCCAGCCACGCCCGCCGCCTGTTCGACGCTGTCGCGAGCACGGACAAGACCTATGTCGACATCACCGGGGCCGACCACTACTACATTGAACGCCCAGACCTGTTGCCCACGGCGACCGCCGCTATCGGATCCTGGCTCGAAGGGCGAGTGACCTAGCGCCGTGGAACGACTGGTATTGCCCTCAAAGCGGACGCCTCTTTCTCGACCCACGGTCGAATATCAAAGTGACTTGGCTGGACAGGCAATTGGAGCCAAGTTGTCTGGATGACTTTCTTGGGAGATAGGAAGCCCCACATGACCCTTCGACGCTCGGCAGTCATTGCCGCCCTCGCAGCATCCGTCCTGGCTGCAGCCCCCGCGGTGGCGCAGAAACAATCCAAGACGCCATCGCCACCGCCACCGCCGCGAAATTACCTGGATGAAGCGCTGGCGACCGGTGAGAAGACGGGCGTCGGCTTTGCGGACTCAAGTGAGAAGGTCGAAGGCCCTAAGACGATCGCTGGCTCGAAGGCGTATGTAAGCGCCATTCCTCATTTCCAGGACCTGAAGCCTTGGGATCCGAACTACCAGCCGCCGCGCACGCCGGACGGCAAGCCGGACCTGCAGGGCGTCTGGTCGACTGCCTCACTGACGACGATGTCGAGGGGCGGCAATGGCGACAAGGTCGGCGATACGCTCGTGATCCCTCCGGAAAAGATCGCCGAGCTGACGCAGGGCGCCGCCTACACCAAGGCCTTTGACGCAAGCCAGAAACGAACAAACCCCAAGGCGGGCGTGTACACCGACCGGAACGCCGAAGCCGGCTACAACGTTTTCTGGATCGATCCGGGTTCCGAATACGCCAAGGTCAACACCGAGTGGCGCTCGTCGTGGATCACGTCGCCAGCGAACGGTCAGCCGCCTTTCTCGAAGGAAGGCATGGCGAAGCGCGGCGAGCGCATGGCGAACGTCAAGGCGATCCAGAACACCGGGCCCGAGATCCGTCCGCTGGGCGAGCGCTGCTTCATCTCGTTCGGCAGCCAGGGCGGCCCGCCGCTCAACAACACGATGTACAACAATAACCTTCAGATCGTGCAGACGCCGACTTCGGTTCTGATCGATATTGAGATGAACCACGATGCGCGGGTCATCAACATGACCGACAAGTCCGGTGTCGGCGCCCGGCCGGAGGCGCTCAAGGCATGGTTCGGCGACTCAATCGGCCACTGGGAGGGCGACACGCTAGTCGTCGTCACCCGCAATTTCAGCTTGAGCCATCAGCGGATGGCCGCTTTCCCGATTTCCGACAAGGGCAAGGTGACAGAGCGGTTCCGGCGCGTAGCCGATGAGGTGATCGACTACACCTTCGAGGTGAACGATCCCGTTTTCTACACGCAGACCTGGACAGGACAGATTCCGCTGCGCCGCTCGAAGGAGCACGTTTTCGAGTACGCCTGTCACGAAGGCAACTATGCCATGCCGGGCATTCTACGCGCCGACGCGGCAGGCAAGGACACGGCTATTCAGGCTGAGGGCGAATAAGTCCGACGACGCCTCACGCAGGATTGGATCCGCGACCTGCTAGTCGCGAGTGTCCGCAGCGGCCGTTGGCCGACAGCGAACACTGCGGCTTTCGATGTCAGCTTTGGCCAAGAGCTGCCAGTCGTCCTGCCTTGACGACCCCGGCGGTTCTTCGCCTCAATACCGTCATCGGCGAGGATATTGGACTGCGGAAGAATTTGCCGAGCGGTCCAGTTCCCGTGGACGCTTTAACACGGGTGAGACTCTCCCTCAAAAGTATCGCTCGCCAGTATCGTGGACGCACCAGCCTTGAACTCGCCCTGCCGGTCAACATGGCCACGAATGGCAGCGCGAATTCTTGCGATGGCTTGCGATGAAGACGGCTTCAAGGTGTCGAACAACTGAAAATCGTGCGGCATGTCTGGCCAAACATCCAGCATCACATCCGCTCCGCGCTCCTTCTGAGCCTCGGCAAAGTCGCGGACCATGTCACGGAGAATTTCGCGGCCGCCAACCTGCAGATAAATCGGTGCAAGCCCCCGATAATTGTGTGAAACGGGCGAGAGAGCAACCCGGCCAAATCGCGCGCCCGGATCGAGCCATTCGCCGAAGCGCAGAGCCATCCAACTCTGCACCAGGTCATATCGATCGTTCTCGAATAGGCTGGCGCCGCGGTTACCGATGTCTGTCCAGGGACACAGAGCGATGCACAGCGCCGGCTGCTGCAGATTGATCTTGCTCAATGCCAGCAGGAGCATGAGCGCCATGTGACCGCCGGCGCTATCGCCAACGACGACGATCTTGTTGGGCGTGGTTCGGCCAGTCACGTAACGCCACGCTGCCAGAGCGTCTTCGGCCTGAGCGGGGTGCGGGTGCTCGGGCGTGAGGCGGTAGTCGGGTGCAAAGAGATGCGCGCCGCAGCGATGCGCCAGCATCGCCGCGAATCTCTGGCTTGAGGCGGCGTGGAAGGCGTAGCCGCCTCCATGCAGGTAGAGAATAATCGCCTCGGACGATCGCGCGGTCGGGGCGTACCAATGGCCTTTCGGTTCCTCGATCGCTTCGCGGGACACCTCGTACACGTCGTCCGTTTCCGTTTGAAGGCTATCGAGGATCAACCGCCCCTTGCTCATGTCGGATTGAAGCATCGCGTGTGTGAACTGACGCCTCCAGAATCGGACGCCTGTTTCGAAGTTTGCGTCCCAGGATGTCTCGAGGCGCCTGCCAAGCAGGTGCTTAACATGGCTCGTGACGCCAATATGGTTGAGCGCCAGAAGACTGGATAGCCGCACGGATAGAGGGCCGCTGAATTTGATTCTAGCCATAGGACGCTCGCCTGAGGTTGTAAGCACGATTGCCCGCTTCCAAACCGCCGGGATAGAATGATTGCGAAAGGTAGGAGGCTGGCTTGCCGCCCACATCGGAACTGTTGACACTGCCCCGCAGTCTTGCGGGGTGTTTCTTCTCCGCCATTGTGCGGGACACGCGCGGCGTTGAGTTGAACGACAGCGACCGGCTCAACTACTTTCCGGGGTCTCCTCTTGTAACCATCACCTTTGTGGCGGAAGGCGAAATTCAACTCGTACCGCCCGGCGGCGGCATCGAACATGCGCGGGTTGCGCAGCCCTTACCGCGGATATCGGTGACACTGCCCCAAAGCACTCCTACTCTGAGCTGGTGTCCCGGCCCCGTGCTCGCAGTCTCGATCGGCATCTACCCTGATGCCTGGCGCCGCCTGTCGCGCACCTTCGACCTGTCTGACGTTTTCGAGTGCTCAAATCTCGCCGCGGGGGAGATGCGCACATTCTGGCGTCGTTTCTGCGACGTGGTCGAACCGCGCTGGCGGCAGACGCGCGGTTTGGCCGTTTTTCCAGAATGGAGCGGCGTTGCCCGCTTGTCTGACTGGTCACGTGCGTTTATCGCCCACGCCGCCGTTGCCGGACCCGGGCGAAGCGCGCGGGCGCTTGAACAGCGGATCAGGCGGTGGACTAGCCAGTCGCAGCAGTCTCTCGCCTTCTACGCCGCGTTTGAAGATCTCCACCAGGTGTCGATAAAGTCGAAGGGCGTGCCGCTGGCGGACATCGCGCTAGAGGCGGGTTATTCGGACCAGTCACACATGGGTCGCGCAGTTCGCCGCGCCACCGGATTCTCTCCAGCGAAACTCAACCGCCTCATCGATTCCGAGGAGGCTTTCTGGTGTTATAGATTGTTAGGCGAGCGATTCTAGACCTGTCCGAGACCTTGAGAGGCAGGTCGTCCGCGTTGTCGGCGGAACGGCGGCATTGGGCCCCGGTCCAGCCCGAGCAGCGGAAGGTTACGGACGGCAAGGTCGATCACATTGCTGCCAGTCGTCCCGCCCTCGCGAAGCCGGCGGATCTTCGCCTCGAAGCCGCCACTGCTTCAGCGAGGGGGCGCAAACCGAACTGCTAGGCTCGCCCCACCAACTCGATCGCCGCTGCAAGTACCCGGTCGGATCCCGAAACAACGTCCGCCAAGGTGTCCTCCACGCGGATATCAGGGATCAGGCCCGCGTCCGGCCGAGACTTGCCCGGGAAGCGTCCTATCAAAGGCAGGTCCACCTCGATCCTCGTCACCGGAAGCCGCAGGAAGAAAAAGGCCCCGCCGTTGATGCCGCGCTGGTTGCCGCCTGTTGGTGTGCCGCAGAGCTTTCCAAGTCCGTGGTCCTGAATGAGTTGGGCGAACTGGAAGGTGGCGGAGGAATTCTGCGCATCGGTGAGAACCACCACCTTGCCCGCGAATCGCGGACCCAGAGGCTTCAGGCTCGATACACCTTTCTCCGGCGGCAGGCGCAAGAAGCCGTCGCCGAGATCATCTGCATCTTCGCCCAGTGTGCGGAAAGAATTGTCCCAAGTGTCGAGGTAGGGGTCCAGGTCAACCGGCGTCCGTCGATAGCGTACCTTTCTCTGATACTCGCTGATGTCGAGTTCGCGATCGATCAGCCGCGCGATGATCCGGTTGCCGCAGTCCAATCCGCCTTCATTCCCACGCACGTCCACAATAAGGCCTTTCGGCGCCTCACTCGCGATCGCATCGAAAGCCTCGGCGAGGAAAGCTTCCCAGGCCCACTTGCTGTCGTAGAGCGCCCAGGTCGGCATCTTCAGCACCGCGACGCCGTCCGTAAATTCCAGCGTCCATTGCGGTGAATCTTTTTCGGCCATGGCCTCGGTCATCGCCGCTCGGCGCTGCGCTAGGTCAATTGCGCCGACCTCGATGCGCTGGACTGACCTGGCCCCCACAGGCCTCACTTCCAGAACGAACCGGTGGTCACGCACGGGGAACAACAGCGGATAGTAGATATCGAAAGTCTCGTATCGATCGACCCCGCGTACCTCCAACTGGGCGCGGCGCTTGTTGTCGTTACTCCCATCCGCCCTGGCGAGTGGCAGCAGCGACCGCAGGATATCCACCGGACGGCGCGCGTCGATCGAAACGATTTCCGCGCCGCGGGTCAAGCGGAGATCGTCCGACTGATTCAGGGTCACCACCATGCGGCCGGCCAACCAGCGAAAATGAAACGGCAGGCGATTGCGATCGGAAAACAGCGCCGCAGCAACTGCGTCCGACTGGTTGTAGAAATTCGCGTATGTGTGCCCGCATCGTACGGCTCCACAAAACCTCGAGAGCGCCAGGTAATCGCCCTTTAAGCCGGCGTCTCCGCCTACTTCGCGCTCAAGGAGCCGGAAACGGCCGACCACTTCGTCCGACGTCATGTAGCGATAGAGGCCGGGATGCAGCTGGGTATAGGCCCGCCGCAGGATGTCGATATCGCCGACAATCTCGCGCCGACCCACGCCTGAAGACATCTTCGCCGGCGTAGCGGTGCAGCCATAAGCAGCCGCCGCTCCGAGCCCAACAAGCGCCTGCCGACGATTCATTTGAGCTCCACTGATGTACCCGTGTACGGACCTCTCGATTCGGTGGATCAGCGGCGCTTGTCGAATTCAACGGCATCGACAGTTTCTGCTTGGGGGGCGGCTGGGTCTCAGGCTCCTCGTCCATTGAACGGCGGCTTCGGGCCCGAGGTCGCCGTAACCCAGAATGAGGCAATCCGGCTGAGTCGATCCAGTCCGGCCTCTCACCCCGCCGTAACGAACCAGGCGGTTCTCGCCTCAAATGCGACGTACGTAATCCTCTGGGTTTCAGGCTGAGTTGGCCTGCCAGCACCGATCTGACAGCACCTCCTTTTCCTGCCAGTTCGCCCCTAGTTGGTAAGGGCCTCAACCACAGCATTCAGCACTGCCCGCGCCTTGGCACGCATTTCATCGTCCGTCGCATCCTGGATCGGGTGTTCAACCAGCAGATAACGTGCGTCCTTCATGCCTAGCGCGTCGCGCTGGGCCTCAGCGGCTTCGCGAAACTCGCTGGAGGCGATGGAAACTGCCGGAAGGCCCTGGATCTCGAACCACACAGTGTCGTGCATACTGCACGTTGTGCATGATCCTCAATCGGCCAGCGCCTCTACGAGGAAGGCGCATTCGGACTTGATCGTCCATCGAAGGTCGTCCGGACATGGCTTTGCGAATGTCGGCTTCCGGTAGCGGTTGACCTTGACCTCGGGCAATCGCTCCAGCAGCAAGCGCTCCAGCTCATCCAGCAAGACATTGCCGCGCGGCTTGCTGATATCCAGAAGGCCGATCGTACCACTTATGGAGCCGTTCCGTCTGGATATCTGACGCTCGACTGGCACGCGTTCATCGGTTGGATCGAGGATGATGAGTGTCATGGGTCTCCTCCTGTTTAGCCAGCTCTAGCTGGTTTCGATCTTTCGCGAAACGGACATGGAGCCGGTTGGCCCCGTGACCCAGCCATGGAAAGCGGCCGAGAACTTGCCCGCTTCGGATCCCGCCACCACGATATGGATGTTTCGCTCGCTGGCGAATTTGGGCACGAGGGCCTCTAATTGTTCAAGCGCCATCTTCTCAGCGGCGGCGCGTGGAATGCCCGCACCGGAGATTTCATTTGCGACCATTTCTCTCAAGGGACGCGAGGTCACTTGCTGGATTCTGGAACGAAGACGGTCTTTCGAGTACTGCCCCTCGCTCGTGAGTGTGCGGATGTGTTCGGGACAAACCACAAGCAGAGCATCCACGGGCATGCGATGTATCTTGGATAAAAACGCGCCCTCGAGTCCGAGCCCGAGCGATCCAGCGATCTGGTCAGTCCCTCGCGATTCCTGATCGACAATCAGGACGGGACCGCTGGTCATTGCAAACACCGTGACGACGGAGTCCTCGACCTGAAAGCCTCTCTCCACATGGAGCGGCGACCAGGGCGATCCCTCCTCCCATTCCGCAAAGCACATCGTGAACTTGAGGGGGCTGCTCAAAGTCGAACGATCAATGCCTCCAGGTCTCGCGCCGCCAATATTGCGGATCACAAGCCTTACCGCCCTGCCGATTGTCGCGTTCGCCCGACTGCCGGCGCCCAGCGCGCTCAGCTTCATGTTCATGCCAATGCGATGCCGGATCGGGCCGTTGACGACCATCACGGGCGCGGCCCCCATGGTGGTTGCCGTCACGCCATGGATGTTGAACTCATCGGTGCAGACCGCCTCGACCGCCGCAATTACAACTGGAAGATAGTCGGGTCGGCATCCCGCCATGACCGCGTTGATTGCAATCTTTTCAACTGTCGCTGGAGTCATGTTGGGCGGAACAACCGCGACAATATCTTGCGCGCCGCGCCTTGTCCCCGCAAGCATTCTCGTCACCCGTTCCGGCGTCGGCGGAACAAGCGGCAAGCCATCGCTGAAACCCTGATCGAACATGAATTCGGCATCGTCATCCGCGCTCGAAATCTCGATGCGCCGCGCGCGCATCGGATTGCCCGAGGCAGTTGCGCGAAGGCGTTCATTGACTTCGGGGTCAAGATGTCTCGAACCGCAGCCGGGTCGCCAGTCCGGGTAGTCCAGCCAGTTCAACCCGCTGAGCCCAAGATCCAGTTCGGCGCCGATCTGTTGTTCGAGCTCTTGCCATTCGCTCCGAACAAATCCCTCAAACCGGGCCCCGACTTTCCCCTCGCCGTCTGTCCAGAACACAGCGGGTACAATTTCGAAATCCCATGCAAAGGACACACTGCAGTCGCCATCGTCGAGGACAGGCATCGTCAAAGCATGACGCTCCCTCAATGTCGCATTCCCGGTCGCCGACTGCCCGACCAACAGGACATCCGCCCGCACCCCGAAGGTGCGATAGAAAGCTTCGAGAATCGGCATGACCAGATTGCAGGTCTTGCAGTCTTCCTTGACGAAGCAGACGAGGCTCGGACGACCGCTCGGAAACCGGCGAGGCAAACCATCGAGATCGGGCAGAGAAAATCCGGGATCGAACTCGGTCATTCACACCCTCCGGCCCGTTCATCGGACCCATTTCATCTCGCGCCACCCCCGAGCGCTGGCGCCGATCGCTTTAGCGGCAAGACTGCTATCAAGGATGCACTATGCGCAAGGCGGCTGGAAGCTATGGTCAGATCGCGGCTGGACGAGAACATCCACGGGTGGCGGAGGCGGATGGGAATCGAACCCACCACACGCCTTGTCGACGTGTCACTAGTTTTGAAGACCAGGGGAGCCACCAGACTCCAGTCACCTCCGTACCCGCGCAAACCCTACTGTCAGAGATAGTTGAGTCAAACATCGTCGCGACCGTTCGATCCAGGGCTCGCATCCTGGGCCAGATGACGAAGATCGCCGTTGCGCACGGTTACCCCCTGCGCGTCGAGATGCTCGAGTACCGGGACAATATACTTGCGAGTTGTCTTCAGAACCTCTCGCGCCTCTCCCGTCCGGAACTGCGCCGGAAACGGAAAGGCCTTGCGAAGGTCACGTCCGGCCTCGCCCAGCGCGTCGACATGAAAAACCAGGAGCTGTTTGAGTGCATGATTCATGAGTGACACCGCGCGGCCCGAGGCGACCAACAGCTCGACGAGATCGTGACCTGTGCCGGGATCTGTATCGGCATCTGCGCGAAGATTGTCCGGATCCGGTGGCTTCAGGCCACCCCGGCGCAACGACTGTTCAATCGCGTCCAACTGGGAGCGTTGAGAACGCGAGAGCCCAGCAAGCGGATCATGCCCGGCGAGCGCGATACCTTCTCTTCCACGCACAACACGGCCCTCATCGACAAGTAGCCGCTCTGCGTGGTTGACCAGGACCAGCGAGATTGGCCCCGCCAGCGCCAGGCGGACCCGAGCCTCGGGAAATCCTGACCGCAACGGGGAACCACAATGGAGCGACGCCAGCTGCTCAAGATAGGCGTCCTTCGTCGCCGCAATTGCCGGCCCACTCCCTATCTCTCCGGCGCCAAGATCAAGATACGCCGGGTCGAGAGCCTCAAGCATATGTTCGGCCGATCGCGAGCCAAGTCGTGCGAGTTCTGCAAGGCAGACAACACCTCCACTCCGGCGTTCCAGGGCATCAGCAATCTCACGGGGATCGCCTCCCCACGCCGCTGCAAGGATCGTCATGCGATGATGATCATTCCTGCGAGCCGGCGACGCTACCGGATCAATGACGACGGCGCCGCCGATTGTCTCGACAGGAGAGAGGCGACGCAAAACAGCACGCTGACCGGCAAAGGAGATGACCGGTGCTGCAAAGCGGAGCTGGGCATAGTCGCTTTCGCCAGGCTCGATGCGATTGCCGCGAATAAGCCGAACGGTCGCGGTTGCACTGCGCGTCCCGTGCATCACGCGCACTTCGTCAAGATGCTTCAACGCGCGGTTTGCCGCGGGCAATACCGTCAGGCGTGCATCGATCTGGGCGGAGGACGAAAAACAGCCCGGCGCACAAAGTACATCACCTGGTCGGACGTCGTCGCGAGACACATTCCGGAGGTTGACCGCAGTACGACTGCCGACTTCGACGTACTCCCCGGCGACGCCGTGGGTCTGAAGACCACGGACAATCACCGATCTGCCCATCGGCGCCACGACCGCCCGTGAACCCGGCTCAAGCCCGGCCCCGAGCAGCGTCCCGGTGACAACTGTCCCCATTCCAGCTGAACTGAAAACCCGGTCCACAGGCAGGAAGAAGCCCGGGAGCCGTGGCAGTTCAGGCGAACGGCACAGCAGATCATCGAGTTGCCGATCCAACAAATCGAACCCTTCCCCTGAGGCCGACGAACAGAAGACAATTGGTTGCCCCCTGAGGCCGGTTGCAGCGATGACCGCCTTGATTGACATCTCCCGGTTCGACCACTCGGATCGCGCCAGCAAATCAGCCTTGGTGACCGCCACGACGCCTCTAGTGATTCCGAGCAGAGTTGCGATTTCCAGATGCTCGATCGTCTGGCGCGCGACACCCTCAACGGCGGACACAACCAGCAGCGCTGCGCCGGCGCCCGTGGCGCCTGCGACCATCGTGCGAACAAAATCTTCGTGTCCCGGAACATCTATGAAATCGATGTTTCCAGAAGGATAGCCGCGATGTGCAAAGCCGAGCGCGATCGACAGACCGCGCTCCCTTTCTTCCTTCAGCCGGTCGGTCTCGATACCGGTAAGTGCTCGGACAAGAGATGTTTTGCCATGATTGACGTGACCAATTACTGCAACGGCGCAGGATTTCATGGAGCCAGAGCCCGCTGGATCGCCCGCGCGATATCAGGGATCTCCCTGTCCTGAACCGCCCGCACATCCAGACAAAACTTTCCGTCGCGAATGCGCCCCAGGACAGCCTGGTCACCCGTTCGCACACGACTCGCCATCGCCTCGGCTGAAAGCGATGGCATGTTCAGAGCCACCGCAAAACTCTGGAGACCCTGCTGCGGCAGCGCTCCACCGCCCGCATAGGCGATACTCTCCACGACCTCGACCCTGAGCCCGGGAACAGCCGCAATAGACAGGGCCAACCTCTCGGCTCTCGCCTTCACGGTCACCAAGCTTTCCGCCAGGGCGCGAAGAACCGGTACTTTTTCCAACGGATCGTTCGGCGCCTGGTAGAGGCGCAGCGTCGCCTCAAGCGCGGCAAGCGACAGCTTGTCTATCCGCATCGCCCGCACAATTGGATGTGACTTGAGCTTGCCCACAAGCGCGGCGCGTCCGACGATCAGGCCACACTGGGGACCCCCGAGCAGCTTATCTCCGGAAAACGTCACAAGATCGACGCCCTCTTGAAGGATGTCGCGAACAACTGGCTCATCGACGAGGCCAAATCGGGACAGATCGATAAGAACGCCGCTGCCCAGATCCTCAACCATCACCACGCCTTTGCTGTGAGCAAGCTCGGCAAGCTCGCGTCGCGAGACCTTTGCGGTGAAACCGACGATCCGGAAGTTGCTGGTGTGGCTCTTGAGAAGGACGGCAGTCTCCGGCCCGATCGCGGCCTCGTAGTCGGCGAGCCTGGTCTTGTTGGTGGCGCCTACCTCTCTGAGCCGGGCCCCGCTCTGCGCAATCACGTCCGGCATTCGGAAGGATCCGCCGATCTCGATCAACTCTCCGCGCGAAGCGACGACCTCTCGCCCCGCACCGATGCAAGTGAGACAGGCGAGCACGGCTGCTGCGCAGTTGTTCACGACAACAGCCGCCTCCGCCCCGGTTAGCTCACACAACAACGCTTCAACATGCACATGCCGCGAACTCCGCGCACCGGTCGCAAGGTCCAGTTCAAGATTGGAGTAGGACCTGCCGGCGTCCTGGATCGCCTCCAGCGCCTCAGGGGCCAGCAACGCCCGACCAATATTGGTGTGGATGATGATGCCCGTGGCATTGATCACGCGCCTGAGGCTGCTGGTGCGACCTGACGTGATGATTGCCTCCACGGTCGCAAAGAAGTGAGTCGTCAGGAACTCTGGTGGCGTTGCCTCGCGACCGGATCGAAGCGCCTCTCGAATTTCGTCCAGTCGGGCGCGCAAGGCGTGCGCGACGACGCCGCGACCATACCGAACAACAAGCGGCGAGGCCTGCTCGGATTCAAGCAGGGCATGGATCTGGGGCAGCTGTCGAAATGTGTCGCTCAAGAAGGCTCGGCCTTTGTCTGGAGGATGATCGGCGCGGCGCCGTCCGCCCAATGCGTACTGATCTCCAGAATAGCCGGATTTTGGGGCCTGTCAGGACTCACCCGGTGCATGTCATTGCGTGACTTCGCCCGGGACTTTGACTTCGCGACCTGCTTATGAGTAGTCGAAAGATCAATTTGCTCATGTGTCTCGGTCAGAACCTAGATGTCTGCATCGCGTGCACACACAAAGGCGAGGCGCGCGGCGTTGCGCGTTTTGTAGTTCAAGCATTCTAAGTTCCAAACGCCAATCCGCATCTGTCCCCGATAGCATGAACGTTGCGATTAATCATCGGGACCTCGGGTCGAAAGCACCATCTTTGTCGCCACGCGGTCGGCATATCCCCGACGTCCGACCGGAAGCGACACCAGAACCGCCATCCGCCCGCCGGCGGCCGAACGGAAGGACTTCGCCCCATCAAAGCGGTCATAGACAGATCAGCTCAGTTGTCCTCGTTGCGTCTCCGGAGCTTGTTCTTGGCGCGCTGAGATTTGTGAATCTGCTTCCAGTGCGCACGGTGCGCGGCTTCGGCGGCTGGATCGTCCTTGCGGGCCTCGAAATCGAGTTCGCGCTGCAGCTTGAGATAGGCGCGCCAACGTTCCTCGCTCAGCGTGCCGTCCGCCAGCGCCGCCAGCACAGCGCAGCCTGGCTCCGTGGTGTGTGCGCAGTCGCCGAAGCGGCAGATCGGGAAGAGTTCGGAGACATCGGCGAAGCTTGCATCCAGCGCAGCGTCCTCGGCGAGTACGCCGAACTCGCGCATACCCGGCGTGTCGACCAGTAGCGCACCGCCCGGCAATCGGAACAGTTCGCGATGGGTCGTCGTATGACGACCGCGGTCGTCGCTCTCGCGGATGGCTCCGGTGTCCATTAGCGTCCGTCCCGCCAATGCGTTGAGCAAAGTGGACTTGCCCGCCCCTGAACTTCCCAGAAGCGCTGCAGTAAGGCCCGGGGTGAGCCAGGGCTCCAGCCGGTCGATGCCCTCGCCAGTTTGCGCGGACAGCGCGACGATGGGCGCGCCTCCGGCGATCTCGAAGACATGCTGGGTCTGCTCGGCGGGGTCCAGGCACAGGTCGGTTTTGGTGAGGACGATGACGGGCGAAGCTCCGCTGTCGCGTGCAGCCACGAGGTACCGTTCCAGCCGGCGCAGATTGAGGTCGCCGTTCAATGCGGCGACCAGGAACACGACATCCACGTTGGCGGCGATAACCTGCACGCCCCCGCCGCTCACTGCGCGGCGCGAGAATACGCTTCGGCGCGGCAGCAGCGCATGGACGATGACTTCGTCGGCTTCCGGCTTGCTGACCGCAAGCCAGTCGCCGACGACAGGATGCTCGCCGGGCGCCGCGTCGAGCGCGAAGCGACCGCTCAACCGGGCGGCGCGTTCGCCGTCCGCGGTCATGACGCGCCAAAGGCCCCGATGATGCGCTATGACTCTTGCGGGCAAGAAGCCCTGCGCAATATGTGACGCAAATGAAGCCTGGAGCGCGTCGCTCCATCCAAAGAGATCAAGCATGTGTGGCGGTCCAGAGCAGGACTGTTGCAATGCCGCTTTGCGGAAAGGTCATCAGGCGAGGTGCGCACGCCAGGATGTTCCGTTTGTCTCCCCAAGTCAGCACGGCCGCTTCTCACCGCAATATGCCACTCGATGACGCGAAGAATTTTTCGCCAAGCCGCTGGCCTTCGCCCAGTCCTCCCAAGAATAGGCGCTGCCAACACGGGCGATCTGCGTTCCTTGGCGGAGGTCAGGCGCCACCCGGCACCGGCGGATAGCTCTTGGCCATGCCGGCGCGGACGTCCATCTGTACGCCGTATTGCGGAAACGGGTAGCGAAAGCCGTTCTTCGCCAGCGCATTCATGCCGGTGATCGCCGTGGCAAGGTATTCCGGCGGCGCGGCCATCAACATTTCGTCGTCGAGCACCCCGCCGTAGCGGCGCTCGGCAAAGCACGGGATCGACAGGCTCGGCTGGCGCGTGGACAGCGCACGGCCCCAGGAATCAGCGCAGGCGGACTCGCCCACCACGCTCCAGTCGAAGCGGCCATAGCCGGACCACTGCATCCCGTTGATGAAATAGATCATCGCGCCCGGCGTCGCGTAGAAGAGCGCTATGTCGGGCTCGGCGAGCTTGGATAAAGGTCCGACCGCGAGCGCCTCGTAGCGCCCGTCCGGTACGCACGCCATGGCACGTTGGTGCGCCCCTGCATCGACAAGCGTTTCGAACCAGACGCCCTTCATGTGCGCGCCAGAGTACCACTCCTCGGTCTTGGCGCCGCCGAGCCCGACAACCGCGCGACACTGGGCGCCCACCAGGTCATCGCCGGTGACGCCAATCGTCCAGCCAAGGCGCGAGGCCTGGCCGACGATCTGGTCGAGAGTGTGCACCGCCGTCGGCCGGCGGATACGCGCGATCGCCTCCATGTCCTCCCGCCGCTCGAACAACTTCATGGCGAACGGAATGCTGCGCAGGCGGAGCAGCTTCTCAAGTTGTTGGGAGATCTCGTCGAGCATTTCTGCCATTGTCGCCTCTCAGTCGCGCCGCAAACGTATCGAGCATCCGTGAACCCGGCGCTTTCGCGCGCCTGATCCAGCTTCGCCCTGGCTATCGGGTCAAGTACTGCCTGCAGAATTGGCGTTGGCGCCGAAAGCTGATTGGCATGGAAGGGCACCAAGAAAAGACCGTCCGTTTTGCACGCGCGGAGAAGGCGCGAGTTGTTCCTCATAGCTAGCCAGGACTACCTGCACGCGTAGAGGTCGAGCGGTGAAGCCGAAGGCGAAATAAAGTCTTCGCGCTACTTGGTAGCCTTCTTCTTCTTCTTTTCAGGTTCTTTCAGCTGCACGCTATTGCTGCATCCCCACGTATCAGGTGTCCGCGGATCGAGCGTGACGGCGTACCGTCCCTTCAACAAGTCGGCCTCGTCGGTCGGGACGATAATGAAGCCCTTCTCATTGTTCTTCAGATCGACCTCTATTGAGATCTTCACCTTACGCATGATCTGCTCCCGCGTTGAGTTGCCTTGCGTATGCCGACAATTCGTCCTCCATGGTGAACTTCCAAAGTGTGCAGCGAGTATCCGTCGATCCCGGGATGTCGAAGGCTTCCTTCACGCATCCACCGTGGCAGATCGGAAGAAATCGGCAGGACTTGCACGGCTCCGTCTCGCTCGAGTCAAACGCCTGGTAGAAGCGAGCCTCGGTATTTCCCTGGCCTTGGGAGTCAAATGTCGCCCCAGGTCCGCTGACTTCGCGGGGGCATTTCTTGAGTTCGCCGCTTGGGTTGATGATCGCGCTTTTCGCGGACTGCGCAAGGCAGATGGCATCCATGAAATCTTCGGGAAAAAACTCCTGAGGGTAGCCCGCGCCGCGCAGCAAGTTCTTGGCGGCCAGGTAATCCTTGCTGTAGTCCTCGGTATTCCGGTAGCGAAACGCCACGGACCGAGCGCTGTTGAGTTTGATGTCGTTGCTCACATACACGCGATGGCAGTACACATGCATGCTCCGACGAACTCTGGACCGAATTTCCCCAATGAGATCGGGAAATGTTTCCAGGAAACCTGGGAAAGTGTTGATGCGAAGCGTTAGGTTGAGGCTCGAAGGAAGAAGGTCAAGCTTGTCGAGAACGGCTAGCGCTGTGTCCCTCGCGCTTAGTGATCCCATGCGTCGGCCGGAATCCGATGGGGGCCAATCAATGCTGACCTGAGCCGACTTTATTCCAGCTGCGATAAAGCGCCCACCTGTCTCCTCCGTAATGGCCGAACCGTTGGTCAAGATGTCCGCCTCGTACCCGCACCTCCGCTCGCGGGCGAGGGTCATGAAGCGTTGAGACCACTCCGGAATCTGCTTCTGAAACAGACCAGGCTCTCCGCCGTACCATGTGATTCTCAGCACGGTGTCGTAGTCGAGATTCTCGACCGCGTAGCCGAAGCCGCGCTGGATGCTCAGCGGAGCTTCATCAGTTTTCGGGGCGGAATGGAGTCCGTTGTAGCAATATCCGCAACTGAAGTTGCAGCCCAAAGAGGGGACTAGGGTGACAGACAGTCCAACCTTCCCCTTTTGCTTCAGTGCCGAGCGAAGACTGCGAGCAACCTGCAGTTCGTCTGTCTCAGAATACACAACGAGGCCCGTCTGCAGAAACGCTTCGTTCGCCACACCATTTCTGATGCCAGCCAACTCGACGTCATCGACGATCACCAGATTCTGGGTCAGCGTGTTGAATATCGCCGTCCGCCCTTTTTCTGACCGACCGTAAACATTGTAGCGTGAAGGCCTCAGCACTCGACCTCCAGAGGTTGGAGAAAAGTTTGCTGAAGATATATAAGGCCACGAAAAGGAAAAGGGGTTTAACGAGTCCCTTTCAACCGTCGGCAGGAACGCTGACCTTGGACTTCAACGTGGCCTCAAAGCAGCAGTTGAAGATACCGCTTCGCGTTGGACTGCCCACCACCAACATCCTTCTCACGGGTTCTCAGCTCATCTGAGCACGCCCCGCACATCCGCGCTGAACCAAATCCCGCCCACCGTCCGAAGCTCCCCGACTGACCGGCGTTCGCCCGTCGGTCATTTCAACATGAAGTCGCAGATGGGGCCCCGAGGTCGCCGTAACCGCGAATGCGGCAATCGGGCTGGGTCGATCCAATTGTGTCATTTGACCGTGATGCTGCGCTGCGGCGGGTCTCGCCTCGAAAGGGACATCCGCCCACCGGCCTTTCCTCTCGTGGCAAAGGATCGGGGAAGTGGGGCGACCTCCGACGTCGGCAGGTGTGGAGCGGACCGCTCAGCGACTGCCGGCCTCCCTGCGCTCTCACAACGACCTGTTCTCAATCCCCTTGGTTTCTGCCAATGTGAACGCTGTGGGGACCATTCATGCGGGTCGTGCACAGCATTCGCGAGCTAGAAGCGCTTGGACACGACCGCGCTGCCAACGGCTTGCTCGAACGTTCGCCCGTATCGCTCTCCATTCCCGGTCTTGAGCAGTCCCACCGCATCCGGATCGAGCAGGCGCTGAATCGCTTTCAATCGCACTGCGGGTGCGAAGCCGGCGCTTTGGTGTTCCTGGTGGCGGTCGTCATCGGCGGCGTCAGGATAGCCCTGGCCTCGCCGAACCTGCTCTCGGTTGGGTTCGTTCTTGATGTCGCCGGCGCACTCCTGGCCGCCTTCGCCATCGGCTTCCTCGCCAAGCTCGCGGCCATGGCGGTAACACGCCTGAACTTCGCGTCGGCCTGCACCCGGTTCGCACATGAACTCGAGGCCGCGCCTCGGCCCGCCCTCATGGGGGGTGTCTGACCATGTCCACGTGCGCGGTCTGGGTCGATCGGCTCGTCAGCGAGTGTAAGGTCCGGGCGCAGCGCGTGCAGAGGACGTGCGTCGACGGCGCAAACGAGACGCGCAAGAAATGCGACAGGGAGGAGGATCAGGGCTACGAGAAATGCGACTCCAGGGAGAAGAAGTGCAAGTCTTGGCTGCCCTGGCCGCTTGATGCGATCTGCGGCGCATTCAAGTGGGTGTGCAAGGCCTGGGTCTGGGTCAGCAAATGGGTCTGCGTCGCCTGGAGCTACATCGTCGAGTTCGTCTGCCGCTTCTGGGCCGTCGTTGTTTCAGCCGTTTGCGTAATCGTGTCCTGGGTGCTGAAGCCGGTCTGCCTGGTCTGGACCAGCGTGACCTGCTTCCTCACCGCGATCGCTACGGGGTTGGGAAATCTTTTGTTCGGCTGGACCAAGCGCGGGCGACGCATCAAGCACATCTTCGTTCTGATGCTCGAGAACCGCTCGTTCGACCACATGCTTGGATTCTCCGGACTGCAGGGCATCGATGCTGCGACCGGACTGCCGACCAAGGCCGAGGACCTGATCGGCATCACCGTCTCGAACAGCGCAAACAACGTTGCCTATTCACCGCATCCCACGGCCGATCTTTGGCTCTATGGGGTCGACAAGGATCCCGGGCACGAGTTCGACGAAATCGCCGAGCAGCTCGCAAACAACAATGGCGGCTTTGCCGCCAATTACGCCTCCAGGCAAGCTCTCAACCCGGGACGCGTAATGAACGCGTTCGCTCCGGAGAAGCTGCCGATCCTCAATACGCTCGCGCGCGAGTTCGCCGTCTGCGATCACTGGTTCAGCTCCCTGCCCGGGCCGACCTGGCCCAACCGGCTTTTCGTGCACGCCGCCTCGTCGGCGGGACTCGATGACAGCTTGAGCGGCGGCGCAACCGCCTGGGCTACGATCGTCGACGGTCACCGCTTTGACAACGGGACGATATACGACGCGTTGGACGACAAGTGCCTGAAGTGGCGTATCTTCCATGGCGACCACTTTCCGCAGGCGCTGTCGCTCAGCGGCATGAACTACTACTACGTGACACGCTTCAGTCCGATGAGCGAGTTTGCCGACGCAGTCTCGGACCCGAACTACGACGCGGCATATACGTTCATAGAGCCGCACTACGGCAACATTCTGCCCTGGACCGACCAGGACTATACCTGCGGGAACTCGCAGCATCCGCTGGACGATGTCACGAGCGGCGAGCGGCTTATCAAACAGGTCTATGAAACGCTGAGAGCGTCGCCGCTTTGGAAGTCGAGCCTGCTGATCGTCACCTATGACGAGCACGGTGGTTTCTACGACCACGTGATCCCCGGGCCGACGGTTCATCCCGGGGACAGCATCACTGACCTCGACTACAACCATCACAATTTCGATTTCAAGCGGCTGGGCTTCCGCGTGCCGACGATCGCGATCTCTCCGTACATCAAAAAGGGCGTGATCGATCACGCTACATACGACCATTCATCCGTGATCAAGACAGCGAGCGAAATTCTCGGCCTGAGGAGCCTGACCAATCGGGATAAGCAGGCGCGATCGCTCACGCACCTTCTGACCCTGAAGTCTCCAAGGGCGGACGCGCCGTCAACTCTCCCTTCGCCGGCGCGGTCGGGCTTCCGCTGCGGCGAGCCCGGGCCCCCGACCGGGGACGCTGATCTCGGCGCCGACGAGGTCGTGATCGACGCGGCGCCTCGCATCGACATGCGAGAACGGTTTGAGAAGATGCACGGAAGTCGGCCGCCCGAGCCGAACTTGAGAGGCGTGGCCTTCGTGGCGCTGAGGCAGCTCATGCGCACGAGACCGATCGCGGAGTGGGACGACCTGGCCCAGCGCTTCAAGGACATCAAGACAAGCCTCGACGCGCGGCGCTTCCTGCAAGAGGCGAAAGAGTCCGTTGCCACGGCGGCGGCAGGTCAGCCCAAGGGCGCCGGGCGGGACTAGAATGCAGGGCGCGCTCGAAAAGCGCGCGCGTTCGCCGCTTGAGCCGACCTTTGGAGCGACTCGCGTGAGCCGAAGGTCGGGAACGTCCGTTCAGGGCCTGCCGAGCCCGACCAGCCATATTGTGACGAATGGCTTGGTCACTTAACAGCCGCCATTCCCGCCTGCCCGCTCCATCGGGCACGAGATCGCCTCAAAGTGGCCGCTCGCCGTAGGCGAGGCCGCAGCCGCCTCTAAAGCAACGCTGCGGCAATTTCCGCCCAGCTCTCGGCTCGCACCACGCCCTCTGCGTTCACCCCCGCCTTTTGCGGTCCGAACAGAAAGCGATGCCGCACGCTCGTCAGGTGAACAAGCACGTCCATCCGATCGTCGATGAAATGCGTAACGCCAAGTCGTTTGCAGATCGGCGCCTTGTCACGCCGCTCTCTACAAAAGCGAAGCGCGCGCGCATCGAGGCCAAGCGCATCGAGCAGCTTGTGTTGCGCTAGCCAAAGACGGGTTTTCTCCTCGATCCGAGGGCCGCACTTCGACACGATGCAAATTCGTTGTCCGAACCGTTCGCGCCCGAGACGCGCCAACGTATCGAAAGCACCGGCGACCGCCGGCGTCTCAAGAAAGCGGTCCGAGAAAAACGAGGTGTCTGAGCCATCGGCTCTTATGCGATCGATGAGGACGCCACCAACATCGACCCCTAACAATTCAGTCTTCACGAAGCAACTTTAGCCGAGCGCATAGCGAAAGTCATCCGTAGGCCGAAGAACTGGGCCGTTTGTGTCAGAGCGGCAACGTCGCTCCGATCTGCTCATTCGAGCCCCCTGCGCATTACTGCCTGATTTCGCCTCGAAAGGCGCCGGGGACGAGTCAGTCCGCTCCGGTCGCGCTGTCTCCGGTAGCCCCGAGCAAGAAGATGTGATCCCAATGCGTGATCCGTTCAAAGCGTGAGGGACAACGCAATGGTTGTTTTCGTCTATGCGCTCCTGGTGTTTTTGCTGATGGGCCCCAGCTGGGGGATGCTCAGGATCCTGACGGGTATCGTAGCCGTGCTTGTGGCCGTGATCGCGCTCATCGACCCGATACCGATGGGGCTCTTCCCCGCAGTCGTGATCCACAGTGGTGTCTTCTTCGGGCTAGGCTCGCTCATCGTTTGGCTTGCAGGCGCCAAGTCGAAGGCGAAGAGCCAGACTACCGAGCCGCCAAGCCAGAGCTAAAGCCGCGAGCAATTCGATGAACGTAAAGCCGCTCTTACAATTTGCGAGTTCAGCCGCGCAGTTTGCGATCGCAATTCTAATATTTGCGTATTCGGCTTACTTGGCGGGTTCTGACGCCGCGCGCTGGCCTCGCCTGCTCCTCTTTTGCTGGCGCAATCCTCGCCAGCGCATTCCTATTGGCCTACTCATATCTCAATCCCGGCTATAGAGTGGCCGGCTGCAACGATGCCGGCGTCCAAGTTTCACGGGGTTGTCTCACTTCGTCGGAGTTGGCGCGCACCGACTACACATCTTCCTCGATCTGGAGTGCCCAGGTTGGCATGATCCAGATCGCCGCAGAGAGGCTGCGTCGGCGCGGCATTTCCAACTTAGAAACGTCAGTCGGCTCGGCAGAAGCGTTGCCATTTTTTTGGGCGAGGCGTTTGACGTCGTTTTCATGGTCACGGTGTTGGGCGAGGCGCCTGACCGACAAAGGGCGGTCACCGAAGCAGCGCGCGTTCTCCGCCGAGGCGGACGTCTGTCAATAACGGAAGCCGCCGGCGACCCTGATCGCGTCAAACGAGACGATATTGAAAGTCTTGTGGGCAACGCCGGACTTGTCGCCGAGCAATCCTGGGCCGGCCTATTTGTCGAGGCCCTTAACTACCGCAAGCCCAACGAACGCGGTTGACCAAGCACCGGCCTGCGCGGGGCTATGACCGGATAGGCCCCGGTCATGCCCAGGCCGCCCAAGGCTGCGACCGGCGGGTCCAAACGCGTCATTCAGGCGGCAAGCGCGGCAATGGCTTGAACTCACCGCCGAAAACAGTCATTCGACGGACGCGCGTTAGTACTAAGCGAGCGACTTCAGACGTTACCGGGTTCACTGCAGATGAACTGGTCGGAGTCGCAAGGGTTTTCGCCAAAGCGGACCTTGTAATCCGGACCCATGCGGCACGCCATTTTCTCGGCGTCGGAACTCCACTCGAAGACGCCGGCAAGATGCCACGGCTTGTCGCGCATCACGCCCCAGCCCAACTTCGCAGTGTGCCTGTTTGATTGCATTGGCGGCCCTCTAAGCTGCGCAGTGCATGATGGATGCCGCCAGCTAAGTTCCGCAGGCGCGCCTAAACAGGCGAAGGGTATCCTTCATGAGCCGTTAAGGAGCCTATCACACCTTGTGTGCATCCGCGCGACATTCCGAGCGCGACTACACGTCGTGAGACCGGAGAGAACGATGTTTGATCTAGACAAGAGAGACCTGAACTACCACCACGGCGAGATCGCGCGACTGAAACAGGCCATCACTGCATCCAGACCGAACTCAAGCCGCACGAACGCAATGCGCGGGATGCTCAAGCATCACGAAGACCGTATCGGCCGCCCCGACGGCATCGCACGATCGGCACTTTCGCAGTACTGAGAAGGCGGATCGCGAAACTGGCGGCGATGCTTCTCCAGCTTTGCAAAGACCGCCTTTTCAGCTCTCAGCGCTAGACGCAGCGCTGCAGGTGCTTCATTCGTATGAGTGCTGGTGTCTGGGATCAGCTCGGCATCTGCGATCGAGCGCTCAGCCCTCACGATTGCGGCGCGTCGGGTCTCGGTCTCAGTTTCCAGCGTATTCTCGGCCATAGACGGCCTCCGTGTTCGTGCGCATCTTCGCACGGCGAGACAACAGCCGCGTTAGCGGCGGCGGACTGATTGGACGGCTCCCAAGTGCTTAGATTAAGCCGCTGCGGAACTCGACTGAGAAGCAAGGCTAGCGACGCATCGGGGCGCTTCCAGTGATTCCGGATCTCTGCCCGCTGAACCGCTGAATAGTAAATCCATCGCCGCTGCTTCATTCGTCCCACTCCGGTTCCTATAGAACTAAAGTGTTGCAACCACCCGTTGAACCCGCAGACGAGATCGGTCATTCGGACCCTGGCGTCCCGATGCAATCAGCTTGCGGTGGCCGGCCTATCAGATCAACTCGGCGCCGGCGCACGCCTCGCTCGCTGCGATGTTCCATTCTCATTCAAGGACGTCCTGTCCGGCTTCTACCCTGATCCGGACGTTCAAGAGGCTGGCGAGCGTCCCGATCGCCCGATCGCGATCTTCGACCTGAAGCCTGATCGTCACCTGTTTGTCGAGGAGCGAGGGCGTTTCAACCACGAGCTTGCGTGAGAAATAGCGATTGAGATCCGCCACGACTTCGCGCACCGGGGCGTCTTCGTAACTCACGACATGCGTGCGCCATTCGCCAACCTGCGCAGGCGAGACGGGCGACAACGCCAGCGATGCAAAGGCGCCAGAGCTCCACTCGGCGGGGAACCGCAGCAGGCTGCCGCTGGTGACGCTGGCCAGCACGTCTCCCGCTTTGGGACCAACCGCAGCGCAGATTTCGACGCCGCCCTCGCTGACGGAGACTTCGATTTCGCCATCGCGCTGACGAACATTGAAGGCGGTCCCGGTTGCTCGGACCTCATAGTCGCCGGCGCGAACAACAAATGGCCTGTCGCGATCCGCTTTGACCGTGAAGGCTGCTTCTCCATTTCCGATTGTCACGACACGGCGGTCTTCACCGATGACATAGGATACGCGCGAGGCCACATTGAGCGCGACAAGACTTCCGTCCGGCAGGGATTGAACTTTCTGCTGTCCGACGGCGGTCTCGATCCTGCCGGGTCCGCTCATCAGGATCCATGACGTCCCAAGCGCTCCCAGGATGACCGCTGCCGCAGCGGCGGCCGCTACAACCCGCCCCGACCTCCGTCGCACAGGCAGTGCGGCCGGCCCCAGATCCTTGAGCACGGCCAACTCACCCCAAAGCTCGTGAACGGCGTCCATGGCGGCCTGGTTCTGCGGATCGGCGCGCCAGATATCATAGGCGGCGCGCTGCTCTGCCAGCATCACGCTGGCCCGCAGCGCCGCGAACCAAGCGATCGCTTCCTCTCGCCGACGTGCCTCGATCGGGTCCATGCCCGCCCTTCCCTTGCCGTCCGCTCCGGCCTCTTCCTGCAGCCCAAGGCAAAGGCCCACCTGACAGGCGCCAACCTCGCTATCGGCATTCTGGAATCGAACATGTGGCGAAACCATCCCTGCCCGGCGACCAAAAGAATCTTTTTCCGAGCCTGCAGAGGTAGGGTAGCCGTGTCCTCACGCGACTATCCTGAATGTACTTTTCGCCTGTCGTCAAAACGGTGACGAAGCGGCGAGATGCTGGGCGCATCCTCGGCCGATGGAACCTTTCCGGATCGGCGCATTCCTGTCCTGTACCCCAGCGGCTCGCTCATCTGTGTCAAAGTCCGCGCGACACGACGCGCGCACCCAAAGGACACCTGGGTTTCGGCTTGTTGACCGCCGCGTCCGGTGACGTGAATGGATCGCTTTATCGTGTTGCTTTGGCGGCCGGAAGACCAGGCCGACAGCAGGCGCACACGTGAAATTGCGGCGGGTCTGCAGACGCGTTCACAATCGTGGACTGTCGTCATGGACGCGCCGGGATTGCGTGTGCTGGTACGCATCCAGCGCGGCGCCGAACCGGTCGTCACGCACATGGATGGCTGCGAGGGCGTAATCGTCGGCGCCGTTTTCGAGCGAGGCCGCGAGTCGGCCGGCCGCAGCAGGTCCCTGCCGGCGGCGGATTCGGTGCGGATCGTGAGGACGGCGGGGGAAAGCCTGATCAAGGACTACTGGGGAAATTATGTGGCGCTCTGGCGCGACCCCGCGACCGGCGCGATCTGCATTCTGCGTGATCCCTGCGGCGGCATATCCTGCTTCATGACGCGAGCGCAGGGGATAGACGTCGCGTTCTCCTGTGCGGAGGACATCGCCGACATTCCCGGCCTCAGCCTGTCCGTTGACTGGCGCTACCTGCAGACCTTCATTCTCTTCAACTATTTTCCGAGCAGGTTCACCGGCTTCACAGAGATCGTCGAACTCCTGCCTGGCGAACGCATGGTTCTCTACCCTGGACAGGAAGCCGCCTTCTCGTGGGCGTGGAACGGCCCGGACATCGCAGCCGACTGGAAGCGGCAGGGATTTGGCGACGCCAGGGAGGAATTGCGCGAGACGACAACGGCTTGCCTCACAGCATGGGGCGCAACCTATCGCGACATCGTCATCAGACTGTCTGGCGGGCTCGACTCATCGATCGTGCTCAACCTGATACGCCGGACTTCCAACGCCCGTATTACCGCCCTGCACCTGATTGGAGGCGGCGCGGACGGCCGCGAGCTGGAGATGGCGCGTCTCGCTGCTGCACATGCGGGCGTCGAGCTGATCGAACGTCTGGTGGATCCCGGTGCAACTGATCTTCGATGCATGCTGGAAGCGCCGCGCCTGGCGCGCCCAACAAAACAGATCCTTGGGCTCGCAGCGGACGAGGCGGTATCGAACGTATGCGATCAAGTCCGAGCGGACTGCGTCGTGGCGGGGCATGGGGGCGATACGCTTTTCATTCAACGCAGCGGCGCTCGAAACATGTTCGCCGATTATCTGCGCCTGCACGGCATGGGCAAAGATGTCTGGGGCGCGGCCTATCACACGGCGATGCTGCTCGAGAGTTCGGTGTGGCAGGTTGCCGGCGATGCGGCTCGCACGGTGCTCTCCGGCAAGGCGTGGAAGCCGTTCCCTTTCCTTGACAGTCCGATGTGGAGAGAGGATCGCGTGATCCGGCTCGACGCCCTGGCGGCAATTCCTCCCGCCTATCTCTCGCATCCGTGGTTCGAAGACGTGAAGCGTCTGCCGACCGGAAAAGCCGACCATCTCGCGGGCATCGTGGCGCTGCGGACCTACCAGATGATGCTCGGACACGGGGTGACCCGAGACGCGCTCCTTCCGCTGGTGTCGCAGCCTATCGTCGCGTTCTGCCTGCGCACGCCGACCTACGTATTCGGGCATGGGGGCGTCGATCGCGCGCTCGAACGCCATGCGTTTGCAGACATCATCCCGCGCCCGATCGTGCAGAGAACCGACAAGGGCGCCATCAACAGCTATTTGCTGCAGGTCACACAGCGAAACCTCCGATTTCTGCGCGAGCTGATCCTCGATGGCGATCTTGTCAAACAGGACTGGATTGATCGGGCCGCAGCCGAGCGCTGCCTCAGCCCGGCCTACCTCGCTCACGGCGCGCGAATGGATGAAGTCTACAATCTGGCGGTCGCTGAGGCCTGGCTTCGGCGCTGGCGCGTGACCTGAAGTTTCAACGCGCATGCCCGCGATATATTCGCTCTATAATGCGCAATCACTGGCGGGTGACGTTGTACCGTTCAGATGTCGCCGAACTGGCGACGTTATCGAACAAGGGAGACTTCCATGATTGCTCTTGGTCGCGTTTCCAAAGAGACGCGGGGCCCGATCATCCTGGCCAACAAGTATGAGGACTTCCTCTGCGCCGCCCCGGGCGCCCAGGAAGTGGTGCGCTGTCCGGGAGGCTGAGCACGACTGCAGCGCCTAATTGGCTAGGGTATGCGGACGCCTCGCATATCCTAGCCTCCGGGCGTGCTCGAACGGGCGCTGGCAGGCTTGGGGGCCGGATTGGGAAGGCAGTACCAGGGCCGGTCTGGAATTCCGGCATCGCCGCCGAACAGCTTGCACTGTTTGTCCTTTATCGCGCGCCAGCGAATGTTCTGCTGCTCGCGGGATGGGTCGGCGCTTTCGACGCCGCGCAGCCAGAAGTTCACCCAGTCCGTGTTTCGCTCGTAGACGGCCAACCGGTGACGCGGCTGGCGCTTCGTATGATACTCGTCCGGAAAGACGTGCATCTCCACGCCGCGGCCAAGATCCGTCATCGTCGTGAACAGCTGCATCATTGAGACGTACTCGACATCGGCCAGCTGCATGAGCAACGGGGCCCTAATCCTGTCGGCGTTCCACGCTGTCGAGGTCTCGCGAAAGAGTGGATTTTCGGGCGTATCGTAGGGAGGCTTGTAGCCCCGCTCCTCGAAGATCCATCGTTGGCCAGATCTCAGGCCGCTTAGATAGTAGTCCATCGGATCGAGCGCGGTCTGCGTCGTAATGATGGCCGCGGCGACCTTCCTCGATTTCGTCAGGCTGTAGGCCGTAGCAGACGCGCTGCCGCTGAATCCGCTGAGGACGACACGATCAGGATCAATGATGCCCCGTTTGTCCAGAACCGCGATCGCGTTCTCGAAAAAATCGAGCGTGCTCTGGTTCGACGTCTCTGGCGCCGGTCTGTAAGCTGGCGAGCGGCGCACATTGCCGACATTGGTATCGACGCACAGCGACGCGTAACCCATGCCGGCGAGAACATGCTCGGGAACATCCTGGCCCGATCCACCCATGAGAAACCCGTCGCAGGTGTAGGATGTGATGACCAGCGGGAGGCGGGCGCCGCGAATGCGTTCACCGCGAGGCGCATCTGAAGGCAGGATGAGACGTGCGAACGTGCTGTTGCCGAACCTGTCGGCCAGGGTGATCGTCTCCACCGATCCCAACCGATCCGGGGTCAACGAGCCGTTTGGGTCGAACACGGCCTTCGTCCTGCCGATCGCAAGATCTATCGCAACCAGGCGCGGAGGAATGTTGGCCTCGCTCGCAAGGCAGATGGCGGCGCCGCGCGCGAGCTCACAGGCGCCGAAGAGGCCCGACGCGTGACTTCCGAGGACGCCCTCATTGCTTGCGAGCGTTTTGACAGTGTCACGCTCGATGTTCCAGACGTGAAGGCCGACCCTTGAAAACGTGTCCGTCTGAAAAACGATCTCGCGATCGCTGGCCCATCCAACGAGCGCAACACTGTCGGATGCACGGCAAACGGCATGCTGGCATACAGTGTCCTTCTGTCCGTTTCGACGCCATGCGAGCTTCACATTCCCGCGGGTCGTATCTGACGCGGCCGGCTGGAGTGATCTGACCTCCGCACGCTTTTTGGCATCTGGCGAGATGGACACGGACGGACGTCCCGGATCGAACGGCTCCAGCCCGCCTGACGACGACGTCCACCAGTTGGCAAACCGCGCTGCGACATCCGCTCCTGCCGCACGCACATGCAGGGTTTCGAGATCCAGAGTCTTTGCCTGGATCGGCCTGTCGCCCAGAAGCGTGGCCCTGCCGAAGTGGATGCTCGAGGGCAACAAGCGGCGGTAGGTCGCCATGCGCCCGTTGACCGGAAAGCTTC
This sequence comes from uncultured Chitinophagaceae bacterium, assembly GCA_963814445.1. GTDB lineage: Bacteria > Bacteroidota > Bacteroidia > Chitinophagales > Chitinophagaceae > Ferruginibacter. The sequence goes on from CAWFCU010000001.1 coordinate 1,231,461, forward strand.
GCACAACGGGAAGGCCGGGAAGGATCGTCCGGTCGATCAGAACGCCAGTGTCGTATTCGGCGCCTTCTGCAGCGATAATCTCCGCACGGGTCGCGCCCGCGCTGACGTAGTGAAGGACGCCCCTGTCGTCGGCCCTGTCGTCGGCCCTGTCGTCGGCCCTGTCGTCGTCCCCGTCGTCGGCCCCGTCGCCAGCCTCGTCGCCAGCCTTGTCGCCGGCGATGAACGCAAGAACATCGCTCGCGTCATGCGTCAGCTGCTCGACGTGCGAGCCGTCGAGACTTGCACGCCAGACCTGCACCTCTTGATTCCTGAGCGCCCGGAAATAGACCCATCGTCCGTCGGTGGACCATTGAGGCGTCTCCATGGCGAGCCCGCCGTTCAATCCCCACAGAGGATCGCCCGCATCCGCCAGTGGCCAGCTATCTCCAGTCCGGAGCCGGACGACCTGCCAGGTCAGCTCCGTGTCATTGCGATCAAGCCTCTGCCAGTCGATGCGCACCACGGCGTATTCGCCGTCCGGCGAAACCGCGAGGCCGGAGAGCCCCCGCACCTCCACCAGCTCTTTCGCCGTCAAAGGCGGGGATGCCATGCTGCGGACGAGGGATGCGGCCTCCTGAGGCGAGGCCGGCCCCGCCAGAAGCGCGGCGGCCAATAGCGAGATCGTCGCAAACACAAGCGAGCCAGCGAGCGCGCACCCAGCCGAGACGATCCCTTGCAACACCGTGGCGACCCCAAGCTTGCCGAACCCAGGACCGCCCGTCACCATTTCTGGATCAGTCCCACGACGACAAACCGTCCGAGCGGGTTGGCGTTGGCGGGATCAAATCCGATTGGATAGAGGATGTTTGCTCCGACGCCGGTGTTGAGCAGCGGCGGATCCTCGTCGAAAATGTTCTGCGCGCTGAGCGTCAGCCTTGGGGCTCTGCCTCCTGATCCTGCTCCGAAGTCGTAGGACAGGTTGAGATCCACGGTTCGCCAGCTGTCGATGCGCTGCCTGCCCGCAGGAGCGAGAGGATTGGCGTAGCTGTCGGCAAGGTTGAGGCTGATCGAGCCGTCGAAAGCGCCACGTGACAGCCCCGCGCGCACACGCGCTCGCCAGTCGAGCGGGCTCCCGGGGATGCCGACCGCCGTCCGGACAGTGTCGGTCGGAGAACCCTGCTGCTTGTAGCTGAGGATATGGGTGACGTCGGCGCCGAGCCGCGCCTCGCCCAAAGGCGTCTGAATCGCATAGCTTGCGGAGAGATCGATGCCATCTTGTTTGGACAGGGCGAGGTTCTTGTAACGGACATCGAAGATCCAGAGATCAGGCATCGCAAAGAGTGTCTGCGCGGCGGTCGTGGGGTTGGACAGGTCGATGGCCGTCGTGTTGACCGAAAGCGCGGTCGCCCGCAGCACATCTTCTATCAGCGCCGCAGACGGCGGATGGTAGATGATATCCGGAAGGCGCTGCGGTGTCGCAAAGGGATCCAGGCCGCCGAACGGTGCAATGCCGATCCGGTCTGTGTAGTCGATGTTGTAGTACGTCGCGGCGAGTCGGAGGCCCGGCGCCGCAAGGCTTCGATAGTCGAAGCCCGCCGTGTAGGTCGTGGCGGTTTCCGGCCCGAGCTCGGGCACGGCATATCCGCTGACGCCGAGATAGATACTGTTGGGAACGCCGCCGATCGTCGACGTTGTAAGAAAGTGCGAGCCGCCGGTCGGATCGAGTTGTGACAGGGACGGCGCTCGGAACGATGTGCCATAGGTTGCCCGAAGGCCGAGCGACTCGGCCGGCGCCCAGAAGACGCCGACCTTGGGATCGACGGAGTCCCCGAACTCTCTGCCGAGACTTGGGCTGCTCGTGTCCCGATAGTCTGTATAGCGCGCGGCGAGGCTGAGCTCGAGACGATGGATGAGCGGGATCTCCTGGGACGGCGAGACGAACGGTGCGAACAGCTCCACGAACGCATAAGGCGACTGGCGTCCAAGCGCCCCTGTGCTTTGCCGCGACGAGATCGGGCTGTAGCCCTGGAACTTTTCATCGAGCAGTCCGGCGCCGAGGGAAAAGCGAAGGTCGCCACCCGGGAGCGAAAACAGCGTCCCTTCAATCTTCCCGACGGCGTCCACCACGGTGCTGCTGGTGCTGAAATTCGTCGGTATCGGCGCGAGCGGCGGGACGCGATTGAAGAAGATCAGGAAACGCTCGCCATCCACGGCGACTTCGGAATAGGTCACCGCCAGCTTGGCGGCCCACTTTGAGCTGAACTGGTAGTCGAGGGCGATGTCGCCGAAATACTGGTCGGTCTCGCTGCGATAGGACTGGAAGTTCCGGACCGGCACAGGGTTCACGAGGTTTGTCACCTCGTTCTTGACGCCCCGGCGGCCGAAACCGAATTGCGCATCCAGCGAAAGCTTGTCCGTGAGGTTCTGGGAAACCACGGCCAGGAAATTGTGACGCGTCTCGGTGGGAGTAAGCGTTCCGCGACCGGCCGGAGCGGAGTAGTCCCGGTCGATGCGTTGCAGGGCGGACGCGCTGTGAAAGTTGTAGGAGATGAGGCCGTGGCCGTTCGCCCACCGCGTTCCGAACAGCTGGCTGGCGTCTCCCTGCCGCAATCCGCCGCTCGTCACGCCGCCATACGACAGGCGCGACTCCGCGCCCTCGAAATCGTCCCGCAGCACGAAGTTGATTACGCCGCCAATCGCATCAGAGCCGTAGATGGCGGAGGCGCCGTCCGTCAGCACTTCCACCCGTGCGATCGCGCTTGCGGGAATCATCGAGACATCGGCGCTCTGGCCGCTGTTCGACAGACTCATCCGATGGCCGTTGAGAAGCGCGAGTGTTGTGCCCACGCCCAGTCCGCGAAGGTCGACCGCGGTCACGCCATCGTAGTTGAAGCCGGCAGTCGTCGATCCAGCTGCATACTGCGATATGGTCCCAAGATTCTGAGGCAGCTTGGAGATAAACTGCTCGGTGGTCACAGCGCCGGTGCGCGAGATGTCTTCCGCCGAATAGACCTCTATGGGCGAGGATGCAGGGTAGAGGCCGGTCAGCGTCGTTCCCGTGACGACGATTCTGTCCACATTCTCGTCCGACCCGCTCGCGGAGAAGGCCTGCTCCGTATCCGGCGACAGGTTCGCCTGATCGGTCCGAACGATGCGGACCGCATTGGCTTGAACAAACTGGAATGTCAGGCCGGATCCCTCGAGAAGACGTTCGAGGGCAGCGGATGCGCTGAGGTCACCGCGGACCGCTGGCGCCATCTTGCCCGAGACGAATTCGCTGGGCGCAAGCACTGACAGACGGGCCTGCCGTCCGAATGCGAGAAGAGCCGAGGACAGGGGCTGGCTCTCGATGTCGAAAGTAGATGTCTGCTGCTGGGCGAGCGCAGCGGGCGCGAGCGCCAACGCAGCCGCGATCGCGCTGGCGCTTGCAAGTGCGCTCCGCCAGTTGCGGCGCACACGTTCTCCTTGACGTACCTGATGTCGTTTCATCCCGCCCTCACTTCTGTAACGCAGATATGTCGCGCGGGCGGGTCATCACCCTACCCGAGCGCCGGCCGCGGCGATTGCCGCCGTACTTGGCCGGACGATGCGTGCGCTTTTCCGTTCGTGCGATCACCAGGTGCGCGGCTTGCTCCGGCGTCCGCGCCTGAAGAGCTGTCCTGTCTCGAGCATCCGCCAGACCGCCTGCTCCGGGCTGTCTGCATCCAGCCTTGCATTGGCCTTCTGGCGAAGGGTCCGCACGGTGGAGACTTTGACGCCGAGTTTGCGCGCCACGACGCTGGGCCGCTCGCCATGCACGGCGGCGCGATAAAGGCACTCATGCTCCCGCGCGGTCAGGCGTTCCGATTCATTGAGCTCAGGCCGCTGAAGAAATTGGATATGGTGGAAGGCGTAGTTGGCCATGCGCATGCACAAGGCGACCCTGTCCGCGCGAAACGGTCCTTGCCCTGTCAGCGAGCACGACGCCGTCACGAGGGTGCAGCGCATGGCCAGGGAGACGCCATCGCCCCTCACCAGGTCGTGCAGTCGCTCAAGCCAACCGAGCTGTTCCTCGTTGAGGCCGGCGCGCCATTGCACCGAGGACCAGGAGACCGGTGCGCGAGCGATCTCGACAGCGTCGAAAAGCGGGTTGATCCGTCCGTCGGGTTGGGCGGCAAACAAATGATCGATCGCGCTAACCGGCCAGCTGTGCGCCAGGACGCCGAGACTTCTCAAGTCCTCACGCGGCGCATGGGTTAGAAGCACGAAGCTGTCGAAGCCTAGCCCGCGCACTGCTGCGCCGAGCAAATCCCTGACAGCCCGCAAGGAATGAGTTTCATCGCACGCCTCCGCGAATGCCCAGACCTTTGGGGGCATTCAGGCCCCCACGACGAAACGCCGGCGATGCGACCATCGCCCAACGCATCTACTGACCAGTCTCCTGGCTACTCCCATGCCCAGTCCCCTTTGGAGCACGTACGCCGCGCAATGAGCGACGAAGTTTATGACCCGAACTCTATTCAAACAAAAGCAAAGCGCGATCGTCCTTAGCGGCTAATCATGATCCGTGTTCGCCTCCTCTTGCACCTGAAAAATTGTCGCGTCTGGCGCATTGCCCGCTCTCGCCGCCGCGACGCCAATGTCTACGGCGTCCGAGCCCGTGCGTTCATCGCGACAAGCGTCCTCTCGCCGCATCGCATTCGCCTGGCGCCGCCACAGCCTCGCGTATGAGCCGCCCAACCGCACGAGATGCGCATGGGGGCCGCGCTCCACGATATGGCCCTCGCTGAGAACCAGGATCTCGTCTGCATGAGAGGCAAGCGCCAGCCGGTGCGTAACGATCAGCGTCGTGCGGCCGCGGGCGGCTCGCATCAGGTCGGTGCTGATCTCGCTTTCCGTGCCGGCGTCAAGCGCTGATGTCGCCTCGTCGAGCACCAGCACCGGAGCGTCCTGGATCAAGGCTCGAGCAATGGCGACCCGCTGCTTCTCGCCGCCAGACAGCTTCAGTCCCCGCTCGCCAACGGGCGTGTCGAGCCCAAGCGGAAGGCGATTGACCAGGCGGTCGAGGCGGCTTGCAGCAAGCGCCTCATCGAGGGCCTCGGCGCTCGCCTCGGGCCGCGCGAACATGAGGTTGTAGCGGAGCGTATCGTTGAACAGCACGACATCCTGACTGACGACGGCGAACCGGAGTCTCAGGAGGTGGACGTCGAGTCCGTCGGCAGCGACGCCCTCGATGAGGATCCGCCCCCGCCACGGCGCATAATGGCCCAGCAACAACCGCAGCAGTGACGATTTCCCCGCGCCAGAATGCCCCACGACGGCCACAACCGCGCCTCGCCTGATCGCGAAGTCCACGTCGGAGAGGACCGGACGGTCCGGTTCGTAGCCAAATGTGACGCTCTCAAACCTTATCGCAGGGTCTGTCACAGATCGCATTTCCGGCCCCGCGACTGAAGGCGCGCCCGTTCGCGCTCCACCTTCCGGGGCCATGCCCTGAATGTCCGCCCAGCGCGCGAGGTAGGCCACGCCCTGCGCCACGTCGCGCAGCGCAAAGCCTCCGGTCTCGAGCGGACGCACGATTTGCAGCATGTACATGCTGAGCAGGACGAACTCGCCGACCGAGATTCGGTCCGAGCCCAGGGCGAGCAGGCCGAGCGACAAAGTGGCGCCAATGCCAAGGACAAAGACGGTGGCGACAGCGAGGCCTGTCGAGAGTCGCACGGCGTGACAGGATCGCCATGCATGCTCTTCCTCGGCAAGCAATCGATCGAGCCGGGCGCCGAGCCTCTCCTCCGCGACAGAGGCCTTTACCGCTTCCAGATTGGCAAGTCCGTCCATGCGTTGACCGATCGCCGCAACCTGGGCCGTCAGGGCGGTCGTCAAGGGCGCGGCCAGCTGGCGAAGGCCCCAGCCAAATGTGATGCCATAGGCGATCGTCGTGGCCGCGACCGCGATCCACGTCGCAGCATCGAACACGCTTGCGACGACGATAGCGATGATGGCGACCTGAACGATCGCTGGCGCGAGAACAAACCCCACCTGAGTGATCAGAAGCCGGAGGCCCTGAAGCGCCATCGCCTGCGCCTGCATAAGACCACCCGATTGGTGTTCGAGGTGGAACCGCATCGGCAGGCGAAGGAGGTGTCGAAAGGTTGCAGCGCCAAACCGCCGCTGCAGACGCTGGTCGGCGGTGGCAAACGCATAGGCTTGCGCCTGCTCGACTGCCCGGCCGGCGCCAAGCACGCCCACGTAGACAAAGACCATGATCCACACGCGAGCTGGCGGGTGCTGCGTCGCGAGCGTGTCTATGAGTTGGGTGAGCAGAAGGGGTGAGACACCGGCAACGGCGCCAGCAAGAATGGCGAGACCTGCCGCAAGCGCCAGGCGCATGCGAACGGAGGCGTCCGCGACCGCATGAAACATCTCCCAGATTGCTTGGCCACGGCCTCGCGCCATCGTCCTCCGCCTGCCGGCTTATTCGCGAATCGCTCTGAACGTGCTCGTCATCCGCACACCTCCGCCAATGTCGGCGATTTGCTTTCTGAGGTGGTGGTAGCGCACGGCTTGGGGGGTCCGCGTCGCCGGAATGATGACGACCTGTCCGGTGCGAGATGCCAAGCTCGGCGGGACTAGGGTTCACGACGAGACGTAGCGTTGGGGATACGTCTGCGCCGCATCTTGAGAGCCAATGCAGCTTGAGAGCCAGTGCAGCGCAGGCGCCGCCTCAGCTATTGAGGAGGCAAGCATTGCCGTCCGGATTGTCTGCGGTGGAGCGCGCGTATTGCCGCCTGAAGGCTGACATATTGAGTGGCGCGCTTCCTGCGGGGCCACTCGACATTGGACAGCTGGGCGATCGGCTGCGCATGAGCTCAACACCGGTGCGCGAAGCACTTGCGCGCCTCGATGCGGAACGGCTCGTAAGGCGTGAGCTGCATGGCTATGTGATTGCACGGCTCTCGCCTGCGCGCCTGGAGCATCTCTACCAGCTTAGCGGCGCGCTTCTCGACCTCAGCATCGACTGCGCCAGTCGTCCGGATTGCATAGCGCCGCCGCAAGGGATGAGTCGTACCGCTGCCTATCCGGACGCGATGACAGAGCTGCTGCATGAAATTGCTGCTGGCCAGGCAAACCACGAGCTGACCGCGTACGCCGTCGGGGTAACCAATCGCCTGCTGCCGGCGCGGCGCTATGAGCCTCTCGTTTTCACCGAAGCCGCTCAGGATCTGGAGACCATAAGATCGCTCTGGAACAGGCGGACATTTGACGGACTTCGCGTCTCGCTGCGCGCCTACCACGACTCCCGCATCGAGCGGGCTGAGAGCCTCGCCCGTCTTCTGGCGGCCGAAACGGGCGATGCATGACCGATCTCCGCCGGCCACACCGCAGCGCCGATGCTCCAAGGCGGGCTATTCTATTGCTTGGCCCGAAAAGCGAGGACGCCGCCACCGACGTTCAGGAGCGGCGGCGTCCAGACTCGTGCCGTAGGGGTCATTCTCCGGCCGCGGGCCTCAGTTTTGGAAACAGCGTTAGGTTGGGGACCCGCCACTTCCATCACCTTTGTCGTGCAAGTGGCTCAACGCCCTACCCGGCGTCCATCCAATTTCGCTTGCGCTCCCGTTCCAGGAAGACGCGCGCGCCCCCGGAGGCGCGGGCATGAGGCTGGACGAAACGGACCGGTCGCTTATCGGCCTTTTGTCCGATGACGCGCGCCTGACCAATCGCGAGCTTGCCCGTCGTGTGGGCCTCTCGCCAAGCGCGTGCCTCGCGCGCGTCAAGAAACTTGAATCCGCGGGCGTCATCGTCGGCTACCGCGCCGTCATTGCGCGCAACGGGGCAGGCCGGCGCCTGGAGGGCTGGGCTGACATCAAGCTGGTCGAGCCGACGTCCGATATCGTCGAGCGGTTCCTGCGCCTTGTGAGTGCGACGCCCGAGATAATCGAAGCTCATCGCACAGTAGGGCATTACGATTATGCGGTTCGCTTCTGCTCTGGCGATCTCAGCACGTGGAATGATTTTCGAAATAGCCTCGCAGCGCTTGGCTGCGAAGCGCAGTCCCGTGTCAGCATCCTGATCGAAAGCCTGAAGTAGACCGGGGCGGGCGCTCTTCCCGGGCCGCCTCGCTTTACCGGCAAGCACGCATTCTGCCGGTAAGACGTTTGTGCAGGACGCCCTCCCGCCAGCAAACTCCACGATGCAGAACCGACCGGCCAGCTCGGCTGAGCACGGGGGTCCTAGTCCACGAAGTCCAATATCCGCTCCGGGACGATTTCCGGACTGAGCAGAAGTGCGTTCAGAGCGAACAGGTATGCGTCCGACCTGCAGATTTTATTTCCAGCGCAGCGATCAACCCGATCTAAAATCCGGACAACGCGTCACCCAGCTTGGTCTCCACCCCTTCGAAGGCGAACGCGTTGAGGAACTGACGCCGCCAGAAGAAATCGCGGTCCGTTTGCGGCAGGCCCGCCACGTCGCATACCGCAAGCCAGTTGGCGCGGATGCTTCGGATCTGCGAGGCCATGACCGCCAGGGCATCTTCTTCCCGCAGCAGGAAGCTGGACGCCGCACTCAGACAAGCAACGAGCTGGCTGCGGCGCTCGCGGCCCTTGATCCCGATCGCCTGGTTGGCGTCTCGTCCGCTTCGGGCCTGGGGGCAGATGTCGTAAGCGGGCGTCAGGGAGAGGCGCTCGCCGTCCCAGAAGGCCGCATGGTTGCGCGCATGATCATCGGTGTTTCCAACGAGGATATTGAACACCAGGCGGCCGAAGAGTTCTCTGAGCGTCGCGGCCGGATTCGTGAACCGCGCACGAACGATTTCAGCGAGAGAGTCATATCCGGCGTGATAGCCGGAGAGTTCGTGAAGGCCTTCGAGTGTCAACGCCGAGACGATCGAGCGGCGCTGCCAGCCATTGCTTGATCTCTCGCGATCGAATCTCTCGATCAGAAGCACGTCCTTGCCGCCGGCGCGAGTGAGCGTGACCGGCGCCACGGTAAGTCCGGCCATCGCGGCAAGCCTCATCGCGATAAACTCTGCCTTGACGACGCTGTAGGCGTCGTTGGTCGCGGAGAATTTCGCGATGAGCTTCTTGTCCACGGCAGTGATCAATGCCTTGGGACGCGCGCCCCCGATCGAACTTCCGTGATGGAGCGCAAGGTCGAGATCCGGGTTGAGCGGAATGCCCTGCTGCACGCGCTCGGCGGATTCGAGGAGTTCGACCAACGTCGCCTGCTCGACATGACGCGGCGTGTAGGCGGTTGCCGATCGCTGGAAGTCCAGTGCGCCGATGCGGTCCGAGCCCGACTCGAGCATGTAGGTGAGTTCGTCGAATTCCGTATTTGCGGCAGCCGCGCCTCTCAGCCCGGTCAGCCGGTTGATGATCACGCGCCGCCCCCAGGCATCTGGCGCGCCATCACGCAGGCAGTTCGCGATTGTCAGTTGTCCCAACGGGCGGATTTCGCCGCGCCCGAGCGGTAGTTCAGGCAGGTAGAGGGACATGGCGTCGGAGCGCTCCAGATAGGAGCGTCCGTAGATGAAGGTGTATATGTCGCCGTCGGGAAGAATCCGCCCGGCGACGACGGGCGTCACCTCTTTGGGCAGCCAGACCCAGACGAACGCGTCGCGTGTCATGGCGTCTTCAGAAGTCATCGTTGACGTCCGAGCGGGATTTGCGGATTGCTTTCGGGAGAAGGGCCAGCTTGTCCTTTAGGGTCTCGATCCCGCTTGCGAGGCGGGCGCCCTCCATCTGGAAAAGTGGAACGCCGACCAGGACCGCGGCCTCGAAGGCGAGCCCGATCTCGACGAATGGATCGCCCTTTTCGATTTTCTGAAGCGTGGTCCGGGAGATTCCGACACGTTCAGCCAATTCGCTTTCGGTCATGCGAAGCTGCTTGCGAGCCTGTTTGATCTGGAGACCAAACAGCGTCACGGCTTCCGAGGTGATCTTCGAGTGGGTTCTAGGTACCTGGCGCATATTTGACCATTTTAATGGGCATAAAGATATCTAAAGCCCATTAAAATGGTCATAACTCAAATTGGTGGCGATGGCCAGCAAAATGACCGCTCTGGTGGTCCCCCTCAGGCCCTCATGAGCACCAAGCGGTCATAAGGATACTGGCCCTCTTCCCGGCGCCCACATGAGCACGGCTTCAGTCAAAAAGCCCAAGAGCGCCGCCAGACCAGCGGCAGTTCAGTACTTGAAGGGCTTCGACCCGTACTGCGACCTGTCGCGATCATCATGGACCGTGTCGCTGTCATCGTCGCTGCTGAACCGGTTGGCCGAGCCATTGCGGTCTGCGTCGCGCGTTGACGGCGGCGTCACCGATCCCTTGCCGCTGTAGAGCGGCGAGGTCGATGAAGGCCCGTAATTGTCGGCCTTCGTACTGTTAGCCTCCGAGCGAATGTGAGGGGCCACGTACGTTCCGTCCTTCCGGTAGTAGCCCTTCACGCTGACCTGCGCCGCAGCCGGCGCCATGACCAGCATTGCTGCAGCAATCAAAATCCAGGCTTTCATGCGTGTCCCTATTGTTTCGATGAAACGAATCCAACTGGGCACAGAACTAAGGACCGCCGTCGCGCTGCAAAAGATCACGCGCGCGGCGCCTGACGCCACGGCGACGTAGGATCCAGCATTTTTCTTTTGTACCGCATGCGTGCGCGGCGCTTGTCTCTGGCGCCGACGGACTTGTTGAGCCGTATCGGGACATCGAGAGTCCCTCGATTGTCCCGCTGCGTTTGCCCACGAACAAAATGCGGCGAGCGCGATACGCCGTGCGGTGACGAAGTTGAGTCCCCGCACAAGATGCGGCTCAGCTTCGGCAGCAAATTTGCGGCGCTTCTGGTGTTGGGGAAACGCCAGTGAGCAAGTCCGAGCATACAGCGACCTTCAGAAACGCCGGAGCGATCAATCGCGCCAAAGGCAAGGCCTCACGCCGCGCAGCGCTCGTTGGTCTCACCGCCAGCGCAGCCGTGCTTGGCGCCCTGTCCTTTCTTCCGCGCCGGCCCGCGCTGGTCTGGAATTTCACGCCCAGCATTCCGGTGGGTCTCTACCTCATCGATGACGCGGCCCCTGCGCCGGGCGATATAATTGCGCTTGCGGCTGCGAGCTCTGTCTCGATCGCATCGAGTGTCCTTGCACGTGACCGGATGCTGCTGAAGCCGGTGGCGGCGCAGGGTGGCGACACGGTCTGCCGCAACGGTTCTGTTGTTTCCATCAACAGCGCGATCATGGCCGAGGCCCGCTCGCACATGTCGGACGGGCAAACGCTGCCGCGGTGGAGCGGATGCCGCCGCCTCGCGCCCGACGAACTCTTTCTTCTGTCGCAACACCCCGCCTCGTTCGACAGCCGGTATTTCGGTCCCGTGCGCTCAAGCGACGTCGTCGGCGTCCTTCGTCCGCTTCTCACCTTCCCGCTCTCCCGCGAGGCCGGATCATGAGCGCAGGACGGATCTATTGGGGGCAGATCGCCGCCGTCGTCATCCTGCTCGTCGCTGCTGCTGTCAGCGCGACCCAGTGGACAGCGGCGGCGCTGGGCTTCCAGGTCCAGCTGGGCGCGCCGGCAGGTCACCTGTTCGGCTATCCGTTCTATGCCCCGTGGAAATTCTTCCTCTGGTGGTACGCCTTCGATGCCTATGCGCGGCCTGTGTTCGAAACAGGCGGCGCGATATTCCTCGCCGGCGTTGCCATCGCGGTCAGCACGGCATTTGGGTTCTCTCTCTGGCGCTCCCGCGAGGCCGGATCGTCCGACACATACGGAACGGCGCGCTGGGCTACAGCGCGCGACATCGAGAAGCTCGACCTCACGCGGGGCGATGGTGTGGTGCTCGGCGCCTTCAATCGACGGCTGCTCCGGCACGACGGCGACGAGCATGTCCTGGTGGTGGCGCCGACCAACACCGGCAAGAGCGTCGGGGTCTCTCTCCCCACGGGGCTGGTCTGGCGCCACTCCTACATCACCCTCGATCTCAAGGGTGAGAACTGGACCGTCACGTCGGGCGTTCGCGGCGCGTTCGGTCCCGTCTATCGCTTCGCGCCGGCTGCGGGCGCCACGCATCGCTATAATCCGCTAACCCAGATCCGGCGGGGCGAAGCGGAAGTTCGCGATGCGCAGGTCCTCGCCGACATGCTGGTCGATCCCGAAGGCGCATTGAGAGAGCGCAGCCACTGGCAGCTTCGCGCATTCGAGCTGCTGGTCGCCACAACTCTCTGGACGCTCTATGCCGAGGAGAAGAAGACGCTCGCGCGCCTCGCCGAGCTTCTCGCCGATCCCGGCCGGCCGGTCCTCGCCCTGTTCGAAGACATGCTGCGCCAGCCGATCAAGGACGGCGCGCCGCACCCGGTCGTGGCGGCAGGCGCGCGCCAGCTTCTCGACATGGCGGACGCCGAGCGCTCCGGCGTTGTCTCGACCGCGCTTGGGTATCTGACGCTCTACCGCGATCCGGTGCTGGCGCGCGCCACGGAAGCGTCGGATTTCGCGATCGAGGACCTGATCACGGGCGCACGCCCGGTCTCGCTCTACCTCATCGTGCCCCCAGAGGAGATTTCGCGGCTGAGGGCGCTGCTGCGCCTCGTCATCAACCAGATCCTGAAGCGCCTCACCGAGGTCGCGGCGCAAATGCAGGCGGCGGCCGCCCGGCCCCAGGGGCGGCGCGTCCTCCTGATGCTCGACGAGTTTGCGCAACTCGGCCGGCTCGACTTCTTCGAGCACGCCCTCGCCTATATCCGCGGGTACCGCATCAAGGCCTGCCTTGTCGCCCAGTCGCTCAACCAGATCGCGCAGACCTATGGCGAGCATTCCTCCATCCTCGACAACGCCCATGTCCGCGTCGCCTTTGCCTGCAATGACGAGCGCACCGCCAAGCGCATTTCCGACATGCTGGGCGTCACCACCGAGACCCGCTCGCAGATGAACTATGCCGGCTCGCGCATGGCGCCGTGGCTCGGCCACACCATGGTGTCGCGCCAGGAAGTGCCGCGTCCGCTGCTGACGCCGGGCGAGGTCATGCAGCTGCCGCCGGATGAGGCGCTCATCCTTACCGGCGGCGCCCCGCCGATACGGGCGAAGAAAATCCGCTACTTTGCCGAGCCCGTGCTCCGGGCGCGCGTGCGCCCGCCCTTCGCCTCGCCCGGCCTCGCGCCCGGCGGCGTCCCGACGAGCTGGACGGGCGTTGTCGCGCCGCCCGCCCCGCCGGCGCCGCTAAGGCCGTCAGCGCCTCGGGCCCAGTCGGCGCGGCGCTCCCCCGAACCGAGGCAGAAGGCTTTCGACTTCTCGACGCCGGCGTCCGCGCCCGCCCCGCCAACACCAGCAGCAGCGCCCGCCGCCGCCAAGGTCGCAGACGGTCTCGACGCCGCCCTCGGCGACGCCAGCCCGGCGCGCTCCATCTTCGGCATCAACCCTCACGCATTCGACACGGAGTTCTGAGCGTCATGGCGCGCGACAAGGTGACCGCCTATCTGACAGTGGAGCTGAGCGATGCGATCCGGCGCCTTGCCGCCGTTCGGGACAGAAGCGTCTCGGACATCATCGAGGACCTGATCGCCAGATCCCTCGCCAACACCGGGCGAGAGGCGGAACACGCCGCCATCATGGCGCGGCTGGAAACAGTCTCCCGCAGGCTCGGCGTGATCGAGAAAGCGGTCGAGACGCATTTCGAGCTCTCCTCGCATGCGGCGCGGTTCGCCATGAGCCTCGCGCCGGACATCCCGGAACAGGACCGGCCAACCCTCAATGCGCGCGGCGCCGAGCGCTTCCGCAACATGATCAATGCGATCATCGCCCGGCTGTCCGCCGGCAAGAGCGTCCTGCGCGACACAGCAACGGGTGCGGCGGGGCCAACGGGCGCGGGCGCCCAGACTGTCGCCGCAGAATGAGCGTGCACTCTTCTCTCCTCCCGGATCCGGCGCGCGGTCTCGCCATGCTGGCGACGGCCCTTGGCGCCGACGTCACGGCGATCCTCCTGGCGGAGGACACGATCGAGGTCCTCGTCAATCCCGATGGCCGGGTCTGGGTCGAACGCATCGGGCGCGGACGGCGGGCGGCCGGCTTCAGCCTCGCGCCGATAGAGACAGAACGCGCCATCCGCCTCATTGCGACGCTGACGGGCGCCGAGGTCACCCGCGACAGGCCCATCGTGTCCGCCGAGCTGCCGCCGCGCGGCGAGCGGTTCGAAGGCGTTCTTCCCCCGGTTGCCCGCGCCCCGTGCTTTGCGATCCGCAAGCCTGCGACCTGCATCATCAGCCTTGCGGACTACGTTGCGGCAGGCGTGATCGACGACCGCCAGTGCGCGGTTCTGCACAAGGCGGTCGCTTCCCGCGCCAACATCATCGTTGCGGGCGGAACCGGTTCCGGCAAGACGACGCTGGCGAACGCCCTGCTCGCCGAGATCGCTCTCCTGAACGAGCGCGTCGTGATCCTCGAAGACACGCGCGAGCTGCAATGCGCCGCCGAGGACGCCGTTGCTCTCCGGACCCAGGCGGGCGCTGTCACGCTGTCGGATCTTGTGCGCTCGACGCTGCGCCTGCGTCCGGACAGGATCATCGTCGGCGAGGTGCGCGGGCCCGAAGCGCTCGACCTCCTCAAGGCCTGGAACACGGGCCACCCGGGCGGCATCGCCACGCTTCACGCCAACTCCGCGCGCGCCGCGCTCGGCCGGCTGGAGCAGCTTGCGATGGAAGCGTCCAGCAGCCCGCCGGCAGCGCTGATCGCCGAGACCGTAGACCTTGTCGTGTTCATCGAGCGCGGCGGGCCAGCCGGCCGCCGCGTAGCAGAAATCTTCGCACCCAAACTCAATGAGTCCTGGGTGCGAACGCCCGACGCGCGAGGGCAAGACGCGCATTCCCAAAACCAAGGAGCCCTGAGATGACGTTCAACCCTCCGGCGCGCGCGTTCGTGCGCCTTGCAACCCTTGCGGCGGTGACCGCCATCGCCGCCGGCGCTGCACACGCTGCAACCGGCGGCGCTGGCGGGGCCATGCCCTGGGAAGGACCACTGACGGCGGTGATGGACTCCATCACCGGCCCGGTCGCCCGGATCGTCGCCATCCTGATCATCGTCGCAACCGGCCTCACCCTGGCGTTCGGTGATGTCGGCCAGGGCTTCAAGAAGCTGCTGCAGATCCTGTTCGGTCTCGCCATCGCCTTTGCGGCGACAAGCTTCTTCCTGCCGCTGGTTGGCGGCGGCGGCGCGCTCATCCCGTAGAGGCAAATCAAAATGCGCGATCCCACCCCATGAGAGATCCAAGCGATGTTCCAGGCTATCTCGCGCCGGTCCGGCAAGCGCTGACCCAGCCCATCCTCATGGGCGGCGCGCCCCGGCCCTACGCCATCCTCAACGGCACGCTCGCAGCGGTGATCGCCTTCGCCGGAGCGCCCATTGCCGGGATCATCGCGGGGGTCGTGGGCCACGTTGTCGGCGTCTTCCTCGCCCGGCGGGATCCGGACGCCATCGATGTCCTGAAGCGCGCGATGCGTATCCCAAACCGCCTGGAAGAATGATCGCCTCGAATGCTGACCTTCAAACCGGATTCCTGACCATGCTCAGCCTTGCGCCCTACACGCACATTCCCGACCGGCTTGAGGACTTCCTGCCCTGGGCCATGCTGGTTGCGCCCGGCGTCGTCCTCAACAAGGACGGCAGCTTCCAGGCGACCGCACGGTTCCGCGGTCCGGATGTCCGGTCCTCCACGCCCGAGGAGCTGGTCTCGTTTGCCGCGCGCGCCAACAACGTGTTCCGCCGGCTCGGACGAGGCTGGGCCATCTATGTCGAGGCGGATCGGCGCGAGATCACGGACTATCCGCAGGGCGCCTTCGAGGATGATCTGTCGCGGCTCGTCGATTCCGAGCGCGCGGCTGCCTTCGAGCAGGCGGGCGCCCAGTTCGAGACAATCCATCACCTGACCCTGCAATGGACGCCGGCCCCTGACTCGCACGCCAAGGCGTCGGCCTTCTTCTTCGAGATCGACCAGCGCGCGAAGCCTGCTCATGCCGGAGAGGCAGCGAGGTCAGGCGTCAGCTCCAGGACCGCCGCCCGGGGCAACGCGGCGCTTGATCGCCAGGTTGCGCGCGAAGCCCTCGAAAGTTTCCAGCGCAGCGTCGGGCATGCGTTCAGCCTCTTCGCCGGCATCGTCGCGGACTTCCATGGCCTCGATGACGACGAGACGCTGACCTATCTCAAGGGACTGGTCTCGCCGCGCCGGACGCAGGTGCGTGCGGCCGCGGGGGCGGCCTTCCTCGACGGCCTGCTCTGCGATGCCCCGCTGATCGGCGGGATCGCGCCCAGGCTCGGCGACAGGCATCTGCGCGTTCTGACCATCAAGGGTTTCCCGCCTGCCTCGCATCCCGGCGTGCTCGACGACCTCAATGCCTGCGCCATGACCTATCGCTGGATGACGCGCTATCTCTGCCTCGACCGCGACGAGGCCGAGCGCGAGCTCGTCAAATGGCGCCGCCTCTGGTTCTCCAGGCACAAGTCGATGGGCGCGCTTGTCAAGGAGATGCTGACCGGGGAGACCTCGACCTTCTCCAACCCGGATGCGATCGCCAAGACGGAGGAGGTCGACGAGGCGCTGCAGGAGGCAGGCTCGGAGCTTGTCGGGTTCGGCTTCATGACCTCGACCCTCGTGGTGATGGGCGCGAACGCGGAAGAGGCGGACGAAAAGATCCGGCATGCCGAGCGGCTCATTGCCTCCCGCGGCTTCACGACCGTCACCGAGACACTCAACTCGGTCGAAGCATGGCTCTCCAGCATCGCCGGCCATGCCTGGGCGAATGTGCGCCACCCGATGGTGTCGACCCTCAATCTCGCCCATATCGCGCCGCTGTCGACCGCCTGGGCAGGCGATCCGTGGAACCGGCATCTCGACGCTCCGCCCCTCGCGGTTGCACGGACCGATGGCTCGACGCCCTTCCGCCTCGATCTGCATGTCGGCGATGTCGGACATACGATGATCGTCGGCCCGACCGGCGCGGGCAAATCCGTGCTTCTTTCTTTCCTGGCGCTGCAGTGGAAGCGCTTCCCCGGCGCGCAGGTCTTTGTCTTCGACAAGGGCAGCTCCTCGCGCGCGGCCGTGCTCGGCATCGGCGGGGCGGCGATAGACCTCGGCAGCCAAGGGGCGCCCGCGTTCCAGCCGCTGGCCCGGATCGATCAACCCTCAGCGCGGTCGGCCGCGCTCGACTGGATCCTGGGCCTTCTGGCGCAGGAAGGCATCGGGCCGATCCGCCGGAATCCAGGAGCGCGTCTGGACGGCGCTCGGAAGCCTTGCCTCGGCGCCGCGCGAACAGCGCCATCTCACAGGTCTGCGTCTTCTCGTTCAGGACGCGGCGCTGCAGTCCGCCCTGCTGCCCTACACGCAGGACGGCGCGCATGGCTCGATCTTCGACGGCGCCGAGGATCGCCTCCATCTCGCCGACGCGGTCCTGTTCGAAATGGAGGAGATCATGGCGCGGCCGAAGGCGGCGGCGCCCGCCCTCCTCCATCTGTTCGACCGGCTGGAGGAGCGCTTCGACGGACGCCCGACGCTCCTTGTCCTGGACGAAGCCTGGCTCTTCCTCGATACGCCGATTTTTGCTGCGCGGATTCGCGAATGGCTGAAGACCCTGCGCAAGAAGAATGTCGCCGTGGTCTTCGCGACCCAGTCGCTGGCCGACATTGCCGGCAGCGCCATCGCGCCTGCGCTCATCGAGTCCTGTCCGACGCGCATCTATCTTCCCAATGAGCGCGCCTTCGAGCCGCAACAGCGGGAGGCCTACGAACGGTTCGGCCTCAACCAGACCGAGATCGGGCTGATCGCCTCGGCGCAACGCAAGCGCGACTACTATTATGCGAGCCCGAAGGGCCGCCGGCTGTTCGACCTCGCGCTCGGACCTGTCGCGCTGGCGGTCTGCGCCGCCTCCGATCCGACCTCGCGCGAGCTCGTCGCGCATCTCGAAAGACAGGGAAGCCCCATGCCTTTCTGGCG
This sequence comes from uncultured Chitinophagaceae bacterium, assembly GCA_963814445.1. Lineage (GTDB taxonomy): Bacteria > Bacteroidota > Bacteroidia > Chitinophagales > Chitinophagaceae > Ferruginibacter. The sequence goes on from CAWFCU010000001.1 coordinate 1,249,369, forward strand.
GCGCTTCCTGCACGCGCGTCAGCTCGCCTGGGTGCTCGATGCGCTCGATGCGCCAGCCCCGCAATCCTCGTCAGCCCCGTTCAACATCAAGCCCAAGGAGACCGTGTGATGTCCAGAATCCGAATGAGACACCTGCTTCGATTCCTCGCCGGCGCCGTTGCCGCAACGCCCCTCATGGCGCCCCCAGCTGCGGCCCAGCTCACGGTGATCGACCCCGCCAACCTCGTCCAGACCGGGCTCGGCGCGGCGCGCGCCCTGGAGCAGATCAACAACCAGGTCGCCCAGATCACCCATCAGGTGAAGCAGCTCGAGAACGACGCCCGGAACCTCACCCGTCTTGGCGACACCTTTGCGCCGGAGATCCTGTCGAAGCTGCGCGAGATGGATGCGCTGCTGAACGAGGCGCGGGGGCTGGCCCTCAGGGTCAACGAGACCCGCGCCGCCCTTGAGGGTCTTTATTCGGGCGACTATCGCAACACGGACGTGGCGACGCGCGCCCAAGCGGCTGCCCGCCAGATCGACGCCGCCCGCGCGGCGCTTCAGACGTCGCTCGTTCTGCAGGCCAGGGCGAGCGAGCAGCTGAGGGACGATCAGTTGACCCTGCAATCGCTCAGCCAGGCGAGCGCCAACGCCGCCGGCGCCCTCTCCGTCAGCCAGGCGACCAACGAGCTTCTGACCTTCCAGGCGGAGCAGTCGATGCGGCTGCAGGCGTTGCTCGTCGCCACCTCGCGCGCCGATGCACTCGAGCGCGCCCGCGAGATGGAGGTGCGCGCACAGGCGCAGGCCCAGCATCAGCATTTCTTCGGCGGCGCACAGAATGCGCATTCCGACGAGCGGCCCTGGCAATAGGCCGACTGCAAGGAGGGGACGATCATGGACAACTTCTCCGCGATCGACGGGTTTCTCGAGACGTTCATCACCTACATCAACTCGGGCTTCGGCCTGATCGATGGCAGCGTCACTTCGCTGGCGGCGATCCTGATCGTCATCGACGTCACGATCGCCGCGCTGTTCTGGGCGTGGGGCGCCAACACGGACATCCTGCAGAGCCTGGTCAAGAAGACGCTTTATGTCGGCGCGTTCGCCTTCATCTTTGGCAACTTCGCCATGCTCTCCAGCATCGTGTTCGACAGCTTCGCGACGCTCGGTCTCAGCGCATCGGCGGCAAGCTTCGGGCCAGATGACCTCGTCAAGCCCGGACTGGTCGCGGCCGAAGGGCTCTCCGCCTCTCAACCGATCTTCGATCATATCGGTGCGATCGCGCCTGGGCCCATCGAGTTCTTCGCCAACCTGCCCGAGGTGATCCTCCTGGTCATTGGCGGGATCATCGTCATCGCCGCTTTCTTTGTGCTCTCGATCCAGCTCTTCGTGCTGATCGTCGAGTTCAAGATCACGACCCTTGCCGGCTTCATCCTCGTGCCGTTCGCCTTCTGGCGGCAGACGACTTTTCTTGCCGAACGCGTCCTCGGCAACATCATTTCCTCCGGCATCAAGGTGATGGTGATCGCGGTCATCATCGGCATCGGCTCGACCATGTTCGCGACGCTGCGGACCGCGCTCGATCCCGACGACATGACCATCGAGCAGGCCTTCGCGGTCGTGCTCGGCGCGCTGACGCTGATGGGCCTCTCGGTCTTCTGTCCGCGCATCGCTGCGGGTCTTGTCTCTGGCGCACCGCAACTCTCGGCGGGCGCTGCGGCCGGCACAGCCATTGGCGTCGGCGCTGCTGGAGCGGGCGCCGTCATGGCAGGCCGCGCATCGGTCAGCGGAGCGGTCGGCGCCAGCCGCGCGGCCGTCAACGGAGCGTCCTCTTCAGCCGGCGGCCTGCGCGCCGCCGCCGCCCTTGGTTCGATGCGCACCGGTCTCTCCGGTCCCGCGGCGGCGCCCTTGAACGCAGCCGTCGGTCTGGGCGCAGCGGCGGCTGGCGACGTCCGCCAGGCCGCCGCACGCGCCGCCAGTCATTTCCGGGGGCGTCAGGCGGCCGGCGCGCGCGCGGTCGCGTCGTCGGCAGGCGCGATTTCGCCCTCACCGGCTGCCGCCGCCGCTCCGCAAACAGCAACCTCGCAAACCTCACCCTTGCAACCCGCCTGGGCGCAGCGTTTCCGCCACGGCCAGACCATCCGCGAAGGCGTGATGATCGCCGCCCACACGATCGGATCGGGCGATGGCGGCGGCGCCTCCGAAGGACCCAACCTCAAACAGAAGGACTGAGACATGTTCACCGCCACGCGCTCCTCGCGCCTGTCACGAACGCCGGAACCCGAAACGCCTTACCGCGAGGCCCAGCAGCTCTGGGACCGCCGCATGGGCTCTTCCCTGGCCCACGCCCGAACCTGGCGCACAGCCGCGTTCGTCTCGCTCGGCCTGTCAGCGGCGCTCGCCGCAGGTGTGATCGCCCTGGCCATGCGACCTGCGGCTGTCCCCTTTGTCATTGAAGCCAGCGAGACTGGCGAGGCGCGGCTCGTAGGCCCCGCCACGTCGGCCTACGAGCCGAGCGACGCCCAGCTCTCCTGGCATCTTGCCCGCTTCATCGAAATGGTGCGTGGGCTCCCATCGGACCCGATCGTCGTTAGGCAGAACTGGCTGCGGGCCTATGACTGGGCCACCCAGGGCGGCGCCCAGGTGCTCAACGCCATGGCGGCGGACGATGATCCTTTCGCGAAGGTCGGCAAGACGACGATCGCCGTTGACGTGCTCTCGGTCGTGCGCGCCAGCCCGACGAGCTTCCAGCTGCGCTGGCGTGAATCGGCCTACACCAACGGCACGCTGGCGCATGTCGAGCGCTACACCGGCGTTGCAACCATCGTGATCGACCCGCCCTCCACCCCCGAGCGGCTCTCCAAGAATCCGCTCGGTCTTTATGTGCACGCTCTCACCTGGTCCCGGGATCTCCAGCAATGACACGCCTCATGCTTCTCGCCGCAAGCCTTGCGGCTATCGCCTTCGCCTCGCCCGCTACGGCTCAGAAGGCTAACTCTCTTGCGGACACCAATCAGGCCGCGCTTCGCCAGCCAAGCGACGCCAGCCTCGTCGGCGCCCTCCACGAGTTCGCCTGGGAGCGCGGCGCGCTCTACGCCATCCAGGCCTCGCCGCAGCGCATCACCGACATCGCACTCGAACCCGGCGAAGCCCTGCTCTCCGTATCCGCCGGGGACACCACAAGATGGATTGTCGGAGACGCGCATTCCGGCGCCGGCCCAGATGCACAGGCGCATGTCCTCGTCAAACCAAACGCCCCAGGTCTCTCCACCAATCTCATCGATGATGACCGACCGTCGCGTCTACCACGTCGAACTCAAGAGCGTTGCGGGCCCGGCTATGGCGGCACTCGCATGGCGATATCCTGCGGAGATGATGCTGGCGAGAAATCCGTCGCCGCCCGCATCGCCGCCCCCGCCGGCATTCGCGCCTGAACGGCTCAACCTTCGCTACCGCATTGGTGGCGACAAGCCGGACTGGCGTCCGCTCGCGGCATTCGACGATGGGCAGCAGGTATTCATCGAGATGCCGGAGCGGATCCGCACGATGGAGGCCCCGCCTCTGTTCGTGATTGGCGATGAAGGCGCCGAGTTGGTCAACTATCGCGTTCAGGGACACTATTACGTCGTGGACCGGCTTTTCAACAAAGCCGAGCTGCGTCTCGGAGCCGGCGTGCGCCAGAGACGCGTCCAGATCCAACGCCAGACGCCCCTCCCGGGAGGCGCTCATGGCTGACGGCATTCCTCCTCGGCCGTCGCCGGACAATGACGAGGCGCGGCCGCCCAACGGCCCTGGCGCGCCGCCACCGCTCACGGACATCAGAGTGAAGGGCCCGGGGGCTAAAGGCCTCAACAAGCCTGCGATCCTGATCGTCATCGGTTGCGCTGTCGCGATCATCCTGGTTCTCGGCTCCAATGGTCTCTCATCAGACCGCTCGAAGGCGCCCGCTGACACCAAGCCGATGATGTCGGACCCGGCCCGGCCCGAGATGGCGCAAGGCGCGCTTCGCAGGCTTCCAGCAGACTACCGGCAGGCCGCGATCCAGCAGGCGCAGCTGCTACCCGCCTCAGCTCCCCTGCTTGGTCCGCCGCTGCCAGGCGACGTTGCCGCCTTCGCGCCTGACGAACCGGAACCGCACCGCAGCAGCTATGATGTGCTCAGCGGCGAAGCAGGCGACACAACCAGCGAGCCGGCCGATCCGGCGATCGCAGAAGCCGAAGAGGCTGGACGCTCGCAGCTGTTCTTCGCTCTGCGACAGGAGCCCGAGCCTGCAACCGGCCCGCCTCAGCAGACGTCCGCGGCCTTGCGCGATCCGATAGCGGCATTGCGCATGGCCCCCCGGCATCAACACGACACGTCCGCGACCTCAACGCGCGCGCTTTTCCCCGGCGCAGTGATTTCTGCCAGCCTTCTGACGGCGATCAACTCGGAATCGCCAGGTCCGGTCGTCGCACAGGTCACCCAGGCGATCTATGATAGCGCGACAGGCCGCGCACTATTGATTCCTCAGGGCGCACGCCTCGTTGGCGACTACAAGTCGAGCACGCGTTACGGCCAGGGCCGCATCGCAATCATGTGGTCGCGCATCATCATGCCGAACGGCGACGAGATTGCGCTCGAGGAAGCCGCCGTCGATCCGTCAGGGGCCGCCGGCGTCCGCGGCAAGGTCGATGACCATTGGCTGGACGTGTTTGGCGCCGCCGCGCTCGGCACGTTGGTCAATATCGGCGTCGCTTCGACCGAAGACCCTCAACTCACCTATGCCGGTATTGGCGTCGTCGCCCGCGACCCGGTCGACGCCGCAATGGCCGAAGGCGTCCAGCGCAGCGCCAGCATCGTCACCAACCGCGTGGTCGATCGGAGCCTGGCGATGCCGCCTACAATCCGCGTTGAAGCGGGCACGAGGATGTCGGTTATCGTAAGCCGGACGCTCGCGCTTTGAGCTCCTATTCTCGGATGGCCTGCTGATCGCCCCACTTGCTGCTATCAGGTGTCGAGACCACCCACACTTCCTTGCCGATGCCATCGCGCGGCGCCTGGGCCAGGATCTTGCGCCGATTTCCAGCACCTTAGCGTTCTTCGCGGTCTTCGAGACGACCACCGGCGCCATCACGATCTTTTCCTCGATCACCACGATCATGAACTGCGCAATCGCCTGGTAGGCGCCCGCGCTGTTGCGGCGGATCACGAACACCGAGTTCCCCAGCTTTGCGTTGCGAAAGAGCGTTTCAGCGATCCGGAACGCCGCATCGGATTCCCGCATGCGATTCGCCCGGAACCTGTCGACCAGTCGCATTGCGACCGCCT